>NZ_BFFO01000022.1 GCF_003116835.1 Lactococcus termiticola | reverse complement strand
AGATTCTCTCTTGAAATATTATCTGACTTATTTCTCGCAGGTTTAAACTTCTTATTAACGACTGACTTTATTCCTTGTTCATGCATGAGCTTCTGGACAAGTTTAAGACCGACAGTTATTCCTTTTTGAACCAACTGATGATGAATTTTAGGTGCACCATAAATTTGTTTAGAGGATTCATAAATTGATTTAATCTCAAGTGATAAATTTCTTCTACGTTTTTCTGAAGAAGAAAGTTTCCGCTGAGTTTGTTCATAAAAACTTGAGCGGTTGAGACCAAAAAGGAGACAAGATTGGGTAATGTTAAACTGTTCTTCTTGAATCATTTGAATCATTTCTGGGTTAGTCATTTCTTTTTCTCTGCGAATATGGTCAATACTTTTTTTAAGAGGTCACGTTCTTCTTGGACACGAGCTAATTCTTTCTTTAGGGCAATAAAATCAGCCTTAGAGTACTCTTGTCCCCCTTTCTTTGAGTATTTATCAATCCATTTGTAAAGTGTCGTTTGTGCAATACCATATTCGCTTGACAGACTCGGAACACTTTGCCCTGAGTCATAGAGTTCTACTAGCGTTTCTTTGAAACCTTGTTCATATCGTTTAACCATAAATTGAGTGTACCAAATTACCTAAACGGCTGTCCATTTTTCTAGGATAACATCA
>NZ_BFFO01000021.1 GCF_003116835.1 Lactococcus termiticola | reverse complement strand
TGAGTCAGGACAAAAGGACTCGGTCCTCCTTAAGAAACAAATTCTAGGAAAACTTCGTTCTAAAATCTCAATCTCTGAAGCAGCTAAGGACTTGAATGTGAGTAACTATAGCTTTTATCGACTCCTTAATCAGATGAGCGATAAAGATGAATTCAAGCTGCTCCCTGAAGTCCTCTGCGTGGATGAGCTCAAAGCAACTAAGGATTGTACAGGGAATATGGCCTTCGTGGCGATGGATGGGCAAACACATGAGCTTATCACAATACTTGATGATCGGAGAATTGAAGCACTTAAACGACACTTTATGAATTACAAGCGAGAAGAACGTCTGAAAGTGAAGTATCTTGTTATGGATATGAATGCGAGTTATGAACAATTGATTAAACGCTGTTTCCCAAAAGCTCAGGTGGTCACTGACCGTTTCCATGTGGTCCAACAACTGACACGCTCATTTAATCAGCTTCGTATTAAAATCATGAAAAACTATGAGACCAAAAGCCCTGAATATCGCCATATGAAGTATTTCTGGAAGCATCTCTTGAAAGACTATGATCAACTCTCCGAAAAGCCCTTTTATTCGCATAGCTTTAGAAAATATACGGATTCAAAATCTTTGGTTGAAACGATTATCGCAGAAGATGAGGCGCTTGGTCTTGCTTGGCAAAACCTACAAATGGCGATGACTCACTTTAAGCGCAGAGACGCTGTGGCTTTCTTTGGGCTTATAGAAGAGTTAGATAAAGAGGAACTGGATGAAGATTTTGTCAAAAAGTATCAATTCTTACTCAAGAAACAAGCCTCTATTAAGCTAGCAATGACACTCCCTTATTCAAATGGCTGTCTTGAGGGGATGAATAATAAGATTAAAGCTTTGAAACGTGCGGCGTTTGGTTTCAGGACTTTTAGAAACTTTAGGAAACGGGTATTCCTTATGAACATATAAAAAAATAGGCAACCGAGG
>NZ_BFFO01000020.1 GCF_003116835.1 Lactococcus termiticola | reverse complement strand
GGAACACTTTGCCCTGAGTCATAGAGTTCTACTAGCGTTTCTTTGAAACCTTGTTCATATCGTTTAACCATAAATTGAGTGTACCAAATTACCTAAACGGCTGTCCATTTTTCTAGGATAACATCAGAAAGACACAACCTGCTGAGAGCCAACAATCAGGAAGATTGAGTATTGTGATTGCATCAAGAATTGACATCAGTACAGTATTTTTCTGGAGAATTTCTATAAATTTATCTTTTTGAACTTTCTCTTCAGTTTTTACAATCTTATCTAGAGCACACAATTTTGCCACCTTCTTTTGCTGTTCGTGCACGATTTATAAATTCACAAATTTTCTTAGTGTCTTTCATACCACCAATCTCAACACCTGATGACACATCAAATCCATAAGCATTTGGATATTTTCTTACAGCTTCAGCAATATTATCCGGCGTTAACCCCCCTGCAATAAAATAGGGTAACTTAATTGCGTCAAATTTGACGCTAGAAAAATCTGCTAATTTTCCAGAGCCACCACCAGGTGTATCTAATAATAAAATAACATTTTTAAAATTAGCAATTTTTGTAAAATCTGACATTGCTTTAATCACAGAAATATCAGCTTTTTGAAGTTCTCGCACAAAGTCCATCGACTCATTCCCATGCAGTTGTGCAAAATCTAGTTTAGCGACTTCTATTGCATGCCTCACAAAGTCAATTGGCTCATTGACAAACACACCAACTTTTTTGACCGATGCTGGTACATCACGCAAAATTTCACGTGCCTTTTCAGGAGTGATCTGTCTACGTGAGCGCGACATAATCACCCCGACAAAATCTGCACCGTCAACTACTGCCGCATCAACACTCTTTTTTTCCATATTGCCACAAATTTTCAGCTTCATTTTTATTCCTTATCTGCTAAAATTCTTAAAAACTGTCTTAATTATAACATTTTCAAAAGCCATCTTGCTGTTTACTAAGTTAAGGCTTGACTTGAAGTGCACTCTAAGGTGTATAATTAATCTATGAATATGAAAGAAATGACACAAAAAACGGGATTATCGGCAGATAGCATCCGCTATTATGAAAAAGAAAAACTGATTCGTATTCCACGTAATATATCAGGTTATCGAGATTTTACAACAGCAAATTTAGAGAGATTAACACTCATCACAAAATTTCGTGCAGCGGGCTGTGGGATTGATTTTCTACGAAAATATTGTGCCCTTTTAGATGATACAAAAAATCATGATTCCGAGCAACGTCAAATGTTAGCCGATGAAGCAATAAATGCTAAAAAACGCTTAGCAGCAATGACTGACGCTATTGATTATCTGGATTATAAAGTTGAAGTTTACTACAAAAATGTCAAAAAGTTAGGAGATCAATCAAAAAATTAGACTTATTACTTGCCTTCGTCCGCGCTCCAAGGTGTATAATGACAAAAGAAAGGTTGAAATCCTATTTAACCTTTTGAGCTACTTATCATTAGTGGACCAAAGTTCACTGAGGTTTTAGCTTTTACAACTACAAAAATTTAAATAAAGGAGCTACACAATGTCAAAAAAACAAGTTTGGTTTATCACAGGAACAACTTCTGGATTTGGGCGTGCATTAGCAGAGGAACTCATCAAACAAGATTATCCAGTTGTTGCTACTGGACGTAAAATTGAAGCTTTAGATTATCTACCTGAAAAAGATAATCTCCTAAAGGTGACACTTGATGTCACGAAAAAAGAAACGATCGATGCAGCTGTCGCCAAATCTCTTGAAAAATTTGGAAGAATTGATGTATTGGTTAATAATGCTGGCTTTGGATATTTTGGTATCATGGAAGAATCTGATCAAAGTGCAGTTCATCGCATGATGGATACAAATTTTTGGGGAGCAAATGATATGACACTCGCTGTTCTTCCACACATGCGTAAACAAAAGTCAGGCAGAATTTTGAATGTCACAAGTCGAGGTGGTTTGACGACAATGGAAACTCTCGCTTACTATCATGCTACAAAATTTGCAATGGAAGGTTTATTTCAAACTTTGCGCAAGGAAGTTGAACCTCTAGGAATTTTCGTAACTAATATTGAACCAGGAAGTTTCCGAACAGACTGGGCAGGACGCTCTAAAGAAAATGCCGAAGCCGAAATTTCAGATTATGCAGCAGCTCATAAGAATTTAGAACGCCTTAATACCTATTCGGGTACACAAGCAGGCAATCCAGCACTTGCTGCTAAAGCTTTCATAAAAATTGCCCAACTAGAAAATCCACCCATGCACTATCTCATGGGAAAAGATGCTTATCAGATTTCTAAACAAGTTTTTGAAGAAGCATTACAAGAATTTGAAGAGTATCGTGAGGATAGCGAACATCTCGATTTTGGTGATGATGATTATTGGAAATAAAAAAGTCAGCCTTTGAGCTGATTTTTTTATTTCGTCAAATTTGACGAAATACAATAGTCTATAAGTTTTTCTTCACTGAGGCTATAAGAATGTCTAATTAGAGGTTACACATCAACATTCCAGTAGAAACACGTAACTCCACATAAAATGAATGTAACACTATTTCCCATAGCGCTGCACTTTCAAATCTTGCATCGTTTGTACTATGTTAGATGTTATCCTAGAAAAATGGACAGCCGTTTAGGTAATTTGGTACACTCAATTTATGGTTAAACGATATGAACAAGGTTTCAAAGAAACTCTAGTAGAACTTTATGACTCAGGGCAAAGTGTTCCGA
>NZ_BFFO01000019.1 GCF_003116835.1 Lactococcus termiticola | reverse complement strand
AAATCGGATTCATCAAGGGCTCAATTATTTAACGCCCAATGAATTTGAACATAAACAACAAAAATTAGCCGCATAGGCAGAAAGGTAATTTACCTATTTTGGTGTCTAGTTTCTTGACTTAATGTCAAAATAAACCTTGTACACTATCAATCATGACAAAATAATTAATCGTATTTGGGATTAAAGTCTCCAATTTAATCTTCCGATGATTAAGCAAACTTAAATTTTCCACTTGAATATAGCTGTTACCGCGATAAACTTGAGAAATAAGTCCCAGGTAGAAGTTTGACTTATCGATTCCTGAGTAATACTGTTCAATCGTCATTAACTTTTCCTCCCAGAAAATCTGTCAAATCCGTATTCATTGTGGCTTTGAGAAAAGCGATTGAGTAATTAGCGTCCATATCTTTTTCGAGTTCTTTCCAATTTTCATTTTTGTCTTCAGAATCAATATTAAAGTCTGTAATCAAAGCAGAAAGACTTTCATTATTCTTAATAGCTGAGAGTATCATCTGCGAGATATGATTATCTGAAAAACTAAAACCTGTGCTAATCAAAAGAGTATTTGGTTTTTTTAGCAACTCTTGAAATTTTGTGAATAAATCAAAATAGGGTCTTTGATAACTCTGAGCATATTTATCAGAGCTTGGAAATACCATAACTGGATGTTCAACGTTCCCTTCATTCTTTCGGATGATATTTTTTCCAGATTTTGATTCTTCCCATGTGATTGAACCGTGAATCTTTAGTAGATTGATTACGTTGCTCTTGTAAACTAGTTCGTGCGTTTTCACAGCAGAAACATTTTTTACTAAAGACCAATCAAAATTATCACTGTCAAATTTAGGTATGCGTGAAAAAGAAAAACCATCAAACACTGTATATTTTGCACTTTCTGCCGCATCTTCTAAAAGTGTGTCATAGTTTGTCGTCACAATATTTAACTTGTTTTCAGACTTTGTCAAGTTTGATAAGATATTCAAAAAGCTGATATGCTTAAAAACATCTTTATCATGGTCATAAGAAACATCAGTAACAATAATCTTTTGAATTGCACGAATGGTGTCAAGAAGTTTCTGCTTATCATCACTTATAGCAAATTTTTGAAAAGAAATAATATACGATAAAAAATCTTCCAAATCAAAATTTTTCAACTTATTTTCATCGTCAAATTCTAGCTGATTAGGATACTGGCTCTTTTCAATCAGTTCTTCAA
The DNA here is from genome assembly GCF_003116835.1 of Lactococcus termiticola. Classification (GTDB taxonomy): domain Bacteria; phylum Bacillota; class Bacilli; order Lactobacillales; family Streptococcaceae; genus Lactococcus; species Lactococcus termiticola. Next base: position 3,383 of record NZ_BFFO01000019.1, on the reverse strand, counting down.
GTTTGAAAACATCAGTTTGTTCCTCTTCTTGAAAGGAATGTGTTCCATTTTCTAGCTGTCCATATACATTTTGAGCAATCATAGCGACTGTTTTCCCGTAACGTTTATCAATTCCAGAATCATTAATTACAACAGAAGCTCCAGCACCGACCAAAACGACAATGTTGTCAAATGAACGGTTAATAAATTTTTGAACTTCAGTTGCCACTAGCTGCTTAAACTGTTTCTCTGTCATTGGATTTTCTGAATCTGATGGAATTGTTTCTCCATTCTTCTTAAAATCTTCTCCATCTTTGGAATAGCTATTGAACTGCTTTGCAGTAAAAATCTTTTCGTTTCCCATTTTATACCTATTTTCTTAAGGGTACCTCCAAAAGCCTCCGCCCTCCAGCCCAAAATTATGAGATAATAGCATCAGAAAGTCGAGGAAAGCATGGAATTTTTCAGAGATAAGTTTTTGTTAGAACAAATTAGTGCAAAAGGTGATTCGCTGGAGCGACTGAACGCCACGATTCCATGGAAAGTTTCCGTCCTGTCCCACAATGAAAAACGGGAAAATAAAAGCAAAAGTGGTCGTCCTCATTGGGATTATATGTGATGGTGTTCAAACTTCTCATGCTTTCTGTTTTTTCAAAACCAAACAAAACTTTATGGATTTCATTAAATCCCCTCAAGCTAATTTCTATGTATAATTATACCACGTATCTATAAAGAAAGATAACTTCTATTCGTCCTACATCCGCTTTCTAAAAATTAAACATCGCGTTCAAAATTTGAAAATTATGATGACAATAAAAAACGCCAGCCCTAATATGACATGACGAATTTCTAATTCTAATATTTAGTATCCTTATGAATCAACTTTTGAATTTTTTCAGATGCTTGTTGTCAAAAAAAATCAGAAACTAGCCATCATGAGAAGCACCGAAATAATCAAGCAAACCTTGCAAAATTTGAAAATGATTCAAGAACTGTTACAAGATAAAGCGCTCGTAGATAAGATTGAGCAGCTCACTTATTTAACGACGAAACAAAATAAGGTGGATTTCGATGGGACACCTCTTTACTGGAAGTTAGATGAAAATGGGTTCCCAGGCCAATCAAAAGTTTATCGGGAAGATTACATTCAAATCATTGACGGAATTTTTACTTCTGCTTTTGAAGAACAAACACCACTTGAGAATCTCACAATACAGATAAATAGAAATAATTAAAAATGGTTTAAGATATTATAGAAGCATAGGATTTATCCAGTTGGTTTGTAAGCATAGCCAACGATTGTATTCCTGCGAAACCTTCATCAATCGTTCCTGTACTTGCTCCAGGAATGTTGGCAATTCCTCCATCTGGGGCTTGACAGGAACTTAAAAAGTTAATGCAATTATTCACGTCGTCGGGTGCTGAATCCAGCATATAAAGTGCGGCAACTGCGTGATAGGTTGCAATCAGACTTGAACTACCCACGTTATCTTGTGCAAATCCTCCATCGGCGTTTTGACATTCTTTCAAAAACTGTATCGTTTTATTTTTATCTGGAATATCCAAGCCATACATAAAGTACGTTGAAATAGCTCGATAGCAAGAATAGGTATCGGATGTACCTTTTGAGTACTCTGAGTAACCCCCATCTTCTCTTAAAGCAGAATTTGTATAGTTTAATATTCCTTCATTGGAATCTGGCTCAACTCCAAGTGTATATAAGGTAGCTAGTACAAGGTTAGAATGAAACATATCACTCTTAAAACCAGGATTTATTCCAAATCCTCCATCTTCATTTTGACAAGACTTAAGGTAGTCAATACACTTGCTTTTATCTACAATATCCGTCATTCCAATAATACTGAGAGCATTAATGGCGAGATATGTATAAAGCACATCACTTACTTCCCCAGGACTTTCTGAAAATGCTCCGTTTTCTGCTTGCGTTAAACTAATCCAATATGACAATGATTCACTATTAGGAATCATTGTTTCATCTAAAATGCGAAGATTAGCTAAGGCGTGTTGTGTACCAAATACTGCTGAAGTTTTATTTGCCTTTACCCCTAAAGGTGATACATAAGGAGTCCAACCAAAACCTTGTCCAGGTGTATATAGGTTTGAGACCCATCTTAAATGCTTTTTAACATCTATATATTCTGAAAGATCTACTTTTTTGTGAGAAACAGGTTGATAACCAATATTAGAGAAATGAGGCGTTAAAGAGGACTTAGTGATTATTTCATCTTTAGTTTTTGAAGAATCTATTTTTACGTTTTTAAGTGCTAATAAGCACAATGCCTGTGTCATAGGATACTTGTTAGAAAAATGTACAAATTTTGTAGAACCAAAATAAACGACTCCAGCAGTATCTACCGTTGGAGATACCGAGCGAAGAAATGGACCTACAGGAATTCCAGGAGCCGCCCAAAAATATCCTTCTGCTATAAAGAATCCACCATTAGCTGTATCATTTAAGGAAAGCAAATATTCCATCGCTTCTTGGTACCTCTGTGTATTCGAAAAAGGCGTTTCGCTTGAAGCAACTAAGAATAAAGAATTTTCGAATATATATTTTGCAGGGGTTTTAGGAGTAAGCAAGACTACAAATTCCTTGTGTATTCTTATTTTCCCATCTATGTCTACAAATGAAAAATAACCTGAATACTTTTTATCCCAAAAATGAGAATTTACATAATCAATAGCATTGCTCATAAGTATTTCATACTTATTTTCTTTAAATTCGTTATATAACCCTTTATATAATAAAATCAAGAAACTTTGTCCTAGAAGTGAAACTTTAGAATCAATACTAAGGGAATTATCTAAATTTTTCACAGAAATGATATGACTTTTTTCAACGATAATTTTTTCTACTTTTGAAATTTGTTGATTTAATTTTTTTAATTTTTTTTCATCAGGGGTTCTTAGATATTTTTGAAGTTTGTAAATTGCTGAAAGGACTAGGGTTACATTATCAATTAATCCATCTACAGAATAGTTCCAATCAGCACTCATTTTAGACAAATAAGTATTTTTATTCGAATCAAACATGTGTTTATCAACTGTATTAGATATGTTATCGGCAAGTTTTAACAATTGTTCGTCATTTCTCTTATTCCCAACATAGTATAAAACATTTGCTACTTGATACCATACTTGACTTGTCTTGATTCCTCCAATGTCAGTTGGATAATCGTATTGTTCTTTAATTTCAACGAGATCTTCTTTTTGATTACTCAACCATTCTGTAATATATTCGTGAATTTTTTCATACTGATGTTATCCTAGAAAAATGGACAGCCGTTTAGGTAATTTGGTACACTCAATTTATGGTTAAACGATATGAACAAGGTTTCAAAGAAACGCTAGTAGAACTCTATGACTCAGGGCAAAGTGTTCCG
>NZ_BFFO01000018.1 GCF_003116835.1 Lactococcus termiticola | reverse complement strand
ATGGGAGTTGAGGGGTTCGAACCCCCGACCCTCTGCTTGTAAGGCAGATGCTCTCCCAGCTGAGCTAAACTCCCATAAAGAAGAACAACTGTCCTCCTAAGCTGGTGGAAATCATCTCTGATTCCCAAAAAACTTGAGCTTTCGCCCAAGCTTTCTCTTGGACTTGGCTACGTCCTTATCTCCCAGGGGGCAACCCCCAAGTACTTCCGGCCCGATAGGACTTAACTGCTGTGTTCGACATGGGAACAGGTGTATCTCCTATGGCATGATAACCAAATCATATTCGTGTGTTCATTTGCACACTCAAAACTAAATAACCATCTATAACTTGGACAAAACCTACAAGCTGCTTATATCCGCTTTTTACTTGGTAAAGTCCTCGAGCCATTAGTACTGGTCCGCTACATATGTCGCCATACTTCCACTTCCAGCCTATCAACCTGATCATCTCTCAGGGCTCTTAATTCATAAAGAATGGGAAATCTCATCTCGAGGGGGGCTTCGCACTTAGATGCTTTCAGCGCTTATCCCGTCCCTACATAGCTACCCAGCGATGCGCCTGGCGGCACAACTGGTACACCAGCGGTAAGTCCATCCCGGTCCTCTCGTACTAAGGACAGACCCTCTCAAATTTCCTACGCCCGCGACGGATAGGGACCGAACTGTCTCACGACGTTCTGAACCCAGCTCGCGTGCCGCTTTAATGGGCGAACAGCCCAACCCTTGGGACCGACTACAGCCCCAGGATGCGACGAGCCGACATCGAGGTGCCAAACCTCCCCGTCGATGTGAACTCTTGGGGGAGATAAGCCTGTTATCCCCAGGGTAGCTTTTATCCGTTGAGCGATGGCCCTTCCATGCGGTACCACCGGATCACTAAGTCCTAGTTTCCTACCTGCTCGAGTTGTAGCTCTCGCAGTCAAGCTGGCTTTTACCTTTACACTCTACGTATGATTTCCAACCATACTGAGCCAACCTTTGAGCGCCTCCGTTACATTTTAGGAGGCGACCGCCCCAGTCAAACTGTCCGTCAGACACTGTCTCCCACCCGGATTACGGGTGTGGGTTAGAGCAGCCATAAAGAAAGGGTAGTATCCCAACAGCGCCTCCTTGTATACTAGCGTACACATTTCATAGGCTCCTACCTATCCTGTACATCCTTTACAGATACTCAATATCAAACTACAGTAAAGCTCCATGGGGTCTTTCCGTCCTGTCGCGGGTAACCTGCATCTTCACAGGTACTAAAATTTCACCGAGTCTCTCGTTGAGACAGTATCCAAATCATTACGCCTTTCGTGCGGGTCGGAACTTACCCGACAAGGAATTTCGCTACCTTAGGACCGTTATAGTTACGGCCGCCGTTTACTGGGGCTTCAATTCATACCTTCGCTATTGCTAAGCACTCCTCTTAACCTTCCAGCACCGGGCAGGCGTCACCCCCTATACATCACCTTGCGGTTTAGCAGAGAGCTGTGTTTTTGATAAACAGTTGCTTGGATCTTTTCACTGCGGCTGCTCATAGAGCAGCACCCCTTCTCCCGAAGTTACGGGGTCATTTTGCCGAGTTCCTTAACGAGAGTTCGCTCGCTCACCTGAGGCTACTCGCCTCGACTACCTGTGTCGGTTTGCGGTACGGGACGTATTGAATTAAGTTAGAAGCTTTTCTTGGCAGTGTGACATCAGGGACTTCGTTGCCGAAGCAACTTCCCCATCACAGCTCAACGTTAAGACTCATGCATTTGACACTTCGTCCGCCTCACTGCTTAGACCAGAATCCATTAACTGGCATCCCTTAGCCTACTGCGTCCCTCCTTCACAACAATACGTGTACAGGAATATCAACCTGTTGGCCATCGACTACGCCTTTCGGCCTCGCCTTAGGTCCCGACTAACCCAGGGCGGACGAGCCTTCCCCTGGAAACCTTAGTCTTACGGTGGACAGGATTCTCACCTGTCTTTCGCTACTCATACCGGCATTCTCACTTGTAATCGCTCCAGCGCTCCTCACGGTACACCTTCGACGCTGATTACAACGCTCTCCTACCATCAATTAAAATTGATCCACAGCTTCGGTAATATGTTTAGCCCCGGTACATTTTCGGCGCAGGGTCACTCGACTAGTGAGCTATTACGCACTCTTTGAATGATAGCTGCTTCTGAGCTAACATCCTAGTTGTCTGTGCAACCCCACATCCTTTTCCACTTAACATATATTTTGGGACCTTAGCTGGTGGTCTGGGCTGTTTCCCTTTCGACTACGGATCTTAGCACTCGCAGTCTGACTGCCGCACATGTGTTATAGCATTCGGAGTTTATCTGAAATTGGTAACCCGAGATGGGCCCCTCATCCAAACAGTGCTCTACCTCCATAACACTTAAATTGCGACGCTAGCCCTAAAGCTATTTCGGAGAGAACCAGCTATCTCCCAGTTCGATTGGAATTTCTCCGCTATCCACAAGTCATCCAAACACTTTTCAACGTGTCCTGGTTCGGGCCTCCAGTAAGTTTTACCTTACCTTCACCCTGCTCATGGATAGGTCACTAGGTTTCGGGTCTACATCATGATACTAAAACGCCCTATTCAGACTCGGTTTCCCTGCGGCTCCGGCTCTTCACCTTAACCTCGCATCATAACGTAACTCGCCGGTTCATTCTACAAAAGGCACGCTCTCAGACATTAACGTCCTCGAACTTCTTGTAGGCACACGGTTTCAGGTGCTATTTCACTCCCCTCCCGGGGTTCTTTTCACCTTTCCCTCACGGTACTGGTTCACTATCGGTCACTAAGGAGTATTTAGGGTTGGGAGATGGTCCTCCCGGATTCAAACTGGATTTCACGTGTCCAGCCCTACTCAGGATACTGCTAGGTATAAGTTTCATTTCGCTTACGAGGCTATTACTCTCTTTAGCTTACCTTTCCAGGTAATTCAGCTATGAAGCTTAAGTCCACATTGCAGTCCTACAACCCCAGGAAGCAAGCTTCCTGGTTTGCCCTAATGCGCGTTCGCTCGCCGCTACTGACGCAATCATTATTATTTTCTTTTCCTGCAGGTACTTAGATGTTTCAGTTCTCTGCGTTACCTTCACGTACACTATGTATTCATGTACGGATACTTGCCATAAACAAGTGGGTTTCCCCATTCGGAGATCCTGGGATCAAAGCGTACTTACAGCTCCCCCAGACATTTCGTAGTTAGTCACGTCCTTCTTCGGCTCTTAGTGCCAAGGCATCCACCGTGCGCCCTTATTAACTTTGCCAAAATCTAATGTATTCATCAGATTTATTTTTGGAACATCGTGTGTTCCTAAACTCTCAGATATAAGTTGAACTATTCATTAAAATAATTCGCAGCTTGTTGTCATCTATTACTAGACGACTCGGTTTTATCTTTGTTATAAGAATGGTTATTTAGTTTTCAATGTACAAAAGCAGGGCGTTAATGCTTTGGCATTTTACGCTTCGCTTTCATCGCATTCCTGATATCGAAGATGTCAGGTGTGCGATGTCGAGATGTTACATCTTTATAAGATAAAGAAGAACATCTCTATGGAGCCTAGCGGGATCGAACCGCTGACCTCCTGCGTGCAAAGCAGGCGCTCTCCCAGCTGAGCTAAGGCCCCATCCCTCTTATTTAGAGGATGGTTATGGGATTACAAATTAGACATAACCCCCTCAAAACTGAATAAAGAAGTGACTCGATTTTTTCTTGTCCAGATGACGCGCATCTGGCGCTTATTCCTTAGAAAGGAGGTGATCCAGCCGCACCTTCCGATACGGCTACCTTGTTACGACTTCACCCCAGTCATCGGTTTTGCCTTAGGCGACGCCCTCCAAAAGGTTAGGCAATCGACTTCGGGCACCCCCAACTCCCGTGGTGTGACGGGCGGTGTGTACAAGGCCCGGGAACGTATTCACCGCGGCGTGCTGATCCGCGATTACTAGCGATTCCGACTTCATGTAGGCGAGTTGCAGCCTACAATCCGAACTGAGAATGGTTTTAAGAGATTAGCATCACATCACTGTGTAGCGACTCGTTGTACCATCCATTGTAGCACGTGTGTAGCCCAGGTCATAAGGGGCATGATGATTTGACGTCATCCCCACCTTCCTCCGGTTTGTCACCGGCAGTCTCGCTAGAGTGCCCAACTTAATGATGGCAACTAACAATAGGGGTTGCGCTCGTTGCGGGACTTAACCCAACATCTCACGACACGAGCTGACGACAACCATGCACCACCTGTATCGGGTGTCCCGAAGGAACCTCCTATCTCTAGGAGTAGCACCCGTATGTCAAGACCTGGTAAGGTTCTTCGCGTTGCTTCGAATTAAACCACATGCTCCACCGCTTGTGCGGGCCCCCGTCAATTCCTTTGAGTTTCAACCTTGCGGTCGTACTCCCCAGGCGGAGTGCTTATTGCGTTAGCTGCGCTACTTAGAACTTATAGCTCCAAACAGCTAGCACTCATCGTTTACGGCGTGGACTACCAGGGTATCTAATCCTGTTTGCTCCCCACGCTTTCGAGCCTCAGTGTCAGTAATAGGCCAGAGAGCCGCTTTCGCCTCCGGTGTTCCTCCATATATCTACGCATTTCACCGCTACACATGGAATTCCACTCTCCTCTCCTACACTCAAGTCTCCCAGTTTCCAATGCGTACAATGGTTGAGCCACTGCCTTTAACATCAGACTTAAGAAACCACCTGCGCTCGCTTTACGCCCAATAAATCCGGACAACGCTCGGGACCTACGTATTACCGCGGCTGCTGGCACGTAGTTAGCCGTCCCTTTCTGGTAAGATACCGTCACTGTGTGAACATTTCCTCTCACACACGTTCTTCTCTTACAACAGAGTTTTACGATCCGAAAACCTTCTTCACTCACGCGGCGTTGCTCGGTCAGACTTTCGTCCATTGCCGAAGATTCCCTACTGCTGCCTCCCGTAGGAGTTTGGGCCGTGTCTCAGTCCCAATGTGGCCGATCACCCTCTCAGGTCGGCTATGGATCATTGCCTTGGTAGGCCTTTACCCTACCAACTAGCTAATCCAACGCGGGATCATCTCTTAGTGACGCCGAAGCGCCTTTCAAATAAAATACATGAGTATTTCATTGTTATGCGGTATTAGCCTTCGTTTCCAAAGGTTGTCCCCCGCTAAGAGGCAGATTTCCCACGCGTTACTCACCCGTTCGCGACTCTTCAAACTACGATGTGCAAGCACGGTGTAGTTTGAAGCGTTCCACTTGCATGTATTAGGCACGCCGCCAGCGTTCGTCCTGAGCCAGGATCAAACTCTCGTTAAAAGTTCATT
>NZ_BFFO01000017.1 GCF_003116835.1 Lactococcus termiticola | reverse complement strand
ATAGAATCAAACATAAATCTTATCTTTCTTTCGGTATTTGTGTGGTTACTTATATCTTAGAGATAAGATTTTTCTTTTGCAAGAAAAAATCGTGTGGGACATTTCCCACACGATTTATTATAGAGCCTGATTATTCCAATACTATTCCCCCGCATTCAACTTCCGCAAAAGGTCATCAATCTTTGAGCCATACTCAACAGATTCATCCTTCTTAAAAGTCAAATCAGGAATCTTGTACATGGTCATGCGATGTGCGAGCTCACGCTTAATGAGGCCAGTAGCCTTATCAAGCCCTTTTTGAGCCTTTTGATTGTCGCTGGCGAGTTTTGAGAGGAGACTATAATAAACAGTCGCCTGGCTCAGGTCGCCTGTGACCTGCACATCAGTAATGTTCACATCTTGGACACGAGGGTCGCGGACCTTGCCACGTAGGATATCATTGATTTCCCGCTGGATTTCCACGGCAACACGGTCACTTCTGAATGAAGTTGCCATATTTTCCTCCTCTTAGCGCTTGATTTCTACCATTTGATAGATTTCAAAAGTATCGTCAATCGCAATGTCGTTGTAGTCTTCAATCATGAGACCACCTTCTTGGGCATTACCGACTTCCTTCACATCATCCTTGAAGTGCTTGAGGCTGGTAATCTTGCCGTCATGAATCACGACGCCTTCACGGATGACACGAAGACTCGCATCACGGGCCACCTTACCACGGGTCACCATGAAACCAGCGATGGTGCCGACCTTAGAAACTGTGAAGACTTCACGGACAATCGCTTCCCCGATGACTTCTTCCTTATACTCAGGATCAAGCATACCACGCATGGCTGTTTCCACTTCTTCAATCACCTTATAGATGATGCTGTGGAGGCGGATATCGACTTCTTCACGTTCTGCCTGTTCACGGGCAAGGCCGGTAGGACGGACGTTGAAACCGACGATGATGGCGTTTGATGCTGCTGCGAGGGCAATATCAGACTCAGAGATGGCACCAACTGCAGAACGGACGATGTCGACCTTGACGCCTTCGACTTCAATCTTTTGAAGGCTAGCAGCGAGAGCTTCAGCAGTACCCTGCACATCAGCCTTGATGATGATGTTGACGGTCTTGTTTTGACCTTCCTTGATGGTATCAAAGAGGTTGTCAAGAGAGACACGGCGAGTGTTTTGGCGCTTGATGAGTTGGGCACGTTTGGCACGTTCTTCACCGGCTGCACGGGCTGATTTCTCATCTTCAAAGACGGCGAAGTGGTCACCCGCTTGTGGTACATCTGCCAGACCGGTCAACTCGACTGGTGTCGAAGGTGTCGCTTCTTTGACACGACGGCCACGTTCGTTGACCATGGTCCGGACACGACCGTAAGTGTTACCTACGACGATAGGATCTTGGATGTGCAGTGTCCCTTGCTGTACCAAGAGGGTGGCAATGGCACCCTTACCTTGGTCGAGACGGGCTTCAACAACCGTACCGATGGCACGGACTGTTGGGTCAGCCTTGAGCTCTTGGACTTCAGCGACGAGGAGGACAGTTTCAAGGAGTTCATCAAGATTCTTATCAAACTTTGCAGAAATCTCAACAAATTGTGAATCACCACCCCAGGCTTCGCTCATGACGTTGTGTTCAGCAAGTTCTTGGATGACACGCTGAGGATTCGCCCCTGGCTTATCAATCTTGTTAATCGCAACAATAATTGGCACGCCAGCAGCCTTAGAGTGGTCAATGGCTTCAATGGTCTGAGGCATAACACCGTCATCGGCCGCCACGACAAGAATCGTGATATCTGTCACTGAGGCACCACGGGCACGCATGCTTGTGAAGGCCTCGTGACCTGGTGTATCAAGGAAGGTAATCTTCTTGCCGTTTGACTCAATCTGGTAAGCCCCGATATGCTGCGTGATACCGCCTGCTTCTCCGTCAGTAACGTGTGAATTACGGAGGTGGTCAAGCAGAGTTGTTTTACCGTGGTCGACGTGACCCATGATGGTAACAACGGGTGGACGTTCAACCATGTTTTCTTCGTTGAGGTAACCTTCTTCAACAAAGAGACGTTCGAGGTCGGCTGTATCTTCTTCGACCTTCTTTTCAGGCGTGATACCGTAGTCCATCAAGAGGAGCTCAATGGTTTCTTCATCAAGCGACTGGTTTTGTGTCGCCATGATGCCCATCATGAAGAGCTTCTTAACAATTTCAGCTGGCTCACGTTTGATCGCTTTTGCGATATCCTGAGCGTTCATGCCTTCCTTGTATTCAAGAGATTCTGGCAATTCATGGAACTTGCGTTCTACGACTGGAGCTGAAGATTGTTGATTACCACGGCGATTCTTCTTAGAATTCCAGTTGGAATTGCGGGCATTACGGACCTGATTACGGTTGTCATTCACGCGGAGTGGACCGCCCTTGCGGTTGCCGTCTGAAGTGTTGTCCCGGTCGTTTTTACGACGGTCGCGGTCACGGCGATTGTTCTTACCGCTACCACCTGCTGCAGGTGCTGAGAAGACTTCTACAGATGGCTTGCTGAACTTGTCGTTGCTACGGCCTTGATTGTTTCCTCCGCCGCGGTTCTGGCTGCGGTCGTTGTTGCGGTTGTTACCGCCACCACGGTTTTGATTGCGGTCGTTGTTGCGTGGGGCTTGTTCCTTACGGATGTCTTCGGCACGTTTGATGACCTTGATTTGGATTCTTGGCTTTTTATTGACCGTAGATTCTGCCTTCTTTTCTTCTGGCTTAGCTTCTTCTTTAGTTTCAGCTTTAGCCTCTGTCTTAACTTCAATTTTTGCTTCTGCTTTTGGAGCTGGAGCTTCTTTGACTTCAGATTTTACTTCAAGCTTCGGAGCTTCTGCCTTAGGGGCCTCAGCTTTTTCTGCTGGGGCTTCTTCAGTGGCTGAAGCCTGTTCTTCCTTTGCTGCCTTGGCTGCTTCTTCTTTAGCCTTGATGCGGGCAAGGATAGCTGGATCTTCTACGACTGCCTTGCCGGCGAAAGTCTTCTTGCCTTCTTCTTTAGACTCAGCTTCAGCTTTTTTAGCAGGGGCTTTTTTAGCAGGGGCTTTTTCAGCTTTTTTAGCAGGGGCTTTTTCAGCCTTTTTAGGGCTTGCTTTTTTAGCTGGGGCTACTGGCTTTTCTCCCTTTAGGCTAGCCAGGATTTTCTTTTCTTCTTCAGCTGTCACTGAGCTTGAGTGGGCCTTGACCGCAAAACCGAGGTTTTGAGCGGTGCTCACCAAGTCTGCATTGCTGATGCCTGTTTCTTTTGCAATTTGGTTAATACGTTTTTTATCAGACAAAGTTGTCCTCCTTGTTTACTACTTGATCAATCGTTCATGAGTTGCTCCATTTTCTTTGCGAAACCCGCATCCAGGATGGCAATGACCTTGCGGTTTTGTCCGATCGCAGCTGAGAGTTCATGTTCTGAGAAAATTTCTGTGAGGGCTACATGATAGTAGCTTGATTTATCTTTAATTTTTTTTGTCAAATTTGAGCTGGCGTCATTGGCCAAAAACACGAGCTTGGCTGAGCCATTTTGGATGCTCTTGGTCACCAGGTCTTCGCCGGAAGTGATTTTTCCGGCCCGTCTGGCCAGGCCTGTCAAATTTGAAAGTTGTGTTCTTTTATCCATTGTCAGTCAGTCGTCATAGTCCGGGGCCAGGTCAGCATCATAGCTCGTACCTGCCAGTTCACGTCTTGCGACCTGGTGCTCGACATAGGCAATCAGCTCGTCATAGAAGCTGTCTTCAATCTGGGTCTTAAAGGCCCGGTCAAAGACCCGCTTCTTCTTGGCCAGCTGAGCCTCGGCATTGCTGAGCGAGATATAGGCTCCTCGGCCATGAGCCTTGCCGGTCGGGTCAATCGAAATCTCACCTTCCTTGTTGTAGGCAATCCGCAAGAGATCACGCTTTGAGATGGACTCGCCTGAGACCAGCGACTTTCTAAGTGGAACTTTTCTTTCTTTCAAAGAAGGCCTCCTTCTTATTCAGTCGCTTCGCTCGTTGTTTCTTCTGTAACTTCTTCTGTCGCTTCGACAGCTTCAGTGTTTTCCACTACTTCAGCTTCTTCAGCCACTTCTTCGTGGACGGCAACTTCAAGCTCGACAGAATCAAGGCCTTGCTCAGCAGCGGCTTCAGCAGCGGCGAGTTCTTCTTCGTATTCGTCGGCAGACTTGATGTCAATCTTGTTGTTGGTCACATGGGCTGCGAGGCGGACGTTTTGACCACGTTTACCGATGGCCAGTGAAAGCTGGTCTTTAGCGACGATAGCGATGATTGAGTCATCTTCTTCATTGATGATGATGGCTTCGACACGAGCAGGCTTGAGGGCGTTGGCCGCAAGTGTGGCCCGGTCTTCGTTCCATTCAATGATGTCCATCTTTTCACCACCCAGCTCACGGATGATCGTCTGGATGCGGGCTCCTTTAGAGCCTACGACAGTACCGATGGCATCGACATTAGCATCATGGCTTTGGACGATGACCTTGGCCCGGTCGCCAGCATCACGGGCGATGGATTTGATTTCCACTGTGCCATCATAGACTTCAGGGATTTCCTTTTCAAAGAGACGTTTGAGCATCTCTGGGGCAGTCCGCGAGATGAAGACACGCGTGCCTTTTGGTGTGAGGACAACGTCGGTCACGTAGACCTTGATCTTGTCTCCGACATGATAGCGCTCAGACTGGATTTGGTCCTTCTTGGTCAGGAGGGCATCGACACGGCCGAGATTGACGTAAATCGCACGGGCATCGATTTTCTCGATAGTCCCCATGATGATTTCGTCCTTGTAACGGACATATTCATTGTAGATGATGGTGCGTTCTTCTTCACGCATTTTTTGCATGATGACTTGTTTTGCTGCACCAGCTGCAGTACGTGCAAAGTCTTTTGGCTTTTCCTCAAACATGATTTGGTCACCCAATTCATAGTGGGGATTCAGCTCGAGGGCATCTTCAAGTGAGATTTCAAGGCGGGAGTCAAAGACTTCGTCGACGACTTCACGTGCCGAGTAAACATTAAAGTTTCCTTTTTTCTCATCGTAGATGACCTTCACGTTTTGTGCCTGGCCGTATTGGCGTTTGTAGGCTGCTGTGATGGCTTGCTCGATGGCCTCAATGACAATCTCAGGCTTGATGCCCTTTTCTTCTTCTAGCATTGCAAAGGCATTTTGCATTTCTTTGCTCATAATATCCTTCTTTCTTATCGTATTCAATTAAAATCTATGGACAACTTAAAGTTTGACCAGGGTTTGGGCCTTGGCGATCTTATCCAGTGGAATTTCGATCTGCTTGTGGCGAGTCTTGTCAAGGATGTCGATGGTGATGACATTGTCTGAAAACTTGACTAAATCACCAGCAAATTCTTTTTCGCCCTCAATCTTTTGATAGAGCTTGACCAAAATGTATTCGCCGACGAAGCGTTCAAAGTCCTCTGCCTTCTTGAGTGGTCGCTCTGCACCTGGGCTTGCGACCTCAAGCATGTAGCCTGCGGCCGGGAAGGGATCCGGTGTGATTTCGTCAAGGAGGGGAGAGATGATTTCACTCAAATCCGCAGTGTCCTGGATGCTCACGCCTTCTGGCTTATCAATTAAGATTCTCAGGACCTCATCAGCTCCAAGCCTCTCCCATTCGACGTCTACAATCTCGTAGGGCTCAGGCAGCTTTGGGGCAATAAAGCCTTCAACAATTTCTGGAATGTCCATTAGACTCCTTTCTCAAAGCAAAGCTGCCCTCGGGTAAGGGCAGCCTTGTAATCTTTTCTATATCTATTATAGCACTCTTATGAAAGAAGTCAAGCTTTTTTAATGTTTAATCTGCCCTTTCGCCGAGAGGCTTGGCTACTCTGGACAAATTAAACATTAGCTATTTTTATCTTTTCTTGAATAACGGGGCTCTTCTGTTTCAACTCTGCCTTCAGAGTCCTGCTCTTCTTCATCAATAAACTCCTCGCCTCTGAGCTTCTTCTCACGATAATCTGAATTACCGATGAAACGAAGCGTGTCCAGCAGGGGCTGTCTGTCCTTGCCTAGGATGCCGACTAATTCGACGAAAATCTCAAGGCCGATGAGGCAGGCGACCAGCATGAGGATGCCACCGATTCGGCTTGAGACTTGCAGAATCAGTGAGATAAAGGCGAAGATGGCTGAAATGCCGTAGATAACGAGGACTGCCCCCCGGTGGGTAAAGCCTAAAGCCATCAGGCGGTGGTGGAGGTGCATCTTGTCGGCTGATGAAATTTTCTGGTTATTTAGCCTTCTTCTGACCATAGCAATGGCCGTGTCTGTGATGGGCACCCCCAAAATCAGGAGGGGGGTAAGGACTGCGACGGCAGTCGCATTTTTCAGGCCCAGCAATGAAAAGACAGAAATCATAAAGCCTAGGAACAGGGCTCCTGTGTCTCCCAGGTAGATGATCGCCGGATGGTAATTATAGGGGAAGAAGCCGAGAATCGCTGCAACCAGTGTAAAAATCAGAATCGGCAGGAAGACGTTCAGGCTGGGCAGGAAGAAATAGGCAACCACAGCCATCGTCATCAATGAGATGATGGAAACGCCTGAGGCTAGGCCGTCCAGACCATCAATGAGATTGACAGCATTTGTAATGGCTAAAATCCAAAAGACCGTAAAGATAAAGGAGAGCCAGGCTGGAAAGACCAGAAAGGGCCCGCCAAAGGGAATCTTCAAATTGTCAAAGCGGGCATGGGTCAAGAGCCAAATCAGGCTGGCCGCAATGGTCAGGCCCAGCATCTTCAAACGAGGCGAGATTTCCTTGATGTCATCAATCAGACCGGTCACAACCACAATCGCTGAGGCCAAAAGGAAAGGCCAGGCATACTGGAGAAAGCTCCCAACAAAGATTTCAGGTGGCTTGCCAGGCCCCAGATGCGTGATTTCAAGCGGTTGGGGGTGGACAATCATGGGCAGGAGAAAGACAACTGAAATGCCAAAGGAAAGAAATATCGCTAGACCGCCCGCTGAGGGCATGACCTTGGTGTTGATTCTGCGTTTATTGGGCTTGTCGACCGCCCCGATTTTCTTTGAGATAAAGGTCATCAGAGGGGTAAAAATCAACGACATGCCAATGGTCGCTGCCATGACAATCAGGAATTTAACCGCAAAGGGGATTGTAGATAGGGTATGATTCATGGCTTAGATCTTACTCAAGACTTGGAGGGCCTTGCTCTTAATCAGGCTTTCGCCATATTCTAGGAGGACATCACGGCCCTTGTCCGTGTCTTCGCCGTATTCCATCATCCGGGCCCGGTTATTCTCGACCGTCACACGACCCTTGCTCTTCTGGTCGTCCATGATGACCAGATAAAAGTCGCCCTGATAGCGATAGAGCTCGCTTTCTTCTTCAGCCATCTTGACATTTTTCGCGGCTGCAATGAGTTCGCTGGCATTGTCAAAGCGGACGCTGTAGTAGACATAGTCAGCTTCTTCTTGTTGCTGTTTCTGCTTGCTCTTATCCGCTTCCTTGCCGAGATTTCCCAGGCCAAAGTTTTCAGGGTCCAGGGCTGGCAGGCCGTGCTTTTGCCCGGCTTCTGAGAGCTTGTGGAAGAAGTCCTCCATGGCCTCGCCGATTTCAGCGTCATCATTCATGCCTTGTGGGAATTGTGGTGGGTTGGCAAAATCAAAATCCTCGCTGACCAGCAGGGTCACACCTTTTGGATTGGGCTGCACCTGAAAAGTGAGCATTGTCGAGGCTGAGAAGCGTTCTTCAAGGCCTAATTCCTCGACCAGCTCATAAAAAAGTTGCTCAATGATTTCCTGATTTTCAAAGAAGTCAGACATTTTCACATCGTGCTCTTCGAGGTCCTGATAGGTCAGGCTGATTTTTATGCTATTCGCACCGATCTGTTTATATTCCATGCATTTTCTCTCTTTTTAAGTCTTAGTCTAATTATATCAAATTTTTTTGGAAATCGTGGGCTTGTCGTTTGGAATGCTGTTTGTAGGCCTATATCATAATGCAGCGAAGCTTTTAGCTTCTAATCCTACATTCCCTCCCAGCTAGCAAAAAAGCGGTACAAGCTGTACCACTCATTCTAACTAATCGCTCCCTTCATCACAACACCCTCGACAAAAACTCCCTCGTCCTCTCCTCCCGAGGCCTGTCAAAAATCTGCTCTGGACTGCCTTCCTCGACAATCTTCCCATCTGCCATAAAAATCACCCGGTCAGCCACATTCTTGGCAAATCCCATCTCATGAGTTACGACGACCATTGTCATGCCTTCCTCAGCCAGTTCCTGCATGACGGCGAGGACTTCGCCGACCATTTCGGGATCGAGAGCACTGGTGGGCTCGTCAAAGAGCATGACATCTGGGTTCATGGTCAGGGCACGGGCGATGGCCACCCGTTGCTGTTGTCCTCCTGACAGGCTCTGGGGATAGGCGTTGGCCTTATCTTCCAGGCCTACCCGGGCGAGCAGTTGCTCTGCCCTTGCTCTTGCCTCGTCACCCTTTAGCCTACCGGTCTTGATGGGAGCCAGGGTCAGATTGTCGAGGACCGTCATGTTTGGAAAGAGGTTAAACTGCTGGAAGACCATTCCCATCCTCTCACGATGCTTGAAGACGTCCGTCGACTTTTCAGAGAGCTCTTGCCCTTCAAAGTAAACCTCGCCACTGGTCGGTGTTTCTAAGAGATTCATCGTCCGCAAAAAGGTCGATTTCCCAGAGCCTGAAGGGCCAATCATGACCAGGACCTCGCCCTTTTTAACTTCGATATCCAGGCCTTTTAAGACCTCATTTTTCCCGAAATTTTTATAGAGATTTTTAATTTTTATCAATGTCTCGGCTGTCATTATTTTACAAGTCCTTTCGCATAACGTTTTTCAAGGAGGGCGAGGAGCCTTGTCGTGACAAAGGTCACGACAAAGTAGTAGCCTGCGACCAACAAGAGGGGCTCGAGCGAGATATAGGTACTCGAGATCACGGTCTGACCACCAGAATAAAGCTCAATCACACCGATGGTTGACAGAAGCGAGCTGTCCTTGATGATGGTCACAAACTCATTGCCCAGGGCCGGCAGGATGTTTCGAATCGCTTGGGGAAGGATGACCGAGAGCATGGTCTGGGTCGGCTTAATTCCCAGAGAGTAGGCGGCTTCGGTCTGTCCCTTGGGAATCGAGCTGATGCCTGCCCTAACAATCTCAGCCACATAGGCCCCAGAATTAAGAACAAGTATAATTATACCAGCAATGACACTGTTGATTGGCTCGGAGAGAATGCCCAGCTGGAGCGGGCTTCCCTTGAAGACATTGCCCAGGAGCAGGAAACCTATCGTGATTTGCACCAGCATGGGAGTGCCACGAAAAACTTCAATATAAATGTTTGCCGGCCAACGGAAAAACCAGTGGCGGGAAATCTTGCCCAGGGCTAAAATCGTCCCCAGGATGGCTCCGAAGAAGACGACAAAGATCGAGATAATCAGGGTCATGATTAGTCCATCGTTGAAGTAGGGCAGGTATTGCGGGATAAAACTCCAGTTCATATTTGACTCATTTCTTTTTTGATAAACATAATCATACATTATTTTGTATAACTATGCAAGTTTCTGAGTTTTTATGCTGGATTATTAAATGTTCTGTCAGCTATTTAATTTAACTTAAATTTTTGATAAAATAAGAGAATGACCTATTATATCCTCGCAAACCCCAATTCAGGGGGCTCAAAAGGGCAAAAAACACTTGATATTTTAGAGCCTTATTTCAAGGAAAATGAGATTGACTACGCTCTTTTCGCGACGACTCAGATGGGGCAGGAAAAAGCTTATATTGATAAAATTTTAAGTCAAATGAATGCAGCAGACCATCTGATCATCATCGGTGGCGACGGCACACTGAGCCTTGCGGTTGACGTGCTTTCTCCTGCGGTGCCCTTTTCATATATCCCGGCTGGCTCAGGCAATGACTTTGCTCGCTCTCTGGGCATTCCCTTTGATCCGATTCAGGCCTTTGAAGCTATTCCAAAAATGGAAAAACATGACATCTACATCATGACCTACCAGTCTGAAAAGCTCTCCGGCCACGCCCTCAACAACATCGGCATCGGCCTCGACGCCGCGATTGTCAAAGCGACCAATAAGAGCTGGCTCAAGAAAGTCCTTAACTTTGTTAAAATGGGACAAATTTCTTATTTTATGACCGCCCTCAGGATTCTTTTTACGAAAAAGCCTTTCGTGGCTGAAGTTTCGAGGGATGGCGAGAAGCTCTGGTTTAAGAAGGCCTTTCTGATGACCTTTACCAAGCATCCTTATTTTGGTGGTGGTATCAAGATTGCCCCTGAGGCTAGCAATATGAAGGAGCCGATTGAGCTCGTCGAAGTCGACCGCTATCCGCTTTTGACAATTTTCTCACTGATTCCTCAGTTGTTGAAAGCAGAGCACCTCAAGGATGACCACTTCTCACATGAGATTTCCAATACTTTTAAGATAAAGCTGGCCGAAACACAGGCCATGCAGATTGATGGCGAGGAAAGCGAGTTGATGGCTGGTGATGAACTGCTGATTCAGACCGAGAAGCGGACGATTATTTTCTAATATCATTAGAAGGATTAAAAAAACGAGGATGATGGTCCTCGTTTTTCTGATGCTTGAATCAGCCCTTATTCTTCCTCTTCTTCCTCCTCCTTTTCCTTACGCTTGTGGTTAAAGAAGCCGAGGAAGGCGGCAAGGGCAGTGAATATACCGGCTAATAGTGGCGTTCCTTCCTCTTTCACCCTATCCATGTTGGCGGGCTGGATGTGCTGGTTGAGGGGGGAAGCCTTGATTTGGCCGTCTGATTCTTTAGGAATACTCAAGCCTGTCGGGATGGCGTTTTGTGGGGAAACTTCATTGTTGATTTCTCCATTATCGATGTCATCGTCACTAACACCGTCGTCCTGCTGATGACTTTGGGAATCGTCTGGCGTCCCAATCAGGGCTCTCGCCTCAGATTGTCTGGCTCTGTCTGTGATGACGGTTTGGGCGAAGAAAGATTCTCGGGTGGAGTAGGCACTGCTGTTAGATTGGCTCGTGTTGTCATCATCTGTTGTTGAGCCAGGTGAAGCTTCTGAATGGCTCTGGCTCATTGAAGCCTGGAGATGGCTTTGGCTTTGCTGGGTCGAGGTCGGCTGGCCAGAATTGTCAAGAGACTCAGAAGTAAGGCTCACAGCATTCATTAATTTACCAGTGCTTTGAATTTCTGAAGCTGAGGCAGAATTGTCCTCAGAGAGGCTAGCTGAACTGCTGAGGCTAAGGGAAGCAGATACTGAGGTCGACAGTGACAAGGCAGTCGAGAGCGAGGTACTTGCTGAGCTACTGCTACTGAGGCTTTGGCTCAGGCTCGCACTTGATGACTGGCTAAGCGAGGCTGAGAGGGAAGCCGATTTGCTTTGTGAGCTACTCAGCTGTGCAGATAGCGATGAGGACAGCGAGCTAGATAAGCTCTGTGATGTACTCAAGATACTGCTCTGACTCCGCGACAGGCTCTGACTCAGGGATTGACTGCCAGAGGCCGAGATAGATGTCGATAGACTCGAGCTAGCCCGGTTGGAAGCTGAGATTGATGCCGAAATCGAGCCTGAGATAGAAGTAGTCTTTGAAAGCGAACTGCTATTTGCTAGCGATTGACTCGCACTGACACTCCTAAATAAGCTGTTACTTGCGGAAAGACTGGCCGACAGCGAGCTTGACGCCAATGCTTGGACCGCCTGACTACTTGAGATAGAAGCGGACTTTAATTGACTCAATGAAGCTGAGCTTGAGCTCATCTGACTCAATGAACTACTGATAGAGGCAGAGAGGCTCTGTGATTCTGCTAGAGATTTTGAGGTTACTTCGCTTTGGGAAAGGCTGCTGCTCAGACTTTGACTGTGAGCCTCACTCAAACTTTGACTCATTGACTGACTTCCACTAAGTGAAATCG
>NZ_BFFO01000016.1 GCF_003116835.1 Lactococcus termiticola | reverse complement strand
GTGCAATACCATATTCGCTTGATAGACTCGGAACACTTTGCCCTGAGTCATAAAGTTCTACTAGAGTTTCTTTGAAACCTTGTTCATATCGTTTAACCATAAATTGAGTGTACCAAATTACCTAAACTGCTGTCCATTTTTCTAGGATAACATCAATGGAACGGAGTTTGACTGAAGAAATCGAAGAAAATATTGTTCAAGCATTCTTTAGAGAAATTTATTGTTTGAAAATTTCAAGGGGCTATACTTTAGATGATAATACAAAAGAAAGACTTCCAGAATTAGTTTCATATATTGAAATGAGTAATGAACAGATCAATTATATTCTAAGAAAAGATAAAGAAGTATTGAATCGAATATTTACAAACGAGACTATAAAATTGCTAAGAGAAGTAAGTGGAAATCCTTATTTTGATGAAGAGCAGAGGGAGCAATTAGAAGAACTTATTTCTTTTCTGGAACATCGAAAAGGTGTTAAAGTTCCATATTTAAAATTTAGATTGTTGTGTTCTCCAGATGAACATAGCCCAGAGGATATAGAGGAAATAACAGACAATTTGGCTTTACTTCTTACAGCCCCAAGTATATTTAAGTGGTTTCATTCAGAGTACTCTTTTGATAGTTTGACAGATAAAGAATTGAACGAGGTCATGGGATTCGCTAATTTGGCTCTTCTGAATAACAATCAAGAGTTAAGAGAAAAAGTAAAAAGATATGCTATTGAAAAACTTGGAAGCAAAACAGATTTGCCATATAGTGACTTGCTCATATTTTTTGACGACTTATCTGTACAGTCAGTGATAGAGCGAATATTTTACAGAAAATAACAAAATCAGCAAATTCATGCTGATTTTGTTTGTTATCTGATTCAAAATGTTGGTACTGTGTGCCTATAAAGTGTCTAATTGTGTTTAATTTATATGATTTTATAGGATTTTAGAAAACGATGAATGCACTTATAGAGCGATTTAGAACGATTTGGTTCGTTAAAAATCAACGTTAGAAGTCTTGCATATTCATCATGATAGGTATTTCTCCTTTAATAAAAGGCCTGGGGCCTTTTTTTTATATTCTCTATTATAGCATAATTTTTCTCATCAAAAAAAGGCAATCTGCCCTCAATTCAAAACATAATTAATCTCAGCCACCAAGACCTTAGCCGCCTTCTCGGACTCACAAATCACAAGGAGGGTATCGGCTCCGGCAATCGTCCCGAGGATTTCCGGCCGGTCGTTTTTCCCTTCGTCAAAGGCGTTGGCCAGGACATCAGCCTCACCGAGCTTGGTTGTGATGACGACCTGATTCAGGGCAGATCTGGCCGAAATCACAAAGTTATAAAAATACAGGTGGAGCTGAGATTGGAGCTTTTCCCGCTCGGGGTCGAGGATGCCGTAGTAGCTCTCGTTGCCCTCTCGTTTTTTGATGATATGGAGTTTTCGGATATCCCTAGAAAGCGTGGCCTGAGTGACTTCGATGCCCCGTTCGCTCAGAGCCTTTTGCAGCATTTCCTGGGTGGAAATTTTTTCTTCTAAAATGACTTCTTTGATGATTTCAAGTCGTTCTGTTCTTTGCATATTATAATTATACCATAGAATATTCAATATGTTGAAAAAAGCCCAAGAATCCTGTATAATTGAGCCATGAATGAAAAACAACTCGTAGCAAATGCTCTCTTTGCTGTCCTCTCAGACAGTCTGACTTTAGAAGAAATCACAAGTTTAATTGAGCGGCCAAAAAGCTCTGAACTCGGGGATTTGGCCTTTCCTGCCTTCCGCCTGGCCAAGGAATTGAAAAAAGCCCCTCAGATGATTGCGGCTGATTTGGCCGAGCAAATCAATAAGGAAGGCTTTGAGAAGGTCGAAGCAACAGGCCCTTACGTCAACTTCTTCCTGGATAAGACAGCGACAGCAAAGGGTGTGCTTGCTGAAGTCCTCGAGGCTGGTGCTGACTATGGTTCAGAAGACCTGGGCCATGGTGGCAATGTGCCGATTGACCTTTCAGCACCAAATATCGCCAAACCTTTCTCTATCGGCCACCTGCGTTCTACAGTTATCGGCGATGCGATTGCTAAAATCCATGAAAAATTGGGCTACAATCCTATCAAAATCAACCACTTGGGTGACTGGGGCAAGCAGTTTGGCCTTTTGATCACGGCCTACAAGAAATACGGTGATGAGGCGACGATCATGGCCAACCCGATCGACGAATTGCTCAAACTCTATGTGCAAATCAACGCTGAAGCCAAAGAAGATCCAGCGGTCGACGAAGAAGGCCGTCAGTGGTTCCTCAAGATGGAGCAGGGTGACGAAGAAGCCCTCCGCATCTGGAAGTGGTTCTCTGACGTTTCACTGATTGAGTTCAACCGGATTTACGGCAAGCTCGGCATCGAATTTGACTTCTTTACCGGCGAGAGCTTCTACAGCGACAAGATGGACGCCATCGTTGATGACCTGGATGCCAAAGGCCTCCTCCATGAATCTAAGGGTGCCCTGATTGTCGACCTTGAAAAATACAATCTGAATCCTGCCCTGATCAAGAAGACGGACGGTGCGACCCTCTACATCACGCGTGACCTGGCGACCGCTGTCTACCGTAAGAAGACTTTTGACTTTGTCAAATCCCTCTATGTGGTCGGTGGCGAGCAGAGCAACCACTTCATGCAGTTGAAGGCTGTCTTGAAAGAAGCAGGCTACGACTGGTCTGACGACATGACTCACGTCAGCTTTGGCATGGTGACCCAGGGCGGGAAGAAATTCTCTACCCGTAAGGGACACGTCGTCAAGCTTGAGATGGCTCTTGATGAGGCAGTTACACGGGCCCAACAGCAGATTGCTGAGAAGAATCCTGACTTGGCCAACAAGGAAGAAGTGGCCCACCAGGTCGGTGTCGGTGCCGTGAAGTTCTTTGACCTGAAGACAGACCGTAAGAACGGCTATGACTTTGACCTGGACGAAATGGTCAGCTTTGAAGGCGAAACAGGCCCTTATGTGCAGTATGCTCATGCCCGGATCCAATCGATCCTCCGCAAGGCAACAGCAACGGCTGATGCCAGCAATCTTTCAGAAGTAGCGACCGACCCAGAAGCCTGGGAGATCATCAAGGCCCTCAAGGACTTCCCAAATATCGTCAAACGTGCCGCTGAGCAGTATGAGCCATCAGTGATTGCCAAATACGCCATCAGCCTGGCCCAAGCCTTCAACAAGTACTACGCCCATGTGCGTGTCCTTGAAGAAAACGCCGGCCTGACCGGACGACTGGCCCTTATCCAGGCGACAGCGATCGTGCTCAAGGAAGCTCTCCGCCTTCTTGGGGTGGCTGCACCGGATACGATGTAATTTGAATTTTATAAAAGCGAGGTTTTGGCCTTGCTTTTTTGTTTTAAGTTTTGAGGCAACAATGCGACCTAAGGGAGCATTGGGGTCCAAAATTAAGCAAAAAAGGTTGCAGATAAGGAAAGCGGAGCTTTCTGCATTATGTACTCTAGAGAGCCGTTCCGCTACAGGAAAGCCGGCCTTCTCCTGTGAGGCCGCAAGCCAAGCTTCGCTTGCATTGCTAAATGTCGAGCCCTAAGGGTCTCGGCATTTGCCTATTTTCACGGGAGAAGGCCGGCTTTCCTGTAGCTCCACTAGAATATCCTTTACTAATGTTTGGGAGCAGGCCAGGAAAAAGATAAAAAGATAAAAACAGTGAAGTGCAGGGAATCTGGCAAAAATGCAGTGAAAAAGGCAACTTCTAAGACCGTAGGGCTTAGAAGTTAGGCATGGAAGCCGAAGGCTTCGCTGCCGGCCCACTGCATCTTTTGTCAGATTCCCGGAACGCAAAGCCTCTCCAAAACACGCTCAATCCTTTTGTCAAATTAAGTTTTGCTTACGCTTTCATTACATTATAAAGACCCGCCCGAATTTTTACTGACTTTTATACAGCCGAAATTCCAGAATTTTAATTTTCTTATCAGATTCTTATCACACAGGGGAGGATAATGCATAAAATATTAAATTGTTAGTTTACTTATAAAGCTGAATACTTATACAAAAGCCTAGTTTTAAGAGGCTCAAATGTGCTTGACAATAAAAGCCTAGATTGTATAATGAAGCTGTAAACGATTTCAAATATACATTTCTAAGAAAGGATGTAAAAATGAACAAAGGAATCCAAGTCAACTCAGAGATCGGCAAGCTGAAATCAGTCTTGCTGCACCGTCCAGGAGCGGAAGTCGAAAACATCACGCCTGATACCATGCAGGATCTGCTCTTCGATGATATTCCCTTCTTGAAAATTGCCCAAAAGGAACATGACTATTTTGCCCAAGTCCTTCGCGACAATGGAGCAGAAACCCTATATATCGAAGACCTCGCTGTTGAAGCCCTCGACAAGAGTGAAGAAATCAAGAAGAACTTCTTGACTACCCTCCTGACAGAACATGGCTACCGGCATGGCAGAACCTTTGAAGAGCTCCAAGCCTACCTCTCAGGCATGTCTACCAAAGACATGGTCACAAAAATTTATGCTGGTGTTCGCAAGAACGAACTCGACATCAAGCGTTCTACATTGAGCGACATGGCAGGTTCTGATGCAGAAAACCTCTTCTACCTCAACCCATTGCCAAATGCTTACTTCACACGTGACCCACAAGCTTCTATCGGTGTTGGTATGACCATCAACCGTATGACTTTCCCAGCTCGTCAGCCTGAATCACTCATCACTGAGTACGTCATGGCTCACCACCCACGTTTTGAAGGCACTCCAATCTGGCGTGACCGTAACCATACCACTCGTATCGAAGGTGGTGACGAACTCGTCCTCAGCAAGAATGTCGTAGCTATCGGTGTTTCTGAACGGACTTCATCTAAGAGTATCCAACAATTGGCCAAAGAATTCTTCCGCAATCCTGCATCAACATTTGATACAGTCCTTGCAGTTGAAATTCCTCACAACCACGCGATGATGCACTTGGATACAGTATTTACGATGATCAACCATGATCAATTCACAGTATTCCCAGGTATCTTCCACGGTGATGGCTCTATCAACACCTTCATCATCAAGCCAGGTAAGGACGGCGAAGAAGTTGAAATCGAACACTTGACTGACCTTGAAAAGGCCCTCAAGAAAGTCCTTAACCTCTCAGAACTTGACCTTATCGAATGTGGTAATGGCGACCCTATCGTTGCACCACGCGAACAATGGAATGACGGTTCAAACACACTCGCTATCGCACCAGGTGAAATCGTCACTTACGACCGTAACTATGTGACCATCGAACTCCTCAAACAGCATGGTGTCAAGGTTCATGAGATTCTCTCAAGTGAATTGGCACGTGGACGTGGCGGAGCACGTTGTATGTCACAACCAATCTGGCGTGACGAAATCTAAGAATTGTTATAGAATAGAATAAGTAAAAGAAAAGGAAATTAAAAATGACATCACCAATCATCACAAAAGCTGAAGTAAACTCAAAATTCCAAGGCCGCAGCTGGCTTGCTGAAAAAGATTTCACACCTGGTGAAATCAACTACCTCATCGATTTCGGTCTTCACTTGAAAGCCCTCAAACAACAAAACATCCCTCACAAATACTTGGAAGGTAAAAACATCGCCCTCCTCTTTGCGAAGACTTCAACTCGTACACGTGCAGCCTTCACGACAGCAGCGATTGACCTTGGTGCTCACCCAGAATACCTTGGTGCTAACGATATCCAACTTGGTATCAAAGAATCTGTAGAAGATACTGCAAAAGTTCTCGGTTCAATGTTTGACGGGATCGAACGTCGTGGCTTCTCACAAAAAGAAGTTGAAGACCTGGCGAAATTCTCAGGTGTACCAGTATGGAACGGTTTGACTGACGACTGGCACCCAACTCAAATGATCGCCGACTTCATGACTGTAAAGGAAAACTTTGGTCATCTTAAAGGCTTGACTTTGGTTTACGTGGGTGACGGTCGTAACAACATGGCTAACTCACTTATCGTTACTGGTTCTATGCTCGGTGTCAACGTGCATATCGTTGCACCTGATTCACTTCACCCTAGCCAAGAAGTTATGGATATCGCTAACAAGTTTGCTGAAAAATCTGGTGCTAAACCAATGGCAACTTCTAACATCGAAGAAGGTGTTAAGGGTGCTAACATCATCTATTCTGACGTATGGGTATCAATGGGTGAATCAAACTGGGAAGAACGTGTGGAACTCCTCACACCTTACCGTATCACTATGGACATGCTCAAGATGACTGGAAACCTTGACAATGGACAATTCATCTTCATGCACTGCCTGCCTGCTTTCCACGATACTGAAACTGAATACGGTATGGAAATCAAAGAAAAATACGGCCTGACAGAAATGGAAGTGACGGATGAAGTCTTCCGTTCTAAATATGCCCGTCAATTTGAAGAAGCAGAAAACCGCATGCACTCAATCAAGGCGATCATGGCGGCAACCTTGGGGAACCTCTTCATTCCTAATGTTTCCGAAGACTTTGAATAAGCCTTTAGAAAGAAAAGTTTATGGAAAATAAAAAAGGTATAGGGCTCTTTGCCCTTGTTGCAATTATTGTATCTGGAGCCATCGGTGGTGGGGTATTTAACCTTTCAAATGATTTGGCCACTGGTGCAACGCCGGGCGGAGTCGTCATCTCCTGGCTGGTCATCGGCTTCGGGATTCTCATGCTGGTCCTCTCACTCAACCACCTGGTGGTCAACAAGCCTGAACTTTCAGGTGTCTCTGACTACGCCCGGGCTGGTTTTGGGAACATGGTCGGCTTTATCTCAGGCTGGGGCTACTGGCTCTCTGCCTGGGCAGGAAATATCGCCTTTGCCGTCTTGATGATGACATCGGTCGACTATTTCTTCCCTGGTGTCTTCCAGGATAAGAATGGTTCAATGACCATTCTCTCTGTCATCATCGTGTCTCTCGTCTCTTGGGGCCTGACAGCCCTGGTCCTTCGCGGTGTCGAAGGGGCGGCGGTCATTAACGCCATCGTCTTGATTGCGAAGTTGATTCCACTGGCTGTCTTTGGGATTGCAGGGATTGTCATGTTTAAGGCCGGTGTCTTTACCGCTCATTTTTGGCAAAACTTTGTGGCCAATACAGACGCAGACGGTGTCATCAAGAGCCTGACCTTCAGCAATATGACAGGCTCAGACCTCTTTGGTCAAGTCAAGGGTTCCCTCCTTGTCATGATTTGGGTCTTTGTCGGTATTGAAGGGGCGGCCATGATGGGCGACCGGGCCAAACGAAAATCTGATGCTGGTAAGGCGTCTATCCTTGGTCTGATTGCACTCCTTGTCATCTACCTCCTTCTGTCACTTCTGCCATTTGGCTTTATGAGCCAACAAGAATTGGCAAATACAAGCCAACCTGGTCTCGTTCACATCTTGAACGCCATGGTTGGTGGCTGGGGTGGTAGCCTGATGGCGATTGGTCTGGTCATTTCACTTCTTGGAGCCTGGCTCTCATGGACTATGCTTCCTGTTGAGGCGACCCAACAGCTCTCTGACCAAAAACTCCTGCCTAGCTGGTTTGGTAAATTAAATAAGAACAATGCTCCAGCAAATTCACTCTTGTTGACCCAGTTTATCGTTCAAATCTTCTTGATTGTGACCTACTTTGTAGCCGATGCCTATAATGTCTTCGTCTACCTCTGTACTGCCGTCATCATGATTTGTTACGCACTGGTCGGCCTTTATCTCTTGAAGCTTGGCTTCACTGAAAAGAAGGTCTCAAACGTCATTATCGGCTTCATCGCCGCTGCCTTCCAGATTCTGGCCCTCTACTTCTCAGGTTGGCAATTTGTCTGGCTCTCACTGATTCTCTACGCTGTCGGCTTTATCCTCTATGCCCTTGGTAAGCAGGAATACGGTGGCCGCTGGTCTGCAGGCGAATTGATTTCTGCCGCTGTCTTGACCATCCTTGGCATCCTTGCCATCTTTGGTGTCTACGGCAACTGGCTGGGTCTTGAAGATGCCCTTGGCATCGACGGGAACACCCTCCTGATTGCGGTTGTACCATTGATTATCGTAACCATCATCGTCTTCTTCATCATTAAAGCAGACGTGAAAAAGAAGATGGAGGCTGAAGTATAAAATGGTAAGAAGAATTGTTGTTGCCTTGGGTGGGAACGCGATTTTAACCAATGACCCGAGTGCTGAAGCTCAAAAACGTGCCTTGGATGTGACAGCTCAAAAGCTCATGCCCTTGATTAAGGACAATGATACGCAGATGGTTGTTACCCATGGTAATGGTCCGCAGGTAGGGAATCTTCTCCTCCAACAGTTGGGTTCTGATTCTGAAAAGAACCCTGCTATGCCACTTGATACGGTAGGAGCTATGACGCAAGGCGAAATTGGTTTTTGGACCGTTCAAGCCTTCACGCGTGCCATGGCTGATGCGGGCCTCTCTCAATACCCCGTCATCTCTGCGGTTACGCAGACATTGGTCGATGAAAATGACCCGGCCTTCCAAAACGCAACCAAGCCAATCGGACCCTTCTATACAGAAGAACAGCTCCCTGACATCAAGGCTCAATTTCCAAATTGGGAACTGATGGAGGACGCTGGGCGTGGCTACCGTCGTGTCGTACCAAGTCCAAGACCCATTGAAATTATCGAAGCGAAAGCCTTTGCTCCGATTTTGGAATCAGGTTCACTCCTGATTGCATCCGGTGGTGGCGGAATTCCCGTCGTCAAAGATGGCAATGGCTATCGGGGCGTGGAAGCCGTGATTGACAAGGATTTCTCTGCTGCTAAATTGGCCGAAATGGTCGGGGCGGATGAGCTCTTGATCTTGACCAATGGTGGCGATGTCTTCTTAAATTATGGCAAGCCTGATCAAGTTCACCTAGAAGAAGTATCAGTCGCGGAAATGCGTGGCTATGTTGACGAAGGGCGATTTGCCAAGGGCTCAATGGCTCCTAAGGTTGAAGCTGCAGTCAGCTTTGTCGAACGGACTGGCAAGAAGGCTACGATTACCAGCCTAGACAATGTAGAAAACTTTGTGAAAAATGGGGCGGGAACAAAAATCCTTCCCTGAGAAAGAGGTAATATAAATAATGGTAAGACGTATTGTGGTTGCTCTCGGCGGCAATGCCATCTTGACGGATGACCCGACTGCCCAAGCCCAAGAAATTGCACTGGAGACAACGGCTGAACAGCTCCTGCCTCTCATCAAAGATAATGACGTAGAAATGGTTGTCACCCACGGGAATGGCCCGCAGGTCGGTAACCTCCTCCTGCAACAGTTGGAAGCCAACTCTGAGAAGAATCCGGCAATGCCACTGGATACAGCAGTGGCCATGACTCAAGGTCAAATCGGTTTCTGGATGTCTCAAGCCTTTACTCGTGCCTTGATTAAAAATCAAATGGAGCGGGTGCCGGTGATTTCAGTCGTGACCCGGACGGTCGTTGATGCCAAAGACCCAGCCTTTGATAAGCCAACCAAGCCTATCGGCCCTTTCTATGATGAGGCTGGCAAGGATGACATGCTCAAGCAATATCCTGACTGGGTCTTCGTTGAAGATTCAGGTCGGGGCTACCGCCGTGTCGTGCCAAGTCCAAAGCCTACGCGGATCGTTGAGGCGGAAGCCTTGAAGCCCTTGATTTCATCGAGCGTCCTCGTGACCGTTTCCGGTGGTGGCGGAATTCCCGTCGTTGAAGCTGAAGATGGCTATGTCGGCGTCGAAGCCGTGATTGACAAGGACTTCTCAGCAGCCCGGGTGGCTGACCTGGTTGAAGCCGATGACCTCCTGATTTTGACAGCTGTTGACAATGTCTTTATCAACTTCAACAAGCCGGATCAGAAAAAGCTTGAAGAGGTCACTGTGGCTGAGATGGAAGGCTATATTGCTGAAGGTCAATTTGCAGCTGGCTCTATGCTTCCAAAAGTGGAAGCAGCCCTTGACTTCGTCAAGAAGACCGGCCGTCCTGCGACGATTACTAGCCTTGAAAACCTGGAAGACTTCTTGAAACATGATTCTGGAACTAAAATTCTTCCATAAATGAAAAAGAAGCTCTAAAATTTTTAGGGCTTCTTATTTTATAAACATTATAATAGAAGAAAGTGAGCAAAAATGAACTTAGCAGAATTTAAGTGCGAGGCCTGGCTCAACAACTGGGAAAGGCTAGCGACCTATGACATCGCCCAGTCAACAGTCGAAGCGATGACCGTCGACGAAATCCTGAAGCTGGACTCAGAAGCCGGCGAACGGCTCTGGCGTGACCTCCGCCACGAAAAACTCTCTTACGGCTGGATTGAAGGTTCGCCCAGGTTAAAAACAGCCATCAGCAAGCTCTACGAGGGCGTCGATACAGACCATATCCTGGCCAGCAATGGAGCGACCGGTGCGAATTTCCTGGCCATCTTGGCCCTGATAGAAGCTGGCGACCATGTGATTGCCCAGTACCCGACCTACCAACAGCTCTACGACTGGCCTGAAAGCCTGGGGGCTGAGGTCGATTATTGGAAGGTCGAAGAAGAGGCCGGCTGGTTGCCGAGCCTTGAGGCCTTGAAGGAGATGATTCGCCCGGATACCAAGCTCATCTGCCTGAACAATGCTGCTCAGCCGACTGGAGCCTTCATGGAGCGTAAGTTCTTGGAGGAGGTCGTTAAGCTGGCAAAGTCAGTCGGAGCTTATATCCTCTGCGATGAGGTCTACATGCCGCTGGACGACAGTCTTGACCGGGTCGCGATTGCCAGCCTTTATGAGAAGGGCATCTCAACCAATTCTATGTCAAAGACCTATTCTGTCCCCGGCCTCCGGCTAGGCTGGCTGGCCAGCCAGGACGACGACTTCATTAATGAAATCCGGAAGCTCAGGGACTACACCATGATTTCGACAGGCGTCCTAGACGATGCTCTCTCGGCTTTTGTCCTCGAACATCGTGACCAGGTCCTCGCCCGGGCCAAGGGCATTATCCAAGAAAACCTCACCATCCTTAAAAGCTGGGTCGACCAAGAGTCTAACGTCAGCCTCCAGGCCCCACCAGAGGTCTCGCTGAGCTTCGTCAAGCTGGAGACCATCCCGCCAGAAGAGACCGAGGCCTTTGCTATTAGCCTGCTAAAGGAAAAAGGTGTCCTTATTATTCCGGGCAACCGCTTTGATATGCCGGCTTATGCCAGGATTGGTTATGCTTGTGAGCGGGAGGTCTTGGAGAAGGGGCTGGCTCTGCTTTCGGAGCATTTGAGGGAATATAAAAAATAATGATGTCATCCTTTTTTATGTGGTGTTATATAGGGATTGGTGCAAGCACATGAACTATCCAAGCACCGACTGGAGCGACTTTGAAGCTTAAAATCATTGTTGCAGAATAAAGCAAAAGAAAGCAGATATCCAAATTGAGGAAAATCTGCTTTTTTCATTTAATAAAATAAAAAAACCACAGCCTCAGCTGTGATCCATCATGCGGAAGGCGGGACTTGAACCCGCACCAGGAAAATTCCCGACAGGATCCTTAATCCTGCGCGTCTGCCAATTCCGCCACTTCCGCGAAGTAGCTTAGAGGCGAAGCCTCAAAATCAGTACTTAAATATAATATCAAATCTAAATTAAAAAAGCAAGGATGAACTTGCTTTTTTATGATTTTTTTACTGAATCGGATTGTATTTTGCCATAAAGTCGGCGACAGTCTTACGATAAAGGCTTGGATTGGTCTCAAATGACATAGCGTGAGCGGCCCCAGGGACGAGGAGTTTTTCCTTAGGCGTTCCGGCCTTGACCGCCTTATAATTGATATCCAGCATCCGGGTTGGGACGTAAGTGTCATTGCCACCGTGAATCATGAGGATTGGAAGCTTGTCCTTGGCCAGGGCATCGGTCGACTTAGCCTCCTGGAAGAACCAGCCTTGGCGGATTTTGTTCATGAGTGAGACACCGTAGACGAGGGGGAAGGCAGGAATCTTATAGCCAGATTTTGCCTGGTAGGTGACTTCGTCCCAGACACTACTGTAGCCACAGTCTTCGATGATGTTTTGGACATTGACCGGCAGATCTGCTTGTCCGCTGGCCATCATGACGGTAGCAGCCCCCATCGAGAGGCCAAAGAGGCTGATCTTGCTCGCTGGATTTTCTTTGCCAATAAGCTTGGCCCAACTGATAACATCTTCCTTGTCCTTTTGGCCGTAGGTGATGTACTTGCCTTCAGAGCTACCGTGGCCTCGATTATCAGGCATGAGGACGTTGTAGCCCAGCTCATGGAAGAGCTCGCCGTATTGTCGCATGGCCTCCTTGTCAGAGCGAAAGCCGTGGACGACGATGACGGTCTTGTCGGTCTTTTGAGCGGCTGGGACATACCAGGCCTTGAGCTTGAGACCGTCTTGCTCGATGGTCTTGTCCGTTTTTTCGAGCTGGTCAAATTTTTCGACCAGGCTGTAGTTAGGACTATCCTTTGCGACCTGGGCTGTGGGCTTGTTGCTGCGGATACATGCGATTTGATAAAAATAAAAGGTGGCAGCGACAAGGGCAATAACAATAATGACAGCAAGCACACTGAGACCTCCTAAGATGACTTTCTTTTTCATGTTCGTTATTATAGCAAATTATCAGATAAAATGATAGATGTATCTAATAAAATGCATTCAATTTCAAAATCAAAGGAAGGCCATGATAAAATGGAAAGAGGCTAAAATTTTTGCAGATAAATGCTTTTGTTTGTGATAAAATAAAGAATGAACTCCAAGTTAAAGGAAAAAACCGTGAAAAAATTCAACTTTAGTAAAGTCATGATCATCGCCCTCCTCATTGTCATTGCGGCAGTGACAGCGATTGTTGTTTCATCAAAAAATTATAGCGACCATAAGAAGCCGTCAGCCATGACCCAGACCATCAATGCAGGGACGGGCTTTGTTGACAAGATTTTAGCTGCTCCCGTCCACTTTTTCCAGGACCGGGCCAACCAGGTCCACAACCTGCTCGATACTTATAAACAAAATGAAAGCCTCAAGAGCCAGCTGACAAAAAGCAATGACGCTGAAAGCAAGCTCAAGAGCACAGAGTCTGAAAACAAGGCTCTGAAGGCTGCCCTCAAGCTCCAGGAAACCTTGACCAACTATGACAGCGTCTCAAGCAATGTCATCAACCGCAGTCCATCAAGCTGGAATGACAATCTGATCATCGACCAGGGGACTGACGATGGTGTCCAAGAAGGCATGATTGTCATGGGGAATGCCGGCGTTATTGGCCGGGTCAGCCAGGCAAACAAGGACAACTCCAAGGTGGCCCTCCTGAGCTCTGCTTCAGGTGTGACCAACAAGATACCTGTCAAACTGGGCTCTGACGATAAGCCGACCTACGGCCTGTTGACAGGCTATGACAGTCACCAGGCTGCTTATATCGTCAGCAGTCTGACGACGAAAGACCAGTTTGCCAAGGGGACAAGCGTTGTGACCAGTGGTCTGGGCGGTTCAGGTTCTGATGCCTCGCCAAGTGGCCTCTCTGTCGGTACCGTTATTGGCGAAAAGGATGCGGATTCTGGCCTCAGCCGTCAGGTCTACGTCAAGCCTGTGGGCGACCTCTATGATATTCGTTTTGCCTTTGTGATTAAGGGCGTGAATGGGGGCAATTAAAATGAGTCGATTTTCTCTTCAATTTATTGAACCTATCATGCTTTTTCTTTTGCTGTTGATTGACGGTCAACTGACGCAGGTCCTTGGGCACTTGATGAGCGGGCCTTATCTGCCGGTCAGCCATCTGGTCTTGATTTTCCTGATTTATGCAGTGACCTGTCACAGGCAGTCTTACCTTGTTTTCTTGGGGATTTTCTTGGGCCTGGTCTACGATGCTTATTTTATCGGGGTTTACGGGATTGCGAGCTTATTATTTCCAATCATCGCCCTTTTCCTTTATAATATACAGACGGTCGTTTTTACGAATCGTTGGACAAGGCTCTTTACAGTGATTATTGTGGTGGCTGCCTTTGAAGTCCTCTCTGCTGTCCTTGCTGGCATTGCCGGTATTGGAACGCATGATGTCTTAGGACTCATCGCCTATCAGCTGGCACCTAGTCTCTTGATCAATATTGTCTTTGCCCTCTTGCTCCAAGCAGCTTTAGAACGACTATACAAATTAGGCGTAGGAAACATGAGTTATAAAACTAAATAGTATAGCAACCAACTTGTAATGTTTTTGAAATAATCGGATGTTATACTGTGAAAGAACCGAACCGAATAGGGAGGAAAAACTTAAATAATGAAAAAACGAATTTTGTCAGCCATGATGCTCTCGACAGTAGTATTGTCAGCAGGTGCTTCAACTGCAATCTCAACCGTCCATGCCGATACTGACTCAGATATCGCAGCCCAGGACGCTAAAATCTCGCAAGCAAAATCAGAATCAGCCAAGGCTCAAGGCCAGGTTGATACGATTCAAGGTCAAGTTGATAGCCTTCAAGCTAAACAAGCTTCAAACAAGGCGACACTTGAAAAATTGCAAAAAGAATCTGCAGATACTTCTAAAGAAATCACGAAGTTGGCTGGCTCAATCAAAGAACGTAACGGCTCTCTTGAAGCTCAAGCCCGTTCAGCACAAACCAACGGAACAGCAACAAACTTGCTCAGTGCCGTTCTTGACTCTAGCTCATTGACAGATGCCATCCAACGGGTAACTGCAATGACAACAGTGGCTAACGCCAACAAGAGCATGCTTGATCAACAAAAGAAAGATCAAGAAGACATGCAGGCCAAGCTCAAAGCGAACCAGGCTAAGTATTCTGAAGCAACCAAGCTTCAAGAATCAATGGCTGCACAAGCTCAAGAGCTGAACACTCAGCAAGCACAGTTGAAGGTTGCCCAGTTGAACTATCAAGCATCCATCACAACTGCTCAAGATAAGAAGCAATCTATCTTGGATGCTAAGGCTCAAGCTGAAGCAGCTGCTAAAGCTGCCGCAGCTGCACAGGCTGCCCAAGAAAAGGCTCAAGCAGATGCCCAAGCCAAGGCTGATGAATTGGCTAAGGCAGCTCAAGCTCAACAGCAACAAACAGCTGCTGTAGCACAAACGCCAGCTTCTAGCACAAGTCAAGATAATAATTCTAGCTCATCACAAACTACTGGAAACACTACTCCAACGCCAGCTCCTACACCAGGAACTTCAGGCTCTAACCCATACCCATGGGGACAATGTACTTGGGGTGTATGGCAGATTCTTGGCGGTAACATGCCAACTTACTCTGGTAATGCGGCTGACTGGGTAGCTTACGCGAACTCAGGTCTCGCAGTCGGTACGATTGCGGTCTTCCCTCCAGGAGTTGACGGTGCGGGTGGCTTCGGTCACGTTGGTGTCGTGACATCCGTTTCAGGTAACTCGTTCACTGTTTCTGAATCTAACTTCAATGGTGGCCTCGGCATCATTTCATCACGTACAATCCCATCAACTGCGGGTGTATCATTCATCCGTCCATAAATTTGAAAACAATAAATAAGGGCTCGTCCCTTATTTTTATCGAGAGGATTAGCACTCGCGTAATTAGAGTGCTAATTTTTTTGCTAAATTCAACAAAAGATGTTAAAATAGTCTCTAGGTGGGCGGTGCTCGTTAGCCTCTGGCCCACAATTTCAATGATTTTAAGAGGTTTTTAGATATGAATAATACAGAATTCTATGAAAGACTGGGCGTTGATAAAAATGCCAGTCAGGATGAGATTAAGAAGGCCTACCGGAAGATGTCGAAGAAGTACCATCCAGACATCAACAAGGAGCCGGGTGCGGAAGACAAGTATAAGGAGGTCCAAGAGGCCTACGAGACCCTGTCTGATGAACAGAAGCGGGCGGTATATGACCAATACGGTGCTGCAGGTGCCAATGGCTTTGGAGGCGGAACTGGCGGATTTTCTGGCTTTGACGGCTTCCAGGGTGCTGGTGGTTTCAGCGACTTTAGCGACATCTTCTCAAGCTTCTTTGGTGGCGGAGCGGCTGGTCAAATGGACCCCAATGCCCCGCGTCAGGGTGAGGACCTCTCTTATCGGGTGACCCTCAAGTTTGAAGAAGCCATCTTTGGTGTCGAAAAAGAGGTCAGCTATCAACGTGAAGAGGTCTGCCATAGCTGTGACGGCTCTGGTGCCAAAGCTGGGACCCATGCTGAGACCTGTAGCTCATGTGGCGGCCGGGGTCAAAAACAGGTCATTCGGGATACACCGCTTGGCCGGATGTCTACGACTGTCACCTGTGAAGTCTGTCATGGTGCCGGTAAGACCATCAAGGAAAAATGTAGCAGCTGTGGTGGTAGCGGGCATGAACGCAAGTCTCATACTGTGAAGGTTAAAGTCCCTGCCGGCGTTGAAAGTGGCCAACAGATGCGACTTCAAGGCCAAGGAGACGCTGGCGAAAACGGTGGTCCTTATGGCGACCTTTACGTTCGTTTTATCGTTGAGGCGAGCGACAAGTTTGAGCGGGATGGCTCAGAAATTTTCTATGAAATGCCGTTGAACTTTGTCCAGGCGGCGCTTGGCGACGAGATTGAAGTCCCTACGGTTCATGGTAAGGTGAAGCTCAAGATTCCTGCAGGAACCCAGACAGGCACCAATTTCCGCCTCAAGGGCAAGGGTGCACCGAAGCTCCGTGGCTCTGGCCAGGGCGACCAGCATGTCATCGTCAACATCGTAACGCCTGAAAAGCTCAACGAAGAGCAAAAAGAAGCCCTCCGTGCCTTTGCTAAGGCCAGTGGCAACAACGTCGAAGAGCAAAAAAAAGGCTTCTTTGATAATATTTTTAATTAAAAAAGTGTCCGGTGGACACTTTTTCTGTTCTCGCATAATGATGTTATTTCAGTCTTTTTGGAGAAATGAGAAATCCGCTCCAGAGGAGTTTGAAAGCCTAGTGCCAAAAGTAGCAACATCGAGGCATGTCAGATAAGAGCCAGTGTCCGGTGGACACTTTTTCTATTCTCGGAGAATGCTGTTAGTAGGGTATTTTTGAAGGAGCAATCTCCCTCGTGTTAGAAGAGTCTAGGAGCTTAAAGCTAAGAATAGAACCGAGTTTAAGATGCTAGCTTTAATCCAGTGTCCAGTGGACACTTTTTCTGTTCTCGTAGAATGCTGTTAGTAGGGTACTTTGAAGGAGCAATCACCCCCGTTTTAGAAGAGTCTAGGAGCGCTTTGACACAATAGCTATAAGCAGTTGTTCAGCCTACACCCCACCCAAGCCCATTTTTTTGATAAAATAAAAACATGAAGATTGAAAACTATAAACCCGACTACCTGGTCGAGGCGGTCTATATGCTAGACGCCAGCCGTCTCAAGGCCGAGGGCATTCATGCCCTTATGGTCGACCTTGACAACACACTGATTGCCTGGAATAATCCTGACGGGACGCCTGAGCTCCTGGCCTGGCTTGAGGCAATGAAGGCCGATGGCATCCAGGTCATTGTCGTGTCTAATAATAAGCAGGCCCGTGTGGCAAGGGCTGTGGAAAAGTTTGGCGTGGCCTATGTTTGGCGAGCGATGAAGCCCTTTGCTAGAGGCATCAATAAGGCTTTGGCCATCATGGGCGAAGAGCCGGGCCGAGTCGCCATGGTGGGCGACCAGTTGATGACGGACATCCGGGCCTCCAAGCGGGCCGGCGTGAAGAGCGTCCTCGTCAAGCCTCTGGTTGAGTCGGATGCCTGGAATACCAAGTTTAACCGCTGGCGTGAAGGCCGGGTATGGAAGCAAATCATTGCCCAGGACGGCGAGCCGGTCTTCAAAAAAGGTATCTAAAAAAGCTGAGGTCATCAGCTTTTTTTGTATCTTGTGGTTGGCTTGTCAACCGGCTTTCTGTGGAAAATCCCCAAAAATCAAGCTTTTATCCACTTGCTTTTACACAGGAATGTGGAATAGTTAACATCCTGTGTAAAAGCCTTGTCAACTTTACAGTTTACCGTGCTCTTTGTACCAGAGGTCAGGCTTCCAAGCCCAGTCGTGGCCATCTTTTGCAAGCAGGTCGAAGGCACATTCTGGCCCCATGCTACGAGCAGGATAAGTCGGAATTGGCTCCTTGTCATTGTCCCAGGCTTCACGGACGACATCGATGAGCTCCCAGGCACGGGCGGCTTCTTCCCAGTGGGAGAAGTTGGTGCCGTGGCCGTTTAAGGCGTCAAGGAAGAGCTTTTCATAGGCTTCTGGCGAGTTGCCCATAAACTCAGCATCGTGGCGGAAGCTCAGGCGGACAGGGTCGAGGGCAAAGCCTTGGCCAGCCTGTTTACCGTTGACGGTCAGGCTGAAGCCTTCGGTTGGCTGGATGTAGATGGTCAGGACGTTTTGTGTCAACTTATCTGTAAACAAGTTTGACGCGCTATCAGCCTTGAAGACCACGTTGATCCGGGTGCCTTTTTCGGTCATCCGCTTACCAGAGCGGACGTAGAAAGGGACACCCTCCCAGCGCTCATTGTCAATCATGAATTTACCGGCCGCAAAGGTCTCGGTCTGGCTTTCTGGGCTGACATTGTCTTCTTTATTGTAGGCAATGAAATGCTCGCCGTCAGTGTACTGGCCACGGACGAAGTTTTCTAAGGCTTCTTCATGACTGTACTTGCGGATGGCCTTGAGGGCCTTGACCTTTTCTTCGACGATGTGGGCTTCATCAAAGACAGCGGGTTGCTCCATGGCCAGCAGGCTCAGGACCTGGAGGACGTGGTTTTGGATCATGTCCTTGAGGGCACCTGAAGTATCATAGTAGCCACCCCGCTCTTCGACGCCCAGGCTTTCAGCAAAGGTAATCTGGACATTTTCGATATGTCGCTTGTTCCAGAGGGCCTCAAAGATGGGATTGGCAAAACGGACAGCAGAGACGGACTGGATCATCTCCTTGCCCAGGTAGTGGTCGATCCGGAAGATTTGCTCTTCTGTAAAGACCTTCCTGAGGCTGTCGTTGAGCTCTTTGGCTGTCTTGAAGCTCGTACCGAAAGGCTTTTCGATGACGATGCGTTCAAAGCCTTGGCCGGTCAAGATGCCCTCTGACTGGAGGTGTTCAGCGATGATACCGAAAAACTGAGGGGCCATGGCCAGGAAGAAGACCTGGTTGCCCTCGGTCTGGTACTGGGCCTTGAGTTTGTCGCCCAG
Source organism: Lactococcus termiticola (assembly GCF_003116835.1). GTDB lineage: Bacteria > Bacillota > Bacilli > Lactobacillales > Streptococcaceae > Lactococcus > Lactococcus termiticola. The sequence continues at coordinate 669 of NZ_BFFO01000016.1, read as the reverse complement.
GACCTTTAAGTTGTCATAGTGACTACTGTCGTTGACATCGTGGCTCTGGTAGTAGAAGTGGCTGGCGAAGCTTTCTGCCTCAGTTTTTGAGACCATCAGCTCCTTGATAGAATCCAGGACAATCTCCCGGAAGTAGTCGTTTTCCCAAGGCCTACGGGCTGTACCGATGACAGCGAAGTTGTCAGCCAGCTCGCCCTTCTTGTAAAGGCGGAAGAGGCTGGGGTAAAGTTTACGCTTGGCCAGGTCGCCTGAGGCACCAAAGATTGTAAATAGGACTTTTTTATTCATAGTAATCGTACTCCTTAAACGTCATTTTCAGCATAGTCAATGTAGTTGTCAACGTAGTCTTGATAATCTCGTGAAAGCTGGGCCTTCATCTCCTGATATTCTGCTTCGCTGTAATCTCGCTCGGCAATTTTCGCACTGTAAAAGGGAAGATTGAGCTCACTGCGGAGTCTTTCTTCAAGCTCTTGTCTGGTCATGGTCTGCCTTTCTATGGGGGATTCTTCTTAATTATAGCATGTTTTAGGGATTGGGCTCTCATGAGAGCCTGGAAATTTCAAGCAATCCCTTGAGTCAGGGGAGAGCATTGCAATTTCTGACAAATTTAGATAAAATAGTTTAAGAAATCGCAAAGACTAGTCTTTTTCTGTTCCTATGGAACAGAAA
>NZ_BFFO01000015.1 GCF_003116835.1 Lactococcus termiticola | reverse complement strand
CGGAACACTTTGCCCTGAGTCATAAAGTTCTACTAGAGTTTCTTTGAAACCTTGTTCATATCGTTTAACCATAAATTGAGTGTACCAAATTACCTAAACGGCTGTCCATTTTTCTAGGATAACATCAGTATGTATAAAACAAAATACATCGTAGTAAAAGATTTTAACAATACAGATAACACAGGACAGTTCCCAAATTTTTCTTGACTTAATGTCAGAGTTGTTGGAATAAGGAGACATTATGAATAATGACAAATTAAATAAATTAAAAGTTTTTCTTTCGTGGGCGTATCCAAAAGGTTCTTGGTTTGAGAAATCGGAGCTAGATTTGGTAGAGATAAATACTTATTGCGAAACCAAAGGCTGGAAGGAAGTTGATTCCCTTATTGACTCTCTTGTGAGGGAAGGATTTTTGACTAAGGATTATCGGTTTGGAAAGTATTTATATCAAATTAATTTTTCTAAAACAACAGAAAAAGATAATAAAATTGTAGAAAAAACAAAGAGTAACTCACGAAATAAAAAAGCTCAAAGTAATACAATAGTTGCGCGTGATAATAAAATTGTAGAAAAAACAAAGAGTAACTCACGAAATAAAAAAGCTCAAAGTAATACAATAGTTGCGCGTGATAAAAAAAAGAAGCAGACTGTAGAGCAAAATACTGGTGATACCAGTCTCCAGCTAGCCAAGGAGGTCAATGGATTAGAGAAAAAGAAAAAGGAGATAGAGTCCTTAGTCCGAAGTATTAATTCAAGTAAAAATTTGCCGACAGTTGCGCAAAGTGGTGGACTTTTTGGCTGGTTTGATCATAAAGTTACGGGAAATGAAATGAATGATTTAGCTTCAAAAGTTCAAAGTAAGTTAATTGGGCAAAATCAAGCAATAAAAAAAACCACTCAAGAATTTGGCTCAGTATATACTTCAATTATTGATACATTAGGACTGGTAAATGTTTCTCTGGCAGGAGCTGTAAAGGCTTCCAATCAAGCACATGAAGCGGGAGTTAAAGCTGAGAAAAACGCCGCAAAAGTTAAGACAGCACAAGATGATATAAAAGATTTAGTTATAAACAACGATAAATTGATTCAAGATCATAAAAAAGTCATCCAAGTATTGAAAACTCATAAAGAAAAACTTGATGAAATTAAACATATTGCGGATGTAGATAAGCTTTACTCAGACTTTTATGTAAAGAGCCAGGAACTTGAAAAAGAAAATAATAAGATTTCTGAGCAAATCATAACTGTAAGTAGTGAAAATGAAACACTAAAAATAGAATTAGATGATTTATCGGATACGATCAGAAATTTTGATGAATCCCTGTCAGAAGGGATGAGTGCTCAAAAAACGCGACTTGATGAAGTTTTTTTGCAAGTGGATCAAAATCTAGAGAATATTCAGAGTGAAACGGAATCTAAAGTTGAAACTCTCAGCTATGATATTAAGAAGGTAGTTCTAAATCAGAAAAAGGCTTTTGACGAAAAGTTGGAGAACTTAGATGATATAGTTAAAAAACTGGAAGAATCCAACTTAGAAAAGATAGATGAGCTGAAAAATACAAGTGATGAAGCTTTTGCAAAAATTGCTAAAAAGATTGAAGGAAATCAAAATGAAAGTCTAGCTCAAGTCAAAAGTATCCACTCAGAAATGGAAAATCAATTGAATGAAACGAAGAAATATTTCCAAAAACAACTGAAAACAACAAGAGTTCTCGCAATAATCTCATTTATTGCATTTATCGTTTTACTCATATTAATACTTAGTGGGGTGATTTAATGATTTCAGAGAGCTACAAAATTAAGCTAGAAAAGGAAGCAAAAAAACTCGACAGTATCTATGGTACGGGAAATGAGTTTGAAAAGCTTGTAGCAGAAATTACCACAGAGAGAGTGGTAGAAGCGAGTCTTTTATTTCTCAAAAAAATAGGTGAAGAACAAAAGAAAATAAATTCTCCAAAAACTGAAAAACTTCCAAATGAAGCGAGAGAACTTTTATTTATCTTTTTAGGGTCAAGACAAATTGAGAACATGATTGATGTTTTAAAGGAAGAAGCGAATTTTCCTTTGCCGGAACTCTTACATAATTTAGATGCCTTAGTTGGTTTGGAAAACGTTAAACATCAAGTGACGGATTTAATTGCATACAATCAAATTCAACAATTACGAACAAAAAAAGGTTTAGCGAAATCCAATAGAACCTTGCACATGGCATTTCTAGGAAATCCGGGTACTGGTAAAACTACAGTGGCTCGAATCGTTGGGCATATGTATAAAGCAATTGGTTTATTGAGTAAGGGACATTTCATAGAAGCGAGTCGTACGGACTTGATTGCAGAGTATCAGGGACAGACAGCAATCAAAGTTAAGCGACTTATCAATCGTGCAAAAGGTGGAGTTTTGTTTATAGACGAAGCTTATAGTATCACAGAAAATAATCATGCAGACAGCTATGGTAAAGAAAGCTTGACAGAACTTACGAAAGCACTTGAGGATTATAGAGATGACTTGGTCGTGATTGTGGCAGGCTATACAGATCTCATGGAGCAATTTTTTGAGTCAAATCCTGGCTTGAAATCAAGGTTTAATAGCTTTGTTTTTTTTGAAGATTATTCAATTGATGAATTAGTGGAGATTTTTAAGAATATTTGTGAGGAAAGTGATTATTCTGTTGATGAAGCGATGATTGAAAAAGTTAGACTGTGGCTTCAAAACAAGCTAGATGCAAAAAATGGAAACTTTGCTAACGGTCGAGTGGTGCGTAATTTGTTTGATGATATTACGATGAACCAAGCTAAAAGACTTGTACGAAACGCTCATGAAGAATTAGATAAGAGTTTCTTGGAAAAATTATTGCCAGAGGATGTACCGGAATTAAGGGGATAATTTAGGATAAAAGATAAATTTAAAAATATCTTCATACAAGTTCAACTTCTGATATGCATCCTATTTTAATTGAGCTTTTTAGTGAAAGAGGAGAAGAGTTTTTCGTTCCACCAATTTTGAAATTGAGAAAGATTGAATTGACTTTTTTCATTATCAGTAAATATAAACGACTTCGTGATGATGCAAAGGAAATGGATAGTAATAATTTAAATCTTTTTGATTCATCTTCGAATAAAAATATTGAAAATGGGACTTTGTTATTCGTAGAAAATCATTTATGTTTGAATGATTCAAAATATATTTCCTATATGAGTAAGCCATTTTTAACCCCCTATGCTCGTCATCACAATGGATGAATGCTGTACTATCTTTGAAATTTCTGCTAAAGTGCAAAAAGGAAATCGAACTTTAGTAGTGAGTTTAGAGTTGAATCGTGATGTTAGTCCAGATATAAAGCATTCTATTTCTTATCCAACAGGTAAAAATAATGAGATTTTAGATAAGGCACATTTAATTTTTCAAAACAACGATGATGTTTAAATGGTTTTAAATGATATTCCGAAAGATTTTGGTGGTGTGCTTGACTATTTAATAAAATTTAGAGAATTAAGTAATAAAAAAACTCATTTCTGAACTAGGGTATTACTCAGAAGAAGAGCTGGTAACTCCAATATCGGTTGAATCACTTTCGAGACTAATTCATAATGATAGCAATCCGAAGTAAAAAACAGTGGTAATGCTGTGCATTGGTTTACAATTACCAATGGTTCTATTCTTAGATTTAATTAAAAAAGCAGGATTTGAGCTACGTATATACCAGAAGAAATGTTTTATCTGACTATAATTGCGTGCTGTGGAGAATATTCATTAAAAGAATGGAATAATCTAATGATTGAAAAACAATGCCAGCCATTCGTAAAAAATTAAAAATCAGCAGAATTTTGCTGATTAGCGTATTCATTTTCTCCTATCATATTTGGTGCAAGTCTGGTGCAATCCTATTCCAAAACTATCAATTCTTATCCATCTTTATCATTCTCTGAAAGTATAGAATAGCTCAACTGTAAGGATAGAGAAGGATATAAAAGTGCTAAAATCAAAGTTTTGGCGCTCAAAACGTTAATCTGCGGATTTTCACGTTTGGAACACAAGGTTTGTGCCTTGTGTTTTTTTATATCTTTGATATGAATAAGTCCTGTTCAGTATAATGGATAGATAGCAGGGGCGAAAACAGTACTCGTATCTAGTATAATTGCAAATTTGTAGAAGACATGGCTTTAGCTGTGTTTTTTTACTTTGCCTAGTCAAAGTCCTTAAAAGACTACCAAGATATTGCATTGGTAGCCTTTTTTTATTCAACTTATTTTTAGAAATCAAATGAACACTAAAAAATAATCTTATCTTCCCTGAAAGCCCTTGCTAAAAAGAGGGTTATAATATATTATATTTTATAGATAAAATATTATAAAGGAGCTGGGCTGATTATGAAAAAACCGATCATTGGAATATCGGGAAGCATCATTATTGATGAGGCCGGGATGTTTCCGGGTTATCGACGTTCCTATGTTAATGAGGACTATGTCAAGGCGGTCTTGAAAAATGGTGGGATTCCGGTCATCATTCCTATGACAGAGGATGAGGAGACGATTGAGGCACAGATTCATCAAATCGATGGTCTGATTTTGAGTGGCGGTCATGACATTTCGACGGATCGCTACAATGAAGAGCCGAGGCAAAAGCTGGGCGATACCTCTTCAGAAAGGGATGCTTTTGACTTTCTTTTACTGGAAAAGGCGGAAGAAAAAAATATTCCGATTCTTGGCATTTGTAGGGGTTGCCAGGTGATTAATATTTACCATGGCGGTAATCTCTACCAAGATTTGACTTATAGAGAAGGCGAGACCTTTAAGCACTGGCAGGGGCATGACCCTGAGAAGGTCACCCATAGTATTCTTGTCGATGAAGGCTCTAAAGTTTATCAGATGATTGGCTCGAAGGAAGTTAGGGTCAATTCCTTCCACCATCAACTTATAAAAACTGTCCCGGATGATTTTCGGGTATCAGCCAGGGCAAAGGATGGCGTCGTTGAAGCGATTGAAGCCAGGGGACATCGCTTTCTTGTCGGTGTTCAATGGCATCCAGAAATGCTCTATAAAAAAGACGATGGAATGAATGTCTTCTTTAGAAGATTGATAGAAACGGCTCTTGAGGACGAATCATGAAAAAATTAGGTTTTTGGTCGATTGTTTTACTGGCGATTAACTCAATCATTGGCTCTGGGATTTTCTTATCGCCAGGCTCTGTCATCAAGATGGTGGGAAATAAGGCTCCGCTCGTCTATTGCCTGGCGGCGGCCTTTGCGATTATTCTATCCATCACCTTTGCATCAGCCGCCAAGTATGTCTCTAAAAGCGGGGCGGCCTATGCCTATGCCAGGTCTGCTTTTGGGGAGAATATTGGTTTTTACGTTGGGATCACTCGTTTTGTAGCAGCTGCGATTGCATGGGGCGTGATGGCTACAGGCGTTGTCAAATCGGTCCTTTCTATTTTTGGGATGAACAGTAATGATTTCATCTTGATTAGCCTTGGCTTTATCTTACTGATGATTTTATTGTTCTTGATCAATTTAGGCGGGCCTGGTTTATTCAAACTTATCAATAACCTCTCGACCCTTGGGAAATTACTGGCCTTGGTGACGACCGTCCTTGTTGGGGCGATTATCGCGATGCAAATGCACTCACATCATCTTGTGGATGTTAATTCCTTGGTCAATGCGGCTGGTCAGCCACTTCTGCCAAAGGCTAATCTATCCATCCTTGTCATGGGCGTAATTACTTCATTTTATGCCTTCACAGGCTTTGAAAGTGTGGCCAGTGGGGCAGAGGATATGGAAAATCCTGAAAAGAATTTACCCCGGGCGATTCCCTTGGCCATTTTCATCATTGCCGTTATCTATATCGGTATTATCATTGTCTCGATGATGATCAATCCGCGGGTCCTCATTGAAACAAACGAGGTTGTGGCCCTGACGACCGTCTTTGATGACCCTATCATAAGAGGCATTATTCTTTACGGGGCTTTGATTTCGATGTTGGGGATCAACGTGGCGGCCTCATTTCATACGCCTAGGCTCCTTGAAGCCATGGCGAAAGACAAGCAGATTTCTCCCTGGTTTAATCAGAGGACCTCAAAGGATTTTCCACTGCGGGCCTTTATTATAACGATTGTCATTGCGATCGTTGTTCCCATGGCCTTTAAGTACAACATGACCAATATCATCATCCTGAGTTCAATTTCTCGCTTCATTCAGTTTTTGATTGTGCCTCTGGCCGTCATCTGCTTCTATTATGGGAGAAATCAGGGCGAAACCCTGCAGGCGGTCAGAAAGAATTTTTGGACAGATGTCCTCGTTCCCATCTTTTCACTGATCGTGACGGTATTTTTGCTCATCAAGTTTGACTGGGTTGGGCAATTCACAAGTCTGGATGCCAATCATGTCGCCCATGCGAACATCTATGCCATCTCGGCCATGGTCATCGGCTATATCATACTACCCTTGCTTTTATTTGCTCTCAAAGAGAATAAAAATATATTACAAAAACAGGAGGACTAACAATGGGCACTAACACAGAATTATTACACGGCTATCCGGTCGTCGACCCTTACACAGGGGCGGCTTCAATCCCCAAATATCAAACCTCGACCTTCAATCAGCAGGCCTCAGGCGAACATCAGGAATACAGCTACACCCGCTTTGGTAATCCGACGGTGTCAGCCCTTGAAGAAGCCATCAAAAAGCTAGAACACGCCGCCTATGGCTTGGCCTTCTCTTCAGGGATGGCGGCCATCTCAAATGTCTTGATGCTTCTCAAGGCAGGCGACCATGCCATCTTCCCTCACGAGGTCTACGGGGGCACCTGTCAATTTGCTGGTGAAATCCTACCCAATTATGGCATTGAGACCAGCTTCATTGACATGTCCTCTATCGAAGAACTAGAGGCCGCGATTCAAGAAAACACCAAGCTGATCTATATTGAGACGCCGTCTAACCCTCTGCTCAAAGTCTCAGACATTAAAAAAATTGTTCAAGTTGCGGCCAAGCATAAGCTGCTTACGGTCGCAGACAATACCTTTATGACACCGCTCAATCAGAGGCCGCTGGACCTGGGTGTTGACCTGGTCGTAGAGAGCATGACAAAATTTATCAACGGCCACAGTGATGTGGTGGCCGGCCTGATTGCGACGAACGATACAAGGCTTTATGAAAAACTTTATTTATTCCAAAAAAACTTTGGGGGGATCCTTGGCATAGAAGAAGCCTGGCTTGTCCTGAGAGGAATGAAGACGCTGGGGCTTAGAATGGCAAAATCGGTTGAGAATGCAGAGAAGCTCGCTGAATTTTTAAGTCAGCATCCGAAGGTTTCAAAAGTCTATTATCCAAGCTTGGCAGGCCATGATAATGCGACTGTCCAGAAGAGCCAGGCCAAAAACGGCGGGGCAGTCCTCTCCTTTGAATTAAAAGATGAGGCGGATTTAGAAAAATTCATCAAAAACATGAAAGTCCCTATTTATGCGGTGAGCCTGGGTGGTGTCGAGACCATCATTTCTCATCCAGCGAGCATGTCACATGCCTGTCTGACGGCAGAGGAGCGGGCTGAGCAGGGCGTGACAGACGGATTACTCAGGATGTCTTGTGGCATTGAAGATGTCGAGGACCTATTGGCCGACCTAGAGCAAGCCCTCAAATAAAGGCGGAAAGCGGAGAGCTTCCGCTTTTTTGATGGACTTGTAGTATAATAATAGGGATGAATGCTAGGAAAAGGAAATAGGATGGGTCATAAACTAGAGCAGTACTTCCCCTTTGTTGATTTTTTATCTCAGATTTTTGGAGAATGTACAGAAGTCGTCTTGCATGAGATCAGCATTGATAAAAGTGGCTATAAGTCGTCGGTGGTCTATATTAAAAATAGCATTTCTGGAAGGAAGCTCGGCTCTCCAGGGACGGACTTTTTGATGCGGATCATCAGTTCCAAACAATATCAGAAGACAGATTTTTTAGTCAATTATGCCAGCAAGTCCATGAATGGGGCCTTTTTGAATGCTTCGAGCTTCTTTATCAAAGATAGCAAGGGCGACCTAATCGGCATGCTCTGTATCAATACGGATAAGACCAGCTTAAAGAGCCTTGAACAGTCATTGGAGTCAATGTTGGGCTTGATCAGGCCCTTCGTCAATCCAGGGGCAAAAAAGCAGCTGGCAAGTGAGCCAGCAGTGAATGAGAATCTTTATCTTAGTATAGAAAATTTCATTGACCAGGCCTTTTTTGAGGTGCTTGGGGTCAGCTCCAATAAAGAAATGAAACTGACCAAAGAGCAGAGGCTTAAAATCATGCAGGAGCTCTATAGCAAGGGCTTTTTTGACCTGAAGGATTCGGTCTCTAAGATTGCTGCTTATTTTAATATGGCTGAGGTGAGTATTTATAAGTACTTGCAGGAAATTAAAAATATGGGCTGATGATCTCAAGAACTGAAAAAATTCTAAGCTCAGTCATTTCCCCAAAATCATGTTAAAATAAAAGAAGAAACAAAAGAAAACGAGGTAATTTAACTATGGCAGAAGTAGAAAGCTTCCAACTCGATCATACAAAAGTCCTGGCCCCTTACGTCCGTCTTATCGATGTAGAACGTGGTCCTAAGGGCGACGCCATCAGCAATTTTGATGTCCGTTTTGTTCAGCCTAATGCCAACGCCATCGGCATGGCCGCCCTTCACACCATCGAGCACTCAATGGCCAGTCTCATCCGCGACCGGATTGACGGCATGATTGACTTCTCACCATTTGGCTGTCAGACAGGTTTCCATATGATCATGTGGGATGAACCAACAGCTGAAGAGGTTGCTAAGGCCATCAAGGGCTCGCTTGAAGAATTAGCAAGCGATGGCTTCACTTGGGATAATGTACCAGGTGTTGCTGAAAAAGAATGCGGCAACTACCGGAACCACAGCCTTTTTGGTGCTAAGGAATGGGCGAAGAAGATCTTGGCAGAAGAAATCTCGTCAGACGCTTTTGAACGTAAAATCGTCTAGGAGCTTTTCATGGGAAAATATCAATTAGACTATAAGGGCCAGGCTTCGGTCGAAAAATTTCACGAGAAACACTCGACCGGCCAGTCTGACAAGCAGGCGAGAATTGCCGAGCTTAGAAAAAAGCAATTAGACAAAAAGAAAAACAAGCAGGCCAAGTGACCGCTTGTTTTTTATATTCTCTACATTGCTACAAGTAGGAGCTGAAGTGCTGATGCCAGGGCATAAAAGCCGACGCTAAAGAGGATGATCCGGCTGTGCTTGAGCATGTTTCGACTGCTGAGCCAGAGGAGGCCAAAGAGGCCAATCGATAGCAGGAGGGCCAGGCTGTGGACCAAGAGGACCGGCAGAGGCGAGAGGGCCAGGTATTCAGCGATAGAGACCAGGGTCGCCGCAGGCAGGAGGCTCATGACTGTCCAGTAGACCGTGACCCCAAAGCTCTGTCGCTTATGACGGAGTCTAAAGTTCATAAAGAAATAATAGGTCCCTGCCAGTGCAAAGGTAAAGGCTGTCGGAGCTAGCCAGAGGAGGATTTCTGCCCAGAGTGTAATGGTCATCCCGCTATAGAGCATTTGCCAGTGAAACATCAGCGATAGGAGGATAAAGGCAATGATGGTCCCTAGAATCCCGAGCTGGGTCAACTGCCTTTGGCGTTTTTGAATTTTATAGGAGGCTGCAAACATGGTGTTTCCTTTCTAATCTTTTTCTTATGTTTTTATTATACTTGTTTTAGAAAGAAAGCTAAAATAATATGCAAGGGAAATCATTAGCAGCTGGTTGGAAAAAAGATTATAATAAATTTATTAAGAAATAAAGGAGCACAACATGTCATTAACAGATACTTATCGTTTAAATAATGGAATGGAAATCCCAAAGGTCGGCTTTGGGACCTGGCAGTCAGCAGATGGCGACGAGGCCTATAATGCCGTAAAGGTCGCACTGGAAGCCGGCTACCGTCATATCGACACGGCCGCCATCTACGGCAATGAAGAAAGCGTCGGTCAGGCCATCAAGGACTCTGGCATTCCTCGTGAAGAGCTCTTTGTAACGACCAAGGTCTGGGCGGTCGGCACGACAGAAGATGCTGCCGCAGCCCTCGATGAAAGCTTGGCCAAGCTCGGCCTTGACTATGTCGACCTCTACCTGATTCACTGGCCAAATCCAAAGGCCTTCCGTCCAAATTTTGCTGAGCGGAACGCCGCTGTCTGGAAGGCAATGGAGCAGGGGGTCAAAGACGGTAAGACCAAGGCCATCGGCGTCTCAAATTTCCATCCACATCACTTGGATGCCCTTCTTGAAGTCGCTGAAATCAAGCCGGTCGTCAACCAAATCTTCGCCAATCCTTCTGACCTTCAAGAAGATCTGGTCGCCTACAACAAGGCCCACGACATCTTGACCGAAGCTTACAGCCCACTGGGGACTGGGAAAATCTTTGCCGTTGAGGCACTGAAAGAAATCGCCGTAAAATATAATAAGACCGTCGCCCAGGTCGTCCTAGCATGGTCGTTGGCCCACGGCCTCCTGCCTCTGCCTAAGTCTGTCACGCCTGAGCGGATTCGGGAAAATGCCGACATCTTTGATATTGAACTCTCTGAGGCCGACATCAAGACCATCTACGGCCTTCACGGCCAGGCCGGTCTGGCGAAAAATCCAGATGAGGTCCCACACTGATAATGGATGAAGAAAGCGGTAGGGTTTTACTGCTTTTTTGTTTTAAGTTTTGAGCGAGCAATGCGAGCTAAGGGAGCATTGAGCTCCAAAACCAAGCAAGAAAGCTTGCAGATAAAGAAAGCGGAGCTTTCTACATTATGTTACAATAAAGAAAAAGCAAAAAGGAGCCCTCATGAGAAAACTACTCGCACTGATCGATTTCCAAAATGATTTTATCACAGGAAGCCTGGGGACCAAGGAGGCCGAAGCCATCGTGCCTAAGGTCATTGAAAAATGGCAGTCCTACCCTGAAAATGCCCGTGTGGCGACCCAAGACACCCACTATGCCGACTATCTTGAGAGTCAGGAAGGCCAAAATCTCCCGGTCGTCCACTGCCGGAGAGGCACGGAGGGCTGGGAGCTCCATCCAGGGATTGACGAGGGCTGCCGTGACCTCTATGAGAAATCCAGCTTTGGCTCGGTCGAGCTGGCCCAGTTTATCCAGGACCAGGACATCGATGAGGTCGAGCTGATTGGGATTTGCACGGACATCTGCGTGGTCAGCAATGCCCTCTTGATCAAGGCCTACGACCCTGAGGTCAAGATAACAGTTGATGCCAGCTGTTGTGCCGGCACGACCCCAGAGGCCCATCTCTCGGCCCTTGAGACCATGAAGTCCTGCCAGATTAATATCATCAATGAATAGATTGACTTTAATGAGAAAAATGTTATAATAAAATTAAAACAAGGGAGTAGCAGGGGCATTGCCAATGTCCGGCCTGGTCGTCAATACAATGCTTGCGAGCATTCGGCCTGGCCTTAAACCGCGAGACTTGTGGGTAAAACCACAGGCCTCGCTTTTTTTATAGCTTGCCCTGGTTAAAAATGAGAGAAGGATGGAATCGCTAGGTTAATGGAAAAAGAAGTTTATAAGCAGACTGTGGATGAAGTCATGGAGGAGCTGGATTCGGGCCTTGACGGCCTCAGTCAAGCAGAAGTCAAGGCCCGGCTAGAGCAATACGGCTACAACGAACTGGCCGCTGGCAAGAAGAAGTCGCTTCTGGTCAAGTTTTTAGAGCAGTTTAAGGACCTGATGATCATCATTCTGGTCCTTGCTGCTGTCCTCTCAGTCGTGACCAGCAGGGGCCATGAATGGTCGGATGCGGCCATTATCATGCTGGTCGTCATCATCAATGCGATTTTTGGTGTCTATCAGGAGGGCAAGGCCGAGGCTGCGATTGAGGCCCTCAAGGAGATGAACTCACCTGCCGCCCATGTGAAGCGGGCTGGCCAGGTTCAGGAAATCGACAGCCGGGATCTGGTGCCGGGCGATATTGTTTTATTAGAAGCCGGCAACATTGTCCCAGCCGACCTGAGGTTGCTCGAGTCAGCCAGCCTCAAGATGGAGGAGGCCGCCCTCACTGGCGAGAGTGTCCCAGTCGAAAAGACCGCCGATGCTGAGGTCGCAGATGGAGCTCCCTTAGGCGACCGGCTCAACATGGCCTACCAGAATGCTAATGTGACCTACGGGCGTGGCCTGGGGATGGTCGTAGCGACCGGTATGGCGACCGAGGTAGGGAAAATCGCCTCGATGATTGAGGCGGCTGATGAGACAGAGACACCACTCAAGGCCAATCTGAATAAGCTCTCCAAGGTCTTGACCTGGGCAATTTTAGGGATTGCGGCCATTACCTTTATCGTCCATCTCTTGCGAGGGGGACAGATTCTTGAAGGACTGCTGGTGGCTGTGGCCCTGGCTGTGGCGGCGATTCCTGAGGGCTTACCTGCCATTGTGACGATTGTGCTCGCCATGGGGACCCAGCTCTTGGCCAAGCAGAAGGCCATTGTCAGAAAGCTTCCGGCTGTGGAGACACTGGGCTCGACTGACATCATTGCTTCAGATAAAACGGGAACCCTGACCATGAATCAGATGACCGTCGAGGAGCTCTGGACAGGCGATTTGGGAGATGCAGATCTCAGCCTTCGTATCATGAATTTTGCCAATGACAGTAAAATCTCAAATGACGGCCAGCTTCTCGGGGATCCGACGGAGACAGCACTGGTCAAGTATGGTCAGGAGCAGGCTTTTGACCTTAAAGCAGAGCTTGCGGCCACTCCCCGAATCGCTGAGTTGCCCTTTGATAGTGACCGAAAGTTGATGACCACCGTCCACCAGATGGCTGATGGCCGTCTCTTTGTGGCCACAAAAGGGGCACCTGACCGTCTGCTTGAACGTTGTTTGATTGATGACCGCTCAGAGATTGTAGCTGTTAATTCTCAGTTGGCCCAGCAGGCCTTGCGGGTCTTGATGATGGCCTATAAGTGGCTGGACGAGTTGCCGGAAGACTTGAGCCAGCTGGAAGAAGACCTGCAATTTGCGGGTCTCGTCGGCATGATTGATCCTGAGCGTCCAGAAGCAGGAGAGGCCGTAGCGACAGCGAAGAAGGCCGGTATCCGGCCGATTATGATCACGGGCGACCATCAGGACACGGCGGAAGCCATTGCCAAGCGACTGGGGATTATCGAAGCCAGCGACCAGGAAAATCACGTCCTGACGGGCCAGCAACTCGACGAGCTCTCTCAAGAGGCCTTTGCTGAGCAGGTCGGCCAGTATTTGGTCTACGCCCGGGTGTCGCCTGAGCATAAGGTCAGGATTGTCAAGGCCTGGCAAAACCAGGAGAAGGTCGTCGCGATGACCGGTGACGGGGTCAACGACGCCCCTGCCCTCAAGCAGGCTGACATCGGGATTGGCATGGGTATCACAGGGACGGAGGTCTCCAAGGGGGCGGCTGACATGGTCCTGGCCGATGACAACTTTGCGACCATTATCACAGCGGTCAAGGCCGGCCGTAAGGTCTTTGCCAATATCCAAAAGACCATCCAGTACCTGCTGTCGGCCAATACGGCCGAGGTCCTGACCATATTTACGGCCACGCTGATGGGCTGGGACGTCCTCCTACCGGTGCATCTGCTCTGGATCAATCTCGTGACCGACACCTTCCCTGCGATTGCCCTGGGTCTCGAGCCGGATGAGCCGGGGATGATGGAGGAGGCGCCTCGTGGTAAGAAGGCTAACTTCTTTAGCGGTGGCGTGCTTTCTTCGACGATATATCAGGGGATTCTCCAGGCGGCCTTGACACTTGGCGTTTACGGTCTGGCTTTGGCCTATCCGGTCCATGCTGGCCAGCCTGATCTCATGCATGCGGATGCCCTGACCATGGCCTTTGCCACGCTTGGCTTGATACAGCTCTTTCACGCCTTCAATGTCAAGAGCATCCACCAGTCGATCTTCAAGCTCGGAGCCTTTAAGAACAAGACCTTTAACGGGGCGGTTCTGCTGAGCTTTGTGCTCTTGGCTATGGTAATTGCTGTGCCGGGGATGAATGACATCTTCCATGTGAGCAATCTGGATGCTTATCAGTGGGCGATAGTGCTTGTGGCTTCCTTCTCAATCCTTGTGATTGTGGAGCTTGTGAAGTTCTTTCAAAGGAAGTTTTTGAAGTTGTAGGAGTCTGCTGATATGGACCGTTGCGTTCCGGAAAGCCGGCAAAACATAGTGGGGCCAATTGTTAAATCTGGAGCCCGTTGGTCTCCAGATTTGCCTTATTTCACAATGTTTTTCCGGCTTTCCTCCACTCCACTCATGCCTAATTATCTAAAAAATCAAGTCGAGATATAAAGGCTTGGCTTTTTTTGCACTTTGAAAAACTAAAAGTGGAAGAATTCCAGCCCATTCATAGTGACGTCGCCACGAAGATAGACTCACTATGCATGGGCTGGAATTCTGGAACGACTGCCAGGCTCAAAAAACAAATCTCAAATCAAATTCTTTGCAAATCCAAATCTTACTTGTTAAAATGATTTTGTACCGAACGGTAGGTAAAAAATAAAAAGGAGGAAATCGTGAAGACAAAAGAACGCATTATTGAAGCCAGCAAACAGTTGATCTGCCAAAAAGGCTTCGCTGATACTTCGATTTCCGATATTCTTAAGGCGGCCGATGTAGGCAAGGGGCAGTTTTATTATTATTTTGCCTCTAAAAAAGTGCTCTGCCTGGCTGTGATTGAGAGTCATGTGAGGGACTGGGAGGAAAATTGCTTCCTGGCCATCCTCGAGCAGGGAAACGATCCTAAGCAGGACCTCTCTGACATGATTGACTGGGTCTTTGCCAAACATCAGGATGAATTCCAGCATTATGGCTGTCCAGTCGGCAATCTGATCATTGAGCTGGCGGCCCTCGATGAGGACTATCGCCAGCCCCTGGCCCAGCTCTATGAGCACTGGACTCAGCTGATTGCAGGAAAACTCAGTCAGCTGACGGGTAAGCCGGTCGCGGAGCTGAGCTTGCCTGCCCAGCAGATGATTGCGGCCATCCAGGGTTCGATTTTATTGCTGAAGCTGTCGCAAGATGTTCATGTCCTACATGACAATCTGGAGCAAGTCAAGACCAGCTATCTGGTCTAAGTAAAAAAGGGAGAAAATCTCATGGAAAATTTGATGTGATCGTCATTGGAGCTGGCCCCGGAGGGGCTGCTGTTGCCCGAGGCCTTCAGGCGGCTGGCAACAAGGTC
The DNA here is from genome assembly GCF_003116835.1 of Lactococcus termiticola. Taxonomy (GTDB): domain Bacteria; phylum Bacillota; class Bacilli; order Lactobacillales; family Streptococcaceae; genus Lactococcus; species Lactococcus termiticola. The sequence goes on along the minus strand of NZ_BFFO01000015.1, from coordinate 11,452 downwards.
GCCCTGGTCGAGCGTGACAAATGGTGAGGGACCTGCCCTAACTATGGCTGTGACCCGACGAAAATCCTGATGTCAGCCGTTGAAACCAAGCAAAAGGCAGTCCACATGCAGGAAGCCGGCATCCAGGGCGAGCTCAGCATCGACTGGAAGCAGTTGATGGCCCGCAAAAACGCCTTCACTGAGCCTTTCCCAGCCATGATGGAAGGCAGTCTCAAGTCTTCTGGCCTTGTTACTTTGCACGGCGAAGCGAGCTTCCAAGAAGACGAGAGCCTCAAGGTAGGCGATGAGCTTTATACAGCTGACAATTACCTGATTGCGACCGGCCAAAAGCCTCTGATTCCGCAGATTCCTGGGAAGGAATACTTCAAGACCAGCAATGACTTTCTGGCCCTGGAAGAAATGCCTGCCAGCATGGTCTTCTTGGGTACCGGTTTTGTAGCCCTTGAACTGGCTCAGATTGCCGCTGCTGCAGGAAGCCAGGTCACAGTGATTGCTCGCCACCAGCTCAAAGTCAATGGCTTTGACCAGGAGTTGGCCCTGGACTTTATTGACCAGATTGCTAAGATGGCGTGACCTTTGTCGAAAATGTCGACATCACAGAAGTCACAGAGAACGGCGGTAAGCTGACCCTCAAAGACGGCAAGGGCTACGAAATCCAGACCGACTACGCTGTGGCCGCTATCGGCCGTGGTGCAGCTGTCGGAAGCCTCCATCTTGACCGTGTTAACGTCACTGTCAACCGGGGCGGTATCGCTGTCAACGAATTTTTACAGACCAGCAATCCTAAGATTTACGCCCTGGGCGACGTGATTGACAAGACAGCTGGACGCTTAACGCCTGTCTCAGGCTTTGAGGCCCGCTACCTCCTGGCCAACTGGGACAAGCAAAGTCCTGAAGCCATCAGCTATCCAGCCATCCCATCGATTGTCTTTGGGGCGACTAAGCTTGCCAAGGTCGGTGAGACTACTGGTTCGTCTGTCAAAGAAATTGACACGACTGGCTGGTACACCTACCGTCGGGTCGGTGATCCACTTGCCAAAATCAAGCTTTATAGCAATGAAGAAGGCTTGATTGTCGGAGCCAGCATTCTGTCAACACTGGCTGATGAGCTGGTCAATTTCTTGAGCATCCTGATTAACAAGAAAATCAGCCTGATGGAAGCCAAGAGCCTGATCATGGCCTACCCAACACCGGCTTCAGATTTGACTTATTACTACTAAAATTGACAACCACAAAAGCAAAAGGAGAAAAACATGCTTACATTCACATTTGACGAACAAGTTGCAGAAAAAATGAAGGCTCTTGAGCCTGCCAGCTTTGTATTGGACTTTGACCACACTTTGAGCGAGAGCCTGGCTGAGGTCGATGCCTGTGCCGGTGGGATTTCAAGATGGCGGATTGTTGCAGTTGACAAGGACGCTGTCCCTGCTGACTTTGACAGCCATCTTGACTCTGAATTTGGTCCGATTTACTACAAGAGCATCGGTGAAATGTTCTTCCATGAAGACCTCAAGGCTAAGGTCGAAGGTTCTTACAACCTCATCAGCCTGAAAACACCGGGTGAGACCCTGAGTAACAACCTCTTGGTTGTTGATTTCCGTGGCAAAAAAGCAGTAGGATAAGAAAAGGAACTGATGAAATCCTCGGCGTGACGCTTTACATGCAAGATTCACATGAGGACATCAAGCTCTTGAGACTGGCGATGAACCAGCACATCACTTATAACTGCCTGCGTGAGTAAATCTTCAGGCATCCAGGCATGGGAGAAGGCCTCAATGACCTTTTCTTAGCTTAGATAATTTAATAAAAAGCCTCCTATCCTAGAAGGCCAAACAATCAGGAATTTAGAGAAGACTATCCTAAAGAAAGGCTTCCCGAGGTTCGGTTCAACTGGTTGCTTGGTAGCTGAAGAGGGGCTTTTTTATTTGAAATTTATTTATTCTTTGTTTTTCTGACTCATGCGTCTAAAGGCAATAATAGCCAAGCTGACCAGTGTTCCAAGGATGAGAGCGAGGCCAGAATAGGCCATCAGCTGGGTCTGCTTGTTGTCTGCACCGGTGTTGGGAAGGGATTTCCCTGATTTAGAGCTACTTTTGCTTGAGTTTGCCAGAGCTGTTGCTGTTTTTGCTTTATCTGAGGCTTTTGGTTTAGGATTTACTTTTGGACTTTCGGTCAAGCTGAACTTATCGCTAGCAGAGATAGCGTTGCCGTACTTGTCTAAATAGTTTACAACAAAGCGATAGTCTCCAGCTTTAAGTCCTGCTGTGTCGACGGTCACGCTACCATCTGGATTTGCCTTGATTTTATCGGCAGAGAGCCCTTGGCCACTGAGGGCATTGACTCCAGAGACAGAAGCAAAGCTGTTTGATGCACTGTCCTTATCCACTTTTTGGGGACTAAATTTATTGCTGAATTTTACAGTCTCTCCGGCCTTGAGCGGTCCTTTTTGGTCGCCGATAGCGAGAGAAGAAACTTGATTGTAAGGGTGGACAGTACGGGTCACAGTGATTCTAGTGCCGGCAAACGGTGTGGGAGTTACGCCTACTGGTTTTTTATCGGCACTGGTCTGGTCTTCAATTTGATAAGTATAGGTAATGTTTCCTTGTGCATCCATTCTACTGTTACTGAGGGTCTCTTTCCAGTTCCAGCTTACTCCTGTGGCTGGATCTAGGCTACGACCAGTTTTAGTCGAGCTGGATGCGGCACCAAGGTAGGTCAGGGGATGGCTGTTGCCCCAGTAGTCTTTATATGAGCCGATGACCTTTGCTTTATCTACTTCGTCCCCCTTATAATAAGTCTCTGTCATTGGGTTAAAGGAAGCTTGGCTAGGCTGGAGTTTATTGACTAACAGGTCTAAGTTGACTTGTTTTCCAGTGCTGTCTGTCAGTTTTAATTTGTGATGATCTTTACCGGGATTAGCATCCGGGAGGTAGCTCAAGACGACAGTATTTGGGCCGGAGAAAAACTTCTCTTCGGGGTCAGCAGATAAATCTGTGTCGACTGTTTTACTGACGCTGACCAGTAGACGGCCACCGTCGGGAATGATTGAAGGAACCTCGAAGTTGAAAAGTGGCGTTGTGAAATGATACTCTGGGAAAAATAAGGTGGGGATGATAGCGGGCCCGGTGTTGTTTTTATGAATGTCCAGTTTGACTTTTCCAGACCCGCCTAAATCTACAGCTCCGATGAAGGCACTCCCGTTCTCGAAGCTGCTTGGCCGAAGGTTTGCATTGGCGACCAACATGTTAGTAAGGGGCGTCATATCTATTTTCACAGGAGCATTAGCTCCAGAAAAGGTTTGAAGATAAGGGAAGGTCATGTTAGCCTGGATTAATTGGCAATCACTTTCTCTCGCAAGGCCGTAGTAGGTGGCGTTGGGCGATTGGTTATCATAGGCCAGTTTATCCTGCGATGTCTGGTCAATCGTCGAGGCGTAGACGGGATAAGGAGATGGCCCGACAAAATTCAGACAAGAAAGAGCACTAGAGGCAAGCATTGAAAGCATTGCTACAGAACATAAGCCTATTTTGCTCGGCTTCTGACTTGACTTCTTAAAAGATGGAAAAGCTCCAACTTTAGGATGGTCACTTTTGATTGATTTCATGGTTTATTCTCCTCGAAAAATAAAATTTTTGGGGATAATTTCCCCTCTGCTGAACGAATTAACTCAACTTCATCTCCTTATTATGGCTTCGTTTCACAAGAGGAAGTTAAAAGCTAATGAAGTGGATTGAATGACAAGAAAATCAGGGGCTATTGTAGCTTTGCTGACGACGCTAGAGTCTGAGTTTAGGGGGTCTCCGGCACTTTAGCATCGCCAGTAAAGCGAACAAAAGAAAAATCTTCTGCGATTTCCACAGGTCCATATAATCATCTTACGATTGGAAAGTCAACATAACTTCTTGCTATTTTGGTTATTTTTTGAGGGATTTTGATTAAGTTTTGGGCAGATGAAGGCCTACTAAAGACCCTGATGTTGCTGTCAGGCAAGCTGTTAAATTCGCTGGTATAAATACCAGGAAAATTCGTCCGTTTTTTGGGAAAAGAGATGCGATAGAATGTGGCTTTTAGAAATCAATTTTTTTAATCTAAGAGCCTTCAGGGACCCAGATTAAAGGCCGATGGGTAAAAACATGACTTTCATGATATAATATGAAATATATTTAACAAAACAAGGAGCAAGCATGAAAAAGTGGGTCACAGCAACACAGCACGGCATGGGGGCGAACGCCATCCAGAAGGTCAATGCTGATGTGGTCAGCATCGCAGAGAGCTTGGGCTACCAGGCCCTACCGATTACTCGCTATGATGCGACCAGCGAGGCTCCTGAGCTCATGCGGGTCCGGATTCAGGGTCTGATTACGGCGGTTCAGCCGGGCGACCTGGTGGTCTGCCTCCATCCGATTCTTAACGGCTTTATTTTTGATGTCTCCCTTGTGTCCGCCCTCAAAGAGCGGGGGGCCAAGGTTGTCATCAACGTCTTTGATACGGAGAAACTCCGCTATCCCAAAGACCTGGGCGAGTCCTACGACCAGATTGGCAAGGAACATGCCCTCTTTAATCAGGCTGACTATCTCATTGTCCACAATGAAGCCATGGAGGCGGGGCTAAGAGAAGTCGGCGTGACCGTGCCCATGCTCAAGCGGGGGCCTTTTGACTACCTGATGCCGGCCGAAGAAGCCAAGCTTTCCGATAATCTGGAGCGAAAGCTGACCTTTGTCGGTAGTTTTGACAAGAGCCCATTTCTTAAGACCTGGGCCTATCAGACGCCACTGTCAGCCTTTGGTTCCCGCCAGACCGCAGAAGGGGAGTATCCGCTGGGGCCAAATGTCGACTACCTCGGCATGGCCAATTTCCTTCAAGACATGCCAAGAGATGCCTTTGGCATCTTCTGGGACGAGGGCTTTAACTACCAGGTCTATTCACAATACACTTCGCCACACAAGGTCGCCCTTTATATGGCGACCGGCCTCCCAGTCATTGTCTGGGATGGGGCCGGTATCGCTCCCTTTATCAAGCGGGAAGGCCTGGGATATACGGTTAAGTCGCTGGATGAGATTGACGGCCTGCTCGCCTCTATCACAGATGAGGAGCTTCGAGCTTTGAAAGAGCGGACGAATTACTTTAGTTATTTCATTCGGGATGGGGCCTTTACACGGCGGGTTTTGTCTGAGTTGGAAGGACGTTTAGCTATAAAATAAAAAAGAAGGCTTGTTTGCCTTCTTTTATTGTGTTCTTAGTTGCCTGAGAAGAAGTCGCTGGCGTCATTGCTGCTGTCGCTGTTTTGCGAGTTCCTTTGGCTATTTGATGATGAAGAAGATGATGAAGAGCTAGAATTGTTCAAATGCAGGTCACTGCTGGATTTATTCAGCGTGACTTCAGCGGTCTGTTGCTTGCCGTCACGGTAGAAGGTCAGCTTGACCTTGTCGCCGATATTGTGCTTGTAGAGGGCACTTTGAAGGTCGGTTGAGGATGAGACGCTCGTGTCGCCAACCTTGGTAATCACGTCACGTTCCTTCAGGCCGGCGTTGGCGGCAGGGAGTCCAGATTGGACCTGGGCCACGACGACACCGGATGTGACAGATTCAGGCAGACGAAGCTCTGAAATCGTAGAATTTGGCAGGCTAGAGAGGGCGACCATAGAAACGCCGAGGGCAGGCCGGACGACCTTGCCGTCACGTTCCAGCTTGTTGATAATATTGACGACATCATTAGCTGGGATGGCGAAGCCGATGCCTTCGACGGTGGTTGAACCATCTTCAGTTGTGGTCAATTTTGACTGGGTAATCCCGATGACCTGTCCACCGATGTTGATGAGGGCCCCACCAGAGTTCCCTGGATTGATGGAAGCATCGGTCTGGATGGCGTTGACAGAAACAGCCTGGCCGGAGTCGTTGGTCATAGAGACCTGACGGCTCTTGGCTGAGACGATCCCTTCAGTCGCTGTGTTGGCAAACTGGCTACCCAGTGGCGAACCTACAGCGATGGCAGGCTCGCCGACTGTGATGTTGTCTGAGTTGGCGAAGGTCGCTGTCTCTTTGACATACTTGGCGTCGATTTTGAGGACGGCAATATCGCTATAAGTATCCTCGCCGACCAGGGTCGCTGTGACCTTTTGGCCACCTGAAAGCAGGACTTCGAGCGACTTAGCACCGGCAACGACGTGGTCATTAGTGACAATGTAGGCGGTATTACCATCTTTTTTATAGATGACGCCAGAGCCTTCACTGCTGAGCTGGGTCGTGTTTGAAGCACTGTCACCGCCAAATAGGCTGTCGCTCGAGCTCGAGCTACCTTGATAATTGAGGACGGAGACCACGGCATTTGAGACCTTCTTGACCGCTGCGGTCGTGTCGGTGTTTACGTCGACATTGACCTTGCTGACCTGGGCAGAGCCCGCCGTCGTAGGACTCGTGATAGAACCGTGTGTGTTGACGTTTTGATAAACGATATTGCCGCCAAGTGCAATCGCACCACCGGCCACACCGGTCAGCAAGAATTTTGTAATATTTCCTTTGGCCATAATATCTCCTTAAATAATTGACATTTTTGTTATACTCAAAGTTTAACCCTATGCTCTTAATGATAGCTTAATAATTGCTAAATTCAAAGTAAAAAGGGCGCTTGGAGGAGTTGATAGTAATATGCATTGTTTATATGGTAAAGGTTTAGCGATTTGCTCTCGGCCACATACTACTTTGCGGGGGTTCTGGGCGGGAGCCAGCCTGACAAAAATAAAGTGGAAAATAAGAAAAGTTTTCCACAGAAGTGTGAATAAATCTGAAATGATGTTGATAAATCTTGCTTTCATCTTGTTTTCAGTCGTGGAAAAGGATAAAATGATTAAAAAGAAAGAAAAGGAAAGCCATGAAAATTCGCCTGATTGTCGTTGGAAAACTAAAGGAAAACTACCTCAAAGAGGGTATCGCTGAGTACAGCAAGCGGATGTCAAAGATGCTCCCGCTTGAGGTCATCGAGCTGGCCGATGAAAAAATCCCTGACCAGCCGTCAAGTAAGGAAGTCGAAAAAATTAAGACGGTCGAAGGCGAGAAAATCCTGAGCAAGATTAATGACCGGGACAAGCTCGTCGTCCTGGCCATCAAGGGCAAGCTCTTGACCTCAGAAGAGCTTGCCAGCTTGGTCAAAGAAGAGGAAATCTATGGTCAAGGCGACCTGGTCTTTGTCATCGGTGGATCGCTCGGTCTTTCTGATGACGTCTACCGGCGGAGCAATGTCCAGATCAGTTTTGGCCGTTTTACCCTGCCTCATCAGCTCATGCGGCTGGTCCTGGTCGAGCAGATTTACCGGGCCCAGATGATTAACCGGGGGAGTGTTTACCATAAATGACAGATATTTTTAGGTCTGTGGAGGCACCTGAGGGATTTTGTTGGGCAAAATCAGGAGAGAATGGCTAAGCTTTCGATCAGAAAGGCCAGCAACTAGCTCTAGGAATGTGGACTACCGTGCTTGGCAGTCCCTCTCTCAAAAGCTACAGAAACCATCTTAAAAAATGCTATAATGAAAAAACAAGTCAAAATGTTAGAAAGAGGTAACAGATGGGAATAAAGGTTGAGAAGCTCCACTTCAACTATGGCAAACAGGCTGTTTTGAGGATTGTTTCGGCTAAGTTTGAAGCTGGAAAAATCTATGGCATTGTCGGGAAAAATGGTGTCGGTAAGACGACCTTCTTTAAGACAATGACCAATATCATCACGAATTATAGCGGTCAGGTCTTTATTGACGGCCAAGAAGTGAAAAAAAATCCAAGCGTGCTTTCAAAAATCGGCATCACGCTTGATGACATGGAACTCTACAAAAATTTTAGTGGTCTTTTTAATATTCGCTATTTTGGAGGCCTGCGTGGTAGCCTGAATGAAGCAAAAGCACTGGAGATGGCAAAACATTTAAGCATTGCTGACGCTCTGGATAAAAAAGTGTCAAGTTATTCATTAGGGATGGGAAAGAAGCTGATTCTTTTGATTAGCTTGATGAATGATGCAGAAGTACTCATTTTTGATGAACCTTTTCGAGGAATTGATGCGGCATCGGTGGCTTGGTTGCGAGACTATCTGCTTGAGCTCAAGAAAAAGGGAAAGATGATTTTGATTTCCAGCCACGTCCAAGAAGACATTGAGAGCATATGTGATGAGGTCCTTCCCTTATATGAAGGAGATTTCCAGGAAAGCTTTGATTTGACAGATGCAGAGCGTGAGCTGAGCTATAGCGTTGTGGTCGATGATATCGAAAAACTTCAGACGCTGTTATCATCTATGGGGATTGATGCCCGGCTAGAAGATAATAAGGTGAAGTTTGATGCCAACACAGCAAGCTTCCAGGAACTTTTCAAAAAAGCTGCGGCAGACGGCCTTCTTTTTGATGAAATCAAAAAGGAATCTAAGTTTGCTGACTTTGTTAAATAGGAGTTGACAGATGAATATTAGTAATATCTTCAAGATGGAATTTTATCGCAATTTTAGAGACCGAGCTTATCTCATGGTGACAGGAATTCTAGCCCTGCTGTCACTGTTGGTTTGTGGTATCTGGGTTTATCTCATCCAGACCTATCAAAATCATGACGACTCTGCGAAATATATTTTTGGGATCGCCCTCTTTTTGACAGTGACGATTATGGCTGCAATCTGGGTCTTTACGGTGATTTATCCCTACCACTTGCTGAGTGTTGATTATAACAACAAGGTTCTCGCTCTGGTTGCGGCGAGTGGCGTAAAGAGACGGAGCTACTATCTGGTTAAGGTTCTGGCAACGATTCTTACGAGCTTGTTGGCCTATCTGGTCATCATGATCCTACCGATGATTCTATTTTATGCCTTTTATTTCGATCGATTTTTGAAGGTGGCTAATGCAACGCTTCCTTTGATTACGGGGCAGGCCTTATCAGGACAAAGCGTTGGATTTTGGCTGACCTCAGTTGTTGTGACGGCAGTAACGAATATTGTTGTGCTCTATTTTGCAGTCATCCTGCTTCGGGGCCGTTTTCTTGCGATATTCCTTGCTTTTGCCTTTAATATGGGAATTGGTCTCTTTTCTAGTATTGTCAGAGCATCGCTGTCGGGCGTGACAGCAGGCCAGGCCGATGCGGCGGCAGTCGTGACGATTGTTGTTAGCGTCCTTGCACTGCTACTCTTTGGCTTCTTGGGGCTGAATAAACTTTCCAAACAAGACCTATAGAAATGATTAGACAAGGCCTCTTAAAGATGTTATAATGAGAGGAATTTCTAAATCAAAAAGGAGTATCACATGTCAGGTTTCTCATTAATTTTCATCGTTATCATCTTTGGGGGAATGTTCTTCTTCATGCAACGTTCACAAAAGAAACAACGTCAACAACGCGAAGAACAACTCAACAGCATGCAGGTCGGTAGCGATGTCGTTACCATTGGTGGCCTTCACGGCAAGCTTGCTGCCATCAACTCAGCATCAAACACGATTGATATCGACTGCGAAGGTGTGATCCTGACCTTTGACAAGGCCGCTATCAAGACCATCAATGCTCCAGCAGCTCCACAAGCCGTGGAAACAGCGGTTGAAGAAACAAAGGCAGAAGCTGAAGCAACTGCTGAAAAAATGGAAAATCCAATCGAAGAAAACAAGTAAGCTCAGGCTTGCTTTTTCTTTTCCTTGAATCCATGTGTAGTTGAGCACAAAAAAGTGCAAATTAAAAAGAAAAGTGATAAAATTATCATTATAAAAACTAAGGAGCATGAAATGGTACATATTAAATTTGACTACTCAAAATTAACTCCATTCGTTAATGACAACGAATTAGATGAAATCCAATGGCAGGTCACTGGAGCAGACAAGATTTTGCGTGAAGGCACTGGTGCCGGTAGCGACTTCATCGGTTGGCTCGACCTTCCTGAAGATTACGATAAAGAAGAATTTGCCCGCATTCAAAAAGCGGCAGAAAAGATCAAGTCTGATTCAGACGTCCTCGTGGTCATCGGTATTGGTGGTTCATACCTCGGAGCCCGCATGGCGATTGACTTCCTCAACAACAGTTTTGTCAACCTTCAAAGCAAGGAAGAACGCAAGAACCCACAAATCCTTTACGCAGGAAACTCTATCAGCTCAAGCTACCTGGCTGACCTCCTCGAATACGTTGAAGACAAGGACTTCTCAGTCAACGTCATCTCTAAATCAGGGACAACGACTGAACCTGCCATCGCCTTCCGTGTCTTTGAAGAACTCCTCGTCAAAAAATATGGCCGTGAAGAAGCTAACAAACGCATCTACGCAACCACTGACAAGGAAAAAGGTGCTGTCAAAGTTAATGCTGACGCCAACAACTGGGAAACTTTCGTGGTTCCAGACTCAGTCGGCGGCCGTTTCTCAGTCCTGACTGCTGTTGGCCTCTTGCCAATCGCAGCTTCAGGTGCTGACATCAAAGCCTTGATGGATGGTGCAAATGCAGCCCGCAAGGAATACACAGACACAGACATCAAGAAGAACGATGCCTATGCCTATGCTGCCCTCCGCAACATTCTCTACCGTAAAGGAAAATTCTCAGAAATCCTCATCAACTACGAGCCAAGCCTCCAATACTTCGCTGAATGGTGGAAGCAACTTTCAGGTGAGTCTACTGGTAAAGATGGCAAGGGCATCTACCCTACCTCTGCCAACTTCTCTACAGACCTTCATTCACTGGGCCAATGGATCCAAGAAGGGACTCGTACCGTCTTTGAAACAGCAGTCCGTGTTGAAAAACCTCGTAAGAACCTGAATATCCCTGAATTTGACCAAGACCTCGACGGCCTTGGCTACATTCAAGGAAAAGACGTCGACTTTGTCAACAAGAAGGCTGCAGATGGCGTCCTTCTTGCCCACACTGACGGCGCTGTTCCAAACATGATCGTGACCCTGCCAGAACAAGATGAGTTCACCTTGGGCTACGCTATCTACTTCTTCGAGCTGGCTATCGCCATCTCAGGCTACCTGAACGGCATCAACCCATTCAACCAGCCAGGTGTAGAAGCATACAAGAAGAACATGTTTGCCCTGCTCGGCAAGCCAGGATTTGAAGAACTTTCAAGAGAATTAAACTCACGCCTCTAATTTATAATAGAAAAAAGTCTGCTGGCCAGACTTTTTTTGTACAATTTTTTTTGAGAGAAATCCCATTATTCCGGGGATTAGACCGGCGAAAACGAACACTCTGAAAAAAATATCAAAAAAACCGTAGTTTATTCTTGACAAAGTAAAAGAGGTTTGATACTATATAATAGTTGTCGCAAGAGAGCGGCACACAAGCCCCTTGAAAACTGAATAAAGAAGAATGACTCATGTGATAGACGAAAGTTTATCAAAAACTGTCAATTCAATAATGAAAGACATAAAAGATTTGTCCATTATTCCTAAGTGCTAAAGCACTAAGGATAATGGCAAAACAAAGCCAGTTCATAACAATGAACTTTTAACGAGAGTTTGATCCTGG
>NZ_BFFO01000014.1 GCF_003116835.1 Lactococcus termiticola | reverse complement strand
ATGAGAGCCTGGAAATTTCAAGCAATCCCTTGAGTCAGGGGAGAGCATTGCAATTTCTGACAAATTTAGATAAAATAGTTTAAGAAATCGCAAAGACTAGTCTTTTTCTGTTCCTATGGAACAGAAAAAGACTAGTCTTTTTCTGTTCCTATGGAACAGAAACCATAACAGGCCGGTCGCTAAAAGGAAAAAACATCATGAACAAAAAACTCAAAACTTTGGCAATCACAATTGCCGCCGCAACAACTGTGCTCCTCGCAGGTGCAAGCCTTTCTGCAAAAGCAGATACAACGCTTTACCGTAACTGGAACTCAGCAACTGGAGAACACCTTTACACAAGCCATTATGAATGGATCACGCTTCCAACAGAATCTGCGTACTGGCACATGGACTCTGTAACCTTCACAGAACCTGATACAGGCTCAAACGTCTACCGTGTCTATAACCCAAACTCTGGAGAACATCTCTTCACAACAAGTGCTTACGAAAAAGATTCTCTTGTTAAAGTTGGTTGGAGATATGAAAGCATTGCTTTCCATTCAGGTGGCAATACACCAGTTTATCGCTTGTATAACCCCAATGCTGGAATTGGAGCGCATTTAGACACTTCAAGCCTCTACGAAAAAAACTCACTTGTTTCACAAGGTTGGAAATATGAAGGTGTGGCCTGGTATGCGAAAAGTGCTGGAAGTACAACAATTCCAAATGTAACAGCTCCAAGTACACCAGGATCATCAATCCCTCCTACAATTGGAAATGCACCTGGAACACCAAACCCAAACGCAACAGGATCAAACAATGGAGCGCCTAATGGGGGATATGATATTGCGCCTGGTCATGGTTAAATACAACAAATAATAAAGACCAGTCAAATTTTATATTGATTGGTCTTTATTTTGCAAAAGTTTTAATTTGAGGTTTTATTCATCGGATTTTTTAATCTTCTCAGCGATAGCAAGATAAACCTTTGACTTGCCAATAGATAATATTAAATCTGATAATGCTAAAATTAATAGCGTCAACTCCATTTTTGGGGCCGCCTCTCTGACATTAAGTCAAATAATTAGAGTCAAAATCAGTGAAAATTTTCCTTGTCCTTAGATAAAATTTCCTCAAATTCTTCCGGACTGAGATAGCCGAGGGTTTGATGTTTGAGGCGCTTGTTGTAAAAGGATTCAATATCGTAAAAGATGCTGAGACGGGCTTCTTCAACGGATTCATCGTCCGGATGGTTGACCCAGTCTCGCTTCAGGTGATCCTGCAGGACTCAAGGCTGGCATTGTGGTAGGGATAGCCCTTGCGACTGAAGGAGTGGCGGATGCCTTGGCTTTTGAGGATGTTCTCATTAAACAGGGGCGACTCTATGTACTTGACTCAAGGTCACATTGCTTACCACTGGCAACCAAGGCATTGAAAAACATCCACTGACTAGCAAGCCACTCAATTATCTCTTTTTGAAGTTCGAAACGATTGCTTCTTACTTCAAAAAGATATACAATGGGTATACAGAAAGAGAGGATATCACTATGACAGTAATCACAAGAAAAACAGGTAATTCAATTATCCTGACAGTACCTTCAAAATTTAACATTAAAGAGGGTAATGAATTTGAACCTCGCATTGATGAAAATGGTGTCATTCAGTTTATCCCTGTAGATAAATTATCCAATGATGAACTCGAAGACCTTCATACCTACATGGATAATTTTCAACCACTCATGGACAAATTGAAAGATATGTGAGGGGACTATTGAAATACTTAAGAAAAGCACACTATATTGCAATTAACAAACACGCTGTCGAATCTGTTGGTGGAACCAACTTTGGAGTGATTGATGAAAGCGGACTTGATATGATTATCAACGCACCCCAACAAAATATCTTTGGGAAAGAACTCTACCCAACGGTTTGGCTAAAAGCAGCATTCATCTTGCAGAAAATCACCAAGAAGCATATCTTTCAAGATGGCAATAAGAGAACATCCATTCAAGCAGCACTTTATTTCTTAAAAATCAACGGATATACTCCTAAAGATTTTGAGCTTATTAACAACGCTGAAGATTTTGTCCTTGCAGTTACCAATTCTCCAGACAACGAAGAAAACATGCTCAAAATTGCTGAATGGCTCGAAGCGGTATGTAAAGCTATTGAATAACATCTAATGAGCTTGCAGATTGTAGACAAACTCTAATCCAGTCTGCTATAAGAAAATTTTCTTATAACTTTAGAACTATTTCGTTACGAGTGCTTTTCGCAGAATTTTCGGAACGGAACGGACTTTGTCGACAGCCTGACCTCTAACTGAGGTTATTTTTTATTCTCTTCAAACAAACAAGTAGCTCAAAACAAACAGACCGAATAAGAGGGTCATTCGCTTATCTCTAACTCATAAAAACAAGTGGTCATATGACGAAAAGCAGTAAATAGACTGCTTTTTTGCTATAATTTTCAATGAAGAAAAGAGGAAATCATGTCTTTATTAACATTTAGCTTAGCCATGTTGGCCATTGGCCTTCTGGCGGGGACCTTTGGGTCGATTCTTGGCATTGGGGGCGGGATGATTATCACGCCGATCATTACCAGCTTTTTTGGGGTGGACATAAAATATGCCATTGGGGCGGCGATTGTCTCGGTCATTGCAACGAGCTCTGGGGCGGCGATTTCTTACCTCAAGGATGATTTGATCAATGTCCGGGTGGCCATGTTTCTGGAAATTTTTACGACCATCGGAGGCCTTGTCGGGGCGGTGCTGGCGGGCTTCTTTAATGCCACCGTGCTCAATATTCTCTTTGCCTGCCTCTTGATTTTCCAGGTTTACAATATGGTCAAGAAACTAAGGGCCGGCGAGACCGTCATCAAGCAGGCTGAGCGTGACCCGCTGGCGGACAAGATGAAGCTGAACTCTTCTTATTATGATAAGCAGTTAAATGAAGAAATTGACTACCAGGTCGAGAAAATCCCTGGTGGTGCGGTCATCATGCTGGGGGCTGGCCTGGCGAGTGGCCTGCTCGGTATCGGCTCTGGGGTCTTTAAGGTCATGGCCATGGACGGCATGATGAAGATGCCACTCAAGGCTTCGACCGCGACCTCTAACCTGATGATTGGGGTGACGGCTGCGGCTTCAGCGACAGTCTATTTCTTTAATGGCTATGTCAATCCAGCTGTGGCGGGGCCGCTAGCCTTGGGGATTGTGGCTGGGGCAGCGATTGGCTCTCGGATCATGCCCTATCTGCCGGCCAAGACCATTCGGATTATCTTTATTCCTGTGATTGGCCTGATGGCGATACAAATGCTTGTGAAAGGACTGGATCTCTAAAATGAAGGATGACAAGGAAAAAATGCTCGATATTGAGCTGAGAATTGGGAAAATCCTGCGTTTTGGGACGATTTTGAGTACGGCGGTCATGGTCATTGGCCTGGTCATGTTTGTTGTGACGGGGCATTCGGGCTACAATGGAGCGAGCTATCCGCATAATTTTCAGGCGATTGTCATGGGACTCGCTGGCTTCAAGCCCTTTGCCTGGCTGATGGCTGGTCTCTTTCTCTTGATTTTAACACCGGTCCTCCGGGTCCTGGCGTCGATCTTTGCCTTTGCCAAGGAGCGGGACCGGATGTATGTGGTCATCACGCTGATTGTCCTGCTGATTTTGATTGTGGCTATCCTGCTTGGCCATGCCGGCGAATGAGGGACTGTGAGCAAAGCTAAAAAATTGTCGTTTTTGACTTTTTCCGTTATAATCAAAGAATGGAAAAACGTTATACGACCTGGAATGAATACCTGCGAGGGCGTTTCGGGGAAAAGGTCTTTAAGGTGCCGATTGACGCTGGCTTTGACTGTCCCAACCGGGACGGCACGGTCGCCAAGGGCGGCTGTACTTTTTGTTCCGTCTCTGGCTCTGGCGATATGATTTTGGAGCCGGAGGCCCCGATTGATGTCCAGTTTCGGGCTGAGGTCGACCAGTTTCACAAAAAATGGCCGAATGTGGCGAAGTACATCGCCTATTTTCAAAACTATACCAATACGCACGGCTCGCTAGAGACCATCAAATCCCGCTTTGAGCCTGCCCTGGTCCAGGACAATGTCGTCGGCATCTCCATCGGGACCCGGCCAGACTGCCTGCCAGCAGATGTCGTCGACTATCTGGCTGACATCCAGGCGCGGGGCTTTGAGGTCTGGATTGACCTGGGCCTGCAGACGACCTATGAGGCCACGTCTGATTTGATCAACCGGGCCCATGACTACGGGACCTATGTTGATGCGGTTGAACGCTTGCGAGCTCACGGCATCAAGGTCTGCACCCACTTGATCAACGGCCTGCCTGGCGAGACGCCTGAGATGATGTTGGAAAATGTCCGCCGGACGGTGCTGGATTCTGACATTCAAGGGATTAAATTGCACCTGCTTCATCTGATGCGAAACACGGCCATGCAGAGGGACTACCACGCTGGCCGTCTGCAACTTTTAAGCCGGGATGAATATGTCAATATCATCTGCGATCAGCTGGAGCTGATTCCTAAAGACATCGTCATCCACCGACTGACCGGCGACGCCCCAAGAGACAGCATCATCGGGCCGATGTGGTCACTCAAAAAATGGGAGGTCCTCAACGCCATCGATGCTGAGCTCGAGCGGCGGGACGTCTACCAGGGCGACCGGGATGTCAGAAAAGAAATCTTAGTTCGTCAGTAAAATTGAACCGTCAATGACGGTTTTTTAATGGAAAGGAAGCCCAGTGAAATGATCAAAATCCAAGAAATGGCGCATGCCCTCCTGGCCGATGTCATCAAGCCCGGTGACCTTGCTGTTGATGCGACCATGGGAAATGGCTATGATACGGTCTTTCTCGCAGGGCTCGGAGCAAAGACGGTCGCCTTTGATGTCCAGGCGGAGGCCTTAGAAGCGACCCAGGCTAAGCTTGAGGAAGCCGGTCTATCTGCCCGCCTGATTCATGATGGCCATGAGCAACTGGCCAACTACATCCAAGAACCGGTCAAGGCAGCCGTCTTCAACCTGGGCTATCTGCCGGGGACTGACAAGAGCATCGTCACAACAGGTGACCATACAATCCAGGCACTGGACGCTCTGCTTGACTTGCTCGAAGTAGCTGGCCGGATTGTCTTAGTCGTCTACCACGGCCACCCTGGCGGTCAGGAAGAAAAAAAGGCCGTCGTCAGCTGGGCAGAGTCCCTCCCCCAACAGGCCTGGCATGTCATGGCCTATGCCCCGATGAACCAGGTCAATCACCCGCCTTTTTTGATTGTGGTGGAGAAGCGCTAGGATTGGGGCGAGGGTCGTTGCATTCCAGAAATTCTGAAAAGATGCTGGGCACGCAAGCAAAGCTTCGCTTTCATTGCTAGATGTCGAGCCCTGCGGTCTCGACATCTGCCTCTTTCAGCATTTTTTCAGAATTTCTTCCATTCCACTCCTGGCTGATTTAATTGGTCTGTCTGTTCTCGTTATTGATGAGGGGGAAGCTCTGAGTGGAGCTAGGGGAGGCAGGCAAACACTGTGAAAAAGGCAAATTGGGAGACCGCAGGGCTCACAATTTAAGAATGGAAGCCGAAGGCTTCGCTTGCCCCATGCGACTCGCTGCTTTAGCAGCTTAGCGAGCATGGAGAGCGTAGTGGCAGAGCCACGTAGATGGCCCACAGTGTCTTGCCTGCCTTCCCTAGCGAAACGGGCCATATATAAAACAGTCGCCAAGCCTATAACCTTGACAAATAAAAGATAAAAGATAGAATAGAGTTTGGCTGTTTTTTGCTTATGGCATAAAAATTTGAATTAATAAGGATATAATAATAATGACAGGTATTTTATTTGGCCTGGTCCCTATGATTGCTTGGGGATCGATTGGCTTTGTTGCAAACAAAATTGGTGGGGATGCCAAACAGCAGACCCTGGGGATGACTTTAGGGGCCTTTGTTTTTGCCCTCATCGTCTTCCTGATTCGTCAGCCACATCTGAGCTGGCCAATCTTTTTGATTGGTCTGGTCGGAGGCTTCATCTGGGCGATCGGTCAATCTGGCCAATTCCACGCCATGAAGTATATGGGGGTCTCGATTGCAGCTCCATTATCTAGTGGTTCACAGCTGGTGTTGGGTTCTCTGATTGGTGTCTTTGCCTTTCATGAGTGGACCAAGTCCATCCAGTTTACGCTCGGCTTTATTGCCCTGATTGCCCTGGTGATTGGGTTTTATTTCTCAGCCAAGCAGGACCCAGAAAACAATATGGTCACTGAAGAACGCCATTATACCAAGGGTCTGATTGCACTGACCTACTCAACCATCGGCTATGTGGCCTATGTGATCTTGTTTAACAACTTATCAGACCTTTGGTTTCACGTGAAATTTGACACGCTGACCATCATCTTGCCAATGTCGATTGGGATGATGATTGGGGCCTACGCACTCGCAGGCTTCAAGGTCAAGATTGAAAAAGTTGTCTTCAAAAATCTCTTTGTCGGCCTGATGTGGGGCGTGGGGAATATCTTCATGCTCCTCACTGCAGCCACAGCCGGCAATGCGATTGCTTTTTCATTCTCACAGCTGGGCGTGATTATTTCAACGCTTGGCGGGATCTTTTTCCTGGGCGAAAAGAAGACCTCAAAGGAAATCCGCTATATTACGATTGGTACCCTACTATTTATACTTGGTGCGATCTTGCTCACAGTAGTCAAGGCACAAGCTTAAGGAAAGACAATGAATCTTTTTCGTAAACGGACATCGCTAGAAAAAACTGAAATGAAGCGGACGCTCAGGGGGATGGACCTGATTCTCTTTGGCCTGGGGGCCATGATTGGGACCGGGATCTTTACGACCTCTGGGATTGTCGCCTCGACCATGGCGGGGCCTGCCCTCGTCATCTCCATCGTCATCGGTGCTGTATCCGTTGGGATTTCAGCCTTGATCTTTGCTGAGTTTTCTTCACGAATGCCCAGTCACGGTGGTGTCTATGGCTATATCTATGCGGTGTTTGGCGAGTTGCCGGCCTGGATTGCCGGCTGGCTAGCCCTGATGGAGTTTTTCCTGCTCGTAGCCGTGATTTCCTCCAGTTGGGGGGCTTATCTGAAAGGCCTTTTTCACTTCAAGTTGCCGGCTGTGATTGCCGGCTCGATTGGGACAAGTCACGGCTTTTCCGTTGATTTGGTGGCCATCTTTGTGGTCATCTTGATTGCCATGGCCCTGATGATGAATCTGAGAATCCTTGTAACCATCAATAATATCCTGGTAGTCCTCAAGTTTTCGGCCTTGATTGTCTTTATTGTGGCCGGTCTCTTCTATATAAATCCGAGCAATTGGTCCAACTTTGCTCCCTTCGGCTTTGGCCATATCTTTGGGGGTGACGATTCGGGCATTATGGCCGGGGCCTCCTTTATGTTCATTGCCTTTCTTGGTTTTGAGGCCATTCCGCTGACGGTGGATGAGAGCCGGGAGCCTAGAAAGAGCATTCCTTACGGGATTTTTGCGGCCCTGGTGACCACCGTAATTTTCTATGCCATGGTGGTCTTGGTCTTGACGGGCGTGGTGAATTATAAGAATTTGAACGTGCCAAACGGCCTGGCCTACGCCCTCCAGTCGATTGGGCTGAATTGGGCGTCGGCCTATGTCTCAGTCGTTGCGGTCGTGACCCTGATCACGGTCGGTGTGGCCATGGCCTATGCCTTGTCTCGGGTTATTTACGGGATGAGCCGGGATGGCCTCTTGCCTCGTAGCCTGAGTCTCTTGAGCCATCGTCGCCGGGTGCCTTATCGGATCAACATATTGATTGGCCTGGTGGCGATTGTTGTGGCGGGCTTTATTCCCCTGCGAAATCTCATCCAGCTCTTGAATCTCTCGACCATTCTCTACCTGATCATGCTGGCTCTGGCGGTCATCAAGCTCAGACGGGACTTTGGCGAGCCTGGGAAAAATGAGATTAAGACACCGCTCGTGCCAATTTTGCCGATATTCTCTGTGATTTTTGGGATCATCTTGATTTCTCATTATAATCTGGAGACCTATATCAGCTTAGGGATTTCCCTTGCTGTGGCTTTACTGGTCTATCTGACCTATGGCTATCGACATTCAAAATTAAATCGCAAAAAAAGCCGGGACTGATGTCTGGCTTTTTTTATTATAGCTTTTCATTCACAAAACGGACGAAGTGGTTCCAGGCGACTGTAAAGACATTTTGCTTTTCAACATTCTGCTTGGCGACCAGGCTAAACTGGCTCCCTTTGAAGCCGGGCAGGTAGCCCAGGTCATCCTTGATGCTAAAGGTGGCAGTGACTTGCGGGCTATTTTCCTTGATAGGGGCTTCGAGCTCGGCATCTTTTGACTTGTCAAAGGTCACAGAGAGCTTTGAGTTGTCAGCCGTGCCGTTGGCCATAGGAACGACCGGGCTCACGTCCTTACTTGCGACCAGGTCGACTGACTTGGACTTGCCATCAAAGACAGGAAGCTTGTCAAAGTCATCAAGGCTTTGGCCCTCGTCAGCGATGTCGTCAACCGCCCAGTTACCGTAGACGTAGTTCATCAGGGTATTGGTGGCATCAAAGCGGGCGTATTGATTGCTGTCAGCATTATCTGCATTGAGGATGACTGTGATGATGCGGAAGTTGTTTTGATAGGTGGTCCCAACAAAGCAGGCACCGGCCAGGGTCGTCGTCCCTGTCTTGAGGCCGTCGACACCTGTGCGGTAGTCCTGGTAGCCCTCGAGCATGTAGTTGTAGGTATGGAGGTTTTGTTCGTCAGCCCCGCCTTTGTTGAAGACCGCTGTGGTCATCTTGGTTGTGTTGAGCACATCAGGATAATCCTTGATCAGGTGCTGGGCGACCAGGGCGACATCCTGGGCAGACATGAGATTTTCATCGTCGTCTTTCGTTCCGGGATAGAGATGGCCGTCAAGGAGTGAGTTCGGCAGGCCTGAGGCGTTGACGATTTTTGCATCCCTGATGCCCCAGTCCTTGAGTTGTTGTTTCATCATGTCGACAAACTTGGGCTCAGAACCGCCGACCTTTTCAGCCAGGGCGACTGCCGCAGAGTCGGCCGACTGGATCATCATGGCGTTGAAGAGGTCGCGAACACTGTATTTGCTGTTGGGCTGGCTGATGGCGATGTTTGAGGTCTCCGCATTTTGAGCCATCTTGAAGGCATAGTCAGAGATGCCCACCTGTTCATCCCAGGAGAGCTTCTTTTCATCGATGGCCTTGAGGACCAGATAGGCCGTTATGTTTTTGGTAATTGAAGCAATGCCCAGTGGAGTCGTCGCATTTTGTGCGAAGAGGATTTTCCCGCTAGAGGCATCAATCGCCATCGCCGCCTTGGCAGGGATTTTAGGCGTGTCAGCCTTGACAGGTTGAACAAAATTAAAAGATGCCAGCAGGGTCAGGCCCAGCATCAGATAGAGCGTGAATTTTTTCATGTCTATATTATAGCAGAAAAGCGGGGAATGCCAAAAGGGGGTGATGGTTGGTATTCGTTGCATGCCAGAAATCCCACATAAATACTGTGGGAGCATCTCCTTGGCTACGCCTCTAGCGGAACGATATTCCGGAAAAAAACCAAAGAAGAGAGATGAGACTTGACAAAACACCCTGAAATTTGATAATATACTAAACGGTACTTTTTACATTTGGAAATATCAATAAGAAGAACGTCTAAAGTTGCCAAACTTCTTGTCAGAACTTGGATTAAGCGACCATATACTGACAGCACCAAATCTAAAAAAAACAGAAAGGGAAGCTTTTCATTCCTATCTCGCTTCGGAGTTCGCTCTGGATAGCAGTGAAAAGTAGACAAAGAAATGCCTACAATTAACCAATTGGTACGCAAACCTCGTAAGCCACAAACTACGAAATCAACTGCGCCAGCATTGAACGTCGGCTACAACAGCCGTAAAAAAGTACAAACTAAAGTAGCGAGCCCACAAAAACGTGGTGTTGCAACTCGTGTTGGTACAATGACACCTAAAAAACCTAACTCAGCCCTCCGTAAATTCGCTCGTGTGCGTCTTTCAAACTTGATGGAAGTGACTGCTTACATTCCAGGTATCGGACACAACTTGCAAGAACACAGCGTTGTATTGCTTCGTGGTGGACGTGTAAAGGACTTGCCAGGGGTACGTTACCACATCGTTCGTGGTGCGCTTGATACTGCAGGTGTTACTGACCGTAAAACTAGCCGTTCTAAATACGGTGCTAAGAAACCAAAAGCATAAGGAAAGGGGATAAGTTAAATGCGTAAAAATCGTGCTCCAAAACGTGAAGTTTTGCCAGATCCAATGTACAACTCAGTCGTAGTTACTCGTCTTATCAACCGTGTTATGCTTGATGGGAAACGTGGAGTTTCTGCAAATATCGTCTATAATGCTTTCAAGCAAATCGAAGAAGCAACTGGTACCGCACCACTTGAAGTCTTCGAACAAGCAATGGAAAACATTATGCCAGTTCTTGAAGTTCGCGCTCGTCGTGTCGGTGGTTCAAACTATCAAGTCCCAGTTGAAGTTCGTCCAGAACGTCGTACAACACTCGGACTTCGTTGGTTGGTAACAATCGCTCGTAACCGTGGTGAACACACTATGCAAGACCGTCTTGCAAAAGAAATCATGGACGCTGCAAACAACACAGGTGCAGCTGTTAAGAAACGTGAAGACACACACAAAATGGCAGAAGCCAACCGTGCCTTCGCTCACTTCCGTTGGTAGAATACAAAAAAGTTCCAGTTTGGAACTTTTTTTGTATTCTTGAGACTAAGTCAGAGAGCTTTGCGCAAGCAAGCTGAGACTTCCTGAAAAGGAAGTCTTTTAATTAAAGCTCCCCACACATTCGCAAACTCCCCGCAAAAAAATCTACTATCATATTCAGAAAATTATGTTTGCTATTGCACAATGTGTATTCTTATGGTAAAATGAGAAAGAACATTTCAAAAATTACAAAGGAGCTTAAATTTGAAAAAACTCTCGAAAACAGCCTACGGTGGCATCCCCGGTAAGGACTATGTCCCTTACGAGGATGGTCGCAATAAGACGGCTGCTAACCCTATTGTTCTTACAATCGGTATTATTCTTACGATTTTATTTGCAGCCTCTACAGCCTATTCAGGTATGAAGTCAGGTCTGACGGTCGCTGCTGGAATCCCAGGTGCCATCCTTGGTTCTGGTATCCTTTCTATTTTCATCCGGAAAAATAACTTCCTGATGAAAAACGTCCTCCAGTCGATGGCGACAGGTGGTGAGTCACTGGCTTCAGGGATTATCTTTGTCCTGCCAGCCATCCTTCTCATCGGTGGCCGGGTTAACTTCTGGCAGGGGATCGCTGTCGGTATTGCCGGCGTTCTCTTGTCTGTTGGTTTCTTGAGCTTTGTGCAAGACTACCTCTTGGTTGAAGAACACGGTAAGCTCATGTACCCTGAGTCTATGGCGATTTCTGAGACTCTGGTTGCTTCAGATGCCGGCGGAAATTCCCTTAAGTACATGGGAATCGGTTTCGGTATCGGTGGGGTCTTCACAGCCTTGACGACAGCCGTTTTCGGTTTGGTTAACAACGTTATTTCCTATACAAATGAAACTTTCTATAAGTGGAAATTTGAGATGGAAGTCAACCCAATGCTTGCCGCCATTGGATTTATCGTTGGTACTGAAATCGCCGTCCTCATGTTTGCCGGTTCTATCATGGCCAATTTTGGTGTGGCTCCGCTCATCGGTTACTTCTCTGAAATGGCCCAACACGGCTCTGTCGTATGGAACGCCACTGACATCCACCTGAACGCTGCTGAATTTGCAACGATTTCAGGCTCTTATGTCAAATACATCGGGGCTGGGATGATGATTTCTGGTGGACTAATCGGTGCGGTTCGCCTGATTCCTACCATCGTGACCTCTATTAAGCAGACCCTCGAAGGCCGTAAAAACGCTGAACCAGGCCAACGTGACTCAGCAGGTCTGATTTCACTGGTCCTCGGTGTCATCTTTGCCTTCATGATTAGCTTCTTTATCTCAGGCGGCAACATCGCCATGGCCCTCATTGGTGCCCTCTTGTCAATCATCCTCTCTATGCTCTTTATCATCGTCTCAGGACGTTTGACAGGGACCATCGGGACATCAAACCTCCCAGTTTCTGGGATGACCATTGCCTCACTCGTTATCCTGACCCTGGTCTTCTTGATTATGGGATGGACCTCAGGCGCTGACAACAAGAGCCTGCTCTTGTTTGCGACCTTCATCGTCGTGACCATCTCGGTTGCCGGTGGTTACACTCAGGCCCAAAAAGTTACTTTTATCACGGGTGGTAATCCACGTGAAATCCGCAAGATCTTCATCGTTGCGGGCATCACAGGTGTTGTTGTCGTGACAGGCATTATCATGCTCTTGAAAGACCAACTTGCCAATACTGCAAATCCTGAATTTGCCATGCCACAGGCCAACCTGATGGCGACGCTGACGAAGGGTATCCTTGCTGGTCAACTGCCATGGAACATGATCATCGTTGGTATCGTCTTTGGTATCGTCCTTTACATGGTTGGCGTGCCAGTCATGACCTTTGCGATTGGTTTCTATCTGCCAATCTCGACTTCATCAATTATCTTGGTAGGTGCTCTTGTGCAGGTGCTTGTGAAGACCCTCAGCAACAAGAAGGGTCAAGCCATCCGTGAAGAACGCATGTCTTCAGGCGTTTCACTGTCATCTGGACTGGTTGCTGGTGCCTCTATCATCGGTCTGGTCGGGATTATCCTGCAGGTATCAGGCGTCCTCAAAGTCGGCATGCCTGCTGGATTCTTGGCTAGCAACGCCATGGCCTGGATCATGCTCGTGGTTTTGATCATTGCGATGGTGTGGCCTTTGATGGTAATCAAAAAGGCCCCGGCCCCAGAAGTAGAAGTGACATCAGATGAACAAAATTGATGATACAACTTTAGAGATGGTCTTTATAAAAAAAGAAGGCCTTCTCACAGAAGAAGATGAAGCAGGCCATATCCTCATCATCAAGCCTCAAGACCACTGGTCTCAACGTCTGATGAGAAAGATTGGCATCCGCATCCCAGAAGTCTCAAAGACTGAACTGGATGACTACGGCAGCCTCGTCTTCAAGCAAATCAACGGCCAAAATACCATCAAAGCCATCGGTGAAAACCTCGCCGAAACTTATGATGAGGCCTCAGAATACCTCTACGACCGCCTTTTACTCTATATCAACCATTTGGAGAATGTGGAGCATTGGATTGTGAAAGTAGAAAAATAAGTCAGAGGGGCTGAAGAGTCGCTCCACTGCAGAAAAGCCACAGTTTACTGTGAGGCCGCAAGCAAACAGCTTTGCTGTTTCA
Source organism: Lactococcus termiticola (assembly GCF_003116835.1). Classification (GTDB taxonomy): domain Bacteria; phylum Bacillota; class Bacilli; order Lactobacillales; family Streptococcaceae; genus Lactococcus; species Lactococcus termiticola. The sequence continues at coordinate 16,091 of NZ_BFFO01000014.1, read as the reverse complement.
TTGCTAAATCCAGAGCCCTTATGGTCTCTGGATTTGCCTTATGTCACGGTAAACGATGGCTTTTCTTTCGTTCCGCTGGTCTGCAAGTCTACCAATCCTAGTGATTTTGAAAAATAAAAATAAAAAATCGAGACAGTGGAGCGGAGGAGAAAGGGCCGGAAACTGTGAAATTTGGCAAATCAGGAGACCGAAGGGCTCCTGATTTAGCGATGAGACCGCGAAGCGGGCTGCTCGCGGCCTCACAGTTCTCCTGCCCTTTCTCCGCAGCGAAACGACAGTGCTTGACCCCACAAATTTCAGAAGCGCTCAAGGTCTTCCAAAATCCCAATAAATTTTCACAATCAAATGAGAAAACACTATAAAAACCCTAAATAATGTGTTATAATGGGTTGTAAAATCTAAAATTGTCATAGGAGAAAACATCATGGCTCGCGAATTTTCACTTGAAAATACACGTAACATCGGTATCATGGCTCACGTCGATGCCGGTAAAACAACAACAACCGAACGTGTCCTTTACTATACAGGTAAAATCCACAAAATCGGTGAAACTCACGAAGGTGCATCACAAATGGACTGGATGGAGCAAGAACAAGAACGTGGTATCACTATCACTTCAGCGGCTACAACTGCCCAATGGAAAGGTAACCGCGTAAACATCATCGACACACCAGGTCACGTTGACTTCACTATCGAAGTACAACGTTCACTCCGTGTCCTTGACGGTGCCGTAACAGTACTTGATGCTCAATCAGGTGTTGAACCTCAAACAGAAACTGTATGGCGTCAAGCGACTGAATACGGTGTTCCACGTATCGTATTTGCTAACAAAATGGACAAAATCGGTGCTGACTTCTACTACTCACTGTCAACACTTCATGACCGTCTTGGTGCAAATGCTCACCCAATTCAAATTCCAATCGGAGCTGAAGATGACTTCGTAGGTATCATCGACTTGGTATCAATGAAATCAGAAATCTATACTAACGACCTTGGTACAGATATCAAAGAAACTGAAATCGGTTCTGATGAATTCGCAGCTGAAGTCTCTGCTCTTGGCTTTGACCCAGAAGAATACAATGCTAAAGCAGCTGAATGGCGTGAAAAACTCATCGAAGCAATCGCTGAAACTGATGAAGAAATCATGGAAAAATTCTTTGACGGTGCAGAAATCACTGTTGACGAATTGAAAGCAGCTATCCGTAAAGCAACCATCGCTGGTGAAATCTACCCAATGCTTGCAGGTTCTGCCTTCAAGAACAAGGGCGTTCAAATGATGCTTGACGCTGTCGTTGACTACCTTCCAAGCCCAGTTGATATCCCAGCCATCAAGGGTACACTTCCAGGAACTGAAGAAGAAGCTGAACGTCCAGCATCTGATGAAGAACCATTTGCAGCCCTTGCCTTCAAGATCATGACTGACCCATTCGTTGGACGTCTTTCATTCTTCCGTGTTTACTCAGGTACATTGGATGCTGGTTCATACGTTATGAATACTTCTAAAGGTAAACGTGAACGTATCGGACGTATCCTGCAGATGCACGCCAACACACGTCAAGAAATCCAGACCGTATACGCTGGTGACATCGCCGCTGCTGTAGGTCTTAAAAATACAACAACTGGTGACTCATTGACTGACGAAAAAGCTCAAATCATCCTTGAGTCTATCAACGTTCCAGAACCAGTGATCCAATTGATGGTTGAACCTAAGACTAAGGCTGACCAAGACAAGATGGGTGTTGCCCTTCAAAAGCTTGCTGAAGAAGACCCAACATTCCGTGTTGAAACTAACCCTGAAACTGGTGAAACAGTCATCTCTGGTATGGGGGAATTGCACTTGGACGTCCTCGTTGACCGTATGAAACGTGAATTCAAGGTTGAAGCAAACGTTGGTGCGCCACAAGTTGCTTACCGTGAAACATTCCGCGCTTCAACTCAAGCACGTGGATTCTTCAAACGTCAATCAGGTGGTAAAGGTCAATACGGTGACGTATGGATCGAATTCACACCTAACGAAGAAGGTAAAGGATTCGAGTTTGAAAATGCCATCGTCGGTGGTGTTGTCCCTCGTGAATTCGTACCAGCCGTAGAAAAAGGTTTGATCGAAACAATGGCTAACGGTGTCCTCGCTGGTTACCCAATGGTTGACATCAAAGCTAAACTTTACGATGGGTCATACCACGATGTCGACTCAAGCGAAACAGCCTTCAAGGTTGCCGCTTCACTCGCGATGAAAGAAGCTGCTAAATCAGCTGCTCCAGCCATCCTTGAACCAATGATGAAAGTAACTATCACTGTTCCTGAAGAAAACTTGGGTGACGTTATGGGTCACGTGACTGCTCGTCGTGGACGTGTTAACTCAATGGAAGCACACGGTAAATCACAAATCGTTAACGCATTTGTACCGCTTGCTGAAATGTTCGGTTACGCCACTACACTTCGTTCAGCTTCACAAGGACGTGGTACATTCATGATGGTATTTGACCACTATGAAGATGTTCCTAAATCAGTCCAAGAAGAAATCATCAAGAAAAACGGACGTGGCGGCGAAGAATAATTCTTTGCTTGCTGATAAGAAAAACAGGGCCTTGGGTCCTGTTTTTTCGTGCTCTTTTGGGGCGCTACGTTCCAGCCCTTCCGCAGAGAATGCTGTTGGCCGCAAGCAGCCCGCTTCGCTGTCCCATTGCTAAAGTTCGAGACCAACAGGTCTTGAACTTTTCCTCTTCACAGCATTTCTGCGGAAGGGCTGAAACTCCACTTGTGCCATTTTGAATAAAAAAATGGACTTGCTTTCCTGATTTTTCACATAGACAGTTTAATAGTGCCGCCATCATCCCGTTTTGCATAGGAGGGAGGAGTGAATGTGGAGAGGAAGCCTAATATTCCATACCAAAATGGCAGAAGTGGGAGTGGAAGAAATCTGGCCAAAGCACTGTGGGGAAAGGCAAATGCAGAGACCGTGAGGGCTCTGCATTTAGCAATGAAAGCAAAGCTTTGCTTGCGTGCCCCCCCCCACAGTGCTTTGGCCAGATTTCTGGAACGGACACGACCCATGAGAAAGGCTTAAGTTTGATTGTTCGGAAATAGCGTGTTATAATAAGGTTAAACAAAAGAAAGTCGGTTCTCCTATGAAAAGAAACGAACGTTTGATTGATTTTACTAACCATCTGATCAATCGGCCTAATCAGATGCTCAATCTGAATCAGCTCAGCAAGCACTATGAGGTTGCCAAGTCCTCTATTTCTGAAGACCTGGTCTTTATCAAGCGTGTCTTTGAGCGGCAAGGCATCGGTAAGGTTGAGACTTTTCCAGGGAGTCTGGGCGGGGTTAAATTTAGTCCGGACGTGACAGATGAGCTGGCCAAGCAAAAGGCTCTGGACATCATCAAGCTCATGGAGGAGGACAATCGGATCCTGCCTGGTGGTTATATTTATTTGTCTGACATTTTAGGCACGCCGAAAAATCTAAAGAGCATCGGACAAATCATTGCCCATGAATATCTGGGCAAGGATGTCGATGTGGTCATGACCATCGCTACCAAGGGCATCCCGATTGCCCAGGCTGTCGCCGAAATCCTGGACGTGCCCTTTGTCATTGTCCGCCGGGATGCCAAGGTCACTGAAGGGGCAACCCTCAACGTCAACTACACCTCGGGCTCCAGCAGTCGGGTGGAAAACATGACCCTCTCAAAACGCAGTCTCTCCATCGGCCAGCGTGTCCTGATTGTGGATGACTTTATGAAGGGGGCCGGGACTATCAACGGCATGAAGAGCCTGGTCCATGAGTTTGACTGCTTCCTGGCCGGTGTCGCTGTCTTTCTGGAAGGGCCTTTCAGAGGCGAACGCCTGGTCGAGGACTACAAGTCGATTCTCCGGGTCGACTCGATTGATGTCGCCAACCGCTCGATTGATGTGAAGCTGGGGAATATCTTTGATAAGAATTTGGATTTGTTTGAGGAGAAGAAGTAGGGGACTGCTTCTTCAGGGAATGCTGAGGCTACAGGTCTTAGCTTTTCTTTTCCTTAAACAAAAAATTCAGACCAAAGCCCTAGGAAAAGCAAAAATCTTGCGTTATAATAGAAAGAAATCCCGGAGGGGCTAAGATGGCAATCAATAAGGAAAAAGAAATGAAGGTCGTCGACACCACCTTCAACATCATACTGGTTTTTAAGAGCCTTTTTGCCCTCTTTGAAACGCTGGCAGGAGGGGCCCTCTTCTTTGTCAGTCCTGGGCAGATCAATGGGGCCATCAGCTGGCTGACGGGAGGTCGAGTGCACGAGCACCTGATTGCCCATGCCATGCAACATTTTGGCTCGGGGAGTCTGGCTAGCGTCCAGCTGATGGCAGCGGCCTATCTCTTCATTCACGGCGTGGTCAAGCTTCTGACCCTGGTCCTCCTTTGGAAGCGGGTTCTCTGGGCTTATCCGCTCTCGATTCTGGTCTTTGTTGGCTTTATTGTCTACCAGACCTATGAGCTCGTCAGCAAGCACTCGATGGTCATGATTTTCGTGATTATCGTCGACATCCTGATGATTGTCCTGACCTGGATCGAGTATCAAAATATGAAGGTCAGCTTGCAAAAAGAGAAGAAACAAATCCCTGTTCGGTAATGGCAGGGTTTTATTCTGCTCTTTGGGCTCGTTTCGTTCCGGAAATCTGGCGAAAGCATAGTGGGGCCACCTATGTGGCTGTCGCCACTACGCTCTCCATGCTCGCTAGACTGCTAAAGCAGTCAGTCGCATGGGACAAGCGAAGCCTTTGGCTTCCATGTCTAAAACTGAAGACCGCTAGGGCTTCAGTATTGCCTTGTTCCACTATGTTTCGCCGGATTTCCGGAACGAAACTAAGTTATTCTTTATATCAAAAAATCCCTGCCAATCTGACAGGAACTTATTTTAATTTATCAAAGAAATCTTATTTAAAGGCCAAATCCTTGCCTTAACAACACCGAGGATATTTGACCGCTCAAAGGAGCCGACGGCCCGGCTGTCAGATGAGACAATCCGGTTGTCGCCCATGAGGAAGTACTGACCTTCAGGGACCTTGACGCTGAAGACGGGGTTGCCGGTGCTGTCAACGGTAAAGGCTCGGGCCTGCTGGGCGAGGCCGACGAAGAAGCTACGTTGGCTCTCTGGCAGGGCATTGGTGATCGGGTAGCTAGCGTAGGTCTTCTCCAGCTCTCCGCTGGCTAACTGCTTCTTGAAGTCGTCCAGGTAGGGCTCTTTGTACTCCTTGCCGTTGATGGTGAGCTTATCGTGGTTGAAGTTGACGGTGTCACCGGGCATGCCGATGACCCGCTTGACGATGTCCTTGTCGCTTTCTTTGGCGACGACGATGTCAAAGCGTTGAGGTGTGGCGGTCTTGATCAAGACCATCCGCTCCCGGTCAGCCAGGGTCGGGTCCATCGAGTGGCCGTCGACCAGGACCAGTGTCCAGACGAAGATACGGCTTAAGATAAATAGGACGATGATAAGGACGGGGATGGTCCATTCCTTGAGAAAGTCTGTGAAGCCGTATTTTTTCTTTGCAGTTGAAGTCTGTTCCATAAAAATTCTTTCTATTGACCAGCGATTTTCATCGCTTTTTGAGTATTGGCAAAATGAAGTTTGGCGTATTGGCCGAGCTCGTCGCCTGACTGGAGGATTTGAGCAGCGACCTTGTCGCTCTTGCTCCCCGCCCCGCTAGGGAGCTCAAGAGCAGCGAGGCTTGAGAGCTCTTTGAGGCCTTCTAAGAAGAGAAAACGGGCAATGACCGAGCTGGTCGCCACGGCCAGATACTGGCTTTCTGCCTTAGGCAGGAGGCTGACTTGTCCTGCGACCTGGTGTTTTTCCTTTTTCAGGTACTTGTTATAATTTTTCTCGGTCGTAAAGGCATCAATGATGATGGCCTTGGCGGGTCTGGCAATCCGCTTCTCCAGGAGGTAGATGGCCTGATTGTGCAGGGCTACCTTGATGGAGACGGCGTTGTAGCCAGAGGCGATGACCTCGTTGTACTTGCTCGGCGAGACGGTCAGAGGCAGGTGCTTGATTCGCTCCATGACCTGGTCGGCGATTTCAAGGATATGCTTGTCGGTCATCTTTTTAGAGTCGTCAACGCCCAGCTTTTTCAGCCAGGCGACATCATCTTCTTCTATAAAAGAAGCAACCACGACCAGTGGGCCAAAGTAGGAGCCATTGCCGACCTCATCAGTCCCGATGATAGGGGCCTGAAAGTCAGGCTTGTTAGCCGTCTCGTGACCAAAGGCCTTGGCGGCTGACTCAGCTCCCGAGCCTTGAAACATGACCTTGCCAGAGCTATAAATACTGACGCTGGTGCCGTTGTGCTGGGCGAAGAAGCTGATATATTGGTTGTTTGACGTCTTTTGAAATTTGCCCCAGTCGGCCTTGACTTTTTCGATTGCTGCTGGAGAGAGTTTTAAGACGACATTCATAGTGTTATTATAGCACAAAAAAAAATCCTTGACAAAGCAAGGCAGGGTATGGTAAGATGTTAGACGGTATTGTTTACCCCATTTTTGTGGCCCCGGAACCCAAAAATACTCTTCGACAGCTTGTCGATCGTAAACAAAAAACTAAGAATAGGAAAACACACATCATGATGAAAACAACTTACATGGCTAAGCCAGGTGAGGTTGAACGCAAATGGTACGTGGTTGATGCCACTGATGTACCACTTGGACGTCTTTCAACCGTTGTCGCTGCTACACTCCGTGGCAAAAACAAACCAACCTTCACTCCTTCAGTAGATACTGGTGACTTCGTTATCGTTATCAACGCTGAAAAAGTGAAATTGACTGGTAAGAAAGCTTCAGACAAGATCTACTACAGCCACAGCCTTCACCCAGGTGGACTTAAGTCTATCTCAGCTGGTGAACTCCGCGAAAAGAATGCTGTCCGTTTGATTGAAAAATCAGTGAAGGGTATGCTTCCACACAACACTTTGGGTCGTGCACAAGGCATGAAGCTTAAAGTATTTGTAGGCGCTGAACACACTCACGCAGCACAACAACCTGAAGTCCTTGACATCTCAGGTCTTATCTAAGGAGGGAAGGTAGAATATGGCACAAGTACAATATGCCGGCACTGGCCGTCGTAAAAACTCAGTTGCACGTGTACGTCTCGTACCTGGAACTGGTAAAATTATCGTTAACAACCGCGATGTAGAAAACTACATCCCACACGCTGACATGCGTTTGGTCATCAACCAACCATTTGCAGCGACACAAACTGAAGGCGCTTATGACACACTCGTAAACGTCAACGGTGGTGGTGTATCAGGTCAAGCCGGAGCTATCCGTCACGGTATCGCCCGTGCCCTTCTCCAAGTCGACCCTGACTTCCGCGGCTCTTTGAAACGCGCTGGTCTCTTGACACGTGACGCCCGTATGGTTGAACGTAAAAAAGCCGGTCTCAAGAAAGCCCGTAAAGCTTCACAATTCTCAAAACGTTAATCAGAACCGCTCTGTATCAACGTTTGTGGCTGTTTCTGGTGCAATCTTGGTGCAATTTGGCTCGTTGAGCCAGTTATATCAAGGAGTTCCAGACACACAAATTATTCTGATAAAGAATTCAAAAAATCTAAAGCATCGGCATCCTGCTGGTGCTTTTTTTCTGGCATCAAAGTCAAGTAATAATTTTGTGTGGTTTGAATATTTGAATGCCCGAGGCGTTGGCTAATGTAGTCAATGCCAATTTTGTCATTTGAGAACAAGAAGCTTGCGTGAGTATCTCTCAGACCATGAAAAGTGGTCTGTGCAAGCCCTAAACGATTGAGTAACCTTCTTAGTTTAGCGGACTGTTGGAAGCCGTCAGGGTCAAAAATATAGCCGTTTTCCTTTACCTGAACTGTCTTTACAAGGTCATAAACTTCTTTGTTGATTGTCACGCGACGGCGTGATTTTTTTGTTTTGAGTTCCGTATCTTTTGAAGTCGGGCTGATGGATTCCCGAATCAAAATAGCATTTTCTTCAAGATATTCAGGTCTAAGCCCCAGCAGCTCGCCGCGACGAGCGCCAGTTTCTAAAGCCAAAAGAACCATAATCTCAAAGTCGTTGCGATGACTTCTCAAAAGATAAGAGCGCAAAATTTTCATGTCGGTTATTGATAGAGCAATATTTTTCTTCTCAGCTTCCTTGCCACGCGTTTTGACAAGCGTGCCAAAGTCGGTAGCAAGAAGACCGTGAGCGTAAGCATAGTGGAGAGCAGTTCTGATTTTCAGAAGTACTTCCATTGTGGTTTTCCGAGAATGATTTTCAGCATATTCATCAATTTTGGATTGAACGAGTAAATCGTCAAGTTGAGAAATTTTTGTCTCTTTGAACAGATTTTTCACGATTGGGATAACGTGGAGATAATTTTGATAGGTGGTTTCTCGGACATCATTTTTCTTTACATTCTTGACCCAATTTTCAAAATAGACAGCGAAAATTTGATTTCGACTTTTAAGATTTATTCCGATATTTTTTGCGAGTTCACTTTCAAGAGCCCACTTTTTGGCATCCTCCTTTTCTTCAAAGGTTTTTGAGATTCTGGCATTGTCGCCAAATTTTGAAGTTGAAACAGTAACGCGCCATTTTTTACCGCGCTTAGTAATTGTTGCCATAATATTTATCAGCTTTCTATAAAAGTAAAGTTGATAGCAGGCAATGAATACAAATCTATTTTATCGCATTCATGCCAATTCTATCAACTTTTTAGATTAACCAACAAGATGGTTTTTGATGAAATGATTGATTTCTTCAAGCGTATAGCGCTCTTGATTACCAATCATAAAACGTTTGAAATCGGAATTTGCACGGATATACTTATCAAAAGATTTTGGGTCAATACCCAGATACTTTGATGCGAGTTCACGTGTTAGTAGATAAGGGTATTGGCTATCAGTCTTTTGGTTCATCCGTTTTCCCCTTTACAAAGTTGTATCTTTTGGAATCAAGGTAGATTTTGAAAAAATAACTTTTATCAAATACATAGAACAGTAAGTCTGGGTATTTTTGTGCAATTAAATCCGTGAAGTCAGCAAATTCTTTCAAATTTGAGTCATGCATGATTTCATAGACTTGGAGCAATAAGTCGGGATTGTTCTCCGCCAAGAACTTATCCAATTCAAATCCTGCCCCTGATTCAATATCCTCAACATTGTAAGGAGTTTTCTCCGGGTTCTCTGCATGAGTAAAGTAGTCATACATTCCTTTTGGACTCATCACAACTTCAACGTGCGCAGGACCGTTGAGCTTATCACTAATCAGGTCAGATACCTGCGAGTAACTTTTAAGTGAGTCAAAGAAGAATGCGCCGTGTTTATGAGCTTTCTTAAATCCTCCCGTTGAGCGGTTGACATCCTTATCATGCCAAGGACTTAAAATGAAAGGCACATGAAGTTCCTCAAGAATATTCAGATAGTCTTCAGGAGCTGACTCTTGATAGAACAGGAAAGCCCATTTATTTGACCTCTGTTCTTTCTTGGTTTTTTGTGTCATAAAAAAATACCTCCACTTATCAGGACAAATTTTCCAGATTCTCGGAGATATGTTTATTGATTACTGGATGAATGGGGTCGTAGTAACCCATTCATCCAAATAAAAAGTGGCGCTTGTGGCTCTCACTTCGTGAGCCACAGCGCCACCCATATGTTAGCGTTTTGTTCCAATGAACCACATGGAATTTTTAATCCTATCAGGAGCAGAGAAAAAGTAATCAGGGTTACGACTTGAGGTTTCTTCTCTTATTTGAGATTCCATCTCTTTGAGTATCTTTTGAGATTGTTGTGAATTAGGGACCTTGATAAAGATGATGATTTTATTTGTGCTCACATCAATAACGCATTTTCGAACGGCTTTGTTGAAGTTGTTGTAAATCAAGTTGATTGACTGTACTTTCTGCATTTCTATGGTTTTTTCTGTGCGTTCGCTTTGAACCATAAAATGCCTAAAGTGGTAAGTTTGCCAGATTGATTTGAAAATATTCCATATAGAATCATCTTTGGCTTTTACAAATACCCCAATAGCTAGAAATATAGCTAGAAGCGTAAATGTGAATGTCTCTGCTAAGTTTAACCAAGATGAGAGAGAAATGGAGATTTTTTCAACCTGCAAGAATAGAGTGAAGGTAGCCGCACTCTCTTTCTCAATAATGTAATTTAAGAGACGTAAAAGCAAATTCGCAATGACTTCAAATGCGAATAAGGCGAATAGATTTTGGATGAGATTAAAAGTCTTGATGAGGTAGGTCTTTTTCATAGGATTCCTTTTTTCGTATAGTAGGTGGGACAAAGTAACGGTAAAACTTGGAAGGGGTGTTCATTATCAATGATCTGGATTAGCCCTGTTCCTAGTCCAGCGGGGATAACAATTCCCTCAGGATTGAGGTCAGGAAATAAGAATTGAACGGTTTTATTGTTAATATTACCAATTTGAATATTGACATTTAGCTGTTCTCGAACAGATACAGGGATAGAGTTGTAGTCAAAACGTTGGCTGACAAGCAATAAATGAACCTTGGTTGCTCTCCCCAAAAGAGCAATTTGTGAAAGCAATGAGAAAAATGAGTCTTTGATTGCCTTGTTTGTGCCCTCACTGAGTGCAAGTACTTCATCAATTACAAGCGTCAAGTGGTCAAACTTATAATCAGAGTTTTCAAATAGAATACCTTGCCGTGTATAAATCAGGTCAAGAGCCTGACTAAGTTTCTCGTTTATTTGTGAGACAAAATCAGATTTTGAGCGATTCTTTTCAGGGTGGATAACGAGAACATCATTTTCTCTTGCCCATCTACTCGGTGTATCAAACTTAGGGTCAATAATTATCAATTCTGAGATTGATTTGAGCATACTCAGAAAATAAGTTAAAGCATAAGATTTTCCGCTGCCAGAGTTCCCTGCAATAGCAATGGAGGTTACTTTATTGTAGTCAACAGATAGATTTTCCATAATAGGAATAACTGAACCAGTTTGAGAAGCGGCGAAAGAATCTAAATCTGGAATGATGAGGCGTTTGCTAATCCCCTTTTTCCAAGGGAAATAAAGTGCTCGCTGTGTATGGATATCAGGGCTATCGAGTGGAACAAAATAAGCAGAATTTTGCTTTAGAACGGTATAACTCGGATACAATGCAGCGTTAGCAATCAGAAAAATTTTCTGATAAAGGCTATCATCAATTACATAGGATGAAGGCAGACGAGGAATGAATAAGAATCCATGCTCGCCAACTTTTACATCAAATGAGTTTGTATAACTTGTTTCGCCCTCTATTTGGCTACCAAGAGCCATATTGAGACATTGAAGCAAGTATTGTTGGCATTCTTTGTAGGACATTATTTGACCTCCTTCAGATTGTCAGCTTTAAAATAGACGTTATACGATACTTCACAAGCTTGAATGTTGTTAAATGAGACAACAGCGAGGAAAGGAGGGAGCTTGACTTGTTCCTCAAATTTCACTTCAAAAGGTGGAAGTCCAGCTTGAGCAAACCATGCTTTGTATGCTTGAACTTCGTCTGTGCGCTTTCCGTCTTCAAATTTCATTTGAGGCTCAAGTTCAAGACTGAGTGAATGAATGGGTTTTGAGCTATCTAAGATTTGTTCCGCAAGAGTTACTGAGTAGCCACCGCCACGACGTGAATTAAATTTCATAATGGATAAATCTCCTTATATTAAAAATATGTGATAGATAATAGGCTCAATTTAAAGTCGAGAGCTAGACTTCAATGAACTAGGGACATTGTTTTTACCTCCTATACTTATCAGGACAAAAAAACTACATTCTCGGAATTTCGTTTTGAATGACCTATTTTAAGAGGGATATGAGTGTTTCCTGTGCGCTGTCAAAGTATTTTCTTATCGTCTTACCATCTCGTCCGAGTTCTCTTGCAAGTTGGGCAAAAGACTTTTTTTCAAGTAATCGGCCTAATAGTAAATGTTGCTCAAAATCATCGAAAGTTTGAATTACTTGGATTGGATTAAGTCGTTCAGCTTGCTCTTCTTTTTGGATTAAGGATTCGAGAGGATTGAGCGTATTATCGGGCAAAATATTTTCAAGTTCTACTGATGAACCACCTGTTCTGTCTATAACCCAGTTAGTGCTGAGTATTCCGTGTCTACGGTCATTTCTTTCAGCATTTAGTAAAGGTTGGTCAAGTAGCTTCAAGACTTCAACCCAATCTCCACGTTTTGCAGCTATATCGATTTTTTCATCGCGTTTGTCTTCGATTTTCTTAGACATAATGTTCCTCTTTCTCGTCCAAGGACGGAAAGAAAACAAAAATCAAAGGAGAATTGAAGCCGAAAAAAGCACATCAAAAACGGCGAAACAATAAACGTTTGGTTGAAAATCTGTGTGATTTTCAATTTTTGTTTTAGTTCCGTCCTATTCTGATGCGCATCATATTGGACTATTTATAATTATTTACAAGATATTTTTTATCTTGTATGATATAATTTTACTGTATTAAATAGGGAAGATAAAATGAATATATTTATAATAAACGCTGTTAAATAAGGGTTTTATAAAAATAAATAAAGAATAATTGCTGTTAAATAATGAAAAAATAGAGGATATAGGGAATGGAAAAGAAATGCTACACTGTTTTAGAAATTGCACAAAGAGGCAAGGAAAAATTTGAAATAGACCTAAAGGATACGAGGGCGCTAGAAAAACAAATTCGTCTTGTAATAAGGCGTGAAAATATTCAACCCATTGACAAGAAAAAATCAACGCCTAGAGCTCGAAATGATGCCAATGCTTACTCAGAAGCAGATAAAGATAGAATACTTGACGATTTTCTCTTTGATTATTTAAGAAATATGTCTAATAATGAAGCGGTCAAAAAGTTTAAGAGTAGCGCCGAGTACCAGAAAATGGCAGATGAGGCAAATGAAAAGTATCTTGAAGAACTGGAACGTTGGATGCAAGAGGAAGCTTACCGCGCGAATTATGGCAATTTTCCAGAGCAGGAAAAATTGACGGAGTACTCTGAGGAGGTCAAGAAGGAAAAGGATAGAATGGTTCGGGAAGCATTGTTTAGTTCATACATATCCTCCGAAGGAGACTTGGAGTCGGTTGAAACTCTTAGTAAAGCAGCGTACTTGTCTCAAGTTTTCGTTTCACAATTTGTCACAGAAAGGCTATTTTCAGAGTTGTTCGATTTTGAGATGGATGAATTTGTGAGAGATGCAGATAAATCTAACTATATTGCCCAAAATTCAATCGGTGGAGATTTTGGAGTGGAGGAAATGAAGCTCTTTGATAAGTTAAGTAATTGGAGAAATTATGTTTCCTTGAAACGGGAATAAACGAAATTAAATTGCTTATCACTTTAACTATGCTTTTTTTCCAAAAAAAGACGAATAAAAAAAGATTGAACTAGAATTTGCCGTGTGGCATTTGATATAATAGAGTTAACAAATTCACTAGAAAGCCAATAAAGGTACCTTGTAACGGAAGCAGGGGGTAAGCCTAATTTGATTGCTACCTTGGCGAAAAATATTGCTTTGGTTGATTCTGAAAGTGAGTTATATGAAATCGTCAAAGAAATTGCGGCAGATGTTGGGATGTTCTGGCAGCATTTCAAAGAGTACGCGCAACTATTTGATATAAATGAAATCGAAGTATCAAGGGGAGCAAGTGCCAAGAAAGTTGATAATCGAAAAGCTAATTTTGAGAAATCTGACTTTGAGATTTTACTTGCGAATATCGTTGATAAATAAAAATCAGCTCATTTGATAATGAACTGATTAGGTGTATTCATTTTCTGCTATCTTGGTGCAAGGCTGGTGCAATTCGAGTCCAAATGTATCATTTTTTATCCATGTTCATGAATTTCTGAAAACCATGAATGGCTTAACCACAAGGATTTTGAAGGATAGGAGATGATATAGAAGGACTGAATATTCCTCAAAACGTTAAAATATTGCATTTTATCATTTCAAGCACTTGCTTCGGCGAGTGCTTTTTTATTTCTATGAAATTTAAGCTTTCGTCCAGAAAAGCCTTGACGAACATTTTTGTAAGTAGTAAAATTGACATAAAGTTTAACGTTAAACCTATCTAAAAACAATGCTTATCTAAACAACGAAAGGCTAGCCTTTCTCTTGTACTGTGTACAAGAGAAATATTCCTAGCTGAGAAGTTCCATGACATCATGATTGATAGTGATTTTTCTTCGTGATTTCTTTGTTTTTAACTCATATTTCTTAGAAGGGTTTTCGTAATATACTGGAAGTAGTAAATATTTGACAAGGAGCTTTATTATGGCTAATGAAAATGCGCTACAGAACGAAGCTATAAAAGACTTTGACTTCGAAGCAATGGAAACAGAGCTTTCTGAGCAATTTGAAAATCAAATTGCAGATTTGGAAGTGATAAAGGAACAGCGTGATAAAATTGGAACGCCAGAAGGTTTGGCAAATGCAGTGATTGCTGCTGCTGTGGAAGGATTTAATAATAATCTTGCACAACAGCTTGGCGAAGATTTCATTCGTAATAATGGGGGTTTGAACCTTGATTTAAGCAGGGGTGCACACTTCCAAACCCTGGACAATTTTTCCCATGGAAAATTTGCAGAGCACAATGCACATGCTGGCGAATATCGGCAAAAGTATGAAGCCATGCAAAGCAACTTTGAAAAAGATGCTCAGGGGAATATCAGATATCATACAGACCGCTCTGGGAAAACTAAAGAAAATCTTGTTAAAGGGGCTCGGACACCCTATGATAAGAATAGACCGAGTGGTTCAAAAGAGCGTGGGACAGATATGGATCACACTGTGTCAACAGGAGAGCTGGCGAGGGACCCAGCTGCTAATTTGTATATGTCGGAAGATACAAGAATTGCTTTTGCAAACAGTCCGCAAAATCTCAATGAAATAAATAGTTCTTGGAATAGATCTAAAGGGGATTTGTCAATGAAAGATTGGCTGTACCATCCCAATGCCAACGGCCAAACACCAAAAGAGATTTGGGGAATTACTGATGAACAAGAAAAGGCACTAATAAAGAAAGATAATGAAGCTAGACAAGCCAAACAAAATGCGGAACAACCAGGAAAAGACGAGATAGAAGCTCAGGGCAAAGCTTCCCGTCGTGATGAAGGCATGCGGATACTAAAAGGTGCAGGAAAAGCAGTTCTGATGTCTTTGTTGGCAGGTTTTGTCAAGGAAGTTCTAAAAGAATTGATTATTTGGCTCAAAGAAAAAGGGCGGAAACTGAATACTCTGATGAATCATTTCAAATCTGCCTTGTCAAACTTCATTAGCAACCTGAAAAAGAACCTTTTCCAATCTGCGAGAACGGCTGTGACGACAGTTGTAACCGCAATCTTTGGAGAGGTCGTAACAGTTATTAATAAAGCTATTACCTTCCTCAAACAAAGCTGGAAAACCGTGAAAGATGTCATGACTTATATGAAAAGTCCGAAGCACAAGCGAGAGTCCTCAGCTGAGATGATGTCAGGAATTTCAAAAATTGTAGTTACGGGGCTTGCGACAGTTGGAACCATCGCTTTGAGTGAAGTGGTTGGTAAAGGATTAGTTGCTGTTTTTCCGGCGTTAGCTGTTGGTGGAATTGCAGATATGATTGGGCTATTGATCAGTGGGATAGTGATGGCAATTATTAGTACGCTCATTATGAAGCAGATTGATAAGTTTATTGCCAATAAACTGAAAGAAGGATCGTCTAAAAAAATTATTGCTAAACAAAATGAAATTTTAAATACTCAAGAAAAACAAATTGCTGTGGCTGGAGCCAAAATAGAAGTAAAGAGTAGAAATATCCAAAATTTCATTCAGCAGACTCAAGAAAACGCTGGGGCAGCACTCAAAAGGATTTCTGACAACGACAATATAGAAATCTCGAAGATAGATTTTATATCTGAAAATAAAAGTGAATTAGATAGACAACAAAAAGAACTAGATAGTCTATCTAAGATATTGGATGATTTGTTGTGAGATTTCCAGACGTAAGAGATAATGGTATGACATTAAGTCAAGAAACTGGACACCAAAATGGGTAAATTACCTTTCTGCCTATGCGGCTAATTTTTGTTGTTTATGTTCAAATTCATTGGGCGTTAAATAATTGAGCCCTTGATGAATCCGATTT
>NZ_BFFO01000013.1 GCF_003116835.1 Lactococcus termiticola | reverse complement strand
AATCGAATTCATCAAGGACTCAATTATTTAACGCCCAATGAATTCGAAAATAAACAACTAAAATTAGCCGCATAGGCAGAAAGGTAATTTACCCATTTTGGTGTCCAGTTTCTTGACTTAATGTCAACAACAAAAAAGTACAGTTATAGAAACTGCACTTTTTACTAAATTCATACACTTGCTTTTGTTAATTGCTCTTTGACATAACTGGCATATAAAGGATGACTGGCAACAAGCTCGTTGTGAGTACCACTACCCGTTACTTGACCTTTTTCGATGAAGTAGATATTATCTGCGTCAACAATCGTTGACAGACGATGCGCAATGACGAGAGTAGTACGTCCTTTCATCAAGCTATCCAATGCTTTTTGAACCATACTTTCACTTTCAGAGTCAAGACTGGCTGTGGCTTCGTCAAGCATCAGAATTTTAGGATTGCGCAAGAAGGCGCGTGCAATAGCAATACGTTGACGTTGTCCACCCGAAATTTTCACACCACGTTCACCAACTTCGGTGTCCAGTCCTTCAGGCATATCCTCGACAAATTTACGGGCGTAGGCAAGTTCAAGAACATGCCAGAGGTCATCATCGCTGTACGTGCCCTCAAGTCCATAAGTCAAATTTTCGCGAATACTTCCTGCCATGATGGCAGAGTCTTGACTCACGAAACCAATTTGGCTGCGCCAATTTTGTAGAGAAATGTCATTAACATTGATAGCATCAATTTTTATGTCACCTGATGTGGGTTGATAGAAACGCTCTAGGAGGGCAAATATCGTTGATTTACCGCCACCTGAAGGTCCTGCAAAAGCAACAATTGAATTTGGCTTTGCTTCAAAAGTAATATCTTGGAGGATTTTTTCAGAATTGTCATAGCTGAAATCCACATGATTGACATGAAGGGTTTTTCCCTCAACATCAACTTCTTTCCCCGCATGGAGAACTTCTTGGTCTTCGTCAAGGAGTTCCGTCAGACGAACTGTTGAACCAGAAGCTTTTGCAAGAGCTGTAAAGAATTGGGCCACAGTTGGTACTGCACCGATAAGGTTCATGAGGTACATCATCATCCCAAGAAGTGTCCCAAGACTCATCACATGTGTCGAAATTAGATAAACACCATATGCGAGGAGGCCAAAAATCATCAGCATCATCGCAAGCATCATGACAGGAGACATCAGACCATCAAAGATAGATTCACGAACACCAATTTTATAGAGGTCATTGACATCTTTTTCAGCTTTGTGCGAGGCTTGTTTTTCAGCATTTGAGGATTTGACGAGACGAATTTCGGAAAGACTTTCACTCGCAATGCCCTGGAAATTTGCCAGAGAGTCTTGACGCGTACGGCCAATTTTTTGTCCAAAAGTCATGATGGGAAACATGATGAGCATCACAACAGGAACAGCAATAATCATTGCCAAAGTCAAGCGCCATTGCATTGAAATCATGAAGATAATTGAACCAACAAGAAGTAAAATTGAGGTAAAGGCAGACGGAATGGAATTTGCAATCAGATCTTTTACCTGTGTGGTGTCATTAGCAAGACGTGAGGACATTTCACCTGTTTTGGTTTCGTCAAAATAGCTGACAGGAAGGTGGATCATTTTATCCCAAACCTTACTGCGAAGATTTTTCACGACGGATTCACCAAAGATACCAAGAACAATCGCTGAGCCTGCACTCATCAGGGCTGAAAGGATATAAAGTCCAATGACGAGAATAATTTGAGCAACATCAACACCATGTGAGAAACCATTGACGAGGGGTTGCACCATTTTGGGTACTTGGAGTTGAATCAATGTACCAATCACTCCCCCAATAATCCCTAAGATAAAAAAGGTGTAGGGAGTTTTTGCCATTCTTATCAATTTTACAAAGTTTTTCATTGACATTTTTGTGATGGTTTTTTTACCATCTTCAAGTGTACGACGTGCTTCAAATGAATCTGCTCTTTCCATTTTCTTCTCCTTTTTCGTCAAATTTGACGGATTTATTTTTTAAATTAATTATTAAGATAGCCTGTCAAATTTGACAAAACAATTTTATAACCGTCAGGATTCATATGAGCACCGTCAAATGTGAGTTCTTTTTTGAGATTACCCTTCTCATCGGAAAGACCTGCGTTGACGTTAATAAAATTGAAATTATGCTTTTTAGCTAAATTTTTAATTTTATCACTTGCTGACTGAAACTTGCTGTTGCTACGTGTTTTAAAAAGAGATTTTTCATCGTCATCATTACCAAAATCAACCGTATTAATCGGGTAATAACGCATAACGTAAACTTGACAAGTTGGTAGCTTCACTGCGATGTCGCTCATAATTTTGTCGTAATTTGCAAGAAATTCTGTTTCAGGGACACCAAAGCCAATGTCATTTGTACCAATATTAATAAAAATTTTTGTGGGCGCCAGATTAAAAATCTGTGTATCCATATGCGCCAAAAGAAAACTTGTCGTCGTGGCACGTACTGCGCGATTATAAATGTAGTTGTCAAATTTGACAGAGCCTTCTTCTTCCCATTTTTCAATTGGAAAAATTTCCATTAGACTTGAGCCAACAAAAACGCTTTGACCTTTTTGAGCTGTTTGGTTTGCTAAGTCATATTCTGCCAATAAATTATTTTGAAACTTTTCAAGTTCTGGATTTAATGTAAGTGATTTTGTTTCTTCTGACATGATATTCTCCTATTTTAATTTCTGCCAAATAATTAAGGATAGCAAAGCAATAGGCGCTAAAGCACCTTTCCCCTGCTGTCAAAAATCTGTCCAATCATCATTCTTTTTCTTATCTGTCCGACCATGACCGTCATCACGCCCGTGACCATCAAATCCACCTCGCCCATTTTCTCCAAAGTTCCATAGCTTACGTGTTCTACCATGACGGCGATTCCAGTCAGGAATATCGTCTTCGCTATCAGGTCCTGTAACCCAATCCCAGAAGTCGCCATTAGGACGACCTGGACCAAAACCATGACCAAAGTCTCGTGTATCATTAACACTCATGCGAATATTTTTCTTCAGCTGACGTTTAAATGCTTGACGTTCTTCAGGCCGCAAGGCACGCCAATCTTTTTTCGTCATCGTGTGCCAATCAAAGTTTGTCCAATCAAATTCATTTTCCTCATCAGATTTGATAAATTTTTCAAGCAAATCAGTAAGTTCTTGCTGTTCTTCATCTGTCAAAGCCCTAAACAATTCCTCAGAAAGGTTATCATGACGCTCTATGCGCTTATCTTTGAGTTGCCAACCTTTTTCCGTCAAAAAGACACGACTGACACGACCATCATTTTCATCGGCTTGTCGCTCAACCAAGCCCTGCTCCTCTAACTGCTTAACCTGCGCCGTGACTGACGAGGGACGAATATCCAGCATTTCAGCAATTTCAGCATTTGTCAAACCGTCTTTTTCCCAAAGTTTAACAAGCAAACCTTGTGCACCATTTCTTGCACCTTGTAAACGTAATTTTTGGCTTAAACTATCCATGCGCAGCGCTAACATAAAGCGTGGATTGCGCAACACTTTACTAAAAAGATGTAATAAATTATTTGTTTGTTCAGACATAATATTTTCTCCTTCGTTATTTAGATATTCGTCAGTCCTTCATCTAAAGCGATGTAAAGATTTTCAGGATCTAGCTGACGACTTATTTTTACGATAAATTGAAAAATTTGTTGGATTATTTTTAACATTCCTTTTTCCTCCTATTTTCCATTTGTTAGTTTTTATAGTTCATCAACTAACAAAATAAATTATAACGCACTTAATTAGTTTTGTCAACAATAAACTAACGAAAAATCAAAAATTCAATCAAAAGTATGAAAAAATGCCATAAATTTACGACATTTTTCTTTTCATTCCCCTTGATCAAGTTGATAAAGTCGCTTAAAATCAGGGTTTTCATTGAGAAGCTCTTTCGGACTCCCCTCTATTTTAATTTTACCATTTTCCAAAAAAATGACTCGATCCATTCCTTTAACACCAAGAAGATGATGTGTAATAAAGAGAATCGTCTTATCCTTGAGACGTTCAAAGAAGAGATTATGAATTGATTTAAGTATTATGGTAAAATAAAAGCATGGATAATATAAAATCTCAAGCTATCGGAAAGCGAATTTTGAATCTTCGCGAAAAATTGAATATGAGCCAAAAATCTTTTGCAGAAGCATTAGGAGATATTTCTCAAAGATTGGTGGGATATTGGGAGAAAGGAGAAAGATTCCCTCCTTTAGACCAGATTGTGAAAATAGCAAAGCTTGGAGAGGTGCCTGTAAATTGGTTGCTTTTTGGCAATGATGAAGAAAATTTACAAAATTGGTCATACAAAAAAGCCTTTGATAGTTTTCAAAGACTTGATAAAAGTGATTATTTTGGTGTCATTGTTAAAGTTCTCCCTGCACTTGAAAACATAATTCCCAGAACCGAAGAAGACATTTATATCCCGAGAGAACCCGATAGAGAGAACCATGAAAGAAACTATGATGAAGAAAATTATCATAATTTTAGTGTTTGGAGTAATGCAACTAGAGCTGGGCTAATCATTGACATAGTTAGTAGTCTTGCTGAGCAAATACCTGATAACGAAAATGAACGACTTAAACTGGAGCAGAAAATTTCCACTTATATTCATGAGTATTTAGAATATAGTGATAGAGATTTTTCAGATATTCCAGACTCTCTGCGTGAAAGATACAAATCTCTGGAGGATTAAAATTGATATTCTAAGTAATGAACCCATTGCAAAAATTACTATTGACGAGATTAAAAAAACAACAGATGATATAAAAAACTATAAGTCAAAACACTAATCCCTGAAAAGATTCTTCAAGACCTAGCGCACTTGCTTCGCCCGCTCACGAATACTTTGATTTGACAAAGATAAGAAGTGTGTTATAATTAGATTATCGAAAATAAGTGTGAGTGTATTCTCACCAGCCGAGGCACGTCGAAAAGGTCTCGGCTTTTTTTATCTTGAATTTATAATTTAAGTGCAACAGAAAAAGATTATCCATAAAAACCAGTATAATAAGTTTGTCAAGAACATTATTAGACTGGAGAATTATGAATAATCCCTATACCCATCTTACAATATTCGAGCGAGAAAATATATGAAATATTTTTCGAAGAGGTGTTGCATTTAACTTGACAATTCAAGATACAAAAAAGCACCCTCTTCGTCGAAAAGAAGGTGTGTAAAACAAGTGGATTAACGGCGCTTGTGCCAGCCTTTCAGCAAATCCTTGACCAGCTCAAGGACTACCCCTACCACAATCGGAGCGACAACTGATACGAAAATAAGTGTAAGCATATAAACACCTCCCTCCTAGGCATGATTCACTTAGTCGGGTGCGCCATTAGTCATTATATCATTGTTTTGTGAGTTGTGGTACATAAAAAAATCCTGACAATTTCCTGACAATAGATATAAAATCAGCATATTATTTCAATTTTATATAACATAAAACACCGCCGTAAAGCTATTCTATGACCATGAAAAGCTCGAATGTATCAAGATTGAGTATGCCTATTCTGGGCTTGGAAAAAACTCATCCTTCTGATTGGGAAGGATAAGCTTCCTGGCCTGGCTATAGCAAGCGTGAAATCGAAGAAAACTCGTCCTGAGAAAAAAAGCCTGTTTCCAAGTCTGGAATCAAGCTTTTTTCTCTTCTTCAAGTCCCCTAAAATAAGGCTCAATCAATTTCCAAGCCGACTCAAAATCCTCCTGAAAATGCTCATCCCATCGGCTGGCAAAGCCAGAATAATGGTACCTCGAGCCCAGAAAATAAAGGGCCCGCAGGGCAGTCAAGTCCTTGATACCAGTCGCTTCCGATAGGCTATTGACCATGCTATCCAGATGATAATCCGCGATTTTAGGGTCCCGCAGGGCATACTGGGTATAGAGGGCAAACATCTCCGGAGCCTCTTTGTAGGCCTGGTACTTGCTCTCGCAGAGGGTCCAGAGCCAGTCATGGCAAATCTCGCTCAGGCTCTGGTCGGCCTTGGCCTGAAAGGGAAGGAGCTTGGCGGTAATCTTGTCAAACCAGCTGGTTGTCAGGCTCTCCCAGACCTCAGCCTTGTTTTTATAGTGCTTGTAGAGGGCGGGCTGTGAGATGTCCAGCTCGCTCGCGATGTCCGTCAGCGTGACCTTCTCAAAGCCTTTTTTTAGGACCAGCTTTTCAGCCACTTCCATGATTTTTTCTTTGGTATTCATGCTTTCATTATAGGAAAAGTTATATAAAATGTCAAAATATAACCTTTTACTTGACTTATCCACTCAAGCCTCCTATAATAGAGTTATAATTGATTCAAAATATAACCAAAGGAACATCATGCAAAAAGAAAAAATCTGGACTTCTACCTTTACTTTGACCATGGGGATTAGCTTTATCTTCTACCTGGTCTTTTATTTATTGACTGTTATCATCGGTACGGTTGCCATGACTCAGGACCATGCTCCGGCTAGTCTTGCCGGCATCCTCTCAGGGATCTTCATCGTCGGCTCCTTCATCGGTCGCCTCTGGGGTGGGACCAAGATTTCTGATTTTGGGGCCAAAAAGATGCTCTATGTCGGGATTATCTTTTACCTGATTATGAATATTTTTTATCTCTTTGTGTCCAATATCTGGCTCCTACTTGTCATCCGTTTCTTGCACGGGATTGGCTTTGGGATTGCGGGAACGGCGACTGGGACCCTGGCAGGTCTTGTCGTGCCAGCCAGCAGGCGGGGCGAAGGGATCGGCTATTTCACCCTGTCGCTGACCCTGGCTTCAGCTGTTGGGCCCTTCCTGTCTATCTTCCTCTATCACACCTTTAATTATCAGGTCCTCCTGATTTTGTCGGTGGCACTGCTTGCGATTTCTCTCCTTGCTTCATTTTTCTTGAAAATTCCACAGCATGTGGTTGACGCCATGGCTCAGACAGAGAAAAAAGCCTTTAGCCTGGGGAGCTTGTTTGAGGTCTCTGCCCTGCCTATGGGCTTCATTGGCCTTTTGATAGGGGTCGCCTATGCCAGTCTCTTGACCTTCCTTGCCAATTTCACGGCTGGCGTTGGTCTGGTGACCGCAGGCTCCCTCTTCTATGTGGTCTATGCCCTCTTTATCCTGGTCTCACGGCCACTGACAGGTCGTCTTTTCGATAGCAAGGGCGACAACTTCGTCATGTATCCGACCTTCATCCTCTTTGCGATTGGCCTGGTCTTGACTGGCTTCTCCCATACCAGCCTCATGCTCTTTGGGGCCGCTGCTCTGGTTGGCCTGGGCTACGGCTCCTTCACACCTTTTGGTCAGGCGATTTCGATTCGGAATGTCTCAGCCGACCGGATTGGTGTGGCGACCTCGACCTTCTTTGGCCTTTATGATATGGGCGTGGGCCTCGGCCCCTTCTTCCTCGGCCTGATTGTGCCAATGTCTGGCTATCGCAATCTCTACTTTGGTTGTGCCATATTCACACTGATTGTCATGGGCATTTATTGGTTGATTCACGGTCGTAAGCAAAATAAGCTAGCATAAGAAAAAAGCTTTCCGATAGGAAGGCTTTTATTTTTGATTGTCAATGAGGTTTTGGTAGTAGGCGACATGGCTCATGGCCACATAAGGGGTGACCCAGAAGTTAGCGATGCTGAGGGTCAGGCCATTGAGGAAAAACCAGCCGATAAAACTCAGGAGAAAGAGAAAGTAGTTGCCCCGCTTACCCTTCATGAGATTGGCAGAAGTTTTCATAACGTCCCAGGCAGAGCTATATGTCCCATCCTTGATTTTATCAAAGAGGACCATCGGCGACTGTGACCAGCCCAGGGCCAGATAAATCAAGAAGACCCAGCCAACGACCGGAATCAAAAGCAGGCCGAGCGCAATGATAAAGATGAGGCTGTAGACAGGAATGATTTTCCCGGCAGATCCGTCTCTGAAGGGGCTGAAGACATCTTTGAAGCGAGGAACTTCGACCTCATCCCGATAAATCTTGATGTATTGGAAGACCCCGCCGACCTCGATGAGTGTATAAAGGATACCAAAGAGGTAGACCAGGGCGAGGAGGAGGATAAAAGCAATCAGAAAGCTGCTCAAAAAGAGGGGGAGGTCAGTGGACTGGAGCGTCTGGTTGACTTCTTGGAATATTGCTTCTGTCGGGTTTGTATTGCCCCCCTGTCTAAGGTTATCCGCCTCCGAGAAAATTCCTAAAAGAATGGGGATGACAAACATCAGCATCTTCGCTGTAAAATTCGTTTTTAATTTGGCCTTGGCTGTGGCCTTGATTTCCTGTCGAGTCATAATTTCACTTTCGTTGAGCTTTGCTTTTAAGCTGTAATATAGTCTAGCATTATTATAACATACTTAAAAAGGCCGACTACAAAAAATCAGAGCATTTTGTTATACTTATGGATAGTAAAAAATTAGAAAAGAAGAATGATGACAGAGCCAGCAATTAAATACAGATTGATTAAGAAGGAAAAGCACACGGGTGCCCGGCTGGGCGAGATTATCACGCCACACGGGACCTTTCCAACACCAATGTTCATGCCTGTTGGCACTCAAGCGACCGTGAAGACGATGGCCCCAGAAGAGCTCAAGGAAATGGGCAGTGGCATTATCCTTGCCAATACCTACCACCTCTGGCTGAGACCTGGCGACGAGCTGGTGGCTGAAGCCGGTGGTCTCCATAAGTTTATGAACTGGGACCAGCCGATTTTGACGGATTCAGGTGGTTTTCAAGTTTATTCTCTGGTTGAAAACAAGAAGAATATCACAGAAGAGGGCGTGACCTTCAAGAGCCACCTCAATGGCGACCGGCTCTTCCTCTCGCCTGAAAAGGCCATCCAAATCCAGAACAATCTGGGTTCAGACATCATGATGAGCTTTGACGAATGCCCGCCCTTCCACCAGCCTTATGACTATGTCAAGGCCTCTGTTGAGCGGACCAGTCGCTGGGCAGAGCGGGGGCTCAAGGCCCACCAACGCCCTCATGACCAAGGCCTCTTTGGGATTGTCCAGGGGGCAGGTTTCAAAGACCTGCGAGAGCAGTCAGCTCGGGACCTCGTCAGCATGGACTTCCCCGGCTACTCTATCGGGGGACTCGCCGTCGGCGAGAGCCATGCTGAGATGAATGCCGTCCTTGATTTTACTACACCGATGCTGCCTGAAGACAAGCCCCGCTATCTGATGGGGGTCGGGGCTCCTGACAGCCTGATTGACGGCGTGATTCGGGGGATTGACATGTTTGACTGCGTCCTCCCGACTCGGATTGCAAGAAACGGCACGCTGATGACCAGCTATGGCCGGGTTAATATCCGCAATGCCCAGTATGAGCATGACTTCACGGCTCTAGACCCTGAGTGTGATTGCTATACTTGTCGCAATTATAGCCGGGCCTACCTCCGCCATCTTATCAAGGCCGACGAGACCTTCGGCATGCGACTCTGCAGTTATCACAATCTTTATTTCCTTGTCAATCTCATGAAACGGACACGCCAGGCAATCATGGACGACAATCTCCTGGAATTCCGTGAAGATTTCTGCGAAAAGTATGGCTACAACAAACCCAACGCCAAGGATTTCTAAGACTTGCAAAGAAATTTAAGATTTTGCTATAATTAAGCTATCAGCTTAATGAGCCGACTTAGCTCAGTTGGTAGAGCAACGCACTCGTAACGCGTAGGTCGTAGGTTCGATCCCTATAGTCGGCATAAAAATTTCAAAAGCGTTGGAAAGCTCGCTTTCCGAACGCGTTGAAATTTTTATGTTTGGAAGTTTGTGCTGACGCAAGTCAGCCGAGCGATTAGCGAGACGGCGAAGCCGACAAACCTCCAAACATGTACGGTATAAATGTTAGAAAAAATCCCCAAGCCGAGGTCGGGGATTTTTCTTTGTGCCAAATTTGTGCCAAAAATTTCAGGCTTGCGGTAATCTTTCTATTTCAGAAGTTTTGCTTTTTGAGCATCAAACTCTTCCTGAGTGATGGCACCAAGATCAAAGAGCTCATTGAATTTCAGGATTTCATCTGCGTTGTTTGATTCTAAGTGCCGAATTCGTTTTTAACATATCATAATAAACAATCTAATAGTCTAATAGTCTATAAATACTATCATTGAAGCAGCTGCGGATGAATTGTAAGCGTTAAGTCTTACATTGCTGTTAGAGAACTCACTCCGAATAAGAATGTCGCTTACCCTGAGCCAAAGCCTCAGACTCAGTCATAGATACCACATTTGCCTGATTAGTACTAGCGGGCATGTCAGCAGTACTATACCAGTAGACTTTAGAATTTCCCTTGCTGGCCACATAGACAGTCCGATCTTGACTAGTTGGAGCGGGAGCCGTTTCAGTAGCAGGTGCTGTCGTTGCTGGGGCAGGCGAAGCCTCTTCTTTTGGAGGCGTTGTAGTTTGCCCAGCATCAGAGCTCACCCCACTAGCATAATCAATCCCCATTCCCTCAACATCATTAATCACAACAATCTCACAATCCAGCTCCCCGTCAGAAGACTTCATATCCACCACAGAACCCCGTGGGAGCTTCTCGTCTCCCTGATAGAGGGGTGTCGTCATATAAGAAATGGTTTCAGTGCTGTCAGGATGACTCTTCCAATAGCTTTCAGCCCGCTCTTCGGCCGCCCTCATGCCACCGTTCTGATCGGCCCCGACATTTTGTGGCCGAGTGCCGGTCGTGAAATTATAGGCAGACTTGTAGGAGCCGGCTCCCAGGAGGCTATCGGCAATCGAGTGACTGCGGTTGTAGAGGTAGCCGTGGTAGGTCTTGCCGGTCAGACTGTAGCTGATGGCGACCTTGGGGTTGTGACTGGGCCAGGAAGGTGGGGCAAGGGGCTCGCCTTGACGGCTCCCCTTGGAGCTCTTGAAAAGCTCATAGGTCAAGACTGCCCGGGCAGTGGTAGAACGGCCTTGGCTGTCGCCTTCAAACTTGCTGTCGCCGGCCTTCATGCCTTCAAAGCCAGAAAGCTTTGCTGGTCCATTTTCCCAGTAGTAATCCTTGTTCTCGCCTGGAGAATGAGCATCTGTGAGCTCGACCAGCTTGGCGAGGATGGCAGAGTTATCGGCCGGCCGGCTAGCTGGAGCTGCCTTGCTCTCGCTTGTCTGAGGGCTTGACTGAGCCGGAGCCTTAGACGCCAGCGATGAGGAGGCCTTCTGACTGCTCGACGGGCGCGTTGACGACGAAGAAGTCTGCTGACTCCCCTGACCCTGACTGCTTCCGCAGGCTGTTAAAATTGAGAGCGACAAGACGGCCGCCGCCAAAATCCAATATTTTTTCATGTTTCTCCTCTTCATTTATGAGAATGGTTTCCTTAATTATAGCATAAGTGAATCCGTTTTCTTACATCGTCTGAAAGCTTAGAAGCAGAAATCTAAGAAAATCAGAACTAAAACAGAAAAGACAAAGCACAACAATCAGCAAGCGAATTGCTAGTAAATAGTAAAGAAAAAGCCTGGAAAAGCATGTAAAATAGTGCACAAGGAGGAAATAAGAAATGAACAATCCAAAAGCAAGATTGCGGGCCCGCAATCTCTCTATCGCCTCATTGCTCACAGCCATCGGCATTCTCATCCCCCTGATGATGCCGGCAAAAATCGTGATTGGACCGGCATCATTTACGCTGGCCTCGCATGTCCCGGTCATGGCGGCCATGTTCTTTAGTCCCTGGATGGCAGTCTTTGTGGCCATTGCAACGACGATTGGCTTCATGGTCAGCCTGCCTGTCCCCATCATCTGGATGCGGGCGGCTACGCATATTGTCGCCATGGGCCTCTTTGCCCTCATCTTGAAACGCTATCCGGCGATTCTGGAAAAGCAATGGCGACTCCAGCTCTTCAACCTGGCTCTGGCCGTCCTCCATGCTGGCCTTGAGGCCATCGTGGTCGTCGCCTTCTACCAGTCAGGGGCGGGCCAAATTGCTCCGGCTGCCTACAACAGCCTGCTCCTTCTCGTCTTCTTTGGCGGGATCGTCCACAGCATGGTCGACTTTAACCTGGCCTACGGCTTCTGCAAGGTCCTCAATAAGATTTACGCCGTTGACTTGCTCAAGAAAAAGCCGGCCCGGGTCAATTAAAAAGACAGCAATTATCAGGAAAAGCGTGGAGAAACTTCACGTTTTTCTCATTTTTCGGCTGGATTGTCATCTCTGAAAAGAACTGTAAAAGCGAGTCCTTCTGGCCGGCGACAAAGCCGATGTTCTTTGTAAACGTCTGCATTTACAGCCGCTCAAAATTTATGTTATAATAAGCTGATGCAGTCTGTAAGAAGCAGAAAGATGCCAGCTTGCAGATAATTTTTTGAAAGAAATATAGGTATAAAATCTTGACTAAATTACGCGAAGATATTCGTAATGTCGCTATCATTGCCCACGTCGACCACGGTAAAACAACACTCGTCGATGAGCTCTTAAAACAATCAGAAACATTGGACGCTCGCGCACAACTTGACGAACGTGCAATGGACTCAAACGCTCTTGAAAAAGAACGTGGGATCACAATCCTTGCTAAAAATACTGCCGTTCAATACAAAGGCACACGTATCAACATCATGGACACACCAGGTCACGCGGACTTCGGTGGAGAAGTAGAACGTATCATGAAAATGGTTGACGGTGTTGTCCTCGTCGTTGACGCGTATGAAGGAACAATGCCTCAAACACGTTTCGTGCTTAAAAAAGCATTGGAACAAAACTTGACACCTATCGTCGTTGTTAACAAAATCGATAAACCATCAGCTCGTCCTGAAGAAGTTGTTGATGAAGTGCTTGAACTCTTCATCGAACTTGGTGCAGACGACGAACAACTTGATTTCCCTGTTGTTTACGCTTCAGCAATCAACGGTTCATCATCACTTTCTGATAACCCAGCTGACCAAGAACACACAATGGCTCCAGTCTTTGATACAATCATTGATCACATCCCTGGACCAGTTGACAACTCAGACGAACCTCTCCAATTCCAAGTGTCACTTTTGGACTACAACGAATTTGTTGGACGTATCGGTATCGGTCGTGTCTTCCGTGGGACCATCAAAGTTGGTGACAATGTCACCTTGTCTAAACTTGACGGTTCAACAAAGAACTTCCGTGTCACAAAACTTTTCGGTTTCTTCGGTTTAAAACGTGAAGAAATTGAAGAAGCTAAAGCGGGTGATCTGATCGCCGTTTCTGGTATGGATGACATCTTCGTTGGTGAAACAGTAACACCTGCTGACCACGTAGAACCATTGCCAATCCTCCACATCGACGAACCAACACTTCAAATGACTTTCTTGGTCAACAACTCACCATTCGCAGGTCGTGAAGGAAAGTGGGTAACATCACGTAAAGTCGAAGAACGTCTTGTTTCAGAACTTCAAACTGACGTTTCACTCCGTGTTGAAAACACTGAATCTCCAGATAAATGGATCGTTTCAGGTCGTGGTGAATTGCACTTGTCAATCTTGATTGAAACAATGCGTCGTGAAGGATACGAACTCCAAGTATCACGTCCAGAAGTTATCGTTAAAGACATTGACGGCGTTCCAAGCGAACCATTTGAACGTGTACAAATCGACACACCAGAAGAATATCAAGGTTCAATCATTCAAGCCTTGTCAGAACGTAAAGGTGACATGCTCGATATGATTAACACTGGTAACGGTCAAGTCCGTTTGGTCTTCCTTGTACCAGCGCGTGGTTTGATTGGTTTCACAACAGAATTCATGTCAATGACACGTGGTTATGGTATCATGAACCACACCTTTGACCAATACCTTCCACTTGTTAAAGGAACAATCGGTGGACGTAGCCGTGGTGCTTTGATTTCTATGGACCAAGGTCAAGTTACAGCTTACGCTATGGGTTATGTTCAAGACCGTGGACAACTCTTTGTTGAACCAGGTACAGAAGTTTATGCTGGTATGGTCATTGGTGAACACTCACGTGAAAATGACTTGACAGTTAACGTTACTAAGGCAAAACAGCAAACCAACGTCCGTTCATCAAACAAGGACTCTACTTCCGTCTTGAACGCATCTAAGATCTTGACACTTGAAGAATCACTTGAATTCCTCGCTGACGACGAATACATGGAAGTAACGCCTGAGTCAATCCGTTTGCGTAAGCAAATCCTTGACAAGGCCCTCCGTGAAAAAGCTCAGAAGAAAAAGAAAGTTGACTAATTAAGATAAGGAGCAAGCGATGTTCTACCTGATCCTTCTGGTTATGATTGCCTTGGTTTACATCTTTATGATGCCTAAGGACATCAGAAGAAGTATGGATATCTTCTTCTTTACGGGGGCGGGTGTCCTCTTGGTTAGTCTGGGCATCGCTCAAGCGGTCGACAGTCGGGGTCTCCTTTTGGAGATTCTGATTGTGGGCGGGATTATCGTCTTGACCGTGCGGTCAATCATAGAAATTGAACGTTTCAAAGGAAAGTAGCCTGAGGGTTACTTTTTTTGTATGTGGTCGTTCCATGGAAGCCATCCGGCAAACATTGCGGGGACACGCAAGCAAACCGCTTTGCGGTTTCATTGCTAACTGCTGAGCCCTGCGGTCTCATCAGTTGTCTTTTTCCGCTATATTTGCCGGATGGCTTCCATTCCACTTGGTTTTTCAAAAAAGTAACCGACGTGGGAGGGGATATAGGAGGCATGCTTAAATAGCTCCTTGGGAGCTATTTTTGTTATAATGAAAAGATGAATATCGAAAAAATTGAGGTTGCTTTTGGCCTGCTGATTGAAAATATTGAAAGTTTGCAGGCTGAGCTTTCGACGGACTTTTATGACGCTTTTGTTGAGCAGAATGCCATTTATTTGGGGGCGATGACGTCAAATGAGGCGGTCAAGGCTAACAATGACAAGCTCCGTGAGGCGGGGCTGAGTCCGCTGGAATGGCAGAAGCTCTTTCAGTATGTCTTGCTCAAGGGCTCGCAGCTTGCTCCGATGCAGGCAAATCACGCCTTGACGCCGGATTCTATTGGGCTGATTTTTAACTTTATGATTGAGAGTCTGATGAAGAAGTCAGACATCCGCATCATTGAGTTTGGCTCAGGGACAGGGAATCTGGCAGAGACACTGTTGGTTAATCTCCAGAAGACTGTCGACTATCTGGGCTTTGAGATTGATGATCTCCTCTTGGATTTGGCGGCGTCGATGTCTGAAATCATCGGGACCAAAGCTGACTTCATGCAGCTGGATGCGGTCCAGCCCCAGGTCCTTGAAAAGGCAGACGTCGTCATCAGCGACCTGCCCCTGGGTTATTATCCGGACCAGACGACGGCGAGTCATTTCACGGTGGGCAATCCTGACGGGCCGACCTATGCCCAGCATCTCCTGATGGAGCAGTCCTTCAAGTATCTGAAGGACAAGGGCCTCGGGATTTACCTGGCTCCGGAAAATCTCCTGAACAGTGAGCAGGCTCCGCTCTTAAAGGCCTGGTTGAAAAAGCAGGCTCGGGTCGTCGCTGTCATTACCCTGCCATCAAGCCTGTTTAAGGGCGAGAGTAAGGCGATTTACCTGCTTGAAAAAGGCCAGTCTGACCAGCCGACCTTTGTCTATCCGCTGGGCTCGCTGACAGAGCCAGAAAGTTTGAAAGCCTTCATGGCTGAATTCAGCAAACAAGTCAAATTGTGATATAATAAAAGCGTTAACATACTGAAAAAGGGAGATTCTCATGACTAAAACACTTGCTGTCAATGCCGGCTCATCTTCACTGAAATGGCAACTCTATGAAATGCCTGAAGAAAAGGTGATTGCCAAAGGGATTTTTGAGCGGATTGGCTTGAAAGACTCTATCGTCACCGTCAAATACAATGGCAATGAAGACACGAAGACGCTGGATGTCAACGACCACAATCAGGCGGTCAACATCTTGCTTGAAGATCTCAAGGCCTTTGGCATTGTCCAAGATTTCTCAGAAATCACAGGTGTCGGTCATCGTGTCGTTGCCGGAGGCGAGCTCTTTAAGGAATCTACCCGGGTCAATGCAGAAGTGCTCGCTCAAATTGAGAGTCTCTCTGTCCTTGCTCCTCTCCACAATCCAGCCAATGCGGCTGGTATCAAGGCCTTTCTGGAGCTCCTGCCTGATGCGACGGCTGTCGCTGTCTTTGACACAGCCTTCCACACCAGCATGCCTGAGAAAGCCTACCGTTATCCTATCCCTGCCAAGTACTATGAAGAGTACAATGTCCGCAAGTACGGTGCCCACGGAACTTCCCATATGTATGTGGCAGGCGAAGCGGCTAAAGTCCTTGGCAAACCGCTTGAAGAGCTCAAGCTCATCACAGCCCACATCGGGAACGGCGTTTCATTGACGGCTGTAGATGGTGGGAAATCTGTCGATACATCTATGGGCTTCACACCACTCGGAGGCGTCATGATGGGGACGCGGGCTGGCGAGATGGATCCTTCTGTCATCCCTTACCTGATTTCTGAGACCGACCTCGAGTCTGCACAGGACGTGATTGACATGATGAATAAGAAATCAGGTCTGTCCGGTGTCAGCGAGGTTTCTAGTGACATGCGTGACATCCAGGCAGCAAAAGAAGAAGGCAATGAGAAAGCAAAATTGGCCTTTGACATGTTTGTTGACCGGATTCAAAAATACATCGGTCAATATTTGGCGGTCTTGAACGGCGCTGATGCTATCATCTTCACAGCCGGTGTCGGCGAAAACGCCCGTCATGTACGGACGGCAATTATTGAGGGTATGTCATGGTTTGGCATGGAAATTGACCAAACTAAGAATGTTCGTGGCAACTTTGGTGTGATTTCAACAGCTGAATCTAAGGTCAAAGTCCTTGTGATTC
Source organism: Lactococcus termiticola (assembly GCF_003116835.1). Taxonomy (GTDB): domain Bacteria; phylum Bacillota; class Bacilli; order Lactobacillales; family Streptococcaceae; genus Lactococcus; species Lactococcus termiticola. The sequence continues at coordinate 12,666 of NZ_BFFO01000013.1, read as the reverse complement.
CTACGGATGAAGAGCTTGTGATTGCCCGTGATGTGGAACGTTTGAAAGATTAAGTATGAAAGGCCTTGGGGTCTTTTTTTCTGTGCTTAGAGGCTGTTGTGTTCCGGAAATCTATCAAAGACATAGTGGGGCCGGTAGCGAAGCCTATGGCTTCCGTGCCTAGATTTGGAGACCGTTAGGGCTCCAAATCTGCCTAATTTCACTATGTTTTACCAGATTCCCTCCACTCCTAGCTTTTTCTGTATGCCAAAAGGTCCTATCTGGTATTAATAGGAGTAAGAATTGGGTGCGAGTGGAGTTACAGGCAACCCTTGGCTCTGCCCTGTAGAAAGGCAAATGATGAGACCCTAGGGCTCAGCATTTAGCAATGGAAGCCGGGACGGCTTCGCTTGCGGCCACAGTTCAGAGCCAAGGGTTGCCTGTAACGGAACGGACCAAGCTTGGCACACAGGCTTTATTTCCAACCTAAAATATGATAAAATATAGAAAATAAAATAGAATAGGTGTATTATGGCTGAACTTAAATATAAACGCGTCTTATTGAAACTCTCTGGTGAGGCACTTGCCGGCGAAAAAGGCTTTGGCTTTGACCCTAAGACAGCAGATGCTGTCGCTAAAGAACTCAAGGAAGTCCACGATCTTGGCGTAGAAGTTGCGATTGTGTGTGGTGGTGGAAATGTCTGGCGTGGCATCACCGGCGAAAAGGCCGGCATGGAACGCGCCCAAGCCGACTATATGGGGATGCTTGCAACCATTCAAAACGGTCTCTTTATCCAGGCGGCCCTTGAAAACCTCGGTGTTGACACCCGTGTCATGACAGCCATGGAAATGAAGGCCGTCGCTGAGCCTTACATCCGCCGTCGGGCAGAACGTCACCTTGAAAAAGGTCGTGTGGTCATTTTTGCGGGAGGAACAGGTTCGCCTTACTTCTCAACCGATACGACTTCAGCCCTCCGTGCGGCTGAAATCAACGCTGACGTGATTCTCATGGCTAAAAATGGTGTCGACGGTGTCTATAATGCCGATCCAAACCTGGATGAAAATGCCGTGAAATTTGAAAGCCTGACCCACATGGATGTCTTGACCAAGGGCCTCAAGGTCATGGACGGCACCGCCTCAACCATGTCTATGGACAATCACATCCCGCTCGTCGTCTTCAACATGAACGAGATGGGCAACATCAAGCGTGTCGTGATGGGTGAAAACATCGGTACAACCGTCGAGTAAGAAATAGAATTAGGAAAGATAAAATGGCAAACGAAATTACTACTACTGCAAAAGAACGTATGGACCAATCGCTGGCTAGTCTCCAACGTGAGTTGGGACAAATCCGTGCTGGCCGTGCCAACGCAAGTCTTCTTGACCGGGTGCAGGTCGAATACTACGGTGCTCCGACACCTTTGAACCAGCTCGCTTCAGTGACCATCCCTGAAGCCCGTGTCTTGCAAGTCACACCTTTTGATAAGACGATTTTGAACGACATCGAACGTGCCTTGTACGAAAGCGACCTCGGCATCACGCCGGCTAATGACGGTTCTGTCATCCGCCTCGTGATTCCGATGTTGACCGAAGAACGCCGTAAAGAGCTAGTCAAAGACATGGGCAAAGTCATCGAAGGAGCCAAGGTTGCCATCCGTAACATCCGCCGCGATGCCATGGATGCTGCTAAAAAGCAGGAAAAGAACAAGGAAATTACGGAAGACGACCTCAAGGATCTGGAAGACCAGATTCAAAAGGTGACCGACAATGCGGTGAAAGAAGCTGACCGCCTGGCTGCTGAGAAGGAAAAGGAATTGTTGGATATCTGAGCTTTGCTTGCCGTTTCGTTCCGGAAATCAGGCAAAAAACTATTGTGGGCCGCAAGCAGACGCCTACGGCGTCTCATTGCTAAATCTGAAGCCCAATGGTCTTCAGATTTGCCTTATACCACAATGTTTTTTGCCTGACTTCCTCCACTTCACTGGCGACCTAAAATCTTCAGTAATCAACGCAAAGAAAAAGGGCTCGTCTGAGTCCTTTTTAAGAAAGAAACACATGAATAATCTACTTGCAAAAACATTTGACGCTGAAATCACGTCTGAAAACGAGACTTTCTACTTTCTCCAAAAAGAGGATAACATCCTTCGCCTGAAGAAGTCAGAGGGCGAGTATGCTGTCGGCGATGTGGTCCACGGCTTTGCCTTTGAGGATAAGGAAGGCCGCATGCACTTGACGACGAATATCCCGGCAGCGACGCTTGAGACTTTTGGTTGGGCTGAGGTGGTCGATGTCCGCCGCGACCTGGGGGCTTTTGTCAATATCGGTATCCCTGAAAAAGATGTCGTCGTCTCGCTCGACGACCTGCCCCTCGAGCGTGAGGCATGGCCAAAGCCTGGTGACAAGCTCTATATCAAGCTTGAGGTCGACAATAAAGACCGGCTCTGGGGGCATCTGGCCTGGCACCAGGACTTCTGGGAGCTAGCCGGTCCTGCCTTTGACAATATGAACAACCAAGACCTCCGAGGCATCGTCTATCGGAATAAGGAGACTGGCTCCTTTGTCTATTTGCCTGACAATAACATGCTGGGATTTATTCATCCGAGCGAGCGTTTTGCTGTACCCCGTGTCGGCCAGGAAATGCAGGTTCGGGTCATCGGCTTCAGGACGCAAGACCGGATGCTCAATCTTTCGGCCAAGCCGCGTGCCTATGAAATGTTGGATGCTGATGGCCAGATGATTCTCGCCTATCTGGAGTCCATGGGCGGCAAGATGCCACTTTATGATAAGTCTTCACCTGAGGATATTAAGGCGACCTTTGGGATTTCTAAGGGGCAGTTTAAGAAGGCGCTTGGTGGTTTGATGAAGGCTGGGAAGATTAAGCAGGGGCCTGAGGGGACGGAATTGATTAAAGATTAGTCGATGAGCTCTAGTTTAGGGCTTTTTTCTTTGGTGAAAAATCGCTGTTATACTATACATAACAGTCTTGACACACAGTGTCAAGACATATTAATAGTGAGAGAAGAGAGAAACTATGGGATTATTTGACCGCTTTAAGAAAAGCGAACAGAAAGAGGTTGTTGAGGAAGAAAATTCCGTAAAAGAATTAACGGACGATGAAGCTTACGAACTAATACAAAAACAGCACCACGACCACACCGATATAGACTATAATCTATTAGGGTCATATAAGGCTTACACATACTATGGAAAAAATCTTTGGGACTTAGTTAAAATAGGGCGTGAAGATTTCACAGATAAAGAAATAGCTGATTTTCTCTCTTCTACGGTATATTGGCTACATCCCGACAATATTGAGGAGGAAAATATCGGCTGGGAAGAGTGGCTGTTTAACGAGGAGTATCACTCAGCACTATCAATCCTAGATGAAAAAATTCTAATGAATATGCTCTGGGAGCTTGGAGATTGGCTTGACGATGAGGCTCATGAACTTTTTGTTGAAATTCATAAAAACAATACAGAAATAAATTGGGAACGTTACGGTGCTTGGGATAGTACTACCTATTTTGGAAAGAACATCAAAGAGTTGCTAGATATTGCAAGGCAAGAAGACACAGAGGAAGAAATTATAGATTTCTTGGAAAACACTATTTACTGGTTGCACCCAAACATCATTGACAAAGAAGGATACGAAGGTTGGAAAACATGGGTGTTTGACCCTGACCCTATGGCTCTATCTCTATTCGAGCAGAAAATTTTGCAAAATATGCTTTGGGAACTAGGCGGGGCATACGATGACGAAATCATAACCAAAGAAGCTGATTTGCTCTACCCAGATTAGAATAAGGGAATTTTTTGAAATCAACTGAAAGAAGGATGAAAAATCAAAAATGGCTAATTTATCAGACCATTACAAAGAAATGCGAGACAACACACAGAGTTCGGTGGCGTGCTTAAAAGTGGACATGGCAAAGAATACTACTATTGGGACGGAATGTATCGCAAACAGCTTGATATAGAGCGTGCAGAGTATAAGGCGAGTCGAGATGCTAAGGATGATAAGCCGAAGACCACAATGTTTAATCAAGGCAGTGTTGTTTACCACGAGAAACAGCCCTCAATGATTATGGAGCTGGGCTGGCGATTTGGCGGAGCAGGATTTATGCACATTGTGTGGTCGCTTATCTTTCAAAGTGCGGCAGCTATACTAGGGAATATCATTGGTGCCTGGGTCTTGGTTATTCCAGCCGTTTTGGGAGGCTTGTTGCTCTTTACTTCTTCAATGCTTAGGAAATCAGGCTATGTGAGCATTTTCTTTTACTTGATTTATGGCTTATTATGTGGCGGGGCGATTAAATTTGTTGGCGTGTCGGTTTGGTACATGATAATTCTTGCTCTATTCTTTGGTTTGTCGGTCTTTTTCAAAGATAAGGGCCTGGAGAAAGCGATTGCTAATGGCTATGAAGGTGATGATGAGTATTGGAAAGATTAGTATGTGCGGATAGAAAGGAAAAAGTGGTGTGACAACAACAAAGAAAATTATTCTGATTGTCGGCCTTGTGGTTGCTCTTTTTGCGATTGTAGGGAAGTTGACGGCTGGCGGAGGAAATAAGAGCGATACTAAGAGTGTTGGCAAAGCAGTCGATGTCAGCAAACTCTATCCTGGTGCGACGACGTCCGGAGATTATGTCGTCTCTGGCGATAAAGCCTATCCTATCAACTATGAAACGCTAGCAGACACGCAAGTAGAGAAAGCGGGATCTTTTGATGCTTTTGTCATCTATAAAAAAGATTGTAAGGTGTGTCAAAAGGATATGCCTATCATTGAGAGCGACAATAGCGAGTTAGAGCAAGCTGGAAAGTTCGAGTATCGTGACGACCAAGCCAAACTCGTTCAGCTGTTGGGTTCTTCTCAAGCCTATGAGAATATCGCTAAGTATCGCTTTCCTGTGTTTATCAACGTGTCGCCTCAGCGAACGGTAGCTGTCGCTAGCAACCCTTTGCCATAGAGTTTCTAAGATAGCAGAGTGCTACATAATTAAGCCGAAAAACTGAAAAGCCGCACAAGCGGCTTTTCCTATGCTATAATAAAAAGGCAAAAATTAAGAAATCAGGTATAAATATGGCAACAGAAAAAGCAATCTTCGCTGGCGGATGTTTTTGGTGTATGGTAGAGCCCTTTGAGAAGCAAGAGGGGATTTTAACGGTGACCTCTGGCTATACGGGCGGTCATATGGATAATCCGACCTACGAGCAGGTGAAGGCCCATCTGACCGGTCACACTGAAGCAGTCGAGATTCTTTTTGACAACGAAAAGGTCAGCTATGAAAGTCTTCTTCGGCTCTACTGGCAGTCGACCGACCCGACCGATGCCTTTGGCCAGTTTGAAGATCGTGGCGACAACTATCGTCCCGTGATTTTCTATACGAGCGAAGCGCAAAAAGAGGCTGCCGAAAAGAGTAAGGCCGAGCTTCAAGCGACCGGCATCTTTGACAAGGACATCGTCACAGCCATCGAGCCTGCGGTGACCTTCTGGCCTGCCGAAGAAGAGCACCAGGAGTTCTACAAAAAAGAGCCTGACCACTATCAGGAAGAAATCCAGGCTCGCCGTGCCTTTATCCTTTCACACTGGGAGCAGTAAGCTGATATGAGACAACCCTTTTATACCTACCTGATGCGATTCCGGGCCCCAAAAGAGCTGGACGATGCGACGAGACTCGCCAATCTGGCCTTTGGCGACAGTCTCTTCCCCCGCCAGTCTCGAGACTTTGATGAGATTTCCAGCTATCTCGAGACCCAGGCCCCTTTTTACTTTAACCTGACCTTGTTCGATGAGATTTGGCAGGATTATTTGGAGAATTAAATGATTTACTTTGACAATAGTGCGACGACGGCCATCTATCCTGAGGCCCTCCGCACTTATACGGATGTATCGACCAAGATTATGGGCAATCCCTCGAGCCTTCACGGTCTGGGGACGACAGCGACCCGCTTGCTTGAAGCCTCTCGCAAGCAGATGGCTGAGCTCCTCGGCATCAAGCCCCACGAACTCTTCTTTACCAGCGGTGGCACTGAGTCTGACAACTGGATTCTCAAGGGCGTGGCCTTTGAAAAACGGCATTTTGGCAATCATATCATCGTGTCTTCTGTCGAGCACCCTGCTGTGAAAAATACGGCCGAATGGCTGGCGACCCAAGGCTTTGACGTCGACTACGCACCGGTCGACAGCCGGGGCTTTGTCCGTCTCGACAAGCTGTCTGCCCTCCTGCGTGAAGACACGATTTTAGTCTCTGTGATGGCGGTCAATAATGAAATCGGAGCCATCCAGCCCATCCGAGAAATCTCTGAACTCCTGGCAGACAAGGCGACCATCAGCTTCCACGTGGACGCAGTCCAGGCCGTCGGGAAAATGCCAGTTGAAGACTTCCTGACCGAACGAGTCGACTTTGCCAGCTTCTCAGCCCATAAATTCCACGGCCCACGTGGTGTCGGCATGGCTTATATCAAGTCCGGCAAACGATTGACGCCCCTCCTCCACGGCGGTGGCCAGGAAAACAATCTCCGTTCGACCACAGAAAACTTACCAGCCATTGCCTCCGCAGCCAAGGCTCTCCGCCTGACCCTGACCGATAGCGAAGAAAAAGCCCAGCACGTCAGCCGGATGAAGCAAATCCTCCTTGACGAAATCAGCAAATATGAGAAGGTCACGGTCTTTTCAGGCACGGGAGGCTTCATTCCCAATATCCTGACCTTCGGAATCCGCGGTGTCCGAGGCGAAGTCGTCGTCCACGCCTTTGAAGAGCACGACATCTATATCTCGACGACCTCTGCCTGCTCTTCTAAGAAGAATGCCGCCGCAAGCACGCTAACGGCCATGAACGTCAAGGGCAGCCTTGCGACCTCGGCCGTCCGCATCAGCCTGGACTTCAAGAATAGCATGGCAGAAATCGAGAGCTTCCTGACCATTTTCCGCCAGGTCTATGCCCAGCTGGAAAAAGTTTCATCTCATTAATAAAAAAGTAGCCCATCAGATGGACTGCTTTTTTATTTTTCCTTGGCCCGCTCGGCGAGCTTGAGCTCACGGCTGATGTCGTTAGTCGCCTTGTCTAGGCTTTCTTTGACATCTGCCCCGTTGAAAATGGCAGACTCGGCCGTCTCAAGTTGTTGCCTCATGTAGAGGTATTTGGTTGAGAAGATGCCGGAGTTGGCAGGGACATCCTTGGCATCACGCAACTGCTTGAGGGCATCAATCAGCTGGGGATGCTCGCTGTAGCTCTTCTTTATGACCGGCTCATCATAGGCTTTTTTGTTAATCGAATAGTAGCCCGTCCCGACAGACCAGTCGGCCTGGGCCTTTGGCGAAGCCATGTATTTGAGGAAATCCCAGGCCCCATTTTCCTTAGCTTTTGGCCGGTTCACGCCGACGTGGAGGTTGGCTCCACCAATCTGTGTGCCAACCGGGCTCTTGTCCTCAGGGTGGGGAATGGCGATAATGCCCAGCTCGTAATTGACTGCCTTAAAAAGCTGGGCAGAGTAAGCGGACGTCGCCAGCATCAGGCCGATGTCGCCCTTGATAAAGGAAGCAACCATGGTAGATTCGTCAGTCCCGAAGTTGGTCGCAGCTCCTTCCTCGATGCTCTTTTGCTTCCAGTTGAGGTAGTCGACGGCGGATTGATTATTGGTCAGAGCCTCATCAGGTGTGCCTTCCTGGCCGTTGCTCTTGTTGAGACTGATGGCATTTTGATTGGCGACCAACTGCTCGTAAACCCAGCTGTAGGACTGGGCCCCGATGGCTGTTGCCTTGCTTCCCTTTTCCTTGAGCTTCTTGCCAAAATCTGAAACCTCCTCAAAGGTTTCTGGCGTCTTCTCAATGCCGACGGACTTTAAGAGGTCTTTGTTGACATACATGACCATGGTCGAGGTGTTAAATGGCATAGATTGTTGACGGCCGTTGAGGCTGTAGTAGTTGGCGATTCGGGGTTCGAGTTGCGACTTGTCATAGCCTTCTGCATCTATAAAATCCTGGACGGGCTTATAGGCCTTGGCATCCCGCATGGTCTGGGTCCCGGCCTCGATGACCTGGACGATGTCAGGCGAGGAGGTCGTCCCAGAAACGCTTAGATACTTGGCCAGTGTGTCCTCGTAAGAGCCCTGGTAGTCAGGAATGACGAAGTACTTGTCCTGGCTCTGGTTGTAGTCGTTGATAACCTTTTTCAGGGCCTGGAATCTCTGACCGCTCATGGCGTGCCAGAAGTGGATGATGGTCTTGTTGCCAGTCGTTCCGCTAGAGGCCCTGGCCATCTGAAAGAAAAAACCAAAGATGAGCGGGATAATCAGGGAGGAAATTAAGATTTTGACGATGTTTTTAGATTTTAATCTCATTTCACAGCCCCCTCAGCAAGGCCTTCTTGCAGGCGATTTTGACTAAAATAAAGCAGTAAAAGTGTCGGCAGGATAATCAGGATGGCCGCCGCCATAATCGTCCCCCACTGGGCAATGCTCTCCGAGGCCTGGAGCTGGCGGAGGCCGATTTGCACCGTTCTCACGCTATTATTGGTCGAAATTAAGAGGGGCCAGAGATACATGTTCCAGGCAGCGAGAAAGAGGTAGATGGCCAGTGTCGTCAGGCTCTTCTTAGACATCGGCATGATGACCCGGCTGTAAACTTATAGTGGCTGATGCCGGTGACCATGGCCGCTTCCTGGAGCTCGCCAGGAATCTGCTTGAAGGTCTGCCTGAGAAAGAAGATGGAAAAGGCAGAAGCAATCAGTGGCAGGCCCATGCCCAGATAGTTGTCAATCAGGCCGACCGACTTGATGCTGGCAAAGTTGGAGACGAAAATCGACTCAAAGGGACCATCAGTGTGGCCAGAAAGACCGAGAACCACCAGGCCTTGCTCCGAAATTCGATGAAGACAAAGGCGTAGGCGGCGAGCGATGAGACAAGGAGCTGTGCCGCCACCAGAAAGACACTGATAACCAGGCTGTTAATCATAAAGGTCAGCAGATTGGCTTGACTAAAGGCCAGGAAGTAATTTTGCAGGGTAAAGAGGGAAAAGTCGATGCCCTTGGCTGTAAAGCTGGCGTTATCGATCAGACTGACAATGAGGGCGATGACCAGAGGCGTGAGCACGATAAGACTGCCCAAGACCAAGAGGAAATATTTGACGAAAGCTTTCATTGATAGTGGACCTTTCTTGAGCTGAAATGGCTTTGGAGGAGGGTGACGACAAGGACTAGTAAGAAGAGAATGACGGCTCCTGCACTGGCCCGGCCTTGATTGTAGTTGAGAAAGGCATCCTGATAGATCTGATAGGTCAAGAGTGATGTGGCATTACTCGGCCCTCCCTTGGTCAGGAGATCGATTTGTCCAAAGACCTGAAAGGCCTGGATCACAGAGATGGTAAGGACAAAGTAGAGACTGGGGCTGATCATCGGCAGGGTAATCCGGCGAAACTCGGTCCACTTCTTGACACCGGCAATCCGGCTGGCCTCATAGAGGCTCGGGTCGACCCCCTGCATGCCACCGAGGAGAATCAGATAGGCAAAGCCAGTATTCATCCAGATGGTTGCAATCGCAATGGCGATTAAAGCCAGGCTGGGCGTGGTCAGCCAACCGACGGCCGGAAGATTGAGGCCGGAGAGGACGCTGTTAATCAGGCCTTTAGGATTGAAGATAAAGAGCCAAAAGATCGAGCCCGCCGCCACAGAAACACCCATACTAGAGGAGAAAATCGTCCGAAAGAGCTGGACGCCCTTGAAATGCTCGAGGGTCAGATAGGCTAGGCCTAGTGAGAGCAAGAGGGTGACCGGGACGATGATGAGGACGAAAATCAGGGTTGCCCAAAAGCCGGTCTGAAAGACGGACGACTCAAAGAGGCGGATGTAGTTGCCAAGGCCGTCAAAGACGGAACGGTGGCCGGCCACATCGGTTAAAAAGAGGCTGGTATAAATCGTGTTAAAAAGCGGGAGAAAGACAAAGATGAGAAAGAGTAGCGAGCTTGGCAGGAGGAAGAGGCTGGCTGTCTTGAGGTTGTTTGCCTTGTTCATGAGGTCTCCTTGCTGTCAAATTCTAGGCGGGCTTCGCTTTCGACATCAAAATAATGGAGTTTGGATTGCTTGGCGATGAGGTAGATGGTCTCGCCGGGCTCCATCATCAGCTGGCCTTGTAGTTTGGCCCGGAAGCTTTGGGCGTCAATGTTAAGGGTGACCAGAGTTTCACTCCCCAGCTGTTCGACATTGAGAACCTGTCCGATGAGATTGGCTAGGTCTTTGTCTTGCGTCAAGCTCAGGTGTTCAGGGCGGACGGCCAAGTAGAGCTCCTGAGCCGATAGCTTATTGGCGGGCTTTCCAAAGACAATGCTCATGTCATGGTTGTTGAGCTGATTGCCATTGACGACCAGCCTGAAGACGTTTATTTTTGGCGTGCCAATAAACGAGGCGACAAAGAGGTTTTTTGGCTTGTTGTAGAGCTCGAGTGGCTGGCCAATTTGTTGGATTTCCCCTTCGTTGAGCAGGGCAATCCGGTCGCCCATGGTCATGGCCTCGGTCTGGTCGTGGGTCACATAGACGATGGTGGTATGGAGCTCTCTTTGGAGCTGTTTGATTTGGGTCCGCATGCTCTCACGGAGTTTGGCGTCGAGATTGGACAGGGGCTCGTCCATCAACATGATGGGTTGCTTACTGGCAATGGCCCGGGCCAATGCGACCCGTTGGCGTTGCCCGCCTGATAGCTTTTTGGGCGGCGGTCAAGATAGGCCTCGAGATTGGTGAGGGAGACGGCCTCCTTGAGGCGCTGTTTCTGCTCGCTTTCTGAAATCTTCTTATCTGAAAGGCCGAAAAGGATGTTTTCTCTGACATCCATGTGGGGAAAGAGGGCGTAGCTCTGAAAGACCATGGAAAGGCCTCGCTTTTCAGGGGCTGATGACGTCAAATCCTTGCCGAAAAACTTGATTTTTCCAGATGTTACCTCTTCGAGGCCGGCAATGAGCCGTAAAATTGTGGACTTCCCGCTCCCGCTAGGACCGACTAGGATAAAGAATTCATTTTCCTGGATGTCTAGGCTAATATTTTCAAGGACGCTGACCTTGTTTTCAAAGTCTTTTGAGACCTGCTCGAGTTGAATGCTTGCCATAAAACCTCACTTTCTTTTATGCCTTCATTATAAAATGAATGGGTCGTCCTGAACGTAAAGATTAGATAAATAGTAGGTAAACAGGAGGTAAAAGGAGTGATTTTTTCTTAGAAATCAGTCGGAATTGCCTCGGGACTCATAAAAAATAATAAAAAGTTGCAGAAAAGACTTGAATAAGAAAATAAAAGATGTTAAGATAAAATTAGATTTACATAATATAAAAGGGAAAAGCGACTATGAAATTAAAACATAAATTAGCACTAGGAGGCTCTATCGTAGCAATCTCCGCCCTTGCCGGCGTCAAGGCACAGGCGATGAGCGTACAAGACTTGGCCGATGCGGCGACACCGGTGGCCAATGAATACGGCCTCTACCCATCAGTTATGATTGCCCAGGGTATCCTTGAGTCAAGTAACGGCCAGAGTACCCTTGCGACCCAATACAACAACATCTTCGGCGTGAAATATACGTCAGGCACGCCAGTAAACATGATGACCAAAGAGTTTCTCGACGGTCAAATGCAAGATGTCGTCCAGCCCTTCCAGGTCTATAGTTCGTTGACGGAAGCCTGCGTGGCACAAGCTTCACTGATTCGTGGCAATAGCCTTTATTCAGGAGCTTGGCGTGAAAACACGACATCATACGTCGATGCGACAGCTTGGCTGGAGGGGCGCTATGCGACTGATCCAAGCTATGCTTCTAAGCTCAACGCCATCATTGCTGAATATGGCCTGACAGCCTATGATGGGGCAGGCTATGCGACGCCAGTAGCGACAGCGGCGACAGAAACAACGGCTACGACAGGCTACACAGCCACAGCTGGCCAGACCTATACGATTAAAGAAGGCGACAGCTTAACGGCGATTGCCGCTGCCTATGACACGACCGTTGAAAATCTGATGGCTATCAATAGCTTAAGCGACGCCAACAGCATTGTTGTCGGCGAAAGCATTACGATTTCGACAGGGGCCAGCCAGGTCGCGACCACTGACACTAGCGGACAGGCGACTGTGGCGACTTCAAGCTATACTGTTCAGCCAGGGGACACGTTGACCGCTGTTGCCGCTGCTTATGGCACGACCCCATCAGCTATCATGGCGATGAATGGTATTTCAGATGCCAATAGCATCATGCCGGGTCAAACATTGAATGTATAAAAAATTTTTTTATTACGCAAAAAGCCCGCCCCACGGGCTTTTTGCTTGCTAAAAACGAACCATCACAAACTTTTTCAAAAAAATCGCACTTTATTCTTGACAAAAGAAAAGAGGTTTGATAGAATATAATAGTTGTCGCAAGAGAGCGGCACACAAGCCCCTTGAAAACTGAATAAAGAAGAATGACTCATGTGATAGACGAAAGTTTATCAAACAACTGTCAATTCAATAATGAAAGACATAAAAGATTTGTCCATTATTCCTAAGTGCTAAAGCACTAAGGATAATGGCAAAACAAAGCCAGTTCATAACAATGAACTTTTAACGAGAGTTTGATCCTGGCTCAGGACGAACGCTGGCGGCGTGCCTAATACATGCAAGTGGAACGCTTCAAACTACACCGTGCTTGCACATCGTAGTTTGAAGAGTCGCGAACGGG
>NZ_BFFO01000012.1 GCF_003116835.1 Lactococcus termiticola | reverse complement strand
TTTCAGGACTTTTAGAAACTTTAGGAAACGGGTATTCCTTATGAACATATAAAAAAATAGGCAACCGAGGTTACCTATTATCTTTGAGATTTTAAATCCCACACGATTTGACAAAGAGCCGTTTATTCTGCCTTTTCTTTATTACAACTTTCTGGCCGATTCCCGCTCAATCAACTCAAAAGGAATGATGATCTTCTGTTCGTCAGCCTTTTCTTCATCCTTATTGGACAGACTCAGAAACTGCTGAACAGCCGCCGCCCCAAGCTGGATGATATTAATATCAAAGGTCGTCAGCTGAGGGTGGAGGAGAGTGCTGAAAATCGAGTTATTAAAGGTAATAACCGACACATCTTTAGGCACAGTCTTTCCCGCCCGGATAAAGACCTCGATGACCTTAATGCCAAGGGCATCATCTAAGACCACAAGGGCAGTCTCATCGCCAAAGAGCTCTTCTTCGTCAAAGATTATCAGGCGTTGCTTCAATTCCCTAAAGTCCATCTCATCTGCAAAACCCCGATAACGTTGCTTAAAGACCTCGCCCCGTCGGGTATTGCTCACAAAGGCAATTCTTTCATGGCCAAGACCAGTCAAATACTGAACCGCCCGCCTGCCCATGAGATGATTGTCGTTATCGATACAAGACAACTTTGAATCTGACTCAGAAGGGGTTCCCACCAAGACAAAGGGGATGTTTTCTTCCATCATGTAGTCTCGGACACTGTCAGAAGCTCCTGCATAGAGGACGATGAAGCCATCCACTCGTTTTTCCTGATGGAGGAGACGGACCTGCCGCTCGACTTCTTCAGTCTCATGACCGGTCGCTATGGCTATCGAAACCTGACTCTTTTGAGCTTCTGCGTTAATCGCTGTTAATATTTGCATGAAGAAGGGCTGGTTGGACTTGCCAACGACCGGTGGAAAGACCACACCAATCGTATTAGTCTTGCCTGAGGCCAGGATGCCTGCGGCTGCGTTTCTCCTGTAGCCCAGCTCATCGATGGCTTTTCTGACCTTTGCTTTCGTCTTATCAGAAATTTCACTGCTGTCTTTGAGGACGCGGCTGACCGTAGAGGCATTGACGCCAGCTCTTGCAGCCACATCTTTGATGGTAACGGCCATTTCAGCCTCCTCCCTTTTTTATTGTTTATCTGCCTGATTTTTCCCAAGTGGCCTTCAGGAAATCAACTGTAAATCCAGTAGTATCCGGCACTAAGGCAATGTCTGAGCCCAGGTCTTCCACGCGTCCTACACCGATAGGCAGGGCACCTGAAGCCTTGATGGCTGTGATGCCAGCCTGGGCGTCCTCTAAACCTATGGCTTCTTCTGGCTTGACCCCAACGCCTTCAGCTGCTGCAATAAAAATATCAGGAGCAGGTTTTGAAGCCGCAACCAGAGCTGGATTAGCAATGGCATCAAAGTATTCCGTCAAGGCCATCCGTTCCAAGAGGAAGGGGCCATTCTTTGAGGCGGAAGCTAGGGCAATCTTGATGCCTTCCCTCTTCAAGTCCTTTAAGAGCTCCAAGATCCCCGGATAGACATCTGCTGGGGAAACTTTTTCAATCATTTTAACATAGTTATCGTTTTTACGCTTGGCTAGAGCAGCAAATTCTTCTGCTGAATAAGCAGCTTCCTTGCCACCCAGCGCTAAAATCTTGGTCAATGAATCCTCGCGGGAGACCCCCTTGAGCTGCTCGTTAAATTCCCGGTCAAGACCTTCGATACCGAGTTCTTCTGCCAGGGCCTTCCAAGCCTTGTAGTGATATTCTGCTGTGTCTGTGATGACACCGTCTAAGTCAAAGAGTACTGCTTTGAACATATCAATCTCCTATTTTACTGCTATTGTATATTTGCTATCGAGTTCAATCGCTTCACCGTAGACTTCAAGTGAAAGTGCTGGGCCGCTGAGCAATTCAAGCTTAACATTGCTATCGACCGTAACCTTAATCAAGCTACCCCGGTAGTTGATGTGGAAGGCATAGCCTGTCCATGCGCTTGGCAAGAATGGTGCAAAGCTTAATTTACCGTCCCATGTCTTCATTTGAGCGAAACCTTGAACGATGGCCAGCCATGAACCTGTCATTGAAGTAATATGAAGTCCGTCTTCTGTGTCGTTGTTGTAGTTGTCCAGGTCGAGACGGGCTGTACGTTCATACATTTCAACAGCTTTTTCTTCCATTCCAAGCTCAGCTGCAAGGATAGAGTGAATTGATGGAGAAAGTGAGCTTTCATGCACTGTCAATGGTTCGTAGAACTCAAAGTTCTTACGTTTTTCTTCCATTGTATACTTGTCACCAAAGAAGTAAATGCCTTGAAGGACGTCTGCTTGCTTGATATAAGGGCTACGCAAGATTTTATCCCATGACCAGTTTTGGTTCAATGGCAAATTGCTTGGATCAAGCTCAGCGACTGGTGTCAAATCTTTATCGAGGTAAGTATCATGTTGCACAAAGATACCAAGTTCATCATCTTTTGGATAGTACATTTTCGCATCGATTTCTGCCCATTTTGCGAGTTCCTCTACAGAAACTTCAAGGTCTGGACGTGGATGCTTTTTGAGTGATGCTGCCGTGTAACGCAATACCCAAGCTGCCAATGTGTTAGTGTACCAGTTGTTATTGATGTTGTTTTCGTATTCGTTTGGACCAGTGACACCGTGAATCATGTACTTGTCTTGGCGTTTAGAGTAATGCACACGGTCAGCCCAGAAACGAGCGACTTCAACGAGGACTTCAAGCCCTTCATGAGCAAGATATTCTTCATCACCAGTGTAGTTTGTATAGTTGTAAATGGCGTAAGGAATCGCACCATTACGGTGGATTTCTTCAAAAGTGATTTCCCATTCGTTGTGGCATTCTACACCTGTGAAGGTGACCATTGGGTAAAGGGCACCTTTCAATCCTTGTTGTTGTGCATTGTGAATGGCTGCTTTGAGTTGGTTACGACGATATTTGAGCAGATTCTTAGTAACTTTTGTGTCCGCCAAAGCGAGATAAAGTGGAACAGCGTAAGCTTCTGTATCCCAATAGGTTGCTCCGCCGTATTTTTCTCCTGTGAAGCCTTTAGGACCAATGTTCAAGCGTTCGTCTTCGCCATAGTAAGTATTGAACAATTGGAAGAGGTTGAAACGAATCCCTTGTTGGGCTTCATCAGAACCTGAAATTTGGACATCTGCGATTTCCCAACGTTTTGCCCAACCATCTACTTGTGCTTGGTAATGCGCCATGTAATCTTTAGCAGCGACTGCTTTGAGCAATGGTGTAGCGGCTGCTTTGATGGCTTCCAGATTTTCATAATCACGGCTTGTCAAAACGACCACACGTTTTTCAAAGCTTTTAGTTTCTCCAGCATCAAGATGAACTTCATAAACATCTGTTACTTGGGCTGCTGCTTTATCAGAAGCTTTTTTCTCAAAATCGCCTGCAAAAGCTTGTGCAGCATAAACAGTGAATTGATCCACACCAAATGGATTTGGAATGGTTTCGCTCGCAATGTATGAAAAGTCTGCTTCGTTACCAGCTTCAAGCACTTTCCAGAAGTTTTCATCATAGTTAGAATCTTCATTACGCACATCAGCATCAAGGATAGACGCTGTACGAACAGTGTGTTCTTGGCCATTGACATTTTCAAACAAGAAAGCAAACATCGCAAGTTGTTGAGTCGCGATAGAGAAGAAACGCTCTACTGAGACTTTAACACCTTCAAAGATATAGCTGTATGAAAGGATACCTTTTTGCATGTCAAGGCTGATGTTGAAATCTTTCACATCAGAAGTTGCCAAATCCACTTCTTTGTCATCGACAAAGACTTTCACTGGTGAAAAGTTGACAGCATTGATAGCTTTACCAAAATATTCTGGATAACCATTTTTCCACCAACCGACACGTGTCTTATCTGGGAACCAAACACCTGCGATATAAGTTCCTTGGTGGTGATCGCCTGTATAAGTTTCAGAGAAATTCCCACGCATGCCCATGTAGCCATTACCAATCGCTGTCAACGATTCTTGAAGACGACGGTCTTCTTTTTCGATTTTGTCTGATTTGATCAACCATGGGTCAATAGCCATGATACGTTTGATTTGTTTCATAATTTAATTTTGCCTCTTTCCTAAGGATTATTTTTTTATTTTGAAAACTTGGTATTCCCAAGGATCAAATTTCATTTTTGTTGTAAATGCTCGTCTTTTACTGCCAAGCACTTGTTCATAGTCTCCCATTTCATCTGGGAAATTAAGATTCGCTCTTGTTTCACCAAGATTGCAAAGGACTAAGAATTCATCTCTTTGATAGGCAAAGAGCTTGCGGTGTTTTTCAAAGTAGAAGCTGATGCCACCATCAGAAATAGCTTTTTCTTGATGGCGAAGCGCGATGAGTTGCTTATAAAGGTCAATCAACTCCCCAGATTTTTCAACATTGACCTCTGGATAATTGGGATTGATGACAAACCAAGCTTTTCCTGTCGTAAAACCAGCGTTTTTACTGTCGTCCCACTGCATCGGTGTCCGCGAGTGGTCACGGGCATTTTGCGTGACTTGGGCGAGCGCTTCGTCTTTAGACAAGCCCTCTGCCAGAAGCTTCTTATAATTTATAGCTATCTCAGCAGCATCTGTCTGCTTGATGTCCGTAAAAGGAAAATTCCGCATGCCAATCTCTTGACCTTGATAGATAAATGGTGTGCCACGCAAGAGCATATAACTCACGGCCATTGCTTTCGCTGAAGCCAGACTTCCGTCACCAAAAGTGTCAATGACACGTGGCTGGTCATGATTTTCAACATAGAGCGCGTTCCAGCCGTCCTCTAGCATATCTTTTTGCCAGCGCATGATGACTTTTTTGTAGCCGTAGATTGACCCTTGACCGTTGCCATTGGACTTCCTAGCATTGTGTTCGAGCTCAAAGAGCATATTCACATAACCGCCGTCACCTGTCCAGCGGGAGGCTTTATCAGAGGTCACGCCAGATGCTTCACCGACAGTCAGCGCAGCGTATTCGTCAAAGATAGCTTTGAGCTCCTTCATATAGTCGTCGATCCCTTCGACATTCATGAAAGGCTGCCAAGGTCCATTCCCCTTCCAAGACTTGATTTTAAAGTCCCAAGGGGCTTTTTGGATATGGGAAATGGCGTCTAGCCTAAAGCCATCGATACCGACATCGCCCAGCCACCAGCGAATCATTTTATAAATTTCTTCGCGAAGTTTTGGATTTTTCCAGTTGAGGTCGGGCTGTTCAGGCGCAAAGACATGAAAATAAGCTTGTTTGGTCTTTGCTTGATAAGTCCAAGCTGGCACACCAAAGAAAGACATCCAATCATTTGGCAGCTTGTCCTTGGTCGCATCCGCCCAGAGATAATAATCTCGATATGGATTGTCCCTGGACTTCTGCGCTTCAATGAACCATGGATGCTGATTTGAGGTGTGGTTGACCACCAAATCCAAGAGGACTTTCAAGCCACGCGCATGAGCAGCTTTCAAGAATTTCTTAAAGTCCTCCATCGTCCCAAACATCTCATCAATCGCATAAAAATCAGCAATGTCATAGCCACCATCAACCTGTGGACTCTTGTAAATCGGGTTAATCCAAAGAAAATCAACGCCCAAATCTTTGAGATAGTCCAGCTTTTCAATCATACCGGCGATATCGCCAATCCCATCGCCATTACTATCTTTAAAAGACTTGGGATAAATCTGATAACCGACCATTTTATGAAAATCTTCTTGAGCCATAAGCTAGCCTTTCAAAATAAAATAAATAAGAACAATGTCTACAATTAGTCCAACAATCCAAGCCGCCCAAAAGTACCACTTGCGCGTTTTGTGGTGAACCAAGCGTCCGGCCAGTATGGCACCAATCCCACCAGCAAGAATCGCCTGTGTCAAAAGCACTTTTTCTGGAATCCGCCAGAGATGGTGGCTCGCCTTATATTTGTCTACCGCATAAAAAACAAAGACAATGATATTCCACAAGAGTAGTATCAAAATCGCTATCATCCGAACATCCATTTTTCAACCTCCATCGCATAGGCTTGCCAAGGTTCGAGTAGATCAGACGCCTCCCCAATAATTAGGCTCCCTTGACAGGATGGCGTAAAGCTCTGCAGCTCATCTGAAAGATTGGCTACCACTAGAAATTCACGCCCCCGCCATTTTCTGAGGTAAGCAAAGACATTGTCTGGGCTTTCCAAAAGTTCAAAGTCCCCGTAGACAATCCATTCTTCAGATTTTCTCAGCTCGATGAGCTGCTGATAAGTTTTGAAAATACTGTCCGAGTCTTTCAAACTTTCTTCAACATTAATCGTCAGATGATTTGGATTGACAGGAAGCCAAGGCTGCCCCTTACTAAAGTCTGCATTTTTAGCTGCTGACCATTGCATTGGTGTTCTAGCATTGTCACGCCCGATTGCTCGGATGATGGGCATGGCTTCCGCTTCCGTCAAGCCTTTGTCTTTGACATAGTTTAAGCTTTCGATGTCATTGACTTGCGAGAGAGCTTCAAAAGGAAAATTCGTCATGCAGATTTCTTCACCATCTGAGTCTTGAAAACTTCTAGGATAGATTTGATAGACTGTGGCAGATTGCCACCAGTGCTTTTCCATAAATACTCACTTTCTTAGCCTTTACTAATGGCGAAGCCATTTGGCGCGATGCTGACATTTTTGCCGTCTATTGTTGCAAGATTAGAAAGCATCAGGTCTTTAAGTTCGCCGTCAACTGCTTTTTTACCCGTATTAAATGTTCCAATCAATACATCTTCACCAAGTTTTCTTTGGAGTTGAATGACGCCATTTTCATCGGAAACGACACACCAGTCCATAGTACATTCGCTTAAAAGTTTGCTGTTCTCTTTTCTAAAGGCAACCAAAGCTTTGAAGAAAGCAAACATTTCTTGGTCTTGATGCTCAGCTGTCCAAGGCATGACTTTCCGACATGCTGGATCGCCGCCACCTGTTACCGCATACTCGTCACCGTAGTAGATACAAGGGACACCGGGTTGCAGATAAGTAAAGGCTTCGACCTGTTTCATCAAGTCCTTATCTTCTTCACATTCTGTCAAAAGTCTTGGTGTGTCATGACTATCAAGGACATTGAACATGACTTGATTTGTCTGATCGCGGTAAAGCATGAGTTGCGTGTTCAGCGCAGCGACCATCTGTGTTAATGTTGTTTTCCCTTTGACGATACTATCAGCAATTGCTCCTGTATAAGCATAATTCATGACCGCTGAGAACTCATCACCCACTAGCCAAGGTTGAGAAGAATGCCAAACTTCGCCCAAGATATAGAAATCCTTTTTGACTTCATCACAAGCTTTGCGGAATTTCTTCCAGAAAGTATGGTCAATCTCATCCGCAACATCCAAACGCCAAGCATCAATATCAAATGCCTTAATCCAATAAGTCGTGATATGCAAAAGGTAATCAATCACTTCAGGATTTGCCGTATTAAGTTTTGGCATGTGAGGTGTGAAGGCAAAAGTTTCGTAAGTCGCATCAACCGCAAATTCATTATTATCCGTCGCGACATAGCTGGCTGGAAATTTATTAATGTGGAACCAGTCGGCATATTTTGATTTTTCCTGATTTTTAAGGACGTCTTGCCACTGCGGAGATTCGTCCCCAATATGATTAAAGACCGCGTCAATCATGACTTTAATCCCACGCGCATGCGCTTCATCAATCAATTTCTTGAACAAGGCTTTATCCCCAAAATGCGGGTCGATTTCCAAATAATCTTGCGTATCGTACTTATGATTCGTCGGTGCTTTGAAGACTGGCGTGAAGTAAATCCCGTTCACACCAAGCTCCGCCAAATGATCGAGATGGTCAAGCACCCCTTGCAAATCTCCACCATAGAAGTCTTCACGTTCTGGCGTCTCTGTTGGATCCCAAGCTTTGACATTTTCTGGGTCCAGCGACTTGTCGCCATTGGCAAAACGTTCTGGGAAAATCTGGTACCATACCGTGTCTTTCACCCAATCTGGCGCTTTGAAACGGTCAACTTCATGAAAGAAAGGCAGGCGGAAGGCAGCGTATTTCTTCGTCAGCAGCTCGATATCATAAGGCATCGCGCCCCGGTCCGTCAGGACAACTTTTTCGCCCTCTTGACCTGTAATAACAAAGAGATAGTCCATTCGTTTGTGGGCTAAGTCCACAGCAACTTGATAATAATCGTGTGACTCTGTCGTCACAACTTTTTGCATTTCTATAGTAAGAAATTGCCAATCAGGTGTCGCACCCGATGAATCACCATTTGACAACATGACTTCTGAAAAGTCGTAAGGATCTGCATAAATCAGTTCAACCTTTGCAGCATCGTCAATGGCTGTCCGAATGCGAATTCTTACTTCATCTACTTTATAAAGAAAAGCAAACTCCGACTCTGGACGGTGGTAAATAGCGGCTGTGTTCATCTATAGAACCTCCAATAAACAGAATTTACGGTTGTATTTCTTTCATTTCCAACAGATCTGGAAGTGCTTTCACATTAATTTCATTTTATCAGAATCAAAAATAACTTGCAAGCGTTTGCGTTAAATCGCACTAATCAAACAAACTCAATTGTTCAACCCTTTGAGGTACTTCTTCTTTAGGTTGTTTTAACCTTAGATAGCGTTTTTTTGTCGTTTTTTAGGCATAGGGTTTAGTTAATAGAAAGTACTGCAAATGGGTCTTCAAAGGTTGTGTTTTGAGGAGTTGTTAGTGCGCCTTGATTATTGTTAAAAGGGGTCGCTAGTGTATTGCCTTGTTGAGGAATGTTTGGATTGGTTTGTCCCCAAAAAGATTTTGGTTAGGTGTTTGTTGGTTGTTTACAGGGTTTTGTCCAAAGTTGGGAACAGTTTATTCTTATTGGAAACCTTGGTTTTGTGGCGGAAATGTCCCCGTTTGACCTGTTTGTGGTATTGTCGATTGTGCTGCAGCTGCTGTTTGATTTGGTGATGGTGCTGTGGTTGGATTCCCACCAAAAAGACCATTTGTTGCATTATTTTGAGGAGCAGCTTGACTTGTTTGTGGTTGTTGTTGGGGCACGCCATAAGCTTGAATCAATGGATTGAAGTTTTCCGCAGAACGAGTATGATATGGTTGAGCGTTAATATCACCTTGAATGGCATTAATACCAAAGTCCCAATTTGCCTTAGAGCTTTGGAAAACGTTGAAGATGATACGTAAGTGGAACCTTTTGCAAAGTTCTCTACAGAGCTGTCTGTGACTTCTACAGGGTTATCCCATTGGTTAAGGGTGGCTTGGAAATGTTTTGGAGTGTAATTTGCAGTACCATCCCAGTTGTATTGTGTGCGAAGCCCATCACGTGTTGAGTAAACGTGTTGTCCAAACCATTTTACAAGTTCAGGATTCGTTGTGAACGCAGCACGGGGGTTGTTAATGACAATCTTACGGTAGCCTTTTGTGTTTTCAGAAATTTTGTAATCCGCAGATCGGCCAGTTTTTTGCTTGTTCGCATTTTGGATTTCATTTTTGTTGTATTCATTAAGGTGAGAGTATTCAATTTCTCCTTCAATAATGAGTTTATCTCCAGGTTGAATGGAAAAAATAACTCCAGCACATGCGCTGGGGTTATTGAGGATTTTTAAAATCTCATAACTCAAGCAACTTTTGCAGGCTTCACAGTAGCAACCGAAATCGCACCAATGATCAAGAGGATACCAGATACCAAGATCATCACTGGGAAGCTAGAACCCAGGAGTGGGAAGAGGGCAAAGGAAGCGACAGAGGCAACGATCTGTGGCAGACAGATTGAACCGTTGAAGAGGCCGAGGAAGGTCCCCATATGGGCCCCTTCACCAGCAGCTTCCAAGCCATTGGTCAGGAAGATGAATGGGAAGGCCATCATAGAGGCCCAAGCGATACCGACAAGGATGAAGGAAATCACTAAGAGACCAGCAGTATGAATCATAAAGACCGAGGCAAAACCGATACCGCCAAGCAAGAGTGACAGGCTATAGGCAAATTTGTGTTTTTCATTTGGTACTTTGGTCAAGACAAATGACCAGAGCACTGCTGCAATCGCTTGAACAGCTGACATGATACCAAACCAGTTACCAGCAGCTTGGAAGGCTGAACTTGCAGGATTGACCGTATGCCAAACGTTTTGAGCTACCGCACCAGTTCCATAAGTCCAGAGGTATTGGAAGCCCATCCAGCAGAAAAATTGTACCAGTGTGACAGTCCAGAAAATCTTAGGAGCACGGCCAAGGAGCTTCATGAAGCTGACTTTTTCAGTCTGTTCTTCTTCTGTCAAAACATGATAGAGGGCGTATTGTTCAGGCGTGTATTCTTTAACCTTAAAGACAGTGATCAGGGCACAGATCACAAGGACTGCAGCACCTGCATAGAAGGAAAGAATAACTGACATTGGCACCTGACCAGCTGCGGCAGTATTG
This sequence comes from Lactococcus termiticola, assembly GCF_003116835.1. GTDB lineage: Bacteria > Bacillota > Bacilli > Lactobacillales > Streptococcaceae > Lactococcus > Lactococcus termiticola. The sequence goes on along the minus strand of NZ_BFFO01000012.1, from coordinate 27,373 downwards.
CTTACACCGAAGGCAGTCAACATGAATGGGAAGATGGACGCAAGTACAGCACCTGCGTTTGAGAAGAAGGATTGAACTGAATAAGCGTAACCTTTTTGATCTTCGTTGACCATGTCACCGACCATCATCTTGAAAGGTTGCATGGCAACGTTTGAAGACAGGTCCATGAATAGTATAGTGATGGCACCAAACCAGAGGGCTACGGGCACCGAGAAACCAAATGACCCTGAGTTTGGAAGGAGGCAGAGGACCAACATGGCAACAATGGCTGAAATCAAGAGGTAGGGAAGTCGACGTCCGCCAAGTTTTGGCGCCCAGGTCTTGTCAGAATATTTTCCGACAAGTGGTTGAACAACCATTCCCGCAAGCGGTGGCAGAATGAAGAAAAATCCAAGCTTTGTAGGGTCAGCTCCCAGCGTCTCAAAGATGCGGCCCATGTTTGAGCTTTGAAGTGAGAAGGCCATCTGAACACCAATAAAGCCGAAGGATAGCATCCAGATCGTACCGATCGGGAGGTTAGGAAGTTTTGAAGTTTTCACGATATTACTCCTGTATCTATTTTTTTTTATGTGAAGCAATGCAAACGCTTGCATTGCTTCACATAAAAAAGTATATCACTTTTTATTCTGAATGGCAAGAAAAAAGTAAAGCCCTTTCAAAAAAACTCTAATTCATCTTCATCTTTATGCAAAAATTCTACGTCCGTGGGATTACTGCAGGTGCGGATAAGGGCTAAACATTTCAGAAAACAGCTTATGACAGCTGTTTTTTTGCTGGCTTGCATCAGCTTTCCCATTTTATTTTTATAAAGCTAAGAATCCTTTAAGCCATGGCCTTGCAGGCTATTTCTATTTACTAAAATATTTTGTTATAATGGTGTAATCATGGATGACAAAAAATATAAACGCCTGCAGTATCTCGCGAAGAATGTAGATTATCTTTCAATCCGAGAACGGCTCGAATATGATGAACTCTTGAATGAATATGCCCGAGCATCAGGGACTGAAACGGCTGTCGAAGAGCCAGCAGCTGATTTTTATGAGCCGGAAGAAAAGGCTTCTGACTCAGATTTCACTGAAGATTTTGACGAAGGGCATGACTCATCATACAGCTCTCCAAGTAGTCCTTCTGCTTCCGTCCCCCTCAGCAAAAGAGGACGTTCAGCTCAAAAATCGTCTGATGACAAGCAAGATAAAAAAGGCAAAAAAAATAAGAAGGGCAAGAAAAAACGCCATTGGGGGCGCTGGATTCTGGCCCTGATTCTTCTGATTATCGTGACGATGGGCGGTTTCTTTGCCTATGGCTACCAGCGTGGTGTCAAGCATGAAGGTGGTGTGATTAAGGCTGAGAAATTCAACGGCCAGGCTAATTCTGACGGCTCGACCAATATCCTGATTCTGGGGGCTGACCAAAGGCCCTGGCAGACTTCTGGCATTGCCCATTCTGACTCCATCATGGTCCTCCATATCGGTGGCAAGGGCAAGCCTCAGCTGGTCAGCTTCATGCGGGACACGCTGGTCAATATTCCAGGTGTAAATGCAGATGGTAGCAACGACGTCAACTATAAAATCAATGCTGCCTATACTATTGGCGAGCAAAATAACCACCAGGGGGCCGAACTCATGCGGGAGACCCTCCAGGAAAACTTTGGTATCAAGTGCCAATACTATGCGGTTGTTGACTTCTCAAGCTTTGCGACCATCATTGACTCACTCTTCCCTGGCGGTATTGAGATTGATGCCCAATTCTCTACAGTTGGAGGCCAGACCCTGCCTGCCGTCCCTGTCCCAGATGACCTGGCAGACACAGAAGGGATGGCTTCAAGCGACAAGAGCCTGACCGCTGAGGAAGCGGCAGAGCTTGGCTACCCGGATGGTGGCGGGATCTTTATGATGATTCAGCCAGGAAAGCAAAAGATGAATGGCCGGACCCTGTTGAACTACGCCCGCTTCCGTCATGATGACGAGGGCGACACTGGCCGTGTCAAACGCCAACAGCAGGTCATGCAGACCATTATCAGCAAGGTCAAGAATCCCCTCTCCCTCTTTACCGGGGCCTCTGCCCTTGGGACAGCCCGGGCCGTAACCATGACCAATATCCCAAATTCCGTCCTCATGACCAAGATGCTCTTTAGCCTCCTTGGCATGAAGGACCTCAGCAGCACCACCGTCCCATCAGCCAACGACTGGCAGGACGGCTACGACCTTGATGGTGGTAGTGGTTTGTTGATTGATTTTAATAAGTATAAGAGTGTGGCTGAACAGCTTTTGGGTTCTTAATTTAATGAGAGTAGTCTTATGGACTACTCTTTTGTTGTGATCTGAGCTGTCGTTTCGTTTCGGAAATCCGGCAAAAAAGCATAGTGGGGCCGACAGCGAAGCCTCCGGCTTCCATGCCTAGATTTGAAGCCCCGTTGGGTCTTCAAATCTGCCTTATTCCACTATGTTTCGCCGGATTTCCTTCACTTCACTGGCTAGTCTTTATCTATTAAATATACTATTAAAGACTAGGGCTCGCCCATAGTGAAAAAGGCAATTTTGGAGCCCTATCGGTCTCCAAAATTAGCAATGAAAGCGAAGCTTTGCTTGGCCCATGCGACTAGTCGCTTTAGCGACTTAGCGAGCATGGAGAGCATAGTGGCGGAGCCACGAAGATGGCCTCACTATGGGCGAGCCCTTTTCTGGACTGGAGCACTATTGTTTCAATAACTACCATATTAAAGAAATTTAATGCTGAAAACACCGATAGTGGAGTTGTGGAGAAGCCATAAGAAACTGTGTCATTAAGGCAAATCTGGAGACCTCGGGCTCCAGATTTAGCAATGAGACACCGTAGGTGTCTGCTTGCGGCCACACAGTTCTCTTATGGCTTCTCCACAACGGAACGGAACAGAACGGAAAGAAAAGAAAAAATGAAGAAAACTCCGCTTTCTCCATCCCAAAGCCTTTTTGAAGCATTTTAGCCCTCAAGGCTCCCCTTGGTCGCATTGCTGGCTCAAAACCTCAAACAAAAAAGCCTACATCAGGCCTTTTGCTTTTTCTTCAATAAACTCCACCACCTGCTCAATGGTCTTACCCGTACTATCCAAAAGCACGGCATCCTCGGCCTGCTTCAATGGGGCAGTCTTACGGTTCATATCCTTCTCATCCCGGGCAGCGATTTCTTGCTTGAGGGCTGTAAGATCCGTCGGAATCCCCTTGGCCAGGTTTTCCTTATATCTGCGTTCTGCCCGCTCGTCAACCGAGGCAATCAGATAAATCTTCAAATCGGCCTCTGGTAGGACGACCGTCCCGATGTCTCGGCCATCCATGATGATGCCTGAGATTTCAGCAATCTTTCTTTGTTCTGCCACAAAGAAGTCCCGAATCGCTGGCTCTGCCGCCCACTTAGAGACCTGGTTGGTCACGTCGTTTTGGCGGATGGCTGAGGTCACATCCTCATCGCCGAGAAAGACGAGCTGGCCCCCTTCAGCATTCTTAAAACGGACCGCTTCTTTTTCAAGGACAGCAATCACAGCTTCTGCCGTCTCAAGCTGGTCTCTCAGGGCAACATAGGTCGCCGCCCGGTACATGGCCCCGGTATCTAAATAAAGCAGGCCTAAGTCCTGTGCGACCAACTTTGCAACCGTTGATTTTCCACTTGAGGCAGGCCCGTCTACTGCGATTTGAAATTTTTTCATGACATCTCTTTTCTAAAAAATAAAGAGTGCTAAAGCACTCTTTTTATTCTATCAAATTTTATTTTAATTTCAAGACTTGGCCGGGATAGAGGGATGTCCCATCAGCATTATAGCCTGTCGCTGAGACATTGTTCAAGGCCATGATGGTCGTCCAAGGTACACCAGTCTTTGAGGCAATCTGATTAGGGAAGTCGCCGGCGACGACGGTATAGGTCGCCCCTGCTTCAGATGAGGACGATGAAGAGCTTGACGCTGCCGTTGAGCTCTCAGCTGAAGTCGCATCACTCGAAGCCGATGCCGACTGGCTGACCGAGCTGGATTGCTCTACCCCAGCAAAGCTATTGTCCAACTGCTGGTTATTGATCGTCCGGTTATTCCAGAAGAAGAAGGCCAGAACCAGACCTAAAATGACGAAGAAAATGACCAACAAGAAGGTCAAGACCTTGTTAGTCTTGGGCTTCTGTTCGGGCTTTTTCTTTTGTGGATGCGATTTTGCCTTTTGTTTCTCACGGTCACGACGCATCGCCCGGTAGATTTCATTTTCGAGCGGATCAGTTTGGCCAGCCATCTTTCGACCTTTCTTCTTTTATGATAATAAGCTATAATCTATTATATGAAGATAAAACTCCAAATAGAAGATTGCATTGCTTGTGGTCTCTGTCATGTCAAGGCTCCTGAGATTTTCGATTACGACGACTCAGGCCTGGTGCGTTTTTACGCTGACAAGGAGGCAGGGGAGATTGAGCTCAAGGAATCCGACGGCTTGATCGAAGCCATCAAACATTGTCCTACCGGGGCCATCAAGGCGACAAAGTAGAACCGTCCTTAAAACATAGTCACATTTTATCACAAATTCCACTGCTTTTTCAATAAATATACCAAATAATTTCATAAAAGTCCTCGAGATTACAAGTTCTTGAAATTCTAAGGAAGCAGAATCCGCCTGAAAACCCTTTACTATGAGCTTTTCAAGGCTCTTTTTTTATATTGTTCTCATAAAGGGCTCATATAATGCTTGCAAATGCTTTCATTTGTGTTATACTATACAAGTAATAATTTTTATTATAAAAAATAAAAGGAGGTTACTCACATTGAGTATCGGAATTGTTATTGCGAGCCACGGTGAATTCGCTGCTGGTATCCAACAATCTGGTTCTATGATCTTCGGTGAGCAAGAGAAAGTACAAGTTGTGACTTTCATGCCAGGCGAAGGACCAGATGATTTGCATGCCAAAATCGAAGCCGCTATCGCAACCTTTGATGCCAACGATGAAGTGCTTGTCCTTGCTGACCTTTGGAGCGGTTCTCCATTCAATCAGTCAAGTGCAGTCATGAACGAAATGGCTGATCGTAAGATCGCCATCATCACAGGCCTCAACTTGCCAATGCTGATTCAAGCCTACACTGAACGCATGATGGATGCGGAAGCAGGCGTTGAAAAAGTGGCAGCCAACATTATCAAAGAAGCTAAAGCGGGCATTCGCGCGCTTCCTGAAGAGCTTCAACCTGCTGAAGAAACAGCAACTGCTGGCCCAGCAGCTATGCAAGGTGCGATTCCAGAAGGAACTGTCATCGGCGATGGTAAGATCAAAATCAATCTTGCCCGTATCGATACACGTCTCCTCCACGGTCAAGTCGCAACGGCATGGACACCTGAATCAAAAGCAAACCGTATCATCGTCGTTTCTGACAATGTCGCTAAAGACGAAATGCGTAAGACTTTGATCGAACAAGCGGCTCCTCCAGGAGTACACGCAAACGTTGTTCCAATCAAGAAAATGATTGAAGTCGCTAAAGACCCTCGCTTCGGTGATACTAAAGCCCTTCTCTTGTTTGAAACACCTCAAGACGCACTTGCTGCGATCGAAGGTGGTGTCCCTGTGACAACCTTGAACGTTGGTTCAATGGCCCACTCACAAGGGAAGACCTTGTTGAACAGCGTCTTGTCAGTCGACAAAGAAGACGTTGCTGCTTTTGAAAAAATGCGTGACCTCGGCGTTGACTTCGACGTTCGTAAAGTCCCTAATGATTCAAAATCAGACTTGTTCGCTTTGATTAATAAAGCAAACGTTCAATAATCTGTCATTTATTTATTGTAATTGTATAAAGGAGAATTTCTAAAATGAGTGTTATCTCAATTATTTTGGTTCTTATCTTCGCTTTCCTTGCCGGACTCGAAGGTATCTTGGACCAATGGCAATTCCACCAACCAATTCTTGCATGTACATTGATCGGTCTCGCAACTGGTCACTTGGCTGCAGGTGTATTGCTCGGTGGTGCACTTCAAATGATCGCCCTTGGTTGGGCAAACGTCGGTGCCGCTGTCGCACCTGACGCGGCTTTGGCTTCTGTAGCCTCAGCTCTCTTGATGGTTAAAGGTTGGGACTGGTCACATGGTAACCCTAACGTCCAAGACCTCCAAACCTTCATCGCCTCAGCTATCGTGCTTGCAACTGCAGGTCTCGTATTGACTACCCTCGTTCGTTTCATCAACGTTGGTACTATCCACTTGGCTGATGCTGCTGCTGAACGCGGTTCATACGCTGGTGTTCAAGGATGGCACATGTTTGCCCTCCTCCTCCAAGGTTTGCGTATTGCAATCCCTGCAGGGATCATCACAGCCGTACCTTCACACGTCGTTGCAGACGCTTTGAACGCTATCCCAGACTGGCTTAAAGGCGGTCTTGCTGTTGGTGGTGGTATGGTCGTTGTCGTTGGTTACGCGATGGTTATCAACATCATGGCAACTGCTGAAATCTGGCCATTCTTCTTCCTCGGTTTCGTTCTTGCACCACTTGCTCCAAATGCAGCAGGCCTCAACGGTCTCTCATTGATCGCAATGGGTATCCTTGGTGTGGTTATCGCCCTTATCTACCTGACACTGTCAGAAAACAAGGGTAACGCTGGTGCCGCTGGTGGATCTGCCGATCCGATTGGCGACATCTTGAACGACTATTAAGAAAGGAGATTGAACAAAATGGAAAACAAAAAATTTAGCCTTTCTAAAAAAGAACGTTTTAGCGTTATGATGCGTTCAATGTTCTTGCAAGGTTCATGGAACTACGAACGTATGCAAAACCTTGGTTTCTTGTATGCCTTGGTTCCTGCACTTAAGAAATTCTACCCAGCTGGCTCTGAAGAAGCAAAAGAAGCTTTGAAACGCCACATGGAATTCTTTAATACTCACCCATACCCAGCTGCACCTATCCTTGGTGTAACACTCGCCCTTGAAGAAGAAAAAGCAAACGGTGTCGATGTCGACGACGCAGCAATTCAAGGTGTGAAGGTTGGTATGATGGGACCCCTCGCCGGTGTTGGTGACCCAGTCTTCTGGTTCACACTCCGTCCTATCATTGGTGCCCTCGGTGCGTCACTCGCATTGACTGGCTCAATCGTTGGTCCTATCCTCTTCTTCGTCCTTTGGAATGCTATCCGTATCGCCTTCCTCTGGTTCACACAAGAATTTGGTTACAAACAAGGTACTGCCATCACTCAAGACTTGGGCGGCGGTCTCCTTCAAAAGGTTACTAAGGGTGCATCAATCCTTGGTATGTTCATCCTTGGTGTCTTGATCGAACGTTGGGTTAACATCAGCTTCACTGGTCCTAACGCAATGCTTCCAAAACAACCATTGGCTGATGGTGCCTTCAACGGTGCTTGGGTCACTCATGCTCAACACGCTGCTGATTACACAGCTTCTGCACCTGTCTACATGGCTGGTCATGGTTCAAAAATCATTGACGCTGCTAATATTGTACAAGAAACAGTTGGCGGACAACTCGTTCACGTCGTTAAAGGGACGCACGATATCGTAAACTACGTTTCTGTTGCAAACCTTGGTAACTTGAACATCGATGGTTCTACACTTTCATCAATCCTTGGCAATGCGTCATCACTTGGTTTGAACACCTTCAAACAACAATCATTGACTGACGTATTCAACTCATTGATTCCTGGTTTCGTTGCCTTGATCCTGACCTTCATCATTCTCTGGATCTTGCGTAAATGGAAGAACCGTAACGCTCCACTCGTAATTATCATCGGACTCTTCGTGTTGGGTATTCTCCTTCACATCGCAGGTCTTGCATAATTCATTTAAGAGTCCAGCTTCGGCTGGATTTTTTTGTGACTTGCTGTCGGCTGGCCCTTCGGGTTTGGGGATGTTTCAAATAATGGAGTGCTCGGGGAGCTAGCTGCGACTATTTCTAAGTGTCTCTTAGTCTCGCTTACGCGAGCCGTTGAGCCACTAAGAAATAGTACTTGCGGATCTCCCCTGTGCGAAACATACGACAGCAAAGCTGTCGATGTTTCCATTATTAGAAAATCCCCTTTTGGCTTGGCCTTCGGCCGTTTGGCAAAGCCAAACCCGCAAAGCGGTCCGGCGAAGCCGGGAGCGAAGCTCTAAACTCAGGGGATTTTCTAGTAGTGGGATTACCGACAGCTCTGCTGTCGTGTAATCCGCGGAGCGGAAATCCGCAAGTAGCGTTGGTTTGCCATGCGACGGCTCGCGTAAGCGAGACTGCCCGAGGGTCTTAGTGCTTTAGCACTTAGACTTCCGGGACAGCCTGACCTAATATCGAAGATGTGAGGTTATTGGCTAAGCAGGGCTTAGCGACACTCGAAGCTAGTTCCGCGAGCACCCACTACTAGAAACATCCCCAACCCCGATAAGGGATCAGCCGTCCGCAGGACATTTGGTATGTAAGGGTTTTTATGCTATAATGGTAGCTATGGTACAATCAATTAATACAAGGGCTGACTTGGTCAGCGAAGCTATTTCATATCTGGGCCTGCCAAAATATGGCAAGCTGATGCTTGGTGACCGAGGGATTGAGTTTTTCTCTGATCGAAACGTCGCTGATAACATGACCTTCCCCTGGGAGAGCATCGGTGCCCTTGAGGGCCGGGTCATTCGCAAGAAGAAAATCGGTCGTAATTTTACGATTGTTCTTCAGAATAAGTCTAAGGTCCGCTTCTCAAGTAAGGAAGCCGGCAAGGTCTTAAAGGTTGCCCGAGAGCACTTGGGCGATGAGAAGGTCGTAAGATCTCAAACCTTCATTGGTGGCGTCAAGAACATCCCTGGCAACTTTATCGCCCTCTTTAATAAAAAGGATAAGCTCGATGTCTAATTTACTAAAAGAAGCCAAGGGGCAGATTTACCTCGGCACGGTTGAGAACGGCATCATTCATCTGACTGACGAGGGCCTGACTTTTTCTTATAAGAACAAGCGTCTTGGCTCTGATATTAGCCTGCTTTGGGCTGATGTCCTTCAGGTCGAAATAAAGCTGTCAGCAACTAAGAAAATCGGTAAGCAATTCTCTATTACAACGGAGAAAAGCTTCCTCAAGTTCTCGTCAGATGAAGCTCCACAGCTCTTGAAGATCATTGGACAGCAGGTCGGCACTCAGAAATTCACGAAGGCCAAGAGCCTGCTCAATGTTTTTACCAATCCCTTCAAGTCATAATTGACAAGCCCCCAAAAACCTGCTAAAATAAAGTAAGAAAATGAAACCGTCATCAAAGCTTTCACAGAGAGCCCGAGCTGCTGAGACCGGGCAAGGCTGGACTCTTTCTTCTATTCTTTAGACATTCTTATGAAAATAAGAAGGGCCCAGCACCTTACGCTGATTGAGAAAGAAAAATAGGTGGAACCGCGGTTGTCGCCCTGTTAATACAGGGAGAGACTGCGGTTCTTTTATTTTATAAAAAACTAAGGAGAACCAATCTATGCTCGACATTAAAAAAATTCGCTCAGACTTTGACGGCGTGGCAGCAAAGCTTGCCAACCGTGGTGTCAAAGAAGAGACCCTCGCAGAACTGCGTGACCTCGACATCAAACGTCGTGAACTCATCGTCAAATCTGAAGAGCTCAAAAAAGAACGCAATACTGTTTCTGATGAAATCTCACAAATTAAACGTGATAAGGGCGATGCCTCTGAAAAGATTACAGCCATGCAGAAGGTCTCTGCAGAGGTCAAAACAATCGATGCTGAGCTCGCTGACATCGAAGAAAAACTCACTACCTACACTACAACCCTGCCTAATCTCCCCCACGACTCTGTTCCTGTCGGGGCTGATGAAGATGAAAACGTCGAAGTCCGCCGTTGGGGTACTGCACCTGAATTTAGCTTTGAACCAAAGGCCCACTGGGACCTGGGCGAAGACCTGGGTATCCTCGACTGGGAGCGTGGTGGTAAGGTCACAGGTTCCCGCTTCCTCTTCTATCGTGGTGCTGGAGCCCGCTTAGAGCGTGCCATCTACAACTTCATGCTCGATGAGCATGCCAAAGAAGGCTATACAGAGATGATTCCGCCTTACATGGTCAACCAGGACTCTATGTTTGGGACCGGCCAATATCCTAAGTTCAAGGAAGATACTTTTGAGCTCAAGGATGACCGTGGCTTCGTCTTGATTCCTACGGCTGAAGTGCCTCTGACCAACTACTACCGAGATGAGATTTTGGACAACAAGGAACTGCCCGTTTACTTCACAGCCATGTCTCCATCATTCCGCTCTGAAGCTGGTTCTGCAGGCCGTGACACCCGTGGTTTGATCCGTCTCCACCAGTTCCACAAGGTTGAAATGGTCAAGTTCTCTAAGCCTGAAAATTCTTATGATGAGCTTGAAAAGATGGTCGAAAACGCTGAAAATATTCTTCAAAAACTCGGCCTGGCCTACCGTGTCATCACACTTTGTACGGGCGACATGGGCTTCTCCGCTGCTAAGACCTATGACCTCGAAGTCTGGATTCCAGCTCAAAACACCTATCGGGAAATCTCTTCATGCTCAAACTGTGAAGACTTCCAGGCCCGCCGTGCTCAAATCCGCTACCGTGACGAAGATGGCAAGGTCAATCTTCTGCACACACTGAATGGCTCAGGCCTTGCCGTCGGCCGTACCGTCGCAGCCATTCTTGAAAACTACCAGAATGAAGATGGCTCTATCACAGTGCCTGAAGTCCTCCGTCCTTATATGGGTGGCCTTGAAGTGATTAAATAAGTTGTTGTCAGGCCCATACTGCAAATAAAAAAGCCGTCCCGATAATAAGGGGACGGCTTTTTCTGTTAGCCTAGCCTTCTTATGCCTGCTTCTTTCTTCTTTTTAGGAGAGCGAAGAGGATGAGGAGAAGGGCAAGGAGGCTTGTCGCTAGGGCAACTAGGTAATGTTTTATGAAGCGGATAAAGCTATTGGTTTTGGCCTGGTATTTTTGACTAACTTGGCTGCTTGGCCTTTTGCTTTGGAGGGACTGCTTGGCTTTTTCTTGTGGGTCTGCTTGGGAGTTTACTGGGGCTTGAGGGGGCTGGCTTGGGCTGGCTTGTAGCATCGGAGTTGCTAGCGTTTGAACTCTGGCTGGGAGACCTTGGCTGGCCTGTGGAGCTTGTGGGCTGCTTGTTGCCTTGATGACTGGAGGGCTGTTCCTATTGCTGTTGGAGAGGGAGGTGCTGTCAGTGCTGTCGCTCTTCCAGGACAGGCTTTGTGATTGGCTAAGGGAGAGGCTTGGACTGTTAGAATGTGAGATAGATAGGGAGCCCTGATGTGAGCTGGAACTGCTCAGGGAAATGGAGGCCGACTGACTCAGAGATAGACTCTCGAAAAGGGACTGAGAGGACTTCTGAGAGTTGCTGGCTGAGAGGCTGAGGGAATGGGAGAGGGATTCTGATAGTAAACCAGAGGCTGAAAGCACATCGCTTAGCGATATACTCGTTGATAGAGAGCTTGAGAGCGAACTAGAATTTGCTATTGAAACACTCAGCGAGCCACTTATCGACTCTGACACAGATAGGGAGCTTGACATTGAATCAGAAGCGCTCAAAGACCGACTCAGCGATTCAGAGTCGCTTAGGGAGTTGGCGTTACTTGTCGACTCTGATGTTGAGATTGAGCTACTCAAAGATAGGCTCCTAGAGATAGGCTCCTAGAGAGAGACTCCGAGACTGAGCCCGAAATTGAAAACGTCTCACTGATTGAAGCACTCGCTGATTCAGATTCCGAAATAGAGCTAGATTGTGATTCTAAATCACTGACTGAACGGCTCACTGATTCTGACTCTGAAACTGATTTTGAAGCTGACTGACTCAGAGAAACTGCTTCCGACAAGGAAAGCGAATCGCTCAATGATTGGGACGTCTGCATAGAATCTGAAAGAGATAGAGATAGGCTTGATGAAAGCGAATTAGATAGAGAGCTCGAGCCAGACATCAATTCTGAAAATGAGGCCGATTGAGACGCTGAGCTAGAAAGCGATGTTGATATTGAAAGGCTCAAAGAACGGCTGGCAGACACTGAAGTTGAATGAGAGTCACTCAGAGATGTGCTCATAGATAAGGACTCAGAGACTGCTATGGAACTCGACAGGAATTCGCTCAGCGAACCACTTGTCGACTCTGACTCAGCAACTGAGCTAGAGCTTGATTGGCTCAGGGAAACTTCTTCCGACAAGGAGACTGATTCACTCAATGATTGAGAAGCCTCTGTAGAGCTAGAATCGGACAAGGATAGACTGGTCGAACTTGACGTTGAAAGTGAGCCTGAAGCCGAAACTGATAGCTCTTCTGACAAGCTCTGCGATTCTGAAAGCGAAGTCGACTGGGAGACTGAGTCAGACAAAGAATTTGAGCTAGAAAATTGCTCTGACAAACTTTGCGATTGAGATAGCAACTCTGAAGCACTTTCAGAAAGAGAATTTGACGCTGAGATTGAAGCTTGCTCACTCGTCTCCTTAGATTCCGACCTAGACAAAGACTCGCTCAATGACTGAGAAACTCGTGCTGAATTAGAATCTGACAGTGAAATCGATAAGCTCGTTGAACTTGACGCTGATAGTGAGGTTGATAGTGAGGTTGACAGATAATTTGAATGAGAAGCGCTCAGAGATGTGCTCTCAGATATGGACTCTGAGACTGAAATAGAGTTTGAGATTGATTCGGACTCACTAACTGAGCCACTGATAGACCTTGATTCCGAAACTGAGCTAGAGAGTGATTGACTCAAGGAAACTTCTTCCGATGTCGAGTTTGAATGGGATAGTGAAAGTGATAGACTGGTCGAGCTTGATGTTGAAAGTGAGGCTGATAGCTGTTCTGACAAGCTTCGTGATTGAGACAGCAACTCCGAAGCACTTTCTGAGAGAGAACTTGACTCTGAAATACTTGTTGAAAGCGAACTGGATTCTGAAGCCTCCTTAGAATCAGATGCGGAGAGCGATGCACTCAGCGATTGAGAAGCCTGGATAGAGCTAGAATCTGATATCGAAGTGGATAGGCTAGTCGAACTCGAGGCTGACAAAGACTCAGAAAGTAAAGTAGACTGAGAATTTGAAATAGAAAGCTGGTCTGACAACCTTTGCGAATCGGACAGCGACAATGACAAGCTCATCGAGCTCGACAAACTCGCCGACCCCGATACACTTCCAGAAATCGACTCTGACTGACTCAAAGACAAGCTCACAGAATGTGACAGCGAAGCCTCTCGTGAATCCTCAGCCGATAAACTGCTCGACAGGCTGACTGAATTTGAAGCCGAAGCGACTTCCGACTCTGAATTTGAAAGCGAAGAACTCAATGACTCAGAAGCCCAGACAGAGAGCGAGCTAGAATTCGACAGGGAAGTAGAGAGACTCGTCGACAGGCTAGCAGACTCAGACAACGAGACCTCCTCCGAAAGCTGAGCTGAAACCGAACCACTCATCGAGGCCGACAAAGAAAGACTGGTCGAGCTACTCAGCGACTGCGAGACCAGCTCTGACATAGATTCTGACCGAGACTGACTCTCAGAAAGCGACAGCGAGCTCGGCTGACTCATCACATAGCCGACATCGATCTGCATGGTCCCCGCCTGATAATAACCTGAATAAGTCGTCATCCCTGAAGACTTCCCAGCATCGCCAAAAGTCGTCACTGTCCCATCTGCCGAAGTCACGTTGACCACGGAGTTCCAGACGATCCCCTGTGCGTCAGTGTAGCTGTCGGCCCAATTTCCAACATCAATCGGACTCCCCACCGGCTGGTTAAAGCTTTTCTCCACTGGGACAGAGCCCAGCAGGCTGGTCGTCAGCGAGATGGTCGCCGCGTCAGCAGTCAGGACCGCCTGAAAGGCATTGCCTGTCTTATTGATGGGATTGGCAGACTCGGCCTCAGCAAGGCTGGCATAAGACTTGCCGTCAGGACCCGTCACTGACTGAATAGAGTAACCTGCAGGCAGGCCCGCCCCTGTAAATCCAGGAATAACCCCAACATTCCCGCTGAAGCTTTCAGCATCAGGCAGGCTGCCCTGGAGCTGACCAGGATTTGAATTATAACCCGGTGTGTCCGAAGCCCAGCTATAGCTGAGACTGGCCTCTTCTTCTGAGCTCTCATATTGGACGTTAATCACGTTGGGACTAGCATTTGAGGCCGTCGCATCCTGGACCGTAATCGTGTTGTCCGGCTGGTCTGACTTATAGGTCAGATTAGCATCGAGGGCCTGGATGGCTGTGTAGTTATAGGTCGTGGACATATCGGCCGAGCGGGTCGACCGACTGCTTAGGTCTGAGACCCGGACCTTGTCACCGACATTGGCCATGATACTGGCCGGCGGATGTCCGGCCAGAGGCTTTCCTGTCTTGCTGTTGACAAAGTTGACCTGGACCGGAGCCATGGCCCGACTCCCTGTCCCCGGCTTTGTCGGGTCCATCTGGACGCTGAGCCAGCCAGGATTTAGGTCGCCGACCCCGCCCATCCAGGCATAGCGGGTCGAGACAGGCAAGGTCATCACCGTCTGGATGGTCATCCCGCTAGGCCCTCCATTGACAGGATTCTTGCCATTCATGGTTGTGCTAGCAATCAAGTTGAAGCTCATGGTCCCTGTGACCGTGTTATCTGCGTTAACCGTCGTCGGTGTCCATCTTACGGTGTAGGGCTGATTGGCTCCCTTTCCCGTGCTGGCAACACCGTTGGTATAGGTAAAATCACTCGCTGACTGCCAGGCCTGACCGTTTGTGGTATCGAGCTGGTTTTGGCTGTCATAGTCAGCGTAGACCAGATTGCCCGAGCTGTCTGTCTTACGGATGACCATCTCTTCGCTGGGCTTATATTTTGCCTCATTGCCGTCAACTGCAGGGCCGTGGTTGAGCGCATCATGATACCAGAGGTCACGCCCGATAAAATAGCTGTTGGGCAGGCCCTGAATCCCCAGATGATAGGAATTTCTAGAGCTGGCCCCATTGAGAAAGTCTTCTTCAGAGACACCCGTAAAGACCAGGCCTAGAAAGTCACCCCGGTGCCAGTTATCATTGCCGGCGATGACCAGATTGGCCGAGATTGAAAAACTCTCACGCGTGTCAAGGGCAGCGGGTGGCAGACCAATTCCGATCTGATTGGTCTTATTTTGAACCAGGCGAATCATGTTGTTGAAGGTTGTGAGGTCGTTGTTTCCAAAGAGGCGATAGTTGGTTGCCGTCCCCAGCTGGAGATTGTCGAGCTTGTGATTTCCCGTGTCCAGCTTGTCGCCAGGGGCGATCAGGCCGGCAGATGTCCCCGAAAGCCTCGTCCTTGCAAGCTCCGAACTGGCTGGAATCCTATCCAGACCGTCCTTCATCCCCATGGTCTCCTCTGCCGAGACCTCAATCGCCGCCTCGACTAACACTCCGCCAAGAACGCCAGAGACCGTCCCAATCGCCGCATAGAGCCAACCTTTCTTGCGCTTATACATCCGGTAGTGTAGCTTGATTTCTTCATGTCTATTGACCGTTTTCTTAGACATTAAACCCTCCTTAATAGATTAATTTTCATTTAATTCTATCTAAGATAAAGAGGCAACAAAAGTGTTAACTGATGAAATATTGATGAAATCATTAGCTTTTCAGGATTTGTAGGAAATTTAACGGAAATTTTTAGGGTTCTCTATTTGGAACGGTTTTTGGATGGCGGGTTTGAGATTTTCGGATGTTCGTCTCTATGTAGGAGAAGTTTTTTCTCTCATCTGGCTTCAATTTTAGATTTATGGGTCAGGATGATAAAAGTATCGAAAGAGCTAGAAAGGCTGTTAGAAAGGGATTTTAAGAGGGTTACCCTCCATCCTTTATTTTTGGTAAAAATACCAAATCCCTCCTCAACCCAGCGCTTAAAATCACAAAATGCCAACAATTTTTACAAAAGAAAAAAGCCCCAAAAGGGACTCATCTCCTAATCTAAAGCCCGAATCTCCAACACCATGTCCCGCAACTGGGCCGCAGCCTCGAAGTCGAGCGAAGCCGCAGCCTCCTGCATCTCCTTCTCGAGCTTGGCGACGAGGGCCTTGCGTTCTTTCTTGGTCATGGCTTCGGCATGGATTTCTTCGACCTCGCCATTTTCCGTCTTCTTGGTAATGGCAATCAAGTCACGGATTTCCTTCTTGATGGTCTGAGGCACAATGCCGTGGGCTTCATTGTAAGCCATCTGGATTTCACGCCGGCGGGCGGTCTCGTCGATTGCCTTTCGCATGGACTCGGTCATATTGTCACCATACATAATGACCTTTCCCTCTGAGTTCCGGGCGGCACGTCCGATGGTCTGAATCAGGCCACGTTCATTGCGCAAGAAGCCTTCCTTATCCGCATCGAGAATGGCAACCAGCGAGACTTCTGGCACGTCAATCCCTTCACGAAGAAGGTTAATTCCGACCAGGACGTCAAAGACACCCAGGCGGAGGTCGCGGATAATCTCCGTCCGCTCCAAGGTCTTGATGTCTGAGTGCATATATTTGACCTTCACGCCCATGCCCTTGAAATAGTCGGTCAGGTCTTCTGCCATCTTCTTGGTCAGCGTGGTCACAAAGACCCGCTCGTTCTTTTCAATCCGCTCGTTGATTTCACCTAAGAGGTCATCGATTTGCCCCATCATTGGCCGGACTTCAACGACAGGGTCAAGGAGGCCGGTCGGCCGGATGATTTGCTCAACAACTGTCTCCGTCTGCTCCTGCTCGTAGTCGCCCGGCGTGGCAGAGACGTAGACAATCTGATGGACATGTTCCTCAAATTCTTCCCGCTTCAGAGGCCGATTATCCAGGGCTGAAGGCAGGCGGAAGCCGTAGTTGACCAGCATGTCTTTACGGGCCCGGTCGCCATTATACATGCCCTTGATTTGGCCCATGGTCATGTGGGACTCATCAATCATGATGAGGAAGTCATCAGGGAAGAAGTCAAGGAGGGTAAAGGGTGGCTCGCCTTCGCTACGGCCATCCATGTGCCGAGAATAGTTTTCTACCCCATTACAGTAACCCATCTCGCGGAGCATCTCGATGTCATAGTTGGTGCGTTGTTCCAGGCGTTGAGCTTCAAGGAGCTTGCCTTCATCACGGAATTTCTTGAGCTGAACCTCAAGCTCTGCTTCAATCTTGGCAATCGATTCTTCCATCCGCTCGTCATTGGTCATGAAGTGGGTGGCAGGGAAAATCGCGATATGGTCAACATCTGCAATCACTTGCCCTGTCAGGACTTCAATTTCACGAATCCGGTCAATCTCATCGCCGAAGAACTCGACTCTGAAGGCATGCTCATCCCGAGAGGCCGGAAAGACCTCAACCACGTCGCCACGCACACGAAAACGCCCCCGCTGAAAGTCAATGTCATTGCGCTCAAACTGGATATTGACCAGGTCGTTCAAAAGCTGATCACGACTGATTTCCTGGCCAGGACGGAGTGAAACTACGCTATCCTGGTATTCCTTGGGCGAACCCAAACCGTAAATACAAGAGACAGAGGCCACGACAATCACGTCGTTTCGCTCAAGTAAGGAGCTGGTCGCTGAGTGGCGAAGTTTGTCAATTTCATCATTGACCGAACTATCTTTTTCGATATAGGTGTCAGAGCTTGGCACATAGGCCTCTGGCTGGTAGTAGTCATAGTAAGAAACGAAGTATTCGACCGCATTATTGGGAAAGAACTCCTTAAACTCACTATAAAGCTGGCCGGCCAGTGTCTTATTGTGGGCCATGACCAGAGTCGGCTTGCCGGTGCGGGCGATGACCTGACTCATGGTATAGGTCTTCCCTGTCCCGGTCGCACCCATCAAAATCTGGGCCTTTTCGCCATTTTCAATACCGTCGACCAGCTCTGCAATTGCCTGGGGCTGGTCTCCGGCTGGCTCATATTTTGAGACCAGGTCAAATTTATTGTCTGTGATGCGTTCTATCATTTTATCTTATCCTTAAAGTAATCGAGCACTGTTCTGTATAATCCTGCCTTGAAGCCAAACTGGCTGTAATCCAGCTCTGCCAGGTCGCACCAGAGATACTGGGCAAACTCCTCATCATGCTTGGATATGTCGAGCTTGGCGCCAGGCCTGAGTTTGACCAGATACCAGTCCTGCTCTTGGCCCTTGAAGGTCCATGTCGAAAATTCCAAATCTGGAGGAAAATCATAGCGGAGCTTTTCTGGATAACGGGCGATGAAGTCAAAGTCGCTGGTCGAAAGCTCCTCCATGAGCTCCCGCTTCAAGGCTGCTTCGGAGCTTTCGCCCTCATCAATGCCACCCTGAGGAAAGCCCCAGGCCATCCGGTCAATCCGCTCGCCGACCCAGATTTTACCTTCTTGATTGATGACGATAGCCGCCACATTTTGCCTATAGTCCGACATGCCTGCTCCTTAAAAGTTATAGTTCAATTTTACCATTTTTAAGGCCTAAAGTATGCTATAATTAACTTATATTGACCAGTTTTTAGAGGGAGAAATCATGACCGCAACAGAACAAGAAATCCAGGCGAAATTGACCGCCGCTGCCCATTTGATCGACATGAATGACATCGTCCGTGAAGGCTACCCGACCCTGCGTGAGGTCGCGACTGAAGTCGACTTTCCGCTCAGCCAAGAGGACATTATCCTGGGTGAAAAGATGATGGAGTTTCTGAGAAACTCACAAGACCCTGTCATGGCTGAAAAACTCGGCCTCCGTGGTGGTGTCGGCCTCGCCGCCAACCAGCTGGGCCTGACCAAGCGGGTCATCGCCGTCCTGGTCCCAAATGACCCAGAAGTTGACGAAGAAGGCAATGAAGTCGCCCCTGCCGAAGCCTACAAGATGCAGGAAATCATGTATAATGCTAAGGTAGTCAGCCACTCTGTCCAAGATGCCGCCCTCGAAGTCGGCGAAGGCTGTCTCTCCGTCGACCGTGAAATCCCTGGCTTTGTCGTCCGCCATGCCCGTGTGACCGTCGAATACCAAGACAAGAACGGCGAAAAGAAAAAAATCCGCCTCAAGGGCTTCGAGTCAATGTGTGTCCAACACGAGATTGACCATACCAATGGTGTGATGTTCTATGACCATATCAATGCTGAAAATCCTTGGGCCATCCAGGATGGTATGCTCGTTATCAAATAGGAGAAAAGACACTTGACAAGAGGGATTGATTTGGTATAATGAAAGCATAAAAGCGACCTGCTGCTACAGGTCGCCCTAGGTCGAGTACTAACTTTGGTTAGCGTTGACGGGAGTCAACGCTTTTCTTTATGCTGTAGGCGATGGCTAAGCGAATTGCTAGCCTACCCAAAGCATCAAGAACAAGGAAAATCGTAAATGCTATTCCAAGGCTCAAAGCTGGATGGCGTAGCTGGCTTCTTCTGCCTTAGCTTGATTATAGGGGGGCTTATGCTGGGCCTAATTAAAGTTTCTTGTATTATTAATTATTAAGCTACCATTTTCAGACTTTATAATTAGCTTTTTACAATCAAGAAAATCTTTGTTTATTAATGGTTGTTTGGCTCTTACTTCTCCGTCTAAAGCACAGGAGGTTAACACTGTAGCAGTCAATACATTTGTTCTCATCGGAAATCCAGTTTTTGGATCCAAGAGATGATGGTAAACTGCACCATCTGTTAATAACTTCCGATTGGTAACGCCAGTCGTCGTCACAGCCCCCGCCCCAGTCTTCACAATCTTGACAGGCCGACCAGCCCCCAAAAGCGGATGCTTAATCCCAACTCTCCAAAGGCCATCACCATGCTCCGGACTCTCGCCAATAAAGCGAATACTACTTGCCCCAAGATTGACCACAGCCTGCTCCAAGCCCTCAGCCTGAAAAAAGTCAGCGACCCGGTCAGCAATATAGCCCTTGGCAATCCCGCCCAAGTCCACCTGCATGCCCTTCTGCTTGAGGAAAACGGTCTGCTCAGCCGAATCAAGCTCGACTTCATCCGGATTCATCAAAGGAAGAAGCGCTCGGATTTCCTCATCACTCGGCCGTCGAGCATCCTCAAAGCCTATCCGCCAGAGCTGACTCAGCGGGCCAATTAAGATGCTGAAGCCAAGCTCTCTCTTCGTTGCTACAAGGCCATATTCTATAAGCTCAAAGGTTGCTGTACTGACCTTGACAGGCTGAACTCCAGCCTCCCGATTGATTTTACAGACTTCAGAATCCTCCCGATGCAGACTAAATAGGCCCTCATAATGCTCAATCAACTGCTCAGCTTCCAGCAAGAGCTCAGGCCTCTCCTTATATATCGTCAGGCGGACATTGGTCCCCAAAGCCCGAAAAGCTCTCGTAAGCTTCTTCATTCCTATTCCTGTTCCTATTCCTCAGAAGCTCCAGCCAGGGCATCCAGGCTGAGTAGTTCTTGGCGGACTGGACCCATGACACTGACAAAGTCAACAAAGGCTCCAAAAGAGCTTTCTAAAAATTTAATGGTCTTGGCATCAACAAGATTACCATTGGCATCAAAGGCTGTCTTGGCCTCAGATAACATGAACTGGTGGCCCGGCATGACCATGGCCTCAAGGCCTGGTGACTGCAAAATCGTCCGGAGATTTTCCTGGGCGTAGACTGTGCCGAGCTTTCCAAGAGAAGCCCCTACAATCATGATGGGCAGTTCTTTCAGCGGATGACTTGACTCCCAGGAGAGCCACTCGAGGACACTCTTGAGGGCTGCAGGAACAGCGTGGTCATATTCTGGTGTGGCAATGATGAGGCCGTCAGCCCCCATCAGTTGCTCTGTCATGGCTGAAATCCCGGCTGGAAGCTCTGGCTCGTCTTCTGAAAAGAGAGGGAGGCCTGCAATCTCTAAAATCTCAATTTCCACAAATGGAAACAGGTCCTTCATAAACCAGAGGAGCTTGCGGTTATAACTAAAATTGGCATTGGTCCCGACCAGGCCAAGGAGCTTCATCTTCTTATTTTCCATAGCTTCTATTTTACCTTAAAGAGCCAGTCTTCACAAAGAATCTGGCTTTATAAAAAAGGCCTGTCATTCAGGCCTTTTTATTCTTATTTAGCAGTATCTCCATCTGCGGAAACAGCTTCAGACTGCTTGTTTTCATTGACTTCTTTATGGTTTGAAATCACAATCTTGCCGTCAATCAGGTCAGCCGTCAGGTCCTTGTACTCAGGATGCTCGATATAGAAGTCTGCGATGGCATCTTCAATATGGTCCTGGATGGTCCGACGTAGAGGTCGAGCCCCCATCTTAGGGTCATAGCCGAGCTCGACGAGTTCTTCTTTGACCTCTGGGGTCACTTCCAGATGGATGTCATTGCGGGCAATTTGTTGGTTGACCTCATCAATCATCAGATCGACAATCTGGAGGAGGTTTTCCTTGCTCAGGGCCTTGAACTCAATGATCCCGTCAAAGCGGTTCATGAACTCAGGGCTAAAGAAGTTGTCCAACTCGCCAAGGACTGAGTTGGTCCGGCCTTCACGGGCGGCACCAAAGCCAACATTGGCCTCGACTTTGCCGGTACCAGCATTAGAAGTCATGATAATGATGGTGTCCTTGAAGCTGACAGTCCGGCCCTGGGCATCGGTCAGACGGCCGTCGTCCAGGATTTGCAGGAACATGTGCATGACGTCTGGGTGGGCCTTTTCGACCTCATCTAAAAGAATCAGACTATAAGGATTCCGGCGGACCCGTTCGGTCAGCTGGCCAGCTTCTTCATAGCCGACATATCCTGGAGGGGCACCAATGAGCTTGGCCACACTGTGTTTTTCCATGTATTCACTCATGTCAAAGCGAATCATCGAATCCTGCGAACCGAAGAGCTCGATGGCCAACTGCTTAGCCAGCTCGGTCTTGCCGACACCGGTCGGGCCGACAAAGAGGAAGCTACCAATCGGCCGGTTGGGCTTGCCAAGGCCGACACGACTACGACGAACAGCCTTAGAGATCTTCTCAATGGCTTCATCTTGGCCGATGACATGGGACTTAAGGTCAGACTCCAGGTTAATCAGCTGAGCCTGCTCTTTTTCCTTGAGGTCGCCGACAGGGATATGAGTCTTCTGCTCGACAATCTGCTCAATATCTTCTTCCATGATAATCGGTACATCGTCGTCAGAGACCTCATGTGTCGCCAGTTCCTTGAGCTTAGAAATCTGGTCACGGAAATGAGCCGCCTTTTCAAAATCCTCAGTCCGCATGGCTTCATTCTTTTGCTCTTCGGCATCAGCAATGCGGTTTTTGAGGTCTTCTGGGTCGACAAATTTCAATGTCAGGTTCTTCTTAGAGCCGGATTCATCGAGCAGGTCAATTGCCTTGTCTGGTAGGAAGCGGTCCTGGATATAGCGGTTTGAGAGGTAGACGGCCGCTTCAATCGCCGCATCGCTATAGTGGACATGGTGGTAGTCCTCGTAGCGTTTTTGGATGCCCTTGAGGATCGTCAGCGTCTCTTCGATAGAAGGCTCAGCGACGGTAACAGGTTGCATCCGGCGCTCTAAGGCGGCGTCTTTTTCGATGATGCGGTATTCGTTGAGGGTGGTCGCACCGACTAGCTGGAGCTCACCACGAGCCAGGGCTGGCTTGAGGATATTGCCGGCATCCATATTGCCATCGCCTGCAGAGCCGGCTCCGACGATTTCATGGATTTCGTCAATGAAGAGAATTACGTCATTACGGCTCTTGATTTCATCCATGAGCTTCTTCATCCGCTCTTCAAACTGGCCACGGATACCTGTCCCTTGGACCAGTGAGACCACATCAAGGCGGATGACCTGCTTGCTGGCAAGCTTTTGAGGGACATCGCCATCGACGATTTTTTGGGCGAGGCCTTCGACGACAGCGGTCTTCCCTACACCTGGCTCGCCGATGAGGACAGGATTGTTCTTGGTCCGGCGGTTGAGGATTTCGATGACCCGCTTGATTTCTTCATCACGCCCAATGACGGGGTCAATCTCGCCACGACGGGCAGCATCAGTGATATTGATGCCAAATTCTTCGAGGAGGCCTTGGTTCTTCTTAGCCCTTGGATTGCGAGGTCCAGCAGGGCCACGACCGCCAGCCTGTGTTGGCGGGGTCTGGCCTTGGGCCCTGTCGTTGCCATGCAGGGCATTAAAGATGTCTGGGAATGGGTTGTATGGGTCTTCAGACTGGTTGGAGCCGTTAAAGAGGCCTTCTTCCCCGCCAGACTTCATGATTTGGTAGCAATTTTGACAGAGGTCGGTTTGTTTCTTTTGACCATTCACACTGGTATAGAGATGGATGGTCGCTTCATTAATATTACAGTTTTGGCAAAGCATAGCTGTCCTCCTTTTAAGCATCTAAAATGGCCAGATGGCACTTTGACCAATTTTGACCTTTATAAGATTTATTATAATCATTTTCTAAGATTTTAGCAAATAATTTGCTTTTCATTTGGGTTTTATGAGCATAAGAACCTCCCGTAGATAGCAGTGGCTCCGATTGCTGATGCTCTGAGCTGGTAATGCGACAGAAGGGAGCATTGAAGGCATTATTGTATATCAGCGATTCTCCCTAAAGTTCCCCAGCAAAAAAACCTCCAAAAACTGGAGATTTCAATAATCACATGATCAAATGAACTAAGCTGTCTACATAAAGTCACGCAAAGGCTTGCTCCGACGTGGATGACGCAGTTTCTTAATAGCTTTTGCTTCAATCTGACGAATCCGTTCACGGGTGACCTTAAACTGTTTGCCGACATCTTCCAGCGTGTGCATCCGTCCATCATCAAGACCGAAACGCATGCGGAGGACGTTTTCTTCACGGTCAGTCAAAGTGTCCATAACCTCGTCGAGTTGCTCACGCAAGAGGACACGGTTAGTGTAGTCAACCGGGCTTTCAATCACATCGTCCTCGATGAAGTCACCCAAGTGACTGTCATCTTCTTCACCGATTGGTGTTTCAAGTGAGACTGGTTCTTGAGCAATCTTCAAGACTTCGCGGACCTTGTCCGGTGTCATGTGAAGCTCTTGGCCGATTTCTTCAGGTGAAGGATCACGCCCCAGGTCCTGCAAGAGTTGACGTTGGACCCGGATGAGCTTGTTAATGGTTTCTACCATGTGGACCGGAATACGGATGGTACGGGCTTGGTCAGCAATCGCACGTGTGATGGCCTGACGGATCCACCAGGTCGCATAGGTTGAGAACTTGAAGCCTTTGGTATGGTCAAACTTATCGACCGCCTTCATCAAGCCCATGTTTCCTTCTTGAATCAGGTCAAGGAACTGCATACCACGGCCAGAGTAACGCTTGGCGATTGAAACCACCAGACGCAGGTTGGCCTCAGCCAGCATTTGCTTAGCCATCTCTGCTTCCTCACCGCCAGCGATAATCGCTTCGGCAAGCTTGGTTTCTTCATCGAGCGAAATCAATGAATAACGCCCGATTTCCTTGAGGTACATGCGGACAGGGTCATCGATGCGGACATTAGTGACAATCTCTTCCATGGCCTCATCATCGACCTTGTCTTCTTCTTCGGTCTTGGCCTGGAGGGCCATCTCACTTGGATTACCGTCTTTGTCTACGATAGAGATGCCTTCGTCTTGAATCTGCTGGAGGAGCTCGTCTATGGCTTCTGCTTCCAGGCCAAATTTAGAGACGAGCTCTTCTTCAATCTCAGAATCCAGGGCTTCTGACAGGGGCTTCCGCTTCTTAATATAGGCTTTGACGGCCTTTTCAAAGGCTGTCACATCAAAGCTTTCTTCAGTCGCTTCCTTTTGGGCGGCCTTGCTTGCTGACTTCTTGGCAGGGACCTTGGCCTTACTTTCAGCCTTAGCCTTTGGAGCAGGCTTTTCTTCAGCCTTTTCAGCCTTCTTAGCTACTGGCTTTTTAGCGACGGCTTTTTTCTTAGCTGAAGCCTTGCCCTGCAAGCTCTTGAGGAGCTCAGCCTCTTGCTCAGCTGTGATTGAGCTGGAGTGAGATTTTACCTCAAAGCCCAGTTCTTGTGCCTTTTCGATCAGTGTTTTATTGTCGACATCTACTTCTTTAGCAATTTGGTTAATACGTTTTTTTGTTTCTGCCAATGTTTACCTCCTGGGCGATTGGTGCATCATACAAATTATAACAGTTTTTTCTTCTGATTAATCAATGCAAGTGTTAATTCAAACTCACGTTCAGCATTCCCGGCCTTCTTGGCGGTTTCCAGCTGGTTTTCTAAGGCCTCATACTTGGCCATCTCCATCTCCTTGGCAAAGCTAGCAAGGAGGTCTTGGATTTCTTCGTCGCTGGCCTCTTCAGGCAGATCCCAGCTGATGATTTGATAAAAGAGGCTCCGCTCTTCATCGTTCTTGAGCTGGTCTGCAAAACGACTCGGCTCAATATCTTCAAAGGTCATCCGCTCTAAGATTAATTTTTCAAACAAATTTTGATAATGCTTATGGACAAAACGGAAGTCTTCATCATTTTCAAAATCTTTAAGCAACTTAGACTGATAAATCATCCGGTTGAGAAGTTGCTCTTCAGCCCGCTCAGTCCTAGACCGCCTGGGGATCTGAGGACTCGCCTGGACCTGCTGTTGTTGAGGCCGAGGGGCATAGGGCTCTCCTGGATCAAAGTCAGGGATTGGTGGCTCTGGTATCGGATAGCCAGTATCCTCTGCTATAAACTCCGCCGCTTGCTCAAAGCTGGCCGACTGATTGTTTTCCCGCCTCAGATTAACCGCCTGCTCGACCTGCTGATAATCAAAGTCAGGCAACAGCTCGACGAGCTTGCGGATATAGAGGTCCTGCGAGGTAATTGAGGGAAGCTTGACAATTTCAGCCGTCATCTCCTCTAAGAAATCCAGCTGGCTCTGCAGGTTATTAAGATTGGCCGGCCTTTGATAGTCCATCAAAAACTCCAGAGGCTGGATTCGCCCTTCCGTCATCAGCTTGGCCAGGGCTTCATAAGAATAGCTCTTAGCGTATTCGTCAGGGTCCATGCCTTCAGGAATCCGGACAATCTCAGTCTGCTTCTGGCCTAAGAGGTCAAGTGCCTTATATATCGCATTTTGTCCGGCATTGTCACCATCATAAAGCAAAATATATTTTTTCGCAAGCTTTTTGAGCCGGCGGACATGCTTTTCAGTCAGGGCCGTCCCCATGGTGGCCACGACATTGAAAATCCCGGCCTTGTAGGCAGCGATGACATCCATCGGCCCCTCCATCAGATAGACTTCTTTTGACTTGCTGATAGTAGGCTTTGCCTTGTCCAGATGAAAGAGCTCAAAGGACTTATCATAAATCTCGGTGGCCTGGGTGTTGATATATTTCCCCCGGCTCTCGTCATTCTCCTGCCACTTTCGGCCTGAGAAGGCGACTACGTGACCGTATTCATTGGTCACGGGAAACATGATCCGGTTGCTAAAGGCATCAAAGGTGCGATTGTTAGAATAGCGGAAGAGCCCGGACTTGGCCATAACTGCCTCATCAAACTTTGATGAAAGATTTTGATAAATAAAATCCTGCTCTTCAGGAGCCAGGCCCAGATTAAAGGCCTTGATGATTTCAGCTGTGATGCCCCGTTTTTCAAGATAGGCCTGGGCCTTTTGTCCCAGCTCTGTCGAAGTCAGGAGCATGTTGTAGAGCCTTGCCGCCTGGTTATTCAGGTTGTAGAGGGGGGCGTTGGGATTTTCTTTCTGCTCTTTTTCTCCCAATGATAAGGAAACACCTGCAAATTCAGCCAGCTCTTTGACCGCATCTTGGAAGCCAATTTGCTTGTGTTCCTGAAGAAAGCTAATATGATCACCAGATTTACCACATCCGAAACAATGGTAGAAGCCTTTTTCGGCATTAACATTAAAGGAAGGAGTTTTTTCACCATGAAAAGGGCAAAGTCCAATATAGGACTTTCCATTTTTACTTAGGGCAACATATTGTGAAATCACATCTACAATGTTGACTTTACGTTTTAGTTCAGCAATTTCATCTGTCTTTAACATGGCATTCCTCCTTTCTCAAACTGAAGGACTCTATAAAGCCTAAAAGAGGCCTATTTTTCAATAGACCTCAAACAAAGGGGAGTAAGGGATTCGAACCCTCGCGCCGGTTTCCCGACCTAACGATTTAGCAAACCGTCCTCTTAAGCCTCTTGAGTAACTCCCCAAAAGATAATTAGGTAAATGCGGGATGCATTTATGGGAATTCCAGGATTCGAACCTGGGACCCCTGCGTTATCAACACAGTGCTCTAACCAACTGAGCTAAACTCCCAATGTAACCTTACGTATGGATCTTGCAGGACTCGAACCTGCAACCGCTCGGTTATGAGCCGAGAGCTCTAACCAGTTGAGCTAAAGATCCAGCTACAAATTTTTAATAGCGGCGAAGGGGATCGAACCCCCGACCTCTCGGGTATGAACCGAACGCTCTAGCCAGCTGAGCTACACCGCCAAATTGTTACTTACTTGATTGCTCAAGTAATCGGGAAGACAGGATTCGAACCTGCGACACCTTGGTCCCAAACCAAGTACTCTACCAAGCTGAGCTACTTCCCGGGTGATACTTATGTAATGCATACACCGAAGTGTAATGCAAGCGGTAGGATTC
>NZ_BFFO01000011.1 GCF_003116835.1 Lactococcus termiticola | reverse complement strand
GTTTGGTTTCAGGACTTTTAGAAACTTTAGGAAACGGGTATTCCTTATGAACATATAAAAAAATAGGCAACCGAGGTTACCTATTATCTTTGAGATTTTAAATCCCACACGATTTGACAAAGAGCCAATAATCAGTCCTGTTGGGGCTGATTTTTTGGTTGTAGAATTGTTTCTGAATCTAAATATTTCAGTTTAATTTATTAAAGTAAAGTGCTATACTGTAAATGAATAAACTGAAAAATTGCAAAGGGTACCCTTTCTCTGTTCCATAGGAACAGAGAAAGGGTACCCTTTCTCTGTTCCATAGGAACAGAGAAACCCTAACAGCAATGACATAACTAATACTTGAGGAAGCTTTGATGGAAAAATGTAAAAATTGTGGAACTGACTTAATACCAGATGCAAAGTTTTGTATGAATTGTGGTGAAAAGGTTGACTTACAGCTGATTTGTAGTGGTTGTGGGGCCACTTTACCACCTGGTGCGGCTTTCTGCTTTAGCTGTGGTAAAGCGGTAGGTAAGCAAACAAGTGAGCTTGATTCTGTTCATGCTGATATTGCCTTAGGCGATGAAGATGAGTCAAACACTAAAGAAATTGTTCTTGGTAACGAAGAACTCATAAAATTGCGTGCTATTTACTATGACGATGTTCTTAAATTAATTAATGGTTATTCTGAGAATATGGCTGTGGGAAGAGGTCATGATGCGATATATTTCATAATCCATTCAAAACTCTATAGAACTTATCTCAAGTCGGTGAATAATTGTTTTAATTTTTTACTCTATTCTGGCGATGGGGAACTATCTAAAAGGGACCAATCTTATATTTCAGAGAAAAAAGATGAATTTCTGTCTACAGAATCGTTGGAGCTATTCAATTGGTTGCAAGAATTGGAAGAACTTTCTGATGAAGTTCTCCGAATACTTCCAAGTAAATCTAACGGAATAAAAGGATTAGCGGGGAGCTTCATTTCTGGCTATATTTCTGGCAGTGTAAACACTGAGGCCATTGATTCATTATTTGGAAATTCCTCGGAGTCCAAAGAAAAAGATGCTGTAATTAGTAAATGGGATCATACAATTGATGATGTCTTTGAAGAACTCGATAACCTATGGAATTTGTTTATAGATCTACTTGATGTTATAGAAAAAAACACAGCTATAAGTTGGGAAATCGATTCAGAAGCACTCACAGAACATTTTTCCAAGAAGAACCCGATTGAATCGGTGTTAGAAAAACACCTTGAAAAAAATGAAGAAGATTCAGCATACTTTTATTTTAATTCGGAAATTCCTGTCAAAAAGAAAGTTAACGCCAAAGAAAGCTATGTGAGACTTGATGAAGGTGAAGAAATCATTTGTCTTTATGACAGTACGCTTTTCGGTGGTGCAAAAGAAGGTATTTGTTTCACGACAACGGGTGTTTACTGGAAAGGAAGTTTTTCTGAAGGGAACTTTATAGATTATCACAATTTAGAAGAAATAACTATAAAGGAAGATACGGTATCAAAAAAAAAGCATAAAACATTATGTATAAATGGGATTCCTGCTTATGCTTTTACGGGTAACAACCTTGAATTTGGAGAAAAAATCCGAAATGCGCTAGACGAGATTAAGCATGAAATTGAGGTTGAACATGATGGAGACTAATATCAAGAACGGAGAATTTTTATGAAATCATCTAAAAACGATTCATTTCAAAGTCTTAATGATGAAGAAAAAGAAAGTAAAGAAATATCTGGTACTACTGAGAATCCACGTAATCTTAAGCTAATCATTGGCTTAATAAGTGTTTTTTTAATCATAATATCTGGCGTCCACAAAGTCTTTTGCCAATTAATGAAAAAGAAAAGGCCTGGTTCCCAAAACTTGCATTTGAATCAAAGCGCAATGGAAAGTGGCTGAATATACTTTCAGAGGACGGCAACTATATATTTGAAGCTGATCCTATTACTGAAATTGCACCGGATGAGTTTCCAATCATACTTGGTAATATGAGGATTGGAGATTTTGAATGGGAAACTGAGGATTATGTTAGGGTTGCATTTGCACACTATAAATCCGATGATAAACGTAGATTTATTGGACAATTCAAGAAAGTTTTAAAAAGTAAAGATAATACAATTAGAATTTACATCAAAATTTCTGATAGATATAATATTCAATAGAAAATTATATAAAGAAAGTGAGAAAAATCATGGACGAATTAATCAAGAAAATTGCTGGCTTTGGGGTACCTGGGATTGTACTCGTAGTGGCAATGGGGGCAACAGGCCTATCAGGTGCAGCCGCTATAACTGCGGGACTTGCATTGCTTGGACCAGGTGGAATGATTGGAGGTATCGCCATTCTTGGAATAGCAGGCCTCATTTCCCATACAATTGCGGAATATGGTGTAGACGCGGTTGTTAAGGCTGTTTGCAAGGAACAATTAAAAACTAAATCAAAAGAAGAAGTAATTGCTGAAATTGAAAAAATTCCATTTACTAAAAAAGTAAAGCTTAAAGCTATCGATGCAGTGAAGAAAGCTTGAGCTAAAGCATTTTGTCGTAGCAAAACTTCTCTTTTAAATTCTAGAACTGCACATCATACAGTTAGACATTCAGAAGGATTAAACAGCTTTATTTTCAGATTGTAGTCAATATCCACTGAGCACCAGTGGATTTTTCTATAAGTTCTTCTAACCAATTCCCAAGTACCCCCAATCCAATTAAACCAAGAAATATGCTATAATTTTCATAGTTAAATTAGAAACAATCGAGGAATTCTTGTGAAACCTATCGTTATTATAGATGCTTTAAGGACGCCGGTTGGCAAATACAATGGTGGCCTCTCAAGCTACTCAGCTGTTGAGCTTGGGACTGCTGTATCAAGCGAGCTTATCAAGCGCCAACATGATATCAAAGACCATATCGGACAAGTCATTTTTGGTAATGTCCTCCAGGCTGGTGGTGGGCAAAACGTGGCTCGTCAGATTGCCATTAACAGCGGTCTGTCTAACTCTGTGCCCGCCTCTACCATCAACGAGGTCTGCGGCTCAGGCATGAAGGCGGTCATTCTTGGCAAGCAGGCCCTCCAGCTCGGTGAAGCTGAAGTGGTCATCGCTGGTGGTGCTGAGTCCATGTCTAAAGCGCCCATCGTCAAAGACCAAAAGACCGGCGAAGAAGAGCTAAGCATGCTTAACGATGGCTTGAAAGATGCTTTCTCAGGTGAATCCATGGGCTTGATTGGTGAAACCATTGCGGATCAATTTGAGGTTGACCGTGAGACTCAAGATAGCTTTGCTCAAAATTCGCAGGAAAAAGCCCTGGCTGCTCAAGAAGCCGGCAATTTTATCGATGAAATCTTGGCGATTGATGATATGACAGAAGATGAAACGATCCGTGCCAATTCAAGTCTTGAAAAGCTGGCGACGCTTCGGACGGCCTTCAAGGAAGACGGCTCTGTCACAGCTGGAAATTCATCGCCCGTCAACGACGGTGCAGCCGCCCTGGTTATGACGACAGATGACTTTGCCCAAGAGCATAACCTGATTGCCCTCGCGAAGTTAGTGGACAGTGTAGAAGTCGGGATTGACCCGAGCATCATGGGCGTGTCGCCTATCAAGGCCATCAGAAAGCTCCTTGACAAGACCGGCATGACTGTTGATGATATCGACATTTTTGAGATCAATGAAGCCTTTGCCTCATCAAGTGTGGCGGTTAATCGTGAGTTAAATCTGCCTGAAGAAAAGGTCAATATCTACGGCGGTGCCATTGCTCTTGGCCATGCCATTGGTTCGTCTGGTGCCCGCATTTTGACCACGCTGGCTTATGCGCTGAAACGTGAAAACAAGCGCTACGGCATCGCCAGCCTCTGTATCGGCGGTGGACTGGGCCTTGCAGTTCTCTTGGAAAATCCAAATCTATGACAGAAAAAAAGTTTTACCAAATGACGCCTGAAGAACGTAGGATGACTCTTGGCTTATCTCCAGAAATGGAGGAAGTTCTGGCAAGTATGTCCTTGGACTCAGAAGTGGCGAATCATTTGATTGAGAATCAAATCTCTGAAATTGAGCTGCCCATGGGCTTAGCACAAAATTTTTCCATTAATGGAAAAAGCTATCAGGTGCCCATGGCGACGGAAGAACCTTCTGTGATTGCTGCGGCAAGTAATGGCGCAAAGATAGCTGGGGATTTTACTGCGATGATTTCGGAACGCTTGATGCGGGGGCAGATTGTCTTTTATGCTGTAAAGGAAGCAGAAGCTATTGAGCGCTATGTTGAGCAGCATGAGGCTGAGCTAATTGCCATTGCGGAAGCAGTTTATCCTAGTATCGTGAAACGTGGTGGAGGCCTCCGTGCTATTTCAAGTCGTTATTTTGAAGAAGGCTTCCTCAGTCTTGACTTCAAGATTGATGTTCAAGATGCTATGGGGGCAAACATCGTCAACAGCATTCTGGAAGGCCTTGCCAATCATTTACGGACGCTATTTCCAAATGAGGAAATCCTCTTTAGTATCCTCTCCAACTATGCGACAGAAAGCCTAGTTAAAGCAACTTGTGCTATTCCTGTAGAGAAACTTTCCAAAACTGGAAATGGACAAGAAGTAGCAGAAAAAATCCAAGCCGCTAGCCAATTCTCAAAGCTCGACCCTTATCGAGCAGCTACCCACAACAAAGGGATTATGAACGGCATCGAAGCCGTCGTCCTAGCCACAGGCAATGACAACCGAGCCGCCTCGGCCGCCATCCATGCTTATGCTTCCAAAAATGGAAGTTATCAAGGTTTGACAAGCTGGACCTTGGACGGTGATCAACTCAAAGGTGAAATCAAAATCCCCCTAGCCATCGCAAGTGTAGGTGGTGCCTTAAAGCTACTGCCTAAAGCACAAGCTGCCATGACCATCCTTGACATTAAGTCTGCAAAAGAACTCGCCCAGGTCATCGCATCAGTAGGACTCGCTCAAAACTTAGCTGCCCTCCGGGCCCTCGTCTCAGAAGGCATCCAAAAGGGGCATATGAGCTTGCAGGCTCGTACTTTGGCTATGAATGTAGGCGCTAAAGGCGATGAGATTGAGCAATTAACTGATCTTTTGAAGGCTGAAGCTGTGATGAATCAGGCCATAGCAGAAAGTCTGCTAAGAAATTTGAGAAATAAATGATTTCATATCTTGACCTGCTAAGCAAGGACGAAAAGCTCTGCTTGAAAATCGAAGCAGTGAAGCCATTTTTCAAAAGGGCGAAGAAATCTTCCTTCTAGGAGAACAACCAAAAGCACTGTACGAAATCATCTCAGGCTGTGTCAGAGGCTATTTTCTGGATGAATCAGGAAATGACTTCACCAAATGTTTTTCTGTAGAAGGCGACTTTTTTGGAACGCAGTCTTATCGGACAGGCAAAAATGCAACTTATGCTATTCAGGCCCTAGAAGAGACGAAGGCCAGGAAAATCCCTTATGCTGTCATAGACGAGCTAAGATCTAAAAATCCAAAATTCAATGCCTTTATCGAAGAGCAGTTAGAAGAAGAATTGGAGCGGACGGAAGAGCAGATGAGACTTTATTTGGTCAGCGATGCCAAAGCACGTTTGGAGACTTTTCAGCTTAGCCAGCCCGATTTATATCAAAGATTAAAACTTGAGACGATTGCCTCATATATTGGAGTCAGGCCTTCTTCCCTGAGCCGCCTTCTAAAAACTTGACCTATGTCAAGGAAATATAAGCTTCCTTCATGTATGCTAAGCATGGAGGTGTTTTATTATGGAATACACATTGATCACAGGTGCTTCATCGGGTATTGGCCTTGCACTCGCAAGGATTTTTGCAAGAAAGAAAGAGAATTTAATTTTAGTAAGCTCTCGGCCAGAGCGATTGGAGAAAGCAAAGTCAGAGCTTGAAAAAGGGCCACACGGAGAGCTTTTGACCCTTGCCTATGATTTGAGTCAAAGTGAAAATTGTCAGTTGCTTTTTGATGAAATTCAAGCGAAGAATATTTTTGTCTCGACTTTAATAAATAACGCCGGTTTTGGCTTAGCGGGGGGCATTGATGAGATTGATTTATTAGAAAAGCAAGAACTCGTCCATCTCAATGTAGAAGCAACAAGCCTATTGTGTAAGCTTTTTATCAAGGAAATGTATCAAAAAGGCAGAGGAAATATCTTAAACCTTGCCTCAACAGGGGCCTTTCAACCAGGCCCCTATACAGCCAGTTACTTTGCCAGTAAGGCCTTTGTCCTCAACTATAGCCTTGGCATCCGTTATGAGGCAAAAGCTCATGGCGTCAATGTTTCCTGTCTTTGTCCAGGAGCGACGAAAACAGACTTTTTTAAGCGTGAAGGAAAGAAGGCACCGGCTGGGGCAATGTCGGCTGAAGCTGTCGCCCACTATGCTTATCGTAAGATGATGAAGGGGAAAGCTGTGATTGTGCCGGGCTTTCAGAATCAGCTGATTCGGTATCTACCAAGGACTTTGAAAATGCATCAGGTTGCTAAAATGAAGCAGTAGCATAAATGCAGGAAGCCCGGAGAGTACTAGAGTTGTAATGATTGTAAATGAAAAATATTTACGTAGATTCTAAAAAATATTGTATTGCGGGCTACGCAAAATCCAAGGACTTCTACAAGCGTAACGGAGCGTGGGAATTTTTTCAACGTATTAGAGTTTAGACCATGTTTTGTTGAAAAAATTCCCCTTGAGCGGAGTGAAGCGAATGTTAGATATTTCCTCTTGAAGGAGGATGGAAAGGAGGAAAACTTTGTTTTCCTTATCTACCACCCTGATTGAAGAACGCAGGGTTTCAATGCTCCCCTTGGTCACATTGCTTCCTCAGCGTTCTATCAATCAGGCTGTCAAGTTTTTTTCTTGTTTTTTGCGATTGAAGTGAGCAAAAAATCTGCGGATAAGGAGTGTCAAGTTTTTTTCTTGACACTCCTCCTATACTCTGTTATAATAACTAAGAAATCAAAAATAAGAAAAGAGAAAACCATGTCTGTAAAAATTCGTATGACTCGTATGGGTTCTAAGAAAAAACCTTTCTATCGTATTAACGTTGCTGATTCACGTTCACCACGTGATGGCCGTTTCATCGAAACAGTTGGTACTTACAACCCACTCGTTGAAGAAAACCAAGTGACTTTGAAAGAAGATCGTATCCTTGACTGGATGAGCAAAGGTGCACAACCATCTGATACTGTTCGTAACATCTTGTCAAAAGCTGGCATCATGAAGAAATTCCACGAATCAAAATTCAGTAAATAATTATAAGAGCACTGGATTCAGTGCTCTTATTTTCACATAAAGGAGCGTATAGACATGACAGATGTGAAAGAATTGATTATGACCATCGTAAAGCCACTGGTCACAGAGCCTGACCAGGTCTCACTTGAGATCACTGAAGGTGAAGAATACATGGAATACCACCTCAAGGTTGCTGAAAGCGACATCGGCCGTGTGATTGGCCGTCAGGGACGGATTATTCAAGCCATCCGGACGCTGGTTTATTTTGTGCCTGTTGAGGGGAAGAAGGTTCGTTTGTTGGTGGACCAGTAAGAAATGCCTCTTAGCAGGCTTTTTTTGCTATAATAAAAGCATGACAAATTACTACAAAGTCGGCACGATTGTAAATACGCAAGGCCTCCAGGGCGAGCTCCGGATCCTTCACACGACAGACTTCCCAGAGGACCGCTTTGCCAAGGGCAGTATCCTCGCCCTTTTTGACGAGCAGGGCAACTATGTCCAGGACATGAAGGTCAAGACCGCCAAGCCTTATAAAAACATGTATTTGGTTAAATTTGACGGCTATTATCATATTAATGATGTCGAAAAATTTAAGGGGATGACCCTCCAGATTGCTGAAGAAAATCAGTCTGAGCTCTCTGATACCGAGTTTTACTATCATGAAATCATCGGCTGTAAGGTCTACGAGGATGAAGCCTACATCGGCGACATTGTCGAAATCCTCCAGCCGGGAGCTAATGACGTCTGGGTGGTCAAACGTCAAGGCAAGCGGGACCTGCTTTTGCCCTATATTCCCAGCGTGATTTTAGAGGTGAATGTGGCTGATAAACGGGTCAATGTCGACATCATGGAAGGGCTGGATGACTGATGAGGATTGATATTCTAACGATTTTTCCTGAGATGTTCAGCCCACTTGACCAGTCCATCGTCGGCAAGGCCCAGGAAAAGGAAATTGTCGAAATTCATAAGCACGACTTTCGGGAAAATGCAGATAACAAGCAGAAGCATGTGGATGATATGCCTTACGGCGGTGGGCAAGGCATGTTGCTGATGCCCCAGCCCATCTTTGACACCATGGACAAGATTCCTCACGATGGGGCCCGGGTCATCCTGATGGACCCTGCTGGTAAGCGTTTTGACCAGAAGATGGCTGAAGAGCTGGCCCAAGAAGAACAGCTAGTCTTCATCTGTGGCCACTACGAAGGCTATGACGAGCGGATTAAGAGTCTGGTGACCGATGAGGTCTCGCTAGGAGACTTTGTCCTTACCGGTGGCGAGGTTGCAGCGACGACGATGATTGACAGTGTTGTCCGCCTGATTCCAGGAGTTTTAGGCAAGCAGGCCAGCCACGAGGACGACAGCTTTTCTTCAGGCCTCCTGGAGTATCCCCAGTACACCCGGCCTGAGGACTTCCGAGGGCTGAAAGTGCCAGATGTCTTGATGAGTGGCCATCATGAAAATATCCGTAAATGGAGATTGACGGAAAGTTTAAGAAAGACCCTGGAACGCCGGCCTGACCTACTGGAAAACTACGATGCGAATCCAGAAGAAGCAAAGATTTTAAGTCAACTCAGGGCTCAAGCTGAAAATCCTGAATTATGATAAAATAGAAAAATATAGAAAAGGAAGCAAATCAAATGGCTTTAACACTCGAACGTAAACAAGAAATCGTCAATCAATTTCACTTTGATACTCGAAACCTGGAATGGGAAAAAGAAAACGGGGCACCAGAAAACGCAATGAACGTGAACCTTCAGCTCCTTGATCCTAAGGAACTTGAAGGAGGCATTGCCGAAGAAGATACCGGAATTGCGGTCATCCTCCAGTACATGCTCCCAATGGACGCCTTTGTGATTTCAGGCCTCTTGAGCCAGGTCAACATTGTAAAAAATCAAAAAATCTCAGAACAAGACGAACTCACCCAAGAAGACATGGAACAGCTCGCAGCACCTCTCTTTGACCTCCTCAAACGCCTGGTCTACGAAAACACTGAGATTGCACTGGACCAACCCGGTATTCAACTTGAATTTTAAGGATGACTATGAAATTAGCAGTAATTACAGATAGTTCTGCAGATATTGCTAGCAACTACTTGGAGCATGCAGACCTCTATCGTTTAGAAATTCCTATTTCCATTGATGGAATAGACTATGAGCCTTCAAAGATGACGCACGAAGACTGGTACGAGCTTATGCGGGCGGGCAAGGATGTCCCAAAGACTGCCCAGCCTAGTGTTGCCGTTTTATCAGAGCTCTTAAAATCCTTGCAGGAAAAGGGCTATAGCCATGTCATTGGCCTCTTTTTGAGCTCAGGGATTTCTGGCTTTTACCAAAATATCTTCTACCTGCAGGACGAATTTCCAGAAATGGAAATTAAATTCCCAGACTCACTCATCACATCGAGCCCTCTGGGTTTTATGGCTGAGCAGGCACTGGATATGGCTGCGGCAGGTAAGAGTTTTGACGAAGTCCTCAGCTTCTTGCAGTACCAGATTGATAACGACTACGCCTTTATGCTGGTCGACGACCTGCATTGGCTGGCCAAGGGAGGTCGCCTGTCTAAAGGCGGAGAAATTCTCGGCAGTCTGCTTAATATCAAGCCGATTCTTCAATTTTCCGAAGATGGAAATGTCGAAGTCTACGACAAGGTCAGGACCCAGAAGAAGTCCATGGCAGAGCTGAAGAAGCTCTTGCTCAAATTTGGAGATAAGGAAAAGCATAAAATCTTTATTATCCATGCTGAAGCGGATGAACAGGCCCAAGAACTTTATGACTACGCCATTGAACAAGGCTTTCCAGATGTGGAGAAAGTTAGCTTTGGCCCAGTCATCGTGACCCATCTAGGCCTTGGTGCCCTGGCCTATGCCATGAGTCCTAAAAAATAGCGATTATTTTATTAGCGGAAGTTCCCTCGGACTTCCCTTTTTTAATTGAAAATTTGATAAAATAGGACTTATGAAGATTGATCAGTTGCCTCTTGAATTTGAGCGGGCCAAGCCAGTATTGGAAAAAATCATTGCGGCCGGCTTTGAGGCTTATTTTGTAGGTGGGAGTGTCCGAGATGTCCTTCTAGGCCGGCCTATTCACGATGTAGATATTGCGACTTCGGCCTATCCGCAAGAAATCAAGAAGATTTTTCCCTATACGATTGATATCGGGATCGAGCACGGGACGGTCCTGGTCCTGGCTGGACGTTCAGAAGAAGAGCACTATGAGGTCACGACTTTCCGGACCGAGTCGACCTACACCGACTATCGGCGGCCCGACCATGTCGACTTTGTCAGAGACCTGTCTGAAGACCTGAAACGTAGGGACTTTACCATCAATGCCTTTGCCTGCGATATTCATGGCAATATCATCGACCAGTTTGACGGCCTTGCAGACCTTGAGGCCAAGAAAATCCGGGCGGTCGGTGCTGCCTCGGAACGCTTCAATGAAGATGCCCTTAGAATCATGAGAGCCATGCGCTTTTCAGCCACGCTTGACTTTGAGATAGAGGACTCGACCTTCGAGGCCATGAAGGCCTGTGCTCCATTATTGGAAAAAATTTCTGTCGAGCGGATTTTCATTGAGCTGGACAAGCTCTTGACGGCTGAGCACTGGGCCAGAGGCCTTGAAGCCCTCATCAGAAGCCAGGCCTATCAGCACCTGATAGAGCTAGAGCTCTCTGGCCTTGAGGCCATGCTTTCTGCCTATGGCAACTTCCAATTTCAGAATGCCGAGCAGGCCTGGTCAGCCATCTATGTCAAGCAGGAGAGTCCAGGGCTCAAGGCAATTCTCCGCAAATGGAAATGCTCCAATGCCTTTATAAAAAAGGTCACGGACATTGTCTCAGCCTATCAGCTGGAGGCCTGGACGCTGGAGAGCATTTACCAATATGGCCTGGACACGGCTGGGCTTGTCGATGAGCTCAAGCAGGCCGAAGGATTAGCGATAGAAAAAGGTCGTGCTAAGAATCTCGACGCCAGTCTTCAAATCCACGACAAATCAGAGCTTGCCCTGAGTGGAAAAGAGCTGATGGCTGCCTGCAATATCACACCTGGCCCAGAGCTTGGTCAACTGCTCAAGGCCATTGAACATCAAATTGTTAACAATAAAATCAGCAATGAGCGGGAAGCGATTCTCGCCTTTGCCAAGGAGGAACTCAAATGAAAATCAATCAAAGACCAAAAGGTTCATGTACAACTGTGCTGGCAGGTAAAAATGCGACCCTTGATGGCTCAACCCTGATTGCCCGCAATGACGACGGCCACGAAGCATTGGATGCTCAACGTTTTGTCGTCGTGCATCCTGACGAGCAACCCCGCTACTATAAGGCGGTCCTGAGCGGTCTTGAAATTGACCTACCTGAAAATCCTATGCGTTATACCTCCACACCTAACGCAGTCCTTGACAGTGGTATCTGGGCTGCGGCCGGTATTAACTCTGACAATGTCGCCATGTCAGCGACAGAGACCATCACGACCAACAGCCGGATTTTGGGTCTTGACCCCTATGTCGAAAATGGCATGGGAGAAGAAGACATCGTGACGATTGTCCTGCCCTACATCCACTCTGCCCGAGAAGGTGTGGAACGACTCGGTAGCCTCTTGGCCGAATACGGAACTTATGAGCCTAACGGCATCGCTTTTGCTGACAAGGATGAGGTCTGGTGGTTGGAAACTATCGGTGGTCATCACTGGGCTGCGGTCCGGATTCCAGACGACAGCTATGTTGTCGCTCCAAACCGGATGAACATTGACCATTTTGATTTTAATGATACTGCAAATTATTTGGCTTCTTCAGATTTGAAAGCCCTGATTGATGACAATCTCTTGAACCCAGACCTGGACGGCAATTACAACCTCCGTCACATCTTTGGTTCATCAAGCATCAAGGACACGGTCTACAACAACCCTCGGACCTGGTATGGCCAAAAGCTCTTGGGACACGTCACTGAAGACCCTCAAGACCATGATCTGCCTTTCATTGTCAAGGCCAGCCAAAAGATTTCTGTCGAAGATGTCAAGGTCCTGCTCTCTAGCCATTTTGAGAATACCAAGTACGACCCTTACGGCACGACCAACACTGAAGAAGAGAGCAAGCTTTTCCGTCCGATTGGGATCAACCGTAACCACAGCGTCCACATTCTCCAGGTCCGCAACAATGTCCCTGAGGCCCTCGCAGGAGTGCAATGGCTGGCCTTTGGTGCCAATACCTTCAACCATGTTGTGCCATTCTACACCAACGTGGAAGATACGCCAGCCTCATACCGTGATGCGACCGGCAACTACGACCCAACCAATATGTACTGGCTCTCAGCGACGACAGCTGTTCTTGGCGATAGCAACTACAACCTCTTTGTCGACCTGCGTGACATGTACGCACTGGAAACAGGTGGTAAGCTCCGTGCTATCCAAGCTGAGACGGATAAGATAGCGACAAGGGCTGCTGAGCTTCAGGAAGCCAATGAAAAGATGGCTGAGCTTGCCTTTGAGGCCCAACGTGAATTGCTGGGTCGCCTGGTCATCCTGGGTTCAGCAAATATGAAATTGCGTTTTGACTTTAACGATTAAGGATTAGAATGACAGTTTTTACCACTAACGACGGGATAAAATTGAATTATCATCTTTATGGAGAAGCTACTAAAGGGACGATGGTCTTGATTGGTGGCTATTCTTCGAGCGAGGTGACCTGGCATTTCCAGCTGGAAGACTTTGTGGAGGCTGGTTATCAGGTTCTGACCTATGACCACCGGAGCCATGGGGCCAGTGATAGGGTAGATTATGGCTTGACGATTCATCGCTTGGCCCAGGACCTGAAAGAGTTGCTAGACGGCTTGGAGATTCGCCAGCCGATTCTTGTTGGCCACTCTATGGGGGCGGCGACTATCATGGCCTTTGAAGAGCTCTATACTGACGGGGGCATTCTGGCGGTTGTCACAGAAGACCAGGGGCCTTGCTTCTTGAAGGCGGATAGTTGGCTCGATGGCTGGGGTTATGAGCTGGCCGCTCTGACTGACTTTATGAGGGATTTCCCCCGGACCAAGCTGACCCAGAAACAGCTCTCAGACGAGACCAAGCGGATTCTGGGCAAGGGGATGTATCCCTTTGACTTTAGGCGTTTCCAGCCACTCTTGCAAAATGTGATTCTGCAGGACTGGCGGGAGAATCTCAAGCGGGAGACGACGCCCCATTTATTCTTGGCGGGTGGCGAGTCGCCGATTTTCCCGCCAGAGCATGCTGTGGCTTCACTGGACCTTCAGGGGCATCCCAAGTCTGAAGCTCTGATTTTTGAGGGCTGTGGGCATATTCTCCATATTGAAGATGCGAAAAAATTTAATCAAAAAGTCTTAGATTTTTTAGACAGTCTTTGATTTTAGGAAGGCAGGGCCGGCTGGTCCTGCTTTTTGGTATCATTCGAGCTCATTTTTATCTCATGTATTTCATTTTGTTCTCATAATCTTCTCTGTTAAAATGGATTTAAAGATAAATCAGAGCTTTTGAAAGGAGCTAAGATGAGAATGAAACACATTGCACACGACGTGCATGATTACAAGATGCCTAAGACAAATTCTGTTGACAATGAAATTATGAAATTGGTCGTGGATTCCTACCTTCACGGGGCTCAGACCTGTGAGTTAGAGGACGGGACAGTCCTTGGTGTTTCCATCCATCAGGGCGACTGTGACTGCGTCCACCTCTTCATTG
This sequence comes from Lactococcus termiticola, assembly GCF_003116835.1. GTDB lineage: Bacteria > Bacillota > Bacilli > Lactobacillales > Streptococcaceae > Lactococcus > Lactococcus termiticola. Next base: position 32,381 of record NZ_BFFO01000011.1, on the reverse strand, counting down.
ATGACGACCACATGGTGACCATCGAGGTGCAAAATGGCTGTAGTCGGATGTCTTGTGTGAAAACAGAAGACCTGGAAGAACATCTCGAGTATATTATTCCCTTTGCCAAGAGCCTCGGCATGGCTGAAACGGTCGTGAAACGCTCAGTGATGGAGACGGTGACGGTCTAAGCGACCCGTTCATATTTTAGAGCCTGTCTATGACAGGCTTTTTCTTAAATTTGCAATTCAAATAATTGATAAAAAAAAAGGAAAAGGATATAATTTAATGAGGAAAATTCACATTTTCACAAACTTGTAAATGTATTAAATATAGGAGAACACTTAGATGTCTAAGAAAATTGTTGTTATTGGTGCTGGTTTTGCAGGTGTCTCTGCGACCCGTAAGTTGGCAAAGAGTCTGAAAGATGCTGAAATCACAGTCATTGATAAGCATAGCTATCAGACTTCAATGACTCAGCTCCACGAAGTAGCAGCGAGCCGTGTCAAAGAAGATGCGGTCAAATATGAACTCAAGCACACGATTGGCAAGTTCAAAAATGTGAGCCTGGTCCAAGACAGCGTGGTCGAAATTGATGAAGCCAATAAGAAAGTCATCACTGAGAAGGCAAGCTATGACTATGATTTCGTCGTGGTCTCTATCGGTGCTGAACCAAATGACTTTGGTGTGCCTGGTGTTAAAGAATACGGCTATACTTTGTGGGGCATGGATGATGCGCTCCGCATCAAAGCCCGTTTGAAAGAAATGGTTCAAAAAGCTCAAAAAGAAACTGATGCTGATGAACGTAAGAAAATTTTGACATTCTCAGTCGCAGGTTCAGGTTTCACAGGGATTGAGCTTGCAGGTGAATTGATCGACTGGCGCCGTAAAGCTTCTAAAAAATATGGTATTCCTGAGTCAGAATTTACCATCAATGTCGTTGAAATGATGCCTACAATCATGAATGTTTTGGATCGTGATTTGGCAGATAAAGCGAAAGCTTACATGGAATCTAAGAACATCAACATCTTGGTAAATCATGGGATTACAGCCGTTGCTGAAGACCATATTATGGTAAATGTTGGTGGACGTGACGAAGAAAAAGTTGCTAAAGAAATCCCAGGATACACCTTGTTCTGGACAACGGGTGTTCAAGGAAATCTTGAAGCAGGAAAATACCACCTCAATGAAACTGAGCGTGGTCATCGTCTTTCAGCAAATGCACAAATGGAAGCGATCGGCTACGAAGGTCAAGGAGTCTATGTTGCCGGTGACGTTTCAGGCTTTATCGTTGACGGACGTCCACAACCACAAATCGTTGAAGCAGCTGAACAAACAGGTGCTGTGGCAGCAACAAACATCATAGCTGAAATCAAAGGCGGACAAAAAGTTGCTTTCGAAGGTCACTACCGTGGCACTTTCGTTTCAGTCGGCTCACGTTATGCCGTAGGTAAAGCTGGAAACATGAAATTCACAGGTACAGCCGCCAACTTTATGAAGCACATGGTTTACCTTGTTTATACCTTTGAAATTCGTTCAGGCAAATACTTCTTCAAGTATATTAAAGACCAACTCTTTAATCACGGAGAAGTTTAATAGAGAATAAGGCCTTTAGAGGTCTTTTTTTCTTGATTTTTGGGTCGTTCCGCTACGGAAACCAGGGCAATTTGCAGTGTGGCCGCAAGCGAAGGGCTTTGCCCTTCCATTGCTAACTCCAGAGCCCTTACGGTCTCTGGAGTTGCCAGTTTTCACTGCAAATTGCCCTGTTTTCCTCCGCTCCACTTCTACCTGAAGATTGTTTGGCTTATATCTTAGATTCTTTATCATGGTAATAAATTATGTAAAAACCCAAGTGTCGGGCGAAGGCTTAGAAGGCGGGGAATGGCTGTGTAAATAGTAAAATTGGGAGACCGTAAGGCTCCCAATTTAGGTATGAGACCGTGAATCGGTTTGCTTCTGGCCACACAGCCAATCCCCGCCTTCTGAAGCGGAGCAAGCCCGCCCTATTAGCAGAAAAGCTCAAGATAAGACTAGCCAGCCAACCGAAAAAGTGTTATAATTCACTTAGTAAATAATAACGCTTTCAGCAAGCGATTGGAGGTTAAGCATGGATAATTTGCGATATCGGAGTGTCTTTGACATTATTGGTCCTGTGATGATTGGGCCAAGTAGTTCGCACACGGCTGGTGCAGCGAGGATTGGGAAAATTGTCCGCTCCATTTTTGGAGAGTTACCGGATAAGGCAGAAATCCATCTCTATGAGTCTTTTGCCAAGACCTACAAGGGGCACGGGACTGATGTGGCCCTGGTTGCTGGTTTGCTTGACATGGACCCAGACGACAAGGACCTGCGGAATGCCCCACAGCTTGCCTACGAACAAGGGATGGAAGTCAGCTATGTGCCCCACAAGGACGATAAGGCTGACCACCCCAACACTGCCCGTCTGATTGTCTCAAAGGGTGACCGTACAATGACGGTTACTGGGATTTCCATCGGTGGTGGTCTGATTCAGGTCACTGAGCTGAATGGCTTTGACATCTCTATCTCTGCCGGCATGCCGACCTTTGTCCTGGTCCACCAGGATGTGCCAGGGATTCTCTTTCAGGTGTCGAATGTCCTTGCAAAATATGACATCAACGTTGCCCAGATGAGCGTCACTCGTGAGGCCAAGGGTGAGAAGTCTATCATGATTCTTGAGGTCGACAACAACAATGTTGAAGAAGCCTATCATGAGATGAAAGAACTCCCACGGCTCTTTGCTGTCAACTTTTTCCAATAAGGGGTAAGAAATATGTTTGTGACAATTTCAGATTTGATCGAAGAAAGTAAAAACTATAAAAGCATCGCAGAGCTCATGATTGCTGAGGAAATGGAGCAGTCAGGCCGTGACCGGGAGCAGATTTGGGAGCTCATGGAACGCAATCTCCTGACCATGAAGGGGGCTATTGAAGAAGGCCTTAAGGGCGAGAAATCTCTGACTGGCCTGACCGGTGGCGATGCCAAGAAGATGAACGAATACATCAACAAGGGCGAGACCCTTTCTGGCGAGATCATCCTCGGAGCTGCACGAGACGCTGTCGCAGTCAATGAGGTCAATGCCCAGATGGGCTTGATTTGTGCGACACCGACGGCAGGCTCTGCGGGTTGTATGCCTGGGGTCCTTCGGGCTGCCATCAAACGCCTGCTCTTGAGCCATGAAGAGCAGATTGAGTTCTTGTTCACGGCGGGTGCCTTTGGCTTGGCTATTGCCAACAATGCCACGATTTCCGGGGCTGAAGGTGGCTGTCAGGCTGAGGTCGGATCGGCCGCTGCCATGTCGTCTGCTGCACTTGTCATCGCGGCTGGCGGGACGGCTGAGCAGGCGGGCTACGCCATTGCCCTGACCCTGCAAAACATGCTGGGCCTGATCTGTGACCCTGTGGCCGGCCTCGTTGAGGTCCCTTGTGTCCACCGTAATGCCATGGGTGCCTCACAGGCCATGATTTCAGCCGATATGGCCCTGGCTGGCGTGGCTCCAGTGATTCCTGTTGATGAAGTCGTGACTTGTATGTATAATGTCGGACGGACTCTGCCATCTGCCTTCCGTGAGACGGCTGAAGGCGGTCTGGCACAAACACCAACAGGTCGTCGCCTGATGGAAGAAGTCTTTGTGACGAAGGCTTAAAATATAGCTTATTCAGTAAAAGTCGAGTCTGTTAAGGCTCGGCTTTTTTGGCTAAAAATAGTAATCCTAATTTATGAAATTTCTAAGCCCTCTATGATAAGATAGGTACAGTAAAATTTTCAGAAAACTTATAAGCCCAGGCTACTTCCTGGACTTATTTTCATGATAAAGGATGAGGCCAATAAAAGTGAGAAAGAAAAGTGGGCTGGGAGCGAGGCTCTTAGGGACGTTTTTGACTTGTTGCTTGCTGGCGGGGCTCCCGACAGGCTCTATCGCCAGCCTTTTTTCTGCTGTCAAAAATGAGTCTGTGAAGCCCGGGACGCCGCTCATCAGCTCCCTCTATCAAGAATTGACCCAGCCTCATAAGGTGTCGGCGGCGACGGATGTGCCTGTGACCATGGCCAATAACAACTTTGGCTATACCAGCTCTGTCGCTGGAAATGTCACAAAGACGGGCATAACAGTCCTCAGCAGTAAGGGGACGGCCGTCTACAGCAGTACGACTGTCTCTGACGCCAATGTCCAGGCCGCCCTTTACGCCATTTATAAACTGGCTAGTCCGACCTCTGACTACGCCCTCTATATCGGGGCTGACGTCAGCCTGAGCTCTGCGACGATGGCTAAGACTGTGATAAGTCAGCCGACGGCTAGCAATATGAACTTTGCCAGCCTGACTTCGAGCTATGCTAAGAGCCTGACTGTGATTTCTGACCCTGCAGACTCATTGACCTCTGGTCCGAGCCAGGATACAGCTTCAGCTGTGATTAGCCTGCCTCAGACTGCCTATCTTGGTGTCAATACGGCTTTTCGCAATATCACACTGGCTGGCTCGACCAAGCTCTATGCCCAGGGCAATAACCTCTCCATCCGTGGCGGGGCCTATTTTACGGGCTCTACGGTCAATATTTACGGCGGGACTGACTCAGGCAATGTCGCCCAGACCAACCTCTGGTTTGCCTCAACAGGCTCAGGAACCCTGAATATCTACGGCGGTAATGACTCAGCAGGTACGGTCACAGGCTCAACAGCGGTTAGCCTGACCAATACTTCAGGCGGGACGGTCAATGCCTATGCAGGCGGGAATGCCGGTAGCGTTTCAGGCAATACGAATTTGACCTATAACAGCAGTAATGCGACAACAGCTAATCTCTACGGAGCCTTTGCGACATCAGGTACGGTTACGGGAAATAGCTTTGTAGATGTCCTTGGAGCTACAGCTGGCAAGCTTAATGTCACAGGGACTGCCCCCAATGGCAAGGTCGCAGGTAATGTCAACCTAGGACTATCCAACCTCTCTGGGACAACGGTCGGGACGATTTACGGTGATGGGGCAACTACAGCTCCAACAACGGCCAATACTAAACGCCTCATTACGGTCTCAGTCAATAGCCCTGGCTATAATTTCACAAATGACATCAATGCCAGTAATTACAATCTGGCCAGTAATAGCGGCCTTCTCTCTTCCAGCCTGATGAACATCAACGCTGCTACAGTCCCTCAAATCTCTGGCGGGGCCGATGGCAATGATAATTTCACAAATAGCAGTACAGCAGGAAACACGAACACAGCCACGCTGTATCTTGGCTCTAGGACTGCGAGTCCAGCAGGACCGGGCAAGCTCACGGCGAATCTCATCCACAATTTTACCAGCCTGAACCTGCTAGCCAACAACGAGCTCAACCTGTCGGCCAGCTCAGGCTACATCTACAATGGCGGGACAGGTGTGACCTCAACGGCAAGCTATCAGTCCAGCTACTCTGGCTTTGGTCAGCTCAATATGGGTGAAAACTCCGGGATTGTTGATAACAGCTTGGGCGGTGGAACGCTGAATAGCAATAATGAACTGACCCCTAACAATGTGATGATTCAGGTGGGGGCCTGATCTTTGACGCCGAACAACTATCTGCGTTCTTATTACTACTATGGCTATAGTGGTGGAGCGAGCAATAGCTCTGGCGCCTATCCCATCCTCAGTTCTGACCTGATTCAAAAGACAGGCTTCACGAGTCAATCCACACTGACTTGGCAGCCTTTGGCCAGTGTTCCTTACGGGACCTATGATAATCCGGCACAGACCGGGACCTTCTGGGGTTCAACAGGGAACTACTACCAGCACTTGATGCTGATTATCCCAGCGCCAGGTGCAAAGACGACCGGGCTTAACCCTGTTGAAGTCAACGGTTATGACCCCAAGAGCGGTCAGGCTTATATCGATGACTACTTCCAGCAGACTGTCAACGGGGTGAATGTTAATAACGTCGTACTGGTTCAGGGGAATATCCGTCAGTTCCAGATTGACGGCTCAAATACGACGACCGGTGCGGGAACTTGGAATATCAACCCAAGTTTGTCGACCAACTCAGGTCAAAACGGCTTTTTTGGCTCAGGAACTTCTTTAGGCTATGCCAGCTACTTTGACAATACGGTCTCAGGTACGACTTATAACAATTTGGCAGAGCTGATTTATCCAGCTTCTTCGACCTTCTCTGTGACTAACCCAGCCACATTTAAGACCATCTCAGGCAGCGATAAGATCAACTTCATCCGACATGCCCAGGTGCAAACGCCGCAGATTGGAACCAGCCCTTCCTATGTTCAGTGGGAGTGGCCAGCCTCAGGTACAGTGGCACCTGCTGCCCCTCTGGTCTTGAGCTCAGACTCACCTATTTATAATACCAACTCAAGCTATATCAGCTATGCACCGGGGACAGCCGATGCCACTAACCCCGGCGAAGTGCCAGACTCTTCGGCTGACTATAATTATCCGACGGCCTTTACCAGCAGCTACATGCTGCAAAACAGTGCCAGCAGCTTCTGGGGCTTCTTCCCTGGCAACTTTATGAACGGCCAGAGCGTCATCAACGGGAACGCCCTGAATCCTACCAACTGGACATTGCCAACATCAAATGGCCAGAATGGGACCAGCTTCCTGATTTATAATGTCAAGCCTGATGATACAATTTCTGATAGCGGTAATGTCACCCCACCAACGCTTGAAAATCCAACGATTTCTGTTTCTGACGCTGGAATTTCCAGCCAACAGGAGCAGAAGATTGCAGCATCAAGCAACAGCTATGCCGAGATTGCAGCGCTTCTCAAGCCTACAGCAGCCTACTATGACGGCTCTAGTGCTGCTATCAGTCCCCTCCATGCAGTGATCACACCGCCTGGCGGAAGTCCGGTCACCATCAACTATACGGACGATGCAAGCTTCTCGACAGCCCTCTCTACAGCTTTGAGCAATACGGCTAATCAGGCCGTCGGCACCAAGATTGCTGTGGATTATAGCTCAGTCAACGGCCTTGCTGCGACAGGGACCATCACTGTCGAGGCAGGCTCACTCACAGCTTCTGGCGGCAATACCGTGACCCAGATTGTCAATGGCTATGCCAAAGACATGTCAGCTGCCCTTGCTTCAGGGAAGAGTGATCACGAGATTGCCCAGGACCTGATTGATTTTTCAGGGGCAACAGCGACGACAGCAAATAATGCGACCGCTAGCTCAGATAATATTACCATCATTGGCTGGGGCGAGACCACGCCTGACGGCAAAAAGTCGACCTATGCTGTGGGCCCTAATTATACGGCTACCCAGCTCTACCAGCAGATGATTCAGGACATGTCAGCAAGGACGATTCCTGCTGGGACCAAATTTCAGGTCACCTTCTCAGCTCCTGACGGCCTGGGTGGCAGCAATAGCCAGACCATTTCTATCTTGATTATCCCTGGCTCTATCACAGCTAGCAATGTGGTCCTATCCATGCAACAGGCCCAGGACATTCTTAAAAATGACAACACAGCCCAAGCCTTGGGGACAGACCTAGCAGGGGCCAACACATCAGTCGGAGCTGCTGGTGCCAACGTCAAGGCCAGCATCGGCTCGAGCACGGCTACTACCAGCCTGACCAACGCCTCAAGCGTCTACAGCTGGCTGCAAAATATTGATAAGACCTCAAGCAATCTCCAGACTACGACGCTGACCTTTGCGACCGACCAGTACGGCGTGGCGACGAGCGTCACGCTAACCGTCATGCCGGCAGGGGTCTTGACTCTGAAATCAGTGCCGAATATTGACTTTGGCAATTATACGACAGGGAATCCACCAAAGGACTGGAGCCATATCCCCATGGTCACTTCAAGCACAGCTACAGCGACCGTCTATGATAGCCGGACTTCATATCTGACAGCTTGGCAACTCACGGTCGAAGATGACCAGACAGGTAACATCTTCTCAAACGGCGGAACAATCTACAATCAAGGGGCTTCTGCCAATTCGACGGCAGTAGGAGCACTCGATGACTACAGTCCAAGCAGTCCGGAAAATATCTCTGGGACAGCCTCTGTCGTCTATGACAACCAGGCGGTCCAAGGTGGAGAAGATGCAGACGGCTTTGAGACGACCAGTATCACACCAAGATTTTACCTGTCATTCCCAGGACAGCTGGCAGGAAACCTGACTGGCCAGGACAAGCTGGTCTGGACTTTGACCAATGGACCAGGAAATTAAGCTCCCACTTAGAAAGGAGAAACATGAAAAATTACAAACAAATTCTATTTCTCCTCATCTTCTTAGGAGCTCTTTTCTTGCTTAACACAGCTACAGTAGTAGTCCAGGCTGTGTCGACCTCTACAGCGATTTTTGACTATAGCAACCAGGCCAATATGCCTGTGATCAATACAGTCACTGAAGGCGATGGGACCATCTCTGGAACCGGCCTGCCGGGCGACACGGTCACAGTGAACCTGCCCGATGGCTCACAGCTCTCAGTCCTGGTCGACAGCCAGGGCAACTGGTCGGTCAGCCTGCCCTCTGGCATCAATTTGGTCGCTGGTCAAGAGCTGTCAGCCACCCAGGCACCGACACCGCAACCAGGCGTCACGCCAAACGCTGTGGCCTCCAACCCGGCCTATGCGACCGTCCTGTCCAAAACAGCCACTGTTTCAGTCCCACCGACGATTAATCCTGTGACGGTCGACGATACGACGATTAGCGGGACCTACGGAGAGGCGGGATCGGCAGGTATCGGCGGGACCATCCTCCTGACCTTCCCTGACGGCTCATCGGCTTCAGCAAAAGTAGCGAGCGATGGGAGCTGGTCGATTAAAGTGCCGAGTAATATTAAGCTGAAAGCTGGTGATAAATTGACAGCGACCCAGACCGAGCCTAATATGGTGGTTTCCAGTCCTGTGTCTACGATAGTTTCAGCTTCAAGTCTCGCCCAGAGTTCACCGCCTGATTTCAAGCAAATTATGGCGGGCGATAGGACCATCTCTGGCACATCAGGTAAGGCAGGGACTTCAGCTGTTGGAGCGACGATAAGCATTACACTGCCTAATGGTACTATCCTGACTACTACGGTCGACGCCAATGGCAACTGGAGCCTCAATCTCCCGAACTCAGTAGAGCTCAAGGCAGGCGATAAAGTCATTGCCAGCCAGACCATTCCTGGGATGAGCGAGAGTGAGCCTGTGGAGACGACTGTTGTTGCGAGTGCTACGACCACTCCAGCCTTTCTCCTTCCATTTACAGGTGGACGAGGCCTTGGCTTGCTGGTGATTCCAGCTCTGGCCTTTATCCTCTTCGCCGGCCTTCTCTTGAGGCGAAAAAAGGAGGGTCAACATGATTAAGAAGTTAGTCATTCTCATGGTTGTCCTCTGCTCAGTGGCCTTTGTCAAGACAGCTAAGGCAGACGCTGACAATCCTCTGAGCGTCATCCCTGACTTGCCCAGCAATCAGGTCAATAAGCAGGCCAGCTGGTTTGATCTTTTACTTGGAGATGGCAAAGCGCAGGAGCTCAGCCTTGACCTGGTCAATAGTGGTCAAAAGGCTATCACAGTCGATATCAGCGTGGCCCCTGCTTTGACAAATGATAACGGTTTGATTACTTATAGTCCTTCAAGTCAGAAGCCGGATGCCTCGCTGAAATACAATCTGAAAGACTATCTTAAAGGCCCTGACAAGGTCGAGATTCCTGCTGTTTCAAGTAAGAAAGTAAGCTTTAAGCTCAAGATGCCTGAGGCTCAATTTGACGGAGTCATCGCAGGCGGGATTAACTTTAGCGTCGAAAATCAGGCCAGCTCTAACTTCAGGGTCCAGAGCCTCTACCAGTATGCCTTGGCTGTGAATCTCCAGGAGAATACAAGAGCAGTCGCTCCAAGCTTGGAGCTCGATAAACTCGAGGCTGATAATAGTAATGTTACATTAGGCCTGGCAAACCCAGCCATGGCCTATATGAACCAGCTCATGCTGGACCTCAGCCTCAAGTCAAAAGACGGCAAGGTCTACCACTATCATAGTAGTAAGCTTGAAATGGCACCAAACTCTAGTTTTAAGCTCGCTATCCCAAGAAAGCTGCTTGGGCAGGTCCCTGCAGGCGAGTATCAGGCCAGTCTGACTGCCTATGCCAAGCAAGATGCCACTGGGAAATATAGCTATCAGGGTGGTCACTACGACTATGCCTGGAAATTTAAGCAGGCTTTGACCATCAGCCAGAAGAAGGAAGCCATCGGAGAAGCAGTGACGATTAAGCCCAAGTCGAGCCTCCTGCCCTGGCTCATTATCGGAGTTAGCCTCCTCCTTGTCTTCGCTATCTTCGGAGGACTTTATTATAAAAAAGGTCGAAGCTAAGCGTTTCGGCTTTTTCTATAATTTGTGAAATTTTAATCAAAAACCTTGACAAATAAAATTTACAGGTGTAAACTATAATTAAAGACTAAGGAAAGGGGCAAAAATGGAAGTTAATATTTCGGATGCTGAGATGGTTGTCATGCGTGTGGTTTGGTCTTTGGGACAGGCGACAGTCGCAGATGTTGAAGCCCAAGTAGCGAGCCGCCATGATTGGTCGCTTCCCACAATTAAGACTTTGTTAGGTCGTTTGGTTAAGAAAGAGATGCTGAGCACAGAAAAAGAAGGTCGTCGCTTTATTTATCAAGCGACACTTTCTGAGTGTGATGCGATTCGTTTGATGAGTCAGGAGCTCTTGGACAAGGTCTGCCAGACTAAGCAAGGTCAACTGTTGGGAGATATGATTGATCAGGCAAAGCTCAGCGAGACCGATGTTGAGCTATTGATTGAGCAGTTAAAAGCTAAAAAGACAGACAATGACATCAGCTGTAGCTGTCTGGAAGACAGCAAGTCTTGTCAGTGTCAACACGTTTTATTAGCAGGTTAAAAAAAGGAGAAATATAATGTTTGGAAAAAAGATGAACTATAAGGTCGAAGGAATGACCTGCGAGCACTGTGTCAAGAAGGTCGGTGCGGCCATCGAATCTGTCGAAGGCGTCAAGTCTTGCAAGGTTGCCCTCAAGAAGCAGACAGCCGTAGTCCGCTTTACAGATGCTGATCTGGGCCTCGAAGCAGAACACAATATTTTTGAGCAGATGGAGCGTGTTGTCGACGAGGCAGGCTACCATCTTGTCGCAGAGTAAGATAGAAGCCTCCTAGGATTAGGAGCTTTTTCTTGTCGAGCAAAGAAAGGATAGAAAAATGAGAAGTCAAAACTTTGTAATTACAGGTATGACTTGTGCCAACTGTGTGACCAGCGTAAGCAAGGCCCTCAACAAGTCTGACCAGGTCATCGAGGCCAGTGTGAACCTGGCGACCGAAAAGGCCAAGGTCGTCGCTGACGACAGTCTTTCAGATGCAGACATCATTGCCCTGGTTGAAAGTGCAGGCTACGGTGCGATTGTCAATGACAAGGGCCACCAGGAGAGGATTGTCGCCCAAGAGCTCAGACGGGTCAAGCGCTTACGGCTTTCTTTGGTCGCAGGTATTATCCTTAGCCTGCCCCTCCTCATCGCCATGTTTGCCCAGCTCTTTGGCTTTGGGCATCTGGCCTGGGTTCACTTTCTTCATCAGCCACTGCTCCAGCTGATTTTGGCTACGCCGGTGCAATTTGTCATCGGGGCCAGATTTTACAAAGGGGCCTACCATGCCTTGAGAAATAAGTCGGCCAATATGGATGTCTTGGTGGCATTGGGAACATCGGTCGCCTACTTTTCCAGCCTGGTTTTAGGATTATTTATGGGCCAGGAAAAGGCTCTGAACTTCGAGTCTGCCATGGTCATCATCACGCTGGTTGTGATGGGCAAGGTCCTGGAGCAGAATGCCAAGGCTAAGACGACCGAAGCCATCACTGGCCTGATGGAGAGCCGTCTTGCAGTAGTGCACGGCCTGAACGGCGACCTGCCCCTAGAAGAAGTTAAAATCGGCGAACAAATTAAGGTCTATGCCGGCGAAAAGGTCCCACTGGATGCGAAAATCATTCAGGGTCAGGCCAGCTTTGATGAGAGCCATCTGACCGGTGAAAGCTTGCCTGTCTTAAAGGAAGAAGGAGAGCTCCTTTATGAAGGGGCGATTAACTTGGACGGCGAGATTAGGGCAGAGGTCATCCACGATATTGACCAGTCGACGATTGCCAAGATGGTCGAGATGATGTCTGAGGCCCAGGCAGTTCAGCCCAATATCCAGCGTCTGGCTGACCGGATTTCTGCCATCTTTGTGCCAATTGTCTTGGGAATTGCCCTGCTGACCTTTATAGGGACCTGGTTGATTGCTGGCAGTCTCTTGACGGCCATCATGCATGCTGTGGCAGTGCTGGTCATCGCCTGCCCTTGTGCACTGGGCCTGGCGACACCGACAGCCATTATTTCAGGGACGGGCCTGTCGGCCAAGCATGGACTCTTAGTCAAGAATGCCAATGTCTTGGAGCTTGCCCATAAGACGAAAACCATCTTTTTTGACAAGACTGGAACCCTGACGACGGGCGACTTTAAGCTGACCAATTTTGATGGCAGTGAAAGCGAGCTCAAGCTTTTAGCAAGCCTGGAGGCAGGCTCAAAGCATCCCCTGGCCAAGGCGGTCAAATACGAGGGCGAGCTCTTTGAGGTTAAGCAAATTGAGGAGCTGGCCGGCCGTGGCCTCTCAGGTCAGATTAACGCCAGTCGCTATTTTGCTGGGAATGCCAGATTGATGGCCGATATTGGTCTGGATGTCGAAGCCAGCTCAGATAGTGTCATCTATCTGGCAACGCCAGGCCATCTCCTGGCCAAAGCGGTCTTTAGCTCTGAGGTCAAGCCAGAGAGTCTTGAGACCATTGCAGAGCTCAAGCAAAGAGGCCTGAAGACCGTCATGTTGACCGGCGACAATGAAGCCTCTGCCCGCAAGGTCCAAGAAGAGCTTGGTCTTGATGAAGTCAAGGCAGGCCTTCTGCCAGAAGAAAAGGCGGGCATTATCCAGGCTGCTGAGCAGAGCATGATGGTCGGCGACGGCCTCAATGATGCGGTGGCCCTGGCATCGGCTGATGTCGGCCTTGCCATGGCGACGGGGTCAGACATTGCCATGGAGGCTGGTGACGTGACCGTGATTTCTGGTCGGATGGACAAGATTCCCCTCTTGATAGATATTTCAAAGCAGACGATTAGAAAGATTCTTCAAAATTATTTTTGGGCCTTTGTCTACAATATCATCGGGATTCCGCTGGCTGCGCTCGGCCTATTAAATCCCATGCTTGCAGCGGCTGCTATGAGCCTGTCGAGCGTTTCTGTGATATTGAATTCTTTATTACTCACGAGGGCAAAATTAAAATAAAAAAAAGCTGAGGCAGACGGATGCTCTCAGCTTTTTAATGTTATAGATTTTTCCTATCCCGTCTTTTCTTAGAAAGACAGAAATCATAGCCAATGAAGAAGAGGATGCCGAGGATAAAACTAACAATCCCAATCTTCAAGCCCTGCGGGAAGAAGCTCAGCTTGAGCTCATGCTGGCCTGCAGGCAGGTCGACCTTCATAAAGCCGTCCTGGGCCTTTTCTATCTTGACGGCCTTGCCATCGAGCTTGGCTGACCAGCCCTTGTCATAAGGGAGGCTGATGAAGACCTGGCCGGAGCTCTTAGGCGTCAGGCCCATCTCAATCCCGTTTTTGACGGTCTGACTGACGACAGGGGTCTGTCTTAGCTTGCTGATTGCCTGGCTGTAGGCCTTGGTGTCCATGGCCCAAAATGAGGTCCGGTCAAAGTTGACCGATGGATTATCAGGAAAGGCCAGCGTGACCTTGAGGGGCGTGTCCTTAGGGTAGGTCCCCAGATTAAAGAGGTCGCCACTGTCATTGCTGGCCACAGAATAGGTCGCAATCGGGCTGATGCTCTTACCCTGGTCCTCACTGACCGTGATTCTGGTCGAGCTAGCTGATTCATTGCCATAGGAAATGTTGGGCACCTTGAGATAGAGCTGGCTGTTTGCTGGGGCAGTGATACCGTAGGTCACGGAGAGGTCTGTGTTGCCAGGTGTCTTGCCAGTCAGGCTGAGGAGGCCTGAAGGATGGCTCGTGATCTTATTGTCGGTCTGCTCGCTCGTCGTATAGACCTGCTTGAAGTAGGTCAGGCTATCTTTAGCGAGGGCATTGACCAGCTTGGTCTGGTTGGCGAGTTCGTCGTCTTTAGTCAGCTTGACATCCTGGAAAGCTCCGGGAACAAAGATGCCGAGGCCTGCGACCTCCTGATTGAAATAGAGGGACTCGCCGAGCATTCTGAAGCCGTATTTTTCAGGCTGGCTTTGATTGATGTTGTAGGCGACATTGAAAAGGCTATCCATCAGGAGGCTGTTGCCCGTGTATCTCAGGTTGAGATAGGTGCTGTCGGTGTGGAAGCCGAGTTGACCCATGACCCGACTGGCATTGCTGTTTCTGACAGATGAAAATTGAGAAATGCCGTTAAAGCCGTATTTCATGCCGTCATTGGCTGTGTCAGGCGTCGTATTTTCAGTCCTGGCAAAGAGGCTGCCCTGGCGTTCCTGGATTTTCTTGACGATTGGAGCCAGGGTCTTGGCCTGGCTGTCATAGTAGCTCCGAGAGGCAAAGTGCCATTCATTTTGGATGCCGTCAAGCTGATAAAAGCTGTTCATGCCGCTTTCGGCAATCATAAAAATACTAAGAATGATAACAAATACCTTAGCCATGATCCAGCCCTTGCGATAAGCGACAAGCAGAGCCAGATAGGCCAGTAGAAAGAGCAGGCTGATGGCCAGCAGACTCAGCTTGAGGTAGCCATAGTCATTTGAAAAATAAGTCAGACTAAAGCCAGCAATCAGGAAAATAAAGACTGTGAAAATCTGCCAGAGCTTGACCTTATGCCAAAGCTCGAGGGTTTCCATTGCCAAAATCAAGACGAGAATGCTGAAGAGAAAGGCATAGCGGTGGAGGAACATGTTGGGCGAGTGCATGCCCTGCCAAAATAGATCCAGCTTTTGCAGGTAAAATGAAGCAATCAGAATGGCAAAGAGGCCAGCAAAAGCAAGCTTCGTCCTAAGGCGGATGCCCTTATTCAAAAAGAAGAGGAGGGCAAAACTCAGGGGGATCAGGCCGATATAAATCATTGGGACGGCCTGGTACTGGGTCGTGTCATAGCTACCGACAAAGTTTTTAGCAAAGAGGTCGAGGAGCTTGGAGTTTTCAGTCAGGAGGGCTGTCGTGCTGGAGAGGGCCTGGCTGTTGTTGGCCCGCAGGTCCAGGTACATGGGCAGGAGCATGATGAGGCTCGTGAGTCCAGCAAGGCCTGAAGTGACCGCAAAGTCAAGGAAGCTCCGCCAGCTCCATTTTCTAAAGGTCGAGCGGGCAAGAAAATAAAGGAGGACAAAGATGGCCACCATAAAGCCAAAATAGTAATTTTGGATAAAGAGGATGGTCAGGCTGATAAAATAAAGCCGTCTGCGACCCGCATCCTGGAGGCTGTGGAGGCCCCAGATAATCAGGGGCAGGAGGATAAAGACATCCTGCCACATGGTGATTTCGACCTGGCTGGTCAGAAAACTCATCAGGGCATAAGCCGTTGAAAAGGCGATGATGACGAGGGTCCTTGGCTTTTGATAAAGATTTCTCAGGGCAATGAAGGCTGAAAGGCCGATGGCCCCAAATTTTAAGAGAGTAATCAGGTAGAGGGCATCCGGCATGTTCTGGACATTGAAGAAGGCCGTTATTGGCATAAAGAAACTGCCCATATAATAGGCGGAAAAGGCGTAGAGATTCAGTCCAAGTCCGCTAGTAAAAGTATAGAGAAAGCCTAGCTGGTCAGGATGATGGAGGATATTGCCGTACATGCTGAGGACGGCGACGTACTGGTGGTAGGCGTCGCCTGCCAGGACAGAAGTCCCGCTCCCCCAGTAGATGCCCTCGAGGGCATAAGCCAAGCCCAAAAGGACTGCCGGAATAAGGAAGGCAGCAATCAAGGCAAACTTATATTTTTTAATGAATGAAATCATAGTCTTATTATACTATTTTGAGGGGAAATAAAAAGACTTGACTAACTCATCAAGTCTCTATTGTTCCAAAAGTTCGCTAAGCCAATCTTCACTTTCGTGATAAATCCTAATAACCTCTATCTTATCAGATAATTCAATATAGAAATATAGATACTTCCATTGAACTTTCTTACGAATAGGCTCCCGTTCAAATGGAGATACATCAGGATTCTCTTTAATATGCTCTACTGCAGTATCAAATTCCTTGTCAAATCGCTGGATAACACTTTTAGAATGAGTTTGATTAAAAAGAAACACTCGCAAACGAAAATAATCCTCTTCAGCTTGAGGTAAAAGAATTACCTCTTTACTCATACGATAACTCCGCCCTCTTTAAGCGAATATCTTCTGGGGTTGTAAACTTCCCCTCTAAACCAGAAATCAACCCTTTTTGAAGACCATACGACAAACCTAATTGAGACTTCAACTTCTCATTCTCCTTGACCAAGGCATCATATTCTCCTTTAGTAATGATGACCACTTCCTCCTCATTACCCTTAATTTTTAATAAAGCTTCCATAATTGTTACCTCGCTTTCTCTTTACCTTATTATATCACAATTAATCAAACGTAATTTAAGGACTGCCTTTTACATAAAAAGGCCCGATGATTGGGTCTTGTGGCGTGTTCCAAAAAATCCGGGAGAATGCTGTGGAGCCCGTTCGCTTGGCAAGAACTCTGAGTCAACAATGCGACCTAAGGGAGCATTAAGGGCCAGAGTTCTCCAAGAGAATCTGCGAATAAGGAAAACGAAGTTTTCCTCTTTTTATGCTAAATGGCGAGCCTTTACGGTCTCGCCTTTTGCTTTTTTCACAGTGCTTTTCAGAATTTCCTGCAGTCCACTTGGGCAGAATTATTTTTTGTTAGGGAAGATTAGTCCGCCTTGAGAAGCTTCCGGAGGGTCTCGGCGAGCTCTTCCAGGTAGTCCTGGTTATTGACCTGAGAGAGTTTGTAGCCAATGAAGTAAGGCGAGGTAATAAAACGGGGGACAATTTTACAGATGTACTGGTCTTCAAAATGGTAGAAGAAGAGGTTGTAAGAGTCGCAGTGGCCGTGCATGTAGTCGCTGAGGAGGAAGGCGGTAATCTTTTGGACCTGGTCAGCGAGCTTTTCGACGGCTGAAAGGCTACGTATGCTGACGTTAAACTCGACAAAGCCCATGACAGGGTGGTCTGAGAGAGTGATGTCGACCGAGTTTTTATGGATGAGGAGGCCGCTGAAGTTTTCTTTCTTGATTTCAGCATAGCCGTTGACATTGGGCAGGCCGACCACCTGGAAGTGGGGATGGCGAAGACTGCCACCAGACCTGGGACCAAAGTTCTTGAACATCAGGACAGAGCGGAAGTTGCCAGAGGCAATCATCTCTTCCCAGCAGTTAAAGGCAAAGCGGAAAATCTCTTGATTCTCCTTTTTTCCATAATTGGAAACGTCCCCCACGTGCTTGTCGCTCTCGATGATGACCGTCATTTCAGCCTTTTCGATAGTCGGAAATTTATTTTTCAGCCAAATCTTATGGCCGTCGGTCTTATAAATATCAGTCAGCTGGTCCACTTCACAGAAGGGACAGGCTGTATTTCCAGTCGTGGAGAATTTTACTTTATTGATTTCGGGATTAAAAACAAGCGATTCCCGGACTTGATTGCTTTCTTTTGTCATAAAAATATTTTAGCAGAATTAAGAAGTAAAAGCTGTTTGAAAAAACTGGGAAATGTGCTACAATGAGCTGTCAACATTATTACTTTCAGCCTTCAACTGATTCGTAATTCTCCTTTTTGCTGGCCTGCGGCCGGCTTGGCCCGTTGGGTTGGGGATGTTTCTAGTAGTGGAGTGCTCGCGGAACTAGCTGCGAGTGTTGCTAAGCCTTGCTTAGTCTCGCTAAAGCGAGTCGTCGCAAGGCAAAGCAACACTACTTGCGGATTTCCGCTCCGCGGATTACACGACAGCAGAGCTGTCGGTAATCCCACTACTAGAAAATCCCCTGGGTAGGAGCTTCGCTCCCGGCGTTGCCGGTCCGCTTTGCGGGTTTTGCAAAGCAAAACGGCCGAAGGCCAAAGCTATGGGATTTTTTAATAATGGAAACATCGACAGCTTTGCTGTCGTATGTTTCGCACAGGAAAGATCCGCAAGTACTATTTCTTAGGCCGATGACGGCTCCCGTAGGGAGACTAAATCGGACTTAGAAATAGTCGCAGCTAGCTTTCCGAGCACCCATTATTAAAAACATCCCAGCCAACCGCTAGGTAAAAAAGGAAAAAATTTTATAGAAAGGGATGGTGAATATAATAATGGACAATTCAAAAACAAAAGTCGTCGTCGGGATGTCCGGCGGGGTCGATAGCTCGGTCACAGCTCTCTTGCTCAAAGAGCAAGGCTATGATGTCATTGGTGTCTTCATGAAAAACTGGGACGACACGGATGAAAATGGCGTCTGCACGGCGACAGAAGACTACAAGGATGTGGCTGCGGTCGCTGACCAAATCGGGATTCCTTATTATTCTATCAACTTTGAAAAAGAATACTGGGACCGGGTCTTTGAGTATTTCTTGGCAGAATATCGGGCAGGTCGCACGCCAAATCCTGATGTCATGTGTAACAAGGAAATCAAGTTCAAGGCCTTTCTTGACTATGCCATGGCCCTCGGTGCTGATTATGTAGCGACCGGCCACTATGCCCAGGTCAAGCGGGATGAGGACGGGACCGTCCACATGCTCCGTGGGGCTGACAATAACAAGGACCAGACCTACTTCCTCAGCCAGCTCAGCCAGGAGCAACTTCAAAAGACCATGTTCCCACTGGGCCACATGGAAAAGCCTGAAGTTCGCCGGATTGCAGAAGAAGCAGGACTTGCGACAGCCAAGAAAAAGGATTCTACCGGGATTTGCTTTATCGGTGAAAAGAATTTCAAGAAATTCCTCAGTGAATACCTGCCAGCACAACCTGGCAAGATGATGACGCTCGACGGCCGGGAAATGGGGACACACGCTGGCCTCATGTACTATACTATTGGCCAACGTGGTGGCCTCGGCATTGGTGGCCAGCAGGGACAAAATGATAGCCAGCCCTGGTTTGTCATCGGTAAAGAGCTGGAGACCAACACCCTCCTGGTCGGCCAAGGCTTCCACCACGAGCACCTCTACTCAGATAGTCTCGATGCCTCAGAGCTTTCCTTTACCCGGGAAATGCCGGCTGAGTTCAGCATGTACTGCACGGCGAAGTTCCGCTATCGTCAGGCTGACACAGGCGTGACCATCCATGTCAAGGACGATAAGGTCAAGGTCGAGTTCGATGAGCCGGTCCGTGCCATCACACCAGGCCAGGCCGTTGTCTTCTATGACGGTGAAGAATGTCTGGGCGGTGCCTTGATTGACGTGGCTTATAAAGAAGAACATGTGATGCAATATCAATAAAATCGAGCGGTTGGGTAACTGACCGCTTTTTGTATATGATTTTTTAGATGCTTTTTACTTTGTTATAATTTAACTGTTATCAACTTCTAATAAACGAGGAAAAGCATGGAAAACAGGGGATACAAAATCATCCTTGCCGGTCTGATATTTTTAGGCCTCTCAATCATCGGGATTTTTACCGTAGTAAAAGCAGCAGAAGGCTATCTCCAAGAGCGGGCAAAGATAGAAGCCACAGCCCGCTCAGCCGAGATGCTAAAATTTCAAGACAGAGTAAGAGAACACCTACTCAACGGCGACTACTCCGTTCTTGAAGGGAGCTGGGAGAGTAAAGAAGACGCCTCCGAACGCTATCTTATAAAAGCCGACCAATTTTACTATAAAGACAAGTCCTACCATCTGGCTGACGGAGGCCAGGAGGCGACCGGTCTCCTCTATATCAACAGCCTCAACCGGCAGAAGCGGTCCTCGGCTAAGCTCTATTTCTATCCGGCCGGCCAGATTATCCCCGTCTATGACATCGACGGCATGACAGACTGGTCGGGGGAAAACGACCCGACAGACCGGACAAAAGACCGCCTGCTCTTTGCCCAGTCGACCTTGACGCCAGCTGAGTTGGCCAGGCGGGTCTGCTATTACACTGGAAGCTAGGCTATAAAAACTCAAAAAAAAATTAAAAAAAGAAGGATTAAGGCTTTTAATTCCTTAAAACTTGTGATATACTGGTAAACAAGGCTGTGTATCAGCTAAATTGTTGGAGGAACTCTTTTTACAAATGAACGAATTTGAAACACTATTAAACAGCGTCGAAGACGTTAAAGTACGCGATGTCGTTAAAGGCGAAATCCTTTCTGTCGACCAGGACCAAGCTACAGTAGCTATTGTTGGTACTGGTGTCGAAGGTGTCTTGACACTTCGTGAAATCACAAGCGATCGCGATGCTGACATCAATACATTCGTTAAAACTGGTGACGTGCTTGACCTTTTGGTTATCAAGCAAATCGTTGGTAAAGAATCAGAAGGTGCTAATGTCTACCTTCTCTCATTGAAACGTCTTGAAGCGCGTAAGGCTTGGACTGAACTTGAAGGCCACGAAGGCGACATCGTTACTGTTAAAGTAACAAAAGACGTCAAGGGCGGTCTCTCAGTAGACTACAATGGCGTTCGCGGATTTATCCCAGCTTCTATGATCGACACTTACTTCGTTAAAGATACGAAGAAATTTGTCGGCGAAGACATTGAAGCTAAAATCATCGAAGTCAATGCTGCTGACAACCGTTTCATCCTCAGCCGTCGTGCTGTTGTTGAAGCTGAATCAATCGAACTTCGTAAAGAAGCTTTTGCTCAACTTCAAGAAGGTGATATCGTTGAAGGTACTGTGTCACGCGTGACTAACTTTGGTGCCTTTGTAGACCTCGGTGGTATCGATGGTTTGGTTCACGTTTCTGAACTTAGCCACAGCCGCGTGAAGAACCCAGCTGACGTTGTCACTCCTGGTGACAAGGTTAACGTTAAGATCTTGAAGCTTGACGAAGAAGCTGGCCGTCTTTCACTCTCACTCAAGGCTACATTGCCTGGACCATGGGATGACATCGAAGACAAAGCTCCAGTTGGCTCAACACTTGACGGTACAGTTAAGCGTTTGACTGACTTCGGTGCCTTCGTTGAAATCTTCCCAGGTGTTGAAGGACTTGTTCACGTTTCACAAATCTCATGGGAACGTGTTGAAAATCCAAAAGACGCCCTCAAGGTTGGTCAAGAAGTGAAGGTTAAAGTCCTTGACGTGAAACCAGCTGACGAACGTATCAGCCTTTCAATCAAGGCCCTCCAAGAAGCTCCAGCCCGTGCTGAAGGTTCAAACGACGAAAAACGTGACCGCAAGCCACGTGCTCCACGTCGTGAAGCTAAACCAAGCTTCGACCTTCCAGAAACTCAAGACGGTTTCTCACTTGCTGATGTGCTTGGCGAAGACTTCGATATCAACAAGCTTTAATCAGAGTTCCATAAAAATGAAAGAGGCGGAAGCCTTTTTTGTTTTGCTCTGCGAGTGCTGTCTCATAGACATACTGATTGGCGACAAGTTCTGTCGTCATTTTTTTATAAACATTAAAATATCTGATTAAATACAATAAAATAAGCATAGTAAATCCAAAGTAATTTGAAAAAATCTTTTAGAAAGACGATATAACTGTCAAAACCTTGTATAAAAGGCTTTCTTTGTTTTATATGTCAAATAAGTCTATTTGACATATAAAATAGAATTCGTTTCAAAAAATGGACAAAAACAGAAAATATATTCAATAAAATAGATGAAAATGCCTGAAAATAGGGGTTGCAAGTAGTTCGTGTCATTCTTTACAAAGCTGTAAAATTATATTATAATTGAGGATGTGATTACTGAATTAAAAAGTTAGTCATTTTTAGCTCAGTGAATAAAAGAAATATCGAGGAAGAGGAAGAGGACACATCATTAATGAAGCAAAAATTAACGAAGTCTGACGTAAAACTCCATTACCGCATGTACAAGAGCAAGAAACGCTGGATGTACGCTGCCATCGGTACACTCTCAGCTATCGCTGGTGGTGCAGCAGTAGAACAAGCGCTCCAAGTTTCTGCTGATGATACCAATGCAGCTGCGTCTGGGACTACCATTCCATCGACTCAGGCAGGCTCCATCAGCACAAGAGCGGCAATTCAAGGTCCTGGCGAATTGACACCCGGCTCAGAATGGATCACACCAAACAGTTCATTTAGCTCTGGGGATTTTGCTACATCTGCCAACTATACCACTTATAATACCTCTGGTGATAGTGTTCCATCGGGTTCGAGTTTGAATCTGGTACAGGGAACTAAGCCAACAGTAGGTTCTGCTATCTTCAAGGGAGCGATTGATACAACTACTGGTTTCCAGTTGAACGCTCAGCTGTCGATTAGCGGCACTAGCATTTATAACTGGAATCAGTCAGGAGATGGGATTGGTTTTGTCCTTTCTCCAGCATCTGCCAGTGATTTGGCTGCCAATGCCATAAATGCAACGGGTTATAAACTCGGTATCGATGGCCTTGATGACACTTATTTCTTAGGTCGTGACCTCTATGGCAACTATGAATCAGATTCAGGCTATGCGGATGGCAATGGTACAGATGCGACCTCAACTGAAATTGTTATTCGCCATACTGATAATGCAGGTAAATTGGAACCGGCAAACTACCTTCAGGGAGCTAACAGCAATTCGACAACAGGACAAGCTTGGGATACTCTGAGCGATAATACTGGTACTTTAGGCGGTACAGGATCATCTGTGAAAGAATCTGTGATTGTGAAATGGGTGGCTGACACTGATCTTGGTCTACCGAATACCGGTGGACCAGGTAAAGTCTCAGGGACCCTTTATTATCAAATCACACCGCAAAATGGTTCAACCAAGACTCTCCAAACGACTGCGAGTCTACCAATCAATATGTCGGCAGGTTATGTGGCATCGACTGGTGGGTACGGTGGTAACTTGACCGTCAATCTCCAACAGTCAACGACTCTGCCAAAACGTGCCCAAGCCCCTGTCATCGTTAACTTTATCAATAGCAAGACGGGCGAACCTTTCAAAGGTGTGTTACCAGCAACCATCCAATCTAATGTAGGAGATTCAGTTTACGTCGCTAGTCCAGACTCAAATACAGCCTCTACTACAGGTATTGGTGGAACTTATCGCTACAAGGCAACAGCAAACATCCCTGGCGGAACATGGCTTCAATCGCCTAATCCGCTTAAGGTTGGCTTTTATGATACAACGACAATGTCGACTAACCCTAATGTCCTCGACGTCAAGTATACTCCAGCCGATGCCTCTGCCACACTTCATTACAAATGGGATCCAAACACTCCAGGTGCTGGTGCCAATGGCACACTCCAAGGTGCCCTGCCTGGAGATGAAACCTATGACAAGAATACCGGAGATGCTAACAATACCGCCTATGTTGATGGGATTGCAAAACTCTCTGGCTCAGGCGTCCCTGCCGGCTACCACATCGCGTCAGTAACTGGACCAGATGGTAAGACTTATACTGATGATCCTGCTACTGGTGATACTGCCCTTGCAGTTGCACAAAAAAACAATCCACTGGTCGTTAATGATAACAATAACGTTAGTCTCTTCACCGCAACCCTCGTTGCAAACAAAGCGACTGTCAATACAGACATCACTTTGCCAAATGGTGGCACACATACAAACACTACTTATACCGGTCTTGTGGGTGCCCCTACAGATTCGACAGGCAGCTGGGAAGATACCATCACTGACCCTAAAACTGGCTTGCATTACTACTCTGTCGTGACCGTTACTAAGCCTGGTGAAACAACAGGGACAACAAAAGGTGACGGTTATGCCCCTTCTGGTATGACTAGCTACAACGATGTCTACGTCGACGGTGAAACGGATGTCAAGGTGACTTATGTATTGAGCACACCTGAATCTCTGTCACTGTCTACAAGTAGCTCAATGTCAAGCTCAACGTCAAGTTCACTCTCAGCTTCTACATCTGAAAGTAAGAGTATGTCATTCTCAGACTCTCGCTCACTGAGTGAGGACAAGAGCGAGTCTCTCTCAACATCCTTCTCAGAGTCGAGCTCACTGTCAGCGACGAATTCTGGCTCAACATCCCTCTCTATCAGTGAGTCAACGTCGACAAGTGATAAGAACTCAACATCACGTTCACTCTCAAGCTCACTCTCAGGCTCTATCTCTATGAGCCGTAGCGAATCAACTTCATTGAGCATGAGCAAGTCAACGCAAGATTCACAAAGCAGCTCAATCTCACTGAGTACGTCAATCTCGAATTCACAATCCCTCTCATTGATTGTCAGCAAGTCAAGCTCAGTCTCTGGCTCAGCATCACTCTCAGCCTCTATCTCTGGCTCTGAGTCAAACTCTAAGAGCAAGCAGGAAAGCCAAAGCTTATCAGCTTCTAAGTCATTGTCAACCTCACTTTCTCAGTCTGAGTCGACTTCAGCCTCTATTAGCATGAGTAAGTCAAACTCTATCTCTGACTCTGCTTCAGTATCAAGCTCACTTTCTACAAGCTTGTCAAATAACCCAAGTGACACTGGCTCTGGCTCAGCATCACGTTCAACTTCTGAGTCGCTCTCAGCCTCTAAGTCGGCTTCACAATCATCAAGCCTGTCACTGAGTGAGTCACAATCAAATTCTGCGAGCATTTCAAATTCTTCAAGTCAGTCAATGTCTGCCAGCAAGTCTGAACAAGATAGCCTGTCAAGCTCTATCTCAGGCTCTATCTCAACTTCTCAGTCAAACCGTGATTCACGCTCACTTTCAGCTTCTAAATCTGAAAGTGCTTCTGAATCAAGCTCAGCATCTAGCAGTACATCGGCCAGCATCTCTGAGTCAACTTCAGCATCAAACAGCGATTCAGGCTCACTGAGTGCCTCTACAAGTTTGAGTGACTCGACATCAACATCTGACTCCAAGTCTGATTCAAGCTCAGTCTCATCTAGCTTGTCAGCAAGCAGTTCATTGTCAGACCAAAAGAGCCAGTCAGTATCAAGCTCTAAGTCAGCTAGTGCCTCAACCTCAGAATCTGAGTCAGCCTCACTCTCAGCCTCTCTCTCAGATTCTAAGAGTATCTCGTATGAAAACAGCTCATCGCTCTCAGCCTCTATCTCTAAGAGTGCCAGCATCTCTAATAATCCGAGCATGACACCGAGTGAGTCTACATCTGCCTCAAACTCTGAGAGTTATAGCCTGTCTAGCTCATTGTCTGCTTCAAGTTCTGTCTCAAACTCTAAGTCAGACTCTAAGTCTAACCAACAGAGTAGCTCTGAATCAGCCTCTAACTCTACGTCAAGCTCAGACTCAAGCTCTATCTCTGGTTCAAACTCAGCTTCACTTTCTATGAGCCGTTCAGACTCTACTGAAGAAAGCAAGTCTAACTCATCATCAGACTCAATTGTAAGCTCAGAGTCTAACTCATTGAGCCAGTCAACATCACGGTCTGACTCTAGCAGTGCTTCATTGTCTACTGAAGAAAGCAAGTCTAACTCAGCGTCACAATCTATTTCAGAATCAGAATCTCGCTCAGAATCATCATCTAAGTCTGAGGATGCTTCTCAATCTAAGTCTGAGTCACAAAGCCTCTCTAGCTCACAATCAGATTCTGAGTCTATCTCAGACTCACAGTCAAATGAGCAAAGTAAGTCAATGTCTGCCTCACAATCACTGAGCCAGTCTAAGTCTAACGAGGTCAGCCAGTCTAAGTCAGCATCTAAATCAAGCTCGACGTCAACTTCAAACTCTGAGTCTGCATCAACATCAAGCTCACGTTCAGTGTCTATCTCTAGCTCAAACTCTGAGTCTGACTCAACATCAAGCTCACTGTCAATTTCAATCTCTGACAGCAACAGGGCTTCTGAGTCTAAGTCTGAATCTGACTCAACATCAAGCTCACTTTCAGGCTCATCATCAGTGTCAGGCTCTATCTCACGCTCATTCTCAGCCAGCGGGTCTATCTCAGATAGCCGCTCAAACTCAGCATCACTGAGCGAGTCTATCTCAGCATCACGTTCAGACTCTATTTCACAATCTATCTCAGAATCAACGACACTTTCTGAGTCTAAGTCAGAATCACTCTCACAATCACTGTCTAACAGTGAAGAAAAATCTGAGTCTATCAGCGCGTCTAAGAGCAACTCTGGCTCTACATCACTTTCTCAATCGCTCTCTAAATCAGAGTCATTGAGCCAAAGCCTGTCACGCTCTGAGTCAGCTTCTAGCTCAGAATCTGCGTCTATCTCTAAGAGCTTCTCTAACAACCCAAGTGATACCGGCTCTGATTCAGCCTCACGCTCAGAATCACGCTCTCTCTCACAATCTAAGTCAGCTTCACAATCAGCTTCAAGCTCTATGAGTGAATCTCAGTCTACTTCAGCAAGTCTGAGTAACTCAGCCAGCTCATCTAAGAGCGAAAGCCTGTCAGAAGCAGAATCTGTGTCAGATAGCAACAGCCGCTCACTCAGCCAATCAATGTCAGAAGATACGTCAGAATCCCTCTCAGCAAGCAATTCTAAGAGCGAGTCACAATCATCTTCTACATCAAGCTCACAGTCAGCTTCATTGTCAGCATCAGACAGCAAGTCTAAGCAAGAGTCAACTTCACAGTCTGTCTCTCGCTCATCAAGTACATCAGAATCAAACTCTGAGTCAAGCTCAATTTCAAGCTCACTCTCAACCTCTAAGAGTCAGTCTGGTCAAGATAGCTCAAGCTTGTCAGCTTCTATCTCAGACTCTACATCAACATCAAGCTCTATCTCTGACAGTACTTCGGCTTCAATTTCTAAGTCTGAAAGCCAGTCAAACAATGAAAGTTCATCGATTTCAGCTTCTATTTCACAAAGCGAAAGTCAATCGAACCATCCAAGTCTGACACCAAGTGAGTCAAACTCAGTCTCATATAGCACAAGTGAATCTCTATCAAACTCTGAGTCAGAATCTAAGTCAGCTTCTAAGTCAGACGAGCAAAGTCAGTCTAACCAAGAAAGTGCCTCAAACTCAGCTTCACTTTCTAAGAGCGAGTCTGAAAACAACTCTGTCTCACAATCTAAGTCAGCGTCACTCTCTACATCACAAAGTAAATCTAACGAAGAAAGCCAGTCAAGCTCAGCGTCACTGTCATCTTCAAGCTCAGCGTCTAACTCTCTCAGCGACAGCACATCAGCAAGTCTCTCTATGAGCGAGTCTGAGTCTAATCGTGAGAGTGATAGTAAGTCGGCCTCTAATAGTGATAGTGAAAGTACAACGACTTCTATGAGCCGTTCACTCTCTGCTTCGCAATCATTGAGCACGTCTCTGTCTCACAGTGCTTCATTGTCAACAAGTGCTTCTGAGTCTGATTCTACTTCTACATCAAACGTGAACAGCTCAAGCTTGTCAGCGTCTATCTCAGCGAGTGAATCTGACTCTAATCGTGATAGCGAAAGCGACTTGGCAAGTCAGTCTAAATCTGAATCTAAGAGCAACAGTACATCGGCTTCTGACAGTGCTTCACTCAGTGAGTCTAAGTCTGAAAGTCGGTCTGCTTCAGCATCACTCAGCAATAGTGCTTCGGCTTCTACAAGTGCTTCATTGAGCGAGTCTCAATCTACGTCTGCTTCATTGAGGACAGCAGAACAGCTTGCCAATACCGGTGGTCGAACAGCAGGAGACGGCTATGGTTATGATAACTATGGCTATGATAACTATGGCAACACACTTCCAGATACAGGAGCAGAAGATGCGACTGCAGCTGGAGCAACAGGTCTTGGTCTTCTCGGCCTTGCGGCAGGTCTCCTAGGACTCTCTCGTAAGAAGCGAAAAGAAGAAAAATAAGATTGATTTATAATCTTAAAATTCGATGAGGAAACGTCCAATTTTGGACGTTTTTTTATGTCTTGTCCTATCCTTCAGGGGCGCTTTGCATATCATTAGAGGCTCTATGAGTTTTTTGTTAAAATTTTAATAGGAAGTTATTATAAAAAAATGAGGATAATAACGATTATTATCAGACAGGGGGAGGAAGGCCTTGACTAAAAAACATCTAAAGAAAAAACTCGGTAAAGGAGAAGTAAAAATCCACTATCGCTCATACAAGAGCAAGAAGAAGTGGATGTATGCGACATTAGGAGCCATGTCATCGATTGGTGGGATGGGGGCAGGGATTGCTGCGACGACCCTGCAGGCGACATCGGCAGCAGCGGATACAACCACGTCAGGCGGGACGGTGGTGCCGTCGACTCAGTCAAGTAGCTATAGCGGCGGCTTAATTTCCGGGCAGACAGCTACGACGCCTTTGGCGACGACTTCATCGGCATTGGCGACGACACCTTTAGACGAGTTGCAATGGGGGACTGCTCAGAGCCCGGTGAGTTCTTACGGATGGAATGGCACTTGGTACCAGTCTCCAATTCAATCGACTGACCATAGTTATGCCATTCTGCCTTATGGAAAGCCCATCAATATGGCGAATAACTTTACTTTTAGTTATTCCCAAAAGGGAGCAGCCGGGTATTCGCAAGGGGTTTATTTCGTACCCTCGAACGTTGCAGCTACTGACATTGCGACTAAAACAAGTAAAAACCTTGCAGGTCTTGGTATTGCAGGGATTCCCAATGCGGTCTTCGCAGGGCGTGATTACTATTATGACAGCAGTCAAAATGACTATCTTGGTAGTGGTTTCGGTAAAAGTCTGATAGGAACCCCTTACGGTGCCGGCTATACTTCGATGGGGGGGCAAGAAGCAATCCGGACGACCAATGGAAACGGAGATTTGACTTCACCTTCAGATACAGCCACTATTGATACGACCAATTCAGGCTCATCGTCAGGAGAGGATGTCAGGGTGGACTGGAGCCCTAATCCTGGTCAGACAATTACTTCAACGACGACGACAGTAACAGGGACCCTATCTGTCAAGACTAATGGCTATACGGCAACCTATACTAATCTAACCATGCAGCTCCAGATGAATATGGGCTTGAACTTCATTTCAGGGAACTGGTACTCTACTGAGTCTAGCGTATTGGCCCCAAGTAACCCTGGCGGTGATAATTCCGTCAACTTTACAAACGCAACACTCTCTGCCAACCCGACTAACACAGTCACGGTCAATTACGTTGATTCTACGTCAGGTAAGCAAATCAGTCCCCCTTCGACCATTACGGCCAGTCTTAACGAAAGCGTGGGAGTGGTTTCTGATCAAAGCAAGGCTGATCCGTCTGATAGTGTGGATTATCAGGCTCCTACTATCACAGGTTATACGCCAGTGCCGTCAAGAATGTATACAACGGTCACATCAGGAACAAATAGCTTGACGATGGTTTATACGCCCAACAATGAGACGGGAACAGTCAGCTATAAATGGGCTTTGGACGTACCTGGAGCCTATGGTAGCACAGGTCAGCTAGTAGCCAGCCTCCCAGGTGCCCAGACGATTCAGGGCAAATTCAATCAGCCTTACACCCTTTCAAACACTGTCACTGTCCCTGCAGGTTACCATATCTCAAATGTCCAAGCTCCCAATGGTGTTTATAGTTCACTCAGTGATTTTCTTACTAGCAATCCAAACTATCTTGATGGTAATAATGACTTCACCATCACCCTATCTGCTAATACAGCCTATCTGAATACAAGTGTGACTCCACCGGGAGGGACAACGACTACAAACAGCTATAGCGGCCCAGTCGGAAGTGCTATCTCAATCCCTGCAAACAGCTGGGCAAATACCATCACAGATGCTAGCGGAGCCAAGTGGAATTCCGTCGTGACCGTCACCAATCCTGACGCTACAAAGACGGTTTATGGTGGTGGGGCATCACCTTCTGGCATGACGACTTACACGGGCACGGGATACTATCAGAATGGCACAACAGGCGTACAGGTGACATATGTGCGTGATGTGCCGAGTTCACAGTCGACCTCGACGAGCCTCAGCACATCGAGCTCACTGTCCGCTTCGTACTCGCTCTCGGCCAGCCTATCAGCCAGTAACTTGGCTTCACAGTCACGCTCAGCTAGCTTTTCGATGAGTGGCTCTGTGTCACGCTCTGGCTCAGCCTCACTGAGCGACTCCAGCTCGCTGAGTAGCTCAAAGAGTACGTCAAGCTCGAGATCGATTTCGGCTTCGTTGAGCTTGTCCAGCTCACTCGCGACATCTAAGAGCCTGTCTATCCTGGCTTCTCAGTCAATGTCGACGAGCCTTTCGACAAGTGCCGCAAACAGTGTGTCAGCAAGTATCTCAGCATCCAGCTCGACTTCGAGCTCGTTGAAGAACTCGGCCAGCCTGTCGCTCAGTGCTTCAGAAAGTGCTGCGCAGAGCTTGTCGACCTCGCTGTCTAACTCGATTAGTCTGTCCTTTGTGGCGTCGGCTTCGAGCTCGACTTCAGGTTCAGTGTCGGCTTCGATTTCGGGGTCTATCTCAAAATCTGAGTCGACGCAAGAATCTCTGAGCGAATCCAGGTCCGTCTCTGGTTCCATTTCAGAATCTGAGTCTAGGCAAGAATCATTGAGTGAATCGCGTTCTGTTTCAGGGTCCATTTCCGTGTCTGAATCGACGAGAGAATCTTTGAGTGAGTCCAGCTCTGTTTCAGGTTCCATT
Organism: Lactococcus termiticola; assembly: GCF_003116835.1. GTDB lineage: Bacteria > Bacillota > Bacilli > Lactobacillales > Streptococcaceae > Lactococcus > Lactococcus termiticola. The sequence continues at coordinate 1,906 of NZ_BFFO01000011.1, read as the reverse complement.
TCTGGGTCTGAATCGACGAGAGAATCTTTGAGCGAATCGAGTTCTGTCTCAGGCTCTATCTCCGAGTCTGAATCGACGAGAGAATCTTTGAGCGAATCCAGCTCCGTCTCAGGCTCTATCTCCGAATCCGAGTCTGCGAAAGAATCTCTGAGCGAGTCCAGCTCCGTCTCAGGTTCCATCTCAGAATCTGAATCGACGAGAGAATCTCTGAGCGAGTCGAGCTCTGTTTCAGGTTCCATTTCCGTGTCTGAATCGACGAAAGAATCTCTTAGTGAATCGAGCTCCGTTTCAGGTTCTATCTCAGAATCTGAGTCTACGAAGGAATCTCTGAGCGAGTCGAGCTCCGTCTCCGGTTCCCTCTCAGAATCTGAATCTACGCAAGAATCCTTGAGCGAATCGAGTTCTGTTTCCGGTTCTATCTCAGAATCTGAGTCTATGAAGGAATCTCTGAGCGAATCGAGCTCCGTCTCCGGGTCTATTTCAGAATCCGAGTCTACGCAAGAATCCTTGAGTGTATCCAGCTCCATCTCAGGTTCTATCTCTGAATCAGAGTCTACACAAGAATCTCTGAGTGAGTCCAGCTCCGTCTCCGGTTCCATCTCCGAATCAGAGTCTAGTCAAGAATCTTTGAGTGAATCGAGCTCTGTCTCAGGTTCCATTTCCGAATCTGAATCTACGCAAGAATCCTTGAGTGAGTCCAGCTCCGTTTCCGGTTCCATTTCCGAATCTGAATCTACGCAAGAATCCTTGAGTGAGTCCAGCTCCGTTTCCGGTTCCATTTCAGAATCTGAGTCTACGAAGGAATCTCTGAGTGAATCCAGCTCCGTCTCAGGCTCCATTTCCGAGTCTGAATCGACGAGAGAATCTTTGAGCGAATCCAGTTCCGTCTCAGGGTCTATTTCAGAATCCGAGTCGACGCAAGAATCGTTGAGCGAATCCAGCTCCGTTTCAGGGTCTATCTCCGAATCCGAGTCTACGAAGGAAGCTCTGAGTGAATCGAGCTCCGTCTCCGGTTCCATTTCAGAGTCTGAGTCAACGAAGGAGTCTCTGAGTGAATCGAGCTCCGTTTCAGGCTCTATCTCCGAATCTGAGTCTAGGAAAGAATCCTTGAGTGAGTCCAGCTCCGTCTCCGGTTCCATTTCCGAATCTGAGTCTACACAAGAATCTCTGAGTGAGTCGAGTTCTGTTTCAGGGTCCATTTCCGAATCTGAATCTACGCAAGAATCCTTGAGCGAGTCGAGTTCTGTTTCAGGGTCCATTTCCGAATCTGAATCTACGCAAGAATCCTTGAGCGAGTCAAACTCCGTCTCAGGTTCTATCTCCGAATCTGAGTCGACGCAAGAATCTCTGAGTGAATCTAGCTCCGTTTCCGGTTCTATCTCAGAATCTGAATCGACGAGAGAATCCTTGAGCGAATCGAGCTCCCTTTCAGGCTCTATCTCCGATTCCGAGTCAACGAAGGAATCTCTGAGCGAGTCGAGTTCTATCTCCGGTTCCATTTCAGCATCTGAGTCTAGGCAAGAATCCTTTAGTGAGTCTAGCTCCGTCTCCGGTTCCATTTCAGCATCTGAATCGACGAGAGAATCTCTGAGCGAATCGAGCTCCGTCTCAGGTTCCATCTCAGAATCTGAATCTACGCAAGAATCCTTGAGCGAATCGAGTTCTGTTTCTGGTTCTATCTCCGAATCTGAGTCTATGAAGGAATCTCTGAGCGAATCGAGCTCCGTTTCAGGTTCCATTTCCGAGTCTGAATCGACGAAAGAATCTCTTAGTGAATCGAGCTCCGTTTCAGGTTCTATCTCCGAATCTGAGTCAACGAAGGAATCTCTGAGCGAGTCGAGTTCCGTCTCCGGGTCCATCTCAGAATCTGAGTCGACGAGAGAATCGTTGAGTGCATCCAGCTCCG
>NZ_BFFO01000010.1 GCF_003116835.1 Lactococcus termiticola | reverse complement strand
TGGTTTCAGGACTTTTAGAAACTTTAGGAAACGGGTATTCCTTATGAACATATAAAAAAATAGGCAACCGAGGTTACCTATTATCTTTGAGATTTTAAATCCCACACGATTTGACAAAGAGCCGTTTTATTATTGTCTCAAAACCCTAATTTTGCTATACTTTAAGTAATATATAGGAAAGAAGAGGGCGAGCATGAAGGGCTGGCAGAAAATCTTATTTATTGTTTTAGCAGTCTTTTTTGTGCTGGTCATTGGGACGGCGGGCGTGCTCGGGCGAAACATCCTCTACAAGGACTATCCAAGCCTGAGCGAGCTCTCACAAAAAGAGGTCGTTGAGCGGACCAACATTGCTCCTGAGGACAATCTTTTTATCAAAAAGCTCAAGAACAATGCCCTTGACGACTATCTCTCTGTCGCTTCGACCAGCTTTGCTAAAGATTTGCCTACAAATGAGAAACTCATCAATCAAATCGAAGATGGAAGCCTGCCCACAGACAAGTACACAGCATCCCTGCCCAGCCTGAAAAAGGCCATGAAGGCGACAGATGACGATATGGACATGCTCCAGACCGACTATGACAATGCCAGACTAGTCACGGTGACTAAGACGGTCACAGATGCCCTAGCGCTTCTAACGACCAAGAGCTTGGAGCAGTTCATGCAACAAGTCAATAGCCTGGCTGACCTCTCAAAGACCTCAGCCGAGAGCCTCGCCACAGCTGACAATGAGACCACAGCCAGCAACCTTCAGACGGCTATCGAGACCTTGGGCACGGCCAATGACAACATCAGCAACTTTAATCAGTTCATCACAGCCAGCAAGAACTACGACCAGCTGACTACAGCCAGCTACCAGGCCAGCTTTAGTCAGACCGGTAGCCTGATCCAGGAATTTAATCCTGTGATGACGAAATTGTCGAACTATTTGACGATGAAAGAAAGCATTAACCAGAAGACCAAGGAAATCCAGGCCCTCAAAGCCAAGGTGGACAAATCTAAGGCCCTCACTGAAGGCAGTGTGCCCCTCGATAACTTCCAGGGTATGACCATGGCCCAGGTCAAGGCAAAGATGCAGGGACTGGCCTACAAGGTCAAGCTGGCTGACGATCAGGAGGATGGTGACAAGGCCATTGTGACCCGGCAAGAGCCAGCCCTTGAGAACTATCAGCGGATTGTCAAAGGCAAGACCGTCACCCTCTACACAGCTACGAAGACTAAGCCGACAGCAAGTTCATCGGCCGATAAGTCAGATGACAAGAAAGACCAGACGCCAGAAAGCAGTGGCACTACACCATCTTCAAGCACGACTCAAAAGCCTTGACGGCCTTAAAGATAAATTGGAATGACATCTCATGAAAAATATCATTAAAAAGCTCCTAGCAATCCTGCTTTTGATTGTCTTGGGGCTGACGGCTGTGGCCTTTACGGCAGGTGTCGTCCTCCTTCACAAGGATGCCCATAATGCCCGGACCATCGAGCTACAAAACTCGAGCAGTCCTCTGGCCCAGTCCTTTACCATCACAGACCAGAACGGGGCAGTCATCCAGGGCTCTAGCTCGGTCTATAAGTATGTCCCTGCCGTCGTTTCTGGCAATGAACAAAATGTACCCGACCTTTATATCAAGGCTCTACTAGCCGTTGAGGATAGTAGCTTTTATAGCCGTAAGACCAAGGGCTATTCGATTAAGGGGATTTTGAACGCCTTTGCCTCAGAACTCCTGGCTCGACTCCATCTGGGCTCAGAGGCCCGGGGAGGCTCGACCATTGACCAACAGCTGGCAAAAAACCTGGCCCTAGGTGGCTACAAATCAGACAAGACCCTCTCCCGGAAGTTGACCGAGCTAATGGATGCCCACTCGATTGCTAATCGCTATTCGAGAAATGATATCCTGGCGGCCTATCTGAACACACTCCGCCTGACGCCTGATACGATTGGTGTCAATGCTGCTTGGTACAATCTCTTTGGCAAGCCAGCGGATAAGCCAAAAGACAAGGGCCTTTACCTGGCTCAGATTGCCTTTATGGCCGGGCTTGGTCAGGCTCCATCGACCTATACCCAGCAGTTTGATGCAGCAGGTAAGAAGCGGGCAACGACGGTCCTTGGCGTGATGAAGGAAGAGAATATTATCTCTTCTAGCGACTATGATATGGCCATCAAGGCAGTCAAGAGCGAGCTCAAGATTAACCTGGGTTCCTCTCAAGGCGTCCCTAAGGCCTACCAGGCCTACATTGCCCAGGTCCAAAATGAGGTCGCCAGCATGGCCCTGCCAAAGAATGCGACCATCGAAATCAAGACCTATGCGACGAAGAGCCAGCTCGACTATCTCCAGACAGTCGCTGATCACCAGGCGGCCAGCATGACGGAAAATCTCCCTCGCGCTGAGCTCCCTAAAGGCATCCTGACGGCCATCTCTGTCGTTGACACCAAGACCGGCCATATCTTAGGTCTCAACACCAACTCTGACAATCCCCTCCTGCCAATTTCAGCGGTCCGATCTTCAGGCTCGACCATCAAGCCCCTGCTTGACTATGCACCAGCTCTGGAATATGGCTATATCAATGCCAATAGCACGCTGAACGGTAACGCTAGCAGTTACTCTGACGGCACGCCACTGGCTAACTATGGTGGCAATAACTACGGGCCGGTCTCTGTGGCCTTTGCCCTCGGGGATTCCCTGAACTCAGCAGCTTTGCAGACCTTCCAGATGACCTCGACAGAGCAGAAGAACAGCATCATGAAGCCACTGGGGATTGCTTCAGCTGGTTATGATGAAGCTCAGGCCATCGGCTACAATATTTCCACACTGCAGGAGGCTTCGGCCTATTCAGCCATCGGGAACGACGGCTTGAGGGTCACGCCGACAGCGATTGCTTCCATCAAGGTCAACGGCCAAGACCTCCCTCTCCCTGAGAGCGAGAGCCAGCGGGCCATGAGCTCAAGCACTGCCCAGACATTGGTCAATCTCATGCAAAATGTGACCCAGTCCAACGGCTCTGAGCCCTATGCGGCACAGCCCCAGTGGCCAGGAGCCTTTGCGACTAAGTCAGGTCTGTCGAATTTCCCAGAGTCAGCGACGGAGCCGGCCAGAAGCCAGGGGGCACCTGATGCCTGGATGGCGGCCACCTCAAGCGGGGTCTCAACTTCAGTCTGGGCTGGCTCGCCTGACATGAGTGGGAAGTACTATATTCCAGCCGCTCCGATAGATGTCGAAAATAACGTCCGGGTCTACCTGCTCAATAACACGATCCGCTATATGAATCAGGGCAGGGACATGTCCCCCTTCACTTATACAGGCCAGCGACTGGCCGCATCGAACGCAGTTCCACAGATTCCAGATGTGACCCAGCCAGCAAATTCGGCTGATATCAAGGCCGTCCAAGGGCTGAATCCTAAGGCTCCGAAGCTTTCAGATGATTTGCAGAATTACTATAATCAGCACAGCCAGGACCAGTTGCTGGATCCGGCTAAGGTTTATGGGGCGAATTAGCGAATTAGTAGGACAAGAAGGATATGAATAATCAAAATTAAAATTTTGATTGAGTGCAGTGGAGAAAATTTTGAAAGCACTATGAAAAAGACAAAAGGCGAGACCGAAAGGGCTCGCCTTTTAGCAATGAAAGCCTAGTGGTAAAGCCAGGAAGATGGACTCAGAATGTGTTTCAGAATTTCTGGAAGGAAAGGGACTCCTTAGACCGCTTAGCTCTCTTTTTTGGACCATACCACTTTGTGATATAATAGTATATATTCTTATACCTGGAGAAATCAAAGATGACGGCTAAGAGCCTGCCCAATTATATTAAGATTCATGATGCCCTAAAAGAAGAAATCGAGGAGTCGGTCTGGAAGATTGGCGAACGCCTGCCGAGTGAGCGGGACCTAGCGGATCGTTTTGAGGTCTCTCGGATGACAGCTCGTCAGGCCATCACGGCACTGGTAGAAGAGGGGATCCTTGATCGCCGAGTGGGCTCTGGTACCTATGTCGCCAGTCGTCGGGTGCGGGAGAAGATGCGGGGGACGACCTCTTTCACGGAAATCATCACGGCCCAGGGCAAGAAGCCCTCGAGCAAGGTCCTGAGCTATTCTAAGACTTTACCTAATGAAGTAGAGGCTGAAAAGCTGGGCCTGTCCAAGCAGGACAGTATCATCCGGATGGAGCGGGTCCGCTTTGCAGACCAGCTGCCTATCTGCTTTGAGGTGGCCAGTATTCCCTTTGACTTGGTCAAGGATTTTGATAAAAAGGGGATTACCAGCAATTTCTTCAAGACCATGCAGGAACACGGCCTAGAGATTGGCCACAGCGAGCAGGTCATCTCGGCCAAAAAGGTCAGCCGGGAGATTTCAAGCCAGCTGGACATGAAGGCGGGCGAGGCCATCCTTGCCCTGACGCAGGTGTCATATCTGACTGACGGCCGGGCCTTTGAGTACGTGCTTTCCCAGTATGCGGCTGAACGCTTTGAATTTTATTTGGAACGTTAAAAGGACTCGTGAGCGAGTCCTTTTTTCATTCTACAAAGTCACAGTAAATGTCGTCCCCTTATCCAAAACAGAAACTAAATCAATCTGACCACCCAGCTCCTGCACATTTTTCTGGACAATAGCAAGTCCAAGGCCCGTGCCTTCAGTCTTGCCACGGCTTTGGTCGGTCCGGTAGAAGCGGTCAAATATCCGGCTCTTTTGGAGCTCGGTCAGGCCTGGGCCGTTGTCAGCGACGGTGAAGACGGGACGTCCCGCCTCCTTGTGAAGGCCAACATAGATTTTCCCGCCAGCCTGAGTATAGTTGATGGCGTTTGAGATGAGATTGGTCAGGATAGAGTCCAGCATCATCGGATTGCTCTGGCCTTTCAGAACTTCAATCTGGCTGTTCAATGTCAGATTTTTAGCCTGGATTTGTGGCTTGAAGCGGTTGAGGATGGTCTGGACAAATTCATCCATCTCCAGCTTTTCCTTCTTGACCTTGCGGTTTTGCTTGGTCAACTGTAAAATATCCTGGACCAGGTCGGTCAGCCGGCTGGCCTCAGTCTTGATAATCTTGGTAAATTCCTGTTTTTCTTCAGGATTGGCCGTATCAGAGTCGATGATTTCAGCAAAGCCTTTGATAGAAGTCAATGGGGTCTTGAGCTCATGGCTGATGTCGGCAACGAAGTCATTGTGGGCATCGACCATCTGCCGGTAACGGGTGACGTCGAGCATGGTCACGAGGAAGCGACTTTCCAATTCTGGAAGTGGCGTGATCCGAATCTGATAGTGGGCATTGATGTCTTCAAAGTAGAAGACCTTCTCTTGCATGGTCGGGTGGAGCATCTTGTCGACCAGGAAGCTTAAAAATTCAGAATAAGGACTGAAGATATCCAGATTTTCAGAATCTGAGAATTCATTTTGGAAGGCAGCATTAGACCGCTTGATGATCCCCTTGGCACTATAGATAAAGATAGGAAATTGGAAGAATTCAATGAATTCATAAAGATTTTCCTTTTTCTCAGCATGAGAGAGGGCCTGGGCCTGGATGCTTTCGCCGAGCTTATTCAAGGCAATGGTAATCTTGTCATCATTTTCACTGATCAGATAAGACTGGGTCAGCGGGCTCCGTTCGATGTTTTTAATCTTGGCGACCGTCTCTTCTGTATAAAGGTTTCTCCGACGGACGACTACCAGATAGTAGAAGGCAAAGGCAGCATAGACGGCGACTGCGAAGAAGAGGATGATGGCAATGATAAAGTTGACCGGTGTCCTCGTGTCAGATGACTGGATGTACTTTGTGATTTGAGCATTGTCATAGATGGGACTCGTGATGGTAATCCGACCTGAGCTCAGCTGCTGGGCGTAGTTGGCCCCGTCTCGAATCTTGCGGGTCTCGCTGGTATTGCTATCGCCAGGCAGGATTTTGACGTTTGGTGGCAGAGGGGCATCAGGATAATCGCTGATCAGATGCTTGACATTGCTGATGTTTGTGATGACGCGATTGGTATCAGAGCCTGTGATAGAGCTACAGAGCAGGCTGATGACCAGGATACAGGCCAGAATATAGCCGACCGTGATGAGGATGGCATTCCTCAATTTCATTTTTTTCATGATTTAATCCTATGAGTTGGCAGGGTCGAAATAGTAACCAAAGCCACGTTTGGTCTTGATGTATTGATTGTCGAGCTTCTTGCGAATTTTGCTGACGAGGACGTCGATAGTCCGGGTCTCCGTCGGCGTATCCACACCCCAGAAGTGCTGAATCAGGCCTTCCCGTGAAATGACCTCTCCCTCGTGGTCAATCAGCATTTCTAGAATCTCAAATTCACGTTTGGTCAGGTCAAGGCGGTGTTCATCCAAGCGGATGACCTTTTTATCATAGTTGATATGGAGACGACCAAAGTCCTGCTGGGCCTTGCTTGTTTTTTCATCTGGCATGTCAGAGCCAGACTGCTGGTCATATTGCTGGTGACGGCGGATGAGGCCTTTGGCCCGGGCGATGATTTCCTTCATGGGCGTGGTCTTATCCAGATAGTCGTCAGAGCCGGATTCCAGTCCCTTGAGCTTCATCTGGTCGTCTTCTCTGGCTGTGAGAATCAAGATTGGCGTATAAATCCCTTTTTTACGCAATTTCTTTGTGATTTCAATCCCGTCATAACTTGGCATCATCAGATCCAATAGGATCAGGTCATAAGGATTTTTCAAGGCCATGTCCAAAGCTTCCTGGCCATCATTTGCAGTCGTAACCTCGAAGTCTTTTTCCTGCCTAAAATTAAAAGATAGGAGGGTCAAAATCCCACGATCGTCATCTGCGATAAGCATCTTTTTCATACTTTTCATTATAACGGAAAAAAAGAAAAACGACAATTTTTTGTCTTTTTCTTAATGGGCTAGCCAGGAAGTTCGTCATAGCGACTTCTGTTTGCTTGTTCTCGCTTTAGCGAGTTAGCAGCATGGCTTTTTTTCAGGGGCCATTTATGATAAAATAATAAGAGAAATCACGGTCTGTATATAGGAAGAGATGAGGAAGGAGGCAGACTGAATATGCATCTGAATCAAGAAATCATCTGGAGTCTCCAGCTGGTCCTGGCTTCAGCTGTGGCAATGCGATTGGCTTTGAGCGGGGCCACCGCCTCAAAGAAGCGGGCGTGAGGACCCATTTGATTGTTGCCCTCGCTGCCTGCCTAATCATGCTTGTCTCCAAATACGGCTTTTTGGATCTGGCCAGCCAACAGGTCAGTTTTGACCCTTCCCGTGTGGCTGCTCAAATCGTCTCGGGCATTGGATTTCTTGGGGCGGGCATGATTTTTGTCCGTCATAACTTGGTCAATGGCTTGACAACTGCAGCCGGTGTCTGGGCGACAGCAGGCATTGGCATGGCGATTGGTGGCCGGCTCTATCTCCTCGGCATCTTTGCCACGCTGATGATTCTCGTCTTTCAATCCCTCCTTCATCGGAACATGAAATGGCTCCCCAACCAGCTCCAAGAGCAGGTCTTCATGAGCTTTGACGCTGATTTTGATGCCCTGACCTTTATCGAAGAGAGCCTTAAAGCAGAAGAGATGGTCTTGATTAACATTAAAATCAAGCGAGAATTTGACCAACAAAAAATCAGCCTCCAGCTCAAGGCCGGAGGTGATCAGGATTTTTATCAATTTATCAAACGCATGAATCAAGAGCCCAGCCTCAGGCTCCTTGAATACTAGAAAGTCTTATGGAAATCGAAAAAACCAACCGGATGAACTCACTTTTTGAGTTTTATGCGACCTTACTCACAGACAAACAAATGAACTACATCGAGCTCTATTATGCTGATGACTACAGTCTGGCCGAGATTGCGGAGGAATTTGACATTTCCCGCCAGGCCGTCTATGACAATATCAAGCGGACCGAGAAGGTCCTTGAAGGCTATGAGGAGAAGCTCCATCTTTATAGTAATTACATTGTCAGAAATCAGATGATTGATAGGCTCTTGGAGGACTATGCTGGGGACGAAGTCCTGCTGTCCCGCTTGAGAGAGATTCAGAAGATTGATGAAGAGGAGTTTTAGACTGGGACTAGGAATTTCGACAAGCAGTCAGCTTGCCCAAGCCAGCATAAATGTGCTATAATAAGGCTTCACGGGGGCGTTCTGGATTCGACAGGCGTTATCTGCCCATGAACTGCAACTGCTGAGGGATCAGGATAATCATCCGCAGATAAATATAACTGCTAAAAATAACACAAACACTTACGCAGTAGCTGCCTAAACCCCAGCCTGTGTCGCTTGGCTTTGCTCGCAGATGGCAGGGCTCAAGTGCTAACTTTAGTCTGATACGTTAGTCAGCTTGTCCTGACTGGCTAAAAGAGATAAAGGGCATCGCTGGATGTTCTTCTTTGAGACTTTCTTGCTCGTCCAGTAAGATTTAAGGAAGTCCTATGGTTGTAGAGGTTGATGTGTGCAAGACGCTTGGACAGGGGTTCGACTCCCCTCGCCTCCATTAAGTAAGCTAATGATAGATAGCCTATCCAATAAAAACACCTCATAGGGTGTTTTTATAATCGTCAAAAAAATCCCAGCTCATAAGCTAGGATTTTTTTGATAAAGTCCATTCTCTTTAATGTACTCAAGCACAGCTTCAGGAACTAAATAAGCCGGCTCAATCCCCTGCTCAATCATCTCCCGGATATCAGAACTAGAAAGGTTAGAAGTCGGCAACTCCAGCCAGGTCACAGGATACTTTGACTCGACCTGCTCATCCCCCCGCTGGATGGCGATGAAGCTGACCAGCTCGATAAGCTCGTCGATCCTGTGCCACTTAGGCAGGTAGTCAACCATGTCACCGCCAATGATGAAGAAGTAGTCATTATCAGGATGCTTAGCCTTGAGCTCTAGCATGGTGTCGTAGCTATAGGACTTACCGCCCCGCTTGATTTCGCAGTCTTCGATGGCGAGTCTGGCATTAGCTGAGATGGCGAGTTCAAGCATCTGCAGGCGATGTTCTGCAGGGATGGTCGTCTTTTCATCGACATGTGGAGGAAGAAATTCCGGCATGAGATAGACCTTGTCCAGCTTCATCCTTTGAGCGACCTGGTCGGCGATCATCAGGTGGATATTATGGATGGGGTTGAAATTACCGCCGAGGATTCCGATTCTTTTTTTCATGCCTTTATTATACTATGATTTTCAGCATATTTCTCATAAAATTGTGATATTGAAAAGGAATTTTATCATATTTTTATCATATTGACATTTTGGTATTGATTAAATTTAATCTATATATTATAATTGGGTCATATCAATTCAGGATAGGCTGGGAGATTATAGATCGTACAGATCTTATAGATCTTGTGTAGGAAGCAAGGTCTTGCCTTAACTGGAGTTTTATGAGGAGGTTTTTTTTGCTGCACAAAAATATGAACCTTTGATAAGAAATTTTGAGAGGTTTTTTCTGTTGTCTTCCTACAGAGGGTAAAACAGAGCTTTTACACCCATCACCTCAGGAAAAATCAAGCTTTCCATACATATATGAAAGCTCTCTATATACGAGATTTTTTAGCAAGGATTTTATTTATTTGGATGTATATTTCTTAATATATGTCAATAGTCATTCAAATGATTGACATCTCAGTCAACAGTTCTAGGGAAACTGGAGTTGTCAGTAATGATTTGGAGTTTTTAAGGGAAGGAAGATTTTAATGCAAAAAAAAGGCAAATTGCAGTCGGATCCGAAGTTGCATTATCGGATGTACAAGGCGAAGAAACGCTGGATGTACGCGGCAATCGGAACGGTCTCAGCTCTGGTCGGCGGAAGCATGGTCGAGCAGGCCGTCATCGTTGAGGCAGCAGATGCAAACACAAATGGGACAGCTAGCGGGACGACCATCCCCTCAGGCCAGTCCCTGCAAACGAGAGACGTCCTCAATTCGACGCTGGTACCAGGCCAAGCTTCTGATACCGCTAATTACACCTTTAACAGTTCTGTTTTGAAAAACAAAACGCTTTGGGATTTGGTGGGATCAGGGACAAAACCAGCCATTTGGGCGGATACTGGAACCAATACACCAAACCTGCAGTCGACTAACTACAAGATGAGCTTTGTCAATGATAACTCAAATACTGCGGGTGCCGCTGTATTTGGTGCGAACTTTGACATGACACATCCTATCAGCTTTACTGGGATAACGAATTATAAGACGATTTCAGCTAATAATGACGGTGATAGCTTCGGTCTGATTTTAACACCAGATGTGACTAAAATCGGTACTGGAGGGACAGGGAGTCAGTACGGAATTGGTAATCTAAAGAGCTCACTTTTCATCGGACGAGATGTACATAAAAATAATACAACAGACACTAATCTAACAGGCAACCCTTACGGTACCTTTCCAGACTGGTATGATGCAACAAACCCATATGTTGTTATCCGTGGGACTGACCCAAGCGGAAATCTTGGTTCAGGAACATCAGGGACATTTGATGGAGCAAATGTACTTAAAAACTATGGAATCTACCAAGCTGCTGTTCAAGCTTCACTGTCTACAACTGAAAATATCAGCTTTTCATGGACACCAACCGCTGTCAACAATGATGGTACGGTAACAGGGACAATCTCTTACACTGCAGGTAGCACCACTGTCACAGCGAGTGAAAAGTTAAATGCTAGTATGGCCCTTGGTATTGCTGGTTCTGCTGGTAAAGTATATAACACTTTTTCTATCGACTTTGGACAAGCGACCCTGGCTGGTACTTCGACCACCAATACCCAGACCATCAAGTATGTGACAGGCTCAAACAAGACCCTCTCGCCATCAACCATTAAGGCTGCCCAAGGTTCGACCATCGGCCTGATGGCTCAAGGTGAGAGCAATCCTGCAGGCGTAGACTATTCGTTTACAGTGCCTACATTGCCAGGTTATACCATCACAAGTGTGACCAATCCTGTCCTCTTCAACAATGAAGCCCTGCCTGACGGTGTCGTCACCTACACGCCAAACACGCAGACCTCAAACTGGACCTATGCCTATGATGCCAATACACCAGGGGCTAATGGCAATCCTGGAACGGCTAGTCCATTGCCAAGTCGCTCATCCGTCACAGGGGGGAGCGACACGACACTGACGGGTCCAACGATTGCCAATACACCAGCAGGCTATGAATATGCAGGTATCAAGGCACCTAACGGAAGCATCTATAATTCAGGTCTCGGCGAATCCCAAGACCAGGCAGACGCTATCAAGAGCAATAACAGCGGGAATTACTCCATCACATCAAATACCAGTAATCCAGACAGCTGGACAGCCTCAACCAATGACTTCCAGGTCATCTTTAAGGCCTCTCCTGCGACCGTCAACACTAGCGTGACAGGCCTCGATGGTACAAATACTCCAAAGACCTACACTGGTCTCCAGGGTGGTAACCTGACCACTGACAACTGGGACAATCAAATCACAGACAGCAAGGGTGGCCTCTGGAACTCTGTCGTGACTGTCACAAAGCCTGACGGTACCACTACGACCTACGGTAGCAATCTGTCTGCCTCTGGCATAACCAACTACAACGGTAACTATGTGGCCGGCACGACAACGGTCACGGTCACTTATGTCCGTGATACTGCCAGCTCACTGTCGATGTCAACAAGTCTGAGTACTTCAAACTCTATCTCAAGCTCACTGTCTGCCTCAAACTCAGCCAGCAAGAGTCTGTCATTTGAGATTTCGACTTCGATGAGTAATTCAACCAGCATCTCCTTGTCAGCGTCAAGCTCAGACTCGCTCTCACTGTCGATGACTGCCAGTGAATCTAGCTCAAGTTCACTCAGCCTGAGCACATCTAGCAGTGATGAACATTCACTAAGTAGCTCGCTGTCGTCATCCATCAGCGGTTCTATCTCGATGGATAACAGTAAATCAAACTCAGCCAGCAAGAGCCAGAGCATCCAGGACTCACGAAGCAACTCAGCTTCATTGAGCACATCAAGCTCAAACTCTAGCTCGCTTTCGATTGTGGTCAGCAAGTCAAACTCAACGTCGACGTCAAATTCTTCATCGAGCTCGATTTCTGCGAGTCTGTCGAAATCAGCCAGTAGAAGTGGCAGTATCAGTCTGAGTAAGAGTACTTCTGACTCAAACTCGATTTTTGATTCACAAAGCAAGAGCACATCGATCAGCATCAGCCGTTCAAACAGCTCAAGCGACTCTATCTCTGTTTCAAGCAGCCTCTCAGCCAGCCTCTCTGACAATCCAAGCGACACGGGCTCAGCATCGGCAAGCCGTTCTAAGTCTGAATCGGCTTCAGCCTCAAATTCTGCCTCAGAGTCAGCCAGCCTGTCGTCAAGTGAGAGCACATCGACCTCAGCCTCTAAATCCGGCTCAGCATCGACCTCTGTCAGCCAGAGCCTTTCAGAAGACAAGAGCACTTCAAGCAGTCTGTCGACTTCAACCTCAAATTCAGAGGCCAACCGTGATTCTCGCTCGCTTTCTATCAGCAAGTCACAAAGTGAGAGCTCATCGACCTCAGCCTCTAAGTCTGTATCATTTAGCAGTTCTCAGAGCACATCAGAGTCTAAGTCTATCTCGGATCAAAATTCTGTCTCAAACAGCCTGAGTCAATCACTGAGTAGCTCAGTCTCGACCTCGATTTCACTGAGTCAATCAGCAAGTCTCTCTAGCTCAAACAGCCAGAGCAACAATGTCTCAAAGAGCCAGTCAGCCAGCCAATCGGCATCAAGCTCGCTCTCTAAATCAGCCTCATTGAGCGGTTCAGCATCAAGCTCAGTATCAGCCAGCCTGTCAAATAACAACAGTAGCTCGCTCTCAGCCAGCATCTCGACCTCGACCAGCGTTTCCAACCGGCCGAGCATGAACCCAAGCGAGAGCACATCAGACTCGAACTCAACCAGCTCAAGCCTGTCAAGCTCACTCTCTGAGAGCAACTCGGTCAGCAAGTCAGCCAGCAACAGCCAGTCAGGCCAGGAGTCAGCCTCTAAGTCTGCCTCAACGTCGACCAGCTCAAGCCTGTCAAGCTCGCTGTCAGCCTCATACTCGGCTTCATTGTCACTGAGCAAGAGCCAGTCCAACCAGGAGAGCTCAAGCACATCGCTGTCTAGGTCAGACTCGAGCTCAGTATCAACTTCACTCAGCCTGAGCAATTCACTGAGCGCTTCAAAGAGTGAGAGCATTAGCAATTCGACCAGCGGATCTAGCTCAGTATCCAGCTCGCTTTCAAGCAGTCTCTCATCCAGTCTGAGTGAAAGTAGCTCTGTTTCTAAGTCTATCTCTGATTCGGCTTCAAATAGCAGTTCTCGCTCAGTCAGTGCTTCAAACTCTGATAACAACTCAAGGTCAAATGTAGACAGTGAAAGTTTATCCGCTTCACTTTCTATGAGTAATTCACAGTCTAATCAGGAAAGCTCAAGTATTTCTGCCAGCCTGTCAGACTCGACTTCTGTGTCAAATTCAGTGTCGACCTCAATCAGTACATCGATTTCAAAATCACTGTCCAACAACGACTCTAGCAGCCAGTCGACTTCATCATCTATCTCGACCAGCCAGTCACTGAGCTCGTCATTGTCATCATCAATGTCGACATCGATTGTGGGCAGTGAGTCCTTGAGTACATCGATCTCCTTCTCTGTGTCCGCTTCGATTTCAAACAGTGAGTCAAGCAGTACATCAAGGTCGCTATCGGATTCGAGAAGTGAGTCGGAGAGCACCTCGTCAAGTAACTCGACCTCGATTTCTGATAGTCGGTCGGAGAGCACATCGACCTCACTTTCAGATAGTAGTTCAAATTCGGCTTCATTGAGCGCTTCGAGCTCGATTTCGACGAGTCAGTCCTTGAGTACTTCAATGTCTTCGTCTGTGTCTGGTTCGCTCTCTAATAGTGAGTCGCTGAGTTCATCACTGTCGTCATCAGTGTCAGCCTCCATCTCTGCTAGTGAGTCAATGAGTAGGTCAGGTTCGATTTCTGCTTCGAGAAGTGAGTCGGATAGTGCTTCGTCAAGTACTTCAACGTCGCTTTCTTTGAGTAAGTCTATCAGTAGCTCTAAATCAGATTCTGATTCAGCAAGTGCTTCGATTTCATTGTCAGACAGCCGTTCTCAGAGTACTTCAACATCGTTATCAGATAGTAGCTCCAACTCAGCATCACTGAGTGTATCTAGCTCTATCTCTAACAGCGAGTCGTTGAGCTCATCACTTTCTTCATCAGTTTCAGCATCAATCTCTGGCAGTGAGTCAATGAGTACGTCAGGTTCACTTTCAGCTTCAAGAAGTGAGTCTGAAAGCACTTCGTCAAGTACTTCAACGTCGCTTTCTTTGAGTAAGTCTATCAGCACCTCAAAATCAGATTCTGAATCTGCAAGTACCTCAATTTCATTATCAGAAAGCCGTTCTCAGAGTACTTCTAAGTCTATCTCAGACAGCAGTTCAAACTCAGCTTCTATGAGCGAGTCAAGCTCAATCTCGAATAGTCAATCATTGAGCTTATCACTGTCATCTTCAGTATCAGCTTCAATCTCAGGTAGTGAATCGCTGAGCACCTCAGGTTCACTTTCAGCCTCAAGAAGTGAGTCTGAAAGCACTTCGTCAAGTACTTCAACGTCACTTTCTTTGAGTAAGTCAATCAGTACATCGAAATCAGATTCTGAATCTGCAAGTACCTCAATTTCAGTATCAGAAAGCCGGTCTCAAAGCACATCGACATCGCTTTCAGACAGTAGCTCCAACTCAGCTTCACTGAGTGTATCAAGCTCAATCTCGAACAGCAAGTCAATGAGCAATTCAAGCTCAGTCTCAGAAAGTCGCTCAGAAAGCACATCGACCTCACTTTCAGATAGTAGCTCGAACTCTGCCTCATTGAGTGGCTCAGCTTCAGTCTCAACAAGTGAGTCTGATAGTACGTCATCAAGCACGTCGACATCACTGTCGCTGAGTAATTCAATCAGTACATCGAAATCAGATTCTGAATCTGCAAGTACATCGATTTCATTGTCAGAGAGTCGTTCTCAGAGTACTTCCAAGTCGCTCTCAGATAGTAGCTCCAACTCGGCTTCACTAAGTACATCAAGCTCTATCTCTAACAGCCAGTCCTTGAGTTCATCACTGTCATCATCTGTTTCGACCTCAATCTCAAACAGTGAGTCAATGAGCAATTCAAGCTCAGTCTCAGAAAGTCGCTCAGAAAGCACATCGACATCACTTTCAAATAGTAGCTCCAACTCAGCGTCATTGAGTGGCTCAGCTTCAGTCTCAACAAGTGAGTCTTCAAGCACGTCGACCTCAGTATCATTGAGTAAATCTACCAGTACCTCAAAATCAGATTCTGATTCAGCAAGTACATCTATTTCATTGTCAGAGAGTCGCTCTGAAAGCACCTCAAAATCACTTTCGGACAGTAGTTCCCACTCAGCGTCATTGAGCGGTTCGGCTTCAATCTCATCAAGTGAGTCAGTAAGTACCTCAATCTCATTGTCGAACAGCCGTTCAGAAAGTACGTCAACATCGCTTTCAGACAGTAGTTCTAACTCAGCGTCATTGAGCGGATCGGCTTCGATCTCTTCAAGTGAATCTGTAAGTACATCTATCTCATTGTCGAACAGCCGTTCAGAAAGTAAGTCGACCTCGCTTTCAGACAGTAGCTCCAACTCAGCCTCAATGAGCGAGTCCAGCTCAATTTCAAACAGTCAGTCATTGAGCTCATCACTTTCATCATCAATATCAGCCTCAATCTCAGCTAGCGAGTCAATGAGTAGTTCCGGATCACTTTCAGCTTCAAGAAGTGAGTCGGCAAGTACATCTGCAAGTAAGTCGACCTCGCTTTCAGACAGTCGCTCAGAGAGCACGTCGACATCATTGTCAGAAAGCATATCGACCAGCTCATCACTCTCAGACTCAAGAAGTGAATCAGCAAGTACTTCATCAAGCAATTCAACGTCACTCTCAGACAGCCGTTCTGACAGCACCTCAACATCCTTGTCAAACAGTAGCTCAAAGAGTGCTTCCCTCTCTGATTCACGCTCACTTTCTTCAAGTAGGTCGCAAAGTGAGTCATCAAGCACCTCAAGCTCGATTTCAGAATCTCGGAGTGATTCGACAAGTAGCTTGCCAAGCCAGTCTGCTTCTCAGTCAAACAGTAGCTCAAGCTCTCTATCACAGAGTGGCTCAAGCACTGAATCCAATAGTGGCTCTACAAGCGCAGCACCAAACCAACCTGGCAACAGCCCAGGCACAGGCGGAGGTGCAGCAAATAAAAACCTGCTTCCTAACACAGGGCCAGCTTACTACCCTTACGGAGCAGCTCCAGGTGTTCGCTACATCAATAATGGCGATACCAGCAATCAAAATACACTTCCAGACACCGGTACCAAAGAAGGTCTTGGACTTTCTGGACTGGGTCTCGGCCTCATCGCTGCAACAGGTCTCGGTCTCCTGGCTGGGAAGAAGAAGAAGAAGAAGAAGAAGAAAAAGGCCCAAGGGCAGGAAGAAGACTAAGCTTTTCTAAAGCTTTTAGAAAAGCTCCCTCTCAATCTCTCAAAAGCAAGAGAAGAAGTCTGTGGGAATATCCCTTAGGCTTTTTCTTATCCCAGTTCGTGCCAGATTTTTGCTATAATAGACGAGTGAAGCAGTTGCTAAAAAGCCTTCATTTATTATCCTAAGAAATACAAACACGCTAAGATAAATAAAGTAAACCCTAATCAAGGAGACCGTCATGCCTTTGAATCATCCTGACGATAGCTATACCCTACATACCGACCTCTACCAGATCAATATGATGCAGACCTATTGGCAACTTGGCCGGCATGACCGCAAGGCCGTCTTTGAGGTCTTTTTCCGGAGTCTGCCCTTTGAAAACGGCTATGCCATCTTTGCTGGCCTTGAGCGAGTGGTAGACTATCTTAAACATCTGAGATTCTCAGAAAGCGACATCGCCTACTTGAGAGACTTGGACTATCCTGAGGATTTTTTGGCTTATCTTAAAGACTTGAAATTCAGCTGTTCTGTCCGTTCGGTCAAAGAAGGCGAGCTGGTCTTTGCCAATGAACCTCTGATGCAGATTGAAGGGCCACTGGCCCAGTGTCAGCTGGTCGAGACCGCCATTCTCAATATCGTCAACTTCCAGACCCTGATTGCGACCAAGGCCGGACGGATCAAGTCGGTTATCGGCGATGAGCCCCTGCTTGAATTTGGGACACGACGGGCCCAGGAAATGGATGCAGCCATTTGGGGGACCCGTGCTGCCTATATCGGCGGGGCGGATGCGACCAGCAATGTCCGTGCTGCCAAGATTTTCGGCATTCCTGCCAGTGGGACCCACGCCCATGCCCTGGTCCAATCCTACGGCGATGATTACGAGGCCTTCAAGGCCTACGCCAGCACCCACCGGGACTGTGTCTTCCTGGTCGATACATTTGATACGCTAAGAGTGGGCGTGCCTGCGGCCATCCAAGTGGCCAAGGAGATGGGCGACAAGATCAATTTCCAAGGGGTCCGGATTGACTCTGGCGACATGGCCTACATTTCTAAAAAAGTCCGCCAACAGCTGGATGATGCTGGCTTCCCGGATGCGAAAATCTACGCCTCCAACGACCTCGACGAAAACACGATTCTTAGCCTGAAGATGCAGAAGGCTAAAATCGACGTCTGGGGCGTGGGCACCAAGCTCATCACAGCCTATGACCAGCCCGCACTAGGAGCGGTCTACAAGCTCGTCTCAATCGAGTCTAATGACGGCCTCATGCAGGATACAATTAAGCTTTCTAATAATGCAGAAAAAGTCTCAACACCAGGAAAGAAGCAGGTTTGGCGGATCAGCCGGAAGACAGATGGCAAGACCGAGGGCGACTACCTGACCTTTGATGATGAAGACCCAAGACAAGAAGCGTCTCTATACATGTTCCACCCGGTCCATACCTTTATCAATAAGACTGTCGTTGACTTTGAAGCGAAGCCACTCCTCAGCCCGATTTTTGAGGCGGGCAAGCTGGTCTATGACCTGCCCAATATCACAACCATCAAGGCCTTCGCCAAGGAAAAACTCGACGAGCTCTGGGACGAATACAAGCGGGACCTCAATCCCCAGGCCTATCCGGTCGACCTTTCACAGAAGCTCTGGGATCATAAAATGCAACTCATAAACGATGTCCGTAAAAAAGTGGCGAAAGTCAAGACTTATTAGTCTGTCTAATCTGTGAATTTCCCATAAATTTATCATGAAAATGCTCTTTTCAGGGCTTTTTTTCTATATTATAATAGTGCTAAAGCTTAATGTGGGGTATAATAGGACTATGAAAAAACAGATATTGATTGTAGAGGATGAACTCAGCATCTCAGACTACATCGCAAAAGAGCTGTCTTTTGAGGACTTTGATGTCCTCCAGGCCCATGATGGTCTTGAAGCGGTCTCTATCTTTGAAAACGAGCAGAAGAACCTGGACATCGTCCTCCTGGACTGGATGTTGCCAAAATTAGATGGTCTAGAAGTTTTGCGACGAATTAAAAAAATCAATCCCCTGGTCCCGGTCATCTTTGTGACGGCCCGGGATTATGTGGGCGACGCGGTCGCAGGCCTAGACGCCGGGGCAGATGACTATCTGACCAAGCCTTTCGAGATTGAGGAGCTCTTGGCTCGCCTCCGCTTGGCCTTCAGAAAGCAGACCAAGCCACAGACCTTTAAGCTGGGCAATCTTGAGCTGGACAGCCTCTCCCACCGGGTCCTGCTTGACGGCCAAGACGTTTCCCTGACACAGCGTGAGTATAGCCTCCTCCTTTATTTCTTTGAAAATCAAGGCAAGGCTGTCTCTCGTGACGATATTCTTGACGAGGTCTGGGGGATGAGTTTTGCAGGCCGGGTCAATACAGTCGACACCTATGTCCGCTATCTCAGAACTAAGCTCGGCCAGGAGCTGATTGAGACGGTCAGAGGCATGGGTTATAGGTTAAAAGAAGATGAACAATAAAAAGACAAAAGCAAGGACAAGCGAACAACTTATCCGCAGGATCTTCCGGCGGATTGTTTTGTTGATGGCCTTGCTCAATATTATCGCTGTCGTTAGCTATAACATTGTCCTGGTCGGCCAATCAGAGGCCCATGGTCTCATGTCAGCCATGCAACGCTATGACGAAAATGAGCTGGAAAACATGGAGTTTAAGACCCTTGACGGCTTTGATGAACAGACCAATTTTATCCGGATTACCATGCCGGATGGGGATAGGGTTACCAGTCGTGGGACGACGGAATTTTTGAGCAAGGAGAGCTTCCGGATTGGCCAGCTGATGGTCTCTCGGGCCGGTGTCTTTGACTACGTCAAGATGAAAAAAGACGGGACGACCTTTGAGGTCTGGCTGTCTGACGCCGTCCTCATCAGAAATGGCATGGTCATGCTGTCGATTATGATTGGGATTGTCCTTTTGACTTATTTCCTGGGCTTGATTCTCATTCGCCGTTATTCTAAACGCCTCAGCCAGCCGATTACAGAGTTGGCCTCAGCTGTTAAAAATAGCGACATGGACCTGCTGGTTCCTGAAAATCCGACCGAAGTCAGAGACCTGGCGATTAACTTTAACCAGCTGATTCATCGGCTGAACATGAAAATTGACCAGGAGGCCCAGTTTGTCTCCGATGCCTCACATGAGCTGAGAACGCCTGTTACAGCGATTTCTGGCCACGTCAACCTCCTGAAACGCCGTTGGCACGACCATCCAGAGATTGTGGATGAGTCGCTTGATTATCTGGGTGCTGAGGCAGACCGGCTGAAGACCCTGATTGAGGCTCTCTTGAGCCTATCGAGAAATGAGCAGAAGGACCCTAAGAAGGAAGCAGTCAAGTTGAGCGACCTGGTCGAGATGGTCAACCGCCGGCTTTCTAAGGTCCTCAAGCAAGAGCTCTTGATTGAAGGTGAGGAGCCAGGAGCGACCGTCACGACGGATCCCTTGGCCCTCCAGGAGATTTTGACCATCTTCCTTGAAAATGCTGGGCTTTATTCTGCTGATGACGATAAGATTATCTTGAAATATAATGCCAAGGAAATCCAGGTCATTGACCGGGGCGCAGGGATTCCAGATGAAGAGAAGCTCAAGATTTTTGACCGCTTTTACCGGGTCGATAAATCTCGGAGCGAGACTGAAGGCACAGGCCTCGGCCTTGCGATTGCTGAGCAGTATGCCAAGAAAAATGGTCTGAGACTGCTGGTTACCGATAATCCCGAAGGCGGGAGTGTCTTCCATATTTTATTCTAAAGAAAGGCGGGGACGCCTTTTTTAATAAGTCAGAAAACGTGGTATAATGAAGGCTATGAACGAACTTAAAAAGAACATGGCCATCGAGGGGGAAGTCACAGGCTTGACCCATGAAGGACAAGGTGTGGTAAAGGTCGACGGATATCCGCTCTTTGTCGACAATGCCCTGCCTGGCGAGCGGGTAGAAGTCCGGATTACAAAGCTGGGCAAGCATTTTGGCTTTGGGCGAAATCTCAGGATTATCGAGAGCTCTGATGACCGTGAGACGGGGCTGAACATCGACTATCTCCGCACTGGGATTGCCGATTTGGGCCATCTCAAATACCCTGCCCAGCTGACCTTCAAACGGTTGCAGGTCAGTGAAAATCTGAGAAAGGTGGCGGGTAAGGCCAACTTTCCAGTAATGAAAACGCTAGGAGCAGACGAACCCCTCCATTATCGGAACAAGGCGTCTGTCCCTGTCCGACGGGTTGGCGGCCTGCTTGAGACCGGCTTCTTCCGCAAGCATTCACATCAGCTGGTTCCGATTGAGGACTTTTATATCCAGGAGCCTAGGATTGATGAGCTGATTGCCTATGTCCGGGATGCCATGCGGGATTTTGGCCTTTCTGCCTTCGATGAAGAGAGCCGTCGTGGCCTTGTCCGCAATTTGGTTGTCCGTCGGGGCCATTATTCGGGCGAGCTTATGCTGATCATTGTCGACATGAATGACAAGCTTCCAGAAGCGATGATTGAGCAGATTAAGACTGCATTTCCAGATTTGGAATCCATTTATCTGAACATCAATAAATCGACGGGCAATGCTATCCTTTCACAAGATTTCAAGCTCCTGGCAGGCAAGAAGACCATCACTGACAGCATGCTTGACAAATCCTTTGAAATCGGTCCTGCCAGCTTCTACCAGGTCAATACGGCCCAGGCTGAAAAGCTCTATCAGACGGCTTATGACTTTGCAGAATTAAAGGAGTCTGACACTATTATTGATGCCTATTCCGGTATCGGAACGGTCGGTCTCGCCATCGCTGACCGGGTAAAGGCGGTTTACGGTATGGAAGTCGTCGAAGACGCCGTCTTCAATGCTAAAAATAACGCCAAACTTAATAACATCGAGAACGCTCACTACGAGCTGGGCAAGGCTGAAGAGGTCATGCCAAAATGGCTGGAGGCTGGGATCAAGCCTGACGTGATCTTTGTTGACCCGCCTAGAAAAGGCCTGGATGAAAGCTTTATTGAAGCCTCCAGCCAGACCCAGGCGAGAAACATCGTCTATATCTCCTGCAATCCCTCGACCTTCGCACGGGACGTCAAACGTTTTGAAGAGCGGGGCTATGAGCTCGAAAAGCTCCGGCCGGTCGACCTCTTCCCGCAGACCCATCATGTGGAGTGTGTGGGCTTGTTGAGGAAGAAATAATGAGAATGAAGTCTGACCTTGTCAGGCTTTTTTAGTTCTCCCAAATCGGATTTCATTAGGGAGAAAATAAGAATCTTGTTATAATAAAATAAGAATAACCTATAAAGGAGCTAATCACGATGACAAATTTTGACGAAAAAGATTATGGGCCAAAGCCTTATGTGGTCAACATTGAGGCCTTGACGCTAGAAAACGAAAACTTCCGGACCACAAAATGGACCGGCGAACACCTGCAGATGACGGTCATGGCTATCCCTGTCGGCGGAGATATTGGCTTGGAGCAACATCAGCATAATGACCAATTTATCCGGATTGAGCAAGGCCGTGGTAAGGTAGAGATGGGGCAGGCAGAGGACCAGCTTGAATTTGTCCAAGAAGTGGAGGCCGATGAGGCGGTCTTTGTGCCTGCTGGAGCCTGGCACAACATCACGAATATCGGAGATGAGCCGATGAAGCTTTATACGATTTATGGGCCGAAGGACCATCTGCCGGGGACCCTGCATAGGACTCAAGAAGATGCTCGGAATGATCCTAATGAGGATTAGTTCTTATAAAAAGAGAATTTGGACTTTTGTCTAGGTTCTTTTTTATTGAAGAAGAAGCTTAAAATTTTGAACCTTAGTCTAAGGTAATTCTTGAGACCTTTAGGACTCAAAAATTAACGACGGAAGCCGGAGCCTTCGCTCACCTCCCCCACGACCATACTCCGACTTTTCTCTAGCGACTCTCCAAAAAATACAAAGATTAAATTTTCTGTGAAATCTTTCACTTTTAGCATGACAAAGCCTTGACTATGTGATATAATAGACAATGGATTAAAAATACCATACCTATCAATAAGGAGAGATATAATATAATGGCAAACAAAGAACATCGTAAAGTTATCCTCGTCGGTGACGGTGCTGTCGGCTCATCATACGCATTCGCAATGGTAAACCAAGGAATTGCACAAGAACTCGGAATCATCGAAATTCCAGCCCTTCGTGCAAAAGCAGAAGGGGATGCTGAAGACCTCAGCCACGCCCTTGCCTTTAACTCGCCAATGAAGATCTACGCAGCAGACTACTCTGACTGTAAAGATGCTGACATCGTTGTTATCACTGCTGGTGCCCCACAAAAACCAGGTGAAACTCGTCTGGACCTCGTGGGTAAAAACCTCCGCATCAACCGTGACATCGTCACTCAAGTTGTTGCTTCAGGTTTCGACGGTGTCTTCCTTGTTGCTGCCAACCCAGTTGATATCTTGACTTACTCAACTTGGAAATTCTCTGGCTTCCCACGTAACCGTGTCGTTGGTTCAGGTACTTCACTTGACTCAGCACGTTTCCGTCAAGCCCTTGCTGAAAAACTTGATGTCGATGCTCGTAGCGTCCATGCCTACATCATGGGTGAACACGGTGACTCTGAGTTTGCCGTATGGAGCCACGCAAACATCGCTGGTATCAAGCTTGAACAATGGTTCAAGGAAAACCAATACCTCAACGAATCAGAAATCGTTGAACTTTTCGAAGGCGTGCGTGACGCAGCTTACAGCATCATCGAAAAGAAGGGTGCGACATTCTACGGTATCGCCGCAGCCCTTGCCCGTATCACTAAAGCCATCCTTGATAATGAACGTGCTGTCCTTCCTGTATCAGTCTTCCAAGAAGGTCAATACGGCCTTGACGACTGCTACATCGGTCAACCTGCTATCGTAGGTGCTGGCGGTGTCCTCTCAGCCATCAACATCCCATTGTCAGATGCTGAAATGCAAAAAATGCAGGCTTCAGGCGAACAACTCAAAGCCATCATCAAAGATGCCTTTGAAGATCCTGAAATTGCAGCTGCAGTGAAGTAATAAGACTTTAATGAAAAGCTTGCCAGATGGTGGCTTTTTTTATTGAAACGCTGAATAGAGGCAATTGTGGCCAAGGAAGAGTATGGAAGAGCGCTATATTAAAGGCTCTGATGGAAGAAAACTTAGGCTTCTTATTTTCAAAGGTAAGAAAACTAGCGAAAAGCTTCCTGCCTACCTCTGGTTTCACGGTGGTGGCTACGCCATGGGCAGTCCAGAGATGGCCGGTTTTTATGCAGAGCGATTGATCGCTGCAAGCCCCTGTATTATGATTGCGCCTGACTATAGCCTATCAACGGAGAAGCCATATCCTGCTGCCCTTGAAGATGCCTATGCCAGTCTTTATTGGCTGTTTCAAGAGGCGGATGACTTAGGCATCCGGAGAGAGCAGATTTTTGTCGGTGGAGACAGTGCAGGTGGTGGTCTCGCGGCCTCACTAAGTCTTTATGCCCGGGATAAGGGTGAAATCAATATTGCCTTTCAAACACCGCTTTATCCGATGCTAGATGATCGCATGGAGACAGCCTCCGCTAAGATGAGTAAGGACCCCGCCTGGAACCCCAAGATGAATGAGATTGCTTGGCGGATGTACCTAGGCGATCTGAAAGAGGCAACAAGCTATGCCGCGCCTGCCCGTGAAGAGGATTTCAAAGGCCTCCCTCCAACTTATACTTTTGTAGGTGACCTAGAAATCTTTCATGATGAGACCATAGCTTATATCGAGAAATTAAAAAAGGCAGGGGTCTCTGCCAAGATAGATGTCTATAAGGGCTGCTATCACGGTTTTGATAGGACGGCTACAGCGGTGGGAGAAGAGGCAGTTCAGGGATTGGTTGAAGCTTATCTTTATGCCCGTAAACATTATTTTTCAAAGCAAAAATAAAAAAGCCTGATCATCCAGGCTTTTTTTTTAGGCTATTTAGATTTAATGTAGTTAATCCCATCAGCCTTAGGCGCCACAGCCTTTCCGAGGAAGGCGGCAAGCACGACGATGGTGATGATATAAGGCAGCATCTGCAAGAATGTAGAAGGGATGTGATTAACCCCAGGAATCTGTGCAGAGACAACGGCCAGAGAGGTAGAAAGTCCAAAGAGGAGGGATGCAAGCAGGGCTCCAATCGGATTCCATTTCCCGAAGATCATGGCGGCCAGTGAGATGAAACCTTGACCAGCGATGGTCGTCACGGCGAAGTTTCCTGAAATCGCCTGGGCGAAGAAGGCACCACCGATACCACCGAGGATACCAGAGATGATGACACCCATGTAGCGGTAGAGGTAGACGTTGATTCCGAGCGTATCTGCAGCCTGTGGGTTTTCCCCGACAGAACGCAGACGCAGGCCAAACTTGGTCTTAAAGAGAATCCACCATGAGAGAATCGCGACGATAATCGCAAGGAATGCAGGCAGTGAGGTCTGGGTAAAGAAGATTTTACCAATCACAGGGATATGGGTCAAGCCTGGGAAGTTCCAGTAGCCAATCTGTGTGTTGATATTGACCTGGCCTTGATTGTAAATGACCTGGAGAAGGAAGACACCCAGGGCAGGAGCCATCAGGTTGAGCACGGTCCCTGAGATGATGTGGTCGGCCCGGAAGTTGATGGTCGCCACAGCATGGAGGAGTGAGAAAATCCCACCGATAAGGGCACCGAAGATGACAGAGAGCCAAGGGGTCGCTGCCCCAAAGCTTCCCGCAAAAGTCAGGTTGAAGACCACTGAGCTAAATGCCCCCATGGTCATGATGCCTTCAAGACCGACATTGACGATCCCGCCACGTTCAGAGAAGACCCCACCGATACTGGTAAAGATAAAAGGTGTTGAGTAAATCAGCATGTTGGACACGATGATTTGAAGCATGTTGACGATGTTCATTAGGCCACCTCCTTATCTTTCATTTGTTTGACTTCTTTAGCTTTCTTCTCTCTTGCCTTTGGCAACAAGTATTCGATGACAAACTTGATGGCAATGAAGAAGATGATAGATGCAGAGACGATCTGCACGATTTGTGTTGGAATCTGGTCGATGTTGTTCATACCAGAAGCACCGGTCTGCAGGATAGAGAAGAGCAGGGCGGCAAAGAGGATGCCGACAGGATTGTTTTCTCCAAGCAGGGCAACGGCCATCCCGTTGAAACCAATGTCAAGCGTTGTCCCCTGAGCCACGAAGTTTTGGAAGTAACCAAAGCCGTAGACCACCCCGCCGATACCAGCGATGGCACCTGCGATAATCATTGAGTTGATGATGGTTGATTTTGAAGAAATCCCAGCGTACTCAGAAGCATCAGGATTAAGACCAACGGCCTTAATCTCAAAACCAAGACTGGTCTTTGAAAAGATAACAGCAACGATAATCAGAACGATAATAGCAATGAAAATACCGATATTCAAGGTTGAGTTATCTGTGAGGGCACCCAGCCATTCGGTCCGGAAGCTCGCATTGCTTCCTACTTGCATGGTTTGGTCGCTCGATGTCGGGTTCAAAATCGATTTCTGGAACATGCTGTGAATCATAAAGGTCGAGAAGAACAAGATGATGTAGTTCAGCATGATCGTCACGATGACCTCAGAGGTTCCGAGCATGGCACGGAGAATCCCAGGAATAAAGCCCATCAGACCACCGGCAATCATCCCGATAATAATAACCAAAGGAATCATGAGGAGCCGGGGAATATCAGGGAAGCTCAGGGCAAACCACATGGAAGTCACCCAGCCAGCCAGGGCCTGGCCAGACATCCCGATGTTGAAGAGGCCGGCCTTCATAGAAATCGCAAAGGCGAGGGCTGTCAAAATCAAGGGACCTGCAGTTTGAAGGGTTTCACCGATGGCCCGAGGTGTTCCGAGTGCTGAGATGAAGAGGTCTTCATAGCCGTAAATCGGATTGAAGCCAAAGGCCAGCATGACAATCGCTCCTAGGACAAAGCCGGCGATGACGGCGATGATAGGAACTAATATTTTTTTCGTATTAGTGCTCATTTATATTACCTCCTACCATGAGTACTCCAAGTTCTTGTTTGTTGGTTGTCTCAGGTGTGACTTCGCCTTGAATCTTGCCATCGTGGATGACAAGAATCCGGTCTGAGACATTGAGAATTTCATCCAGCTCAAAGCTGACGACGAGGACCGCACGGCCTTCGTCACGGGCTTGGACCAGACGCTTGTGAATGTACTCAATCGCACCCACGTCAAGCCCCCGGGTAGGCTGGCTGACGATGAGGAGGTCAGGGTTACGGTCGATTTCACGGGCGATGATGGCCTTTTGCTGATTCCCACCTGACAGAGCAGAAGCAGGGACCAGCTCACCAGCACCCCGGACGTCAAATTCTTCCATGAGCTCACGGGCGTGTGAGTTGATGTTGTTGTAGTTGAGGAAGCCGTACTTGCTCATTGGCTCTTTATAGTAAGTCTGGAGGGCGATGTTTTCAGCGACGGTCATCTGGAGGACCAAGCCATCACGGTGACGGTCTTCAGGGACGTGGCTGACGGCCTGCTCAGTGATTTTCCGAGGGCGTTGATTGGTAATGTCTTTGCCCTTGAGCATGATACTGCCGGATTCGACCTTTTGGAGACCCGTGATGGCACGGATGAGTTCAGTTTGGCCGTTGCCATCAATCCCGGCAATACCGACAATTTCGCCAGCACGGACCTGGAGAGAGAGGCCTTTGACAGCTTCAGCCCCACGTTTTTCGTGGACGACGATGTTCTTGACGTCCAGGACGACATCAGTAGGCTTGGCTGGCTCTTTTTCAGTGACAAAGCTGACCGAGTGGCCGACCATCATTTCAGCCAGCTCTTGGTTCGTCTTGTCACCAAGCTCGACGGTCTCGATAGAGACACCACGACGGATGACTGTGATACGGTCAGCGACCGCCCGGATTTCATCCAGCTTGTGGGTAATCAGGATGATAGACTTGCCTTCAGCGATTAGGTTCTTCATGATTTGCATGAGTTCTGTGATTTCGCTTGGGGTCAAGACGGCAGTCGGCTCATCAAAAATGAGGATGTCAGCGCCACGATAGAGGGTCTTGAGGATTTCGACCCGTTGTTGTTGACCGACGGAGATATCACGGACCAAGGCGTCGAGGTCAACTGCAAGACCGTATTTCTCAGAGAGTTCCATGATTTGCTTTTTGGCAGTCGCCATATCCAGCTTGAGGCCTTTAGTGGTCTCAGAGCCAAGGATGATGTTTTCAGCTACCGTAAAGGCATCTACCAGCATGAAGTGCTGGTGGACCATCCCGATACCAAGCTTGGCCGCTTTAGATGGAGAATCAATCTTTTCCAGCTTGCCATTGACATGGATTTCACCAGATGTCGGCTCAAGAAGACCTGAGAGCATGTTCATCAGGGTTGATTTACCGGCACCATTTTCACCTAAAAGGGCGTGAATCTCGCCCTTTTTCAACTCAAGATTGATCTTGTCGTTAGCGACAAATTCACCAAAAATCTTGGTGACATCAATCATTTGAATGACGTTTTCTGTGGCCATTTTGGCTCCTTTATATAAGAATAATTACAAAAACAATATGCTTTTATTATACCAAAATAAGAAGATTTTTGACAACGCTAGCTGTAAGTGTTTACATAATATTTATAGACTTTTTTCCTTTTTAATAAATGTTATAATAATTTAATGGCCTCAACTAAATCTATCCTTAAATTCGCCCTCCCCGCCGTCGTTGAAAACTTCCTTCAGATGCTTATGACATTGATGGATACTTTTTTGGTGGCGAGAATCAGCCTATCGGCCGTGGCAGGTGTTGCCTTGGCTGGGAATATCTTGACGGTTTACCAGGCGGTCTTTGTGGCGATTGGGACTGTGATTTCTAGCCTTTTGGCGAGGGCCTGGGCAAGGGAGAAGGAGACGGGAGAAGCGACTGGGCTTTTGGCTTCGAGTCAGAAGCTGATTTGGCTGGTTGGGATTTTCTTAGGCTTGATTTCCATTATTGGAGCTAGGGCCATGACGACCCTCCTCGGAGCTAGGGGAACAATGGCTGGCGAGGCTCGGGTCTACCTGATGCTGGTCGGTGGCTTTATGTTATTTCTAGCCCTGATGACCGTCTACGGAGCATTTCTCCGGGCTAGTGGCGACACGAAAACGCCGATGATGGCGAGCTTTTACGCCAATGGCCTGAATATTATTTTCGCCGGCCTCTTTATTTTTGGCCTCCACTGGGGCGTTATTGGGGCGGGGCTGGGCACAGTTTTAGCCCGGGCTATTGGTGCCTTCTTTCTATATAATAAATGTCGATCTGCTCAGATTGATGTGAGTTTCCATTTTTGGAAACAAAAAATCTCCCGGGAGCTCCTCCATCTGAGTGGGCCGGCGACAGCTGAACGCCTGGTCATGCGTTTTGGCGATTTGATTGTGATTGCCTTAATCATCAGTTTTGGGGCCAAGATCTATGCCGGCAATGCTATCGGCGAAAACATCACACAGTTTAATTATATGCCAGGCTTTGGGATGGCGACGGCGACCGTTATTCTAGGGGCGTCTGCCTTTGGCCAGCAGGACCCTGAGGGTTTGAAGGCGATTGTACGGAAGAGCTATTGGTTGACAGCCTTGATGATGGTTCTTGTTGGGGCTGTCATCTTATTGGCCAGCGATGCCCTTGGCCGTCTCTTTACGAAGGATGCTGTGGCTCTTTCGGCTAATCATACGGTGATTCTCTTTTCATTACTGGCGACGATTTTTACAGCCGGCACGCTGATTTACACGGCCGCCCATCAGAGTGTGGGGAATACCCGACTGCCATTTTTAGCGACCTCGGTCGGTATGCTGATTGTCCGGGTCGTGCTTGGCTTTGTCTTTGGGCATTTGCTTGGGCTTGGCCTGGAAGGGGTTTGGTTGGCTGTGATTGCGGATAATCTCTTTCGATTTATTTTCTTAAAATGGCGTTTCCAGAAGGCTCTAAAATAATTTAGAGTTTTTTATTTTGCTTCATGGGAATGCCTTTGCTTGATATACTTAAGATAAGAAGAGGTCAGCCTAGAAGAGTCAAATAAATGCTTTAGATCAGAAAGGTGTCCCAGATGAAAAGGAAAAGAGAAAATGTAAAACATAAACATGCCCATGACAGGAAAAAAAGAAAGCTTTGGCCTTGGTTGCCGGTAGGGATCCCTGTTTTAGTAGCTCTGTTGCTCTTAGGATATGTCTTTATGAAACCTAACAAGGAAGCTGATTCACAGAACAATCCAGCAGCAAAGCAATCCCAGACTGCCTCTCAGCCCTCTGAAGAGGCAAGGCCAGTCGAAGAAGGAGATGAAGCGGGAGAGAATGCTAATCCTCAAGAGCTTGACGAGCCAGAACAAGCACCAGTAGCCATGAACTTTGACCAGCTTCAAGCCGGAAACTTTGCAAGTATCCAAGGCATCTGGGAAAATAGCCAGGGAGACCGTCTCGTGATTTCAGGCAATCAAATGGAAATATCACGCATCAATCAAGAGCTAGGCTCTGCGCTAGTCAGCGGTCTCAGCTTGAACATTCCAAGCTTGAACAATGATCAAGGAGAGCCTCAAGAGATTGAAGTCTTTGGCAATTCCCAGCCTGCCTATAGTCGCTATCTGACTCCGAGTCAAAGGAAAGAAGGTGAGCTTGCCTTAGATGGTGCTGTGGCCACTGCTGGTTTCATGGTAACTTTTGCTAAGGCCGGAGTCGTCTCTAATATTGACCGTCAAGTGAGTAAGGCTTCTGACAGTAGCCGGGAACGGATTTGGGTTGCTGTGGGTCAAAACATTGATTCTGACATGAATGACGATGTCTATTATCGCGATTAAAGGCTTGAAGAGATTCAGGGCTTTTTATGAGCTTTGAAATCCAGTGATTAAGTAAAAATAGCTTTCCAACAAGAAATCTCTAAGAAAAGCTAGCCATCTATGCTATAATAGTTATTGAAAGAAAGTGAGGAAACCCATGATTATCTTACTCGTTATCATTGCCATCATCGTTATCTTTGTCCTTTGGCTCTTCATCGGAGGACGTAATAATCTTGTCCGCCTGTCAAATGGTGTTGACAATGCCTTTGCACAGATCTCTACCCAGCTCCAGCGTCGTTATGACTTGATTCCAAATCTGGTAGAGACGGTCAAGGGCTATGCCAAGCACGAAGATGCGGTCTTTAGCAAGGTCACAGAAGCCCGTGCAGCAGCAAGCAAGGCCATCCAGACCGGTTCTGCTCAAGACGTTGCTGCGGCCCAAGATACCATGGGACAAGCCCGCCTTGCTATTAACGCTGTAGCTGAGCAATACCCAGACCTCAAGGCCAACCAAAACTTCCTGAGCCTTCAAGAAGAATTGACTTCAACTGAAAACAAGGTCGCCTATGCCCGTCAAGCTTACAATGACTCAGTCATGAGCTACAACAACGGCATCGAGGTCTTCCCGACCGTCCTGATTGCCGGCATGTTTGGCTACCACAAGAAGACCATGTTTGAAGTAGAAAATGAAGCGGCTAAAGAAGCACCTAAAGTAAGCTTCTAAGTGAGAAAAGGCTGCGGGAAACGTGGCTTTTTTGTTAAGACTTTTGAGGCTGCAATGTGACCAAAGGGAGCATTGAAGCCCAAAAGTCAAAAAAAGGGTGACGGATAAGGAAAGCATAGCTTTCCACATTCGTTATTAAGAAAGGAGCTTTATGGCTAAAAGAACTGACTTTCGTTCTGAAATAAAACGGCTGGAGCAAGGCATCAGAGTGGCCTGGTTCATCAACTTTGCCATTATCTGGGTCTTGGTTATCGCTATCGGTGTGGTCTTTGGCCTGTCGACTCGGGTGAGCAATGCCCAGCTGGCCCAGGAAATGCTGGTCTTTGCAGGCATCGGCCTGGTCGTCGCACTGATTATCATGGCGGTCGTCTCTGGCTCAGCTGAGCGGATTTTGCTCTCTGCACCGGCTGGGGATGCCGTCGAAGTGACCAATGGTCAACTCAAAAACATTGTCGAAGAAATGGCCATTGCAGCTGCCCTTGAGCAGCAGCCCCGGGTCTATATCCTCCGTGGCTCAGGGGTCTGTAATGCCTACGCTTCAGCTGACAGCAAGGGCAACAGCATGGTCGTCGTGACAGAAGAACTGCTTGATTTGCTCAATACCCGTGAAGAGCTCGAGGGCGTGATTGCTCACGAAATTGGTCATATCAAGACCGGCGACTCACAGGCAATGACAAAGCTTGTCGCTTTGACCTCAACGACAGCCATCATCGGCTCTATGGCCAGCCGGATGCTCTTCTTTGGTGGCGGCAGACGAAATAGCGATAGCAACAACTCAAACGGGACGAATCCTATCGCTATTGTCATCATTGTCCTCTCTTATATCTTCTTGATTGCGGCTCCCTTCTTGTCTAAGATTGCCGAGTCCTACATGTCAAGAGAGCGGGAGTCGAGGGCCGATGCGAGTGCCGTTGAGTTTACCCGGAATCCGACAGGAATTGCCCAGGCCCTGATTGCCCTGGAAAATGGGGCTGACCACTATGGCTCCAAATCTGAGGCCAAGAACTTTGGCGAGACAATTGGGCCGGTGGCCTTCTATAATCCGAGCTTTGCTGGTCTTGATTTGTCCAGCCACCCTTCGACCAAGAAGCGGGTGGCGGCTTTGAAGGCCATGGGGGCCCAGGTAGATGATTCGAGTCTTTGATAAAGTTAAGCAAGTCAATGTTGCTTAGCTTTTTTTATCTGTTTAGCTATTCTCCAAAGGTTTATGCTATAATTAAGTTATTAAATAGATTGGAGAATCTAATGAAAAAAACATCAAAAGGACTTGTTTTGGGGCTTGTCGCAGGGGCTAGCCTTGTTGCGAGTTTTGCTCTTGCTCAATCGAGTAAGGCTGACACCGTCTATCGGAATTTTAATTCTCGAACAGGAGAGCATCTCTATTCAAGCTATAACGAATGGAAGACCTTGCCTGGCTTGAGTGCAGATTGGCATCAGGATAATGTTACCTTTGATGAGCCAAGCACAGGACCAGATGTCTATCGACTCTATAATCCTAAATCAGGCGAACATATCTTTACAACAGGCCTCAATGAAAAGAGGGTGCTCTCATCACAAGGTTGGACTTATGAGGGTGTGGCCTTTCATTCAGGAGGTAAGGTGCCTGTCTACCGGATGTTCAATGCGAAGGCTGGTATCGGTGCCCACCTCAACACTGCCAATGCCAATGAAAAAAGCGTCTTGATGGGTCAAGGCTGGACCTATGAAGGAATTGCCTGGTATGCGACAGATGCAGGAACCGCTAACGTTCCTTCCGCTCCATCAGCACCAGCACAAGGGTCTGCCACAATCAAAAATACAGCAGCGGAATATGCCATCACAGCACAAGTTTCTTTGAACGGGACAGGTCAAGGCTTCCACAGTAAGATTGAGTTTGTCACTGCTCAGGCAGGGGTAACCTTTGGGATCCAGTACGATGCTGCTGGTGCTGCTCCTTATACAGGCAAACCGGCCTTCTTGCTTGAAAACATCGTGAGCAGTGCAACAGAAACAGGCAATCAATATACCCACACAGGTTTAGCTAAAGTCGGCACTTCATATACATTGCTTTTGACATTGCAATCTAATGGTGCTTATGCAGCCTATGTCAATGGTACTAAGGTCACTTCAGGCATCAATAGTAAAATGGCAAATACAACCGTCTACGCCCGTGTCCAAACCGTTGGTAAACAAAATGGTGACCATGCTGATTCAAGCTTTGCAAACATCGGAGTTAGACACACTGCTAATGCCACTAGCTTTGGGGCAATCACTAGTGCAGTCTTCCCAGATGGTTTCAGTACTAATGCTGTCGTTGGAAAATCTGCTCCAAACCCACTCCGCATCTCAGGGACTGTATCAGGCCTGAATGGTAACTGGAGTACAGCGACTCCTAAGGGAAACACGGTTCAATTCCAATAATATAGAATCTTAAAGCAGGCCTTGAGTCTGTTTTTTTATGGTAAAATAAAAACTATGAAGAAATTTATCGCCGTCATTATCGTCATCGCTGGCCTCTTGGCCGACCAGCTTTTCAAGGGCTGGATTGTTGCCAATATCCCGCTTGGGGGGAGCAAGCCTTTTATTCCGGGTCTGATGGAGCTGACCTACCTGCAAAATCGTGGGGCGGCCTGGTCGTCTTTTGAGGGCCAGCAGTGGTTCTTCCTGATTTTAACGCCGATTGTTGTGATTGTGGCGGGCTATTTTCTATGGAAAAAATTAGATTCTGCCTTTTATTTCATTGGCCTGAGTCTGATTATCTCTGGAGCCCTGGGCAATTTCATCGACCGGGCCCATCAGGGCTTTGTGGTTGACATGTTTCAGACGACTTTTATTAATTTCCCAATTTTTAATATTGCGGACAGCCTCCTGTCCATCGGCTTTGTGCTCTTGTTCATCGCCATTCTAGCAGATAAGGAAGAGAAGAATGCCTAAAATTAGCATCAATAAAGAAAATGCAGGTCTGAGGCTGGACAAGGCCGTTGCCAATATGAGCGAGGTCTCACGGACGCTTATCAATGACCTCATCAAAGAAGGCAAGATACTCGTCAACGGCGAGCAGAAGAAAGCCAAGTACGCCGTCAAGGAAAACGACCAGATTGACTATGAACTGCCAGAAGTAGAAGTCCTCGACATCCAGGCCGAGGATATTCCACTCGACATCGTCTATCAGGATGCGGACGTCGCTGTGGTCAATAAGCCCCAGGGCATGGTCGTCCATCCTTCAGCTGGCCACGCCTCAGGCACCCTGGTCAATGCCCTCATGTATCAGGTCAAAGACCTTTCTTCTATTAATGGCGTCATCAGGCCTGGCATCGTCCACCGGATTGACAAGGATACGAGTGGTCTTCTGATGATTGCCAAAAATGATATGGCCCATGAGGCTCTAGCTTGTCAGCTCAAGGCCAAGAGCAACCAGCGCCGTTATTTGGCCATTGTCCACGGCAATCTCCCCAATGACAAGGGGACCATCGAGGCCCCTATCGGTCGAAATAAAAAAGACCGGAAGAAGCAGGCCGTTGTCGCTGATGGCAAGCCTGCCATCACGCATTTTGAGGTTTTAGAACGCTTTGAATCCGGCTATAATCTGGTCGCCCTCCAGCTCGAGACCGGCCGGACCCACCAGATTCGGGTCCACATGGCCTATATTGGCCATCCGCTTGCGGGCGACCCGCTCTACGGACCACGCAAGACCTTGACGCCGAATGCTGGCCAGTTCCTCCATGCGGAGACACTGGGCTTTGTGCACCCGTCGACGGGCGAGGAGATGGCCTTTCAGGTGGATGTGCCGGAGATTTTTGAGAAACAATTAGAAGGACTGAGAAATTTAGATTAGTCCTATTATTAAGGATGACACAGAAATCTGTGTCATTTTTTTTATTTACTTCTAAAAAGAAAGCCTTTACAATAAGAGTGTAAGAAATTATATATTAAAGGAGTTCAATATGAATGAATCTGTATCCTTGAAAGTCCGTGTCCAAAAGCTCGGAACGGCACTTTCAAATATGGTCATGCCCAATATCCCTATCCTGATTGCCTGGGGTGTCCTGACCATGTTCTTTATCCCAGATGGTTTTACACCAAATGCGACCTTTGCGGCGATGGTAACACCAATGCTGGTCTACCTTATCCCTGTCATGATTGGTTATACGGGTGGTAAAAACATCTATGACCACCGTGGTGGTGTCGTTGGTGCCTTGGCAACCTTTGGTGCGATTCTTGCTACAGCGACTTCAGCTGTCGGTGGCTTGAACGGCAAGGCCAATGTCCCTATGATTCTTGGTGCCATGATTCTTGGTCCTCTTGGCGGATGGGTGATTAAGAAAATCGACCAAGTCATTCAGCCAAGGGTTAAGGCAGGTCTTGAGATGTTGGTCAACAACTTCTCAGCAGGTCTTGTAGGTTTTGGTCTGGCCCTCTTTGCGGTCAAGGTTGTAGGACCAGTCGTTGCATGGCTGACAGACGTCATGGGCCACGGCGTTGACTTCCTGGTCTCTGCCCACCTGATTCCACTGGCCAATATCTTCATCGAGCCAGCTAAGATTCTTTTCCTGAACAACGCCATTAACCAAGGGATTCTCTCTCCGCTTGGTATCCAGCAGGCTGCTGAGCACGGCAAGTCCCTCCTCTTCCTCTTGGAAGCCAACCCTGGACCTGGTCTTGGTATCCTCCTTGCCTTCATGTTCTTTGGTAAGGGTTCTGCAAAAGCAACTGCACCAGGTGCTGTGATCATCCAGTTCATCGGTGGGATTCACGAAATCTACTTCCCATATGTCATGATGAAACCAGCCCTCTTCTTTGCAGTTATCGCTGGGGGTGTCTCTGGTACACTGACCAACAACCTCTTGGGCTCAGGCCTTCAAGCTCCTGCCTCTCCAGGCTCTATCATCGCCATCACAGGGATGGCCTCAGGGAAGGCTGCCGGTGGTTTTGCTAATGTTCTCTGTGTCTGGGCTGGTATCCTTGTCGCAGCCATTGTTTCCTTCCTTGTCGCGGCCTTCATTCTCCGTCGTGATAAATCGATGACAGATGATACATTTGAAGCAGCACAAGCCGGTGTTGCCTCTGAAAAGGCCACTTCAAAAGGCCAAGCTGTCGCAACAACAAACAACGAAAATGCAGACTTTGCAGGCATCAAACATATCATCTTTGCCTGTGATGCTGGGATGGGCTCATCAGCAATGGGGGCGTCTATCCTCCGGAACAAGGTCAAAGAAGCCGGCCTTGCTGCAAGCATTGATACGACCAATGTTGCCATTGCCAATCTTCAGGCTGGCGCTGACACCATCGTCGTGACCCAACATGAGCTTGCAGCACGCGCGGCGGGCATGGCTCCTGGTGCGGTCCGCTACGAAGTCTCAAACTTCCTCTCATCTCCAGTCTACGATGAAATCATCGACAAGCTGACAGGCGAAGCGCCATCAGCAGAAGCCGCTCCAGCTGTCGTTGGCTCAAGCACAGACTTCCACAAGGAAATCGACCTCAACACCATCGACGAAGTTGTCTTTGCCCACGATGCAGCCCACATGGGTTCAGCCACCATGGGTAAGGCAACCATGAACGAAATCTTCAAGGTTCAAGAAATCAAGATTCCTGTCTCTGAAGTGGAATTTGTCGGTCTGGCCAGCTTCAACGCTCCAAACATTATGATTGTGACGACAAAAGACTTTACAGCCAAGGCTGAAGAAGTGGCTCCAAACGCCCAACATCTCTCTGTCGACAGCCTGATTACTGCCCCTGAGTTCACAGAAATGGTGGGCAGACTCAAGAACTAAAAGCAAACAACTAAAAAGTGCTTAATTTTGATAAAATGAAAAGTAACTGATTTTATCAAGAGGAGGTCCTGTATGCTGGTCAGCAGCCGTGAACAAAAGTTAATTGATGCCTTTCAGACAGAAGAAAGCTTGAGCATTGCCCAGATGCTAGAAGTCACGGGCACCAGCCGGCGGACCTTATACCGGGACCTGGAACGACTCCAAGAGAGCCTGCCCGACGGCTACAGCATCAAGAAGACCCATGGCGGCTATCAGCTCATCGGTAATCTGGAAAGCCTGGCTGTCCGGGAGCTCCAGGACTTTACAGCTAGAGAGCGCCTCTTTGGCGAGCTCCTGCTTTTGATGGATGGAGAGGCCTCGATTGCCAGTATCACAGAGACCTTTGCTATCTCTCAGCCCACAGCCAGCAATGACCTGAAGCTGATTGAGGCCGAGCTCAATGAAAACGACCTGGCCTTAAATCGTGAAAAAGGCCTCAAGCTCACAGGCGACGAGGCCAGTCTCCGATCGATGCGGGTGGCTGCGACCTTTGACAATAGCTCGATTCAAGAAATCTTAAACGGCGATTTTCAGAGCAACAAGATGGCAGGCTTCCTGGACTTGGAGAGTTTATCTCAGGCCAGACTTGCCTTTGAAAAGCTCCCTGACCTTGACGCACCAGATAGGACAAGAAGTCTGATGATTCTCTTTCTGTCAGTCAGCCTTCAGCGGATTAAGCGGGGGCATCTGATGACTTACGCTGCAAGGCGGAAGCCCAGCAAGCTCGCCCTTGACTTTATCCAGTCGCTGATTGCCAGCTCCAAGCTGACCAATTTCAGCCTGCCTGAGATGACCTATCTTGCGACCATCTACGACGCCCTCTACTTTGCCTTTGGCCTGGACTTTCTCTATGTTGAAAAATTTGACACGGACTTTTCCTATCAGATTCGTCAGCTGATTGACCTGGTTTCCGACAAGGTCAAGATGCCCTTTTCAAAGGACTCGAGCTTATATGGCCTGCTTTACGCCCACCTCAAGGGCAGTGAAATCATGCCTAGCCTCTTTGCTGAGAAGGAAAATGACTTTGTCAGACGGATTGCCACAGAAAATGCCAAGCTCTTTGAAGCTTCTGAGGAGGCCCTTCATCAGGTCTTTGGCAAGAAATTTCCAGTGATGGAAATCGCCTATGTGGCCTTGCATTTCGCGTCAACCTTAGAGCGTTCAGACAGTGTCCTACCACTGAGAGCGGCTCTGGTCAGCAGTCGGGGAAGGATTTCCTGCGAGCTGATCATGAGCAATCTAAAAAAGAACTTCCCCTATCTGAAGAGGATCGACTTTATTCAGAGCTCGGCCGACTTCAACGAAGGTCAATACGACGTCATCTTCACGACCGAAAAAGAGTCTTCTTATATCTACGTCAATCGCATGCCTTCAGGCAGTGAGCTCGACCAGCTCAGACGTCGCCTCCGAAAGATTCAGCAGGAGGTCAAACAGCCTCGTGATTTTGCAGATACTGATGGCCAGTTCATCAATCTAAACCAGCTCTTTAACGCCGGCAATGAAATTCTGGAGACTTTCACAGTCAGCCAGCTGGAAAATGAAGCAGATTTGCTGGCGACGGTTAGACAGCTGCTTGCTGATATTCTTGGCAGTGACAATGAAGCCTTCAGCCAGCTCTTAGTCAGGCGTTTCGAAGAGACCCATCTGGCAATTCCATCCACCAAGCTGGCCCTGATTCACGGCCTGGACGACAGTGTCGAGAGGCCCATCTTTAAGATTGTCGACCTGACCTGTCCTCTTGAGGTTACGGCCATGGACCGGAAGATGATTCGGGCCGAACGACTCCTCGTCCTCCTGTCCGGCCAAAAGGTTTCTGATTCTGCGGCCTTCCTCTTGGGTAAGATTTCAAGTTCCATTATCGAAAATAAGCTTTATACTACTATTTACAATTCTGGCAATCAGGAGGTCGTCTCAGAGCTCCTCAAACAGATTATTACAGAAGCCATTCAGAAGGATGGCCAATAAAGAAAGGTTCTTATGGAAATCCAAAATCATTTGATTAAGTTAAATCAAAATTTTAATACAAAAGAAGAAGCCATTGAATTTTGTGGCAATCTCCTGGTTGAAGGGGGCTACGTCAAGCCTGACTACGTGCCAGCCATGATTGAGCGAAATAAAGAGCTCTCTGTCTATATGGGCAACTTCATCGCCATCCCTCACGGAACCGACCAGGCTAAAAAAGAAGTCCTGAAGACTGGGATTACCATTGTCCAGGTCCCTCGTGGTGTGAACTTTGGCACAGAAGAAAACCCACAGGTTGCTACTGTGCTCTTTGGGATTGCCGGTATCGGAAATGAACATTTGGACTTGATTCAAAAGATTTCGATTTTCTGTGCTGATGTCGACAATGTCGTTAAAATCGCTGATGCCCAGACGGTTGAAGAGATTGCAAGCTTCTTTGCAGATGCAGAATAATGTAGAAGAGCCGATGACGGCTTTTTTTTTTGCCAAAAATTAGATGCTTGTAGATGATGGCACAAGATCCTGTGCCAAAATCTCTATTTACTGCAAGGGCTTTCAAGAGTAAAATAAGACTATAAGAAAAATAAAAGGAGCTTTCAAAAATGAAAAAAGCAGTACACTTTGGTGCAGGAAATATTGGCCGTGGCTTTATCGGAGAAATTTTAAGTCAAAATGGCTTTACAATCGATTTTATCGACGTCAATGAAGCGATTATTGATGCCCTCAATGACCGGGGGAGCTATACGATTGAGCTGGCCAATGAAGGCCACGACAAGATTGAGATTTCAGGCGTTGCCGGTATCAATAATGCCAAGAATCCTGAAGCCGTTGTTTCAGCCATTGCTGAGACTGATGTCGTGACCACAGCCATTGGGCCAAATATCCTGCCCTTTATCTCTGGATTGATTGCTCAAGGAATCCAGAAACGCCGTGAGGCCAATAATACGGCCCCACTTGATGTGATTGCCTGCGAAAATATGATTGGTGGCTCTGACTTCCTTCTTGAAAAGGTCAAAGAAGACCTGAGCGCAGAAGATCTGGCCTTCCAGGCAGAACACATCGGTTTCCCTAATGCAGCTGTCGACCGGATTGTCCCAGGCCAAAGTCATGAAGACCCGCTCTACGTCGTTGTTGAGCCCTTCCATGAATGGGTCATTGACGAATCAGGCCTTAAAAACACAAGCTTTAAGCTGGAAGGCGTCCACTATGCTTCAAATCTGGATCCCTTTATTGAACGTAAACTCTTCTCAGTCAACTCAGGCCATGCCACAGTCGCCTACAACTCTGCCTACAAGGGCTACAAGACCATTCTTGAAGGCCTGCAAGACGATGAGATTGTCACAGCTCTGAAGAATGTCCAGGCTGAGACCCGGGCCCTTCTCCTTGCGAAATGGGACTTTACAGAAGAAGACCTGCTGGCCTATCACAACACCATCATTGACCGCTTTGCCAATCCGCAAATCATCGATGAAGTCAGCCGGGTGGCCCGGACACCGATCAGAAAGCTCGGCTATGACGAACGCTTCATCCGCCCAATCCGTGAGCTCAAGGCCAACGGTAAAGGCTACGGAGCCCATCTTGATGTGGTTGGTAAAATCTTTAGCTACAAAGACGTCGAAGACCCACAGGCAGTCGAGCTTCAAGAGAGGCTTGCCAATGAACGCCTGGTCGATGTGATTAAAGAAGTGACAGGCCTCAAAGATGCAGATTTGATTGCTGAGATTGAAGCTGTGGCTAAGAAGTATATCTGATTAAAAGCCGGAAGGCTTTTTTGATAAATGAACTATACCAATTTTGTCTTATGAATCACTTGACATTAAAAAAGACAAGTATTATAATGATTTCTGTAATAAAAAATAGATAAAATTTAACTATACCAATTTCGATTGGCATAGAAGGAGAAAAATATGTGTGGAATTGTTGGTGTTGTCGGAAGTGCGAATGCGACAGACATTTTGATGCAAGGCCTTGAAAAACTTGAATACCGTGGCTATGATTCAGCAGGTATCTTTGTTGCTAAAGCTGGAGGACAATCTAATCTTGTCAAATCTGTCGGCCGGATTGCAGACCTCCAGGCTAAAATCGGCGATGCTGTCGCTGGCGACGCAGGCATTGGGCACACCCGCTGGGCAACCCACGGGAAACCAACTGAAAACAACGCCCACCCTCATACTTCAATGAGCGAACGCTTTGTCCTCGTCCACAACGGTGTCATCGAAAACTTCAAGGAAATCCAAGAAGAATACCTGAAAAACGATACTTTCTACGGTCAAACCGACACTGAAATTGCAGTTCACCTGATTGCTAAATTTGTCGAAGAAGAAAAGCTTGAGCTCCTCGAAGCCTTCAAGAAGGCCCTTAACATTATCAAAGGCTCATACGCCTTTGCCCTCATGGATGCAGAAAACCCTGAGGTCATTTATGTGGCAAAAAACAAGTCTCCACTCTTGATTGGTCTGGGCGACGGCTACAACATGGTCTGCTCTGACGCTATGGCTATGATTCGTGAGACTTCTGAGTTCATGGAAATCCATGACAAGGAACTCGTTGTCTTGACTAAAGACAGCGTAAGCGTAACTGACTACGCGGGTAAGGCCATTGACCGCAAGTCATATACAGCCGAGCTAGACCTCTCAGACATCGGTAAGGGTACTTACCCATTCTACATGCTCAAGGAAATCGATGAACAGCCTACAGTGATGCGTCATCTTATCTCTGAGTATGCTGATGAAAATGGGGCAATGAAGGTTGATGCAGACATTATCAAGGCCATCCAGGCTTCAGATCGCATCTACATCATTGCTGCAGGTACTTCATACAATGCCGGCTTCGGTGCCAAGCAAATGCTCGAAGACCTGACCAACACCCCAGTTGAACTCGGGGTTGCCTCAGAATGGGGCTACGGCATGCCATTGCTCAGCCAAAAGCCATTCTTCATCTTCCTTAGCCAATCTGGCGAAACAGCTGACAGCCGTCAAGTCCTGGTCAAGACTAATGAATTGGGTCTCCCTTCATTGACAGTGACCAATGTCCCAGGCTCTACCCTCTCCCGTGAAGCGACTTACACCATGCTGATTGGTGCCGGTCCTGAAATCGCCGTAGCTTCTACAAAGGCTTACACAGGACAGATTGCGACCCTGGCCTTCTTGGCCAAGGCTGTCGGAGAAGCAGAAGGCAATGAAAAGGCCAAGGCCTTTGACCTTGTCACTGAGCTCTCACTGGTAGCTCAATCGATTGAAGCCAGCTTGTCTGAAAAAGAAGCCATTGCCAACATCGTCAAGGAACGCCTCCTTGAGACCCGCAACGCCTTCTATATCGGTCGTAAGCAAGACTACTATGTAGCCATGGAAGCTTCCCTCAAACTTAAAGAAATCTCTTATGTTCAATGTGAAGGCTTCGCTGCCGGCGAACTCAAGCACGGTACGATTTCTCTGATTGAAAAAGACACACCAGTTATCGCTTTGATTTCAAACAATCCAGAAGTCGCTGCCCACACTCGTGGTAACGTCATGGAGACCGTCTCTCGTGGTGCCGCAGCTATCGTCATCGCTGAAGAAGGTGTTGCCCGTGAAGACGATGACATCGTCGTCAACGCTGTCCACCCTTACCTTTCAGCGATCTCAATGGTCATTCCAACCCAGTTGATTGCCTATGAAACATCGCTCCAACGTGGTTTGGATGTTGATAAACCTCGTAACTTGGCGAAGGCTGTTACAGT
This sequence comes from Lactococcus termiticola, assembly GCF_003116835.1. Classification (GTDB taxonomy): domain Bacteria; phylum Bacillota; class Bacilli; order Lactobacillales; family Streptococcaceae; genus Lactococcus; species Lactococcus termiticola. The sequence continues at coordinate 9,527 of NZ_BFFO01000010.1, read as the reverse complement.
TGAGTAAAAAAATCGGGCTATCCCGATTTTTTCTTTTCTTACAGAATGATTTTAATATCGTCTTTGTTGATTAATGTCTCCTTGTTTCAGCTCCTCCTAAGAGTTTAGCAATTATAGATGAGCTCTTTAGCAAAAGCTTGAAATTATCCTGCTCAGTCGGCAGGATTTTTTTGACATCTCCAAGCTTTTTACGGATAACAAGCATGTATAAGATCAAAGAACCAGCCCCAAGCCTCCTACCCAGAGAAAAGCTCAGCCTCCTTGGAGCTGAACGCCTCTCAGAACAAGAGCTCCTCGCCATCCTCCTCAGAACCGGGACAGCCAAGCAGTCGGTTTTTGACCTGGCTTCAGGTATTCTCAGGCACTTTGGCAGTCTTCCAGCCTTCAGAGAGGCTAGCGTAGAAGAGCTCAGCCAGATTTCCGGGATTGGAAATGCCAAGGCCGTCGAAATTAAGGCCATGATTGAGCTGGGCAAGCGGGTCCAGCAGGCCAGTAAAATCCGGCTAGGACAGGTCATGAGCCTAGAGAGTCTGGCAGAGCACCTGATTGATGAGATGTCAGATCTAGGCCAGGAGGAGCTCCGAGCCATCTTTTTAGACGGACAAAATCGGATTATCAATAAGCGGACGATTTTTATTGGGGCGGTCAACCATTCGATTGCCAACCCCAGAGAGATTCTCTACTATGCGATAAAGCATCTGGCAGTCGCCATCATCGTCGCCCACAATCATCCATCAGGCCTGAGTTTCCCCAGCCAGGCTGATAAGCTCTTCACGAAAAAAATGGCCGAGGCGACAACAAGCATTGGCTTGAAGTTCCTCGACCATTTTATCATCGGACACAATGACTATTTTTCCTTCAGAGAAGAAGGACTGCTTAATTCTGAGACATGAAGAAGAGCAGGGTCTGAAGCTCTTTGGTCAGGTCAATCGTCTGGACATGAACGCCCTGAGACACTTTGAGCCGGAGGGGCGTAAAGTTAAGAATCCCCTTGATACCAGCGTCAACCAGGATGTCAGCAACCTCTTGGGCATGTTCCTTATTGGTGGCAATGATGGCTGTGTTAATTTTAGACTTTTTAAGATTCTTCTTGATATCAGAAATATTGTAGATGGGAATGCCATCTTCATTTTCAGTCCCGACCAGAGGATTACCAGCCACATCGTAGGCCTGGGTAATCCGCATCTTATTGCGTTCCTGGAAGCGGTAGTTGAGCAGGGCACGCCCCAGGTTACCGACACCAATCAGGGCGATTTCTGTTTCCTTGTTTTGCCCGAGCAAGTCAGCAAAGAAATCCCGAAGAGCAAGGGTCTCGTAGCCATAGCCACGCCGGCCCAGCTCACCAAAGAGGGAGAAATCCCGCCGGATCGTCGCTGCATCCACACCGATTTTTTCTGAAATGATTTGTGAATTTGTGCGGTCAATTTTTTCGTCTACCAGACTCTTAAAGAGCCGATAATATTGGGGCAGACGTCTTGCCGTCGCCTTTGGAAGGGCCTTATCATGTAAGTCAGCCATAGTTTCTCCTTGATTGATAAGTCAACAATCTTTATTCTATCTTTGTGACTATTTTATCAATATTTTGTGAAAACTTCAACCATTGAGACTTGATATTGAGGCTTGATAAAGGGTTATAAATTAAGGCTTTAGAGACAATTTTAGAAAACAGCATTTGTTAACAAAGCCAGTAGTCGACAAAAGCCTCCGCTAGCCCCTCTTTTATGATAAAATAAGAGCATGATTTTGTTACAAGGAAATAATATCGCAAGGACTTTTGGGGCGGATGTCTTATTTGAAGGCATCAGCTTTAATCTTCAAGAAAAGTCAAGGACGGCCCTGGTCGGCCGTAATGGTGCAGGAAAGTCGACCCTGCTCAAGATTATCGCAGGCGTCGAAGAGCCATCAGCAGGCGAAATCAGTAAGGTCAAAGACCTAAGCCTGAACTATCTGGCCCAGGATACTGGCCTATCTTCAGACTTGAGTATCTATGCTGAGATGCTCAGTGTTTTTGAGGACCTTCAAAAGCAAGAAAAACGTCTCCGACAGATGGAGCTTGAGATGGCTGATGCAACAGACTTAGACAAGCTCATGGCAGACTATGACAGGCTTTCAGAAGACTTTCGTCAGGCCGGCGGTTTCAACTATGAGGCTGAAATTAAAAATGTCCTCAACGGATTTTCATTTCCGGAGAATTTTTGGCAACAAAAAATCGCCTCATTATCAGGTGGTCAAAAGACCCGGCTGGCCCTGGCCAAGATGCTCCTTGAAAAGCCCCAGCTCCTGATTTTGGACGAGCCGACCAACCATCTGGACATCGAGACACTGGCCTGGCTTGAAAATTATCTGAAAAATTATCAGGGAAGCCTCTTGATTGTCAGCCATGACCGTTATTTCCTGGATAAGGTGACCAATGAGACTCTCGAGCTCTCTCGGGGCAAGATGACCCGTTATGCAGGAAATTACAGCCAGTACATGGAAATGCGGGCAGAGCGTGAGGCAAGCGAGCTCAAAGAATACGAAAAACAACAGAAGGAAATCGCCAAACTCGAAGACTTTGTCCAAAAGAATATCACTCGGGCCTCAACCACCAAGCGGGCCCAGTCCCGCAGAAAGCAACTCGAGAAGATGGAGCGCCTCGAGGCTCCCAGCAAGGGAGAGGGCTCAGCCCATATCCTCTTTGAGCCTGAAAAACGCTCTGGCGACATCGTGCTTACGGTCGAAGAAGCTAGCGTAGGCTACGATACAGTCCTTGCTGAGCCCATACATATCGACCTACGCCGGGGCCAGGCTATTGCCATCGTCGGCCCCAACGGTATCGGCAAGTCGACCCTGATTAAATCCATTATTGGAGATATTCCCTTTATCAAGGGGACAGCCAAGCTGGGTGCCAATGTCTCAGTCGGTTACTATGACCAGGATCAGAGTCGTTTGACGGCCAATAATACCGTCTTAGATGAGCTCTGGAACGACCATCGCCTGCTTCCAGAAGTAGAAATTCGCACAGTCTTAGGGAGCTTCCTCTTTTCTGGAGAGGACGTGAAAAAGACCGTAGGCATGCTTTCTGGTGGGGAAAAGGCCAGGTTGCTTTTGGCAAAATTGGCCATGGAGCATGATAATTTCTTGATTCTCGACGAGCCGACCAACCACTTGGATATTGATAGCCGTGAGGTCCTAGAATCAGCTCTAATAGACTTTCCAGGCAGCATTCTCTTTGTCTCCCATGACCGCTACTTTATCAACCGGGTGGCTACTGAGGTCCTGGAGATTTCCAAAAATGGAAGTCAGCTCTATCTAGGCGACTACGACTATTATACGGAGAAAAAAGAAGGGGAAGTCCAAGAGGAAGTAGCTAGTCTAGTGACTGCCAAGGAGATTGCCAACCAGGACTACGCCCAGCAAAAAGACGAGCAAAGAAACCGGCGCAAGCTTGAGCGTAAAGAGGCTGATCTGACTGAGAAACTAGAGGATCATGAGCGTCAGATCCAAAGCCTGATGGAGGCCATGGCTGAAAATCCTGAAGACTTTGTGAGATTAGGCGAGCTCCAGCTGGAGATTGACCAGCTGACGGCTGAGAATGATGAGATTGAGCTGGAGCTTTTGGAGTTGATGGAGAGCTTGTAACAGGCTCTATACAGCACTTACAGATGCTTCTTGCTAAATCCTCTTAATTTTGTTAAACTAAGTAAAACCTTTAATCGAGCACGAGAGGCTTGAAAGGACACTGAAAACGACAAAACTGCGATTTTTTGTGAACCTTCCTGGCCTCTTGGCTGGGATTTTCTTTATAGAAAGTGAGCTATTATGACCCTCTCATCACAAATTGCAGCAGACCTTCTTGAAATCAAGGCCGTGAGCCTTTCTCCATCGGCACCCTTTACCTGGGCCAGTGGTATTCAGTCGCCTATTTATACGGATAATCGGGTGACTCTGGCTTATCCAGAGGTCCGGAGCCGGATCGAAGCAGGTTTTGCTGAGCTAATCAAGGCTGAGTTTCCAGAAGTGGAAGTTATCGCTGGAACAGCGACAGCAGGGATTCCTCATGGGGCCATCATTGCAGACTACATGAAGCTTCCCTTTGCCTATATCCGCAGTAAACCCAAGGACCACGGGGCGGGAAACCAGGTTGAAGGACGTGTGGCAAAAGGCCAGAAGATGGTCGTGGTCGAGGACCTTATTTCCACTGGTGGATCTGTCCTTGATGCCGTGGCAGCTGCCGAGCGAGAAGGGGCAGAAGTCCTTGGCGTTGTGGCAATCTTCACCTATGAGTTGGAAAAGGCGACTCAGCGTTTTGCTGAAGCCGGCGTTAAGCTTAAGACACTGAGCAATTACTCTGAGCTCATTGAGATTGCCAAAGAGACAGAATATGTGACGGCTGAAGAGCTTGAACTTCTCAAGAAGTTCAAAGACAATCAAGAGACTTGGCAGGATTAAGTAATGAAATTAATTAAAAATGCAAGAATCATCGACCCCAAATCAAAGCTGGACCGGATTGCTGACCTCCTGATAGACGGGAAGAAAATAAAGCAAATCGCTGAAAACATCCTATCTGAAGGGGCGGAAGTGATCGATGCGACTGGCCTTGTTTTGGCACCGGGGCTGATTGACGTCCATGTCCACTTTAGAGAGCCAGGTCAGACCCATAAGGAGACCATCCACACAGGAGCGAAGTCAGCTGTTGCGGGCGGTTTCACGACAGTGGTCATGATGGCCAATACCCAACCGGTCATGTCGACGGTCGGGCTGCTTGAAGAGAGCCAGGCGATTTCCCAAAATGAAAATATCCATATCAAGACAGTAGCGTCAATTACAAAAGACTTTGATGGTGAGAAGCTGACAGACTTTAAGGCCCTGCAAGAGGCTGGAGCCGTTGGCTTTTCCGACGACGGGATTCCGCTGACCAATGCAGGTGTCCTGAGACGGGCCTTGCAGGAGGCCAGAGCGCTTGACGCCCTGGTTTCTATCCATGAAGAAGACCCGAATCTGATTGAGAGTCTGGGCGTGAATGCCGGCGAGGTTGCCCACAAGTGCGGTCTGGGCGGGGCGACTGATGTCTCTGAATACAGCATGCTGGCCCGGGACGTCATGATTGCCTATGAGACGGGTGCTAGGCTTCATGCCCAGCACATCTCGACTGCTCCATCTGTGGAAGTCCTCCGCTTTGCCAAGCAACTCGGGGCCAAGGTCACAGGTGAGGTCACGCCTCAACATTTTTCCATTACTGAAAATGCTGTGCTTGATCTCGGGACAAATGCCAAACTCAATCCTCCTTTGCGACGGGATGAGGACATTAAGGCCCTGATTAAAGGACTTCAAGACGGCACGCTTGATGTCATTGCGACTGACCATGCTCCCCATACTCACGAAGAGAAGGCGGTAGAGCTGGCTCAGGCTCCATCTGGTATGATTGGCCTGGAAACGGCTCTCCAGCTTGGGCTGACTCATCTGGTGGCTCCAGGCCATCTCAGCCTGATGTCCCTGCTTGAAAAAATGACCAGCAATCCTGCTAGCCTCTACGGTTTTGATGCGGGTTATTTAGCCGAAGGCGGGCCGGCAGACATGCTTCTCTTTGATCCAGAGGCCGAGACTGCTGTGCCTGAAAACTTTGATTCTAAGGCGAGCAATTCTCCCTTTGTCGGCCAGCTTCTTAAGGGAAGTGTTAAGATGACCATTGCTGATGGTGAGATTGTTTATCGAAATGAGAAGTAGGAGGAATCCTGCTTTTTTTATGAGTGAGTGCCGAAAAACTCGGTATTTCAATGCCGAGTAGTTCAACCTATCCAGAAAATAAAATAGGAACGAGTAAAAAAACAGCCTAAGGGCTGTTTCAGAGTGTAGACAAACTCTGACTTAGTCGGCTATAAGAAAATCTTCCTATAAATTTAGAAAGATTTTGCTGTGATTGGAGTGGAAGAAATCGCTGATTTTTATCTGACTCAAGACAGCCTGATAGAAAGCGTGATTGTTAAATTAGGAGCCAAAGGAGCTTTTGTAAAGACAAGGGCAGGGCAGTCTTTTACAGTCGAAGGATTTAAGGTTGAAAAACCTGTTGATACGGTTGGTGCAGGAGATGGCTTTGCAGTCGGCTTGGAGACGGCTTTACTTGAAGGGCTAGGCCTGGAAACAGCTGTAAAGCGTGCCTGTGCAGTAGGGGCACTTGCCGTCCAGAGTCCAGGAGATAGCGATGGTTATCCAAATAGAGAAGGCTTAGAAAGATTTTATGAGGAGCAGAAAAAATGCAAAGAGCAAAAATATTAGAACAAGTCATTGATTCCGGCCTTGTCTCGGTGGTTCGGGCAGACAGTGCGGATCAGGCCATAAAGATTGTAGAAGCTGTTATTGCTGGGGGAGTAAAATCTATTGAGCTGACCTATTCTGTCCCAAGAGCTAACGAGGTCATTGCAGATTTGCTGGCAAAATATCAAGACAGGGATATTATTATTGGAGCAGGGACCGTTCTGGATCCATCTTCAGCCCGCCTGGCCATTATTGCTGGGGCAAAATTCATCGTGAGTCCCAGCTTTAGTAAGGAGGTTGCCAAGCTTTGTAATCTCTACCAGGTTCCTTATATCCCAGGTGTTTTAACAGCCAAAGAGGCCCAAACAGCTCTCGAATACGGCTCAGAGCTCATCAAGCTCTTCCCTGGAGACATTGCTGGTCCCGCCATGATAAAGGACCCTTTCCATATATTAACATCCTCCCTTCAGGTGGCGTAACTGCTGATAACGTCTCCGATTGGTTTGAAGCCGGTGCGGTTGCAGTCAGTGCTGGTGGAGGAATGACGGCCCCGGCCTTAAAAGAAGATTATGATGGAGTGACTGAAAATGCCAGGCAATTTATGTCGGCTTTTGAGAAGGCGAAAAGCTCCATTTGATAACAGCTCATCCCAAGCAGTTTCTTTTAGAGACTGCTTTTTTATGCAAATTTAAGCCCTAAAATATGCTATAATATCCTTATATGAACTCTCAAGAAATGCAAGCAAGACAAGAAAAAATCCGTAATTTTTCCATCATCGCCCACATCGACCACGGGAAGTCAACACTGGCCGACCGGATTCTCGAATTGACCGAGACGGTCTCTAAGCGCGAGCTTCAAGCTCAAATGCTGGACTCGATGGACCTGGAGCGGGAACGGGGCATCACCATCAAGCTCAACGCCATCGAGCTGAATTATCATGCCAAAGACGGCGAGACCTATATCTTCCACCTCATCGACACGCCCGGCCACGTCGACTTTACCTATGAAGTATCACGAAGCTTAGCGGCCTGTGAGGGGGCGATTTTGGTCGTGGACGCTGCCCAAGGGATTGAAGCTCAGACTTTAGCGAATGTTTATCTCGCCCTGGATAACGACCTGGAAATCCTGCCTGTCATCAATAAAATTGACCTTCCTGCTGCAGACCCAGAACGGGTGCGGACAGAGATTGAAGATGTGATTGGACTCGATGCCTCTGAAGCTGTCCTTGCCTCAGCCAAGGCTGGTATCGGGATTGAAGACATCCTGGAGCAGGTCGTAGAGAGAGTCCCTGCTCCAGCAGGTGACATTGACGGACCGCTCAAGGCCCTGATTTTTGACTCGGTCTATGATTCTTATCGAGGTGTTATCCTGCAGATTCGGTTGATGGATGGTGTCCTCAAGGTTGGCGATAAAATCAAGATGATGAGTAACGGCAAGGAATTTGACGTGACTGAGGTCGGGATTTTCACACCTAAGGCGGTTTCACGTGATTTCTTGATGGCCGGCGACGTCGGATATGTGGCCGCTGCCATCAAGACTGTGGCTGATACCCGAGTTGGTGATACGGTGACCCTTGCTGACAATCCAGCGGACGCCCCACTCGACGGCTACAAGCAGATGAACCCTATGGTATTTGCCGGGATTTATCCTGTCGAGTCCAATAAATTTAACGACCTCCGTGAAGCCCTCGAACGCCTCCAGCTCAACGATGCCAGCCTCCAGTTTGAGCCTGAGAGCTCAAATGCCCTCGGCTTTGGTTTCCGCTGTGGTTTCCTTGGCCTCCTCCATATGGATGTCATCCAAGAACGCCTGGAACGTGAATTTGACCTAGACCTAATCATGACGGCTCCGTCCGTGGTCTATCATATCAACACGACCGACGGCGAGACCCTTGAAGTAGCCAATCCTAGCGAGTTCCCAGAGCCTACCAAGATTGAAAACATTGAAGAGCCATTTGTTAAGGCTCAAATCATGGTGCCCAATGAATTTGTCGGTGCGGTCATGGAGCTGGCCCAGCGTAAGCGGGGTGTCTTTGAGACCATGGACTACCTCGATGCCAACCGGGTTAACGTCATTTACCATATCCCTCTGAGCGAAGTGGTCTTTGACTTCTTTGATAAGCTGAAGAGCTCAACCAAGGGCTATGCCAGCTTTGACTACGAAATCTCTGACTACCGGGTGTCTAACTTGCAGAAGATGGACATCCTCCTCAATGGCGACAAGGTCGACGCCCTCAGCTTTATCGTTCATAAGGAGTTTGCTTATGAGCGCGGTAAGGTCATCGTTGAGAAGCTCAAGAAGCTGATTCCACGTCAGCAGTTTGAAGTACCGATACAGGCGACCATCGGCCAGAAAGTCGTAGCTCGTAGCGACATCAAGGCTCTGCGTAAAAACGTCCTTGCCAAGTGTTATGGTGGTGACATTTCTCGTAAACGGAAGTTGCTTGAGAAACAAAAAGCCGGCAAGAAGCGAATGAAGGCGATTGGTTCTGTGGAAGTGCCACAGGAAGCCTTCCTTTCCGTGCTTAGTATGGATGAAGAATAAGATGAAAGCCAGATTTTTGGCTTTTTTCTTGCACTAAATAATACTATGACAGAATTAAATTATAATGCTGGACAGGTTTTGGTACATGTGCTAAAATAAAGATAGAAAGGTAAGGTGCAGATATGGAAGCAGTAGCATATACTAATTTTAGGAAAGAACTGAAAACATACTTCAAACAAGTCAACGAAGATCGCGTTCCTTTGTTTGTTACCAACAAAAACCCTGAAGATGATGTGGTAGTTTTAGCAAAAGATGATTACGATAGTATCATGGAAAGCGTTCGTATCATGAGCAATAAGCAATTAATGGCTAAAATCAATAAAGGAGATGAACAATTTGCAAAAGGAAAGGGTAAAGTAAGGGAGCTGATAGATGATTAAAAGTTTCTCGGACGAAGCTTGGAAAGACTACCTTTATTGGCAAACTCAAGATAAAAAAACTCTAAAAAGAATCAATTTACTCATTAAAGATATTGATCGAACGCCTTTCAGCGGTATTGGGAAACCTGAACCCTTACAATTTGACTTAAGTGGAAAATGGTCAAGAAGGATTAACAAAGAGGATCGGCTTATCTACAAAATTGATGATGATACCATTTATCTCTACTCTTTCAAAGATCATTTGATGTTATCCTAGAAAAATGGACAGCCGTTTAGGTAATTTGGTACACTCAATTTATGGTTAAACGATATGAACAAGGTTTCAAAGAAACTCTAGTAGAACTTTATGACTCAGGGCAAAGTGTTCCG
>NZ_BFFO01000009.1 GCF_003116835.1 Lactococcus termiticola | reverse complement strand
CGGAACACTTTGCCCTGAGTCATAGAGTTCTACTAGCGTTTCTTTGAAACCTTGTTCATATCGTTTAACCATAAATTGAGTGTACCAAATTACCTAAACGGCTGTCCATTTTTCTAGGATAACATCATTTATCGGAGAAATCTATCAATCCAAAGTAAATTCTTCTGATTCTGTTCACGAATCTATGAATACAGGCAAAAAAGAAGATGTTTATCCTGAAATTGCAGTAGATATCATTGGCTTGCTTGAAGGGGAATACTTCAAACTTTCTGGATTCAAAACAGTTGGAATTACAGACAAGGTTTATATAGCAAATGAAAAACTGATTTCTAAATACTTGAAATCATTAGAAGTACATTATTATAAAAATCAAAAACCTTTGGAAAAATTAGCTCATATTGCTGGCTTTGAATCAGAATATTTATCCTTACAGCCGAATACACTGTTTGATAGACACTTAATGGCAATCGGAACAACAAACTCTGGAAAATCAACCTCAGCCTTGTCCATTTTGGATAAATTGGTTACATCAGGGAGAAAAGTTCTGCTCATTGATCCGACAGGAGAATATAGAAATTCTTTTAGTGATGATGAAATGGAAAAACTTACTTTAGGAGCTGATACGATTCTTCCCATTGCACAAGTTTCCATACAGCAATGGGAACAGATTTTTCAGACAAACGATAATACGCAGGGGGCAACTTTATCTAAAGCAATTCATTCACTAAGATATCAAAAGAAAACTGCTACAAAGGGAATTCTAACGAAGAAAAATTGCAAAATTATTGAGATTGATGAAAAACTGTCCTCAGTGCAAGGTGACGATAAAGAATTTATACTTTCTGATTTACCAGCACAGATTGCAGCGGAGTCTGTAAAAATAGGTGAGGCTAGGAATAATTCGGATATTTATGTAGAAGCTACTTTTAATCTCAATAACAATAACTGGCTTGTTGATAAAGTGCAACACGTATTGAATAATTCGAGTTTTATGGAATTTTTTGGTAGTGACTTATCAAAGAAAAATTTAATCGATGAAATAGATACGTTTGTAAAATCAAAATCTTCTAGTCTTTATATTGATGCTTCAGCTATAAGCACAAGTGATGGAATTGGTGCAATGATTATTGACGTAATAGCTAACTGTGTGATTAACAAAAATAAAAGCGAAGTTAATCCATTTGTTTTGTTTACGGATGAGGTTCATCGCTATACCTCAAAAACGAATGATTTGTATCAAACAGGTTTAATTTCTGTTGCTAGAGAAGGAAGAAAAAAGGGAATATTTTTGTTTCTAACAACTCAAAATCCCAAAGACGTGCCAGAAGTTTTGTTGGGACAAATCGGTAGTCTGATTATTCATCGTTTAACATATTCTGAAGAAATCAAAGCTATTCAAAATTGTGTTAAAGAGAACACAATTTCACAGATATCAAAGTTAAATCGAGGCGAAGCCATTTTGACCAGTATCAATTTGTTGCAAGACATATCGGTAAAATTTGAAAAGAGTAGCCGATTGCACGAAAATTCTACACCGACCTTATAAAACACTTGGAAATTTTCTATAAAATTACTCTACTTTTTCCAAATTTTCGCTATTAAGTATAAGGGTGCTTTTAAGTAGGCGGGGCAAGTTTTCTTACATTTTCGGTTAATATTATGAGGGGAACTTTTTTCAAGAGCTTGAAGCATTTGCATCAGGATATTTCTAAATGTTACAACAATCCTAAAATTAAATTAAAAAATAGCAAACTCAGACTTTAGTCTGAGTTTTTAATCGCTTTCATTTTGCTTATATATGAGAGGAGGATTTTTTTAAGGGTTGAGTCATTTTAAATTCCGCACTTTTCAAAGCATCAGAAAGGATTCGGGTGCTTTTTGATAGCTTCAAAGGTATTATATTGCTAATGTGAACTATTTGTTGTGAAAAGTAAACCAAAAGCTACTGTCCTTTTGCCTAGTTTTTCGCTATTAAGTATAGGGATGTTTTTAAGGGGGCAAAAAGGATTAAATTCATCGCTTATATATGAGGGGGTTCGAATGCCAAGATTTTTTCGGTTAATAAATAGAGGAATAATTTTTACGGAGGGGTGCGGATTTCCCTAAAATTTCGCTAAGTAGAGGGAGTTTTATCCTATGCTTTTTCTTTTACGTTCAAGGAGGAACAACATGAACAATCAATTATCAAACAAACTTTACGCCACCAAAGCTGAAATCAGTCAGCTCTTTGGGGTAAACATCAAAACGCTAGGCACAGATATGACAAAGATGCGACGCAGTCCAGACTTCTGTGAAGCCATTTTGCAGGTCAGCCATAAACGGGTCTATGTATCAATTAAAGGCTATGAAGCCTATTTGAAAGCCAAAGGCTTGGAATACCAAACCAAACAAATGGAATGAGGGCAGTGACGCTGAGCTGTGCGGGAGGCTTGAAGGCGGGCGCAACGCTAGCCCGCACAAGGCTCGCTCCTGCCAGCGACACGAGAAGCTTGCTTCTTGCCCAGGTCCCCCAGACGGTTAATCAAGGGGGACTCAAGGGATACAACCGATCAAGGCTTGATACGACTGAGCCAAAAACAAGAATGCTTGTTTCATGGGAACGACAGGTATTTTAAAGGAAATGGAGAACAAAAATGGACTTAAAAACCATCCGACAAAGCAAAGGCTTCACACAGAAAAATATGGCACAGGTGCTTCAAATCAGTGAAGTTTACTACAAAATGCTTGAAAAGGGAAAGCGCCCACTCACTGCGGAGCTGGAAGAAAAAATCAAATCGGCTTTTCACTTCAAGCGAACAGAAGCTTTCAAACTGGAGGCAAAATTTGACTGGATTGCGTTGCACTTTCGATGCACCAATGCCAAACAAGTGGTTAAAAAAATTTTACATTTGCCCCTCCAGCAATTCTCAGAGGCAGACTATGTCCGAAAACATTATGATAAACGTTATTATTATGGACACATTGAAGTTTCTGAAAGTAAGGAAGAACGTCAAGGGGTTCTGATTGAGTTGACAGGACAAGCCTGTCGGGAAATGGAGGCAATTTTAGCCGAACAAGCTCGTGAGTGGTACGATTTATTTAATGATTGTATCGTTTATGAAAATCAATTGAAAAAGCAAGGTTCAAAGCCTGAAAGTTCTCAGGCTTTTTTCAATGTCACACGTTTAGATATTGCTTTGGATGAATATGTTTCGGAAGCTGGCAATTATGACTTGAATGATTTGGCAAAAAAGATTGACGAAGGTTTAGCTCAGAGTCGAAAACGAAAATTCTCCATCACACGTAGTGGACAGTTTTCAGACGTGAAAGAAACAGGGATTACGATTTATGTTGGCTCCGCTAGCAATTCTGTTTTTCTTCGTTTTTACAGAAAAGATGCCGAGCAAGCGAAGAAATTACAGATGTCCATATCAGCTGTACGAGAGCAGTACGGCTTCTATAATCGTTATGAGGTGGTCTTACGTCATGAGAAGTCAGACGGCTTTATACGGGATTACGTGGCGAATTACTGGGATATCGCACAGCGTGCGGTGGGAATCATCAATGATAATGTGATGGTCTTTTCAGATTGGGACGGACATTTGGATGAAGAGTGGTATGATGTGATGAACAGCTATGAGGCTTATCACTTTACGACTGCACCCAAAGCACTTAATCTCTCACAAACGTGGATATGGGCAGAAAAGTCTGTTTTCCCAACTATGAAACTATTGTTGCAAGATAATCCCAAGAAATATCATAAACTCATGCACGAAGCAGAAATTCCTAAACGTTATGAAATGTACCTCTATGACAAGATGAAACGTGACGGCAAAATCCCACAGCGTTGGTGAGCGGACAAAAAAGTGAATCTATGTTAAAATGGGGACGTTCTAGACGTCCTTTTCGTGAATGGAAAGGCAAATATGGCAACAAAAAATGGACTTCGGGTCTATCCCGAAAAAGCGACAGGCAAGTTTAAGTATCGGATTGTGATGGATTATTATCACGACTACGAGGCACGGTGGAAACAAGTGACCTGTGGCTCAAATTCCACCACCAAATCAGCCCTCGCGGAGGCAAAAAATAAACTGACGCTCAAGGTTGAGAAACTCTTGGGCGATTATAACAAGAAAAAAGTGAATCTGACGGTATCTGAGGCACTCATTAATTGGTGGGCTTTTCGCAAAGGTTCTGTGGCGGAGGGGACTTACCAAGATGATGTGATTTATCTCAAAAAGGTTGAAACCCTTTTTGGGCGCTGGCAAGTTTCCAAAGTGGAGAAAGACCACTTGAAAGATTTTCTTCTCAAATTAGAAGTGGCACCGAACTCGCGGAAGAATTTCAGAAGCAAACTCAATCTCTTCTTTGACTTTTGTGAGGATGAGGGCTATATTTCTGAAAATCCCATGTACAGAGTGCGACTGCCCAAGCACAAAGAAACTTTGGAAGAAAAACAAAAACGAGAAGATAAATACTTCACGGTAGAGGAAATGGCAAGGCTTCTTGAGACGATGACGACCCAAGCTTCTCAAAGTAAACGGCAGGTAGACCGTCACAATAATGAGCGCAAACGGCTCTTTGTGGAGTTTCAATTTTCTCTGGGGGATCGCATTTCTGAATCCTTAGGGTTGCGTTATCAAGATATCGATTTTGAACAAGGAATCTTGAAATTGAGGGCACAACTTGATGTGTTCAATTCTTCTGCGGTAGCGCCGAAACGTCGGGCGCTCAAGACGAAGCATTCAGAACGAGACATTTTACTTAAGAATCGGGAACTGGAAATTCTGCGGTGGTTTAAAGGCCATCAACCAACACATTCTGAGTTTATCTTTGTGCAAGAGAACGGCTGTTTAATTCAACGGGAAACGATGAACCGTTACTTGAAACGCTTTTGTGAGGTGTTTCCTTATAAACTGCCCTCTTCCTTTACGACTCATGCGCTGAGACATGGAAATGTGATGCTCAAAAAAGAGTTGGGGATTGATGAGCAAGTGATTGTTCGTGATGGTGGTTGGGCAGATACCCAGATGATTAGTCGGGTTTACGGGCGCCACATCACACCAAAAATTCTTGACCGCTCCACGTCACTCTTGCAAGATTTCTCGGTGGAAAATTCACGAAATATTCACAAAAAAAGAGAGGAGTGACGAGGGACAAGGAGGAGAATAGCTCAAAGGCAAAAACCAAAAAGCTTGAAAACAAGGTGCTTCAAGGACTTACGAGGGTTACCTACAAAAATGACACGCTTTTTGATATAATGAAGGACGGTGGGATGGGAGCGATCGGCCAGCTGCTTTTTAGAAGTAGAGCCTACGAATATTGAAGAAAAGAGAAATACAATGCCATCAGTAGTCGTTGTCGGAACCCAATGGGGAGACGAAGGAAAAGGGAAAATCACAGACTTTTTAAGCTCAAATGCTGAAGTCATCGCCCGCTATCAAGGGGGGAACAATGCCGGTCACACCATCGTGATCGACGGCTTCAAGTACAAGCTTCACTTGATTCCTTCAGGGATTTTCTTCCCAGAAAAAATCTCAGTCATCGGAAATGGCGTGGTGGTCAATCCCAAGGCATTAGTCGAAGAATTGGCTTATCTCCATGAAAATGGGGTAACCACTGAGAACCTCCGGGTATCCGACCGTGCCCATGTCATCCTCCCTTACCACATCAAGCTCGACGCCCTCCAAGAAGAGGCAAAAGGTGATAATAAAATCGGTACGACCATCAAAGGCATCGGTCCAGCCTACATGGATAAGGCTGCCCGTGTTGGCATCCGTATCGCAGACCTGCTTGACAAGGAAATCTTTGCTGAGCGTCTGAAAATTAACTTAGAGCAAAAAAACCGTGAATTTGTCAAGATGTACGAGTCCGAAGCCCTCAACTTCGACGACATCTTCGAGGAATACTACGAATACGGTCAACAAATCAAGAAATACGTGACAGATACTTCTGTTATCTTAAACGACGCCCTAGACGAAGGCAAGCGGGTCCTCTTTGAAGGGGCCCAAGGAGTCATGCTGGATATCGACCAGGGGACTTATCCTTTCGTCACCAGCTCAAACCCTGTTGCTGGTGGGGTGACCATCGGTTCAGGTGTCGGCCCAAGCAAGATTGATAAGGTTGTCGGCGTCTGTAAGGCTTACACTTCACGTGTCGGCGATGGGCCTTTCCCTACCGAGCTCTTTGATGAAATCGGTCATCAAATCCGTGAAGTCGGCCATGAATATGGGACGACAACAGGTCGCCCCCGCCGTGTCGGCTGGTTTGACTCTGTCGTTATGCGCCATGCTAAACGTGTCTCTGGCCTGACCAACCTCAGCCTGAACTCGATTGACGTCCTCTCAGGCCTTGAAACCGTCAAAATCTGTGTGGCTTATGAACGCAGCAATGGCGAACGCATCACGCATTATCCAGCCAGCCTCAAAGAACTTGCTGACTGCAAGCCTATCTATGAAGAGTTGCCAGGTTGGTCAGAAGACATCACCGCTTGCCGGAGCCTCGACGAGCTGCCAGAAAACGCCCGTAACTATGTCCGTCGGGTCGCTGAGCTGGTCGGTGTCCATATCTCAACCTTCTCAGTTGGTCCAGATCGTGATCAGACGAATATCTTAGAATCCGTATGGAGCAAGCTTTAAGCATAAGAAAAGGAACTGATTAGTCAGCTCCTTTTTCTTTATAATCATGGATGGCGGAAAGAAAGTCCTCGCCATATTTTTCCAGCTTGACCTGGCCGACACCGGAAACCTCCAAGAAGGCGGTCTCGTCTTCAGGTTGCTTGGCCGCCATGTCTCGAAGGGCCGCATCAGAAAAGATAAGGAAGGGCGGGACATGATTTTCCCGGGCCAGCTCCAGGCGGAGTTGCCGCAAGACTTCAAAGAGGTCGGCGTCGACCGCTAGGCTCTCGCTCGCAGTAGTAGTTTTAGCAGGGGCCTGTGCGATGAGCTCACGCCGGTAGATTTCCTGCTCTCCCTTGAGGACCTTTTTTCCATTGATGGAAACGCTCAAGACAGGGAACTGCCCGCTTGAGATATTGAGATAGCCTTCTGAGGTTAAAAAGTCGATGAGTTCGCTCACGGCTTTTTGCTTTTGACCTTTCATAAGGCCAAAGGTAGAAAGCTCTTCAAAATGCCAGCTCTCCAGCTTCTTGTTTTTAGAACCGGTCAGGACCTGGCTGACAGCGGTCTTGCCAAAACGCTCCCCCATCCGAATCACGCAAGAGAGTACCTTTTGAGCCTCGACGGTGATATCTGTCGCGACCCGCTCATCTGTACAGTTACTGCATTTGCCACAGTCTTCGCCCTCGTCGCCAAAATAGCGGAGGATATAACGCTGCAGGCAGGTCTCTGTATTGGCATAGGCCTGCATCTGCTGGAGCATCTTGTAGTCATGGGCCTTGTGGCCCTCATCAGACTCGGATTGCTCAATGAAGAAGTGGCGGAGCCGCATGTCGTTGAGGCTAAAAAGTAGGATAGCATCTGAGTCTAAGCCGTCTCGCCCAGCACGACCGGCTTCCTGATAATAGTTTTCAATCGTTCCCGGTGAATTATAGTGGATTACAAAGCGGACATTGGACTTGTTGATTCCCATGCCAAAGGCATTTGTCGCCACGATAATCTGGACATCGTCAAAGAGGAAGGCCTCTTGATTATCCCGCCGGCGGGCTTCTGAGAGGCCAGCGTGATAGGCGGCGACGCTAAAACCGGACTTGTCAAGATAGGACGTCAGCTCATCGACCTCTTTGCGGGTCGACGCGTAGATGATGCCGGCATCCCCCTGGTGCTCTTTGAGATAAGACTTGACAAAGGCCCGCTTGTCGACATTTTTCTTGACCTCAAAGCGGAGATTTTCCCTGAGAAAGCCAGTCTTGACCGTGTTTTCCAGGCGAATGTCAAGAAGCTGGCGGATGTCAGACTCGACCTGGGGCGTCGCCGTCGCCGTTAGTGCGAGCAAGGTCGGCTGGCTGGGCAGCTGCTTGATCAAGGGAGCAAAGTCCATGTAGCTAGGCCGGAAATCATGCCCCCACTGGGAGATACAGTGGGCCTCGTCGACCGCCACCAGGTCAATCGGCAGACTGCTCAGGAAGTCGAAGAAGTAGCCCGACTGGAAGCGTTCCGGAGCTACAAAAAGGAGCTTGAGCTCGCCTCGGCGGACCAGACTCATCCGGCTCCTGGTCTCTTCTTCATCCAGACTGCTATTCAAAAAGGTCGCCGGTATCCCAGCCTGGCCGAGGCTATCGACCTGGTCCTTCATCAAGGAAATCAGAGGAGAGATGACCAGGGTCAGGCCGGGGAGGAGCTGGGCAGGAAGCTGATAGCAGATGGACTTCCCGGCCCCCGTCGGCAGGATGCCCAGACTGTCCTTGCCCTCTAAAACCTGTTCGATGATTTCCTTTTGCCCCTGGCGGAAGCTCTCGTAGCCAAAGTAGTCTTTTAGTGCGCTTTCTGTGTTGATCATTACTCTTGATTATACGGGAAAAAATGGGAAATGTCACGATGAAAAAATGGATTTTCAAATTTGAGGAGGCCTTTATTTATATGTCGGAATCAAATCAAGGCCGGAAGACTCGTGTGGATAGATTGTTCATCTGATGCCAAAGGCGAAAGCTTCAGCCAGTCCTTGCAAATGGGAGCTTTGAAGAGTAAAATAAAGGTAGGAAATAAAGTATTTTTTAAGGAAAAAAGTTTGGGAGGTTTCAAATGAAAATTAAGTTTAAGATTGCTTCTCTTGTTACACTTGGTCTGGTAGCAGGACTTGCATTGTCAGTCAAGGCCACTGCCGACACTTTCATTAGACTGGCACCAAGATACGGTCGTCTTTAACGCACCATCTTCTGGGGATTCGGTTTATCGTCTCTATAATTCTAAGAGTGGCGAACACCTCTTTACAACAGACAGTAATGAAAAGTCTGTCTTGACTGCTAAGGGTTGGACCTATGAGGGTGTGGCCTTCCACTCTGGAGGAAAGGCTCCGGTCTACCGCCTCTTCAATCCAAAGGCTGGTATCGGTGCCCATCTGGATACAGCCAGCCAGAATGAGCTGAGCCAGTTGATTAAGACGGGCTGGAAGTATGAGGGAATAGCTTGGTATGCAGAAAGCCAAGGGGCTGTTAAGATTCCAATCAGGGCCATGAACCTGTCAGAGATTTCTAAAGGTAACTATAATAGCATCTATGGTCTTTGGAAGAATCAAGCTGGAGGCACGATTGGTATCACTCGTGATAATATTGTCTATTCACTTCCAGCGGCAAATGTTAATGGCGTAAAAGTGCCGAAGTATACACAGCAACATGTGCTCATTGGCGCATTGAAAATCACGGATAATAAGGCGACTGCCAACAGTAATGTAGGTGAGGCCTCTCCACCTTACTGGACTTTTGTGCCAAGTGGTGTCAAATTTGATAATAGTTTTGCGGACGGTAGTGATTTGAGCAGGGATCGGATTTTCTTCTATGACTTCCAAGTCCGGCCTTCAGTTGGTCTCTTAAGAGCACAAGCTTACTACCGGGTCTATTAAAAATTCAAAAATACCAGTCAATTTTGGCGAGCTTGCTGAAAACAAAGTAGATAGGAAATTTAACAATGAAAAAGGAATCAAAGCCATCTAAAAGCTTTGATTCCTTTTTCATTTAGCCATCTTTGAGTTCATTTTAGCAAAATCATCAAAGATATTTCTCAGCCGCAGCGACATCGCCCAAATAAGGCTCCCGGACACCATTCACAAGCTGGAATTTGTCCTCGCCCTTACCGGCGATGATGACAGCATCGTCAGCTCCGGAGACCAGGGCGATGGCATCTCGGATAGCCAGTTCACGATTGCCCTCATAGGCGACCGGCCGGCTGATTTGACTGGCAATTTCATCTGCGATGGCCTTGGGGTCCTCGTAGTTGCTGTCGTCCTGGGTCAGGACAACTTCGAGCCTAGGGTGGCTCTCGATGACCTGGGCAAAGTCCTTTCGCCGGCTTTCTCCCTTGTTTCCAGTCGAGCCGAGAATCAGGACGAGTCGGCCACTATGATGGCTTTCGACGACTTCGACCAGGTTTTCCAGGCTAACGCCGTTGTGGGCGTAGTCAATGTAGAGCTTGGCCCCAGACGAGGCAGTCAGCGTCTCCATCCGGCCTGGCACCAGGGCCTTGGCGAGGCCTGAGTGGATTTGCTCGTCGTTTGCCCCAAGGGCTTTGGTGGCAAGGGCCGTTGCCAGGGCATTTTCCTGGTTAAAACGACCGAGCAGGCGGATGCTAAAGTCGCCTGAAACTAAGCCAGAGAGCTTAAAGTCAAGGGCACTAGAATTGATGATTTGATTGTCAGATTTTTCCCCATAAAAGGCATGAGGAATCTGCCTTGCCTCGATTTCCTGCTTGACGACCTCAAAGCCCTGCATCTCGCTGTTGGCCACAAAATAGTGGGAATGCTTAATCAGCTGGCGTTTGCAGTAGAAGTAGTCCTCAAAGGTCGGATGCTCGATGGGACCGATGTGGTCGGGCGAGATATTTAAGAAGACACCGACATCAAAGCTGAGGCCATAGACCCGCTTGGTCTTATAGGCCTGACTGCTGACCTCCATGACCAGGTGGGTCATGCCCTTTTTGAGGGCAGTCGCCATCATCTCCAGCAGGTCGAGGCTCTCGGGCGTGGTCAGCTCAGACTTGACATAGGTCTTGCCGTCAAGCGTCGTCTGGGCGGTTGAGAGAAGGGCAGTCTTTCCGCCATTCATTTCATCTAAAATGGATTTTGCAAAGTAAGCAGAGGTCGTCTTCCCTTTGGTCCCCGTCAGGGCGAGGATTTTCAGCTTGTCCTGAGGCCGGCCGTAAAATTCCTGGGCAATCAGGCTCATGGCCTGCTTGACGTCATTGACTAAAATAGCGGGAATGTCAACGGCATAGTCGACCTCAGAGAGGTAAAAGGGGACGCTGAGGCCGGTCAAAAACTCCTTCTTGAAGTTCAAGCCCTTGGCAAAGAAGAGGGTCTTATCATCGGTCTTTCGACTGTCATAAGAAAGTTGCTCAAAGTGGATGGCTTCAGGCCAGCTGTAAAAGAGCTGATCGTCGGCTCCTACAATTTCTCTAAAATTGTCGTCCTGAATTAAAATCTCAAGGACACGTTCAATACTAATCATAGCTCTATTATAGCTTTTTTTTTGCTATAATGTAATCATGGAAAAAACGACCACTGAGCCAGAGCTCACGCAAAAAGAGCAGCTCAAAGAAAATACCCGTGCCCAGCAGGATACGATGATGCGGGGAACCATGTGGTTCACGCTGGCTGATATCCTCTCGAGGCTCCTGGGAGCGATTTACATCATCCCTTGGTACGCCTGGATGGGGACGCATGATGCCCAGGCCAATGCCCTCTTTTCGATGGGTTACAATATCTACGCCCTCTTTCTTTTGATTTCTACGGCGGGGATTCCGGTTGCTATTTCTCGTGAGGTTGCCCATTTTAATGCCATGGACGATGAAAATCAGAGCTTCCGCCTGATTCGTCATACCTTTCTCTTCATGCTAGGCTTGGGCCTGGCCTTTGCGATTGTCATGTATCTGGCCTCGCCATGGATTGCCGATGTTTCCGGTGGTGGCGACGAGCTGATTCCCGTCATGCGGTCCCTCTCGCTGTCCATCCTGATTTTCCCTGCCATGTCAGTCATTCGAGGCTTCTTCCAGGGCCTCAATGACATGAAACCCATTGCCCTCAGTCAGATTTATGAGCAGGTCGTCCGGGTTATCTGGATGTTGACCTTCACCTTCATGATTATGAAAATTGGGCTTTCAGGTGGCAACTGGATTGAGGCCGTGACCCAGTCGACGACAGCAGCCTTTATTGGGATGTTAGGCTCCTGCATTGTCCTGGGCTGGTTCTTGGTTAAAAACAAGCTTCTTGGCAAACTCATAAATCCTGGGCCAACCAAGAGCAAAATCCGTGCCGGTCGCATGCTGACCCAAACCCTCTGGCAGGCCATTCCCTTCGTGGTCATCGGCTCTGCCATCCAGATTTTCAAGATCATCGACCAGGTGACCTTCAGCAATGTCATGCACATGGTGACCAATTATTCTAATCAAGAGCTCCAGGTCTTCTTTGCCTACTTCTCTGCAAATACAGACAAGTTAACCATGATTTTGATTGGAGAGGCAATGACGCTGGGGGCTGTGGCCCTGCCCTTGATTACCAGCAACTTCGTCAAGAAGAACTACAAGGAAACCTCACACCTGATTTCCTATGATTTCCAGCTCTTTGTGGCCTTTATGTTGCCGGCAATTATGGGGATGGTCCTCTTGGCAAGACCGATTTATACGCTATTTTACAATGTGCCTAATCACTTGCAGTTGGCCCTCTTTATCTTTGCAGTGATTCAGAGTTTGCTTTTGGCCCTCTATACGATGGTCGCCCCAATCTTACAGGCCCTCCATTATTCGCGGGTGGCCCTCAAGTACTTTATTTATACCCTCCTTGTGAAGTTGGTCCTCCAAGTCCCAATGATTTTAATCTTCAAGACCTACGGCCCACTCACAGCCACCACCATCGCCTTCATCTTCGGTTGTTGGATCATCGTCCGCAAGATCCATCAGGTCACAGGCTTCCGGGTAAAAGGAACCATGCGAGGTATCACAGGAATCGCTATTTTGACAGCCATCATGATGATCATTACGCTGGTCCTTGAAGGCATCTTGAGCCTCATCCTCATGCCACTTGGGCCAGGCCGTCTCAAGGCCATTCTTGAAGTCTTTATTGCAGGTGGTGTCGGCTTCTTCGCCTACATCTGGATGGCAGCCAAGCTTGGTCTGCTTGAAAAACTGCTGGGGACTCGTGGTACCAGTCTTCGCAGACGTTTACGGATTTAAGAAATTGAGCATAATAAAAAAAGCTGACCTTGCAATCAGCTTTTTTTCTATAACCAACGACTCTGAGTCCAATCCCCCCAATTCTTATTGACAAACTTGAGCAGGCGACTGCCACGAAACTTATCAAATTTATTAAAGAAGAGGATAGCAATGCCGGCCAGCATGAGGATAGGATAAATATAGACCATGTCAGACCACCAGTAGTTGCCGAGCATGAAGAAGCTGGCAATCAGGGCGGGCAGTGAGAGGACGCCGAAGAAGAGGCCCAGGCCAATCAGGAGCTCTCCCCAAGGAATGATGACGTTGAAGAGCTGGGTGTTTGGAACGACGAAGCCTTCAAAGAAGGCCTTGTACCATTCTGGGATGCCGGCGGTCATGGCGACACTTGGGCCCAAGCCGTCGAGTGAGAAGCCAGAGCCTGGCTGGAGCTTCAGGATGGCCTGGTGAATCCATTCTGCACCGAGGAGCATGCGACCAATGACGACGATAATCGGCAGGATTCGCTCGCTCCAGATATTTTGAGACATTTTTTCCATTAAAATTTTCCTCCATTTTATAAAAGCTTATCTTTAGAAAAAATAAGTCCTCTCGTATCATAACGCAAGAGGGCTTATTATAAAGTAGGGGCTTATGCCAATTTAGCTTCGCCAAATGTCACATGAGCCTTGTCGCAGTAAATCAATACAGAGTTGTATTTAGAGAGGTCAGTACCTGCTGGGATGTCAAATTCTTGCTTACCTTCAGTCAGGCTGATTTTAGCATCGATGATACCAGATTTGACGTCGCCGTCTTTAGCCAGGTAGATGTGGAGGTCTGGGCCTTCATCTGTCTTGAAGTTGTCAAGCGTGATCTTGTTGTTAGCAACAGTGACAGTTCCTGAGACCTTCTTGTCGTTCATACCTGTGAATGAACCTTTAAGCATTTGACTTGTCAATTTAGCTTCGCCGAAGGTCACGTGGGCCTTGTCACAGTAGATCAGAACAGAGTTATATTTAGAAGCGTCAACGCCTTCAGGGATCTTGATGGTCTGGTTTTCAGCCTTGAGGTCGATTTTAGCATCAACAGCACCGGATTTGACGTCGCCGTCTTTAGCCAGGTAGACGTGGAGGTCAGGGCCTTCGTCGGTCTTGAAGTTGCTGAGCTTGATTTCGCCGTTTTCGACAGTAACGTTACCTGAGACGTTTTTGCCGTTCATGCCAGCGAAAGTCCCGCTCATAGAAGTGCTAGACATCATTTCAGTCTTTGCTGAAGATGAAGAACTGCTTGCTGTCTTGTTGTCAGACTTGGCACTACAGCCAGCGAGGACGAGGACAGCAGCTGCAGCGACTGCGATGGAAGTAAGGAGTGATTTCTTTTTCATTTTTTGAATCACCTTTCTATATTTTGCTTTTTTATTTACAAGACTAGTATAAGAAAATTTGGCTGTCGCAACAGTTACTTTTCCTGGTAAAGTTCTGTGAAATTCACAGAAAGGTTCACTTTTCGCTCTAGGCGGGGCCTGTGCTATAATATTAATAAAGAAAAGGAGGCATCTATGACAAGAATACAAGATGACTTATTTGAGGCAGTCAATGCAGAATGGCTGGCCAAGACTGAGATTCCAAGCGACCGGCCCCGGATTGCAGCCTTTGATGAGCTGGTGATTGAAAATGAAAAACGCCTGGCGGCTGATATGAAGGCCTTGAGCGAGCTTTCAGAGCAGGAGAGCCCTGAGCTGACCCAGGCGATTGCCTTCTATAAAAAGGCGGGCGACTGGACGACGAGAAATGCTGATGATTTTTCTGCCGTCAAAAAAGAGCTGGACAAGATTGCTAGCTTGGCGACTTTTGAGGACTTTAAGGACTCGTTGGCAGATATTGCCCTGCACAGTCAGGCTTCCCTGCCCTTCTCTTTTGGTGTCCAGGCGGATATGAAGGATGCGGTCCACTATGCCCTAGGCTTTACAGGACCTGGCCTACTCTTGCCTGACAAGACTTATTATGGAGAAGACCATCCAAGAAAGCAGGAGTTGCTTGATTTTTGGGCGAAGAATACAGCAGAGTTGCTGGCAACATTTGGCATGGCTGATGCTGAAAAACTGGCTGATCAGGCGGTCGCCTTTGATGGCCTCCTGGTCGAGTCGGCCAACAGCTCTGAGGAGTGGGCAAAATATGCCGAGCTCTACAATCCGATTGCTGTGGAAGACTTTGCGACTCAGGTCACAAACATTGATGTGAAGGCTTTTGTGGAGAGTCTGCTCGGCCGGTTGCCAGAGCAGATTATCGTCTTTGAAAATCGCTTTTATGAGAGCTTTGACCGCCTGATTGCCCCTGAAAACTGGGAGCTGATCAAGGCCTGGATGCTGACTAAGATTGCCCGCAAGGCAACCGGCTACCTTTCTGAAGAAGTCAGGATTTTGGGCGGGGCCTACGGACGCTTCCTGCAAAATGTGGCTGAGGCTCGCAATCAGGAAAAACACCAGCTAGACGTGACCGAGGGCTACTTTAGCCAGGTTATTGGCCTTTATTATGGTAAGAAATACTTTGGTGAGGCGGCCAAGGCCGATGTCAAGCGGATGGTTGAGGTCATGATCAAGGTCTACCAGAGCCGACTTTTGTCCAATGACTGGCTGAGCCAGGCGACGGCTGAGCAGGCGGTTGAAAAGCTGGATGCCATCACCCCGATGATTGGCTATCCTGACAAGTTGCCAAAGGTCTTGAGCAAGCTTGTCGTTGACGCCGACCAGAGCCTTTATGAAAATGCCGTAAAATTTGATGAAATCCTGACGGCTCGTCATTATGAGAAGTTCTCAGAAGAAGTCGACAAGACAGAATGGCACATGCCGGCCCACATGGTCAATGCCTACTACAGCCCTGACAGCAACACGATTGTCTTTCCGGCAGCAATCTTGCAGGCTCCATTTTATGACAATCAAAAGCAGACCGCCAGCCAAAACTATGGGGGTATCGGGGCCGTGATTGCCCATGAAATCAGCCATGCCTTTGACAATAACGGGGCTCAGTTTGATAAATTCGGAAATCTTAATAAATGGTGGACAGATGAAGACTACACTGCCTTTGAGAAAAAGCAAGAGGAGATGATTGCTGAGTTTGACGGCCTGGAAACTGAGGCCGGTAAGGCTAACGGCCGGCTCATCGTCTCTGAAAACATCGCCGACCAGGGCGGCATCACGGCAGCTCTGACTGCAGCTAAGCTAGAGCCGGATTACTCAGCCGAGGAATTTTTCAAGCAATGGGCAGAAATCTGGCGAATCAAGGCCAGCACAGAATACCAGCAGATGCTTCTCTCTTCCGATGTCCACGCCCCAGGCAAGCTCCGGGCCAATGTTCCACCAACCAATCTGGAAGACTTCTTTGAAGCCTTTGACATCAAGCCTGGCGACGGCATGTGGCGGGCTGAAGAAGACCGTGTGAAAATATGGTAGAAAATGATTTTGATGACTTTGTCCTGGTCGCGACGGACCTATCCTATGAGGATTTTCGGGCGGGCCTGAGCCCTGAGCTAAAAGCTGAATTTGATGGGCTGAAGCCTGTGACCAAGCAGATCTTGGCTGTCATTGCAGACGTGCCTTACGGGACGGCCACGAGCTATAAGGACGTTGGCTCTAAGGCTGGACTTGTCAATGGAGCCAGGCAGGTAGCCCGGGTCCTGCATGGCTTGTCGGAGAAGTACGAACTGCCCTGGTGGCGGATTGTTAAGGCTGATCGGCGGATTGCCTTAACGGGAGCTGCAGGGGCAGAACAGGCGAGGTTGCTGAGGCTTGAAGGGATTGAGGTGACGGAGTCTGGGAGGCTGCTTTGAAAGGTCGGTAGTTTTCTTGCTTCAAATACTGAGAGAATCACTAAAATACAGCCCTCCTAAGTCTATGCTATAATAGTACTAATGAACGAGAACCTATCCCAAGAAAGCACCACACCAGAAGAAGCCCTCCTAGAAAAGTCCCTCCGCCCCCAATACCTCAGCCAATATATCGGCCAGGAAAAGGTCAAGGGCCAGCTTGAGATTTTTATCAAGGCAGCAAAGATGCGTGAAGAGGTCCTGGACCACGTCCTCCTCTTTGGCCCTCCTGGTCTTGGTAAGACGACCATGGCCTTTGTCATTGCCAATGAATTAGGCGTAGGCCTCAAGCAGACGAGCGGTCCGGCCATTGAAAAGCCGGGCGACCTGGTGGCCATCCTCAACGAGCTGACGCCGGGCGACGTCCTCTTTATCGATGAAATCCACCGGATGCCGATGGCTGTGGAGGAAATCCTTTATTCTGCCATGGAGGACTTCTACATTGACATTATGATTGGTTCGGGCGACGGCTCTCGCAGCGTCCATCTGGACCTGCCGCCCTTTACGCTGGTTGGGGCGACGACCCGGGCTGGCATGCTGTCAAATCCTCTGCGGGCCCGCTTCGGGATTTCTGCCCACATGGAGTATTATGCAGAAAAAGACCTGGAGGAGATTGTCAAGCGGACGGCTGAGATTTTTGAGGTTGAGGTCGCTGATGAGGCGGCTCTTGAGATTGCCCTCAGAAGCCGGGGAACGCCTCGTATCGCTAACCGACTCCTCAAGCGTGTCCGTGACTTTGCCCAAATCATGGGCGACGGCCAGGTTGACCGGACCATCACAGACAAGGCCCTGAACATGCTAGATGTCGATAATGAAGGCCTGGACTATGTCGACCAGAAGATTCTCAAGACCATGATTGACATGTATCAGGGAGGCCCTGTCGGCCTCGGTACGCTTGCTGTCAACATCGCTGAAGACCAGGAGACGGTTGAGGATATGTATGAGCCCTACCTGATTCAAAGAGGCTTCATTATCCGGACCAAGCAGGGACGGAAGGCGACGGCCAAGGCCTATGAGCACCTGGGTTATCCGCTACCAGAAAACTTGTAAAAAGAGAGGCTGAAAGGCCTTTTTTATATGTTAAAATATAGATATGAAAAGAAAACTACTCTTTGTCTGTCTCGGCAATATCTGTCGCTAAAGGCACTGCCTTTAGGTTGCGGATAGAGCAAGCGTAGCTTGCCTCCTCTCTGCGACAATCAGGTCCCATATAAAAGCTAGGAGAAGCGTTATGAAAAGGAAACTACTATTTGTTTGTTTAGGAAATATCTGTCGCAGCCCCATGGCTGAGTTCGTCATGAAAGACCTGGCTGAAAAAGCCGGCCGTGCCGAGGATTTTGAAATCGAGAGCCGTGGCACTTCTGACTGGGAGCACGGCAATCCCATCCACAAGGGCACGCAAGGGATTTTCAAGCAGTATGAGATTCCCTACAGCCAGAGCAAAGCAAGTCTTCAAATCCGGCCGGAAGACTTCGGGTATTTTGACGAAATCTATGCCCTGGACAGTTCAAATTACCAGGACCTCCAGGCCATGAGCCCAGCGTCTGAAAGTCACAAGATTAAGATGCTGGTCGAGACAGGTGTCCCAGACCCTTGGTATACGGGCGATTTTGAGGAGACCTATCGGCTAGTTAAGTCTTCTTGTCAAAAGATTTTAGATGAGATGTAAGAACTTCTAACATAACTTCGTTAAATTCTTGACCTCTCTCTAAATTTACGTTAAAATAGGTCACATGAAGGAGAAATTGTGAAAGAAAGAGAATTGCGACGCTCGATGGCAGTCCTGCCCATCGGGACAGTGATGAAGCTGACTGATTTGACGGCCCGGCAGATTCGCTATTATGAAGAGTCCAAGCTCATCTTCCCAGAGCGAAATGAGGGTAACCGCCGGATGTATTCGCTCAATGACATTGATGTCCTTTTTGAAATTTCAGATTTGCTGAAGGAAGGCAAAAATATTGCCAGCATCCAGAAGATTTTTGAAAAGAAAAAGGGGAAGCAGGAGGGGCAAACCCTCTCGATGAGCGAGGTCCATCAGGCCCTCGAGCGAGAATTTTACCAGCAAGGCCGCTTTGGCAATACGTCCTCAACTAAGTTTAATCAAGCCCGCCTCTAGGCTATAAGGAAAAGGAGCCCTTATGACAATCACTGCCACAGACATCCGCCGGGATGTCAAAGAAAAAAACATCAAGTTCTTGCGACTCATGTTCACAGACATCCTGGGAACCCTCAAGAACGTTGAAGTCCCAGCGACGGATGAGCAACTGGACAAGCTTTTTGAAAATAAGATGATGTTTGATGGCTCATCAATCGAAGGTTTTGTCCGCATCAATGAATCTGACATGTACCTCTACCCAGACCTGGATACCTGGATTGTCTTCCCATGGGGCGATGAAAACGGCAAGGTGGCAGGTGTCATCTGTGACGTCTACACACCAGAAGGCGAGCCCTTTGCAGGCGACCCGCGTGGTGTCCTGAAACGCAATCTGAAGAAGATGGAAGAGGCAGGTTTTGCCAACTTCAACCTTGGCCCAGAACCAGAATTTTTCCTCTTCAAGCTCAATGAAAAAGACGAGCCAACTTTAGAAGTCAACGACAAGGGCGGTTACTTCGACCTTGCACCGACTGACCTCGCAGGCAACACCCGCCGTGAAATTGTCAATGTCTTGACTGACCTCGGCTTTGAAGTTGAAGCCAGCCACCACGAAGTGGCGATTGGCCAGCACGAGATTGACTTCAAGTACACCGATGCCCTCAAAGCTTGTGATAATATCCAAATCTTTAAGCTGGTGGTCAAGACCATTGCCCGCAAGCATGGCCTCCATGCGACCTTCATGGCCAAGCCTGTTCACGGTATCAATGGCTCAGGCATGCACTGCAACATGAGCTTATTCACAGCTGATGGCGAAAACGCCTTTGAAGACCCAGCCGGCGACATGGGCCTGTCAGATGTGGCGCACAGCTTCATTGCTGGCCTGCTTGACCATGCCTACAACTTCACAGCCATTACCAATCCAACCGTCAACTCCTTTAAGCGGCTGGTGCCGGGCTATGAAGCCCCTGTCTATATCGCCTGGGCTGGTCGTAACCGCTCGCCTCTGATTCGCGTACCTGCAAGCCGTGGTAAATCAACTCGGGTCGAGCTCCGTGCCGTTGACCCAACAGCAAATCCTTACTTGACCCTGGGCGTCCTCCTTGCTGCTGGACTTGACGGTGTGAACCGCAAGCTTGAAGCCCCTGCAGCGATTGAAGACAACATCTATGTGATGACTGAAGAAGAGCGGAAGGCTCACGGCATCACAGACCTGCCATCTACCCTACACAATGCCGTCAAAGCCCTGCAAGAAGATGAAGTCGTCACTGAAGCCCTCGGTGGCCACGTCCTTGCGAACTTTGTAGAAGCAAAACGCATCGAGTGGGCGAGCTATGCTCAGTATGTCAGCCAATGGGAATTGGATAATTATTTGGAACTTTATTAAGACAGTAAAACCAGGCTTTGAGCCTGGTTTTTTCTGGTTTAGATTTTGATTTATGGTAAATATACCAGGAGCAAAAAATAAGAAGCGTTCGTACTTTGGCGAGTCCAACGGTTCTTAGAAACTAAATAAAACTGGCCACCGTTCTTCATACGGCTACAGGGCAGGTCTTCCTCCCTTTTTATAATTTCATTATAACAAACTTCCTTCCACAGTCAAGCCAAATTCTTTGAATTATCAAAGCTTAAATTGTAAACTAAGGAAAAGGCTTACTTTTTGAGAAAGGCGATAATGAAGATGACTAATAATGAAGAATTTCAAAAATTTTTAGATGAAATATCATACGGCGAAATCCGTGTTCTGGCCATGGAGAACAGGGGAGCTTACGCCGAGCCAGAAGAGGAGACTGCAAAATCTACAGACGCCAACTTTTCTGAATTTCTCAATGAAGATGAGGACCTGCTGTTATTAAAGCGGTCAGACGACTTTGAGCCACTTGATGAGGAAGATTTCAATCGCTCACTTGCCCAGTTGGACAAGCCACAGCATCTCATCATCGTAGACTGCCTGGTGCTGGGAACGACTGAAATCAGGGCTTTTCTGCTCAAACTCCTAGACGAAGGCCTTCTTGAAAAGAGCAAGCTCCTCCTGCTGGATTTACCAGAGCTGGAATACCTGACCTTAAAAGAGGCATTGACTAGCAAAATAAAATTTTAAGAAAATTTAAGGGCGCCCATAAGAAAAATTATCACGGTAAATGAAATCCTGTGATATTTTAATATAAAGAGCTTTTGAAAGGACAAATATGACAAAATTAAAGACAAAATTGATTCACGGTGGCATCTCAACAGACCAGACTACAGGGGCGGTTTCAGTACCTATTTACCAGGTCTCAACCTACAAGCAAAATGCCCTGGGCCAGCCCAAGGATTATGAATATTCTCGCTCTGGCAATCCGACCCGACATGCCCTCGAGGCCTTGATTGCTGACCTCGAAGAAGGGGTCCAAGGCTTTGCCTTTGGATCTGGCCTTGCCGGGATTCATACGGTCCTCTCGCTCTTTGAGCCTGGCGACCATATTATCATGGCTGATGATGTCTATGGCGGGAGTTTCCGCCTGATGGACAAGGTCTTCTCAAAGTTAGGGATTCGCTATGACTTGGTGGACATGAGCGACTTGTCAGCGATTGAGGTGGCCTTCAAGCCTGAGACCAAGGCGGTCTATGTGGAGACGCCATCGAATCCTCTGCTTAAAATTTTAGACATTGAAAAAATTGCAGGCCTTGCTAAGGAACATCAGGCCCTGACACTGGTGGACAATACCTTTGCGACCCCTTATCTGCAGAGGCCACTGACTCTTGGAGCTGATGTCGTGATGCATTCGGCGACCAAGTATCTGGGTGGCC
Organism: Lactococcus termiticola; assembly: GCF_003116835.1. Lineage (GTDB taxonomy): Bacteria > Bacillota > Bacilli > Lactobacillales > Streptococcaceae > Lactococcus > Lactococcus termiticola. The sequence goes on along the minus strand of NZ_BFFO01000009.1, from coordinate 52,806 downwards.
ATTCTGACGTTGTGGCAGGTCTTGTTGTCGCTAAAAGTCATGAGCTTGCTGAGCGGATTGCCTTCCTGCAAAATTCGATTGGGGGCGTTCTGGGACCGCAAGACAGCTGGATTGTCCAGCGGGGGATTAAGACGCTTGCTCTTCGGATGGAGGCGCATTCCAAGGCTGCGATGAAAATTGCAGAATTTTTAGAAGGCCATCCGGCTGTGGCCAAGGTCTATTATCCTGGCCTTGCGAGCCATCCAGGTCACGAGATTGCCAAGAAGCAGATGGCGACCTTTGGTGGTATGCTCTCCTTTGAGTTGGTTGATGAAGGGGCTGTGAAAGGTCTGGTAGAAGGCTTGAGCTACTTCACGCTGGCAGAATCACTGGGCGGTGTTGAGAGCTTGATTGAGGTGCCTGCGGTCATGACCCATGCTTCGATTCCAAAAGACATTCGTGAGTCAATCGGGATTAAGGACGGCCTGATTCGCCTGTCGCCAGGGATTGAAGACCTGGATGACCTCTTGGATGACCTGAAGACGGGCCTGGAAGGAATCTAGTCCAATGAAAAATAAAATCGTAAACAATATCACAGAATTGATTGGACAGACCCCTGTCGTCCGGATCAAAGCTGGCGATGAGCAGTCGGCTACTGTCTATGCCAAGCTGGAATACTTTAATCCTGGTGGTTCTGTCAAGGACAGGATTGCCTATCAGATGATCCAGCAGGCTATCGAAGACGGCGAGCTCAAGCCTGGTGGGACCATCGTTGAGCCGACTTCCGGCAATACAGGGATTGGCCTGGCCATGTCGGCTGCTGCCCTAGGCTTTAAGGCGGTCATCATCATGCCGGACAATTACAGCGAGGAACGCCGGAGGCTGGTCAAGGCCTATGGGGCGGAGTTAATTCTGACGCCAGAGGCAGAAGGGATTGCTGGAGCCATTGCCCTGGCTGAAAAATTGGTCGCTGAAAAAGGCTATTTTATGCCCATGCAGTTTGAAAATAAGGCCAATGTCAGAGCCCATGAGCTGACGACAGGGCCTGAAATCCTGGAAGCCTTTGAGGAGATTGGCCTGGATGCCTTTGTGGCAGGTGCTGGGACAGGTGGTACTATCTCTGGGGTGTCGCATTATCTGAAGGACAGAAAGCCTGAGATTAAGACTTATGTCGTCGAGCCGGCTGAAAGTCCAGTCCTCAGAGGGGGAGAAAAGGGCAGTCACAATATCCAGGGGATTGGGGTGCCCTTCATTTCTCCAAATCTGGATGAGACGGCTTATGACGGTATTATTGATGTTTCGACAGAAGAGGCGATGGAGGCTTCGAGGCTCCTTGCCAAGAGCCAGGGCATCAGCCTGGGGATTTCTTCAGGAGCTGCGATTCATGCGGCTTACCAGCTGGCCGATAAGCTGGGGGCTGGGAAGAATGTTTTGGTGCTTTGTCCTGATTCTGGGGAGCGTTATTTAAGCACAGAACTTTATGCAGATCTTAGTAATTAGAAATATTAAAAAAGGTTCACATCTGGAGTAGAGTTTTTGGCGACAAAATGCTCTGCAAAGCGACGGATGTAAAAGCAAAAAAATCCCAAATTCGGGATTTTTAATTTTCTAATTTAGCTTCCTGATATTGCCTAGACTGCTTCAGAATATCTTCAAAAGTCCTGAGAATACTGTCTTTGAAATCACTGTCTCCAAGCTGCTTTTCAAGTTTTTCAAAGACGGCTTTCTCCCGGTCTTTGTCCAAAATCGCTAGGCCTGCTTCTTTTTTAATCTGGACAATCCCTGAGACAGCCCTCATCCGCTCCTCAAGCAAGCTCAGCAACTCCCCATCTATCCGGTCAATTTCATTTCGATAATCTTCTAAATTCATATTCTCATTATAACAAATTTTTAAGAAGCTGATAGGCTAGAGGGAGGGTCGGATGGGGTCAATTTGTGCTATAATATTAGCATGAATAAAAGTGAAAAAATTGACGGCTATGAGCTTCTGAATCTTCAGCTCAAGGGCCTTTTAGCAGAACAAAACTACACGATTTCAAACCTTTCCAACGCCTCCGCCCTCCTCTGGGATTTCCTGCCAGACAGCGTCTTTACAGGCTTTTACCTTTATAATGGCGACAAGCTGATTTTAGCTCCCTTTCAGGGTTCTGTCAGCTGTGTTGAAATTGAGCTGGGCAAGGGAGTCTGTGGCCAGTCTGCGGCTGAACGCAAGACGATCGTGGTTGACGATGTGACCAAGCACAAAAACTATATTTCTTGTGACAGCCGGGCCATGTCTGAAATCGTCGTCCCTCTGATTAAAGATGACAAGCTGATTGGCGTGCTCGACCTGGACTCTTCAAAGGTCGGCGACTACGACGAAGAGGATATCAAGGGTCTCGAAGCCTTTGCGGAAAACCTGCTCGCATTGACAGATTTTGAATTTTTCAAGGTAGGTTAAAATGAATTCACAAATTGAAGCATGGCTCAAGGCCTACTATAAGCATGAAGAAGGCACAGCTCTCAACCCAGGAAACATGGGCGATAGCAAGAAGTTTGCCCGTGAACTCGGCATGCTCCTCTACCATCTGAAACGCCTGGACCAGGCGGGAGCACCCGGACCAAGCTTTGAAAATGCCTTTGCAGGTTCTGAACTTAGCTTTTTTGAGGCGGAATTTGCAGATTTATTGGCCAATTTCAAGGAGCTCGTCCCATCGGATTTGCTGGTCATCGAGTTTGACAAGGTCGTCAATCGGGCGACAGAAGCAAAGACAGACTGGTTGCACGGTGATTTCTGGCCGGAGAATATCTTGGTCAAAGACGGCAAAATCCAGCAGGTCAGAGGCTTTGATAAGGCCGTCGTCGGCAATCCTTCGGCGGACTTGGCGATTGCTTGGAGCCTCTTTGATGTCAAGGAGCGGAAGGTTTTCTTTTCAGCGGCTGAGGCCAGCCAGCAAAGCATCGATGAGGCTAGACTCTACGCCCTCCGTCATGCCCTGAAAAATTATCATTCAGAAGACATTGACCAGCTCATTATGAGCCGGGACAGTCTTACTGAAGTCCTCAAGGACTACGGCTTTACAGGCGATGAAGATCTCCGCCAGTAGGGTGATATTAAAGAAATAGAAAGATTAAATGGCTTACCAAGCACTTTATCAAAAATATAGAAGTCAACGTTTTGACGAGATGGTGGGGCAGGAAGTTGTCGCTACCACGCTTAAAAATGCAATCATAGGCGACCGGATTGGCCACGCCTATCTTTTTAGTGGCCCTCGTGGGACTGGTAAGACCTCGGCGGCCCGGATTTTTGCCAAGGCTATTAACTGTCCCAATCAGAAGGATGGCGAGCCCTGCAACAACTGCGACATCTGTGCTGCCATTACCAATGAAAGCCTCGATGACGTCATCGAGCTCGATGCAGCCAGCAACAACGGCGTCGATGAAATCCGAGAAATCCGGGATAAATCGACCTATGCACCGACCCGGGCCAGCCACAAGGTCTACATCATTGACGAGGTCCATATGCTGTCAACCTCGGCCTTTAACGCCCTCTTAAAGACGCTGGAAGAGCCGGCTGAAAATGTCGTTTTTGTCTTGGCCACGACGGAAATCCAGAAGGTGCCAGCGACCATCATCAGTCGTCTTCAGAGCTTTGCCTTCAAGGCCATTACGACGGCTGACATTGAGGGTCATCTGGCAGAGGTCTTGAACAAAGAAGGCCTCAGTTATGAGGAAAAGGCCCTCTCGATTCTTGCCAAATCTGCCCAGGGCGGGATGCGGGACGCCTTGAGCCTTCTCGACCAGGCGGTTTCCTATGCCGGCGATGGCCAGATTGATGCCCGGATTGCCATGCTGGTGACCGGGACGGTCGAAGACGAGGCCTTGAAAGCCTATGTGACGGCTGTCTTGTCCTATGATGAGGCAGCTGCCCTGGATGAGTTGGACAAAATTTTCCATGAAGGCAAGGACATGCTTCGTTTCACGGAGGACCTTCTGGCTTATTTCCGTGATCTGCTTCTGGACAAGTCGGCTGAGGTCGAGCATGCCCGCCTTTATCAGATGATTGATGTGGCCATTGAGAGCTTAAAAAATCTCAAGGAGACCACCCAGACCAAGATTGCGGCTGACCTGATGACGATGAAGCTAGCAGAGCCGGTCACCGCAGCATCGCAGACCGCTTCAGCTCCAGAAGGTTCAGCCGGTCTTGCCCAGCTCCAGGCTGAGCTGGCTAGCATGAGGGCACAACTCCAGCAGTTGAGCCAACAAAGGCCTGTGGCTTCAGTCGCTACTGCCAAAGCTGAGCCAACAGCAGAAGTCCGCCAGGACGCCCCAGCTCAAAAACGGCCTGCCAAGCCGGCTAAATCCAGCAGACTTTCCCAGGAAATCCTCTTCAAGGCCCTTGGCGAAGCGACGAGCGAGGCTAAGATGGCTGTTTCTGAAGCTTGGCCCGAGCTGGTCTCAAGCATCAACAAGCCGGCTGACCGGGCCCTGGTCAATAACACTGCCCCAGTCGCTGCCTCAGAAAACTACGTCGTTGTGACCTTCCCTCATGAGAATCTGGCTCATCGTCTCAGTGAAAATGAAGAGCTCCAACTGCTTTTTGGCAACATGCTTTCTAGCATCTGTGGCTTCTCGCCTGAGATCTTGGCCCTGGCTGAGGGCGACTGGCTGGAGGTCAGAGCCAGCTATGTGGCCCAGCTTAAAAAGACTGAAAGTCCTATGCCTGCTGAACTTCCTGATTCTGAAGGAGAACAAGTGGAGCAAGAGGACCCGACAGCCCTTGCCAAATCCCTCTTTGGCGATAAGGTTGTTGAAATACAAGACTAAAAAAACTAGCCATTGGCTAGTTTTTTCGATTCTGTTTTCCAGCGTTTCGTCCGCCAGCAGATGGAGTCACATCTTTTCTGGCTGATGAAATCAGATTGTCCAAGCCTTGAGCAGTCGCTGCGGCAGGCGTCACGTCCTTGGGCAGGTCGACCATCTTAGGAGGATTGAGCTCGAATTCTTTTTCAATCCGCTTTCTCAGGCGTGGTTTGATGATGAAGGTTACGATGACTTGTTGAAGGACCATGACAATACCACCGACCGCCCAGTAGAGGGAGACACCGGCAGGCGAGATGAGCGAGAAGACGAAGATCATCGCCGGACTCATGATGAGCATCATGCGAGAGGTCCGTTTTTGTTCTTCTGGCATGCCGATGGTTGAGATATAGGTCTGGATCAGGTAGAAAATCCCAGAAATGACGGCCAAGAGTACGCTAGGGTGGCCCAGGTTAATGCCGAAGAAGCTGGCGGTTGTGATCCCTTGCGTGTAGGCTGCTGCATTGTAGAGAGCAATGAAGAAGGGCCACTGAATCAACATCGGCAGGCATCCCAGTGAGGCGAACATGTTGACGCCGTTGTCTTTTTGGGCCTGCATGAGGGCCTGCTGGGCGGCCATCTTGGCTTCAGGGGTCTGGGCCTCTTTGAGGCGTTGGTTCAAGGGCTCAAAGACGGGCTTCAGATAGGCTGTCTTTTCCTGCGTGTAGGTCGCCTTGTGGGCCTGGTAAAGGCCGAGAGGCAGGATAATCAGGCGGATAATCAGCGTGACGAGGATGATTCCCCAACCGTAGCCCATGTGGAGGTTGTGGGCGAAGAGGTCGACAAAGTCAGACATGGGCGTGACGATAAAGCGATAGGTAAAGCCGTTCATACCGGCCTCTGTAGGGACTCGGACCCCGTTGACCATGTGGGTCTGCACACAGCCTGCAAGAAAGAGCAGGGCAGCTCCAGTGATTCCAGCAAGTGAGAGTCTTCTTGTTAATTTATTCAAATTCAAATCCTTTTCTAATAAAGCACTATTTACCTATTTTACAGAAAAAGGAGGGAAAATTCAATAGGGCTTAGGGATGAGTTTTGGCTGGTGCTCTTATTGTAGGTTCGTTCCAGAATTCCGGAAAAAGCTATTGTGTGGCCGCAAGCGAAGCCTGTCGGCTTCGCTTGCGGCCTACAGCATTTTGGTGAGATTTCTGGAATGAAACGAACTGCTAGAAGTTCCGATTGGTTCTTATTTACAAAACAAAAGCCCATCATCAGACAGGGCTTGTACATCATATCTATTAGCTGATAAAGGCCTTAATTTCCTTATCAAAGTTATCAATTTTAGCATTCGCAGCTACTTCACTATCAGCGGCAGCTGCCAGGTAGAACTTGATTTTAGGCTCTGTTCCTGAAGGGCGGACGGCAATCCAGCTTCCATCTTCGAGGTGGTACTTCAAGACGTCAGATGGCGGTGTCGTGAGCTTTTCGACCTTGCCAGTGTGGCTGGTCGCTGTGAGCTCTTTGAAGTCTTCAATCAAGAGGGCTTCGAGGCCGTCAAACTTGTCTGGAGCATCTGCACGGAATTTGCCCATGATTTCAGCGATTTGGGCCTTACCGTTTGAGCCTTCAAGTGTGACAGAGACGGTCTTTTCAACGAAGTAGCCGTATTCCTTATAAATATCTTGAATGCCGTCATAGAGAGTCTTGCCGAGGCTACGGTAGTAGGCTGCGACTTCGCAGACGATGAGCATGGCTTGAATGGCATCCTTATCACGGACAAATGGCTTAATCAGGTAGCCAAAGCTTTCTTCAAAGCCAAGCATGTAGCTGTGGGCATGGTCGTGTTCCCATTGTTCAATCTTTTCGCCGATGAACTTGAAGCCAGTCAGGACGTTGAACATGGTCACATTGTAGCTTTCAGCAATTTTGCTGACGAGCTCAGTGGAAACGATAGACTTGACAATGGCTGCGTTCGCAGGAAGGCTACCGGCAGACTTGTGGGCTTCGAGGATGTATTTAGCGAGAATCGCACCGATTTGGTTCCCTGTCAATGGCTGATATGAACCGTCTGGCAGGCGGACCTCAACGCCGAGCCGGTCGGCATCAGGGTCAGTGGCGATGAGGACGTCGGCACCGACTTCACGGCCGAGCTTTTCAGAAAGCTCAAAGGCTGCCTGGCTCTCAGGGTTTGGCGACTTGATGGTAGAGAAGTCAGGGTCTGGGACGGCCTGTTCTTCAACGACGGCGATGTTTTCAAAGCCAGCCTGCTGGAGGGCGCGACGGCCAAGCATTTCACCCGTCCCATGGAGTGGCGTAAAGACAATCCGCATGTCCTTGCCGTATTCGGCAATCAGGTCATGGTTGATGTTGATGGTCTTGAGGTTTTCAAGATATTTCACATCAATATCTTCGCCGATGACCTTAATCATGCCATCCTTGATGTATTGGTCAGTGTCTCCGAGCTTGATAGAGAAGATGTCGTCAACCTGGCGGATGTATTCGGTCAGCTTTTCAGCGTCTTCGGGTGGCATTTGGGCACCATCTTCGCCGTAGACCTTGTAGCCATTGTAGGGAGCAGGGTTATGGCTGGCCGTAATCATGACACCGGCCTTGGCGTTCAGCTCACGGACGGTAAAGCTGAGGTCTGGCGTTGGCCGCAGGCTGTCGTAGACAAAGCTAGGAATGCCGTGGTCAGCTAGCAGTGTCGCTGTTTCAAAGGCAAATTCTTTTGAGAAATGACGGCTATCGTAGGCAATGGCAACACCGCGTTTTTTTTCAGCATCTCCCCAAGAGTCCATGAGGCGGGCGAGGCCTTCGGTCGTCAGGCGGACTGTATAGAGGTTCATCCGGTTGGTTCCGGCACCAAGAAGGCCACGCTGGCCGGCTGTTCCAAATTCAAGGTAGGTATAGAAGGCATCTTCCTTGGTCGCTTCGTCCATTTGGACGAGTTCATCGTGAAGTTCAGGCAGGATGTCTGCTGCCAGCCATTTGTCATAGAGCTCTTGATAAGCCATAAATAATCTCCTTTATCGTCTGAAAACTAATCTAAAAATTCAATGAGAATTGAATTCGGTTTCAACACAATTATAACATTTTTCTTAGGAAAAGACAGCTGAAATCAGCCTGGGACTTTGACTAGGTAAAAAATTGAAAAGTTGCTTTTCGGTGGCTTTCTTTCATACAGTTTATTTTGGAATATAGAGCTGGTTGGTGCTATAATAAAAAGAGCTTGAGATAATGAAAATTCTTGAATCGAAGGATTACGAAGGTGGTGATTTGAATAACGATTTTTGAATACTTTGCGGTCATTCTTTTTTGGATTACTGTTCTGACATTTGCTGTTGTATATTTTTGGCAACAATGGCGTCAATCTAAAATTCAAAATGTTTTTGATGAAATGATACAGTTTTATGATCAAGGCGAGATTAAATTGGGGTGGAAAAAGTTGTCGAGTAATACATTCTTTAAGACGGAGATGTTTTTCGAGACAGAGGCAATCTACTTAGCTGAGGAGACTGATGTCAAACGTGTCTTTGTTCAATTTCGCAAGTCGAGTACAAAAAGTGTTGCTAGCGTCCGCTTGTTGCATCAACGTAAGATTGATGAGCAAATTGTATTTACGGTCAGTTTAGACTATTTGCCAACTAATAAAGCTTTTTATCCTAGATGGCAACTTGATGAAGTCTACCTTTCAATCGAGGACAAAGAGAGATTATCTCGCTTACTTAACCGTAACATACTAGAAGAGGCTAAAAAATATAAGGGGATTCCTAAAATCAAAGCTAAAGGCTATCGATTCGAGTTATTATATGATGAAGCTAAAAAGAGTATCAGTGATATTCTCATTAAAGATTACCTGGAGCAAAATTTGCAATCAAAATATAGTTTGACGGATACTGGCTACTGGAATATTATGAATGATGAAAGATATTTTTAGAGCTCAATCAAAAGTCTTTTCAATCAGTAAAAAAGGTCTGGCTCATAGTAGAGCTAGACCTTTTTAATTCTTCTTGGACATGTTGAAGGGAGTGTTATATTATTTAATAGCCTTTTCCAAGGCTGGCACGATGGCCATAGTCAAGATAATTGCAATGACAACCTCAGCCAAAGAATTGACCGTCACGATAGAAGCGATGAAGGCTCCAAAGGTCTGGTGCAAAGTCTCGTGGAAGAAGAGGTAGATAAAGCCGAGGACCAGGACGGTATTGGTCGCGGTGCCGACAAAGGCAGCAAGGCCTGCTCCGGCATAGTTCTTAGCAATTTTATAAATAAAGAAGGGGAAAATCCCGATGAGAATCCGGGGCAGAAAGGCGATGACCAGGGCAGAGAGCGAGCCGTGCTGGGTCGCTGGATTGGGCTGGAGGGGGCTAAAGAGGAAGCTGGACGGACTGGTCACAATAGTGGCGTTGATAAATGAAATCAGGCCCATCACGAAGCCAAGGATAGCTCCCTTACGCCATCCCAGGATAATCGAAGCGATAATAACCGGAATATGGAGCAGGGTTGGCTTGATTGGCACTGGCCAAAAGCTATAGATGATTTGGCTCAAAAATTGAATCACAATCATGATGGCGATGAAGATGGCAATAATGGCAATGTCGTTAGATTTTGATTTTCTCATTTTAGATGGTCTCCTTATTTAGCAATGCCTGATGAATGGCGGAAATAATGTCCGGCAACTCGGCGAGTGCCCCGCTCCCAAAGTCGCCACAGGCCAGCAGGGCCTCTCTGGGCTGGACCTTTTGATAGCCGACCTCTTCTAAGATGGCCAGATTTCTCTGGGTCAGTGGATTGGCGTACATTTCTGTGTTCATGGCAGGAGCGATGAGCTTGGGCTTGCCAGTCGGCAGGGCTAGGGCAACGCTGGTCACGATGTCGTTTGCCGCACCATGGGCCAGGCGACTGATGGTATCAGCTGTGGCAGGGGCCACGATGAAGACATCGGTCTGCTTGGCCAGCTCGATATGGTTGACGACTTCGGGCCGTTCTTCGTTCATGATGTCGGTGTGGACATGTTGCTTCGAGAGGACCTGGAGGGTCAGAGCGGGGATAAATTGCTGGGCTGACTTGGTCATTAGGACCGTGACCTGGTGGCCTTCCTTGGTCAGGAGATTGGTCAGGTCGGCCGCCTTGTAGGCGGCGATAGAGCCTGTGACCGCAAGTGTGATATTAGCCATGGAGGGCCTCCTCTGTCTGTGCGACCAGGGCTTGGGCGATTTCTGCCTTGGTCTGGAGTTTGGTCATCTGGTCTGACTTATCAATCAGCCAGGCCTGGTGCTGGTCTTTAGAAATCTGCTCGAGGTCATTGGCCAGGATAAAGTCGGCCTGGGCCTCGTCTCGCTTGGCTTTGGCGACAGTGAGCAGTTCTTCTTGAGAAACGCCGACCAGGAGCTTGAAGGCAACGAGAATCGCCTTGGGGTTCCAGTTCTTGATGAGCTTGATGACCTTTGGTGTCTTCTCAAGCAGGATAATCTGCTGCTCGGCGGATGAAGCCGTCTTCTTTTCCTGCTTGACTTGGAGCTCGGTCAGCTTCTGGACAGGGAAATCGGCGGGGAGGCTCTCGAGGTCGGTCATGAAGACCGGCCGGTAGTCTGAGACAGCCATGCTGTGGATGATGACGTCAGCCCTTGGGACTTCTGCCTGCATGGCCTTGATGAGACTGTCAACATTTGTAATGTCAATAATCTTGAGGCTGTTATGAGACTCTGGTCGCTTGGCCTGGGGGGCTGACAGGTAGATGACCTCGTGGCCAGCTTCAAGATAGGCTTCAGCCGTGAGGCAACCGAGCGAGCCTGTTGCAAAATTGCTGATGCCCCGGACCTCGTCGATTTTCTCGACAGTCCCGCCAGAACTGATGATTACCCGCATTGTGAACCCTTTCAGAATTGATAGCACTATTTTATCATGTTTTTTCTTAATATTCGAGCTGGAAAGCTTAAAAATTGCGACAAAAAAAGCCAGGATTGGGCTGGCTTTTTCCTGCTATTGAGGTCGCTGTGTTAGAGAAATCCTGGGAATGCAGTGGGGACACAAGCGAAGGCTCTGCCTTCCACTGGTTTTTCAGGATTTCTTACACTTCGTTCAAAGACATAAAAAATGATTTAAGCTAAGAAAAGAAGCTCGCTTACTTACGAGCTTCCCCTTCAGGATAGTGGTTTTCAGGCTTCATGTCCCGGAAAATCACGTGGATGGCAGATTTAGGAGCATTGGCGTGCTTCATGAGTGTTTCTGCGATTTCTTTGGCCACGATGGCCTTTTGTTCAGGCGTCCGGCCTTCGACGAGTTCGATAGTTACGTATGGCATTATTTATACCTCCTTTTCCTATATTTTAACACATTTTCATTCAAAAATTTCATCAAAAAAATATGCTATAATAGTATTCAGATTATTTTCAGAAAAGGGCAGTCATGAGCAAGCTTTACTTCAAATACGGGACCATGAATTCCGGCAAATCCATTGAAATCTTAAAAGTTGCACACAATTATGAGGAGCAGGGCAAGCCGGTCTTGATTATGACCTCAAGCCTGGACACTCGTGCAGGTGTGGGCGTGGTGGCTAGCCGGATTGGCATGCAGGAAGAAGCTGTAGCCATTGACGACAAGATGCAGGTCTACGACTATATCGCCGGACTAGATGAAAAGCCTTATTGTATCTTGATTGACGAGGCACAATTCCTTTCAAAAGCGAATATCTATGACTTTGCCCGGGTGGTCGATGAGCTCCATGTGCCAGTTATGGCTTTTGGTCTGAAAAATGACTTCCGCAATGAGCTCTTTGAGGGCTCAAAATATCTCCTACTTTTGGCTGATAAGATAGAAGAAATCAAGACCATCTGCTGGTACTGTAGCAAAAAGGCGACCATGGTTCTCAGGACCGTTGACGGCAAGCCGGTCTACGAGGGCGAGCAGGTCCAGATTGGTGGCAATGAGACCTATATCCCGGTCTGCCGTAAGCACTGGTTTAAGCCGGAAATCTAAGAGGGGGCGGCTATGAAAGATTTTTATTTTAAGGGAGAGTTGACAGCTGAGATTGTGCAGGGCCTGGCCCTTCGCTCGACCAAGCGGACCCGGATGATTCTCTGGGGACTGGTCGTGCTCTTTTGGATTGCCGCAATGCTTTATTTTCTCTTTCTTAAGGGGAATTTGTTCCTGTCGGCCGGCCTCTTTACGATTTTTGTCCTTGGTGTAGAAGCCTATATCCGGCTTTCTGTTGTCCGGACCTTTAAGAAGACACCGCTCTTGCAGGGTCTTCAAGAAACCTGGCTCAATGATAAGAGCCTGCGGATTAAGAATAAAAGCGGTCAGAGAGAAATTAAGGCTGAGCAATTTAGCAAGATTAAGATTTCAGAAAAAGCAGCTGACTTTTATATCAATAAGCAACAGGCCATCAGTCTGCTAAAAGACTGGCTCCAGGATGGTAACTGGGCGGACTTTACAAAGTTGGTCGAAGAGCACTGGATTAAATAGGAAGGAATAAGCATGTTCTATCATTTCAAAGGCACAGTCACCAAGGAGGATTATATCCGGACCCTGCGTCCCGGCCTTAAGTTTTCTCTGATTGCTTTTAATGTATTGTATCTTGTCATGTTTATCATTAATTTAACGACGGGTTTTAAGCTCCCCTTTATGATTTTCCTGATTGTGATCTGGGCCCTGCTCAATCTAGGAATTTATTATTCGCCAAAGCTAATGGTAGGGCGCTTTAAGAGTCAAAACGTCGACTTTTACATCACAGAAGAACAGCTCAAGGCCCAGGGCAAGTTGAGCCAGTTTGTCAATCTTGGCGATATGCTCCTTCTGGTCTACGGCAAGCAAGGGACCATGATTTTTAAGAAGGAACACCTGCAGGATTTGAGTCAGTGGGATGTATTTGTTGGCATGACGACTAAATTATGGAAGGAAAGAAAAAAAGCCTAGGCTTTTGTTTTTCTTGAGGAAAGTAGATGCAGTTTGAACTAGAGGGTAGCTTTGAGCTCGAGGATTATAGGCAAATGACGAAGGGGGACATGAAGCAAAGATATGTTTCTAACGCTTTGCTCTGCTTAATTGTTTCTATCAGTTGTTATATAGTGCTTTTCCGTTCGCTATTATTTGCTATTGCAATATTTGTAGTCGTTTATTTTATCAGAATCTTTAGAGTTAGAAAAATGCTCACGAAGAATTATGCATCAAATAAGCTATTAAATCTCTCTAGGCGCTATATTTTTGATGACAAGGAATTAAGCCAGGAATCAGAGCTGGGTCAGACAATCTACCGGCCTGACCTGATTCACAAGGTCGTCTATGACAAAGAGACGATAATGTTATATATGGGAAGCAATCAAGCCATTTTTTTGAAAAAAGACTGGCTCAAGACAGGCAGTTGGGAAGATTTCACTGCCTATATTAAAGAAAGTTGGGATATTAAAAAATAATGTTTGATCAATTAGAATCAATGATTGGCCGCTATGAAGAATTGGGCGAGCTTTTGAGTGACCCTGAGGTTGTGGCAGATACGAAGCGTTTTATGGCTTTGTCTCGTGAAGAAGCGGGATTGCGCGACACCGTGGCGACCTATCAAGAATATAAGAAAGTTCTTGAGACCATTTCAGACTCTGAAGAAATGCTGGGTGAATCAGGTCTTGACGATGATATGAAAGAAATGCTCAAAGAAGAGCTTTCTGAAGCGAAATCAGCGAAAGTTGACTTGGAAGAAAAAATTAAAATTTTACTCCTGCCCAAAGACCCCAACGATGATAAAAATATCATCCTCGAAATCCGTGGTGCTGCTGGCGGTGATGAAGCGGCCCTCTTTGCGGGTGACCTGCTCAATATGTACCAGCACTATGCAGAGTCTCAGGGCTGGAAGTTTGAAGTCATGGAGGCCTCAATCACGGGTATCGGTGGCTACAAGGAGGTCTCTGCCTTGATTTCAGGGACCAGCGTTTACAGTAAACTCAAGTATGAGTCAGGTGCTCATCGTGTGCAACGTGTTCCGGTCACTGAAACCCAAGGCCGTGTCCACACCTCGACAGCAACTGTCCTTGTCATGCCTGAAGTCGAAGAGTTTGATTATCAAATTGACCCGAATGAAATCCGGACTGACATCTACCATGCCTCAGGTGCTGGTGGACAGAACGTCAATAAGGTCGCGACCGCTGTCCGCATGGTCCACTTGCCAACAGGCATCAAGGTTGAAATGCAGGAAGAACGGACTCAACAGAAGAACCGTGATAAGGCCATCAAACTCTTGAATACCAAGGTCTTTGACTACTATCAACAGATCGAGCTGGACAAGCAAAATGCTGACCGGAAGTCGACCGTAGGGACTGGTGACCGCTCTGAACGAATTCGGACCTATAACTTCCCACAGAACCGGGTGACCGACCACCGGATTGGCCTGACCCTGCAAAAACTGGATACGATTTTGTCTGGGAAGATGGATGAAGTGATTGATGCTTTGATTGTTTATGACCAGACGGCGAAGTTGGAAGAGTTGAATAGATAAGCGTAGAATAAAGCTCTTAACTTGGAGGTCATTTAGACTGTTGATTAGGTCCGTTGCATTTCTTCCACTCCACTCATTTTATTTGCTTTGGAAATATTTTTCCACAGCTCTATTAAAAGGAAACGGGATTTCATTTCCACGCAGAAAGTCCTAAAAAGGAGGGCTTTTTTTCTTGCTGTTTTTTGCAAAAGATAGTGTAGAGAGATAAAGTTTTTGTTATAATTAAGATTACAATAACATTGAACGAGAGATAAAGGATAATAATGTCTAGGAATCGCTTAACTCTACACACACACACACACACACACACACGGTAGGCTTCGCCAGCCCTCTTTTTCGTCATCCATTAAAAAGGTCGACTTTTTTGTCGGCCTTTTTGCTGTTCCAGAAAGGAGAATCAAATGAAATTTGATTTGAAGAAAATGCCTCTCATTTGGAAGTTGGTCATTCTGATTGTAGCAGTTTTACTCACCATCTTCTTCGTTGCACCAATGATTATGATTTTCATGCTCCTGATCATTGGACTGATTGTAAACTTATTAATTAAACGTGTCCGTCAAGAAAAGCAGATTATTGAAAAACGACGAACAGTCGGAAGGCTGAAAAATGAGTTGATTTCAAAAGAGAATTCTTGGGCAGAACTGAAAGAGGCTTCTGTTATTCAGGCCCAGGAGTTTTTCCCAGAAATCAAAGAGCAAACAGAAGATATTTTCCAAGATGAAGAAAAGATTCAAGTCCTTCTTGAGGAATCAAGCCTTTCTAAAAACAAGGAATATCAACAGATTCAGCAGCTTGGTTTTCAGCGGTTTATTGTCATATTTAACAGCTGTATCAAGATGAAACGAGTGCCAGATGACTTTGAAGATGTTCAACGTCGTCTATGTGAAGGAAGAGAAAAAATCTCGACATATGCACAAAATCTTAGACAGCTTGTTAGAGATTTTAATGAAGAGGATATGAGAGACTTTGAAGTTGCCCTTAAACAAATGGAAGGAGGCAGCAATGGTCAGTAAGATTTCAATCGAAGAATTAGAAGCGGCAGGCCGCCTCCAAACTCTTGATGTTAAAATTGATGGGATAGACTATCAGATTGTTAAATACAGAGCACCTTTAGGACGCTCAGGCAAGCATTTTATCCGAGTCTTGCAAGCTGGTCAAACTGTTTCTAATACCAAAAATATTTTAGGGCAGATTTTTAATACCTTTCAGTTTCCAGCTGAACAATACAATGAAAATACAAATATTCTTGGCGATCGGCTCCTAGTCATGATTCCAGCGAAGATTAAAGAGATGCAAGAAGCACAAAGGCAGGAAGAGTTACGTAAAGAACAGCAAAGACAGCAAGAAATTCAGCTTGAGCAGCAAAGGCTACAACAGCAGAGGGCGGAAGAAGAGCGTCAGAGAAGGCTTGCTGAGGAAAAAGAGAGAAAAGCCAGAGCCTTGGCAGAGCAAGAGAAGCGAGTGAAAGAAGCTGCGGCTCAAGAGAAGGCTAGAAAGGCTAATCTTGACCTAGAAGAGCAGTATGCTGCTTACAGCAAAATTTTTGACCTGAAAACTGTAAAGCAGCAGGAAGAAGCTGAGCTGAAGGTTCTTGAGCAGAATCGAAAATTCAAACTGCCGAGTAAGATGACCTGGATTTCTATAGCGAGTCTCTTTGTGGCGATGCTTGTAGGAGGTGGACTTTCAGCCAATGCAACTCAACTTCAACAGCAAAGAGATGCTTTGAAACAAGTTGAAAAGCAGTTGAATCATCTGGATAAGTCAGAGGTCTCAAAAGAAACTAAGGCTGAGATTAAGAAGGAACTTTCTGATACCAATGAGATTATCAAGGCTAAGAGCCTTGATAATATGAAGGCTGAAAGTAGCCGACTGGAGGCGCTTAGCAAGAAGGCTTCAGGGGAAAGCAGTCAAGTTCAAGAGCTCTTACAGAGAGCAGTTCGCTTGGAAAGTCAGTCTTCAAAAGAAGATAAGGACCAACTCAGTGATTGGGAGAAGAAAGCGAGTGATTATTCCTCTATAAGCAGTTATTCATCAGATTTTACCCATCTGATGGATTTGGTTGAAGCCCATAATAATAGAACGACCAGTATAGCTTCGATAGATAAGATTTTGGCTGATAAAGACTTATCTAAAGCCAATAAAAAGCTTTTGACTGATGATATCCAAAAACTTAAGAAGGCATCAACAACTGATGACATTACTTCCTTGATTGGAAAACTAAGCACAGATTCGTTGACAGCACAAAATCAAATTGAAGATACTGTAACTAAGCGGAAGGAAGATGAAAAGAAAGCAGCCGAAGCCCAGGCGGCTGCAGAAAAAGCTGCAAAAGAAAAAGCGGCTCAAGAGGCAGCTGCAGCGGCCGAAGCCAAGAAGAAGGCTGATGAAGAAGCAGCCGCCCAGGCAGCCGCTCAAAAGAAGGCTGCTGACGATGCTGCAGCTCAAGCAGCTCAGGATGCACAAAATGCACAAGCAGCAGCTCCAGCAAGCTCAGGCTATACAACATCAGCGGGCTGGGCTAATGCTGAGTCAGGAATGTGTTTCTACAGGCCTGATTCAGGGAAATATTATGTAAGTGTAAAAAATCCTGGTAACTATCAATATATCAGTATTTCGGAAGCTGCTAGCATGGGAGGGACCCCAGGACATAGCAACGGCTCAGCACGCAATTAGAAAGAGGAGTCAAAAATGACTGACGCATTCAATATCGATGGGATTATCGCAGAAAGTTTAGAAACAAAGAATGAAGTTCAAGAAACATCGGAGGTGAAATCTCAAGAGGGAACTAACTTTTTGACCTCGCTTCCAGCAGAGACTCAGCTTAAAATCAAGAATGAAACGCCTGCTTTGGCTAACAAGTTTGTAGAGGATGAGAATTATCTTTTAGAATTTGGCACACAGGCTGTAGAAAACGTTAATCGCTTGGTTAATCGAATTTTAGATGAGCAAAGAAAAATTCAACTTCCAGAAATTGATGATATTTTAAGAAATGCCAATCGAGATCTTAAAGGTTTTTCTACAAAATACGGTGAAATCAAACAGGCCGACCTCGATAAGGAACCAGGTTTACTTGAAAAGCTCTTTAGAGGCGGAAAGTCTAAACTAAATGACCTTTATTTTGATGCTAAAAACGTCGAAGAAAAAATGGATGTTCTTGCAGCAGATATTGTTAAACAGGAGGACCAGCTTTCTAAAAATATCATATCAGGTCAGATGTTGGTTGAAGAAAACAATAAATCTATTGAGCCTTTGATTGGTGTGATTGCCTTGATTGAGTCCAGCCAGCTAGAACTTGGCTCGAGAGCTGAAAAACTGAAAGCAAAGCTGGATGGAGCGAATAATACCAGTCCAGAAACGGCGGCTCATCAGGATGAATTAACACGAGTTACTGATGTTATCAATCGTTTAGAACAGCGACATACTGAGTTTCTTGGCCGGCTTTATGTAGCTTGGGCTAATACTCCGGCTATGCGAAACCTCATAAAGACCTCATCTGACTTAAAATCTAAACTTTCATTGGTACGCCTTAATACATTGCCAACCATGAAGTTGACCATTGCTCAGCTAGGTTTTCTTCAACAGGCTAACGCAACGAATAAGGTGGCGAGCTCTATTGATAAGGCTAATAATGATGCCTTGCAAATGCTTTCGGCTACTTCAGAAAAGGTTATACCTGAAATTGAGCGGACAGTTCAAAATCCGAGCTTGACTGTGGAGACAGTAGTCAAAATGGCAAATTCTATTGTTGAACAAAACAGTGCCTTGATTGATGCTATCAGTGATGGGCGTATGAAGCGAAAAGAAGTAGAAGATGCCATGGTACAAAATGCCCAAATTATCACGGATAGCAGTAAGTTGAAAGATGAGAAAATCATTTCAGTCATTACTGAAAAGGCAAAATTGCTTGATGAGAACTAAGCTAAGTTTATAGAAAACTGATATACTTAGAGCATGCTTTGGATAGAACTCACCCGAAAATTATCAGAAAATCTAAAAGAACCCTTCGAACTTGAATTCGTCTGGCGACAACAGCATGAACTCAGCAAGCTTGACTGGCTTAACCTCATGCGGGAAGAAATCTCTGAAGAAGATGAGACTACACTCAAAGCCATCGCTGACCGCCTCGCCAAAGACGAGCCTCCCCAGTACATCATCGGCTGGGAGGACTTTGCCGGCCTGCGTTTTAAGGTAGACGAGCGGGTCTTGATTCCACGTCCTGAGACGGAGGAGCTGGTCCAGATGATTTTAGAGGAAAATCCCCATCAGGAGGCCTTGAGCGTCCTCGACATCGGGACGGGTTCAGGTGCGATTGCTATCAGCCTGGCCAAGGCCTGCCCCAGCTGGAAACTGACGGCCAGTGACCTGTCAGAATCTGCCCTCGAGTTGGCTGGAGAAAATGCCAAGGCTAACCAGGTCCAGCTTGAGCTGGTCTGCTCGGATGTCCTGGATGACATCGCTGGGAGCTTTGATTTGATTATCTCAAATCCGCCCTATATCAGTCCTGATGATAGGGATGAGGTCGACGCTTCGGTCCAGAAGTTTGAGCCCGATTCAGCCCTCTATGCAGAGAATGATGGCTATGCCATCTATGAAAAAATTGCCCAGCAGGCTCCTCAGCATCTTGATGAAGCCGGCCGTCTTTACATGGAGATTGGCTACAAGCAGGGCGAGCGTCTCAAGGCGATTTTTGAGACGGCCTTTCCTGAAAAAGAGGTCAGTGTCATCAAGGATAGCTTTGGCAAAGACCGGATGTTAAAAGTCTGCTAGGCAGGCTTTTTTCCTTGTCTCGATTATGCTAAAATAGAAGGATGAAAAATGAAGCCATCACAGCCCTAAAATCTGGCCAACTCGCTATCCTCCCGACAGAGACCGTCTACGGCCTCTTTGCTGATGCGACCAATCAGAAGGCCGTCGAGCGACTCTATGCTGTGAAAGGCCGACCTGTCGAAAAGGCTCTGAACCTGAATGTCTCAAGCTTCGAGACCATCATGCAATACAGCCAAAATCAGCCAATTTACCTAGAAAAGCTGGTCAAGACCTTCCTGCCTGGCCCGCTGACCATTATCTTAGAGGCCAGTCCAGCAGTGCCGGAATGGATTCATATCGGCAAGTCAACCGTCGGCTTCCGCATGCCTGCTATCGATGAGACCCAGGCCGTTATCCAGTCTGTCGGCCTCTTGGTTGGCCCTTCGGCTAATTTGACCGGTCAAGCTAGCCCTAGATATTTTGCCGACCTCTCGCCAGAAATCAAGGCAGCTTCAGCCGTCGCTATCCAGGATGACAGTATCTCAGGCCTTGATACGACCATTCTTGATTTGACTGGTCCTGAGCCAAAAATCCTGCGGCAGGGAGCACTGAGCTGGGATGAGCTGGTTGAGAAAGTGCCTGAGCTCTGTGCATTTCCTGAAAATGCGGGATGAAAAAATGCTATAATGTAGGAAAGCTTACCTTATCTCCACTCTTCTTACTAAGTAAAAGTCAGTTGACTGGTATTGAGTGGAGTTTTAGCTTTTTTTGCAAAAAATGCCATGTCAAAGGCAAATCTGGAGACCAAAGGGCTCCAGATTTAGCAATGGCAAGGAGGAAAGCTCCGCTTTCCTTATCTGCAGATGCTTTTGGAGGGCTCTGGCTCTCAAAGGCTCCCCCTAGTCGCCTTGTTGGCTCAGGGTCCTGAGCCAATCGCACTTGCGCCTCCATATCCTTAAACTAAGAATCACCACGAAATAGAGAAAAACAAAAATGCCTTTAATGAATGACGGATTAAAAAAATCCAATTTCTTAAATTATTCCATCCTCATCCCCTACCTCCTCCTGTCAGCCATTGGTCTGGTCATGGTCTTTTCGACGACCTATTATGCCCAGCTGGCCTTGGGAGGAAATCCTTATAAGCAGGTCATCAACCAGACGGCCTTCATGCTCTTGAGTTTTGTAGTCATTGCCATCATCTACCGGATGAAGCTCCGAGCCATCAAAAATCGACGGATGATTAGCCTGGTGCTGGTCTTCCTAGTCGTCTCCCTTCTGGCCTGCCGTTTTGCTCCAGGTGCCCTCTTTGCTCCGGTTAATGGGGCTAGGGGCTGGATTCATATCCCAGGAATTGGGACCATCCAGCCCGCCGAAATTGCCAAGTTCTTTGTGGTCTGGTATCTGGGTTCTATCTTTTCTGAAAAGCAGGACAAGATTGCTGAGCGGGACTTTGATGAGGTCTTCAAGGGTAAGACGCTCGGTCAGAAGTTCTTTTCGGGTTGGCGACTCCCCTTGTGGATCATGATTATCCTTGACTACATGATGCCCGACCTTGGAAATGCCGTGATTCTCATCCTCCTGATCTTTGTTATGGTTGGTGCCAGTGGTATTAGCTGGCAGTGGTTCAAGGGTTACGGGATTATTGGGACCGTTGCCTCCATCCTGATTCTGGGCTCGATGGTCATCTCAGGAGGGGCTCTGGCCAATCTCATTCCGATGGCCCACGTCCGGAGCCGTTTCATTGCCTTTGTCAATCCCTTTGCTGACCAGCAGGTCCTGGCGAGTGTCGGCCACCAGATGGCTAATTCTTATTACGCCATTGCCAATGGGGGCTGGACTGGACGCGGGCTTGGGAACTCGGTTGAGAAGATGGGCTACCTGCCTGAAGCCACGACCGACTTTATCTTCCCAGTCGTCGTCGAAGAGCTTGGGATTATTGGAGCTATAATCATTCTCGGGATTCTTTTCTTCTTGATTGCTCGGATTCTACAAGTCGGTATTAAGGCAAAAAATTCTTTTAATAGCCTGATGTCTATCGGGATTGCTTCACTCCTACTGATTCAAATCTTCATTAACCTGGGTGGAGCCATCGGGATTATCCCAGAGACCGGTGTCACCTTCCCCTTCATATCTCAAGGGGGGTCGTCCTTCCTGATTTTATCCATCGGGATTGCCTTTGTCCTCAATATCTCGGCCGATGAGAAACGCCGGGAAATCACAGAATTAACCACAGAATATCGGGTCTTCCGTGGCTAAACAAAATAATGTTCGTGATAAAACAGTTTTTTAAGAAAAGCTGTTTTTTTCATCCGAATTTGACTTGAATTAGGCCTGGAAAGCTGAGATAATAAGAACATCTATAGAAAGTTAGGAATTGTATGGAAAAATTACTTGTTGCCAATCGGGGTGAAATTGCGATTCGGGTTTTTCGTGCGGCCAGTGAGCTAGGGCTCAAGACTGTCGCCATCTATGCCCAGGAAGATGAATATTCGGTCCACCGCTTCAAGGCGGATGAGGCCTATCTGGTCGGGGCTGGGAAAAAGCCGATTGACGCCTATCTGGACATGGATGACATCATCCGGATTGCATTGGATGCCGGTGTTGACGCTATTCATCCGGGTTATGGTCTCTTATCGGAAAACCTGGACTTTGCCAGCAAGGTCCAAGAGGCTGGCCTGACCTTCATTGGCCCAGAGCTTCGACATCTGGACATTTTTGGCGACAAGATTAAGGCTAAGGCTGTGGCCATCAAGGCTGAAGTCCCTGGGATTCCAGGGACAAATGGGGCAGTTGACATTGATGGAGCCCTTGCTTTTGCCCAGCAATACGGCTATCCGGTCATGATTAAGGCGGCCCTTGGCGGTGGTGGTCGTGGCATGCGGGTGGCCAGAAATGACGCGGAAATGCGGGATGGCTACGAGCGGGCCAAGTCAGAAGCTAAATCCGCCTTTGGCTCAGCTGAGATTTACGTTGAAAAATACATCGAAAATCCGAAGCACATCGAGGTCCAGATCCTCGGAGACCAACACGGCAACATCGTTCACCTCCATGAGCGGGACTGCTCTGTCCAACGCCGGAATCAGAAGGTCATCGAGTTTGCCCCAGCTGTCGGGCTTTCCACTGAACTCCGTGAGCGAATTTGTGCCGCTGCAGTCAAGCTCTGCCAGTCGGTCGACTATGTCAATGCCGGAACGGTCGAGTTTCTGGTCAAAGACGATGAATTTTACTTTATCGAGGTCAATCCCCGAGTCCAGGTAGAACACACGATTACAGAGCTGATTACAGGGATTGACATCGTGACCAGCCAAATCCTGATTGCCCAGGGCAAAGACCTGCATGCGGACATGAGGATCCCAGAGCAGGCCGACATCCTCTCGATTGGTGCGGCCATCCAGTGCCGGATCACGACAGAAGACCCTGAAAATGGCTTCCTGCCTGATACGGGGAAGATCAACACCTATCGCTCGCCTGCAGGCTTCGGTGTCCGTCTCGACGGGAACGCCTATGCCGGTTATGAGGTCACGCCTTATTTTGATAGCCTCCTGGTCAAGGCGTCGACTGTGGCCCTGACCTTTGAAGAGGCCGTTGTCAAGATGAACCGGGTCCTTCATGAGTTCCGGATTCGGGGCGTTAAGACCAATATTCCCTTCTTGATCAACGTGGTTAATGACGAGCAGTTTACCAGTGGCCTGGCCCAGACGACCTTTATTGACAATACGCCGAGCCTCTTTGACTTTCCTCGCCTGAGGGACCGGGGCTCTAAGACCTTAAATTATCTGGCCAATATCACGGTTAACGGATATCCAGGCATTGACCGCCAGGGAAAGCCCCATTTAGAGCCTGCCAGACTCCCTGAGCTTGAGCTGCTCCAAAAGGAAACCGCAAAAAATATTCTGGACAGCCGGGGAGCAGAAGCGGTCGTGGACTTTGTCAAGGCCTCTAAGGAGGTCCTCTTGACAGACACGAGCTTCCGGGATGCCCACCAGTCGCTCCTTGCGACCCGCCTGAGAAGTCAGGATATGAAGGGGATTGCCTCAAGTATCGACCAGGGCCTGCCTGAGCTCTTCTCTGCTGAGATGTGGGGCGGGGCGACCTTTGACGTGGCCTATCGTTTCCTCAATGAAAGCCCCTGGCTCCGCCTGCGTGAGCTTCGCAAGCGGATGCCCAACACCCTCTTCCAAATGCTCTTTAGAGGAAGCAATGCCGTGGGTTACCAAAATTATCCAGACAATGTCATCGAAGAATTCATCAAGATTTCTGCCCGGGAGGGCATCGATGTCTTCCGGATTTTTGATAGCTTGAACTGGCTTCCACAAATGGAAAAATCCATTCAGACGGTCCGAGATGCAGGCAAGATTGCAGAGGCGACCATTTGCTATACAGGCGACATCCTGGACAGTAGTCGGCAGAAGTACTCGCTGCAGTATTATAAAGACCTGGCCAAAGAGCTGGAAGCGACTGGTGCCCATATTCTAGCCATCAAAGACATGGCCGGTGTCCTCAAACCCCAGGCGGCTTATCGTCTGATTTCAGAGCTCAAGGACACGGTGGACATGCCGATTCATCTCCATACTCATGATACTTCGGGAAATGGAATCATTACCTATTCTGGGGCGACCCAGGCGGGCGTGGATATTATTGACGTGGCCAGTGCCAGCCTCTCTGCTGGGACCTCACAGCCTTCGATGCAGTCGATTTATTATGCCCTCGAGCATGGTCCTAGACATGCCAAGCTCAATATTTCAAATGCTGAAAAAATCGACCATTACTGGGAGGATGTCCGCAAGTACTATGCTCCCTTTGAAGGCGGTATGACACGTCCCCAGACCGAGGTCTACAAGCAC
This sequence comes from Lactococcus termiticola, assembly GCF_003116835.1. GTDB lineage: Bacteria > Bacillota > Bacilli > Lactobacillales > Streptococcaceae > Lactococcus > Lactococcus termiticola. Next base: position 28,971 of record NZ_BFFO01000009.1, on the reverse strand, counting down.
GCCATGCCTGGAGGTCAGTACAGTAACCTCAAGGCCCAGGCGACTGCTGTAGGTCTTGGCCACCGTTTTGATGAGGTCGTGGCGACTTACGAGACTGTCAATATGATGTTTGGCGACATTATTAAAGTCACGCCGAGTTCTAAGGTCGTCGGCGATATGGCACTATTTATGGTCCAAAATGACCTGACAGAGGCCGGAGTTTATGAAAAAGGCGAAAGTCTTAATTTTCCTGAGTCCGTCGTCAATTTCTTTGCCGGCAATCTAGGTCAACCCGTCGGTGGCTTCCCTGAAAAACTGCAAAAGATTATCTTAAAAGGCAAGCCAGCTCTGACTGACCGGCCGGGCCTCCATGCTGAGCCAGTCGACTTTGAGGCCATCCAGAAGGAGTTGAGCGAAAAAATGGGCTATGAAGCCCGTGACTACCATGTCATCTCCTACCTGATGTATCCTGAGGTCTTTCTGGACTATCAAAGACGCCTGGCTGAAATGGGCCGTGTGACCCTGCTAGACAGTCTGACCTTCTTCCACGGCATGCGCTTGGGCGAGAAGATTGAAGTGGAAATCCAAAAAGGAAAAAACCTCATCATCCGCCTCGATGAAATCGGCGAGCCAGACCTTGCCGGCAACCGGGTCCTCTTCTTTAACCTGAATGGTCAACGCCGTGAGGTTGTCGTCAAAGACCAGTCCATCAAGACGCAGATCACCGTCAAACAAAAGGCAGATTTGGCCAATCCCAAGCAGATTGGGGCCACCATGCCAGGATCTGTCGTTGCAGTCCTCGTCAAAGCAGGAGAGCAGGTCAAGCAAGGCCAAGCCCTGATGGTGACCGAGGCCATGAAGATGGAGACGACGATTGAAGCTCCATTTGATGCCGAGGTCTTGGCTGTAGAGGCTAAGGCTGGAGAGCCGATTCAAACGCGGGATCTTTTGATTGAGTTGAAGTAAGGGAGCTTGAAGACCAATCCCAAGCCTTGAAAAATTCCTCTAAAAATGCTACAATACTACTAATAGTTTGTCAGCAAATTCTGTGGGAAATATTGTCCCCATGGCTTTTGTAAGCAGCGAAAATCTCCGGATTCTCGTTGCTTTTTTGCCGTTTTAAGACCTAGAATCTTTGAAAAGTTATAAAAAAGACAAACTACTGACTATTCAGAATTTTTAAGTCTACGGCCTACTGACGAACTTTAGAACTTTATCTCACTACTTATACAAGGAGAAAAATCTTGGCAGGACATGACGTACAATACGGTAAACACCGTACACGACGCTCTTTTTCTCGGATTAAGGAAGCCATTGGCTTACCAAATCTGATTGAAGTGCAAACCGCAAGCTACCAAAACTTTCTTGACGAAGGCTTGGCAAATGTATTCAAAGAAATCTTTCCAATCGACAACTTCGCTGGAAATATGGAATTGGAATTTGTCGGCTATGAAATGAAAGCACCAAAATACACTGTAGAAGAAGCTCGCGCCCATGATGCGAACTACTCTGCACCTATTTTTGTGACTTTCCGTCTCATCAATAAAGAAACTGGCGAATTGAAGACGCAAGAAGTCTTCTTTGGCGACTTCCCACTTATGACTGAGATGGGAACATTCATCAACAACGGTTCTGAACGTCTCATCGTCAGCCAGCTCGTTCGTTCACCAGGTTCATACTTCCACTTGAAGACTGATAAAAACGGTCTTGAAAGCTATGGACATACCACAATCCCTAACCGTGGTGCTTGGTTCGAATTGGATACTGATGCCAAAGGGATTGGTTATGTTCGTATCGACCGTACTCGTAAGCTCACTTTTACTACAATGATGCGTGCGCTTGGTTTTGGTTCTGACGAAGAAATCCAAGAAATCTTGGGCGAATCTGAACTTTTGGCTGCGACACTCGCTAAGGATGTTCACAAGAACCCAGGCGATACTCGCGTTGAAGAAGCCCTCAAAGACATCTACGATCGTTTGCGTCCAGGTGAACCTAAAACAGCTGATAGTTCACGTGGTCTCTTGGTGGCTCGTTTCTTCGACCCACGTCGTTATGACTTTGCGCCTGTTGGACGTTACAAATTCAACAAAAAACTTGCCCTTAAAAACCGTATCCTCGGCTTGACCCTTGCTGAACCTATCGTTGATGCTGAAACTGGTGAAATCATCGTTGAAGCTGATACCTTGGTGACACGTGATGTTTTGAACAGCATTGAAGAATTGCTCGACAATGGTTTGAACACAGTCACACTTTACCCATCAGAAGATGCCGTAATTCCTGAAGCCATCGAAATTCAAACGCTTAAAGTTTACTCACCTAAAGATCCAGAACGTGTCGTAACTTTGATTTCTAACGGTCAAATTCCTGCTGAAAATCGCGTTTTGATGCCTGCTGACGTCATTGCCAACATCAACTACTGGCTTGGTCTTTCAGAAGGTATCGGTAAAGTCGATGATATCGACCACCTCGGTAACCGTCGTATCCGTTCAGTTGGTGAATTGCTTCAAAACCAAGTTCGTATCGGACTTTCACGTATGGAACGTGTCATCCGTGAACGGATGTCTTCATCTGAAAATGAAAACATCACACCTCAAGGTTTGATTAATATCCGTCCTGTTACAGCTGCTATCAAAGAATTCTTTGGTAGTTCACAGTTGTCACAGTTCATGGACCAACACAATCCGCTCTCTGAGCTTTCTCACAAGCGTCGTTTCTCAGCCCTTGGCCCTGGTGGTATCTCACGTGACCGCGCTTCATACGAAGTCCGTGACGTGCACTACACGCACTACGGCCGGATGTGTCCTATCGAAACACCTGAAGGACCAAATATCGGTTTGATTAACAACTTGTCATCCTATGCCAAGGTCAACGAATATGGCTTTATCATGAGTCCATACCGCCGTGTCGACCGTGAAAACGGCGTGGTTACTGAAGAAGTTGACTACTTAACAGCTGATGAAGAAGATAACTATACTGTGGCACAGGCCAATTCTCCATTGAATGAAGACGGCAGCTTTGCTTCTGAAACCGTTATGGCCCGCCACACCGGTAACAATATTGAAGTTGAAGCTTCTACTGTTGACTACATGGACGTGTCACCTAAGCAGGTTATCGCCGTTGCTGCCGCATGTATTCCATTCCTGGAAAACGATGACTCCAACCGTGCCCTCATGGGTGCCAACATGCAACGTCAGGCCGTGCCTTTGATCGATCCACACGCTCCTTATATCGGAACGGGTATGGAACATCAAACAGCCCGCGACTCTGGTGCTGCACTCTTGGCTAAACACGCTGGTACAGTAGAATTCTCAGATGCCAAGGAAATCCGTGTCCGTCGTGAATCAGGCGAACTGGACATCTACGAAGTGACAAAATACCGTCGTTCAAACTCAGGAACTTCTTACAACCAACGCACACTCGTTGAAGTGGGCGACAAGGTTGAAAAGGGTGATTTCCTGGCTGACGGCCCTTCTATGGAAAAGGGTGAAATGGCTCTGGGTCAAAACCCACTCGTTGCCTACATGACCTGGGAAGGTTATAACTTCGAGGATGCGGTTATCATGTCTGAACGTCTGATCAAAGACGACGTTTATACTTCTATTGCCATCGAAGAATACGAATCAGAAACCCGCGATACAAAGCTTGGCCCTGAAGAAATCACACGTGAAATTCCTAATATCGGTGAAGAGGCCCTTAAAGACCTCGACGAAGAAGGAATCATCCGTGTCGGTGCTGAAGTAAAGGACGGCGACCTCTTGGTTGGTAAAGTTACTCCTAAGGGTGAAACTGACCCAACACCTGAAGAACGTCTTCTCCGTGCAATCTTCGGTGAAAAAGCTCGTGAAGTCCGCGATACTTCACTCCGTGTCCCTCACGGTGGTGGCGGTGTCGTGCACGATGTCCGTATCTTTACCCGTGAAAATGGGGATGAATTGCCATCAGGCGTGAACAAACTTGTTCGTGTCTTCATTGCACAAAAACGTAAAATCCACGTTGGTGATAAGATGGCCGGTCGTCACGGTAACAAGGGTGTCGTTTCAAATATCGTTCCTGTTGAAGACATGCCTTATCTTCCTGACGGAACACCTATCGACATCATGTTGAATCCTCTGGGTGTGCCATCACGTATGAACATCGGTCAGGTTATGGAGCTTCACTTGGGGATGGCGGCGCGTACGCTTGACCTCCACATTGCAACACCCGTCTTTGATGGTGCGAGCGATGAAGACATCTGGGATACGGTCAAAGAAGCTGGTTTGGCAGAAGATGCCAAGACCATCCTCTATGACGGACGTACAGGTGAACCATTTGATAACCGGATTTCAGTCGGTGTCATGTACATGATCAAACTCCACCACATGGTTGACGACAAGCTCCACGCTCGTTCAGTTGGTCCTTACTCACTCGTTACACAACAACCGCTCGGTGGTAAAGCACAGTTCGGTGGACAACGTTTCGGTGAAATGGAAGTCTGGGCCCTCGAAGCTTATGGTGCTGCCAATGTCCTCCAAGAAATCTTGACTTACAAGTCAGATGACGTGGTGGGACGTACACACGCCTATGAAGCCATCGTCAAGGGAGAACGCATTCCTAAACCAGGTCTGCCAGAATCATTCCGCGTGCTTGTGAAGGAATTGCAATCTCTTGGTATGGATCTTAAGGTCCTCGACGGAGAACACAATGTCCTTGACCTCCGCGAACTCGATGATGATGCCATCCAAGCTCGTCAAAACAACGACGACATCACAGTAGAAATGCTCGAAGCACAAGAACAAGTCGTAGCCGAAGCCGAAGCCGCTGAAGCCGAATTGATTCAAGAAGCTGAAAGCACTGATGAGCACTAATTTTTATCTTTGAAGATTGTCCTTTTCGGGGCCGTTACGTTCCGTGTTTGAAGGCAATGAAGCTGTGACGCCGGCAGCGATGCCTTTGGCTTCCATGCCTAAATTGTGAGCCCCTACGGGTCTCCCAATTTGCGATATTTCATAGCTTATTGCCTCCAAACACTCCACTCCACTGTATGAGTGCCAGCAACTGCACGTTTGCGAAGCAAACGCCCGAAGGGCAACCTAAGGAAATTTTCTAGTAGTGGGAAGACAAGCAGCTCTGCTGCTTAGTCTTCCGCACAGGGGAGATCCGCAAGTAGCAATTCTTAGCCACTCGACGGCTCGCGTAAGCGAGACTAAGAGGGGCTTAGAATTGCTACTTGCGGATCTCCCCGAGCACTCCACTACTAGAAATATTTCCAAAATTGATAAATATTTATCCACAAGAAAGTGAGAAAAAATTGGTCGATGTAAATAAATTTGAGAGCATGCGTATCGGAATCGCATCTCCACAAAAAATTCGTTACTGGTCTTTTGGTGAAGTTAAGAAGCCAGAGACCATTAACTACCGGACACAAAAACCAGAACGCGAAGGGCTTTTTGATGAGCGTATCTTTGGTCCTCAAAAAGACTGGGAATGTGCCTGCGGAAAACTGAAAGGTGTTTTCTATAAAAACCAAGTCTGTGAAGTCTGTGGTGTTCAAGTCACTACTGGTAAATCTCGTCGTGAACGCATGGGTCACATCGAGTTGGCTGCTCCAACTTCACACATCTGGTACTTCAAAGGGATTCCATCACGTATGGGTCTTGCCCTTGACATGAGCCCTCGTGCCCTTGAAGAAGTTATCTACTTTGCAAGCTATGTGGTCATTGACCCTAAAGAAACTTCGCTTGAAAAGAAACAACTTCTGACAGAACGTGAATACCGTGAACAACTCCTGAAAAACGGTTTCGGTTCATTCGTTGCCAAGATGGGTGCTGAAGCGATTCAAGACCTCTTGAAAGATGTCGATATCGATGCTGAAGTCGCTGAGCTTAAAGAAGAGCTCAAGAGCGTTTCAGGTCAACGCCGTGTCAAAGTCATCCGTCGTTTGGACGTTTTGACAGCCTTCAAGAACTCAGGCAACAAGCTTGAATGGATGGTATTGAACGTCCTTCCAGTCATTCCACCTGATCTTCGTCCGATGGTACAGCTTGACGGTGGTCGTTTTGCCACTTCTGACTTGAATGATTTGTATCGTCGTGTTATCAACCGTAACAACCGTTTGAAACGATTGATGGAATTGAACGCACCAAACATCATTCAACAGAATGAAAAACGTATGCTTCAAGAAGCCGTTGATACCTTGATTGACAATGGTCGTCGTGGTCGTCCAATCACTGGTGCCGGCAACCGTCCGCTTAAATCTTTGAGCCACATGCTGAAAGGGAAGCAAGGACGTTTCCGTCAAAACTTGCTCGGTAAACGTGTTGACTACTCTGGCCGTTCCGTTATCGCTGTAGGTCCTACACTCAAGATGTATCAATGTGGTGTCCCACGTGAAATGGCGATTGAGCTCTTCAAGCCATTCGTCATGAGCGAACTCGTGAAACGCGACATGGCTGCCAATGTGCGTGCTGCAAAACGCAAGGTAGAACGTCAAGATGCCGACGTTTGGGACGTGCTTGAAGAAGTAGTGAAAGAACACCCTGTTTTGCTTAACCGGGCACCTACCCTCCACCGTCTTGGTATCCAGGCCTTTGAACCTGTCTTGATTGACGGTCGTGCCATGCGTCTTCACCCACTGGCTTGTGAAGCCTACAATGCCGACTTCGATGGTGACCAAATGGCCATCCACGTCCCATTGTCTGAAGAAGCCCAGGCTGAAGCCCGTATCTTGATGCTTGCTGCAGAGCACATCTTGAACCCTAAAGATGGTAAGCCTGTCGTTACCCCATCTCAAGATATGGTCCTTGGTAACTACTACTTGACCATGGAAGAAAAGGGTCGTGAAGGCGAAGGCATGATCTTTGCCACTGCTGAAGAAGTGGAAGTAGCCCGTCGTAACGGTTACGTTCACTTGCATACCCGCATTGGTATTGCTACAAAATCTTTGAACAAGCCTTGGACAAAAGACCAGGAAGATAAAATTTTGGTTACTACTGTCGGTAAGGTCATCTTCAACAGCATCATGCCTGAAGGAATCCCTTATCTGAACGAACCAACCCAAGAAAACTTGACCAAGCAGACCGACGACCGCTTCTTCATGGAGCTCGGTCAAGACATCCAAGAAGTCTTGGATGCTGTCGACACTGTCCTTCCATTCAAGAAGAAATACCTTGGAAATGTCATCGCTGAAGTCTTCAAGAAATACAAGACCACTGCGACGTCAGAATTCCTTGACCGCCTGAAAGACTTGGGTTACCACCAGTCTACACTCGCAGGTTTGACCGTAGGTATCGCAGATATCCCTGTCGTTGAAGACAAGGCTGAAATCATCGAAGCCAGCCACGAACGTGTGGCGCAAATCACGAAGCAATTCCGCCGTGGTTTGATCACAGACGACGAACGCTACAATGCCGTCACGACCGTATGGCGTGAAGCCAAAGAAGAACTGGAACGCAAGCTTATCGCTGGCCAAGACCTCTCTAACCCTATCGTTATGATGATGGATTCAGGTGCCCGTGGTAACATCTCCAACTTCTCACAGCTTGCCGGTATGCGTGGTCTGATGGCCGCTCCTAACGGTAAGATCATGGAATTGCCTATCATTTCTAACTTCCGTGAAGGTCTCTCTGTCTTGGAAATGTTCTTCTCAACTCACGGAGCCCGTAAGGGTATGACCGATACGGCCTTGAAGACTGCCGACTCAGGTTATCTGACCCGTCGTCTCGTTGACGTGGCCCAAGATGTCATCATCCGTGAGGACGACTGTGGCACAGACCGTGGTCTTGTCATCTCAGACATTGCCAATGGTAAGGAAATGGTTGAACCACTGTTTGAACGTTTGGTAGGTCGTTATACCCGTAAGACTGTAAAGCATCCAGAGACTGGTGCTGTCATCATCGGCGAAGACGAGCTTATCACTGAAGACATTGCCACTGAAATCATCAATGCAGGCATCCATGAAGTCACTATCCGTAGCGTCTTCACATGTAAGACACCACACGGTGTATGTAAACACTGTTATGGTGTCAACCTTGCCACTGGTGAAGCTGTAGAAGTCGGTGAAGCTGTCGGTACGATCGCTGCCCAATCTATCGGTGAACCTGGTACACAGCTTACAATGCGTACCTTCCACACGGGTGGTGTAGCCTCATCTGAAGATATCACACAAGGTCTACCTCGTGTCCAAGAAATCTTCGAAGCACGTAACCCTAAAGGGGAAGCTATCATCACTGAAGTGACAGGTACTGTTGAGTCTATCATTGAAGATGCTTCTACTCGTACCAAAGAAGTTACTATCAAAGGTCAAACTGATACTCGTTCTTACACTGTGCCAATGTCAGCTGAGATGCTGGTCGAAGAAGGGGAATTCATCCACCGTGGTGCACCTTTGATTACTGGTTCTATCGAGCCTAAGCACTTGCTTGAAGTCCGTGATGCACTCAGCGTTGAGACTTACCTGCTCGGTGAAGTCCAAAAGACTTACCGTTCACAAGGGGTTGAAATCGGCGATAAGCACATTGAGGTTATGGTTCGTCAAATGCTCCGTAAGGTCCGCGTCATGGACAACGGAGATGCTGATATCCTCCCGGGTACACTGATGGATATCTCAGACTTCGAGAAGGCCAACGAAAGCTTGCTCTTGAGCGGTAAGACACCAGCTACTGGTCGTCCTGTCCTCATGGGTATCACAAAAGCCTCACTCGAAACCAACTCATTCCTTTCTGCCGCATCATTCCAGGAAACAACTCGTGTCCTTACAGATGCTGCCATCCGTGGTAAAGAAGATCACCTTCTTGGTCTTAAGGAAAATGTCATCATCGGTAAGATCATCCCAGCTGGTACTGGTATGCAACGTTACCGCAACCTCGAACCACTTGCGAATTTGACAGGGGCTCCAGAGCCATTGCCAAAGGAGGAAGTGAAAGTCGAAGCTATTGAGGATTAACCTGAAAGTTCAGCTTGCAGCTGGGCTTTTTTTGTGTCCTGCGGACGGCTTTTCCCTTCGGGGCCACCTACGGTGGAAGACCCCTTCGGGATTGGGGATGTTTCTAATAATGGAGTGCTCGGTGAGCTAGCTGCGACTATTTCTAAGTGTCATTTAGTCTCGCCAAGGCGAGCCGTCATGCCACTAAGAAATAGTACTTGCGGATCTCACCTGCGCGGAAGACTAAGCAGCAAAGCTGCTTGTCTTCCCATTATTAGAAAATCCCCTAAGGATTGACCTTCGGCCCTTTTGCCTTGCAAAAGCCGCGAAGCGGTCCGCCGAAAGCGGGAGCGGAGCTCTAGCTCAAGGGGATTTTCTAGTAGTGGGATTACCGACAGCTTGCTGTCGTGTAATCCGCGGAGCGGAAATCCGCAAGTAGTGTTGCTTTGCCATGCGACGGCTCGCGTGAGCGAGACTAAGCAGGGCTTAGCAACACTCGAAGCTAGTTCCGCGAGCACCCACTACTAGAAACATCCCCAACCCCGAAGGGGAAAAGCCGCCTGCAAGGCAGACATAAAGCCACCAAATGCTTGAACAAAGCAACAAATTTTGTTAAAATATTTACATGTCTAAGAAAAAAGATACTGAAATCGAGATCGTTGAGACGGATTTTGGTGCGACCTTGAAGGTCGGAACAAAGACAGTGGCTGAGATCACTGAAGAAGAAGCAGGAAGCTTTAGCGTTGCTGTCAATGCTAAGAATATTGCGACTGTCAATAGCTTCGATGCTGCCCTTGAAGAGGCTATCAAGGCCTATAACCTGTCCGTCTAAGGACCTTGATGGGGTATAGCCAAGCGGTAAGGCAAGGGACTTTGACTCCCTCATGCGTTGGTTCGAATCCAGCTACCCCAGTCGACTCACAGCTTCGGCTGTTTTTTTTATTTTTTTAAGTTAAGTTTTGATATGAGAATGAGCATGCCGTTCCACTTCAGAAAAGCCCGCAAACTATCGTGAGGCCATCTTCGTGGCTCTGCCACTACGCTCTCCATGCTCGCTAAGTCGTTAAAGCGACTAGTCGCATGGGCACAGCGAAGCCTTCGGCTTCCATGTCTAATTCTTGAGCCCAAGGTCTCAAGAATTGCCAAATTTCACGAAAGTTTGCGGGCTTTTCTGAAGTTCCACTGGTTTGATGTGGATTATCATTCTGGGGCTACAGAGAAGGACTTTGGCATTACAAGGGTGGATGGTAGCTTTGTGCCTCACTGAGAGATGTAGAATAGGGAAACGGCAAAGCCACAATTGATTTGGAGTGGAGCTGTCGCTGTGGTGGATTCAGCCCTGAAAAGGCAGATTTGAAGACCCGTAGGGGCTTTAAATCTAGGAATGGAAGCCGTAAGGCTTCGCTTCCGGCCCAGGGCAGAATCCGCCCCGCCGACAGCGCAACGAAACGGACCACTTCAGCACAGAAAAAAAGGCCCATCAAGCCTTTTTATCCTTCGTCACTGCCCGCTTATAATAGTGCTCGAAAATATTTTCTAATTCATAGCTCTCGAGGGTTTCGCAGATGCGGATGAGTTTTCTCATCTCCTTTTTGCCCTCGCTTTTGTTGACAAAGGCGTATTCATAATAGCCCTCAAAGAACTTGATGAAGACCCGGAGGACCAGGTCTGTAGGAAAGAGGGCGTCCTTGAGGCGTTTTAAGATGACTTCAGCCATCTCCTTTTCATCGGCTTCGACAAAGTTGATCAAAACACGACAGACGGCCCGGGTCAGAATTCGTCGATAAGAAGACGAGGCCATATAGGAATGACGGCTGTTCCAGAAGTGCTCCATGAGCTTAAAGGTATAGTCATTATCGAGCTGGGTAATACAGTTGGCGTAGACTGAGAGGTCAAAGAGGTTCCATTCTTCCAGATGGTCAAAATAATGCATGAGCTCAGCCTTTTCCGCATCGCTCAGCGACCGGTAGCAGGCCTTGGCTGAGAGGGCGATTTTATGGTCCCATTCATTGATAGAGTCCTTGTAGTCCTGATAAATAAAGGACAACTGCCGTTCATCCTGGGCAAAATAGGCCGACTCAATCCGGCTAAAGGCATCAATATAATGGTCGATAATGCCGTTGTTAATCGACAGCTGATAGTCGGAGAGGGTCACGTGCATCTCCCGAAGAGCCGCCTCGACCTTGTCAAAGGCCATCATCTGCTTGCCATTTTCAAAATTGGAAATGGTGGTCTTAGAAATCCCAAGATACTTGAAGGCAGAGGTCGAGAGCCCCCTCTGCTGGCGAATCCGTCGGAAGGTTTCGCCATATTTTTGATAGACCATCAGCTACCTCCTTAGCCAATATAGACATAGATAGAGAGCCACATGAGTAAGGCAGCAGCCAGAACAAAGATGTGCCAGACCACGTGATTAAAAGGGAATTTGAAGCGGTAGATCACAGCCCCGACCGAATAGATGACCCCGCCAATGATCAAGAACCAAAAGGCCGTATGGTCAAGTGATTTCCACAAGGGATAAAGGGCAAAGAGGATGACCCAGCCCATGACCACATAGATGATGGTCGAAAAGCGAGGCACAGCGTTCCATTTAGGGAGATAAACCGAGGTCAGGACAATGCCGGTAATGGCACAAATCCAGACCAGGATAATCATGGCCCAGCCTAGCCAATTATTGAGGACAATCAGGCAGTAGGGGGTATAGGTCCCAGCAATCAAGAGATAGATGCCGTTGTGGTCAAAGACCTGGAAGACCTTCTTGGCCCGGGTAAAATGCAGGCTATGAGCCAGGGTCGAAAAGAGAAAGAGCAGAATCAGCGAAGCCCCGTAAATGGCAAAGGCGACCAGCTCAAGGATAGAACCGGAGCCGACCCCCTTGATCAAAAGAAGGACGGTCCCGATAATGGCAAAGATGACACCGATTCCGTGGGTCACCGAGTTAAAGACCTCGTTGACAATCAGATAAGCCTTTGAGGGGTGTTTCTTGTTGACTGCATTCATGTTTTGGCTTCTCTTTTCTTCCTTATAATGCTTGTTTTTGCTATAATATTTATAATAACACAAAAAACAGTAAAATAGAATGTGGTGACCTATGGCAATCAAAATTGTAACAGACTCCTCTATTACGATTGAGCCTGAGCTGATTGAAGCTCTTGATATTACAGTAGTACCCTTATCGGTGACGATTGATGATGTCTTGTATTCAGACCAGGACTTGGATCTCGATGCCTTTATGGCTAAGATGGCTGACAGCAAGATCCTGCCAAAGACCAGCCAGCCACCGGTTGGAGTCTTTGCAGAGGTTTATGAGAATATTGCTGGAGCAGACGATGACATCATCTCGATTCATATGACGGAGAGCCTTTCAGGTACGGTTGAGGCGGCAAGACAGGGTTCGCTTTTGAGCAACCGCAAGGTGACTGTCCTTGACAGCGATTTTACTGACCAGGCCCTCAAGTTTCAAGTCATTGCAGCGGCTAGGCTTGCTGCTGAGGGAGCTGATAAGGACGCTATTCTAAAAGAGATTGACAAGGTAAGAAAGAACACGGAACTCTTTATCGGCTTTTCGACTTTGGAAAATCTGGTCAAAGGTGGCCGGGTCAGCCGGGTGCAGGGATTGCTGGGCTCACTGCTTAACGTCCGGGTGGTCGGGACCCTCAAAGACCGCCAGATTGATACGCTCTTGAGAGGCCGGGGCAACAAGACCTTCAGCAAGTGGCTGGAGGGCAAGGTCTCTGAGATTAAGGCTTCAGGCCGGAAAATCAAGGCGGTCGGGATTTCTCATGCTGATGGCATGGACTTCTCGCTTAAAATCAAAGAGGCCCTGCAGGGCTTAGCTGAGGCTCCGATTAGCCTGATGAAGACCAATAAAACCATTGCGACCCATACAGGACCAGGTGCCTGGGCGGTCATGATCCAATTTGATGAGGATACCACATCATGATGAAGCATTTTGCTAAAAGCATAGGAAAAATTGCTGGCTTTCTGCTGGCAGTTTTCCTTATCTTCGGCCTTTTCTGGCTGATTTTTCCAAAGGCGGGGAATCGGATTGACCAGCCAAAAATGACGAGCAAGGCTGGGACAACGACCCTCCACTATACGGCCCTCGGCGACTCGCTGACCGAGGGCGTAGGCGACGCGACCAAACAAGGTGGCTTTGTGCCTCTTTTTGCCAAGGACATCGAGCAGGAAAAGAAGGTGAGCGTCCAGTCTGATAACTACGGCAAGGCCGGCGACACTTCTGAGCAGATTTTAGAGCGAATGACCAGCCAGTCTAAGATTACTGACAGTCTTAAAAATGCCAATGTCATCACGCTGACGGTCGGAGGAAACGACGTCCTAAAGGTCATTCGAGACAATATCGATAAGATTTCGACCCTGAAGGCAGAGGATTTTAAGGAGCCGTCTAAGACTTATCAAGCAGAGCTCCAGAAGATTTTCTCAGAAATCAGAAAGTATAATAGTCATGCTCAGATCTATGTCCTGGGCATCTACAATCCCTTCTATCTCAACTTCCCGCAGATTACGGTCATGCAGGAGGTCATCAACCAGTGGAATCAGGCGACCACAGCCGTTGTCAAAGGCCAGGACAAGAGCAGATTTGTAGCCATCAATGACCTCCTATATAAGGGCCAGGACGGCCAAAAAGGGATTGCTGATGCTGGGGCTGACAGCCAATCTGGCGAGAAAAACGACCTGCTCTACGCCGGCGACCATTTCCATCCCAATAATATTGGCTATCAAATCATGGCCCAGGCCGTCTTTGAGGCCTATCAAGGAGACAAGTAAAAAATGCGACAAATGAAAGAGCAAAAGAAATCGCAGAAGAAGAGTATCTGGAAGTGGCTTTTCTTCCTGCTTTTGGCTATTAACCTGGCTGGCATGGCCTTCGTGGCTGTGCGTGTCCTGATGCCTAGAGACCAGGCGACCTTGAGCCAGGTCTCGGCCCCAAAGGATGCGGTCAAGGTTGGTCAACTCGACCTCAACCGAGATCAAATCAATCAGCTGGTCAACGGATACCTGGAAAGCTATCAGAGCAAGGAGATGTCTTACAAGTTCTATCTTTCTAATAATCAGGCTGTCCTTGAGGCGAGCTACCAGCTCTTTGGGACCAGCGTCCCCTTCTATGTCTACTTCCAGCCTTTGGCCTTGGAAAATGGCTCAGTGGCCCTGTCTGTGACCTCGGTTTCAGCAGGCTCACTCAGCCTACCTGCGAATACAGTGCTTTCCTATATCAAGGGGAGTCTGAAATTACCTGACTTTGTTCAGATCGATAGTAAAAATGACCAAATCATTATAGAGCTCGCCAAGGCCTCTAGCCACAACATCTCGATTTCAGCCAATAAAATCGACCTGGCCAACGACCAGTTTAGTTTTGATTTGATAAAAAAATAACAAAAATGACCTAAAAATGGGTGAAAAATAATAAAAAAGCCCTGAAAAGCCCTGAAAATGCGGATTATTGCTTGCAATGGCTTTTAATTTTTGATAATATGAAATTACCTAATTGTAGGTAAACAAAAAATCTATGGAGGACATTGAAAAATGGCTAACAAACAAGATCTTATCGCAGCAGTTGCAAAATCTACTGGATTGACTAAAAAAGATTCAGAAAAAGCAGTTAACGCTTTCGGCGAATCTGTAACTTCATTCCTTGCTAAAGGTGAAAAAGTTCAATTGATCGGTTTCGGTACTTTTGAAGTTCGCGCTCGTGCAGCCCGCGAAGGACGCAACCCACAAACTGGTAAAACCATCAAAATCAAAGCGACTACAGTTCCAGCATTCAAGGCTGGTAAAGCTTTGAAAGACTCTGTTAAAAAAGTTAAAGTTAAATAATTAACTCTATAAACAGTAATAAAAACGGGCTTGCCCGTTTTTTTGTTTATTAAAAATGCTTTTGCAAAAAGACATTAAAAATAGTAAAATAGAGAGAACTATGAAAAAGACAAACATTGTCCTATCAAGCTTTAACGGGGAAAAATACATTGCTGAGCAGATTGAAAGTATTATTGGTCAGACCTATCAAGACTGGCAACTTTTAATCCGAGATGATGGCTCGACAGATCGGACGCGGGAGATTGTCAAGAGCTACGAGCAGAGGGACTCACGGATTCGCCTGATCAATCCAGAGACGACAGAAAATATAGGGCTGGTCAGCTCTTTTTATGAGCTGGTCAAATCTGAACGGGCGGATTATTACTTCTTTTCAGACCAGGACGATGTCTGGCTGCCTGAAAAGCTGGAGGTCACGCTGGAAAGCCTCAGGAAAGCCAAGCTTTCTGCCATGGTCTATACTGACCTCAAGGTGGTCGATGCTGAGCTCAATGTCGTCAGCGAGAGCTACCTGGCTCCCAATCCCTACATTAACACAAGCCTCAAAGACCAAATCCTGACCAATAACGTCGTGGGCGGAGTATCCGCCATCAATCATGCCCTGGCTGAGCTTTGGACGACCGACCAGGTCTTTATCCATGACTGGTATCTGGGTTTGCTCGCTGCAGCCTTTGGCGAGCTGATTTATCTGGATTTGCCAACCGAACTCTACCGCCAGCATGCGGCCAATGTGGTCGGGGCCAATCAAAAGGCGACGACCATGCAGGCCATCAAGGAAGCCCGCCAGCAATCAAGTGGTTTTCTCAGCAATTACTGGGCTTATTTTGACAAAATCAAACAGCTGAACCTGGCCTTGTTAAACAGCCAGGGCGATAAGCTCTCGCAGGAAAAGCGCCAGCTGATAGAAGCCTTTGTCAGCCTAGATGAAGCCAGCTTTTTCAAACGCTTGAAGGTCTTCAAATTCAGCCGGAAAAACTGGCGGGCAACAGTCATTTTTAGATTGCTCTATCTCACAAAATTAGGAAGAAAGTCATGAATATTGCACTATTAACCGCAGCCGGCACAGGGAACCGGATGCAACAGCAGACCCCAAAACAGTTTATGCATGTCAACGACAAGCCTTTGATCATCTATAGCATGGAGGCCTTTCAGAAGGTTCCGGAAATCGATGTGATTGCAGTCGTTTGCCTAGAGGGCTGGGAGGCCATTCTTCAGGCCTATGCTGAACAATTTGGCATCACAAAGCTCAAACACATCTTTCCTGGGGCTGAGAGCGGTCAGGCTTCGATCAGGAGTGGCTTGAAGGGGCTCGAGGCGTTTTATCCTAAGGACAGTCTGATTCTGGTCCACGACGGTGTGAGACCGCTCGTCTCGCAGGATATTATCTTGGACAATATCGTCGTGGCTGAAAAATACGGCAACGCCATTGCCAGCATTCCGACGATTGAAGCCATGCTTTATTCTGAGGATACCCAGGCTTCAGAGCGTTATTTTGACCGGGAATTTCTCCAGCGGACCCAAACACCGCATGCCTTTAGGCTCGGAGAATTGCTGGAGATGCACGACATGGCTGAGGAAAAAGGGATTGAAAACTCGGTAGCTTCATGCACGCTGGCCATTGATTTGGGCAAGACCGTCCACTTTTCACTCGGTTCAGAGAAAAATTTTAAGATTACCCACCAGGATGACATTGACATCTTTAAGGCCCTCCTGATGCTGAAAAATAAAGAGGTATAATGACTTTTTTAGAGAATCCCTTCTATCAGAAGGACCTGCAGGAGAGCATTGACAACACGCTTTTTGCAGAACAATTAAGCGGAAAAAAGGTCCTTGTGACGGGTGCTGCAGGGATGATTGGCTCTTATCTGGTCGATGTCCTGGAAAAGCTGGGGGCAGAGGTTTTTGCATTGGGACGGAATCTGTCAGCCCTGGAAAAACGCTTTGCAGGCCAAAAAATTGCCTTCATACAGCAGGATGTCATGCTGCCTTTGAATTTGAAGACTGAGGAAGATTTTGACCTGATCATCCATGCCGCCTCAAATGCCAATCCGGCGAGCTATGCCAAGGATCCGGTCGGGACGATTGATGCCAATGTGCTGGGGACCAAACAGCTCTTAGACTATGCGGTGGCCCATGGGTCAGACGTTCTCTATCTGTCGACAGGCGAGGTCTATGGCCAGTTGCCAGCAGAATCCAGCCCCTTCACTGAAGAGATGGCTGGCTATATTGATGGCTTGGCTGTCCGCTCTTCCTATATGCTCAGCAAACGCCTGGCTGAAAATCTCTGTGTCGCTTATGCCCAGCAGTATGGGGTCACAGCAAAGATTGGCCGGCTTTCTCACGTTATCGGGGCCTCTTATACCGATAAGGACAACCGGGTATCAGCGAGCTTTGTCTCAGAGGTCCTGGCCGGTCGAGACCTGGTCATGAAAAGCCCAGGCCAGCAAATCCGGTCATACGTCTATCTTTCTGACGCGGCCTCAGGCCTCTTGTCTATCGTGACTGCTGGTGAAAACGCGACGGCCTATAATGTCAGCCGGACGCTTAACGCCATAAAATTGGCAGACTTTGCCAGAAAGCTCGCAGAAGCCAAGGGCAGACAGCTCTTATTTGACGTCAAAGAGGCTGACCCGCTTAAGTCAACCCCGATTGAGCTGGCTGTCTTGAGCGATGAAAAGCTAAAGGGTCTAGGTTGGTCGCCAAGAGTTTCAGTCGACAGCGCTGTAAAAAGACTCTTTGAGATTTTAGATGTTCAGAAAAATTAGCCAAATATATCCAAAAAGCCTGCCCTTAATTATGGTATACTAAAATAAGTGATAATTTTTTAATTAAAGGGTGGATATGAAAAGAATATTGTTAGTATCAACAATGGGTCAGCTAGGGGGCGTGCAGGCAATGAATGCCTGGCTTGCTGATAGCCTAGCTGGCCATTATGAGACAGCAATCTATTCGAGGGGCGAAGCCAAGCCCTCTGCCTTTGAGCTGAAGACGACCAGATTCACAGACGAGCGAGATGAAAACTGGGGCTTGAAATTCAAGCTCTTGACCGCTTTCGGCCTCGCAAAGCTTGGCTTTCTAAGAAAAAGCATTTATAAAAGAGAAGCAGATAAAATCGCTACTAAAATAGAGCAGTTTCAGGCAGACCAGGTCATTCTGAGTGCTAATGAAATTCTTTTTTTGCCCTTACTCAAGGCAAAATTTCCGGCCCTCAAGTTTATCGCCTGGCTCCACAGCTCGGCAGAACGCTATATGACCAAGGTCTTCTTCGGTCTCAAGGCAGATTTTCTGGCCGGCATCCGGCAGGCTGACGAGCTTGTCTGTTTGACAGATGAGGATGTCAGCTATTTTAAGCTGACGAATCCTCGTTGCCGCCGGATTTTTAATCCCAACCGCTTGGAACATGAGCAGGTCTCAGCGCTCAAGGAGCCCATCATTGCCTGGACAGGTAGGCTTTCCTACCAGGTCAAGGGCCTGGATTATCTGATTGAGCTGGCTAAGGACCTGCCTGAACCTTGGAAAATCGCTGTGGCAGGGCCTGGTGATGCCTCTATTTTCAAGGACTTACCAGAAAATAAACTCCTCTACCGGGGAGCCCTGTCTGGTGAGGAGCTCGTCCAGCACTACAAAGAAGCCTCTATCTTTCTGATGACCAGCCGTCTCGAGGGCTTTGGCCTGGTCCTCGCGGAAGCCATGAGCTTTGGCCTGCCGGCGATTGCCTTTGAGCAGACCGGCTCCCGGGCCATTCTTGATGACGGAAAATATGGCCGGCTGATTGCCCAAGGCGACCTTGAAGCCATGAAGGCTAGCCTTCAACAACTGATAAATAACGCGGAAGAAAGAAAAAAACTGAGCCAGCTCTCCATCGAGCGGAGCCAGGCCTTTCTTCCCAAAGTGATTCTTGAAGCCTGGAAAGAGCTCATTGAATCAACATAAGGAAATGACAACAATGACCAAGACAATCGCCTTCTTTCAAGGCTTTTATCTCCCCTATTTGGGCGGAGTAGAGCGTTATACTCATAATATCGCCTTAAAACTCATGGCCAAGGGCCACCGGGTCATTATTGTGACGAGTCTCCATGATGAAAAGCTCAAGACTAAGGAAGTCGACGGCCTGCTCACGATTTATCGTCTGCCCAGCCATAGCTTTTGGAAGCAACGTTATCCTTTTTTGAAGAAAAACCGGGACTATCAAGCCCTCATCGAAGAAATCAAAAAAGAAGACATCGACCTCTATGTGGCCAATACCCGTTTTCAACTGCCAGCCTTGCTCGGAGCGAGGCTGGCGACAGAGGCCAAGAAGCCGGTCATCTGTATCGAGCACGGGACAGGCTATCTGACCCTCAACAATGCCCTGATTGACAAGATTTTAAGCTTTACAGAACGCCAACTCATCAAGCGAATCAAGCGGGATGTCAGTGATTTTTACGGGGTCTCTCAAGAAGCGACCAGCTGGCTCAAGGCCTTTGACATCAAAGGAAAAGGTATCTTATACAATGCTATCAATGCCCAGGAAATCCTGACCTATCCGATTGAAAAGTCAGCTGACAAGACCATCATTAGCTATGCCGGTCGCCTCCAGCCCAAGCTCAAGGGGGTTGAGACCCTGCTTTCAGCCTTTGAGAAAATGAGCCAAGACTTTAGCCAGCTCGAGCTTCATATTGCTGGCGACGGACCTATCCTAGAAGATCTGAAGGCCAAGCATCAGTCGGCCTCGATTGTCTTTCATGGCAAGCTATCTCATGAAGAAGTGATGACACTGGATGCAAGGAGCGACATCTTTGTCCTCATGTCTAAGTTGGAAGGCTTCTCGACCGCCTTGCTTGAGGCCGGCCTCCTCCAGAACCTCCTGATTTCTACAGATGTCGGTGGGGCCAGAGAGATGATTCCCAATGATGACTATGGCTATGTGATTGAAAACTCTGAAGAAGCCCTGATGGAGGTCCTCCGGACGGTGCTTTCCAATAAAGAACAGATGCGTCAGACCCAGCTCAAGATTTCTGAGCACATCAAGGAAAACTTTACCTGGGACCAGACGGCATTAGCCTTTGAAAAGATTATAGAAGAAAAAACAAGATGAACAAGATTTCCAGCCAGGAACTCAAAAAAATCCAGCTTGACATGCTGGCCTTTATTGATCAGACCTGTCGGCAAGAACAGATTAACTATTCGCTCGGTGGTGGTTCACTCCTTGGTGCAGTCAGACACGGGGGCTTCATTCCCTGGGATGATGACATTGACCTGGTCCTGCCTAGGGCAGACTATGAGCGGTTATTAGAGCGGTTTATGCAGGAGCTTCCTGATGAATACGGCCTGATTTATTATAAGAGCCGTCCGACCTACCTGCCCTTTGCCAAGCTTTATGACAAGCGGACTTATTTTACAAGCAAGCTGGATAATCTCAATCGGGGAACGGGCGTCTTTATTGACCTCTTTCCGATGGATGTCCTGCCTGGTGATGCGACTGAGCGAGCAAAATTTAAGAAGGAAGTAGCTAAGGCAGCGATTGATTTGACCAGCTCAAACCCGACTGGCCTTGATTATGCCTCAGCGACCAAGCCCATTTATTTCATCGGAAAGGTCCTTCTTTGGGGTCCAAGACACTTGAAAAACAAGGGCAAGGCCAGATATTGTGCTGAAAAGGTCGACCTGCTAATGCAGTCTTATCGTGAAAAGGACACGCCTTATGTCGGTTATGCTTATTCGGGCTATTCAGGCGAATGCTTTGACAAGGCCATTTTCGAGGCTTACGAAGATGTCGCCTTCGAAGAGCTGACCGTCAGAAAGCTGGTCAATCATGACAGCTATCTCAAGGCCTTATACGGCGACTACATGACCCTGCCCCCAGAAGATGAGCGGGTCAACCATTCTTATTACCAGTGGTTTTGGAAGGATGATGAAGCCAGTGAGCATATTAAGAAAGCCTGACACATCAAGGCTTTTTTGCTATAATAAAGAAAGCAAAATTTAGGAAAGAAATACCATGACCAGAGAAGAAGAAGTAAAAAAACGTAGAACCTTTGCCATCATCTCCCACCCGGATGCGGGGAAGACGACCATCACTGAGCAACTCCTGAAATTTGGGGGAGCTATCCGTGAGGCAGGGACCGTCAAGGCCAGAAAGACCGGCAACTTTGCCAAGTCTGACTGGATGGACATCGAAAAAGAACGTGGGATTTCCGTGACCTCCTCTGTCATGCAGTTTGACTATGCTGGCAAGCGGGTCAATATCCTGGATACACCAGGTCACGAGGACTTTTCTGAGGACACCTACCGGACGTTGATGGCGGTCGATGCGGCTGTCATGATTATTGACTCGGCAAAGGGGATTGAAGCACAGACGAAGAAACTCTTCCAAGTCGTGAAACACCGGGGGATTCCTGTCTTTACCTTTATCAATAAACTCGACCGGGACGGGCGTGAGCCACTGGACTTGCTCTCTGAGCTTGAAGAAATCCTTGGTATTGCCAGCGTGCCGATGAACTGGCCAATTGGGATGGGGGCGAATTTCCAGGGCCTCTACGACTTTACCAATCAGCGGGTTGAGGTCTATCAGGGCGAAGAACGTTTCCTTCCATTTGCGGAAATTGAAGGCCATGAGCTGACCAGAAATCCCTTCTTTACCCAGGCGGTCGAAGATGCAGAGCTCCTAGCTGATGCCGGCAATCCCTTCGATGAAGAAGCAGTCCTCAAAGGCCAACTGACACCAGTCTTCTTTGGTTCAGCCCTGACCAGCTTTGGGGTCCAGACCTTCTTGGACAGCTTTTTGACCTATGCTCCAGAGCCCCACAGTCATAAGACAGTCGACGGCGACGATGTCGACCCGCTCAATCCTGATTTTTCAGGCTTTGTCTTTAAGATTCAGGCCAATATGGACCCCCGTCACCGTGACCGGATTGCCTTTGTCCGTGTGGTTTCTGGCGAATTTGAACGGGGCATGGATGTCAATCTCCTCCGGACCGGCAAAAAAGTAAAATTGTCTAACGTCACGCAGTTCATGGCAGAATCCCGGGAAAACGTCGAAAATGCTGTGGCTGGCGACATCATCGGTGTCTATGATACCGGGACCTATCAAGTTGGAGACACGATGGCAACAGGAAAATTGAAAACTGCTTTCGAGCCATTGCCGACATTTACGCCAGAAATCTTTATGCGGGTCCAGGCTAAAAACGTCATGAAGCAGAAGTCCTTCCAAAAGGGTATTGAGCAGTTGGTCCAAGAAGGAGCCATCCAGCTCTACAAGAGCTACTCGACCGGCGACCTTATGCTGGGAGCGGTCGGCCAGCTCCAATTTGAAGTCTTCAAAGACCGTATGGAACGTGAATACAGCTCAGAAATCGTCATGACACCTATGGGGAACAAAACCGTCCGTTGGATCAAGCCAGAGCAACTCGACGAAAAGATGTCCAGCTCCCGCAATATCTTAGCCCGTGACCGCTTTGACCACCCCCTCTTCCTCTTTGAAAACGACTTTGCCATGCGTTGGTTTGTCGACAAATATCCAGATGTGGAATTGATGGAAGAATTTTCAGTATAAGGGAGAATGAAGATGGCAGAAAAGCCTTTAATATCAGTCATCCTCCCGGTCTATAATGCAGAAAGCTATCTGGCTGAAAGCCTGGACAGCCTCCTTAATCAAAGCTACCAAGAGCTTGAAATCTTGGCGGTGAACGACGGCTCAACAGACCAGAGCCTGGCGATACTTGAAGCCTATGCAAAGGCTGATGCCAGGCTAAGAGTCATCAGTCAGAAAAATAGAGGCCAGGGATCCGCTAGAAATCAGGGGCTCGATGAGGCCCAGGGGGCCTATATCAGCTTTGTCGACAGCGACGACCTCCTGGCTCCCCAGTATTTTGAAGCCCTGCTTTCCGCCCTTGTCGAGAGCCAAGCAGACTTTTCTACTAGCGCCTATGAGAAGTTTAAGGAGACCAAGCCGGACTTTAGCCGGATTGGTAAGCCGGCTAGAGAGCTCTTCACAGGGGATGAGGCAGAGCGTCGCTTTTATGCAGGTGACCGGGTTCCCTTCTATATCATGCCCTGGGGCAAGCTATTCAAGGCTGACATCTTTGAGGGCCTGCGATTCCCTGAGGGCCGATTTGTCGAGGATGAGTTTATCGCCCCCTATTTTCTTGATCGGGCGGACCGCATCGTCTATCTTGGGGAGAAGCTCTATTTCTACCGGGAAAACGATGCAGGGACGATGGCCAGCTATAGTCTCGCCAATGTCAAAGATGCCTTTGAGATGTTTGAAGGCCGGATGGCCTTCTTGCAGGATAGAAGCAAGACCCGCTTTGTAGAGCAGACGAGAGACCAGTATGCGACTTATTGCTTGAGCCTGCGGGTGGATTATAGCAAGCAGGCGGAAATCGCAGAGCTGGCAGACCAAAAATTCCGAGAGCTTTTTAAGGAAAAGCAGGGCTTTCGGACGAAAATACGCTGGATGGGACGGGTTTACCTACTCAATCAGGGCTTGTTTATTGGTCTGATGAAGCTAGCGAAGAGATTTGGTATCTAACATTAATAATAAAAAATTCGCTTATGATTAGAAATTTGGAGCGAAAACAAACATAGCTTTTGACGATGAAAAAGGCAGATTTGAAGACCCGTAGGGGCTTCAAATCTAGGAATGGAAGCCCTAGGCTTCGCTTCCGGTCCATCGTCAAAAGCTATGTTTGTTTTCGTGGAAGCCCTTTAATATCAGATTTTCAAAAAACTAAACAGGGTAAGATAAAAAGGCCAGATTTTATGATATAATAGAAAAGTTATGTCAGGCGAGCCCAAAATTTTCGCCTGTTTGCAGGCTATTCCTGCAAGAAGTAATTAGAAATAGGTGTAATATTGAAATTTTCAGAACTCGGCCTGTCACAAGGAATCATTGACACGCTCACTAGCATTGGCTACGAAAAGCCAACTCCAATCCAAGAACAGACCATCCAGTTGGCCCTCTCAGGCCGGGACGTTTTGGGTCAAGCCCAGACCGGTACCGGTAAGACCGCTGCCTTTGGTCTGCCAACCATCGAAAAGATTGACGAAAACAATCAAGGCATTCAAGCCCTCGTCATCGCTCCAACCCGGGAACTCGCAGTTCAAGGGCAAGAAGAGCTCTTCCGCTTTGGGAAATCAAAAGGCCTCAAGGTCCGCACTGTTTTCGGTGGCTCTAGCATCGAAAAACAAATCAAGGCCATCCGCTCTGGTGCCCACATCGTTGTCGGCACGCCAGGCCGTCTGGTTGACCTGATCAAACGTAAGGCGATTGACTTGTCACACTTGACGACCCTTATCCTTGATGAAGCTGACGAAATGCTCAACATGGGCTTCCTCGATGATATTGAATTTATCATTTCAAAGACGCCAGTGGAACGTCAAACCCTGCTTTTCTCAGCAACCATGCCTGATGACATCAAGAAAATCGGCGTGAAGTTCATGAAAAATCCTGAACATATTAAGATTGCAGCCAAGGAAATGACAGCTGACCGGATTGAGCAGTTCTATATTAAAGCCAAAGAATTTGAAAAATTTGACTTTATGACTCGCTTGATTGACGTGGAACGTCCTGAGCTGGCCATCGTCTTTGGTCGGACAAAACGCCGGGTTGACCAAATCACACGGGGTCTGAAGCTTCGTGGCTACCGGGCAGAAGGCATCCATGGTGACCTAGACCAGTCTAAGCGTCTGGCTGTCCTCCGTGACTTTAAGGCTGGCCACCTCGACATTCTGGTGGCGACCGACGTTGCGGCTCGTGGCCTTGACATCTCTGGCGTGACCCATGTCTACAACTACGACATCACGCAAGACCAGGAGTCATACGTCCATCGGATTGGTCGTACTGGGCGTGCTGGCAAGTCTGGTCGTTCATTTACCTTTGTTTCCTATAATGAAATGGGCTACCTGCGTGCCATCGAAAAGCTGACCAAGAAGCCGATGACTTCCCTCAGACCACCAACAGAAGAAGAAGCCTACAAGGCTTCACTCTCTGTGGCCTTGGAAGAGCTGGACAAAGACCTCTCTAATCCTAAGGTCACGTCTAAGTTGGATAAATTCGACGAAGATGCAGAAAGCCTGCTCGAAAAATATGATGCCAAGACCATCGCAGCCATGCTCCTTCAGAGTCGTGTCAAAGACCCTGACACCATGGAGAAAGTCGACATCGCGGCTGAACGCCCACTGCCATTTAACGGTGAAGGCGGTAAAGGCAAGGGCCGTGGTGGCAACAAGAGCAACTACCGTGGCAAGGGCCGTGGTAACGGCAACGGCAACTGGAAAAAGCGTGACGATAACCGTGGTGGCTACCGTGGCAAACGTGACGACCGCCGATTCGATGACCGTAAATCAGATAATAAAAAACCACGTCAACGGACGGGGGATGAGAAGAAATCTGGTTTCGTGATGAGAAATCGTGGAGATAAATAAAGAGCCCACTGGCTCTTTTTTTGTGTCCTGCGGACGGCTTTCCCTTTGGGTTTGGGGATGTTTCAAATAATGGGTGCTCGGGGAGCTAGCTTCGACTATTTCTAAGTCTGATTTAGTCTCCCTTACGGGAGCCGTCATCAGCCTAAGAAATAGTACTTGCGGATCTCCCTTGTGCGAAACATACGACAGCAGAGCTGTCGATGTTTCCATTATTATAAAATCCCCGTTGTTTGTGAGCTTCGCTCCCGGCTTCGCCGGACCGCTTTGCGGGTTTGGCAAAGCCAAACGGCCGAAGGCCTAGCTCAGGGGATTTTCTAGTAGTGGGATTATGAGAAAGCTTTGCTTTCCCATAATCCGCGGAGCGGAAATCCGCAAGTAGTGTTGCTTTGCCATGCAACGGCTCGCGTGAGCGAGACTAAGCAGGGCTTAGCAACACTCGAAGCTAGTTCCGCGAGCACCCACTACTAGAAACATCCCCAAACCCGAAGGGGCCGAGCCGCCTGCTAAGGCAAATGGCAAAAACGCCTCAGCTTCCGTTCTTCTGCTCCAAATACTCATAATGATGCCGCTTCAGCCCGCGAATAAAATCCAAATCCCGCTCAATTGCCTTGAATTGGGCATCTAAAATAGCCTCCTGCTCGACCAAAAGCCGGATGCGGTCAATCAGCGAGGCATCGCCGGCCTCATAGAGCTGACGATAGCGGTCGAGGTTTTCCTCTGGCATACCGGTAGCTGCCAGCTTTTGATAGTCTTCATCCGAAAAGTGCTGTGCCTTGTTTTCCATCATTTTTTGGCCCTCCTTTTTCCTTTGATTATAGCATAGAAAGCCCTTCCAGTATTAAATTTTGTTTTTTCAATATTAAAAGGAGTATAATAAGAAAATATACATATATATAAGGAGAAAAACATGGTTTTTGAAAAAACACTACTGAGTAAGGCGATGGGCTCGGCTTTTGATATGCCGGTTGAAGTGACCTACTGGGACGGCAAGACTGAACGTTACGGTGACGGCGAGCCTGAGGCTAAGATTAAATTTAACAAAAAATTCTCTTTTAACGACATCAGCAGCCAGCCAACACTGGTCCTCGCTGAAGCCTACATGAATGAAGACATCGAGATTGAAGGTTCTATTCAGGAACTCATTGTCTCAGCCTATCGCAAACGGGACAGCTTCTTGACAGACCAATCTGGTTTGACGGGAAAAATTGCGAAGCGCCTGATGGGTAGCCACACGCAAAAAGACTCACGCGAAGACATCCACAGCCACTATGATATCGGGAACGACTTCTACAAGAAGTGGCTGGACCCTACGATGACTTACTCATGTGCTTATTTTGCCAATGACGAAATGAGTCTGGAAGAGGCACAAATCGCCAAGGTGCATCATATCTTGAACAAGCTCAACAGCCAGCCTGGTGGTCGCCTACTTGACATCGGTTGTGGTTGGGGAACGCTCGTCATCACAGCGGCTCAAGAATACGGTCTGAATGCTGTCGGTATCACGCTTTCTGATGAACAATTCTACTTTGCCCGCCGGAAGGTTGAAGAACTCGGCCTCCAAGACAAGGTCGAAATTAAGCTCATCGACTACCGTGACCTTAAAGACGAACAGTTTGACTACATCACTTCTGTTGGTATGTTTGAGCACGTTGGTAAGGAAAACCTGGCCATGTACTTTAACAAGGTCGCAGAATACCTGAAGCCAAACGGCCGTGCCTTGATTCATGGCATCACAGGCCAACACTACGGCATGGGTGTCGATCCATTCATCGAAAAGTACATCTTCCCTGGCGGCTATATTCCTAATGTGGCTGAACAAGTTACCCACATCATGGAGGCCGGCCTTCAACTCGATGACCTGGAACCCCTCCGCCGTCACTACCAAAAGACGCTGGAAATCTGGGATGAAAACTACCTCAAAGTCTTCGATGAAACCATTGATGAAATGGGCAAGCCTTTCGCCCGCATGTGGGACCTCTATCTCCAAGCCTGTGCGGCTGGATTTGAGTCTGGCAACATCGACGTCATGCAGTTCTTGATGACCAAGGGTGCTGCAGGTCAAGGGCTTCCTATGACGCGTGATTATATTTATAAAAAATAAGAAATTTTGACTGGCTCTTGGGCTGGTCTTTTCTTATGCAAAGCTGAAGACGTGCATAAATCAGAGTAGCCTTACAGGTTCCAGGCTCATTATAAAGATAAAATCGTTTTCAGTATCAAAGCAAAGCATTCTCAAAATAAAAGTGTTACAATAAAGGAGTTACAAGTCCCGAAAGGCTTAAAGCAATTAGTTTTAAGGTGGCGAGTCCCTATGAACTGGCCGAAAAACCCTTGTAACCAATACTGAGCAAAGCTCAACTATTAGAATTGGGGGACATTAAATTGTCAAAAGAAAAACGTTTATTTACTTCAGAATCAGTATCTGAAGGCCATCCAGACAAGGTCGCTGACCAAATCTCTGATGCCATTCTTGATGCCATCGTGGCCCAAGACCCAGATGCTCACGTCGCCTGTGAAACAGTGGTTTACACAGGTAGCGTACACGTCTTTGGTGAAATCTCAACCACAGCCTATGTTGATATTGCTGGTGTCGTTCGCGAAACCATCAAAAACATCGGCTACACAGACAGCTCGCTCGGCTTTGACTACAAGTCAGTCGGTGTCCACGTCAGCCTGATTGAACAATCTCCAGATATCGCTCAAGGGGTTAATGAAGCCCTCGAAGCCCGTGGTGAAGCTGACAAGGATCCACTTGATGCAATCGGTGCCGGTGACCAAGGCTTGATGTTTGGTTTTGCAACCAACGAAACCGCTGAATACATGCCTCTGGCCATCAACCTCAGCCACAAGCTGGTGAAGAAGTTGACTGACCTGCGTAAATCTGGCGAGCTTGAATACCTTCGTCCAGATGCTAAGTCACAAGTTACTGTAGAATACGATGAAAACGGTGTGGCTCAACGTATCGATACGGTCGTTATCTCTACACAGCACGCGCCTGAAGCAACTAACGAACAAATCCACGATGACGTGATTAACAAGGTCATCAAGGCTGTGATTCCTGCTGAGTTGCTTGACGATGAAACAAAATACTTCATCAACCCAACCGGCCGTTTCGTTATCGGTGGCCCTCAAGGGGACTCAGGTTTGACTGGGCGTAAGATCATCGTTGATACTTACGGTGGCTACGCTCCTCACGGTGGGGGTGCCTTCTCTGGTAAGGATGCGACTAAGGTTGACCGCTCTGCCAGCTATGCAGCCCGCTATGTAGCGAAGAACATCGTTGCTGCTGGTCTTGCTGACAAGGCTCAAATCCAGCTTTCATACGCGATTGGTGTGGCGAAGCCAACCTCAATCAACATCGATACCTTTGGTACTGGTAAGGTTTCAGACGATGAGCTCCTTGCAGCCATTCGTGAACTCTTTGACCTCCGTCCAGCGGGTATCATTGAAATGCTCGACCTGAAACGTCCAATCTACGGCAAGACCGCAGCCTACGGACATTTTGGCCGGACTGACGTTGAATTGCCATGGGAACAAACTGATAAGGTTGAAGCACTTAAGGCTTACTTTAATAAATAAATTTTGTGATTAGCGAGACTTTTGCTCTTGCTTTTTTGTTTGCTTGTTCCGTTCCAGAAATTTCACCTTGAATGACTGAATCCAGCAGTAAGTGCTGGGTTTTTCTTGTGTGAAAAATAAATTATACCTTACATTTTTAGAACCGAACTGACATTAAGTCAAGAAACTGGACACCAAAATGGGTAAATTACCTTTCTGCCTATGCGGCTAATTTTAGTTGTTTATTTTCGAATTCATTGGGCGTTAAATAATTGAGTCCTTGATGAATTCGATTA
>NZ_BFFO01000008.1 GCF_003116835.1 Lactococcus termiticola | reverse complement strand
ATAGAATCAAACATAAATCTTATCTTTCTTTCGGTATTTGTGTGGTTACTTATATCTTAGAGATAAGCTTTTTCTTTTGCAAGAAAAAATCGTGTGGGACATTTCCCACACGATTTATTATAGAGCCTAATAAAGCCTTTGGATGGGCTTTTTTATTCTGTCAAAGAAAGTTGATAAGCCCTCGCAAAGTATGCAACTATCCTAAAATTATCAAAAAAATATGCTATAATTTATTTCAAAAGAAATAAAAACAAAGGAATCTCATGAAAACATCAAATTGGAAAAAGTCGCTCATTCTCTTGACTGTCCTGCCCTTGCTTGCTGCCTGCTCTCAGCAGAGCCTGCTTGAAAAAGGCCAGCAAAAGATTGATCAAACACAGGCTTCAGCATCTAGCAATGTGGACTACGGCAAGGAATCAGACGAAAAGCCAAGCAAGACACTGGCTGAGTCTGTCCTGGTTGATGCGGTGAAGAAGCAGTTGGGCAACAATGTCAAATGGAATGGCAGTGGTGCCTTTGTGGTCAATGACAACAAGTCAAGCCTGAATGCCGACGTCTCCTCTGCCCCTTATGTCCACAATACACCACTGAACAGCGACAAGCAACTGGGTGTGGCTGATGCCCTCTTGAACAAGACCACCCGCCAATACAAGAACCGTAATGAAACCAGCTCAAACGGCAAGTCAAACAGCGAGACCATCAAGCCTGCCGGCTGGCATCAAATCATGCTCAAATCAAGCCCCTACAATACCCTATACAACCGGGGCCATTTGATTGGCTACGCTATCGCTGCAGGCCTGTCAAGCTTTGATGCCTCTGAGGCCAATCCAGAAAACATTGCCGCCCAGACAGCCTGGGCCAACCAGGCTTCAAACGGCGAGGATGACAACACCGGCCAAAACTACTACGAGACACAAGTCCGCAAGGCTATTGATAAGGGCAAGACCGTCCGCTATCAAGTGAAGCCTATCTATGTAGGCGATGACCTGGTTCCTATGGGAAATGAGATTCAAGCCAAAAGCAAGGATGGTAGCCTTGATTTCAACGTCTTTGTGCCTAATGTCCAGCCTGGTGTGAAGATTGATTATGCGACAGGCTATGGAAGTAAAGAATAAAAGGTCCGGTGGACCTTTTATCTTCCCTCGCAGAAGGCTGTTATTACAGTTCAGATGAAAAAGCAAATGAAATATAATAAAAAGAAAACCGAGAGCAGTTGTCTCGGTTTTTTAAGCTTTATTTTTTCTTCGCCGCCTCAAGCTCTTTTCCCTTACGGATGATATAAGCTTCAAGGTCGTCCTTGATTTGTGGGTGGTTGAGGCCATATTCGACGCTGGTCTCCACAAAACCAAATTTATCGCCGACGTCATAGCGTTTGCCGGTAAACTTGCGGGCAAAGACACGTTGTGTCTTGTTGAGGGTTTCGATCGCGTCAGTCAGCTGGATTTCATTGCCGGCACCTGGTTTTTGATTTTCCAAAATCGTGAAGATTTCTGGCGTCAAGAGGTAGCGACCGATGATGGCCAGGTCAGATGGAGCATCTTCAACAGCTGGTTTTTCAACAAATTTAGAAACGTTGAAGAGGCCTTTTTCAACTTCGCCTTCAGGGTCAATCACGCCGTATTTATCGACTTCTTCGTGAGGGACTTCCATGACAGCGATAGTAGAAGCATGGGTTTTTTCGTAGTCACTGATGAGTTGCTGGGTCAGTGGCACCTTAGCACCCATGATATCCATCAAGTCATCACCAAGCATAACGACGAAAGGTTCGTCCCCAACGAATGCCTTGGCCTGAAGGACAGCGTGGCCGAGGCCCTTAGGGTGTGACTGGCGGATGAAGTGGAGGTTGATGTCCGTGGTTTCTTCGACCAGCTTCAGGAGCTCAGTCTTGCCTTTTTCCATCAGGTTTTGTTCCAATTCGACGTTTGAGTCGAAGTGGTCCTCGATATTACGCTTAGCTTTTCCTGTGACAATCAAAATGTCTTCGATGCCTGATTTCAAGGCCTCTTCGACGATAAATTGGATGGTTGGTTTATCAACAATCGGCAACATTTCCTTGGCAATCGCCTTGGTCGCAGGCAGGAAGCGGGTTCCAAGACCTGCAGCAGGAATGATGGCTTTTCTTACTTTCACAGTTTCATTTACTTTTGGCATAAGATAAATAATTCGCTTTCATTAGTATTCAATATCTATTATAACACAATCAAAATTCGTTTTCAGGTCGGGATTCACGTCTCATCAGGTTGAGAATTGCTTCACGAGGCTCAGCAGCCTCATAGAGACACTTGTAGATGGTTTCAGTGATCGGCATGTCAATCCCCAGGCTCAAGCCAAGCTCGTATGCTGCTTTGGTCGTAGAGACCCCCTCGATGATCATGCCCATGTTTTGCTCAATCTCTTCAAGCTTTTGGCCACGTCCAAGAGCGTCGCCGGCCCGCCAGTTTCTTGAATGAACAGAGGTCCCGGTGACAATCAAGTCGCCGACACCAGAGAGGCCAATATAGGTCAGGGGCTCAGCCCCCATGGCCACACCTAGCCGTGTAATTTCAGCCAGGCCCCGTGTGATGATGGCAGCCTTAGCATTGTCGCCAAAGCCTAAGCCATGCAAGGCACCAGCCCCAACGGCAATGATGTTTTTCAAAGCCCCAGCTGTCTCGACACCAACCACGTCCGTATTGGTATAGAGGCGGAAGTAGTCATTAGAAAAGAGCTCCTGGGCATACTTGGCATCGGCTTCGTTTTTAGAAGCAGCGGAAATCAGCGTGATGTCCCGGCGGATGGTCTCTTCAGCGTGTGATGGGCCGGAAACGACAACAATCTCACTACGAAGCTCGGCAGGAAGTTCTTCTTCAAGGATGGTCGAGAGGCGTTCGTGTGTGCCTTGTTCCAAGCCCTTAGAGGCGTGCATGATCCTGACCTTATGGTCAAGGACTTCAGCCACCTGCTTGGCAACAATCCGAGTCGCCTTGGTAGGGACAACAAAAAGGATGGCATCCGTGTCTTTGAGAGCTTCAGCCAGGTCCGTCGTGGCCTGGATTTTTTCATCCAGGATGACCTCTTCAAAATAGCGCTTATTGCTGTGTTGCTCGTTGATTTCTTGAATCTGGTCTTCGGTGTGGCCCCAGATGATTACTTTATGACCGTTGTCGTTGAGGACTTGGGAGAGGGCGGTTCCCCAGGAACCGGGACCCAAGACGGCGACGCGTTGTTCTTTCATTAAAGTCAGCCTTTCTTAGCTTTTAACTCTTTTCATTTTATCATAATCAGCCCTAAAAATCAGTCTTAGGTCTGAAGCCAGGCTTTTTAGAAATTGATAAAATGAGAATATAGACATGGAGGAGACTGATGTTTGCACATACTGGTTTTTGGTCACTGACCAATCTGATCGTTGGGATCATCCTGATTTTGGTCATTATTAAATTGATTATAGGAATTAGCATCATGCTGAAGAACAAGCAAAAAAAAGAAGAAGTCCTGAGCAAGGAAAACGAGGCCAGATACCGTGAGGCTGGGCTTTCTGATAGTGACATTGAGATTTTCAGGAGCACCATGCGGGATGCAAAAGGTCATATCATGGCCTGGGAATCTCGCCTGAAATTGGACGAAGATATCGAGATGGTCGAGCAGGTCTCTGGTGGCCTTGAGGCCAGCAAGCAGACCTTCAAATATATTGTCAGACACCCTAAGGAATTGACCTCGCAAAATGATTTTCTCTATAAAGAACTTCCAAATATGGAGAAATTAACCGAGCAATACATTGAAATGAAGAAGCAGAAGCAGATGACGGCTGAAATGGAACGGGACCTCAATGAGACCCTGCTCCTGATTAAGAGCCTCTCACAACGGCTTTCTAAGAACTATCATGAAGTCTTGATGGACGACGTCAAGATCATCAAAGAAGAAATGATGCCCAAGGGCTAGACAGAGGACATATGGCAAATCCAATTTTAGATGAGTTGATGAATGAAGAAAAGGCAGGGACCCCTGACGTAAAAGAGGTCGTCCTGCAAAAGGCTGAAGGCTCCTGGGCTCTCCAACAGCTGGATGCTGAGGAGCTAGAGCAGGCCAAGAGCCTCTCTAAACAACTCGATGAAAATAGCAACCAGTCGGTGATCGAATACGGGGCCTCAGCCCAGGACAAGATTTCAGCCTTTTCTCAAGGGGTTTTGGACAAGGTTCAGGCACAGGACCTGGGCGAGGTCGGTGGATCGCTGACAGAGCTCATGTACAACCTCAAAGAGGCCAATCCTAATGAGTTAATGGCGACGAAGCAAGGCCCCTTTCAGAAGATGTTTGGCAAGGTCAAGCGGTCGATTTTTGAAGTGACCCAAAAGTACCAAAAAATCGGGGCTGGCATTGATAAGATTTCAGCCAAGCTCAATACCGAGCAGGCTGGTCTTTTAGAAGACAACCAGATGCTCGACCAGCTCTATGAAGAGAACTTCAACTACTTTAAGGCTCTTAATGTCTACATCGCTGGGGCTGAGTTGAAGCTTGATGAGCTGGACCAGGAAATCTTGCCTGCAGCCAGAAAAGAGGCTGAAGCCTCAAGCGATAACGCCATGATGGTCCAGAAAATCAGTGACCTGGAAGCCTACCGCAACCGTCTTGACAAGCGGGCCCATGACCTGCGCCTTGCCCGGCAACTGACCATCCAGCAGGCGCCGCAGATTCGTTTGATTCAAAACACCAATCAGGAGCTGGCTGAAAAGATTCAGACTTCGATTAATACAGCCATTCCTCTTTGGAAAAATCAGGTCGCCATTGCCCTGACATTGCTCAAACAAAAAGACGCCCTGACCAGTCAGCGAATTGTCTCTGAGACGACCAATGACCTGCTCAAGAAGAACTCTGAAATGTTGAAAAACTCGACCATTGAGGCAGCTCGTGAGAATGAGCGAGGCCTGATTGATATTGATACGCTGAAGATCACGCAGAATAATCTGGTTTCAACGATTGAGGAAACCCTACGGATTCAGACTGAAGGCCGGGCTAAGCGGGCTGAGGGCGAGCAGGAACTCCTGAAGATGGCGGAGGAGATGAAGGCCAAATTGCTGGAACATTCTAAATAAGGACCTTTCATTCCAGAAATCCCAGGCAATGCTGTGGGGCACGCAAGCAGACGCCTTCGTCGTCTCATTGCTAACTGTCGAGCCCTTACGGTCTCGCCAGTTGCCTTTTTCACAGCATTGCCTGGGATTTCTTCCATTCCACTGAGCAAACAAATAAATACTCCAACAATAAAAGAAGTAGAAATTACGCTTCTTTTTAATTTGTCTATACCAATTCTTGACCAAGCAGTGAATAAATGATAAAATAGCTTTATCAAATAACAAGGAAAGAGGGCAGCATATGCACTACTATATCAAAGCAAAAGAATTCTTTTATCCTTATGAGACCAAACAAGGCGGTTATCTTGAAATCCGTGATGGCAAGTTCGGTGACTGGAAAGAAGAAGTGGAAGTGGGCGCTGAAATTCTTGATTACTCAGATAAGTCTATTGCTCCGGGTCTAGTAGATACGCATATCCACGGCTTTGCTGGTGCGGATACTAATGACCGCGACATTAAAGGGATTACTGAAAGCATGAGCGAGGGGCTTCTCGCTGCGGGTGTAACGAGTTTCTTACCTACCGCTGTGACTGCTAGTCATGAGGAACTTTTAGAGATTGCTTCAGAAATCGGCGGAAGTGCAAGTCAAGCTAAAGGAGCAAAAATACGAGGCCTATTCTTTGAAGGGCCTTACTTCACGACTGAATACAAGGGAGCCCAAAATCCTAAATACATGCGGGACCCTAATTATGACGAGCTTGCTGAATATGGAGAAGCTGCCAAAGGTCTTCCTATTAAGATAGGTATTGCTCCAGAGCGAAAGGGCACTGTTGAATTTATCCGTAAAGCGGTAGGACATGGCTATCATATTGCCCTAGGTCATTCTAATGCCAGCTACCAAGATGCTGTAGATGCAGTAGAAGCGGGTGCAACAATGTGGGTTCACGTCTATAACGGGATGCGTCCCCTCAATCACCGGGAGCCTGGTATGGTCGGTGCCGCATTCAATCTTCCAAACACTTATGCTGAGCTCATCTGTGATGGCTTCCATGTGAATCCTACTGCAGCACAGATCCTAATGCGTGAAAAAGGAAAAGACCATGTCGTACTTATCACAGACAGTATGCGAGCAGCAGGCCTTACTGATGGCGAATACTATCTTGGTGAATACGAAGTCATCGTTAAAGATGGGGCTGCCCGCCTTAAAGAAGGGGGTAACCTAGCCGGGTCAATCTTGCTTCTTAAGGATGCCGTAAAAAATGTTGTTAACTGGAATATTGCAAGCCCGGCTGAAGCAGTTAAAATGGCTAGTCTTAATGCTGCAAAATCAATGAATCTAGACGAAGTATGCGGACAGATCAAAGCAGGATTAGATGCAGACTTTATTGTCTTAGACGATAAGCTGGAGCTTGTGGCGACTTATTTGGATGGGGAAAAGCGCTACGAAAAGTAGGACTGTGCTGAGCCGTTTCATTCCAGAAAATCTGCCTTTAATACTGTAAGCCCGCAAGCCAAGCTTCGCTTGCACGACTAAATCCTGAGCCCGTTGGTCTCAGGATTTTTCTTTTTTTACAGTCTTAAAGGCAGATTTTCTTCTATTCCGCTGTTATTTAGGAATAGAAGCCCTAGGCTTCACTCCCGGCCTGAAGTAATCAACGACTTTCATGTAGCGAAAGGACAGCTCAAAAGCTCCCCAAATCTCCCACCCAAGAATAAAAACGCATACATTAATTTTAACTAAGATTTTTTGCCCAACTCGTGATATAATAAACTAGTATGTTAAGAGCTAGGCCTACCTAGCTACAAATATTTTGGAGGAAAATCTTTAGATGAAACGCATTGCAGTTTTAACTTCTGGTGGTGACGCACCAGGGATGAACGCAGCCATTCGAGCTGTTGTTCGTAAGGCAATTTCTGAAGGTATCGAAGTTTACGGTATCAATCACGGATATGCTGGTATGGTCGCAGGGGACATCTTCCCATTGACAGCTGGTAGTGTCAGTGATCTCGTTGGACGTGGAGGGACCTTCCTCTATTCAGCACGTTTCCCAGAGTTTGCACAACTTGAAGGACAGCTTGCTGGTATTGAACAACTTAAAAAACATGGCATTGAAGGTGTCGTCGTTATCGGTGGTGACGGTTCTTACCACGGGGCAATGCGTTTGACTGAGCATGGCTTCCCAGCTGTCGGCCTTCCAGGTACAATCGACAACGACATCGTCGGCACTGACTACACCATCGGTTTTGATACAGCCGTATCAACCGTTGTAGATGCCATTGACAAGATTCGCGACACATCTAGCTCACACCACCGGACCTTTATCGTTGAAGTTATGGGACGGAACGCCGGCGACATCGCGCTTTGGTCTGCTATCGCTGCTGGTGCTGATGATGTCTGCATTCCTGAACGTGAGTTCAAGTTTGAAAATGTTGTCAACAACATCAAAAAAGGCTATGAAAAAGGTAAAAATCATCACATCATCGTCCTTGCTGAAGGTGTCATGAGCGGTCAAGAATTTGCCATGAAGCTCAAGGCTGCTGGCGATGACTCTGACCTGCGTGTGGCTGTCCTCGGTCACATCCAACGTGGTGGCTCACCTACAGTCCGTGACCGTGTCATTGCTTCACGCATGGGTGCCCGTGCGGTTGAATTACTTCGTGACGGAATCGGTGGTGTTGCTGTTGGGATTCAAAAAGAAGTCCTTGTTGAATCTCCAATCCTTGGTAAGGCAGAAGACAATGCCCTCTTTAGCCTGGGTGCTGATGGCGAAATCATCGTCAACAACCCACACAAGGCTGACCTGGAGCTCTACCTGCTCAACCGGGACATGAACAACCTCAACCTTTACTAATTTGTTAACACTGCTTGTTAAAAGCTAAAAATAGGAGAAAAATTGAAAATGCAAAAACGTGTAAAAATCGTCTCAACCCTTGGTCCTGCTGTCGAAACTCGTGGCGGTAAAAAATTCGGAGAAGATGGCTACTGGTCACAACCTCTTGATGTTGAAACTTCAGCACAAACCATTGCTTCATTGATCAAGGCAGGTGCCAATGTCTTCCGTTTCAACTTCTCACACGGTGACTACGATGAACATGCTGCACGTATGGCATGTGTCCGTCGCGCTGAAGAAATCGCTGGTCAAAAAGTTGGTTTCCTCCTCGACACTAAAGGTCCTGAAATCCGTACTGAACTCTTCGCTAACGATGACATCAAGCAAGAGTCTTACAAGACAGGCGATACCTTCCGCATTGCGACAAAACAAGGCGAAAAATCTACTAAAGAAGTGATTGCTTTGAACGTAGCCGGTGGTCTTGACATCTTTGACGATGTTGAAATCGGTCAACGTATCCTCGTTGACGATGGTAAACTTGGTTTGACTATCACTGGTAAAGATGCGACAACACGTGAATTCCTTGTCGTTGCTGAAAACGATGAAATCATCGCTAAGCAAAAAGGTGTTAACATCCCTAACACTAAGATTCCTTTCCCAACTTTGGCTGAACGTGACGAAGCTGACATCCGTTTTGGTCTTCAACAAGGGTTGAACTTCATCGCGATCTCATTCGTTCGTACTGCTGATGACGTTCACGCTGTCCGTCGTATCCTGGAAGAAACTGGTAACAGCCACGTTCAACTCTTCCCTAAAATCGAAAACCAACAAGGTATTGACAACATCGACTCAATCATCGAAGCTGCTGACGGTATCATGATTGCCCGTGGTGACATGGGTATCGAAGTGCCATTCGAAATGGTTCCAGTTTACCAAAAAATGATCATCACTAAATGTGCTGAAGCTGGTAAGGCAGTCATCACAGCAACAAACATGCTGGAATCAATGACTGAACACCCACGTGCCACACGTTCTGAAATCTCAGACGTCTTCAACGCTGTTATCGACGGTACTGATGCTACAATGCTTTCAGGTGAATCAGCTAACGGTAAATACCCACTCCAAGCTGTAGAAACAATGGCTAAGGTCGACACCAACGCTCAAACCATGCTTCAACAATACGGCCGTCTTCGCTTCCGCGACTACGATCGTTCAAGCG
The DNA here is from genome assembly GCF_003116835.1 of Lactococcus termiticola. Taxonomy (GTDB): domain Bacteria; phylum Bacillota; class Bacilli; order Lactobacillales; family Streptococcaceae; genus Lactococcus; species Lactococcus termiticola. Next base: position 77,146 of record NZ_BFFO01000008.1, on the reverse strand, counting down.
TGACAGAAGTTGTCGCTTCAGCTGTCCGTGATGCTACTCGATCAATGGACATCGCTCTGGTCATCGCCCTGACTGACTCAGGTTCAACTGCCCGTGTGATCTCTAAATACCGTCCAAACGCTGACATCTTGGCCGTTACCTTCTCTGATAAGGTTCAACGTTCACTCATGATCAACTGGGGTGTTATCCCAGTCCTTCGCGACAAACCATCTACAACAGATGACATGTTCGATATCGCTGAAGAAGCAGCCCTCGAATCAGGCCTTGTTAAATCAGGCGACAATGTTGTTATCGTTGCTGGTGTACCAGTTGGTTCAGGTCGCACTAACACAATGCGTATCCGTACAATCAAATAATAATACAAGAAAAACACTGATTTCACTCAGTGTTTTTTTGACCGCTTACTCAAGGCAATGATAGACCCGACCGAAACAACACACCAAGTCCCCTCAAGCAAAAGAAATCCCCACTGATGGCCGATAAGGGCGTCCACCGCCATCATTAGCGAACCCAGAGCATTGAGGTAGAGATAGAGCCGGGATTTAACCGACAAGTACTTGAGCTGGGCCAGGACAAAGGGAATCAGAATCAAGACTGACCCTAAAATTTGCATCCAATGGAAGGGACAGTTATACATTCAGCAGTTACCTACTGATTAGCAGATGAATTAAGAAAGTTTATAGAGGAAAGGATGTGCTATAATTATAGCTATGAATACTTTACTGACAGGCATGAACGAAAAGCAAGCAGAGGCGGTTCAGACGACGGAAGGACCGCTTTTAATCATGGCCGGGGCGGGCTCTGGGAAGACACGTGTCCTGACCCACCGGATTGCTTATTTGATTGAAGAAAAGATGGTCAATCCTTGGAATATCCTGGCGATTACCTTTACGAATAAGGCGGCTCGTGAGATGCGGGAGCGGGCGCTGGACTTGACGCCGATGGCTCGTGACACGCTGATTGCGACCTTCCACTCCATGTGTGTGCGGATTCTCCGGCGTGATGCCTACCACATTGGCTACAGTCAAAATTTTACCATCATTGACACAGGCGACCAGAAGACACTGGTCAAGCGGATTTTGAAGGCTGAGAATATCGACAGCAAGAAGTGGGAGCCTAAGACCTTGCTAGGTACGATTTCCAATGCTAAAAACGAGCTGATGAGTCCCGAGGACTACGAGGCTAGCCATGATCCGAGAAACCCATATCAGGCCATCGCTGCCAGGGTCTACAAGCTCTACCAGACCGAGCTCCGCCGGGCTCAGGCCATGGACTTTGATGACCTCATCATGCAGACCCTCCGCCTTTTCAAAGAGCATGAGGAGGTTCTGGCCTACTATCAGGGTAAATATCAGTACATCCACGTCGATGAGTACCAGGATACCAATATGGCTCAGTACCAGCTGGTTCAGCTGTTGGCCAAGCGTTTCCGCAACATCTGTGTCGTCGGTGATGCCGACCAGTCCATCTATGGCTGGCGGGGGGCCGACATGCGGAATATCATGAACTTTGAAAAAGACTATCCGGATGCTAAGACGGTCCTCTTAGAGCAGAACTATCGCTCCACAAAGAAAATCTTGCAGGCGGCCAATGCTGTCATCAAAAACAACTTTGAACGCAAGGCTAAGAAGCTCTGGACTGACAATGCTGAAGGTAGCAATATCGTCTATAACCGGGTCTCTGACGAGCGCGACGAGGCGAATTTTGTGGCCAGCACCATCGCTGAGCAGGTCAGGGCAGGCAAGAACTATGCCAGTTTTGCCGTCCTCTACCGGACCAATGCCCAGTCACGAAACATTGAAGAAGCCTTCCTCAAGTCCAACATTCCCTATAGCATGGTCGGCGGGACCAAGTTCTACGCCCGCCGGGAAATCCGGGATGTCATCGCTTACCTCAATGTCCTGGTTAATCCTATGGATAACCTGAGCTTTGAGCGGATTGTCAATGAGCCTAAGCGGGGCGTGGGTCCTGGTGCCCTTGATAAATTCCGGAACTTTGCGGAAGGCCAGGGCAAGCCACTGGCTGAGAGCATGCTGGACATTACCCTGTCAGATATCCGTGGCAAGGCCGCCGGCGAAATTTTCAACCTTGGTTTGGTCTTTGACCTTCTGCGTGATTTTGCTGAAAGTCATAGCATTACTGAGCTGGTCGAAGAGATGCTTGATAAAACCGGCTATCTCAAGGCCCTCGAAGTCCAAGGTACGTTGGAAAGCCAGACACGGGTGGAGAATATCAAGGAATTTCTTTCCGTCACACAAAACTTTGACGAAAAGGCGGAAACACCGCTCGATGAAGAGACAGGTGAAACGATTGATGAGACAGGTCTTGAAAAGCTCGGTCGCTTCCTCAATGAGGTCAGCCTACTCTCTGAGGTCGACGAGTACCAAGAGCAGATCGACAGCGTGACCATGATGACCCTGCACGCCGCTAAAGGCCTCGAGTTTCCGACCGTCTTCTTGATTGGTATGGAAGAAAACATCTTCCCACTGAGCCGGGCCGACGAAGATATTGACCAGCTGGAAGAAGAACGCCGGCTGGCCTATGTCGGCATTACCCGGGCAGAAGAAGTGCTTTACCTGACCAATGCCAGCAGTCGGATGATGTATGGTAAATCCAGCTATAATCCGCCGAGTCGCTTTATTGATGAGATTGATCAAGAGCTGATTGACTACGCTGGGATTGCCCGAAATAAAAACACCAGCTTTAATGCTAGCTATAAAATCAATGACGGCGGCTTTGACTTTAAGTCAGGCAGTCGGATTCAGCAGAGAAAAGCAGCGGTTGCGCCTCGCTCGGCCACCCAAGCTAAGGAAGTCAACCTGGTCGACTGGCAGATTGGCGACACAGCTATCCATCGTAAATGGGGCGAAGGCATGGTCCTTGCCGTCCAGGGCTCTGGTAAGAACATGGAGCTGAAAATCAATTTCCCTGAGGTCGGCCTGAAACGCCTTTTGGCAGGCATGGCTCCGATTGAGAAGAAGGAAGATTAAGATGGAGAAAGAACGCTGTAAATGGTGTCTGTCATCGGATAAGATGATGCAGTATCACGATGAATACTGGGGCAAGCCTGTCCACGATGACCAGGAGCTCTTTGCCAAGTTGGTCCTTGACCTGAATCAGGCCGGTCTTTCTTGGAATACTATTCTCAATAAAATGGAAAATTTCTATGCAGCCTTTGATGGTTTTGATATTGAGAAAGTGGCTCGATACGATGAAGCTAAGTACGAAAGCCTCATGCAGGATGCTGGTATCATCAGAAACAAGCTGAAAATCCGGGCGGCCATTAATAATGCCCAACGGGTCTTAGAAATCCAAAAGGCATTTGGCAGCTTTGATGCCTATATCTGGTCATTTGTCGATGGCAAATCTATCCAGCACAAGATTTCAGATGAAGCAGAAGTGCCTGCTAGCAACGAACTTTCAGACCGGATGAGTAAGGACATGAAGAAGCGGGGCTTTAAGTTCGTTGGAACGACTGTGATTTATGCTTATCTTCAGGCCATTGGTGTGATTAATGACCATGCGGACTATTGTTTTAGAAATGCAGAGTTACAATAGAAAAAACAGTTTCCAAATCCGGAAGCTGTTTTATTATTCGCCGTAAATATTAGCGTCACTGAGGCGGAAAGCAATCGTCGTCTCATCCGGATAAGCAGCCAGCTGATCCGCAAAGCTGTCATTATCGTCTTTGGGTACCTTGGCCTTGAGGGCGATGGTGACCTTCAGATTTTCCTCAAGGAGTTGTTCATAGAGGCTCTTAAGGTTTGCAATGTCTTGAGAGCTGGCCTTAGGAAGAATCGTATATTTAGCATAGTCACGGTCAAACCAGGTCGCTTCCTTCTCAAAGTCGACCGGAGAGGCCTCTTTGATATTGAGCTTGACAGAGACATCATAGTCAAAGTCCTGAGCCTCAATCATCTTGGCAATCTTGCTCATGGCCTCATAGTTGCCAGAAGCCTTGAGCTTGAGAGTTGCCTTGTAGGGAATGCCAGCCATATCAAAGCGGTTGGCAATCTCGAAAGGATCCGCATCCTCACCCTGGTCAGTGACCTCAGGTGGCGTGAAGGTCACATTGATCGAATAGCCCCGGCTGAGGAGGTTTTCATATTGGGCGACAACCTCGAGATTATCCAGACCCTCGATGATTTCATTATAGGTCCGCTCAGTCATCTTGTTGCTTTCGGCAGATTCTTCTTTTGGATAGATTATTTTAATTTGGTAAGTCATGTAAACTATTATAGCAGAATTTAGATGCCACTGTTGTGTTATAATAGAGCTAATTCATTTGATGGTTTTATAGGGAACAACTTAGGACAAGCAAGCCCTCTCTTTGCCCCCTAAAGCTAAAATTTTACATAATATTGAAGTATCAAGGCTTGAATTCCTTGATATACAAGGAGTTAGAAAATATGGCAACAATCCAATGGTTCCCAGGTCACATGTCTAAGGCTCGACGCCAGGTCCAGGAAAATCTAAAATATGTTGACTTCGTCATCGAGCTCGTAGACGCCCGTCTTCCCTTAAGCTCACGCAACCCTATGTTAGGGAAGATTATTGGTGACAAGCCCCGCTTGCTGGTCCTCAACAAGGCTGACCTGGCGGACACTGCTTCGGTCAAGACCTGGTTGAAGTATTTTTCTGATCAGGGTATCAAGGCGCTGGCCATCAACTCTAAAGAAGCCGCTACAGCCAAGCGTTTGACTCAGGCATCAAAAGACTTGATGAAGGACAAGCTGGCCCGTAACGCTGAGCGTGGTATCCAAAATAAGGCTCTGCGGACGATGATTATCGGGATTCCCAATGCTGGGAAGTCCACCCTCATGAATCGACTGGCCGGCAAGAAAATCGCCATCACTGGAAATAAGCCGGGCGTGACAAAAGGTCAACAATGGCTCAAGACCAATCCTGACCTTGAAATCCTCGACACACCAGGGATTCTCTGGCCAAAATTTGAAGACCAGCTGGTAGGCTTGAAGCTGGCATTGACTGGTGCTATCAAGGATCAGCTCTTGCCCATGGACGAAGTGACCATCTTTGGTTTAGAATACTTTCTTAAACATTATCCAGAAGAGACCATGAAGCGTTTACGTATCAAGGATGATGAGCGGGATGAGGAGATTCCTGAACTTATCATGGTTTTAACCGCCCGCTTTGGTTTCCGTGATGACTATGATAGATTCTATACGATGTTTGTCAAGGATATTCGTGATGGGCGCCTGGGGACATATTGTCTGGATCAGCTGGAGGATTCTGATGGTAGCGACGATTAAAGAAGTAAAAGCGCAATTAGCTCTGGTCAAGAGACTGGATGATTCTTTTTTTACTGAACTTGCTAGTGATAGTCGCGCTGGTGTTCAAAGTGCAATTAAGCAAAGACAGAAGCAGATTCAGGCCATGGAGGCTGAAGAGGCCCGGCTTGAAGAGATGCTGAGCTTTGAGAAGGAGCTTTATGCTCAAGGAATTAGCTTGATTGCTGGTGTCGACGAGGTCGGGCGTGGTCCGCTGGCTGGTCCTGTGGTCGCAGGGGCTGTCATTCTACCTGAAAACTGCAAGATTCCAGGACTGAACGACTCCAAGCAGGTCCCAAAATCTAAGCACAAGGCCATGGCTGAGGCGGTCAAGGAAAAAGCTCTGGCTTACGGGATTGGTGTTATCAGTCCAGAGGTAATTGACGAAGTCAACATTTATGAGGCCTCAAAGCTGGCCATGATGGAGGCCATTCGCCAGCTTAAGCCCCAGGCTGAGCATCTCCTCATTGATGCGATGACCTTGCCCTTAGCAGTCGAGCAGACGAAGATTATCCACGGTGATGCGCGTAGTCTTTCGATTGCGGCCGCATCTATCCTGGCCAAAGTCGCCCGTGATGAGATGATGGCTGACTACGATAAGACCTATCCTGGCTATGACTTTGCTCATAATGCGGGATACGGGACAGCCAAGCATTTGGAGGCCCTAAAAAAACAAGGCATCACGCCCATCCACCGAAAGACATTTGAACCGATTAGGTCCATGTTATAAAGGAAAAAATCAGCTCTGATTTATTGGAGCTGATTTTCTGATTCTAAATAATTTTTCTTATCTTAATGACATCGACTATTGTCTGCTCTTATCCCTGTGTTCATCTTTTTCTTTAAAGACGAAGTAGATGATAGAAAGAAGGATGATGATGGCAAAACCAAAGGCCAGCACCTGCAAGCTAAAGCTAAATAAAAGAACGAGCGAGAAACGGCTGTCCATTTTTCTAGGATAACATCAAAACTACTGTGCTGTGCTGTGCTGTGCTGTTAGTTGTATCATCTACAAACTCCTTGTCAAGTCTTCGGATTCTGTACTAATTATAGCACGAAAGCCTTTCTGATTATCTACGTGGCGCTTTTTTGGCGATAGGTACATTACACAATCCTGAAAAAGGAGAGTATCAACTCTCAATTTCCAGTGTTTATCAGGAACACGCAGAAGATTTGCAACAGCTTTTCAAAAATTTTGAGTTAAATGCAAAAGTTATTTCTCGAAAAAATCGTTACATTGTATATTTGACAAAGGCAGAAGAAATCATAGATTTTTTAACCTTGATTGGTGCAATTCAAGCACGCTTAAAGTTTGAAGAAGCAAAGATTTTTCGTGAAATGCGTGGTTTAGCCAATCGACAGTCAAACTTTGAAAATGCAAATATCGCGAAAACCGTCAGTGCTTCACAAGAAGCAATCACAGCTATTGAATTTCTGATAAAGAAAAAAGAACTGGAAAATCTAGCTCCAGCCTTGATTGATATAGCAAAATTGCGTCTTCAAAATCCAGAATTAACGACCCAAGAACTCGGAAAACTTCTTACCCCACCACTTGGAAAATCAGGTGTCAATCATCGCCTACGCAAACTCATTGCCACAGCAGATGAACTAAAACAGATTGAAAAATAAAAAGAGGAATTATTCCTCTTTTTTAAATCCATTGAGAAAGAAACGCGTTAAAAAATCTGCTTTTTCAAATAAAAAACTTGCCTCAATTCCTTTCATTCCTTCAGTAAAGATATGCAAAATAAATAAAAAATCTTCTTCGGTCACATCAGGAGCGATTTTCCCTTCCGCATATCCTTTTTGAAATAAACTTCGATAAATATCAAGTTGAGTCATCTGGATATTTTCCATCTCAAAAAAATCAGGACTTATCGTATATTGTGTCATCAGATTTTCCTGAAAAATAAGGCTAAACCGCTTCACTTGTTCAAGTTTCATCGCTGTAATCGCGCGATAAGTAGCTTCAAAATCAAGACTACTTCCAATAATTTCTTGAATTTGTTGCGCCATAAATTCAAAAGCATTTAAAATAACAAGATTCATAAGATAATTCTTATTTTGGAAATACTTAAAGAGCGTAACCTTTGATACAACAGCTTTTTGAGCAATTTCATCAATGGTAATATCTTTAATTTCTTTCTCGTTTAATAATTGAAATGTCGTATCTAAAATAGCTTTTTTCTTTTTTTCTGTCTGATTCATTTTTTTAACCTTTTCTATTTTAAATTATAACTTTTTACTTGAACTATTTCAAGTAAAATAGTACAATATGAACTATAAATATAAGAATAGTTCAATTTATGAGAAAAATCTCATATCAAAGGAGAAAAATATGGCAAAAATGGTTGAAGTAAAAGGTCTTCAAAAAAACTTTGGCAAATTTCAAGCCTTAAAAAACGTTACATTTGATGTAAATGCTGGAGAAGTGTTGGGTTATATTGGACCAAATGGTGCAGGAAAATCAACAACAATTCGTACACTTTTGGGAATTATAAAAAGTACAGGGGGCACAGCTAAGATTTTTGGAAAAGATGTTTGGAGCGATGCGATAGAAATTCACAAATCTATCGCTTATGTTCCAGGAGATGTTTATTTGTGGGGAAATCTCACAGGTGGTGAAATCATTGACCTTTTCTTAAAATTGCAAGGAAATCCGGACACAGCAAAACGTGATGAATTGATTAAGAAGTTTGAACTTGACCCAAAGAAAAAAGCGCGCAGCTATTCTAAAGGAAATCGACAAAAAATTGCATTGATTTCAGCACTTGCGAGTAAAGCTGAACTCTACATTTTCGATGAACCAACTTCCGGACTGGACCCACTGATGGAATCTGTGTTCCAAGAAGAAGTAGGCAGACTAAAAGCTGAAGGAAAAGCCATTCTTTTATCAAGTCACATCTTATCTGAAGTTGAAAAACTAGCAGACCGTGTAGCGGTTATCCGTGCGGGCGAGATTGTTGATACAGGAACACTTGAAGATTTGCGACATTTTACGCGAGATACATTTCATGTGGAAACTCTACAAAATCCTGAAACTTTAAAAGAAGTTGAAGGGATTTATGACCTTGAAATCGCAGGAAATACAGCGACTTTTCAGGCAGATTCGGATAAGGTACAAAGCATTTTGACTTATTTGACAAAACTTGGTGTGGTTAAGCTTGAAAGTACGCCACCAACGCTTGAAGAACTTTTTATGCACCATTATGAAGAAAAATAGGGAGGTTTGAGATGAAAGCTTTAACAAAGACCTTTTCGATGTTAGCAGCACTTTTAAAAAGAGATTGGCTCAAACTTATCTTTTGGCTCCTTGCTGTACTTGCGTTTGCAGCTTCTGGTGCTGGCAAGTTTGTGACTCTAATGCAATCTCCGGCACAGTCAGTGAGTGTGTTTGATATGTTCCAAAATCCTGCCTTGGTTGGACTTTTTGGTCCGACAACTGTTAAACATCCTACAGATTTTACGGCAGCCGCAGCTTTTGGAAATACCATGCCTTTGATTACATCCATTACTTTTATCATTGTTTCGGTTATTTATGTGATAAATCGTACACGTAAGGAAGAAGATGATGGAATTGCTGAACTTTTTCGCTCTTTTCAAGTTGGAAAATTAGCAAATACGACAGCTGTTATCATTGAAACTTTTGCTTTGCAAGTTCTGATTAGTTTTGTACTTGCATTGGTTATTCAAGTACAAAATATTGCTGGAATGACGGATTTTTCTAGTAATCTACTCTTCGCGAGTTCGATTGGCGTACAGAGTTTTATGTGGGGCATGATTGCACTTGTTTTGGCGCAGATTTTCTCAAATGCTGGTTCGGCAAAAGGAGCAACTTTTGGACTGTTGGGAATGCTTTACATTGTTCGGATGGGAACGGATATTGAAAATGTCAGTGTGGGTTGGTTTAATCCCTTGTCATGGTCATATTTGACGGATGTTTTTGTCAAAGATAACTGGCTGCCGATTGTTTTATCGCTTGTTTTGAGTTTTGTGTTGATTGTATTTGCATATCTTTTAGAAAATGCTCGAGATGTCAATGCGGGTTACATTCCAGAGGGAAATGGTAAAGCAAGAGCTTCAAAAACTTTACTTAGTTTTCCTGGTTTAGTTTTGCGTCAGCAACGTGGCGCAATCATTGGTTGGATAGCAGGTTTGTTTATTCTTGGATTTGTGTATGGTTCTATGATTGGGCAAATTAGTAAGTTTATCAAGAGTTCTACAACAGTGAGTCAAATTTTTGCAGTCAGTCCAACAGCTGGTGCGCTCATGATGACAAAACAATATCTTTCAACATTGTTTGTGATTATTTCAGTTATTGTGACTTGTTTTGCGATTACTTCGTTATCACGTATGGTTTCTGAGGAACGCAAAAATCGGCAAGAGCAGGTTTATGCGACAGCATTGAGTCGTTATAAAGTTTATCTGACTTATACGCTGATTGCTTGGATTTTGGGGGCTTTAGCAATGTTTTTGACTTCGCTTGGTATTTATCTGGCGCAGTTGGGAAGTAGTCATGCACTGAGTTTTGCTGAAGTGATGAAGCCAGGCTTAGTCTACATTTTTGCAATATTCTTTGTCTTGAGCTTACTTGATTTGCTCATGGCATTTTTACCACGATTTTCGGCTATTATCTGGATTTATGTGGCATTTACATTTTTCATGAGCTATATCGGTAGTATTATCAAGTTTCCTGACTGGGTGCATGATTTGGACGTTTTCTATCATATTCCAAAGCTTGCGACAGAGTCGATGAGTTGGGAAAATGTTTCTGTGATTGCAATTTTGTCTATTGTCTTCGTTCTTATTGGCTTGTTTGCTTATCGGAGACGAGATTTGATTACAGGATAAAGAAAAAAGCTATTTTTGATAGCTTTTTTTATTGCCTTTCTGACTTTTTTACTTTTTTGTGATAAAATAAACGAGTTGTTATTTTTACGACATTATATTATCTTACTTTAGGAGTATTTTTCGAATGATGAATCCAGCAGAGATTTTAGCCGCTACTATCCACCACGGACAAGAGAAAGTGGCTCTTTGTCAAATCGTGTGGGATTTAAAATCTCAAAGATAATAGGTAACCTCGGTTGCCTATTTTTTTATATGTTCATAAGGAATACCCGTTTCCTAAAGTTTCTAAAAGTCCTGAAACCAAACGCCGCACGTTTCAAAGCTTTAATCTTATTATTCATCCCCTCAAGACAGCCAAATGACTCCTGAAATCATTGAACGTTTAATTGAATGGCACAATTACATGAACGATTATTTCAAGAAACATGGATTTCCAGAATCAAAGTTAGTTTTCCCAACTATCTCAGGAGAGTTTATGTGTGATAGGAATGAGCGTACAACGCTAATTAAACGACTTCGAGCTTCTGGGTTACCTGAATATGGCTTCCACATTTTTCGCCACACACACGCATCTATATTGCTCAATCAAGGAGCAAATTGGAAAGAGATTCAAGTTCGTATGGGACACAAATCTATCAGTACAACTATGGATTTATATTCCCATTTAGCACCGAAGAAAAAAGCCGAAGCAGTTGGGCTAATTCTTGAAAAATTAAATGAATTATCAGCATGACTACATTTTTGACTACATTGAGGTTTTTATAAAATGTAGTCATCACTCAGAGTCAGTCATAGCAACAGACCAGACGGTTAACCGTCAAAAATGTATAGCTTTTAAAGTAATGAAATAATTGCACTTCCAAAGATACTGATAATGCCTAAGAAGAGGATAATCGCAAGGCCGATAAAAGTCTTATTAAGATGTGGTGAAATCATCTCAATCGCTGTCAATAAGGCTGAAACCTCTGTGGCTACTGTCACCACCCCCAAGAGCCAGGTGAGCATCCCTACGATAAAGCCAGGAAAGCGGCCAAAGCTCTTTTTCGCATAAATAAAGGCACCACCATTTTCAGGATAAAGCTTGCTCATATTGGCATAGGCAAAAGCAATGACAAAGATAGACAGGCCCGCCAAAAGAATGGCCAGGAGACTCTTTGTGCCGGCCTCTTGATAGATCTTACCAGATAAGAGAAAAATGCCAGAGCCTATAATAGAGTTAATACCTAAAAGGAAGATGGCAGAAGGAGAAAGGAGTTTTGATTGTTCCATGAGAAATTCTTTCTATTTTACTTTATACCAATGTAACAAAAAAAGCAGTTCTTGTCAGTTGAACCGCCTTATGCTTCAAAATATTCATCCATGATCTGCCGCTTAAGCGTCGCCAGATTACTGGCTTCAGCTGTTAAATCCGACCTGATAAAAAGATTTTCCTCGACCGTGATAATGCCGACATAGCTGACCGCCTCATAAGCTTCATCGATAGCGATGACCTTGGCCTTGACGGCGTTCAATGTCTCAGCATTCACCGGCACATCCAGATGGACCGTCCGCTTGCCCCGCGAAAAATTTTGCAGGGCAATGACATTACGATTGGGTACAAAGACGGTCGAGCCGTCATCGGCAGTCAGCGTAATCATTCGGATGCCGACCAGTTTGACCTCGCCTTCGATATTGAGATTGCTAAAGGCGACTCGGTCGCCGACATTGACCTGATGCTCGACTATTAAGAAAAAGCCATTAATCAAATCCGCAACTAAATCACGGGCAGAAAAGGCCAGAGCCGCTCCAAAGAGGCCAGCTCCGGTCAAGATAGAGCCAACGGGAATCCCAAAGATGTAGAGGACGGTGTAGACGTAGAGGATGATGGTCAGATAATGCAGGCCACTCCGGGTCATCTTGGACAGCGTAACAATCCGCTGATTGTCCTCACTCGACTTGGCCAGATACTGCTTAAACAGCCGTTTGACGATGCTGTTGCAGAGCTTGTAGACGATGAAGAAGAGGAGGCTGACGATGACAAAGGCGATGGCCTTGTCTAAAATCATCGCCCAGATGTTCTCCCAATTAATGTTCGTGAATGACATAGGCTTCCTTCTAAGTTTTTCTTACAATGCCAGCCCAAGTTGCTATTAGGCTGGAAATGCACTATAATGATAATTATATCAAAAATAGAGGGAGAATGCTGATGACCATTGATTTAGACTGGGCAAACCTGGGTTTTGCCTACCGTGATTTGCCTTACCGATACATTGCTCATTTTAAGAACGGGGAATGGGAGGTTGGCCAACTTACAAGTGACAATCGTCTCCAGATTTCTGAGAGCTCGCCTGCCCTTCATTATGGCCAACAGGGCTTTGAAGGCCTCAAGGCCTACCGGACCAAGTCGGGCGACATCCAGCTTTTCAGACCTGACCAAAATGCAGAACGCCTGCAAAAGACCGCCCGTCGCCTCCGGATGGCAGAAGTGCCGACTGAGATGTTTATCGATGCGGTCAAGCAGGTCGTCAAGGCCAATGAAGACTATGTCCCACCTTATGGTACCGGTGCGACACTTTATCTTCGTCCGCTCCTTATCGGTGTCGGCGACATCATCGGTGTCAAGCCGGCTCAAGAGTACATCTTTACTGTCTTTGCCATGCCGGTCGGGAGTTATTTTAAAGGCGGTCTTGCTCCGAGCAACTTCCTGGTCTCTCGTGACTATGATCGAGCCGCTCCTCATGGGACAGGTGCTGCCAAGGTCGGCGGCAACTACGCTGCCTCGCTTGAGCCCGGCCAGAAGGCCCATGCGGCCGGCTATTCTGATGTTATCTACCTGGACCCTGCGACCCACACCAAGATAGAAGAGGTCGGTGCGGCCAATTTCTTTGGAATTAGCAAAGACAATGAATTTGTAACCCCGCTCAGCCCCTCTATTTTGCCCTCAATTACCAAGTATTCCCTCTTACAGCTGGCTGAAGAACGCCTGGGCATGAAGGCCATCGAAGGCGATGTCTTTGTTGACCAGCTCGACCGCTTTGTCGAGGCTGGTGCCTGTGGGACGGCGGCCGTTATTTCACCGATTGGTGCCATTGATGACGGTGACAACCACCATGTCTTTTATTCTGAGACTGAGGTCGGCCCTATCACTCGCAAGCTCTATGACGAGCTGGTCGGTATTCAGTTTGGGGATATTCCAGCCCCAGAAGGCTGGATTGTAAAGCTCTAGTCAAGTTTTACTGAAATTATTTATTTTTAGGAGAAGCAATGTTTTCGTTTTTCAAATCTTACGCCAAGGAGTTTCGTAAGAACTGGCTCGCCTATATGAGCCTCTTTCTTGGGGTTTATTTTTCCATCACTTATATTATTGTGCCGATTTTCCACGCCCTTGCGGCCTGGCTCATGCGGCTAGGCGGGATTCCTTATATCTCATTTAATAACCTGGGCAGTATCATCGGCCAGCATCTGCTTGGTTTTATCGCCCTGATCATCCTGCTTTTGGTCATCATCTTTTTGGTCTATGTCCAATTTGTCTTTCAGATGGTGGGTGTCCTGATGATTCAAAAAGGAGAAGGCTCATTCAGAAAGATTTTCCATGAGACAGCTGTCCGGCTGAAATTGGTCAGTTTCAGGACCCTCTTGTTCTTTCTGCTTTACTTTGTCATCATCCTTCCCTTTGGCTCTTATGTCTTTTCATCACCCTTGCTCGCTAAGGTCAAGATTCCTGTCTTTACCCTCGAGTTCTTTTTGGCTAAGTGGCAGAACAGCCTGCTCTTGCTGGCTATTATGGCGGTCATCCTCTTTATCGGCTATCGTCTCCTTTTAACACTGCCACTGACCATTGTTGAGAAACAACCCGTGCGGGAAGCCCTCAAGGAAAGCTGGAAGCGTACCGGCGCATGGCGGACCTTCTGGCGTTATGTCTTTAGCATTGGCGTCATTTGGATAGTTGTCTATGCTGTGACCGACCTGATTAACTATGGCCTCTGGGGCCTGCAAATCCTGGCTGATAAGGCTCCGAATGGCTTTGCGTTGACCACAGCGATTATCTTCATGACCATCATGGAGCTTCTGGCCCAGCTTTCCTCTATCTTTGTCTCAATCATGCTCTTTAGCTTCCTCTTGAAGGAGCTGGGGCACGAACCTGTGGCGAATGCCAACTCGAAGATGTCACTCAAACGGGGCGGGATTATTCTGCTCAGCCTGATTGCCCTCCTCTTTGTTGGCTCAAATACCTACTATATGCTGGGTGCGACCGACAAGAAAAACATCCAGACCATCAGCCACAGGGGTGTCGACGAAGAAAACGGTGTGCAAAACACGATTCCTGCCATGCTTGCGACCAATAAACACAAGCCTGACTACGTCGAGATGGACATTCAAGAAAGTAAAGACCATCAGTTTGTCGTCATGCACGATGCTAACCTCAAGGCACTGACCGGTGTTGATAAAAAACCACAGGACATGACCTTAGCCGAGCTCAAGAAGCTGACCGCCCATGAAAATGGCAAGTCTGCTCCTGTTGCCAGCTTTGATGACTATTTCAAGTCAGCACAAGAAGTCCATCAGAAGCTCCTCATCGAAATCAAGACCACGCCTTACGATAGCTCAGACCTTGTTAAAATTTTCAATGCCAAATACGGTGAAGCCATCATCAAAAATGGCGACATGATTCACTCGCTGGACTATAAGGTCATCGAAAAACTCCACAAGCTTAATCCTAAGCTGACCGTCAGCTTTATTCTGCCCTTCAACGCCATCTTCCCACAGACCGTGGCAAACGCCTACACTATGGAAGCGACCACGCTCGATTCATCCTTTGTCAACACCGCCCATGGCCAAAACAAGAAGGTCTTTGCCTGGACGGTCAATGAGCCTGGTGTCATGGAGGAGATGATGTTCAACGGGGTCGACGGTATCATTACTGACAATCTGGACAAGCTCAAGAGCCAGCTCATCACCTATGAGATGCATCCGACCTATGCCAACCGCCTCCGCCTCCTCTTTAGCCTGAGCCCAAGCTTGGGTGACAGTGTCGGCGACTAAGTCTAGATGCTGCAGGTAATTTGAATTGCGGTTATGAATAAGTTATAATTAAGTAAATCTTGTCATCTGGCAAGACGACTGATTATAGCTTTTTTATTTACGCTTTAGAAGAGAGGGAAATATGCCTGACGAACCCTCGTCGAAGCTGTCGGCAGGGCAAACTAGGGTGATACCTATCTGACCAAGAACTGGCTTGATACAGCCAGACTTTGATGCTACAAGGCTTTATGAAGAAAAGTTGCCCCTAACAAAACAGCTTTATGAATTGCCCTAAAAAAATCATCCCTCCCTCTTGCAAAGCAAATCATCCTATGCTATAATAGTTAAAGTTCGTTAAGAACTGACCGAAGACAGTAGGGGGCTAAAAGCCGTAAACATCCTACCGAGGACAACTTTCTAACTTAGAAATGATTGAACTCTCTGTGTCTTTTGGTCGCGGAGATTTTTTATTGCAAAATAGGAAATCAATGCGAACAAAATAAAATGGAGGTAAAAAAATGAGCGATTACAAAGTAAATGAAGCAACGATTGCTAAGAAATCAGAATTGGTTGATGTCTACACGAAGAAATTCCAAGACGCAGCATCTATCGTTGTCGCTGACTCACGTGGTTTGACTGTTGAACAAGACACCAAACTCCGTAAGCAACTTCGTGAAGCTGGTGTTGAATTCAAAGTGGTTAAGAACTCAATCTTGCGTCGTGCAGCTGAAAAAGCTGGATTTGACGGTATTGATTTCGTAGGCCCTTCAGCAGTAGCTTTCTCAAACGAAGATGCAGTAGCCCCAGCTAAGATTTTGAGCGACTTTGCTAAAGAAGCAGACCAACTCGAAGTTAAAGCCGGTATCATTGAAGGTAAAGTATCAAGCCAAGAAGAAATCGCAGCGATTGCATCACTGCCATCACGCGAAGGACTCTTGTCTATGCTTCTTTCAGTGCTTCAAGCACCTGTCCGCAACGTGGCTTACGCTGTCAAAGCGGTTGCAGATGCAAAAGAAGAAGAACCAGCTGCTTAATGCTAGCTGGGCAACCAATTGGGTTGCAACACATTAGACTGGCGAGTTAAAACGCAAAAAACATAATAGGAGAAAAACAAAATGGCATTGAACATTGAAAACATTATTGCTGAACTTGAAACAGCAACAATCCTCGAACTCTCTGAGCTCGTAAAAGCTATCGAAGAAAAATTTGACGTATCTGCAGCAGCTCCAGTAGCTGTAGCAGGTGCTGCTGGTGGTGCCGACGCTGGTGCTGCTAAAGACTCATTCGACGTTATCCTTGAATCAGCTGGCGACAAGAAAGTTGCAGTTATCAAGGTTGTACGTGAAATCACTGGTCTTGGTCTTAAAGAAGCTAAAGAACTCGTTGACGGTGCACCAGCTCCTCTTAAAGAAGGTGCTGCTACAGCTGAAGCTGAAGAAATCAAAGCTAAGATCGAAGAAGCTGGTGGATCAGTTACACTTAAGTAATTCGGTTAAAAATGAAAAGACAGCTTCGGCTGTTTTTTTGTTGCTTTTTTAGAAGATGCTCGCTGAAAACAATGAACTATGCTATAATTCAAAGCATAAGCAAGGAAAGGACTCCAGACGTGAAGCTCTACATAGCAGGTTGCCCCGCCTCAGGTAAATCTTACCTATCCCATCAACTATCACAGCGATCAGGCATAGCAGCTTACGATTGTGATGCAATCCTTTATACAGCAGCCGACACATTCACGGGCAATCGAAAGCGGACTGCTAATGAGTTTGAGCCGCTATTTAATCAAATTCTGACAGATAAAGATTGGATTATAGAAGGCGTGCCTAGAAAGAAATTCTCAAGGGCCCTAGAAGAAGCCGATTACATCCTCATCCTTGATTTTCCGAAGACAAAACTCTATTTCCGAGCTTTGAAGCGCTATATCAAGCAGAAATTGAAGCTTGAAACATCAGGCTATAAACCAAGCTTAAAGATGTTATTTCAGATGTTCAAATGGATTTATCAGTATGATGTTCAGGTTGAATTTCCAGAAAAACAAATCATTATCAAAAATAAAAAACAACTGCTTGAATTCATAAATAATTTCTAACCTAGCTCTTTACAAAATAAAAATTATGTAAAAAGGAGTCCCATGCCTTACCACGACCAACACCTCCACACCCATTTCTCCTTCGACTCCGAAGCCGACTTTGAGTCCTATCTCGAAGCCTGGCCAGGCAAAGTCGTGACCACTGAGCATTTTGACCTCTCAAACCCGCTCACAGGCGGACGTGACGACATCCCTGATTTTAAGGCCTATTTCAAAATGCTTGATGATCTCAAGGCCAGCTACGGTGACCGCCTGCTCTCAGGCATCGAAATCGGCTACTACCAGCCCAGAGAAGCAGAAATCCAGCAGATTCTTGCCCCATGGGACTTCGACCTCAAGCTCCTCTCGGTCCACCACAATGACGACTTTGACTACCTCGAAGACAAGGTCGCTGAGATGGATTTTGATGCCATCTGCCAGGAATACCTCGACAAGCTGGAGTACGCCGTCAAGCGTGTTCCTGCCAATGTCTTTGCCCATTGGGACTACGGCCTCCGCCTTTTTGAGCTTCCTGTCAGCCGCATCAAGCCTTACGAGGGCCAGCTCCGTCGGATTTTCCAGAAGGTCATCGATCAAGAGCTGGCCTTTGAAGTCAATAGCAAGTCCATCATTCTCTATGGCCACAAGGAGGCTTACGAGTACGCTATTGGCCTTTATCAGGAACTTGGTGGCAAGCTCTTCACGCTAGGCTCTGACGGCCACTTTCTCGAGCATTTCCGGCTCAACTTTGACGATGAGCTCATCCCCTGGCTGAAAGCCCAGGGCATCCATGAGCTGATGGTCTACGAAGCTGGCCAGGCCAGCCCTTGCGAAATCTAAAAAAGTCAGGCTAGCCTGGCTTTTTAAGTTCGATTTTTGCTATAATAGAAGGGAAAAGAAAAGATTGAAGGAGCCCTCATGGCTAAGAAAGAAGTCAACAATAACGCTAAGAAGGACGTCAAAAAAGAAAAGAAGAAGAACAGCTTCCTAGAAGGTCTCCGGGCTTCAAGCCCCCGCTGGCTGGCAGACATCCTGCTCTTTGCAGCAGTCTGGTCGCTTTTGGGAGGCTTTTTCCACTGGCTAATGCCGCCGGTTGAGGATGGAATTTCGACCCTCCTCTTCCTGCTGGGTTTGCCGGTCGAGTTCAGCTTCTTGAACGCCATCGTCCTCTTTATTTTATCCCGCATGATTCGTCATCGCAGGCGGATTGCCCTCTGGTTTGTGATTCTCTACTTCCAGCTGGCAGCCGTGGTCATTGCCCTGATTGTCATCATTCTTTCACAAACGGGTGGAATCGATGCCAGCCTGTCTGATGTCCTCTGGTATGGCTTAGCCATTCTGGTTAACCTCTTGCTCGGGATTTTCCTGGTCTCTGCTCACAATTACTTTATGACCAAGGTCAGCAAAAAAGTGACCACACAGGCTATTGTGATTGTTGTGGCGGGACTCATTGTTGCGATACTGATAGGCTTTGTGCTTGGCCTTATCTTAGGCGAAGGCCATCATCCGCTTCATTTGCTGTCTGCTGTCTTCCTTGAATCCATCAGCAATTTCCGATATCTCCTGCCTTATGGCACCATCTTGATTGACAATAAATTCCTCGACTCACAAGTCCTCTTGCTCGTCGTTGACTTTGTCAGCATGCTTGGCTTCTTGATTGCCTTTATCCTGGTCATGAGAAATCATAACAAGAAGATGGAAAGCAATGCCAAAGACGAGCTCAAGGTCCGCAAGCTCCTGATGGAGTCGGCTGGCAAGGACTCGCTGGCCTACTTTGCGACCCGCCGTGACAAGGCGAAAATCTTCTCCAACAACGGTAAGGCAGCCATTGCCTACCAGCTCTTTGGCTCTGTCCTTTTGGCCTCTGGCGACCCGATTGGTGAAAAGAAATCCTGGGGCTCTGCCGTCAAGAACTATCTGAACTTTGCCTATTCTAAAGGCTGGACGCCTGCCGTCCTCGCCGTGACTGAAGAAGGGCTTGCTGTCTATAAGAAGCAAGGCCTCTCCCACTTTACCTTTGGCGATGAGGCCGTGGTCCTGGTCAAAGACTTTGCCCTGGATGACCCTGCCCTCCGTGAAGTCAATAAGGTCTACAACAAGGTCGAAAAGCAAGGCTACAGCCTAGTGATTCGTCGTCAAGCTGAGATTTCACTAGATGAACTCAGCGAGCTGGATGGCTATGTCAACAGCTGGCGAAATGACGGGCCAGAACGTGGTTTCTCTATGGCTTCGAGTCGTTTTGCTGATCAGACGGATGCCCAGATGGTCGTCGTTGTCGCTTATGATAGCGAAGGCAAAGCCCAGGGGATTCTTTCCTTTGTGCCAGGCGACCGCCTCCTTTCGCTCGATACCATGCGCCGAAACCCTGACTCTGCCAACGGCGTAACGACCTACATGATTGCTGGGCTGATTGAGAAATGTCCTGCTTTAGACGTTGATGAGGTCAGCCTCAACTTTGCTGTCATGCGGCATGTCTTTGAGCGGGGTGAGCAGGTCCAGGCCAACAGCTTTGAACGCCGCGCCAGACGGGTCCTCCTCTTTTTCTCAAGATGGTACCAGCTGGAGAGCCTCTATCGCTCCAATGAAATCTATGCACCAGAATGGCGGACCCGCTACCTGGCCTACGAGCGAGGGGCTTCAGCTACTGAAGTCGGCCTTGCCATGGGTCGGGCTGAAGGCTTTGTGAGCTTTGGTTTCTTTGACAAAATTAAGAAATTCTTTATTCGTCATAAACAAAACAGTCAGCAAAATGACTACTGGGAGTCTGAAAGCTTCATTGCCCAGGTGCAGAAGCAGGAGGCTGACTTTATGGCCAAGCAGGCGAAGAAAGAGTTGGACCCTCATCAGGTGACGGCCCTCGAGAAGCTGGCCCTTGTCAAAGAGGCTGAGATTAACCCTTATCCAACTAACCTCTCAGTGGATACTATCCGCATCCAGACCGCCCGCCAGCTCGCTGAAGAAAGCCCTGCTTCTGTCTACGGTCGGGTCAAGAGCATCCGTGGCCGAGGCAAGCTCTTCTTTGTCGACCTAGAAGATGCGACCGGCAAGGTCCAAGTCATGCTGGGAGCCGACCGGGTCAATGAATATGCAGAAGCAACAGGCCTCAAAGAAGACTTTAACCTCTTCAAGAAGGCTGTCATCGCTGGCGACATGCTCCAGGTCAGCGGGGAAATGACAATGACTAAGACTGGCGAAATCAGCCTCCGTGCGACCAGCTGGAAGCTCTTGTCTAAGAGTCTGACTGAGTTTGAAGACCAGCTCAATGCTGAAGCTCTCGGCATCATCAGTCAACTGCGTGAGGCCTTCAAGGCTAAGGGCTATAGCGAGAGCCTGGCTGGTCTCAGCATCAGCGAGATGCTCTTTGAGACGGGCACAGCAAGCTTTGCTGTGACTGCAGGTCAACTGACCGCTGTCTCCGCCTTTACGAGCCCTGATGCCTTAGCAGAAGAAGCACAGACGATCTTGTCTGGCATCCTCCCTGAGGTTGACCTCTCAAGCCTAATTCAAACGCAAGCAGAAGAGAACAATCCTGAAAACTACCGCAAAGAAGAAGACTTTGACAGCAGGCATCTCAAGCTCCTTGAAAGAGGACTACCTAGCTACAGTAGCTTAACCATCAATCTCGAAAAGCTTTGGGAGCAACTTAAATCGTGAAAAAACACAATCTTATTTTAGGGCTAGTTTCAGCCCTTTTCTATAACGCTTGGTTGCTAGGCTATTGGCTGAATCCAGCCGTCATGAGCAATGCCCTCCTCAGTGCATTGGGGGCCAGCGACCAGCCTTATTTCTATCTCTTTATCCTGACGGACATCCTCTCAGCAGGCTTTTTGCTGGCCCTAGTCCTGGGTTTCCGGAGCCTCTTTGCGAGAAGCCTCATCGTCTTTGCCACGCTCAATATCTTAGCTGGAATCTTCCCCCAAACAAGGGCCCATCCTGACTTTAGCTCAGGTGTGAATATGATTCATGCTGTGTTCAGCAGTTTGGCTATCATTGCCCTGGTCCTTGCTGTCTTACTGGCCATATGGAAAATCAAAAAAGCCCGCTTTACAGGACTTTCATTGATTAATCTAGTTGGGATTGGCCTATCCAGCATCTCAGCAAGCTTTCCCAACCTGCTCGGCCACTGGACCCAGCAGGTCAGTGCGATTCTGATTGGTCTTTGGTTGATTGGCATGGCTGTTTACCTGCCTGAAGTTCCTCAAGTGGCGTCTTCACAGGCCGACCAGGGATAAATTTCAGACTGATAGATGCTGTCGCAAGCCCGAGGAGAAAGGCGTAAAGATGCCCGCCCTCCCAGATGGCTTGCCCAAAAAAGAAGGGACTAATCAGGAGAATGGCCATGCCCAAAAAGGCGATAGGACGGTGCCAGCCCCGCATGATCCAAATCGCCGCCGCAAGACCTGCCGCCATCACATAGGAAACACCGACGTCGGTCGTATGGGCCAAAGTAGACGCTGCAAGGCCTGTCCGAATTGCCCAGAGCTCAATGGCCACAGTGACCAGGCTCCCACCCACATGGCCCATGATCCAGATGACAATGGTCCTCGCCGTCCCGTAAGTCCGCTCAGCCCAGGCAATCAGGCTGATAAAGGCCAGAACATAGATGGTCAGGCCAACCCCACCATCAGCCACCCAGAAGGATGAGGTAATCAGGGCACTTAGAGGACGAATGGTTAATGTCGCAATATTGGTTGAATTGACCCGGGTAATGACATTAATCAAGCGATCAGGCGAGGTTCGTTGGACCAGTGTAAAGGCCACAAAAATCGCCACATAGGTAAAAGTCGCCGGAGCCGACACGACCCAGCGGTGTAAAAATGAAGTATATTTTTCTAAAAAGCTGAGGATCGGCCTCAGTTTTTTAATATGATGAGCAGCAAATCTGAAGAGATACCAGAACAATGCTAAAAATATCAGTATAATAACCAGTGTCATGCTTTTATTATAACGGAAAAAGAAAAAAACGACAATTTTTTATCTTGCCTATGGCAGGCTTTATTATGTAATGCTATAGTGGCCTAGTAACATCTTTCCGAAAAACTATAATTTTCTTGAAAAATGTCTATCCTTCTGCTATACTAAATCTATATGAAACGTGAACAACTCATCATCAACATCGATAAACTCAAGGCGGTCATGCCCGATTATGTCCTCGACTACTACCAATCCAAGCTGGCTGTTCCCTATAGTCTTAACACTCTCTACGAATACCTCAAGGAATACGAACGCTTTTTCAGTTGGTTGATTGATTCAGGCGTAGCTGATTGCGAAAAGATTGCTGACATTCCCCTTGAACTTCTCGAAAAAATGACGAAAAAGGACATGGAATCCTTTATCCTCTTCTTGCGTGAACGGCCTTTACTTAACGGTAATGCGACGGCTCGTGGCGTGAGTCAGACCACCATCAACCGTACCATCTCAGCACTCTCTAGCCTCTACAAATACTTGACTGAGGAAGTCGAGGGCCCTGACGGTGAGCCCTACTTCTACCGTAATGTCATGAAAAAGGTGCAAACTAAAAAGAAGGCTGAAACCCTCTCTTCTCGTGCTGAAAATATCAAAGGAAAGCTTTTCTTAGGTGATGAAAGCCAAGACTTCCTGGACCATATCGATCAGGACTATGAACTGACCCTTTCAAATCGCGCGAAATCAAGCTTTTTGAAGAATAAGGAACGTGATTTAGCGATTATTGCCTTGATTTTAGCCTCAGGAATCCGCCTGTCAGAGGCCGTCGGTATAGATGTCAAAGACCTAAACCTTAAAACTATGGTTGTTGAGGTCACTCGTAAGGGCGGGAAACGTGATGCTGTCAATATTGCAAGATTTGCAGAAGCTTATCTCATTAAGTATTTGGAGATTCGTGAGAAACGCTATAAGCCAGAGAAAGCTGAAAAAGCCCTCTTCTTGACGTCATATCGTGGCATGGCGAGTCGGATTGATGCATCGAGCGTTGAGAAGATGGTGGCCAAGTATTCTCAAGAATTCAAGGTCCGAGTAACTCCACACAAGCTCAGGCACACGCTGGCGACCCGCCTCTACGCCCAGACCAACTCTCAGGTCCTGGTCAGCCATCAGTTGGGGCATGCTTCGACCCAGGTTACTGACCTCTATACGCATATTGTGGATGAGGAGCAAAAGAATGCTTTGGATGAATTGTAAAAAGCCCTGAAATCAGGGCTTTTCTTATTAAGCATAATTAATGGCTAAGTCTAGGATTGCTTCTTTTCAAAAGTAATCGTGCTACTAGTTTGCCATTTAGACCAGGTGTTTTTTTCCTTTTCAAAAGCTTGATGTGCTTGATTAGAATTAAATGTGTTGCTACTATCTCCAGTAATAAGCTGCATAGGATATTTCTGAGTATGCTGTGTCAACTTCATCTCTTGACCATCTTTAGAAAAATCAAAAACGAGTTTCATGTGAGCATTACCTATGATATCACCTATAAAAGACCCACCCACACCAGATACAACCGGTGGATAGAGTATAGCGATATGGCTCTGATAAAATGAATAGGTCAGTGTCACCTGATTTGGTCCTGTTATTGCGTAGCGGATATCACTTGGCGAAGCTCCAGCCGGAGCAAGGTTGGTCAATAATGGCTTGCTCGTATCCCCCTCCATTCCAAAGCCGACAAATGCATTCCCATTCTTATCCCAGGAAAGGCTGACTGATGTATAGTTGCCTATATTTCCTTGATAGCTATTTCCTTTCAGCAAAGAAAGCGCCTTGTCATAAGCTTCTTGTTCTTTCTCTGGATAGAGGACCTGAGAAGAGTAGAATGCTGGTATAAGTGCTGAATCATTCTTAGCGCTACTGTCAAATTGAGGGATTAGAGCGATACCAGGTAAAGCGGAAGATGTCACTAGATTTCCTTTTTGGTCAATGAAATTTGACCACCAGTTTCTCAGTTCGGTCTTTTGAATATTCGGTATATCTCCGGCTTTTCTGCCTGTCAAATAGAGTATAGCTGTTTTAGCAACTTTATGACTCGAATAATCATAGAATCCCGCAGGGTAAGACGTCGTCTTTTTGATACTATAGCCGTTCTCTTCGACATATGTGGTCTTATCTACCGGTGCATAGTCAAGCGAAAGAATATCAAACTGATATGAGGAGTCGTCTAACTGACGGATGTTGCCTAAACGCCCTGTAAAATCAGAGTAAGTCACTTCTTTCCCACCCATATCAGAGTCTGCATATTTACCGCTAAAGGAACCATCTGGCTCGATAGAAATCGAACTTCCCCAGCCACCGGCACCACTCGAGTAAGTTAATTTACCATTGATGGAGCTGAGCAGCTTCTTCATGACGATCTCTTGTGGGTCGGGTGCGACTTCATTAAAAGATTTCGCTTCAGAAGCACTCAGCTGATGATAAGACTTGTTGCTGCTGGCTACTTTATATTCCTTACTGCTGTCTTGGACAAAGTCTTGATTGTTGATCGTGAGTTGTCCGTCCTGCTCTTTGACGGGAATAGATGGCGCCTTAGGCAAGTTTTTAGCATTGTCCTTGTCTGCTTCATATCGACTAAAGTTCAGCTCAGTTGCTGATGAATTCAGCTTGTAATAAGCGGTCTTGCCTCCAGCAAGCTTGGCTTTGACTTCCTGACCAGAAATTGTGAAGACGACTTCTTTCGAGTAAGCCTTCTTCTTCAGGTCAAAGGCATAGTACTTACCGTCAAGCCTGTGGATATGCTGATAAAAGTAATAACCTCCGCCAGCGATTGCCAATAAAAGAACAATAATCAGAGGAATCAGCCATTTCCAGACTGACTTCTTCTTTCTATTATCGCCTGGCATGTCAGCACTCATTGTCGGCTGAACTTCAGAAACTGCTGTAGACTGGCTCGATGGAGTTTTCCCTTCATCCACTGCTTGAGAAAGATCGATATCCCCCTTTCTCACTGCTTCTTCAAAGTCTTGGATAGTCGGCTTTCTACCTTGAAGAGCTTCAAAGTATTCCAGCCATTCTTCTTTTGTTGCCATGTAGCCTCCTTAGGCTTTTCTGAGCAGAGATTGTACGACAGCTAGACCTAAGAGGATCAAGCTAAAGATGAGCATGAAAATTGCGCCTGTGCTAGAAATATGTAAACTTACAAAATCGCCTGAGTTTTTAGCGAGATTTGTCACAAGCCCTCCAAGAGCAACAAAGATAACTGAGACAATCAAGGCGAATGTTGCCGTCATAGACATCATAACTGTTTGAAGCTTATCGAGAATAGAAAGCTTAGCGAACATGTTAATGACAGCAAAGACGAGGACCACCAGAATAAAAATCAAAAGCAAAATACCGATAAGTCTGAAATACCCAAAATACTTTTGAGCTGACTCAGCTTGAAAGGATGGATCATTCGATTTAAAACCGTTAAGAAGTCCAAGACTCAAGCTGTAATTATCTATGCCTGTTCCACCTGATGATGTTCTATATGGAATACCATCCGAAAAGTTTGCTACGAGTTGTGGAATGAAAAGCAGAATCAATAAAACAACTCCAGCCACTGCAATGCTTAGATTCAACCATTGCTCCTTAAACCAGTTAGAGCCACCATTAGTCGCTTGAGCTGTTGCCATCATTGGCACTGGTGCTTGAGCTCCTGCAGCTGCTAGAGGCTGATTGGCTGCCATTTGATTAGTAGCAGCAGCTGGTTCCGGATCAATCTCACCGGCGGCCACAGCTGCTTTAAAGTCCTCCAAGACTGGTGGACGACCGTTAATCATTTCAAAGTAATTTTTCCATTCTTCTTTTGTTGCCATTTTAATTATTCCTTTCGATTATCTGTATTATTTTCTCTTGTTTAAGTTAGTAAGTCTAGGTATTCTTCAAGTGTCATGCCGGGGTGAGCATAAATGTATTTTGCACTTTCTGGTCCGACATAACGCCAGTGCCAATCTTCGTATTCGATCCCCGTTGAGGGATTGATGCTGCCGGGATCATTTGAGCCTGGTGCATAGGGGAAACGAAGAATGAAGCCAAGCGGAGCAGCAATTTTCTGAAGCTCAGCGACTTGGCTAGGATCAGCTTGGCCTAAGCTATTGGCGCTAGACATATCAAAGGCTAAACCAGTCATGTGTTCACTAGATCCAGGCGGTTGGCTATAAGCCATCGCAGCTTTTTCTGCTTCAGCCTGGCTCAGCCCTTTAGCTTTCTCTGTTGAAACCCAGTAGTTAAAGGTCGTAACCTGAGTCGCATAGCTTCGATAGCCAGATACAAAGTGCTCTGCAGGATTGACCTGACGGGCAGCCGCTAAAAATTGCTCTGCAGCTGAAGCAATCCGACTGTCGACCTGCTGGCCATTATCAATAGTCGTCAAACCGTCTGGAAAGCTAAAGTCTGTATTTTGACTATGCTTGAGGTTGATTAAAACCAAGTCCCAATCATCCTTAGAAACATCGCTTGGCAGTGTATCAGAGCTAGTTTCTGCTGTATCCTGACTTGATGATGGACTAGTCACTTCACTTGAAGCATCATCTGAGCTAGATGGAGCAGACTTCAGGACCACCTCTGTCTTTGTATCATTGGCCTTTTTTGCCTGCTTCTGCGGATGAGGCCAGACCAGAAAAGCTATGATAGCAATAGCGACTAAAAATAAAAAAAGTACAAGAAGTAATAATGGTTTCTTCTTTACTTTTTTAGAGTGATGTTTACTCATGCTGCATCACCTTTGACGATGAATGATTTGACAACTGGCAGTGCAATCATCGCAAGCGTAGCAATCAAGAGGAAGATTTTTCCGACGCCGGCATTTGTCAGAGGCATAATGATACCCAAGGCAAAACCTGATGTAAGGAGAGCCAGCATCATTGAAACCTTAGATAAAATTGTGTTTTTAACAAACAAACTAACGATAGAAAGGGCCAAAACAGCAATGATAAGAATCATCGCGAAGATACCACTCCCTGTTGATACCAAACTGACTGTGCTTGCATAACCTGAATAGGCAGGAAGAAAGAGAGCGATAAAGCCAAGAAAGGCTGCGATTGCTGTGAAGAGGTCAGCCCAATTGTCCTTGAACCAGAGGCTTCCTGCTCCCGGAGCCATAGCTTGTTGAGGCTGAGCGTAAAATTGTTGTTGCATTGGTCCAGCTTGAGCTTGGACTTGTGCTTGGGGCTGTACTGGAGCTGCTGCTTGTGCAGCTTGAGGAGCTGCAGGAGCTTCGGGACTTGCAGGGGCATCAAATTCCCCATTTACTAGTGCGGCCTGAAGTTCTTCTGCTGTTGCAGGCCGGTTGTTCATCATTTCAAAAAATTCGGACCATTCTTTTTGTGTTGCCATTATTGATAAAATCTCCTTGAGTATTTAATTAGTTGTCGCTATCGTCATCGTCATAGGATGAGTCATGTTTTGTATCGTCTTTGACAGTCGTCTTAGTAGAATCTCCATCCTGAGCATTGCCAGCATCATTGACAATGACAAAATTCTTGTAGTTGCCACCTGATGTATCGCTACTATCGTTACTACTATTATAGTAGCTGTCACTATCACTATCATTATCGGATTGTGGGACATATTTCACATGGATACTAAAGGTCCGTTTTTGATAGAAGTCCCCGTAGTAAGGGTTTTGTTTTTCACTGTTATAGTAGACATCCAGAACGATTGAGACATTTACAGTATAGTCATTGATGTCGTTTTGTGTAATGCTGTCCACGTTAGAAGACTCAACAGAGATGCTCGAAGCCTGATGGTGAGTAGCATCAGAAGGGCTCTTCATGTGGGTAAAACGCCCAGTCAATGCCTTGTAGAAGCTGTTATCTGACCCGCCTTCAAATACAGATGAAGCACCGTTATCAGAGGAAATATCAGAAAACGCTGAACTAAAAAGCTCCTTGGCTGTATCGTTGCTCAATTCCTGATCCCAGTTCAAATAAACAGAGTCGCCGTCTGTAATGTCAGAAACCCACTTGACTGGGGTCTTTGCAACACCTGACTTAAAGGCCTTCTGAACAGAAATCTGATCATTTGATACGACAGGCAGGTCGACAAACTTATACTGGCCGTTGGTCAGGCTACCAATCTTATCCTTGCCAGAATAGACATCCGCATTTACTAGATTACTATACAAGTTAAAGGTAAGGAAGCTGAGTTGGAAGTTGCCGACCGTATTAGCATGGTCAACGGTCACTGTCTTAGTGAGATTGACAGACTTGTTATTGATTTTACCAACGGCATCAATCTTGTAGTCGCCTGGGAAGAGGCGGGCAACCGTCGTCTTGAAGTTTGCTGATGTCGAGCTGGCAATCTTATTACCATTGACAGAAAGATTAAGACCTTTAGAGTTAGCTTTCAAAGTCAAACTTTCAGGGTCTACGAAGACCTTGTATTTAGGAAAGACTAAGTATTGATAGCCATCCTGCTTGAACTGAGTTCCGGCTAAGAGGTGATCCTTAGAGATCTTATCCGCCATATTAGGACTGTACTTGAGATCCGTCTTTTTAATGGCTTTTTTAGTGTCAGACCAAATATAGGTCTTGCCGTCGATACTCGCAGCTTCTGGGTTCTTATTGTAGGCTGCCACATAGCGGTTGAGCTGTTCAGCCTTGCTAAAGTACCAAAATTCTCCAGTAGCCCAAAGACCCGCAGCAACCACGACGACTGCTGAAGCTGTCAAGATGAGCTTGGTTTTGGTTTTCATCTTTTGGCGGGGAGCTTTTGGCTTCACTTGAGGCTGAGGCTGAGCGTACGCTGCGGCTGCTGGAGCAACTTGTGTCTGGGCATTTGTTGCTTGCGTTGTCTCTTGAGCTTCTACTGGACTAGCTTCGGACGAGAAGCTGTTAGCCTTAGCAGCTAGAAACTCGTTCATAGCAGGCTTACGGCCTTCTCTTGCTTCAAAGTCTTGAATCCACTGCTCTTCCGTTGAGAGGGGAGCTGCTTCAGCTGCTGCTGGAGCTTCGGCCTCGGCTGTTTCGACTTCCTTTGTTTCCTCTGAAGCTTTTGCTTCAGACATTTGAAAGCCATTATTTTTAGCTGCTTCAAATTCAGCTAGGCTAGGGTCACGGCCTTCAGCTTTCTTGAACTCAGCGAGCCACAAGGCTTTTGGGTCAGCCTCTTCGATAGCAAAAGCATTTTTCTGAGCTTCAGAGAACTCCTCAAGACTTGGCTTACGACCATTTTTTGCTTCAAAATCCTGAAGCCAATCTTCTTGTTTTGACATTGACGTCTACCTTTCTAACAAGCTTTTCTCTTGCATAGCAAGAGAAAAAGGTTAACCTTTATTTAAGAATGAAATATAACTTAGATGACTTAATAAAGTCAGAAAAATTATAGATTTCTACAATCTTAATTATAGCATAATTTTTTATTTGATTTAAGTATATACCTGTTTCAAAAATAATTTATTAATATTTCTGTAAAAAAAGAGCATGACCATCATACTCTTTCTTTTATTTCACTGAGAATCTCAAGTGAGCGCTCAGCCACATTTGTATAACGCTCCTTCTTATCGCGAATTCGTTCGCCAGGCAATTCCGCCATAATTCCAAAGGTCACGTTCATCGGCTGGAAGTGCTTACTGTCGGTGTGGGTCACGTAGTATGGCAGGGCACCGATAGCCGTCGTGTTCGGGAAGACGACCTCTTCTTCGTCCTTAAAGAGCTTGGCGGCATTGATGCCGGCAACGAGGCCGGATGCTGCTGACTCGACATAGCCTTCAACGCCAGTCATCTGGCCAGCAAAGAAGAGATTTTCCTGCTGTTTAGAGCGGAAGGTCTGGGTCAGGAGATTTGGTGAGTCCATGTAGGAGTTGCGGTGCATGACACCATAGCGGACAAACTCAGCATTTTCAAGTCCTGGAATCATCTGGAAGACCCGTTTCTGCTCGCCCCATTTGAGATGGGTCTGGAAGCCAACCATATTATAGAGACTGCCAGCTGCATTGTCCTGCCGGAGCTGGACGACAGCATAAGGTGTCTTAAAGTCGCCATCATGTGGGCCTTCAAAGTCTTCAGGGTATTCAAGGCCGACTGGCTTCATTGGGCCAAAGAGCATGGTCTTGTAGCCCCGCTTGGCCATTTCTTCGATAGGCATACAACCTTCAAAGACCTTGAGCTTGTCCTCAAAGTTGTTGAGGGGTGCCTCTTCTGCCGTGATGAGCGCCTCTTGGAATGCCTGAAACTCAGCCTTGGTCATCGGGCAGTTGATATAAGCCGCCTCGCCCTTGTCATAGCGGGATTTCTTGTAGACCTTCGACATATCGACCGTCGAGATGTCAAGAATCGGTGCGGCCGCATCATAAAAGTAAAAGCCGTCGCCTCCATTAAATTCATGGATTTCTTTAGCAAGTGCATCACTTGTCAGAGGACCAGTCGCAATGATAGTAATCTCATCTTTGGGCAGGCTGGTAATTTCCTCCCGGATGACTTCAATCAAGGGATGGTTCATGACCTCATTAGTCACAAAGTCTGAAAAGCCCTCCCGGTCAACAGCCAAGGCACCACCTGCAGGGACTGAAGTCGCTTCTGCCGCCTGGATGATGACAGAATCGAGCTGTCGCATCTCTTCTTTGAGGAGGCCGACAGCATTGGTAATGGCCGCCGCCCGCAGTGAGTTTGAGCAGACCAGCTCAGCAAATTTATCCGTCTTATGTTGTGGGGTTGCCTTGACGCCCCGCATCTCATAGAGCTTGACAGGGATGCCCCGCTTGGCAATCTGATAGGCCGCCTCAGAGCCAGCGAGGCCAGCCCCGATAACATTGATATGTGTTTTTTTCATGCTTTTATTTTACCATATCAAGGGCAAGATTAGAATGTTTTGAAAATGAAAAATCAATCTCATTTAATCTGAGATTGATTGAAAATTTATGCAAGTTTTGCTTCTCCAAAGCCGACGTGGGCCTTGTCGCACCAGATGACGACAGAGTTGTACTGGCTGACATCAACACCTGACGGGACGTCAAAGCTCTGGCTTTCTGCCTTCAGGTCGATTTTTTTGAGGACCTTTCCGCTTTTGACATTGCCATCCTTGGTCAGATAAATCTTGAGGTCGGGCCCCTCATCAGTCTTGAAGTTTGAGAGGCTGACCTTGTTTTTAGAGACCGTCACCGTCCCAGAAACCTTGTTGCTGTTCAGGCCACTGAATGTTCCCTTTTTATCTGTGACAGTGGACGCTTTTGAGGCTGATGAGCCAGAGCTACTACTGCTACTTGAAGTTGATGAGGACGATTGGCTAGTCGACGACGATGATGACTTGCTCGAATCCTTGCTGTCAGCCTTAGAACAGGCCGCAAGGAAGAGGAAACTTGCACAGGCAAGCATGAGCAGGCCAAATAGTTTATGCTTTTTCTTCATAAGAATCCTTTCTATGAGTGTCAAAAACAAGACAAGGCTTCCCGTTTGGAGTCCCGGAAAGCCTTGTCATCCCCTTGAGAAGACGGTCAACAACTCAAGAAGATTCTTCCCTTATAATCTCTCCCTCCTTTTATTTTTTATTTGAGAGTTGGACTCCCAAGGCTAGTATAGCAGTAATAGGAGTGTGGAAACTTACAATTCTGTAAGCTTTGGATGAACTATTAGAAAGCTGAAGCTGGGCTTATAGCAAGGAGGCGTTAGCTTCCAGAAAACAGTTGAAAAAGCTGTGTGGCCAGAAGCGAAGTCTCTGGCATCCATTCCTAAATCCGGAGCCTTGCAGGTCTCCAGAGCTATTGGCACTAATGAAGTGGAAGAAATCCCGAGAAGCGCTGTAAAATAAGACAAAAGGCGAGTCCCTAGGGCTCACCTTTTAGCAATGAAAGCAACGCTTTGCTTTCGACCTCACAGTATTTTTCGGGATTTCTGTAACGAAACGGTGACTAGTAGGACCTAAGAAACAAATTATTTAATCTTCTCTTCCTGATAATCACACTCAGCATCAGAACAGACGACCTGTTTACCACCACCGCGGACCTTCTTCTCAACGAGGAAGTGGCCAGATTTAGGGCAGGTACGGCCGACGGGCTTGTCCCAGCTGGTGAAATCACATTCAGGATAGCGTGAGCAACCGTAGAAGAGCCGGTTCTTCTTGGTCTTGCGTTCTATGATTTGACCTTCGCCACAGGTTGGACAGGTCACGCCGATTTCCTTGACGATGGCCTTGGTGTTGTGGCATTCAGGGAAATTGCTACAAGCATAGAACTTGCCGAAGCGACCGAGCTTGATGACCATAGGGTGGCCACAGACATCACAGTCAAAGCCGGCTGGCTCGTCCTTGATTTGGATTTTTTCAATCTCATCTTCTGCCTTGACGAGTTCCTTTTCAAAAGGTTTGTAGAATTGGTCGACGACCTCTACCCATCGTCGTTTACCATCTTCGACAGCATCCAGGTCTTTCTCCATTTCTGCTGTAAATTCTGTATTGACAATATTAGGGAAGAACTCCACAATAAGTTTATTGACAATTTCACCCAGCTCAGTTGGCTCAAAACGCTTGGCAGCAAGCCTCACATAGTAACGCCGTTGAATGGTCTCAAGTGTCGGAGCATAGGTCGAAGGCCGGCCAACGCCATTTTCTTCCAGCGTCTTAATCAGGGTCGCTTCAGAATAGCGGGCAGGTGGCTGTGTGAAGTGCTGTTCTGGCTTCAGAGCTGCCTTCTTGACGGTATCGCCGACTTCCATGTCTGGTAGCATGGTGTTCTTGTCGGTGTCATTGTAGACGGCCAAGTATCCGTCAAACTTGATTTGCGAGCCGTTGGCCACAAAAATCACGCCGTTTTGTGAGAGGTTGACCTTCATGGTATCAAAGACAGCAGGCGTCATCTGGCTAGCCACAAAGCGATTCCAGATGAGTGTATAGAGCTTGAGCTGGTCCTTGTCCAGGTATTTTGCGATTGACTCAGGCGTGTTAAAGACGTTTGAAGGGCGGATGGCCTCGTGGGCATCCTGGGCGCCGGCGGCATTCTTGACCTTAGAGCCATGCTTGCTATATTTGGCCCCAAATTTTTCAGTGATGAGGCTGGCAGCAGCACCTTGAGCGACCGGCGAGATACGGGTTGAGTCGGTACGCATATAGGTGATTAGCCCTTGGTGGCCTTGCGCACCGAGGGTTAGCCCTTCATAGAGCTGTTGGGCGACCATCATGGTCTTCCGGGTCCGGAAGTTGATTTTATTGGCCGCATCCTGTTGCATGGTTGAGGTCGTGTAAGGCATAGGAGCATTCCTCTTGCGTTCCTTCTTCTCTACCTTGTCAACATTAAATTCGTCAGAACTCAGGCGTTCCATGACAGTAAGGACATCTTCATTGTTAGCCAGAGCCTTTTTCTTGCCATCGACACCCCAGAAATTGGCCTTGAACTTCTTAGTGCCCTTTTTGAAGTCACCGTCAATAGACCAGTATTCTTCAGGCACAAAGGCGTTGATTTCATTTTCACGGTCAATGATGAGCTTGAGAGCAATCGATTGGACACGGCCGGCAGAAAGACCCTTCTTGACCTTCTTCCAGAGGATGGGGCTAATGGAGTAGCCGACCAGACGGTCGAGGACACGGCGGGCCTGCTGGGCATCAACCAAGTCAACATCGATAGAGCGAGGACTCTTAAAGGCGTCTTTGACGGCATCCTTCGTGATTTCGTTGAAGACCACCCGGTTCTTTTCTTTGAGGTCCAAATCAAGAATGTGGGCCAAATGCCATGAGATGGCTTCTCCTTCTCGGTCCGGGTCACTTGCGAGATAGACGGCCTTGGCAGCTTTGGCTTCTTTTTTGAGGTTATTAATCAGTGGAGCCTTCCCACGGATATTGATGTATTGAGGCTCGTAATTGTTTTCAATGTCGACAGACATAGAAGACTTCTTCAGGTCACGGATGTGGCCGACGGAGGCCACGACCTTGTAGTTGCGACCCAGGTACTTCTCGATGGTCTTCGCCTTGGCTGGTGATTCGACGATAACCAGATTCTTGCCCTTGACAATCTTCGTCGCCTTTTTCTTAGTTTTTGTGGCAGTTTTAGATTTTGCCTTTGTTGTCGTTTTAGTCGTTGTTTTTGCTTTAGTTTTAGTAGCTGTTGGCATAGGACGCCTTCCTTTATTTGGATTTGCTTCCTTCATCATAATGCCTTTTGTTTTTAATGTCAAGTGAAATCATTTTTTCTATAGGAAAAGCGAGATGTTTTTGATATAGAAAAGTGACTGTTTATCCTTTTATCACATGGCTTTGTCAGGATTCATATTCTTCGATAATATCTTTTGGTTGATAAACCAATTTTGCCCCTTCTTGAATGAGATGATGGCAACCTTCTGACCTGGCTTCGTTGATGTCGCCAGGCACAGCAAAGACATCCCGACCCTCCTCCATCGCCCGCTCAGCAGTGATCAGGCTACCCGACCGCCTTTTCGCCTCAATCACGACGACAGCTTTTGAGAGGCCGGCAATGATTCGGTTTCGCTCTGGAAAATGATACTTCAAGGCCTTTGAGCCAGCCGGATATTCTGAAAGCAAGAGCTCATGTCTGCTGATATGGTCCTGGAGCTTCCGATTATCCTCAGGATAGTACTGATCGAGGCCTGTACCAATCACGGCAATGGTGCCCGATTTCGACTTGATTGCTGACAAATGGCTAGCTGTATCGATCCCTCTGGCGAGGCCTGACACAATGACAAAACGGCCGTTCAGGCCTGAGATTAAATTTTGAGTCGACTTCATAGCAGAAGAACTCGCTTCCCGACTTCCGACAAATGCTATTTTCTCCTGCTCCAGAAGCTTCAGATTGCCCAGATAAAACAGCAATGTCGGCGGGTCATAAATCTGTCGCAATCTTTCAGGATAGGCCTCATCTAAGATAGAAAATGAGGGGAAGCGAGAAAACTGCTTTCTCAAGTCCTTTACATCCTGGGACTTATAGCCTTCTATAAAATTGACTGTAGACTTAGGCTGACCAATCTCAGCAAGTCGCCTCAAAGGAAGCTTTTGTGGGCTTTCAGCTAAAAAATCTAAAATCCGATTCACAGAACGATTAGAAAGACCGGCCATCTTCCAACGGAAAATATCAAAGTTATTCGTCATGACAGTTATCCGAAAAAGCTTGGCAGATGTCAAAAAAAAGAAGCGGGATTTGCTTCATCTTTTTTCTTTATTCAGCTGTATCGATCGCTGCTTTGAGCTCATTGACATTAAACTTGGCCTTGAGGAAGTTTTCATTATTGACTGGGAAGCCCTGCTGGAGCTCGTCAACCCGTCCAATCTCGACCTCTCCTGACTCAAGTTCAAAATCAAGGACATGACCGCCAAAGACATGGTCGTCTGAGAGGAAATGCAGGTGATAACCGGCCACAGAGACACCATGGAAGAGCTCTGGCGTCCAGACACCAACGATAGTCCCTGTCACATTTTCCTCAATATATTCAGGCTGATTAGAGGCAACTTCAACAAAGGCCACCCCTTCTTCTGCCCTTGGAATCATACGAACATGCATCTTACTAAAAGAGCCTGTGATTTTAATCGACTGAAAAAGGTTCTCACCAAAATGCTCTTCCATCTTGGCCTTTAGGGCATCGGCAGAGAGCTTTTCTGTCTGGTTAAAGCGATGGTCAGCCCGGTGATTTACGACTGCTGCATAAGGGACGGTCACATCGTCTGAAAGCTCAGTAATGGTCTTGTCACCCTTGGCCTGGTAGGCTTTACCGTCGAGGATAATCAATTCTCCATCAATGGAATCAACCGTCCCAATACCCATGTCGCCGTGCTTCAAGAGCTCTCCGATGGTCATTGTCCCCTTGTAGAGGCCAGCCATCAGGGCTCCCAGCGTGTTGTATTGATAAAGTGTCGTCATTTCAGTCATCTTTTTAATCCTTTACATTTTATAATCTTCTCTTATTATATCAAAAATCAGGCTAGTCGCTGAATTTTTCTCACTTTATCCTTTACAAGAAGCTTAAAAAATGATAATATAGCTATAACCTTAATTTATTTCAATCACACCTGTTATGATTAAAGTGAATTAAGCCCGCAACTGAATTTCTTGCTGAGATGACTCCGAGGAATTCAGTTTTTTTTGTACAATTTTAGAAATCAGGCATACTATGACAAATCACATTGCACTTTTTGAACCTCGTATTCACTTTAACACCGGTAATATCGCAAGAACTTGTGCTGCGACAAACACCGTCCTCCACCTGATTGAGCCCTTTGGTTTTGAGATTACGGATAAAAATCTCAAGCGGGCTGGGCTGGATTACTGGGACAAGGTTGACATCGTCTATCATAAAAATTTAGACGATTTTATTTCCTCTGTTGACGGCCAGCTTTTCCTCGTCAGCAAGTTCGCTGAGCAGGTCTATTCTGACATCGACTACAGCCCGCTAGACCAGGACTACTACTTCCTCTTTGGTCGTGAAGATACTGGTTTGCCAGAAGAATTTATGCGTGAAAATGCTGAGAAAGCCATCCGGATTCCTATGAATGATGAACATGTCCGCAGTCTCAACCTCTCAAACACAGCCTGCATGATTGTTTATGAAGCACTCCGCCAGCAAAATTTTGCTGGGCTGGAACTTGTCCATACTTATGAAAAAGATAAATTAAAATAGCCTCATTTACAGGCTATTTTTTATGTCCATCGTGCTGATGAAGTAATTGATTCCAGCGTTTCCCCTTATATTTTCCAAGATAACGTCTGCTGTGATGAATAAAGGCATAGATGGAAATGGCCAGATAAGCTGACAAAAAGAGGCTGGCTACAACTGTGAAGCGATTCCATTCAGACAGGGCATAGAGCCAGCTTCCAATAGTCACAACTAACAGAAGGGTTATAATCAAAATATTTAAGAAACCAGCAAAGCGGATATAGTGTCTGGCTGACCTGTCCCGCCTTTCAATTACGGCCAGGAGCTTATTGCTGATGATCTGTACCATGAGAAACTGGATGATACCAATCAGAAGAGCTGACCCCAGGGGAGTTAAGCGATGGAGCAAGCTCCAAAGGAGGCCCATCAGAATCAAACTCATTATTGGTAGAAAGACAAAAGCCATCCGATTAGAAAAATGGTCGTCAATCCATTTTTCAATATATTGTAAGAAAGTGAGAAGCTTTTTTATCAGCTGCTTCATTAAATTGAATCACCATTCCAAATTGAATTTTTAACGACCACATAGTCGACCTTGCGGAGGGCCTCGAGGTCACGGCCACCTGCATAGCTGATCGAGCTTTGCAGGTCTTCTTGCATCTCTTGCAGTGTGTCCTTGAGCGAGCCCTTGTGAGGCAGGAGGATTTTCTTACCCTCGACGTTTTTGTGCTCACCCTTTTGATACTCAGAGGCTGAGCCAAAGTACTCCTTGTAGAGCTGTCCATCACGTTCGACGGTCTCTCCTGGAGATTCTTCATGGGCAGCAAAGAGGGAGCCGATCATGACCATGCTGGCTCCAAAGCGGACAGACTTGGCAATATCACCATGGGTACGGATCCCCCCGTCTGCGATGATGGGTTTGCTCGCTGCCTTAGCACACCATCGGAGAGCAGCCAGCTGCCAGCCACCGGTCCCAAAGCCAGTCTTAACCTTTGTAATACAAACCTTACCAGGACCGATACCGACCTTGGTCGCATCTGCACCAGCGTTTTCAAGTTCACGGACCGCTTCAGGCGTGCCGACATTTCCAGCGATGACAAAGACTTCTGGCATGACTTCTTTGATGAGCTTGATCATGTCAATCACTGAATTGGCGTGACCGTGCGCAATGTCAATAGTGATAAATTCAGGAATTAATTTTTGATCAGCAAGAGCTTTCACAAAATCCTTTTCTTCAGCCTTAACCCCAACAGAAATTGAGGCAATAAGGCCCTTGCCATGCATCTTCTCAATAAAAGCAGCCCGCTTCTCTTCTTCAAAACGGTGCATGATGTAGAAATAGCCTTCTGAGGCCAGCATTTCTGCGATTGACTCATCAATGATGGTCTGCATGTTGGCAGGGACGACGGGAAGCTTAAAAGTATAGTCTCCTAACTTCACAGTAGTATCTGCCTCAGACCGGCTGTTAATAATACATTTGTTAGGAATCAGTTGGATGTCTTCGTAATCGAAAACAGGAAAATTGTTATTCATGAGTGACCTCTTCTATTAAAAAATGAAAATATCACAGATGACCGACCGAGTGCAAGGCACCTCGCTAGCCTGCCAGAATAAATCCTCTGTGGGGCAGACCTTCCAAAGGATATTCTAACCTAATTCATTTAGAATTTATAAAAAAACTAGCAAAAATGGCTAGTTTTCTTTTTTATTGTTCGGTTTTTACGGATTAATAGAATTCATCTGGCAAAATAGTATCTGCCAACTTGATGTTGTCTGTGTAATCAACCGCAACTTCGATAACGACTGGTCCAGAGCCTTCTGGAATGCTTTCAAGAATAGACTTGAATTCATCTTTTGAAGTGGCACGATAACCTTTAGCCCCCATAGACTCAGCATATTTCACATAATCAACGTAGCCAAAGTGAACACCGGCATTACGGCCATATTTCTTTTCTTCTTGGAACTTAACCATATCATAGTGGCCGTCAGCCCAGATAATCTGAACGATTGGAAGATTCAAGCGGACAGCCACTTCAAGCTCGTTACCTGTAAATAAGAAGCCACCATCACCTGAGTGAGAGTAGACGCGCTTACCAGGACGGAGCAGAGCAGATGTAATGGCCCAAGGAAGTGAAACACCGAGGGTCTGCATGCCGTTTGAGAAGAGCAAATGACGTGGTTCATAGCTCTTGAAGTAACGTGCCATCCAGATATAGAGGGAACCGACGTCAACAGTTACTGTTTCGTCATCTTTAACAATAGATTGGAAGGTTTCAACCAAATCTAATGGGTGGAGACGACCAGCCTCTGCTTTTGAAGTATCAAACTGTGTAGATTCAGTTTTCTTAAGACCTTCGAGGTATTCTTGTGAACCTTCTGGAAGCTTGTATCCGGCAAGGGCTGGCAAAAGGCTGTCAAGGGTTTGGGCGATATCACCAATCAATTCACGTTCTGGTTGGAAGTAAGTGTCCACTTCAGCGATAGCATTGTCAATGACGATTACCCGGCTATCGATTTCTGCATTCCAGTTACGGCCTTCGTATTCGATGGGGTCATAGCCAATCGCGATTACCAGGTCAGCCCGCTTAAGCAGCATATCACCTGGTTGGTTGCGGAAGAGCCCAACACGGCCATAAAAAGTATCTACAAGTTCACGTGAGATCACACCAGCCCCTTGGAAGGTTTCAACGACTGGAATTTTCACTTGAGCCAAGAGGGCACGGAGTGATGCTGAAATCTTGTCTGTCGAACCACCAGCCCCAACGAGAATGACTGGGAGGACTGAATTCTTCACAGCTTGAGCCAGATAATTGATATCATCGATTGAAGCTGAACCAAATTTTGGTTCGCTCATTGGCTTGATTGCTGCGACTTCAACTTCTGCATCGGTCACGTCTTGAGGGATAGAAAGGAAGCTAGCCCCGTGTTTACCTGACTTAGCGATACGCCAAGCATTGGCAAAGCTTTCTGAGAGTGTGTCAGCATCTTCTACTTCTGCAGAGTATTTTGTCACAGGTTCAAGAAGAGCGGCATTATCCATAGATTGGTGAGCCCGCTTCAACTTATCAGCACGCTTAACTTGACCACCGATGGCAAGGACAGCGTCGCCTTCTGCTGTTGCAGTCAAGAGGCCAGTAGCAAGGTTAGAGACACCAGGACCAGAGGTAACAGCAACCACACCGGGTTTCCCAGTGATACGTCCTACGGCTTGGGCCATGAAGGTCGCCCCTTGTTCGTGGCGAGTCACAATCAATTCAGGTCCTTCTTCATTTTCAAGACGGTCAAAAAGACGGTCAATCTTAGCTCCAGGAATCCCGAAAACATATTTGACGTCGTGGTTAATCAAAGAATCTACGAGCAGGTCAGCTCCGTATTTTTTTTCAGTCATTATTTCTCCTTTACTGTCAGCAAATAAATTGCTATACATCAACTTATATTTTATCAGATAAAGCCCTGAATTGCACATATTGCGGCTTCAATTTAAGAAATAAAAAGCCTTAGTCAGGCTTTAATATAAATCACTTGCATCATCTGGCGAAAGTATCGAAAGGCGTTTGACGTATTCTTCTGCAGCTTCTTGCTTACCAGTGCTACGTAGAAAGTCAATATAATCTTTCAAGAAATCAGGATTCTCAGATAAATCTGTCTCCAAAAGTTCCTGATAGATAGCCTCTGCTTCATTGTCCTGCTCAAGTGCTGCATGAGACTGGGCGATGAGCCAGCTGGCGATGAGGTGTTCATCTTCGATGAGATTTTCTAGGTTGATGACGGCTTCAAAGTCTTCTTCGTTGAAGTAGAGATTGGCCAGCAGGAAGACGGTCTCGTCGTGGAGCTCAGGGAAGTCGAGGGCCTGCATGAGGTAGCGTTCAGCCTCTGAGTTTTCCTTTTTCTGGTAATAGGCCCGGGCCAGGAAATGCAAGAGTGGGACGGCGTTCGGATTCTTCGCCAGGCCTTCCTGTGCGACCTCGATGGCCCGCTCGGTCTGGCCGTCTTCATTGAGGATTTCGGCGTAGGCGAGCTCGTAGGGCAGGTAGTCGTTGTCGAAGTCTTCTTCGAGTTGCTTGAAGTAGCTGAGGCTTCGCTCGCTGTTGCCGATTTCAGCTTCAAGGACGGCCAATTCTAAAATGGTCTCGGCTTTTTTATCGACTTCGAGGGACTTGTCCAAAAAACTGACGGCATTTTCAAAGTTGCCTAGTCTAGCATAGGCGTCGCCGATTCTCTGGTAGGTCGAGATTTTTGTATTGTCAAAAATGAATTTGGCAGAAAGCTTAGCATACTCCTGAATGGCCTCCTGGTAGGCTCCCTGGTCAAACTGGGACTCAGCGATGGCAA
Source organism: Lactococcus termiticola (assembly GCF_003116835.1). GTDB lineage: Bacteria > Bacillota > Bacilli > Lactobacillales > Streptococcaceae > Lactococcus > Lactococcus termiticola. The sequence goes on along the minus strand of NZ_BFFO01000008.1, from coordinate 36,146 downwards.
AGCCGACCAGTGGCGAGTCTGAAAACTGCCTAGCCTCTTCAAGCTTGCTGAGGGCGGTCTCGAAGTCGCCGTCTGCCTGGTAGATGTCTGCAATTTTAATCAGGGCAGACGGATAGTTCTCATCAGTGCTCGGCACCTGATAGAGGTAGCCCAAGGCCTCGTCCAGGTCGCCGTCTGCTTCTGCGATTTCAGCCAGGTTAATCAGGGCTGAGCTGTTGTTTCCCTGGCTGAGGAGCTTGTCGTAGACCTTGTGGCTCTCATCGATAAAGCCCATCATCTGCAGATATTCGGCTAGGTCTTCGAGGAGCTCGGGACTATCGTGCTCGATGGCCTTGGCCAGCATGTTGTTCATGCCAATGAGGTCGCCCTTATGGAGAAAATCTATGGTATCTTCAGAATATGACATCTATGCCTTCTCTTTTCCTTCTTCTAATGATTCTGTTTCTTTCATAACTTCTGGCTCTTGGCCCTGACGCTCATCGTTCCGATAAAGACTGGAAATCTCACGGTACCACTCATAGACGTGGATGATAATAACCTTGGCCGCTGCGTAGAAGGGAATTCCAAGGAGGACGCCCCAGAGGCCAAAGAGTTTTCCTGAGGTCAAGAGGACAAAGAGGACCATGACTGGGTGGATGCTGAGCTGTTTACCGAGGACCAGTGGCGAAATCAAACGACCTTCGATGGTCTGCTCAATGACGAGGACAATCAAGACCTTGACCACCATCCAAGGACCACCAGTCGCAAGACCAACAACCACCATCGGAATCGCCGCCGCAAATGACCCCAAGAAAGGAATCAGATTCAAGAAACCTGCAATAATCGCCAGGCCAATCGCATATTTCAGGCCAATGATTGGCAGGCCAATCGAGAACATGACGGCCACAGACAAGGCCACAATGACCTGTCCCCGGACATAATTTGAAAGTTGACTGTTAATTTCATGCAGAATCTTGCTGGTATCCGCCCGCCAGTCATTGGGCAAAAGACGTGTCACATAGCCATTGAGCTGGTCGCCGTCCTTCAAGAGATAGAAAAGGACAAATGGGAAGATGATGATTGAAATCACAATGCTGGCCGTCTGGCTCAGGATGTCTGAAATCGAGCTGAAGGCGGTCTTTGAGAAGGAACGTGACCAGTCGACCAGGTTGCCGGCAATGTTATCTGTCGCCTTATCAATCTGTGGGCGGAACTGCTCAAAGCGGGGGTTTTTTAAGAGCTGGTTAATCTGCTCTTGTCCTTGATTAACATAATGAGGCACCCGGTTTGAGAAGTTGATGATGCCCTCTGTCATTGACGGAATCGCAACAATGAGGCCCCAGGCAATCAGGCCAGCCAAAATCAGGAAGATGATGATGATAGAGACGAGCCGAGGAACTTTTCGTTTCTGGAAGAAGTCAACGATGGGGTTAAAGAGATAATAAAAGACGGCAGCCAGGACCACTGGCAGTGAAATTGTCGTCAGGAAATCCGCTACTGGCCGGAAGACAAAGCTGATTTTGCTGAGAATAAAAATGTTCAGCAAAAAGAGGAGAATCCCCGCTAGAACCGTCACTCCTCGATTATTGATAAACCATCTATAGAAGGCTGAAGCCTTCAGATTTTTCTTTTCATTTTCCATATTATTTTCCTTTTTTGAGTCGCTAAGTCTTATTATAACATAGAGGAGGGCGAAAAAAAGAGCCTGGCTTTCAGACTTTTTTCTTTTCTCACTCTAGCATTTTTTTAGAAACTTTGCGAAAAACTTCGAAAAAATGTGCATCGTGGAGTGGAAGAAATGCTGTGAAAACACTGTGAAATAAGGCAAAAGGAGAGACCGTTAAGACTCTCCTTTTAGCAATTAAATCGTAGCTTTGCACGGTCTTTATCTATGCATCTTAAACTGCAAATAAAGGTCATTATAGCGCTCAGTCAACTCCTGACTAAGATTGGTGTAGGCTTCATCCCGCTTGATGGTTGCTTCATCTGGATAAAAGGCCTTGTCGTTCTTGACATCGTCGTCGAGCAGGGCTTCTGCCTTCTTGTTTGGGGTAGAATAGCCGACGTAGTCAGCATTTTGAGCCGCGTTCTTGGCCTCCAGCATAAAGTTGATGAAGGCGTAGGCACCGTCGATGTTCTTGGCTGTTTTTGGAATAGCGAGGTTATCATACCAGACGTTGGTGGTCTTTGGGACGACATAATGCAGGTGCTCGTTAGCATCGATCATCTCTGAGGCCTGCCCTGAATAACACACGGCAAGCGGTGTCTCATTGTTGACCATGTAGTTCATGATTTCGTCGCCGAGGATGGCCTTGACGTTGGGCGTGAGCTGGCTGAGCTTGTCGTAGGCCTTGCTGATTTCCTTGGGATTACTACTGTTGACGGAGCTACCAGTCGTCATCAGGCCCATGCCCATGACGTCTCGAGTATCATCGGTCAGGAGAATTGAGTTTTTGTAGTCAGGCTTCCAGAGCTCCTCCCAGCTTGTTGGTGGATTTTTGATGAACTTGTCATTGTAGACAATACCAAGCGTCCCCCAGAAATAAGGAATCGAATAGCGATTGCCCCGGTCAAAAACAGGATTGAGAAGGTTCTTGTCGATATTGTCAAGACCCTTGATTTTACTGTGGTCGAGCTGGTCGAGTAGGCCTTCGTCAGCCATTTTTTGGACCATGTATTCAGACGGCACGACCAAATCATAGGCTGTTCCGCCCTGTTTAACCTTGGCGTACATGGCTTCGTTGCTGTCAAAGGTCACATAGTTGACCTTGTAGCCAGACTTAGCTTCAAACTTGCTAATGAGATCTGGGTCAATGTATTCGCCCCAGTTAAAGATGGTCAGACTCTTCTTATCGCTAGAGCCTCGGGCTTCTGTTGACAGCTTCCAAGAAAGGCCACCGAGGACTAAAATAAGGACCAGGACGGCAGACATAAAGTAGATTAATTTTTTCATAATGCAGACCTCCTAACCAATATTTGGTGCCTTACCGGCGGTGTCAGAATCCCTCATAATCATATAATAACCTATGACCAGCAGGATTGAAAAGAGAAATACAATCGCAGAGAGGGCGTTAATCTCAAGGCTAATGCCTTCACGAGCCCGTGAATAAATCTCGACAGAAAGCGTGGTAAAGCTATTCCCCGTCACAAAGAAGGTCACAGCAAAGTCGTCGAGCGAATAAGTAAAGGCCATGAAGAAGCCAGCGATAATCCCCGGTGTCAAGAAGGGAACGACCACTTCTTTCATGGCCTGGAGTCTGCTGGCTCCCAGGTCATGGGCGGCATTAACCAGGCTCTTGTCCATCTCTTGATATAAGGGGAGGACCATCAAGACCACAATAGGTATACTGAAGGCGATGTGAGCCAAAAGTACAGACACAAAGCCAAGCTGGAGGCCCAGGGCTGAAAAGAGAATCAGAAAGCTCGCCCCAATCACGACGTCTGGCGATACCATCAAGACATTGTTAAGGCCAAGGACCGTGTCCTTTCGCTTTTGTCTAAGACTTGAGATGGCGATGGCTCCAAAGGTCCCGATAATGGTCGCAATCAGCGAGCTCAGGAAGGCCAAAAAGAAGGTCTCAACGACAATCAAAATCAGCCGGCTATCGGCAAACAAGGTCTGGAAATTTTCCCAAGTGAAGCCGGTAAACTTGCTCATGTCGCCTCCAGCATTGAAGGCGTAAAAAATCAGGTAGAAAATCGGCAGATAAAGGAGGACGAGGACAAAGGCGAGGTAGACTTTTCCGGTCTTGTGCTTATGCTTCATTTTTTGTCCCCCCTTTCTCGGGTCAGGTACATGATAAGAACCATGGCCAGGACCAGGATAATGGCAATGGTCGAGCCCATTCCCCAGTTTTGTGTGGTCAAGAAATGCTCTTCGACCGCTGTCCCCAGTGTGATGACCTTGTTACCACCAATCAGGCGGGTCAGCATAAATAGGGATAGAGAAGGAATGAAGACAGCCTGGACACCCGAGCGGACGCCGTTGAGCGACAGTGGCCAGACAACCCTGATGAAGGTCTGAAAGCCATTGGCTCCAAGGTCTCTTGCAGCATCAACCAGATTATCGTCCATTTCTTCTAAAGCATTAAAAATTGGCAAAATCATAAATGGAATCGAGATATAACTGGCCACAATGATAAAGCTAGCATCTGTAAAGAGAATCTGATGACGGCCAAGGCCGACGAAAGTCAGGAAGTTATTGACAGAGCCATATTGGCCAAAAATCCCGATGAAGGCGTAGGTCTTGAGCAAGAGGTTAATCCAGGTCGGCAGGATAATCAGCATCAGCCAGAGTTGCTTGTACTTGAGCCGGGTCAGGATATAGGCGACCGGATAGCTGATGACCAGGGTCAGGACCGTCACAATCAGGGCGTAGACGACCGAGTTCCAGGTCATCAAGAGATAGGTCGGCGTGCTGAAATAAGCAATGTAATTGTCAAAACTGACCGTGTCAGAACCCGTCGTCGAAAAGCTCTGCCAGAGGAGCATGACCAGCGGGATAATCACAAAGAGACCCAGCCAGAGATAGTAGGGAATGGCATATAACTTTTTATAAAGGCTAGTCATTTTCTGCTTCTTCCTCCTCGATGGCAGCGACCAGACCTACGGTCGCCTCTTCTTCTTCGACATATTCTTCGATACGGGCATCAAAGTCTTCTTCGGTCTCATGGAGTCGCATGACGTGGATGGCTTCAGGCTCAAAGTCGAGGCCTACCCGCTCGCCCTCGATGGCCTTGTGGGTTGAGTGGATCAGCCATTCATTGCCAAAATCATCATAGGCGACAATCTCATAGTGGACCCCCCGGAAGAGCTGGGTGTCGACCTTGACGTTGAACTTACCTTCGTCAGGCAGGGTAAAACTGAGGTCTTCTGGCCGGATGACAATTTCGACGGGCTCGTTGTTTCGCATCCCGCCATCGACGGCTTCAAATTCCTGGTTGTTGAACTTGACCAGATAGTCTCGAATCATTGTCCCTTTGATGATGTTGGATTCGCCAATAAAGTCGGCAACAAAATGGTTGATTGGCTCGTCGTAGATGTCGATGGGCGTACCGGATTGGACGATTTCGCCGTCGTTCATGACAAAAATCCAGTCGCTCATAGCCAGAGCCTCTTCCTGGTCGTGGGTGACAAAGACAAAGGTGATGCCAAGCCGTTGTTGGAGCTCACGGAGCTCGTACTGCATTTCTTTTCTGAGCTTGTGGTCGAGGGCTGAGAGCGACTCGTCGAGCAGGACGACCTTGGGCTGGTCGATGATGGCCCGGGCGATGGCGACACGTTGACGTTGCCCGCCTGAGAGCTTCTTGATGCCCCGCTTTTCAAAGCCTGTGAGCTGGACCTGCTTGAGGGCGGCACTGACTCGTTCTGCGATTTCAGCTTTTGGCCGGCCCTTGATTTTCAGAGCAAAGGCAACATTGTCAAAGACGTTCATGTTGGGGAAGAGGGCGTAGCTCTGGAAGATGGTGTGGACGTCCCGCTTGTTGGCCGGAATGTCGTTGATCCGCTTGCCATCGAGAAAGACGTCGCCACTGGTCGCATCCAGAAAGCCCGCAATGATGTTCAAAATTGTAGATTTACCGGAGCCCGAAGCCCCGAGGAGCGTATAAAACTTGCCCTCTTCGATTTCCAGGTTAATGTCTTTTAAGACTACCTGGCCGTTGTCGTCATAGACCTTGCGGATGTTTTTGAATTCGATAATATTTTTAGCCATCTGTATTTCTCCAATAAAAAATGCCCGGATTTACCGGGCTTCTAGCACTCAATCTCTTGCAGAATCCTACTGAATTGATTGTACACAAGCACGGTTGTGAGTTTCAAGTGGGCTGCCCCACTCAATCTTGAGGATGACTCCTCATTCGGCAGCGAGCTTTCGCCCGTTCTTCTGCTTAATTTTCTTTATTATAATCTATTTTTTTTCAAAAATCAATCGCCGATGATCCGGACTTCAGGCTCTAAGGTCACACCAGACTTGGCTTTGACCTGCTCAATGACCCAGTCAATCAGGGCAATATAATCAGAGGCTGTGCCCTGGTCAACATTGACCATGAAGCCAGCATGCTTGGTCGAAACCTCAACACCACCAATCCGGTGGCCCTGGCAGCCCGCTTCTTGAATCAGCTGGCCAGCAAAATAGCCGGCCGGCCGCTTGAAGACCGAGCCGCAGCTTGGGTATTCCAGCGGTTGCTTGGACTCACGGAGCTCGGTAAACTTGTCCATGTCAGCCTTGATCAGGCTCGGGTCGCCGGCCTTCAGGTCAAACTTGGCTGATAAGACAATCAGCTTTTCATTTTGAACAGCCGACTGGCGGTAGCCAAAGCGCATGTCTTCCTTGCTCAAGACCTTGATATTGCCCTCCATGTCGATGACCTTGCATGAAGCTAGAACATGCGAAATTTCGCCATCGTAGGCACCGGCATTCATGTAGACCGCGCCACCGATAGAACCAGGAATCCCGCAGGCAAACTCAAGCCCAGAGAGGCTATGCTCGAGGGCAATGCGGGAGACATCGATAAGTTTGGCTCCAGCCTGAGCTTCAAGACTGTAGCCGGCATAGTTGACCTTGTCGAGCTTTTCAAGCAGGATGACCATGCCACGAATCCCGCTGTCTTTGACAATCAGGTTGGAGGCGTTGCCAAGGACAGTCAACGGGGTTTCACTCTTATTGGCCAACTTGATTAGCTGGGCGACCTCATCGACTGTCTTTGGAAAGGCTAAAATATCAGCCTGACCACCCACCTTGGTAAAGGTGTAATCTGACAAGGGAGCATCAAACTTGACCTCAAAGTTTTTTAATTCTTCTGGAATAATCATAGTCATATTTTATCATTTTCTTCTTAAGCTGACAATCTGGCCTATGATAAAAATAAGAATAGACAGCAAAATCAGGGCGAGACTCTGAAAACTGCTGGCCGTCAAGCTTTCTTTGAAGACAAAGAGGGCAACGAGGAGCTGCAGGCTTGGATTGATATATTGCAGGAAACCAACCGTGTTAAGGTCTGCATTTTTCAGACTCTCAGCAAAAAGCAAGAGGGGAATCGCTGTCACAATCCCTGACAAGAGCAGGAAAACCATCTCTGGCACTGAGTATGAAAGGAAACTGTGTTGTGCAAAGAAAATCAGAAAAATGAGGACAAAAGGGGCAATCACGATAGCTTCAAAGGTGATTGAAACGTCACTCGACATCTTGATGTTTTTCTTAAAAAGACCATACAAACCAAAGGTAATCGCTAAAACCAGCGTGATCACGGGTAGTTTGCCATTTTCTAAAGTCATCAGCAGGACACCGATAAAGGCAACAATCACAGCAATCACTGTATATCGCTCGATTTTTTCTTTGAGGAAAATGACTGCAAGCAAGACCGAAATCAAGGGCGTGATGTAGTAACCCAGACTTGCACTTGTCGCTTGGCCGTTGGCAATTGCAATGATATAGACCAGCCAATTTGTCCCAACCAAGAAGGCAGCAATCACACCTGAAGCGAGTGCTTTTTTAGACTTTCTAACTTCTTTCAATTCATTTTTGAGCTTTGAAAATCGGCCTGTGAAAAGGAAATATAAGAGCATCGTGAGCACCGTCGCTAAAATACGATAAGAAAAGACCTCGTAGGAATTGACACCAGACAAAAGATTCCAAAAGAGACCGAGCGAACCCCAGAGGACGTAGCAGGCGATGGCGAGGATGATACCTAATTTTTTATTCATTTTAAGAGTATAGCATATTGGGGTTATAAAATGCTATTGTTTTTAACTAAAAAAGAACGGCTCCCCGTTCTTCATTATTAAGCATTCACAAATTTAACAGCCTTTGCCCCACGAAGTGCCCAGTAGACAGCTCCAAAGGCCAATGTAAAGATGACACCCTCAATCAGGTTGAAAGGCAGAATCGCTGCGAGCAGGTAATTGCCCAAGCCCAGCATCTCAGCAGGATAATGGGCAAAGGCCACATAGGCTGGGATGGCGTAGACGGCATTCAACAAAAACATCACAGCAGTCAAGGCAATGGTCGCCAAGAGGCCAGACAGGATGTACTTCTTCATACTGAAGTCCTTCTTCAAGAAGAACCAGATAATGACCATGAAGACAGTGACAGCGATGAAATTCATCGGCAGGCCAATGATGGTCGTCACGCCTTGGTTAAAGAAGAATAACCAGGCCAGGGTCCGGACAATCAGGATCCAAAAGCCATCTCTCAGTCGGCCCAGAATAAAGAGGCCGATGAGAATTGGAATGAGTGAAAAATCAATTTTCAAGAAATCGACGCCTGGAAGCAAGGGAAACTGCGGAAACTGTGACAAAATCACAGAAACAGCACTCAGCACTGCAATCAGCGTCATGCGACGTGTTTTAGACATAAAAAATCCTCCAAAGATGAAAAAGTAGTTCTTCAAAATTCAGAGGAGTAGATAGCAGATTATTAAGTTGGAGCTTTCTGGTAGCACAAAAAGCCCGACAAAAAACTGTCATCTTCTCCCATCCTGACTGTACAGTCGGTTGTGGAATTACACCACATCAGGCTTTCGCCTCGCGGACTTTAACCGCCGGTCCCGAATTTCACGGTGCCCTGAAGATAAATTCATTATAACAAAAAGCCATTGCCTAGGCAAATGACTTGTTTTTAATTTTTTAGACCCTTTTATAAGTCTTGATTTTACTTGTTCTGAGCCGCATTGACCAGCTGGGAAACTTCCTTCTTGGTCATCCGCCGATACTGGCCGACCTGGAGGCCGTCAAGGGTCAGTGTGCCGTACTGGCTCCGGCTGAGCTTTTGGACAGGCAGGCCAACGGCCTTGAACATGTTCTTGACCTGATGGTTTTGTCCTTCATGGATGGTCAGGCTGACAACAGAGCTGTTCTTAGCCTTGTCCTGCTTCAAAATCTCATAGCGGGCAGGGCTGATTTTCTTGCCTTCGATGGTCATACCCAGGGTCAGTGGTCGGAGATTTTCCTTGTTGGCCTGGCCTTCGACCTTGGCGATATAGACCTTATCAATCTCGTGTCTTGGGTGGGTCATCAGGTTGGTAAACTCGCCGTCATTGGTCAAAATCAAGAGACCACTGGTATCCCAGTCAAGCCGGCCGACCGGGTAAATCCGTTCTTTGACCGCTCCAAGCAAATCAAGCACGGTCTTACGTCCCTTGTCATCTGACACGGCAGAAATCACGCCACGGGGCTTGTTGAGCAGGTAATAAACCGGTTCTTCATTGTAGACAGCCACGCCATCGACTTCGACACGGTCACCGGCCTGAACCTGGTAGGCCAGATTGTCCATGACCGCATTGTTGACCGTGACTTTGCCGGCTAAAATCAGCTCTTCAGCCTTACGACGGCTTGCGACACCCGCATGGGCGAGGTATTTATTGATTCTCATCAGTCTTTGTTTCCTCAAATAAAATGGCTTGCTCGGCCTCGAATTGGCTCTCATCAACTTCTGGCAAGTCAGAAAGCTGATTGATCCCGATATAGTCCAGGAAAAATTCTGTCGTACTGTAAAGGCCTGGGCGCCCTGGCACCTCAAGGGTCCCCGACTTTTCAATCAGGTCAAAAGCCCGCAAGGTCGAAATGACACCAGACGAGTTGACCCCTCGAATCTGGTCAATCCCAGCCCTGGTAATCGGCTGTTTGTAGGCAATGATGGTCAGGACCTCGAGGGCCGACTTCGACAGGGATTGATTAAGCGGTGTCTTGGCATAGGCCTTGAGCAAGTCTGCAAAATCAGGCTTGGTCGCCATCCGATACTTGTCTGCCGTCTCAATAATGGTCAGGGCAGAGTCGCTATCAGCCTCATACTTCTCCTTGAGCTTGTCCAGCTGTTGGAGGCAGGCCTGCTTTTTTAGTCCTGACAGGTCGGCCAGCTCGTCCAGCCGGATACCCTCTTCGCCAGCAACAAAAAGCAGGAGCTCAAAGCTAGCTAGGGGATTATGCTCTTTGGCCATCGTCTGCCTCCTCTTCTTGTAGTTGTTCGTTTCTTCTAAAGCTAATCTCAGCAAAGGTATCTTCTTGCTCAAAACTGAGGACTTGGTTTTTGATTAATTCCAGCAGGGCCAGGAAGGTCGTCAACATCTCCTCGCGACTGGTATCTTCAGCAAAAAGCTGACTAAAAGTCCTCGTCTCGTAATGCTTAAAGTCTTCAATCAGGAGGACAATTTTATCTGCAATCGAGTACTTCTCCGCCTCAATCGTCGTATTATTGGCCGTATCCATCTGTTGCTTGATTTCAAGCAGGCGGTTAAAGGCCAGGTAAAGGTCGATCGTCGACTTGTCTTTTAATAGAACAACATCGTCAGAGATGACCTCAGTCTTAGCCTTAGAATAAAATTGACTGCGATTTTCATGAAGACCGGCCAGCTCTTGGGATAAGGCCTTGAACTTCCGGTATTCATCAATCTGGCTCAGGATATCCTGCTCCAACTGCTCCGTGTCCTCTTGAAATTCATCAGCGACTGTCGGCAAAAGTCGTCTGGACTTGATCAGCATGAGCTGGCTGGCCATGACCATATAGTCGCCCGCAATCTCAAGCTCTAGATTTTTCATGGTGTTGACATAGGTCAGGTATTGCTCGATAACCGGGACAAGCGGGACCTGAAAGACATCCATCTTGTATTGGCTGACCAAATGAAGGAGGAGGTCGAGAGGCCCCTCAAAGTCATTGATCTTGATTTTGATTTCTTCCATCTGGTGAGTTTACATAATAAATATAATGTAAAATTCCTTATCTGTAATATTTCTCAAGCGTGTAAATTGTGAGCAGACCCAGGTTTTGGGCAAGTTCGTAGATGGTCTTTCCTTCAGCGACCTGCCTCAAGATATATTGCTCACGCAGGGCCTTGGCTGTGATTGGCGTGTACTTCTTCAGCTCCAGATATAAGAACTGTCTGGACTTGGTAAAGAGCTCGTCTGCATTGTTGATCTGCTTGACCATGAGGGCAAAGCGGTCGTCGATGGGGAGGACACGCTTGATGCCAGACTTTTCGATGGTCAAGACTTTGAAGTTCCAGTTGAAGTCCTCCCAGCGGAGCTGTTGGATTTCTGAAAAATTCAGACCAAATTCTAGGATGACCAGGGCCAGGAAATGGCCTGGCGAGGTCACAGTCAGTGGCTTATAGAAGGAACTAAAGTCCTGTATTTCTGCCACTGTCCTAGGATTGCTAGCAGAAGGGGCCGCTGCGACTTGAGTCATCTTGAAAAAGCTATCAATTTTTTTCTGTTGATAGAGATAAGAAAGGTATTGATTGGTCGATGAAATCTTACGTCGTTGGGCTGTTGCCGAAAGCTCTCCCAGACTCTTTTTATAGAGCTTGAGGCTTTCATCAGAAAGCTCCTGGTCCTCAAAAAAGGCCATCAGATGACGGAGATCATAGAGGTAGTTTGCCTTTGTATTCTTTGAGAATTGTTTGCTTTCCAGAAAAGCCTGGACCTCATTGGGTAGTTTCATAAATTATCCGATAGTAAATTCAAATGCTAAGCCGTCAATCGGCTCATGCTCTAGTGTATAATATGTGACCTTGTAGTAGTTATCCTCTACTTCTACAGTCGCATACATCTTTATATTGTACTGCCCCCTAGGCTGTGAAACAGAACCCGGGTTGATAAAAAGGGTCTTGCCGATGACTTGGGCAACCGGCTGGTGGATATGGCCAAACAAGGCAATATCAGCCTTCTGCTCTTCAGCAAAATAGCTGTAGCGGTCTAGGCCAAAGCCGACATTGTAAAGGTGGCCATGACTAATGAGGACACGCTTGCCCTCGACTTCAACCAGCTTGCTTTCCTTATAGCCAGGGTCATAGTCACAGTTGCCTGCGACAACATGAACGCCTGACCAGACAGAGTCAGATGACTCCAGCTCAGAATCTCCGCAGTGAAAAATCGCTGAGACCTGGCCTTGGTATTTTGCCTTAATTTGCTCGACGACCTTGCGGTCATAGTGAGAATCACTCATTACAAGAAACATATTTTTATCCTCTTTACATAATATACACTATGTAAATTTATTTGTCAAGCCAGGATGGCAACTCGACCATCAATTTGCGCAAGGCCTGGCCCCGGTGGGATTGCTCGTTCTTTTCTTCAAAGGGGAGCTCGGCTGCAGTCAGGTCGCCATTGCCGACCAAGAAAATCGGGTCGTAGCCAAAGCCATCTTCCCCTTTAGGTGCTGTGGCGATTCTACCAGGCCAGTCGGCATCAATGACCAGACTTTCCTTTCCAGGCATGGATGCGACGAGTGTCGTATGGAAATGGGCGGTTCGACGTTCTGGTATTAGGGCTGTTGAAGCCAGCTCATGAAGGAGCTTGGACATGTTTTGCTCGTCTGTTGGGTCTGGACCGGCAAAGCGGTGGCTCCAGACACCAGGCAGGCCACCGAGGACATCGACACAGAGGCCTGAGTCGTCGCCCACGACCAGCTCACCTGTGATTTCAGCGATGGTCTCCGCCTTGAGGCGGGCATTGCCTTCAAAGCTGTCGGCCGTCTCTTCGATTTCAGGGAGCTCAGGATAGTCGTTAAGGGTCTTGATGCTGTAGCCCCGGTCTGAGAATAGGGCTTCAAATTCTCTGGCCTTGCCCTGGTTTCGAGTAGCGACGATAAGAGTTTTTGTCTTGGGCTGACTTTGGCTGAGGTCAACTTCTTCTACTTTAATATCATCAATATTGAGCCATTGGCCTGCAATCGCCTTAAAGGTAGCCGGGTCACCCGTTGTATAAAAACGGTGCTGGATAGCTTCTCGCTCGCTGCCTGAAATCAGGAAGTAATTGGACAGGACAGAAATATCCCGGACCGTCTCAGCCCCTGAGTCGATGAGCTGGACCTCTGGGCCCATCTCCTCCTGGATCAGAGGCTTGAGCAGGGGATAGTGGGTACAGCCTAAAATCAGGCTGTCGACCTTGCCTTTTAATGGAGCAAGGCTTTCTTTGACGACGGCCTTAGCCTCTGGCATTGCCATCATATTAGCTTCGACCAGGGGGACAAATTTAGGGCAGGCCAGGCTCGTCAGCTCAACACTCGGTGACTTGCGGTGAATGATGTCCTTATAGGCTGAGGATTTGACAGTAGCTTCGGTCGCAATGACGGCGACCTGCTTGCTGCGGGTCTTTTGGACCACTGCTGAGGCACCGGCTTGAATCACACCCAGGACAGGGATGTCGAGTTTTTCTTTGACGTCCTCCAGGGCGACAGCGGTTGCTGTATTGCAGGCCATGACAATCATTTTTACATTTTTAGAAAGGAGAAAATTAACCATCTCCCAAGTGAAGGCCAAAATTTCATCTTTATTTCTTGAGCCGTAGGGGGCCCGCTTTGAGTCACCGATGTAGATGACTTCTTCGTTAGGCAGTTGCCGTAAAAGCTCTTTGACGACCGTGAGGCCACCAACACCTGAGTCTAAAAATCCAATAGGTCTATTGTCCATCTTTGCTCCTTTTCATAACTAATATTATGTAAAATATCCTGTAAATAGAAAACAGATTGCTCTGTTTTTCTTACTTCTTCTTTTTTTCTGCCTGTTTCGCTGATTGACGAATCTGACGGAGGACTTGTTGTACCTGAGTCTCAGAAGGCTTACGGCCCATAGAGCTCATCATCATGCGAACCGCATCTTCATTGAGGGGCGGGTTTTCCATGAGGATTTTCTTGGTCTGGCGTTGGCTAATCCAAACCCCAAGAGCCGTCCCAGCCAGGAGGGCAACAATAGCAATAATAACTACGATAACGATATTCATCAGATCACCTTTCAAGTTTTTGAATGATACTTAATTATATCAAAAAAACTGAGGGTTGTCAGTTTTTTCTGCTGTCAATACAGGTTGTTAAGGTTTATAAGCTCTTTGCTGAGAAATGAGGTAAGTTGTGCTTAAGTCGTTCCAGAGCAGAGTGGCCAGGATTTGGCCCTGGGCCGGCAGCGAAGCTTCCAGCTTCCATGCCTAATTTGTGAGGCCTAACGGTCTCCCAAATTGCCTTTCACTGGGCGAAATCCCAGCCACTCTGCTCCTTCACTGTGTATAGTCTCCCCACTCATGTTTTTTTGGGAACGAATGATCTGCTATTGAGCTCAGCAGCAGTTAAGAAAAAGCCCATTGAATAGTGAACAAGGCACACGAGAAACCAAAGAGATCGACCTTTAGCAATGAAAGCGAAGCTTTCCTTACCCCCATGCGACTGACTGGCTAGCAAAATAAAAACAGCCCTGCTTCAGGCAAGGCGTATCTCCATCACATCTTATAAACTGGCAAATACTTATTAGCATAATTCAAAAGCTCAACAATCGTCTTGAGGGGCTGTGCATTCAGATTCAGCTCCTTGTGCTGTTCGCTGAAGACCTTCTTGGTCTCCGCTTGGGCCTGGCTACCATCATAAGGTCCCTTGCCTACGAAGTCGCCCTTGACGATAATACGTTGTCTGGCTTCTGGGTCGGCACAGGTGACCAGCGTGATTTCGCTCTTGCCAGGCTTGTCGTCGATGACGGAGACGGCATCAGGATTGACTACGGTCACGCTTGAGACCTGGTACTCGTAGATATTTTCCTTATCTGTGGTATAGATTTTCATGCCGGTCTTGGCATGCTCGAGTGGTGTAAAGAGGAGGCTCAGGTCGCTGTCATAGCCGGTGACGTTATGGCTGGCCAGGGCATAGTTGCCTTGGCCCATGACCTGGTTGGCCTTCATGGTGCCGGCCCCGTACATGAGCGCGTCACTATCGACCCCCTTGAAAATCGGAAGGCTCAGGCCCACATCGGGCATGACAATCTGGCCAATCACAGGGAGTGGCGGTGTGCCAAACTGGTAGTTGACCACGTCGTTAAAGCTGACCGCCTTGACGCTGGCAAAGTCGAAGTTGCCCTGCTTTTCCTGATTTTTAACAATCTCTGTCCGGCTGACATTGTGAATCTGGTAGAGGCCACTGTTCAGGCCAATGAAAAAATTACGGACAGGCTCGTTAAAGACGAGGACGAGTCCGACCAATAAAAGGAGGACAATCAGCGTGTTGACCAGGCCATTACTGCTTTTTTTCTTCTTCTTTGCTTCCATTCATTCCTCTTAAATGTTCATTTTTCTTAATACTAAGTCTAACATAAAAAGGGCATTAAGACTAGCCCTTTGCCTGTCTGAAATCATCAGTCAGAGGCCTCTGAAATATCAGCAATCTTAAATTGACTGTCTTTTGAAAGCGTGAATTTATCCTTCATGCCAGGCGTCAAAAAAATCCGATTTTTCTTGTCGATGAAGATGGCCTGGACCTTCTCATGATGGAGGATATAATCATAGCCCTTCTTGGTGCCCATGGCGTAGACCATCATAGAAAGGCCGTCGCCATTGGTCGGATCATCGCCAGAAATCAAGAGGGTGACGCTAGCCAGGTCATTGTCAAAAGGATAGCCAGTCTTAGGGTCCAGAATATGCGAATAACGCTTGCCATCTGCCAGGAGATAGCGTTCGTAGATGCCTGAGCTGTTGATGTGCTGGTTGCTGGCTGTGATCACACCGAGCTGGTCGCCGTTTGGCTGGTTGGGGTCTTTAATGCCGATTTTCCAGGGCTGACCAGCACCACGGGCAGAATCGCCGATGACATAAATCGAGCTGGAACCCAGGTCCACAATTCCAGAGGTCACCCCCTTGCTCTTGAGATAGTCAACCATCTTCATGGCCACATAGCCCTTTGTAATCGAGCCTAAATCCAGCGACATGCCAGCTTTCTCAAGCTCGATACTCTTTTGCTCGTCATTAAAATGAATGTCTTTGTAATCTATCAGATGGACTGCCTGGTCAATCTCAGCCTGACTCGGCTTTTTGGCATCTGGGAAGCCAATGTGCCAGAGGCCACTCAACGGGCCGACTGTAATGTCGTAGCCTTCATGCTTGGCAGAATACTGGTAGCCGAGCTTGACGAGCTGGTAGACGTCGTCAGTGACTCGGACGGCTGACTCGCCAGCAGAATCATTGATCTTCTTGATTTCAGAGTTCTTGGCCTTCATGCTGATGAGGTCGCTGTAAGACTCGGCGATCCGCAGGGCCTCTTGGGCAGCTGGCCGTTTGCCTGGATTGTAGACGCTGACCTGGACATAGGTCCCCATGGTTGTGGTCGATTCCTTGATGGGATTGGTCAGGAGCTCACTGCTTTCTTTTTGGGAGCTGCAGGCTGTGAGGAGCAGGAGGCTGACAGCTGTGAGTGCGATAGCTAAAGTTTTTTTCATTGGCTTTACCTAGGAAAAAGACAACGTGAAAACGTTGCCTCCCTTTTTATTCTTCTGTTGTGGTCTCAGTGGCTTTTTCGTCTTCGTTTTCAGCTTCTGCTTCAGCTTCAACCAGGGCAAAGGTTACAATCTGAGCCTTGTCGTCCAGTCTCATGACCTTGACACCTTGAGTGGCACGGCCAGTTTGAGAGACGTTTTGGACATTGGTCCGGATAATGACACCTGTGTCTGTGATGACCATGATGTCTTCATCGCCTGAGATGGCGGTCAGTCCAGCAAGTTTACCGGTCCGCTCGGTCACGTTCATGACCTTGATTCCTTTACCGCCACGGCCCTTGGTCGGATACTCTTCAGCAGCTGTCCGTTTTCCAAGACCGTTCTCTGAAATGACGAGGACTTCTTGGTCATTGTTGACGGTTGAGGTGCCAACGACGTAGTCGCCTTCACGGAGGTTCACCCCCTTGACCCCAGTGGCTCCGCGGCCCATATCACGGACGAGGCCTTCTTCAAAGCGGACAGAGTAGCCGTTGTGGGTCCCGATGATGATTTCTTGTGAGCCGTCGGTCAGAAGGACATTGATCAATTCGTCGCCTTCACGGAGGTTGAGGGCTTTCAGGCCGTTGGTCCGGATGTTGGAGAATTGGCCAATATTTGTCCGCTTGACGATCCCGTTTCTTGTGGTAAAGAAGAGATAGCGTTCGGCTTCTGACTTATCGACGTTAATCACGGTCTGGATCTTCTCGCCATCGTCGAGCTTGAGCAGGTTGACGATAGGGAGACCCTTAGCGGTCCGTCCGTATTCAGGGATTTCATAGCCCTTCATCCGGTAGACCCGGCCTTGATTGGTAAAGAAGAGGAGATGGTCATGGGTCGAACTTGAGACCAGGTGTTGCACAAAGTCATCATCGGTCATACCCATGCCTTGCACGCCACGGCCACCACGTTTTTGAGCACGGAACTCATCGTTTGGCAGGCGTTTGATATAACCCTTGTTTGAGAGGGTAATCAAGACGTCTTCTTCTTCAATCAGGTCTTCGTCTTCGAGGTTGAGGACCTCGCCGACCAGGAGCTCTGTTCGGCGTTTATCAGCAAACTTCCGTTTGACTTCTTCCAGCTCTTCACGGATGATAGCCTTGACGCGTTCTGGCTTGGCGAGAATATCAGCCAGGTCAGCAATCAGTGCAACCAGTTCATTGTATTCATTTTCAATCTTGTCACGTTCCAAGCCGGTCAGACGACGGAGACGCATGTCGAGAATCGCTTGAGATTGCTTCTCAGAGAGGCTGAACTCGCTCATCATGGTCTGCTGGGCAATGGCATCGGTCTGGCTCTCACGGATAATGCTAATCATCCGGTCGATGTTGTCCAGTGCGATCCGCAGGCCTTCCAAGATATGGGCCCGGGCTTCTGCACGGGCCTTGTCAAAGGCGGTCCGGCGTTCGACGACTTCAATCTGGTGCTCGATATAGTCGGTCAGGATTTGACGGAGCGAGAGGATTTTAGGAATGCCCTTTTCGATAGCCAGCATATTGAAACCAAAGGAAGTTTGGAGGCTGGTCAGTTTGAAGAGGTTGTTGAGGATGACGTGGGCTGACATGTCACGGCGGACCTCGATGACCACACGGATTCCTTCACGGTTGGACTCATCACGGACGGCGGTCAGGCCTTCGACCCGTTTTTCGTGGTTGAGACGGACGATGTGCTCGACCAGCTTGGCCTTGTTGACCATATAAGGTAGCTCAGTGACAATGATGCGTTCCTTGCCACCGTTAAGCTCTTCGATTTCGGTCTTGGCACGAAGTGTAATCGAGCCTTTCCCGGTCTCATAGGCCCGACGGATGCCGGATTTACCCATGACCAAAGCTCCTGTAGGGAAATCAGGGCCAGGCAGGACGCTCATGAGCTCTTGCGTGGTCGCTTCTGGATTTTCCATGAGCATGTCGACAGCATCGATGGTTTCGCCCAGGTTATGAGGCGGGATGTTGGTTGCCATCCCGACGGCAATCCCTGTCGTCCCGTTGACGAGGAGATTTGGGAATCGGGCTGGCAGGACTTCTGGTTCACGCTCGGTCCCATCGTAGTTGTCGATGAAGTCAACCGTGTTCTTGTTGATGTCCTTGAGCATTTCCAACGTAATCTTGTCCATGCGGGCTTCGGTATAACGCTGGGCCGCTGCCCCGTCGCCGTCCATAGAACCAAAGTTCCCGTGACCGTCGACAAGCATATGCCGGTAGCTCCACCATTGGGCCATGCGGACCATGGCTTCATAGATTGAGCTGTCGCCGTGGGGGTGGTATTTACCCATGACGTCACCGGTGATACGGGCAGATTTCTTGTGGGGTTTATCGGGCGTTGTGCCCAGCTCATTCATCCCGTAAAGAATCCGGCGATGGACGGGCTTGAGACCATCCCGTACGTCAGGCAGGGCACGGGCCACAATGACTGACATGGCATAGTCTCGGAAACTTGTTTTCATTTCTTCGGCTAGATTGACGTTGACAATATTTTTATCTTCCATCTTGCTCTCTTTCAAGGTTAACTTACCTATAATTATAACAAAAAAACTAGCTTATTGCTAGCTTTATCGGGATTTAGGAGGCTTTTGGAAGTGCCTGAATGTATGGGTCCGTTTCGTTCCGGAAAACAGGGCGGATGGAGTGGGGGGGCCGGGAGCGAAGCCTTTGGCTTCCATCCCTAATTTTTGAGCCTAGGTCTCAAAAATTGCCTTATTCCACTGCATCCGCCCTGTTTTCCTGCACTCCACTTGTGCCTTTTATTGGGCTTTTAGGGCCTCGCTAATTGCTTCTCCGCCTGTATGCATACCAAGCACTTTTCCAATAGTATTCGGATGGTTGAGAATCGCCGTAAGTGTTTCTGCTACGTCTTCGATATGGGCTGGAGCAGACTGGCTGTCATTTAGGCTGATTTGGCCTGTGCCTGCTTCTTCTTTGAGGCTTCCTGGCTGGAGGATTGTATAGTCGAGGCTGGTCTGCTCGGTCAAATACAGGTCGGCAAAGTACTTGGCGATATAGTAGTCCTTCAACTGCTCAAAGCCTGGGCCGACCCAGCGTTCTGGTTCGAGGGCGAAGATGCTACTGAGGAGGACGAAGCGTTTGACGCCGGCCTTCTCACTCGCCTGCATGAGCTGGGTCATACCAAAAAGGTCGATTTGTAGGAGGCTCTTGCCGGCTGATCCTGCGGTCACGATGATGGCGGCATGGCCTTTGACGGCTCTGGCCATTTCATCGACTGACAGGGTCAGGTCAAAGTCCACCGGAGTCATCCCGTCCATAACTGGCAGACGCTCAGGCTTGCGAGCCCCAGCTGTGACCGTATGTCCTGCTTCAACTAATTTTTCTAAAGTTTTAAGGCCAACCCGGCCGCTAGATCCTGCGACAAATACTTTCATAATTTCTCTTTTCTATTTTGACTTAACGACGCATCTTGGTCCGCTCTGGGCTGACCCAGGTGCCTTCACCTTCCATGCCCATGACAGCCTTGATGGCTGGGATAAAGGTAGTAATGATGGAGACAATATTAATCTGCCAATACATGGCCATATACAAGGGAGCAAAGAAGATATACTTGAGCTTGGCCCTGTGATTGTCTAAAAGCAGGCTGACAAGGAGCTGACAGAAGCCGATGAAAATCATGAAACTAAAGAAGATAAAGACCACGTCGGTCGACTTGTTAATCTCATGAAAATCGCCGACCAGGATAAAGTAGACGAACTGGGCTAGCGTGATCAAGGTCCCAATCACATAAAAGAAGGCCCAGGCGATAGAGCCCGTCTGATCGAGCAGCATGATGGTCTTAGGTAGGTTCTTGAGAGGGTGTCTCAAAATCCGCTTGAAATTGGTAATCCAGGCCTCTGTCCCACCCTTGGCCCAACGTTTTCTTTGCTTGTAGAGCATGTCGATGGTATTGGGCACATTCATGTAAAACATGATGTTGGGAGCAAAGACAGCATGCCAGCCGTTAAACTGCTGGTCCCAGGCAATGGAAATATCCTCGGTCGCCCGGTCTTGTCGCCAGAGGCCGACATCGTAGACGGCTGATTTACGGTACATGGTATTGGCACCAGAATAGGCATACATAGAGCCCAAGACACCCATCTGCGCCCGCTTGATAATGCCAACAATCGAAGAAAATTCGACGGTCTGAGACTTTTCGACCAGCAGACTCCGGTTTTGCACGTCCATATTGGCGGTGACAGCACCGGTATTCTGGTATTTCTTACCCAGGAAATGTTGCATGTACTTCCAGAGGGCGTCTTTTTCAGGGACGGTGTCGGCGTCATTTGAGAGGATAAACTCTCCTTTGGCAAACCCCAGGGCGACGTTGAAGGCATGGGCTTTGCCCTTATTGGCTTCAATGCGGAGGACCCTCAGTTTATCGTATTTTGCCATCAAACGCTGGAGAATATAGGGAGTGGTATCGGTTGAGCCGTCATCACAGACCAGGATTTCGTAGTTGCTGTAGTTGATTTCATTGGCCAGATAGTCAATCGTGTCCTCAATCATCAGCTCTTCATTGTGGGCTGGGACGAGAATCGTAATCATCGGCTCATCTTCAGGAGCGATTCTCGTATAGTGCTTGATCCGGCCATTATAAAAGAAACGGTAGAAAATACCACCGATAATCCAGGCCATGGCCCCAATCAGCGGATAAAAAAAGAGGAGGTCGGCCGTATAATTTATCAGACTCATTTGATTTCCAATCCTTTTTCCTTAAATAGTCCCTCTACTTCACCGTTTTGGAAGTTTTGTTCTGCCTTGACACTGTAGAAACGGATGCTCTCACGGCTTTCTCGGTCGCCGAAGCGGGCTTCATAAAAGCTGTCGAGCGCTTCTTCTCTCTGCTTGACCTTGGCTTCATCGTAGAGCTTGTGTCGCTCAAAATAGACTTTTTCATTATGATTATTTCTGAGCAAAAGAAAGATAGAAAATGCCATGACCACTGCAAAACCAACTGTCAAAGCCAATGAGACATAGTTGGTAAAGTCGTGGCCTTCTTCATTGCTCCAGTGGTACATGAAGGGGATGAAGGCCTTTGGGCTGTAGGAATTGATGATCGAGAGCTGTGAATAAAAGAAACCGCCCCAGAGAATGACTGGTACTGCAATTTCACGGACTTTTAACATCCAATTTGATTTTGCAAAAAATAAATCTTCGACAAAGCCCCCTTCTAGGACATTGTCAAATTTCTTTTTCTTGACTGCTAACAATTAAATTTCCTCGTTTTTTAATTCTTGGTATTGATGGACCAACTTCTCTTTCTGTGCTTGGGTCAGCAAGGGATTCTCCTCTTCTTTGAGGAGGCGGACCGCTTCTTCAAAACAATCAGCCTGGCCGTTGGCTTCATATTGGGCAATCCGGTCTAGGGCGTTGAAGTTGATAAATTCTTCTGGGAGTTTGGGATGGCTGACGGCCTCATCATTGAGAACCGCTTCAACCTCTTGGATTTTTGGTCGGACTTCCTTGGCAAATTCAGGCATGAGTTTTTGTTGTTTGGCTGTCTTGCCGGCTGGGAGATAGTCCTGATACCAAAGAAACTTAAAGCCGACATTGAGCACGATGCCTAGTGTCACTGTGACAAAGCTAGCAACGAACATCCGCAGGAAGCTTTCTGTCGGGCTAGTCTCAGCGATTGATTTTCCGACCAGGCCTGAGCCGTTGATGGTGTAGATCGTAATCAAAATCAAGGGCAGAATCAGGCAGGCAATCAGGGCCTGCTGGTTGACCAGCTTGTTCGCCCGGTATTCAAATTCCCGTTTGAGGTCGTTAATTCCAAAAATCCCTCTTTCAAGGACTTCCAGTGCATCCATCAGGCGTGAGCTATATTCTTTGAGCATGATTGATTTCCTTTCTGTCCTTATTTGCTGTTAGATGGCGTTTCTTCTTCGTCATCTTTTTTACGGCGTTTCCAGCCAAAGAGGAGGGCAAGTAAGCCTCCAGGAATCAGGCGTTCAACAAGGAGCCAGAGGCCGGCAGAAAGGCCAATACCGACAACGGCACCGCCACCACCAGCTGATTCAACAGCGATTGCATGTAACAAAGCTTTACGTTCCTTTTCTTTTTTTTCAGCAGCCAAGCTGGCCTGGTCGACTTTGTGACTCGTTGTCTTTTGGGCTGTGCTGGTCTGCTTGCTAGACTTGTTTTTCTTATTGTTTTGGGGAGTTGGGCTTGGTTGGCTTGGCTCTGGTTTGCTAGTGCTAGGTGTTTCTGCTTCAGTGGGCGCCGTTGTTTCTGGGGTTAGATCGTCGTCTGAGCGGTCTGGGAGAATGACCGGCTGGGATTGGCGGACCTTATTTGGAGTGTTTGGTGTGTTTGGTGCCTGTGGGCTAGTCGCCTGGGTCGGTGTCGTTGGAGTCACGGCTATAGTTGGTTGAGTCGGACTTGTTGGAGTTGTTGGACTTGTTGGAAGCGTTGGAACTGTAGGTTGACTAGGTGCTGTCGGACTCGTTGGCCGGCTCGGTGTTGTAGGTTGACTAGGTACTGTAGGCTGACTTGGGATAGTCGGCAAAGTTGGAGCCGGTCCCTTAACATAGATAGTGAAGTCATTTGAAGTCGCACTATAAGTCGTATGGGCCGCCAGGGCCTCAGTCAGACTGCTGTAGCTCTTGCCATCTGGCCCAATGACTGAAGTCAGCGTCTGGTCACTCGCCAGGTTCAAGTCAGGCTCAGCGATCGTCCTATCGGTCAGGCCCTGCTCTGTGATATCCGCAGGCAGCTTTCCGCTGGAAGGCGTCGCCCATTTGAAATTAAACTGCGCCGTCTGCTCATCAGCCTGATAATAAACCTTTATCGGTCCGCTCTGGCTGTTGTTTTCAAGGGTCAGGGCTGGATCAGACTTGACATAGCTGTAACCTGGGACACTCACGGCCGGAAAGCTATAGCTCGTCGGCCTGCTTTCAAAGCCTGCATCAGGAGCGATGACAGAAAGGCTGTCCCCGACATTTCCGATGATTTGTGAGGCTGAAGTCCCTGGAATAGCCTGCTGGGTCGCATCGTCCAAATAATCGACCTCTACTTGACCTGTTCCTTTGCCAGCAATCAAGGCCGAGCCGTCATTGGCATAGGTCATGCTACTGTAATTACCACCGGTCGCCCCGACAACGCCGAGTGACAATGATTTGCTGACCGTCAGTTGTTGGGCTTCAATCTGGTATCTCTTGCCGGCATCACTACCAGTCAAAGCCGTGAGCTCATAGCTCAGGCTTCCCGTCACAGTCCCGTCAGGATTCACCGTCTCCGGAGTCCAGCTCAGGCTCATTTTTTCAGTAATCTTGTTTGTGCTGTAAAGGCCAGATTTTTCGCCTGCATCTGGAGCACCGACTGCTGGATAACTCGACGTCAAGAGCTTGCCCGTAGCATCCGTCTGGCGAATGGCAATCCCGTCCGCCCCTTTACGGTTGCTATTGATGGTCTGCCCTGGAATCTCCTCATCGACATCAGAGTTACTATATAAGTCTCGGCCTGCAAAAATAGAGTTACTCAGTCCGCCTATCCCGAGGTTTTCTCCAACAGAATGCGACAGGTTCGCCTCAATCTGACTGGCATTGGCAGGGGTCATGATAAATCCAAGCGAATCCCCACCGTCCATGGCATTGGCGTCATAGACTAGTAATGAGCTCTCAACCGAAACTGAGAACTGGCCAGAAAAGGCCACCTTCTGCGTCATGTCCAAGGCCCCATTAAAGAGGGCGAGGCCAGCCTGCGACTTATCATTGACGAGCTGGCTTGTAAAAGGACTATCCAAGGTCTTGCTTGCAGAACCTGAAAGACTCCAGTTACTCGACTCCTGGACATCGCCGGCAGTATAATTATGGTTCCCTGTATCCGTCGTCAGCCCAGGCATCAGCGACTGACTCAAGCTCGACGCATAGGCACTTTGCCCAAGGCTGACCGGACTCTGCCCCTGGCTCATCTGATAAGCCTCCAAAACAGCCGTGCTCAAAAGCAAGCCAGTGATGATAATGGCAGATTTTTTCCCTGTGGTCTTCAAATTAAAAGCGAGCATGACGATTTTGATTCCTTATAAGAATTATAGATTATATTATTTTATAACTTTAGACTTGATACCACAAGTAATTTGTCTCGCAAATTTCATATTTATTTCTTTTGGTACTTTTGATGCGAAAGCGAAATAATTATAAAGGGCTTTCATGATTTTCAGGCATCAAAAAAATGGAAAACCGCAGTTCCCCATTCATTTATCAGCTCCTTATTTCAATTTTACAGAAACAAGTCTGATATTTTCATCTGTAATCGGATGGCCGTTTGAAGTCCGCTCAGAAAGTCTGAGGTCATCCAAAATCACGTCAAAGACCTTGGCCTGGTCCGTCGTGATTTCCAGTGTTTCAACCGAAGGAAGGCTGCTTTCAGCCTCCGTCACAACGTTTGCTTCCTGGCTAAACAAGTCCAGCTCATCGCTCATGACCTCAGCCACATCTTTAAGTTTCGCCGTCACAAGGCCAGCCGCAAAGACTGTATGCGGAGCTGTCTTGAGGGGACGCAGGACCTGAAGTCCCCGGTTTGCCCTTGATGTCGCAGGAATCTCGTCCGCCTTGACCCGCTTGATAAAGCCACGCTGGGTCAGGAGATACCAGCTGTCAGCCGTCACAAAGAAGGCTGAAGCAATCTGGTCGTCGCCCTTGAGGTTCATGGCCTTGACGCCAGCGGCCTTGGCCCCGATGACAGGGACATCGTCCAGATTAAATCGGAGAGCGTAGCCTGTCTCAGAGACCAGCATGATGTCACTCGTCTTGCTCTCGCTGACCAGGACGACCTTATCTGACTCAGACTTGAGCTTGGCATAGACGGTCGACTTGCTCTTATAGGTCCGCCAAGGCTTAAAGGCAGAGCGTTCCACCTGCTTGATTTGACCGTTTTTGGTGACAATCGTGTAGACGCCCTCATCAAAGTTGCCGACAATCTCAACATGGATAATCTTTTCAGCAGAGTCAAAATTGCTCAATGTCTGAGAAAGATGCTCGCCGATGTCCTTCCAACGCAGGTCAGAAAGCTCGTGAATCGGCCGGTAGATAAGATTTCCCCGGTCTGTAAAAATCAAGAGTTGCTGGGTCGTCTTGGCATTCTGCCAGAAAACAAGCTCATCGTCGTCACGCTTCCCGATTTCTTCAATCTTAGATGAAGCAAAGCTACGAGGCGAGGTCCGCTTGATATAGCCAGAGCGGGTCACAGAGACCACCGTATCCTCTTCGACAATCAGGTCGCTGACCTCGATTTCGATGCTTTCGACCGCATCTTGAAGCTCACTGCGACGTGGCTTACCGAATTTCTTCTTGACCTCACGGAGTTCCCGCTTCATCAGATTAAAGAGTGTGCCTTCATCATTGATGACAGCCTTGAGCTCTAAAATCTTCTGCTGGAGCTCTTTTTGCTCTTCTTGCAGGGTCACGATGTCGGTATTGGTCAGGCGATAAAGTTGCAGGGTCACGATGGCCTCCGCCTGCTCTTCGGTAAAGCCAAAGCTGATCTTGATGTTTTCCTTGGCATCCGACTTGTTCTCGCTGGCCCGGATGGTAGCGACGACCTCATCGAGGATGCTGACCATCTTGATCAGCCCATCGACTATATGGAGGCGTTTTTCAGCCCGACGGAGGTCGTACTGACTCCGCTTGACGATGACTTCCTGCCTGTGGGCCACATAAGCCTTGAGTATCTGGATGACACCGGTCTGGACAGGGGTCATCTTGTCGATCGCGACCATGTTGAAGTTATAGTTGATCTGCAGGTCGGTATTCTTCAGCAGATAGTTCAGCACCAGCTGACTGTCAGCCTCTTTTTTGAGGTCAATGGCAATCCGCAGGCCTTCACGGTCTGATTCGTCACGGACTTCAGCGATGCCAGGCACCTTGGCGTTGACACGGACCTCATCGATTCGCTTGACCAGGTTGGCCTTGTTGAGCTCATAAGGAATCTCAGTGATGACGATCTGCTCACGACCACCCTTCATGCTCTCGATAGAGGTCCGAGCCCGGAGGACGATTCGGCCCTTTCCGGTCTCGTAAGCCTTTTTGATTTCATCGCGCCCTTGGATAATCGCAGCGGTCGGGAAATCAGGCCCAGGCATAAGCGTCATGATTTTTTCGACGTCAGCATTGGGATGGTCAATCATATAGACCGTTGCATCAATGACCTCGCTCAGATTATGGGGCGGAATGTCCGTCGCATAACCAGCAGAAATACCTGTTGAACCATTGACCAAGAGATTGGGGAAACTGGCTGGCAGGACGGTTGGTTCTTTTTCCGTGTCGTCAAAGTTCCAGGCCGTGCTGACCGTCTCTTTTTCAATGTCCTGCAAAAGATAGCCAGAAATCTCAGAAAGCCGGGCTTCTGTATAACGCATGGCAGCTGGTGGATCACCGTCCATTGAACCGTTATTCCCGTGCATTTCGATTAAGGGCTCGCCCATTTTCCAGTCCTGTGAAAGCCGGATCATGGCGTCATAAATCGAGCTATCGCCGTGGGGGTGGAAGTTACCCATGATGTTCCCTACAGACTTGGCCGACTTACGGTAGGCCTTGTCAAAGGTATTGCCATCCTTGTTCATGCTATAGAGAATACGGCGTTGAACAGGCTTCAGGCCATCACGAATATCGGGCAGGGCCCGCTCTTGGATGATGTATTTAGAATAGCGACCAAATCGGTCGCCCATAATCTCTTCTAAGGGAAGAGACTGTATTCTATCATTTGCCATTTTGTTTCCTTAATAATTAATTGAGTTCGATGAGCCAGAAAGTTGGGAAATTAGATAAATCCCACAACCTGCCTTTGGCAGAACCTGAAATTTCCTAAAGACCAACTTTCTGAACGGGCTCATCTCACATCTTGTTTTTATTTTTTATAATCTGCAATAAAATTCGCTTTTTGCATTTCCTTGAGGAAGTCGGAGTGGATGCAGACTTCTTCGTTATTTTCCAGGGCAATCAGGAGGCTGGCCCCGCTTGAGTATTCCTGGAGGATGCCCATGCCCTTGACATTCAGCATGGCCCAAGACTTGTGCTCAACCTCACGATAGTAGACCAGGCCACGAGTAATCGGCAGCCCCAGCTCACGCCGGAGTTCTTCAGAAATGCTGTCAGGAGAACCTTTCTGGACCTGGACGAAACCAGAAGCCGTGTAGATGAGCTTCTTAGCAGTCGCTTCCTCAGGCTGATCTACGGAAAAGTCGGAGAAGAGGTCGAGTTGTTCGTCTTCAGGAGTCGCAGTGGCCTTAGGAGCTTTAGCGACAGTTTTCATCATCTTCTTCGCAACAGGCACAGATACCGGCCGTTCAGTCTCGTCTACTAATCCCAGCAAATGCTGATAAAGCTTCGCCGTGATCAGGCAGTCGTTCAAAGCATCATGGCTCCGGACATCAGACATCCCCAGCTGTTTTTTAAGATTTTCCAACTTATAAGACTTGGCTGAAATCAAGCGCTTGGCCTCGACCATCGTGTCATAGACTTCAAAGCTCTCAGTCAGCTCTAGGCCAGTATCTTCCACTTCCTGTAGGAGAAAGCTCATATCAAAATTCGCATTATGGGCAATCAAGAGACTGCCTGAAATAAAGCTCAGAAAATCCGGCAGGACCTCAGCAATGACCGGCTTATCCAGCAAGTCCTTGCCATGAATCCCCGTCAGATTAGCGATATGCGTCGACACATAAGACCGCTCAGGCTTAATCAGCTGATTAAACCTGGCGACTTCTTCATGCGTCTCGGCATCAAACTTGACCGCACCAATCTGGATGATTTCATTTTTGACCGGCGAGAAACCCGTCGTTTCAAAGTCAAAGACAACATAGCTTTTCATTAAAATACAGTCTCTTCTTCTAAAGTAAACTTGACGTTATTTTCAATCCACTTCCGACGAGGTTCGACCTTGTCGCCCATGAGGACAGAGACCCGCTTTTCAGCCTGGGCTGCGTCGTCAATGGTCACCTGAATCAGTGTCCGCGTTTCAGGGTTCATGGTCGTCTCCCAGAGCTGGTCAGCGTTCATTTCACCGAGTCCCTTATAACGTTGGAGATTGGCGTTTTTACCAAAGTCCTTGCGGAGGTCGTCGAGCTCAGCGTTGGTCCAGGCATACTCGACCTTTTCCTTCTTGCCTTTACCCTCACTTAGCTTATAAAGCGGCGGCAGGGCAATATAGACATTGCCGGCTTCAACGAGAGGTTTCATATATCTATAGAAGAAAGTCAGCAAGAGGACCTGGATGTGAGAGCCGTCATCGTCGGCATCGGTCATGATGATGATCTTGTCGTAGTTCTTGTCTTCTAGGCTAAAATCAGCACCGACACCTGCACCAATCGTGTAAATCATGGTGTTGATTTCTTCATTTTTTAAGATGTCTTGCATCTTCGCTTTTTCAGTGTTGATGACCTTACCACGCAGGGGCAAAATCGCCTGGAACTTCCGGTCACGGCCCTGTTTAGCAGAACCACCGGCCGAGTCCCCTTCGACCAGATAGAGCTCGTTCTTGCTTGGATTCTTGGTCTGGGCAGGCGTCAGTTTGCCAGAAAGCAGGCCCTTGTCCTTCTTCTTCTTGCCATTGCGGGAGTCTTCCCGGGCCTTGCGGGCCGCTTCGCGGGCTTCCCTCGCCTTGATGGCCTTACGAATCAGGTTTTGAGCTAAGTCCCCATTTTCAAGCAGGTAAAAGCTTAATTTTTCAGAAATCAGATTATCAACAATCGGACGGGCCAGAGGGGAGCCGAGCTTGTCCTTGGTCTGACCTTCAAACTGGAGATGTTCTTCTGGGACCAGGATAGAAAGGACGGCCGTCAAGCCTTCCCGGTAGTCCGAGCCTTCCAGGTTCTTGTCTTTTTCCTTTAAGAGGTTAGTCTTTCGGGCGTAGTCATTCATCGCCTTGGTCAGTGCTGCCTTGAGACCGGCTTCGTGAGTCCCGCCATCTTTGGTCCGCACGTTGTTGACAAAGGAGAGGATGTTTTCAGAGTAGCCGTCATTGTATTGGAGGGCCACTTCGACGTGAAATTCATCTTGGTCGCCTTCAAAATCAAGGACGGGTGTGAGTGTGTCCTTGTCTTCATTCAGGTATTTAACAAAGTCTTGGACGCCGTTTTCATAGTGAAACTCGGCCTTCTCAGGCTCTTCTTGACGGAGGTCAGTCAGGGAGAGGGTCACGTCTTTCAGCAGAAAGGCAGATTCATTAAGGCGTTCAAAGATGGTCTGATACTTAAAGTCGGTGGTTGAGAAGATCGTTGCATCCGGCATGAAGGTAACCTTGGTACCCGTCTTAGACTTGGGCGCCGTGCCGATTTTGGTAAATTTATCAGTCGGGTGTCCGCCGTTTTCAAAGCGGGCCCGGTAAACATTGCCGTCTCTGGTCACTTCTACTTCTAGCCAAGTCGACAGGGCATTGACGACTGAAGAGCCGACACCGTGGAGACCACCAGAGGTCTTGTAGCCCCCCTGGCCAAATTTACCACCAGCGTGGAGGACGGTGAAGATGACCTCGACCGTAGGAATCCCGCTGGCATGCATGCCGACCGGCATCCCACGACCTTCGTCGCTGACTGAGAGCGAACCATCTGCATTGATGGTCACGTCGATTTTAGTCCCGAAGCCTGAGAGGGCTTCATCAACCGCATTGTCGACGATTTCCCAGACCAAGTGATGGAGGCCAGTCGCGTCTGTCGAGCCAATGTACATCCCAGGACGCTTGCGAACAGCGTCCAGCCCTTCCAGGACCTGGATTGCACTATCATCATAATTATTTACATTTATTGCCAATTTCTTCTCCTATTCAATGCTAGAACAGGCCTAGCATACAAATATTCATCTTAGCTATTGTATATTTTTGGATGACGTTTGTCAAAAATCCGTCGTTGGCTTTCTTTTGGTAAATTCTTGAGGAGTCGCTAGCTTTCAGGCATTTTGGAAAGGGCATAGAGAGGTCGGAAGCAGACAGCTTCGCTAGTCAATCAAAAGCCGGCAGCAAAACCGCAACAATCCCATTAACAAGAATATGTTATAATAGTAAGAAATATTTTTTATCAATGAAAGTAAAACATGCTCTTAACAATTCTTCTACTTATTATAAGCTACCTTTTAGGTGCTGTCCCTGCTGGTCTTTGGGTGGGGAAGATTTTCTTTAACAAGAACCTTCATGACTTTGGTTCTGGCAATACCGGGACGACCAATACCTTTCGGATTCTTGGCCGGACAGCTGGGATTGGGGTCTTTGCCTTTGACCTGCTCAAAGGCACGCTGGCTGTCCTCCTGCCGACTTTCTTTCATCTTCACGGCCTCTCGCCCTTGATTTTTGGCCTCTTTGCTGTGATTGGCCATACCTTTTCTGTCTTTGACGGCTTCAAGGGGGGCAAGGCGGTGGCGACTTCTGGTGGCGTGGTCCTGGGCTTTTCTCCCCTCTTTCTCGTCTATATTTTGGTCGTCTTTGGCATCGTCCTCTTCCTATTTAGTATGATTTCTCTCTCGAGTATTGCGGCGGCGGTCTCGGCCTTGATTGGGATTGCGATTTTCCCTGCCTTTCATTTTATCCTTCAAGACTATGATTTATTATTCAGCCTGATAATTTTAGTGCTTGCCCTCATCATTATTTTGAGACACCGGGCCAACATTTCTCGGATAAAATCCAAGACTGAATCGCTTATTCCTTGGGGTTTAAACCTTTCAGGCCAACACAAGATATAGTGTTTGATAAAAGTTTAATTATGTAAAAGCACAATATATAGTCCCAAAGACTTGACTAAGTCTTTTTTTTATACTAGAATTGGAACATATCAATTTTAGAAATTTTGGAGTATCAAGATGGTTACAGTCTATTCAAAAAACAACTGCATGCAATGTAAAATGGTAAAGAAATGGCTCAATGAGCACAATGTTGCCTTTTCTGAAATTAACATTGACGAACAACCAGAATACGTCGCTACTGTCAAAGACATGGGCTTCCTGGCTGCTCCAGTCATCACAAAAGATGACTTTGCCTTCTCAGGCTTCAACCCTTCTGCCCTGGCAAAATTGGCTTAAATCATGAAACTTGTCTTTTTTTCTGTCACTGGTCAAACCCGTCGCTTTGCTGAAAAGACCAAGCTTAGCCAACAGGAAATCCTTGCTGACGACCCAGAAATGGAAATGAGCGAGGACTTCTTGCTGGTCGTGCCCAGCTATGCTGAAGAAAGCCCGACCGTCTCAAAATCTATCGAAATCATGGACCCTGTCTTTGAATTCATGGCTTATAAAGACAATGTCAAGCACTGCAGAGGCATTATCGGCACAGGTAACCGCAACTTTGCTGGCATCTATATCTTCACAGCCAAGGAGCTCTCAGCAAAGCATCAAATCCCCATCCTCTACGACTTTGAATTCTCAGGCACGCCTGATGATGTCGCCAAGGTCGAAGAGATTGCCGACCAGCTTGATGCCGGACACAGCATCCACAGCCATCACAATCACTGATATAAGCCCTAGTGCCTTCCGCTAGGCTTATTCTTATCACGATAAGGAAAAACTATGTCTCTTAAAACACTCGAAGATGTGAGCTATTTCAAGCTCAACAACGAAATCAACATCCCGGTCAACAACTCAATTCCACTGGGCAAAGACAAGGAAGCAATCGTAGCTTTTTTCAAGGAAAACGTTGCCCCTAACCGCTTTACAGCAGCAAGCTACATGGAAAAGCTGGAAGCCCTGATTTCTGAAGACTACCTCGAAGAAGCCTTCATCCGCAATTACAGCCCTGAATTTATCGAGGGTCTCCATCAAAAGCTGGTTGACTTTGGCTTCCACTTTGATTCATTTATGGCGGCTTACAAGTTCTACAATCAATACGCCATGAAGAACAACGACGGCAGCCTCTACCTCGAAGACTTCGAGGACCGGGTCCTGATGAATGCCCTCTACCAGGCAGACGGTGACGAAAAACTCGCCACGGCCCTTGCCTTTGCCATGATCAACCGCCGTTATCAACCTGCGACGCCAACCTTCCTCAATGCAGGACGTAAACGTCGTGGCGAGTTCGTCAGCTGTTTCTTGCTCCAACTCACAGATGACATGAACTCGATCGGTCGGACCATCAACTCTGCCCTCCAGCTCTCTAAAAACGGTGGTGGGGTCGGTCTCAACCTCTCCAACCTCCGTGCAGCTGGTGCCCCTATCAAGGGCTACGATGGGGTTGCAGCCGGTGTCGTCCCTGTCATGAAGCTCTTTGAAGATAGCTTCTCTTATGCTAACCAACTTGGCCAACGCCAAGGGGCTGGTGTGGTCTATCTCTCTATCTTCCATCCCGACGTCATGCAATTCCTCTCGACTAAAAAGGAAAACGCCGACGAAAAGATCCGTGTGAAGACCCTCTCTCTCGGCCTCAACGTTCCTGACAAGTTCTACGAACTCGTTGCAAAGGGCGAAGACATGTACCTCTTTGAGCCATATTTTGTCGAAAAGAAATACGGGATTCCATTTGCAGAAGTCGATATCACTGCTGAATATGACAATCTCCTGGCTGACGATGAAATCCGCAAGACCAAGATTTCAGCCCGTGAACTCGAACAAGAAATCTCAAAACTCCAGCAGGAATCAGGCTATCCCTACATCATTAACACAGACATCGCCAACCGGGCCAATCCAGTGGCCGGCCGGATTTCTATGTCAAATCTCTGTACAGAAATCCTGCAAGTCCAGACCCCCTCAGTATTGAACGACGACCAGACCTACGCACAAGTCGGGACTGACGTCGCATGTAACCTGGGCTCTACAAACATCATCAACATGATGACTGCTGGTAGCGAGTTCGGCCCTTCTATCGAGGCCATGGTCCGTGCACTGACTTACATCTCACTGACTTCAAACCTTGATACAGTGCCAACTGTCCGCAAAGGAAACAGTGAAATGCGTGCGATTGGTCTTGGGGCCATGGGCCTTCACTCATACCTCGCAATGAACCACATTCACTACGATAGCAAGGAAGCCGTAGAGTTCACGAGCGTTTACTTCATGCTCCTCAACTACTATACGCTGAAAGCTTCTAACAAGCTCGCTGTTGAACGTGGCGAAAGCTTCAAAGGCTTTGAGGACTCTGAGTACGCGTCTGGTGTCTACTTTGATAAATACCTCAAGCATGACTTTTTCGCTGCTGTGTCTGATAAAATCAAGGGACTTTTCGATGGCATCGAAGTGCCAAGTCTTGAAGATTGGGCACAACTTAAGAGCGAAGTACAAACTGGTGGACTCTATAACTCTTACCGCTTAGCAGTGGCTCCTAACGGCTCTATCAGCTATATCAACGACTGTTCTTCTTCTATCCACCCTATTGTTAATCGTATCGAAGAACGCCAGGAAAAGAAGGTCGGCAAGATCTACTACCCAGCTGCTGGACTTTCTACAGATACCATTCCTTACTACAAGTCAGCCTACGATACAGACATGCGTAAGGTCATCGACGTCTATGCTGCCGCTACAGAGCACGTTGACCAAGGCCTTTCTATGACCCTCTTCATGCGCTCTACTATGCCTGATGACCTCTATGAATGGAAATTGACCACCAATAAGATGACCACGCGTGACCTCTCCATCTTGCGTAACTATGCCTTTAACAAGGGCATCAAGTCTATCTACTATGTCCGTACATTTACTGATGATGCCGCTGAAGTTGGGGCGAATCAATGTGAATCTTGTGTCATTTAATGTGACAATGCTTGTAACTCGCTTTCGCTCGAACAAGCAAACGCCAGCTCTTATATGAGCTGGCTAGTCACCTTATTAGGAAAAAGATAAAAAATGATCGTTTTTATCTTTTTCCGTCATAATAAAAGGAAAAAACCATGTCTGAACAAAACCAAAAAGTCTCTACCTACTACTCAGCCATCAACTGGAATGCCATCGAAGACGCGCTTGATAAGCACACCTGGGAAAAGCTGACCAGCCAATTCTGGCTGGATACCCGTATCCCAGTCTCTAACGACCTGGACGACTGGCGGAAACTCCCTAAGGTTGAGCAGGACACCTTTGCCAAAGCCTTTGCCGGTCTGACATTGCTCGATACCCTCCAATCTGTCGACGGTGCTGAAGTCCTCAAGGCTGATGCCCGGACCCCTCAGGAAATCGCCTGCTTCAATAACATCCAGTTTATGGAGTCCGTCCACGCCAAGTCTTACTCAACCATCTTTTCAACCTTGAACACCAAGGCTGAGATTGAAGAACTCTTCGACTGGGTCGACACCAACAGCTTCATGCAAAAGAAGGCTGAAATCATCAACTCTTACTATGAGGCTGAAGCGCCTGCTGATGCAAGCGAGCACGAAAAGCTTATCGTTGGCCTCAAGAAAAAGGTTGCCTCAGTCTTCCTTGAAACCTGCCTCTTCTACTCTGGTTTCTATACGCCTCTCTGGTATCTTGGTAACAACAAGATGACCAACTCAGCTGAAATCATCAAACTTATCATCCGTGATGAATCTGTCCACGGAACCTACATTGGCTACAAGTTCCAACTCGGTTTCAACGAACTCACAGATGAAGAGCAGTCTGAATTCAAAGACTGGATGTATGACCTCCTCTATACGCTTTATGAGAATGAAGAAGCCTACTCACACCTGCTTTACGATGAAATCGGCTGGACTGATGAAGTCTTGAAATTCGTCCGCTACAACGCCAATAAAGCCCTCATGAACCTCGGCCAAGATCCCCTCTTCCCAGACACTGCTGCAGACGTTAACTCTGTCGTGATGAACGGTATTTCTACCTCTTCAAGCAACCATGACTTCTTCTCACAAGTTGGTAATTCTTACCTGCTTGGTGAAGTGGAAGCCATGTCTGATGAAGATTATATGATTGGGTTGAAGAAATAAGGATATGAAAAAAGACTGGCAACAGTCTTTTTGATTTAACATTTTTTTGGCAGATTGCAAGTCCAAGTTAGCCGGTCAAACTCATCTCAAATGAACTCTTATAATTAAACATTTTCCTTGGATAAGTATTTATCCAATACTCAATAACGGCGACTTCTTCCGGAGTCGTCTTTGTTGTGCCTTTTGGCAGGTGTCTGAGAATCATGCGATTATGATTTTCATTGGTCCCACGTTCTGAGCTTCGTGGCTTGTATAAGCAATTCCTCCGCCAACGGCGAGGACAATTACGGCTACAGAGGTCAAGAAGATACGGTTTTTCTTGTTGAGTTTAGTCATGATGTTTTTTCCTTTTTGTTACATTTTAAGCTATAAATATTATAGCATCTTTTATGAGTTTGTAAAGTCGATTTTATTGATACAAACCTTTCAATAAAAAAGAACCCCACCGCTTGCGGTGGGGTGGGGTTCTAGAGGAGTGGTATAATTAGGTTTCGTGCTGAGTATAATGGAAGAGAGAATTGAGGTATTGACTAGCTGTAGAAAAGGATTGTAGTGAAATGAATGGATCGCCTTGTTTAGATATGTTAACTTTTCTAAAGCTTCCTGCCCATTTATAAACATCTTGAAAAAGATAGCGGTGTATATCTTTTATATCATCGATAGTTTTTACAAAAATAGGCTTGAAAATTAATTCAAGACCTCTTTGCGTGACATAGATGTTTTCATTTTTAATTGCTTCTTGAGGGCTAGTGTAACCTTGAATATTGATTAAAACTGTAGAATTAGGATAGGTGTAGATTTGTTCAGGGTCAACATATTCATAAGAATCGTATTGTTTTTTAGGCATTGGCTAGTTCTAACCTTTTTTCTTGACTATGCTTTTTGAGAGTTTCAATAAATTTTTTATCAGGCTCAAAAGATTCAAATTTTGCTGAACCAGCTACATACCAAACGGCTTTAAAGTCTTCATAATTATCAAACTTTACGCCTAGTATAGTCATATCTTTTTCACTAACATCAAAATTCAAATGGTGACATTAAGTCAAGAAACTGGACACCAAAATGGGTAAATTACCTTTCTGCCTATGCGGCTAATTTTTGTTGTTTATGTTCAAATTCATTGGGCGTTAAATAATTGAGCCCTTGATGAATCCGATT
>NZ_BFFO01000007.1 GCF_003116835.1 Lactococcus termiticola | reverse complement strand
AGCTCCGTTTCAGGTTCTATCTCCGAATCTGAGTCAACGAAGGAATCTCTGAGCGAGTCGAGTTCCGTCTCCGGGTCCATCTCAGAATCTGAGTCGACGAGAGAATCGTTGAGTGCATCCAGCTCCGTTTCAGGTTCCATTTCCGAGTCTGAGTCAACGAAGGAATCCTTGAGTGAGTCCAGCTCCGTTTCAGGTTCTATCTCCGAATCTGAGTCAACGAAGGAATCTCTGAGCGAGTCGAGTTCCGTCTCCGGGTCCATCTCAGAATCTGAGTCGACGAGAGAATCGTTGAGTGCATCCAGCTCCGTTTCAGGTTCCATTTCCGAGTCTGAGTCAACGAAGGAATCCTTGAGTGAGTCCAGCTCCGTCTCAGGTTCCATTTCAGCATCTGAATCGACGAGAGAATCTCTGAGCGAATCGAGCTCCGTCTCAGGTTCCATCTCAGAATCTGAATCTACGCAAGAATCCTTGAGCGAATCGCGTTCCCTTTCAGGCTCTATCTCTGAATCCGAGTCTAGGCAAGAATCTTTGAGTGAATCCAGCTCCGTCTCAGGCTCCCTCTCCGAATCTGAGTCTATGAAGGAATCTCTTAGCGAATCCAGCTCCGTCTCAGGCTCTATCTCCGAATCTGAGTCTACGAAAGAATCCTTGAGTGAGTCCAGCTCCATCTCAGGCTCTATCTCCGAATCAGAGTCTAGGCAAGAATCTTTGAGCGAATCGAGCTCCGTCTCTGAGTCTACGAAGGAATCTCTGAGTGAGTCAAGTTCGCTCTCAGACTCCATCTCAGAATCCGAGTCTACGCAAGAATCTCTGAGCGAATCATCCTCAAGTTCTGTATCGGAATCAACATCAACATCCGAGTCAGCGAGCAGTTCTCTGAGTGAGTCTACATCAGCATCTGAGTCTAGCAGTAGCTCATTAAGTGAGTCTGAATCAGCATCAAGCTCACTATCAGAATCGACCTCTAGCTCAATTTCTGAATCTGAATCGTCTAGTACGTCTCTGAGTGAATCTGAATCAGCTTCCGACTCCACAAGTAGTTCCCTGAGTGAGTCGCGTTCAACATCCAACTCAATCGCTCCGAGCCAATCTATCAGCCAGTCCACCTCAAACTCTGAAAGTCAGACCCAGAGCAGTAGTAACACCACTAGCCAAAGCCAGACTGAAAGCAATAGTCAAAGCTCCAGCAACAAGCAGAGCCAGACGACCAGCACAAGGACAAGCGAGTCTAGTGGCAGCAGCAGTCCAGCAGCCAGCAGGCCAAACGACCAGCAAAAGGACGACCACATCCTCCCAGAAGTAGGCTCCATCGCTGGCCGTCAAGCTCTGGACCGTCAAACCGCTACGGCTAGCCCAGCTTCATCAGCTGGTGAATCTACCACAACAGCAACAGAAGAAGCAACAAGTCCAATCTCTTCAGAAAGTTCTGCAACAGGCTCAGAAGCTTCAACGACAGACAGTCCGCCAAGCCCGAACCTCATCGGCCAGACCCCTGAAAAGAAAGCAAAGCAGGACCACAAGCGACATGGCGATGGGGTCAAAATCGAGGAAAATACACTCGCAGAAGCAGGCATCGCCGCCGGTCTCTTCTCCATCTTTGGCCTTGCGAAGCGCCGGAAGAAAAAAGGAGATGACAGCAGTCAAGACAAGTCCTAGTCTCTATTAAGAAGAAGGAGAACAAAATGAGGAAAGTAAGTTTCGGCTTACTTTTCTTATAATTTACAAATAAAATTATGTAAATCATTCAAAACAAAAGCTTTCTAAACTTATCCCAATCCCTTAGAATCCTATTGTTCGACAAGTTCACAAAGATTTGATAAAATTAAGATATTACTAATTGGAGGTAACCCTATGTCACTCGTTGGAAAAAAAATCGAAGAATTCCAGACAGATGCTTATCTGAATGGTGAATTTATAACGGTCTCAGACCAAGACTTTATGGGAAATTGGAGCGTCCTTTGCTTCTACCCAGCAGACTTCTCATTTGTCTGCCCTACAGAACTCGAAGACTTGGAAGAACAACACGCCACATTGAAAGATTTGGGTGTGAAAGTCTTCTCAGCTTCTACAGATACACACTTTGTCCACGCAGCTTGGCATGAACACAGTGATGCGATTTCTAAAATCACATACACCATGCTTGCTGACCCTTCACAAAAGATTTCACGCAACTTTGATGTCCTCGATGAGGAATCTGGCCTCGCACAACGCGGCACCTTCATCATCGACCCAGACGGCATCATCCAAGCCGTAGAAATCACTGCTGATGGTATCGGGCGTGATGCTAGCCAGCTGATTGACAAGCTCAAGGCGGCTCAATATGTTCGCAGCCATCCAGGTGAAGTCTGCCCAGCCAAATGGAAAGAATCTGGTGAGACCTTGACTACAGGGATTGACCTTGTCGGCAAAATCTAAAACATGATGAATAAGGTGAGTGCAAGCTCACTTTTTCTATATAAGAGGTAAAATATGATTATCAATGAAGAACTCCGCAATCAGCTCAAGCCTTATCTTGAGTTGCTCGAAAATCCTATCGTCTTGAAGTACGATGTGGATGATTCTGAAAATGGCCAAAAAATTAAAGACTTTGTGACAGAGCTGGCCAGTCTTTCTGACAAGATCACAGTGATTGAAGCAAGTCTAAGCCGTAAAAACGCCTTTGAAATCGCCCGAGAAGGTGTGGTTTCAGGCTTGCTCATGGCAGGTCTCCCCCTCGGTCATGAGGTTAATTCACTGGTATTGGCCCTGGTCC
Source organism: Lactococcus termiticola (assembly GCF_003116835.1). Classification (GTDB taxonomy): domain Bacteria; phylum Bacillota; class Bacilli; order Lactobacillales; family Streptococcaceae; genus Lactococcus; species Lactococcus termiticola. The sequence continues at coordinate 111,336 of NZ_BFFO01000007.1, read as the reverse complement.
AAGTTTCAGGCCGTCCACCTGTTGTTGAGCCTGAACTCATTGAACGTATCAAGAAGATTGACAAGCCCCTCCACTTTGAGACCTATGTCAGCTTGACTTGCCACAACTGTCCAGACGTCGTCCAGGCCTTTAACGTCATGACTGTGCTCAATCCAAATGTCAGCCATACCATGATTGAAGGCGGTATGAATCAAGCAGAAGTAGAAGCCAAGGGCATCATGGCTGTTCCTACCGTTTTCCATAATAATGAAGAATGGGCCAGCGGACGGACCAATCTTGAAGAACTCCTCAACAAGATCCTCGGCGGGGCGGATGCTTCTGAATTTGAAGGCAAAGAATACGATGTCCTGGTCATCGGTGGTGGTCCTGCAGGGGCTGCAGCCTCTATCTATGCTGCCCGCAAAGGTATCCGGACCGGCCTCCTTGCTGAACGCTTTGGGGGTCAGCCTCTGGAGACCCTCGGCATTGAAAACCTGATTGGAACGCCTTATATCGAGGGTGTCCAGCTGGGAGCCCAGCTTGAAAACCACGTCAAGCAGTACGATGTGGACCTGATGAACACACAGAGGGCCATCAATGTCGAGAAGAAGGAGCAGGTCGAAGTCACGCTCGAAAATGGAGCTGTACTCAAGACCAAGGCCTTGATTCTTGCGACCGGTGCCCACTGGCGTGACATTGGCGTGCCAGGCGAGCAGGAGTTCAAGACCAAGGGTGTGGCCTATTGCCCGCACTGTGACGGCCCCCTCTTTGCTGGTAAGGACGTCGCTGTTGTCGGTGGTGGGAACTCAGGAATTGAGGCCGCAATTGACCTGGCTGGTGTCGTCCGCCATGTGACCGTCCTTGAATTTATGGATGAGCTCAAGGCTGATAAGGTCCTGATTGAGAAGGTCAAGAGTTTGCAGAACGTTACAATTTTAACAAGCGTTGCAACAAAAGAAATTTTAGGAACAGACAAGGTCACTGGCCTTGACTATGAAGAGCGTGAGAGCGGAGAAATCAAGCATCTTGACCTGGCCGGTGTCTTCATCCAGATCGGCCTGGTGCCAAACACAGAATGGCTTAAAGACACTGCCGTTGAGCTGAATGCTCGAGGTGAGATTGTTGTAGATAAGAATGGGCAGACAAATGTCGACGGTATCTTTGCGGCTGGTGACGTGACAGACCAGACCTACAAGCAGATTATCATCTCGATGGGGTCGGGAGCGACAGCGGCTCTATCTGCTTTTGATTATATGATTCGGAACTAGTCTAAAGGCTAATGATAAAGAGGGAAAGCCTCTTTTTTTGTTTTGTTTTAGAAACGCCATTAAATTATCTTGAAATTTAGCTTGACATTTTTTGCATTTAGGTTATAATGAAATTGTAATATTAAATTATCTGCTCTATTAAAAAAGGAGACTAGGACATGAAAACAATCAAGCGGACAACGGGAGCTGCCCTGCTTTCTGCTGGACTCATTGGAGGCACCAGTCTTGCCTTGCCAGTGATGAACGCTACAACAATCACGGCACAAGCATCTGTACTTGGTGCGACGGTAAACTCAAAGACTTCTTTGAACACCACTTTACCAAATATTATCTCAGCACCAGGTGCACAAACGGGAACATTTACAGTTGCTAACTCAACACTTGCAAGCCTTCAACTGGGTCTTGCGAGTTTGACGACAGCACAAATCCAAATTCCTCAAGAATTAGCAGGTTATTTGACAGCGACAGGCAAGGCCAATGTTAAGATTACCTCAGACTGGAATCTTTTTAACATCCCTACCATCGGCCCTCTGCTTGCACAGCTTTTGAATATGGCTAATGACCAGGTCATCAAGTTGCTTCAACAATATGCAGACAATGGGATTTCTGTCTCATTGAGCGACTTGTTGAACAATCCAATTCTGAATGCAATTCCTGGTGTCAAAGACATTCTATCTAGCATCAACGGGACGATTACCAATATCAATAACCTCATCAATACAGCTAACAGTGGCTTGGGTGTAGTGGGTGCCCCACAAATTCCTAAAATTGATCTCTCCACCCTGAAAATCAGCATTTCAGTCAATGTCTCTGAAGTGTATCAGGCCTTGATTAAGCTGCAACAACTTGAAAACCTTGGGAATGCACAGAGCACGTCTAACATCACAACGACAAGTAATGGTACGATTCTGAACGCCAAGTTTGATAACACCAGTGCTCAATTTATCAGCAATGTGGTGGGTGGCATCCTTCAAAATATTGAAGATGCAGTTAATGCATTCCAAATCAAGGTGGCGGTTTCTATCCCTGGTTTAGACACTACCAACATCAACAACATGCTTTCTCAATGGGGTATTGATGGGACTCAGTTGGGTATTCCAAACGGAAGCATTTCCGATTGGGTTGCTGCACCAATTAACACTGGCCTGAACGGTATCATCGCACCTGTGAAGAACACCATCAATGGCACGGTTGATAAGATTAAGGCACAACTGCCTAACCTGACTTCATTGCTTGCAACTGTTGGTGACCTCAGCCTCCTCAAGTCAGCATCAGTAGAATTCCCAGTGAAGATGGATACAGAGCAGTCATGGTTTGAACAATACGCACCAAACGGCTACACTGCTAAAATTACAGGTCAATTTGGTTCTACCAATGTCGGAAACCTGAATATCTTTGAAGACCTTGGTAAGAACACACAAACCATTAACTTCGCCGATATCATCAAACCTGTGAAGCCTGTCTTGAAAAATGCAAGCACAAGCAAGCTTGATGTCACAGCCGAAAACATGTCTACTGTAACGGTTACTGATAAACGTACAGGTGAAGTTGTTTCGACAACAGTTGAACCAGGTACAATCAAAGTCAACGCTCAAGCCTCATTGCCAACAAGCCTGCAGACGGTTAGCCTTTCAAATGTGAAGGCTGGCGATGTCCTTATGGTTACCTCTACAGATACACATGGCAATGTCTCTGACGTGTCAACGATCACTGTGCCTAATCCTACTACACCAAGCACACCAAGTAAGCCAAGCACACCAAGCAAGCCAGCGGAACCAAAAAATGTCACTGTCTACCGTCTTTATAATAAGAAAAATAAAGAACACTTGCTTTCAACGGACAAGTACGAGTACAACAGCCTTCCAAAAATCTCTTCAGACTGGAAACAAGAAGGAACTGCCTTCACTGAACCAGCGAAGTCATCAACAGGCATCCACCGTGTTTACAATCCAAAATCTGGTGAACACATTTACTCTAAAGACTCAAACGAAATCCGTACATTGAAGTCTATCGGATGGAAGGACGAAGGCGTGACCTTCTACTCAGCTTCTAACACAGCTAAGCCAGTCTTCCGTCTCTTTAACCCAGCTGCAGGCATCGGTGCCCACTTGGTTACTGCTGACTCAAACGAACGCAATGTCCTTTCTAGCCAACGCGGTTGGAAATATGAAGGCGTAAACTTCTACGCACTTTCAGCAAATAAATAAGCGATTCGCTTTATTAAAGCCCGCTCATCATTGAGATGAGGGGCTTTTTTGATGCTCTTTTTAAGCGTGAAGCTGGAGTTTTCATCATTTTTCTAAAGTTTTAATCTGATAGAATTAAAATTGTAAGATTTATTTAATACATAAAATTAAAATTGTGCTATAATATCATTAAATGACATTGAAAACGTTTTCAATCTCGTTTAATCCATCACAAGATTATTTTTGGAATTATTAGTTGGAGGAATTGGAATGAAAAAAAGAAGTAAGTTTGCCCTTGCTGCTGCAACAGCGCTTGCAGCGGCATCAGTCCTGCTTGCAGTACCTGGAAAAGCTGATACGCTTCACGTTTCAGGCAAGTGGATGACAGATGATGAGGGGCGTGTTGTCTTGACTCACGGTCTCAACGCTGTCCAGAAGTCAGCCCCATATTATCCCATGAACGTGGCCGATGGCATGACAGACAAAGACGGCCAATGGTTGCAAGACCACGGCTTTAATGCGATTCGTCTCGGGACACTTTTTGAAGGTATCATGCCGACCCGTGGCCAGATTGATAACAACTACCTGAAAAATATCGACCGGGTGGTCAAGATGCTGGCTAAGCACAATGTTTATACGATTTTGGACTTCCACCAAGACGTCTACAATGTCCGCTGGGGTGGTGATGGCTTCCCTGACTGGGCTGTGGATACTAACGGTATTCCAGACATCCCAGGGATGAGCGTCTTCCCTACTTCATACTGGCAACCTTCTACCCAGGCCGCCTTTACCAATTTTTGGAATAATAAAAACGGCATCATGGATGAGTATATCAAGGCTCAACAAGCGGTTGCTGGATACTTTAAGGATTCGCCTGGCATCATGGGCTTAGAATTGATCAATGAACCGACACCAGGCTTTTGGCAATATTCTTCATGGACACCGCTCGGTAATCCAATCTTTGATGGGACGATGACAGCCTCTTATGCTAAGATGACAAAGGGAATCCGTCAAGTTGCACCAAATATGCCAGTACTTGAAGAGCCTTCTATGCTTGCTCAGGCAGGTGGCTCAACCTACCTTGGGGATGCCCATGACTCGCAAACGGTTTATGCCTTTCATGATTATGTGAACTATCAATCTTTGGCTGAGCTTTATAAGCAACTCTTTGGCCCAAATTATAATAAATTGTTGGATGCTGCCTCTGAAGAAAACCTATGGAACCTGGCCAAGGGACAGGCTGAAAAAATTAATGGTGGGGTCCAAGTCCTGAGTGAATTTGGGGCGACAGATAACATTTCTTCATTGAATGCCGTCACCGTCCAGGCAGATAAGAATTTGACGGGATGGTTCTACTGGAACTACAAGATTTTGGGCGATAACTCAACCTCTGGTCCAGGCGAAGAAACCATGTTTGAAAATGACGCTGACCTTTCAACAGTCAAGCTTGATAAGCTCAAAGCCCTTGAATACACCTACCCACAAGCTACTCAGGGGACACCTGATGCGATGAACTTTGATCAAAAGACAGGTGCCTTCAGCTATGACTATACAGCAAATGCAAGCAAGGCTGTGACAGAAATTTACGTTTCTCCGCTTCATTATCCAAAGAATGGCTTTAATGTCTGGGCAACAGGGACAACGATCCAATCTCGGACATCAAACCGCATCACACTAGCTCCAGCTAAGGCTGGAACGAAGGTCCATGTATCCATCACAGCTAAAGCACCAAATCAAGGCGAATCCGCTGACTTTGGGACAGATACTGCGAAGGCGAGTACAGCTGCTCAAGCAGCAAAACCAGCCCAAGCACCCCAACCATCAAAGCCTGTCGCTGTAAAACCTGCTGGAGCCAATGAGCAAAACATTTACCGCCTCTATAACAAGCAGAGTCAGGCCCATCTTTATACCTCAGATGCACAAGAATATGCTAATCTTCCAAAGCAAGACAAAAATTGGCAACAAGAAGGTCTGGCCTGGAAGGCTCCAAAATCAGGAGCAGCGGTCTACCGGGTCTACAATGCAAAATCTGGCGAGCACATCTATACAAACTCTAACTACGAGCTCTCAAGCCTCGTCAAACAAGGCTGGAAATCTGAAGGTATCGCCTTCCACTCAGCAACTGCCAAGACTGGTAAGGCTGTCTACCGCCTCTATAATCCAAAAGCTGGCATTGGTGGTCACTTTAACACCATGAGTAGCTATGAAAGTCAAAGCCTGCAAAAACAAGGCTGGGCTTATGAAGGTATCGCTTGGTACGCTTCAAAATAGCAGATAAAGCAGGTCTCTGACCTGCTTTTTTGACCTTGAAAATGCCCTCCAAATAAGTTATAATAAAGAAAAACCTTTAATCTGGTCCAGAGAGGCCGGCAAGGGAAACTCAAGACTAGCTTTTTTGTGCTAACTTCAGGGACACTTGCGGCCATTTGCAGGTGTTTTTTTAGAAAATGAGGGGTATTGATAGTGGCGATATTACAGGAAATGATGACAATCAAGGGTCAAAGAGAGGTCGCAAAAGACATCTTTGAGCTGGTCCTGACGGGCGAGTTGGTGGCTGACTTAGCTCAGCCTGGCCGATTCTTGGACCTGGCTGTGCCCAATGACAGCATGCTGCTCAGACGACCGATTTCGATTTCCAGCTGGGATAAGGCTGAAAAAACGGTGACCCTGCTCTACCGGGCAGGCGACGAGACAACAGGTACAAGAGCACTGGCGACCTTGGAGACCGGTGACAGATTAGACGTTCTGGGCCCTCTGGGCAATGGTTTTGAAGCAGCTGACCTCAAGGCCGGCGACTCAGCTGTTCTCGTCGGTGGCGGGATTGGCGTGCCACCCCTTTATGAGTTGGCCAAGCAGTTGGTCGCTAAGGGAGTCAAAGTGACGGTTATCCTTGGCTTTGCCAGCCAATCAGTTATGATTCTTGAAGAAGCCTTTCAAGCCCTTGGCGTTGAGGTCCAGATTGCGACGGATGATGGCTCTTACGGGACCGTTGGCCATGTCGGCCTCCTTCTGAATGAGCTGACTGAAAGCCCAAGCGCGGTCTACGCCTGTGGCCCCAATGTCATGCTGAAGGCCGTTGCCAACTTCTTTGATGGCAAGACCGATAACATCCAGCTGTCACTGGAAGAACGCATGGCCTGCGGGATTGGTGCCTGCTATGCCTGCGTGGTACACGATAAGGAAGATGAGACTAAAGCCTATAAGGTCTGCAATGATGGGCCGGTATTTCAGGCTGGAAAAGTTTCCTTATAAAATTGCTATGGCTAAAGATAGTCAATCGTAAAAATAATCAAGAAAGAGCAGTAATGAAAAGCGAGAGTAAACGAAAGGGATTAGGCATATTTACAAGCTTGCTAGGTGCACTGGTTTACTTTTCCTTAATTGATTTCATTGCTGCCCCCTTATTATCTTCACTATTTCGTACAAAGATTGTGTTACTATCAAAACATCAAAGTCAAACAGTATTAGAAGGGGTAAATTATGGAGCTTCATTACTCTTTACGATTTTGAGTTGGGGGAGCTTCATAGGAATTGTTGTAGTGGCTGATTTAGTTAGCTCTAAAATTAAGCTAAGAAAAAACAAAAAAGTGAGAAGACATGAATAATAGACTTGCAATAAAACTCCCAGGCCTCGACCTGAAGAACCCTGTCATCCCTGCCTCAGGCTGTTTTGGCTTTGGCGAAGACTATGCCAAATACTACGACCTCAACCAGCTCGGCTCAATCATGGTCAAGGCGACGACGCTTGAGCCCAGATATGGCAATCCGACGCCCCGTGTGGCTGAGACCCCTTCTGGAATGCTCAATGCCATCGGCCTGCAAAATCCGGGTCTTGAGGCGGTCATGGCTGACAAGCTCCCTTGGCTGGCTGACAACTTTCCAGAGCTTCCTATCATCGCCAATGTCGCAGGCTCTGAGGTCGATGACTATGTGGCCGTCTGTGCCAAAATCGGCGATGCCCCAAACGTCAAGGCTATCGAGCTCAATATTTCCTGCCCCAACGTCAAGCACGGTGGCCAGCAGTTTGGGACCAATCCTGAAGTCGCCTACGAGCTGGTCAAGGCCTGCAAGGCGGTCGCTAGCGTACCGCTCTATGTCAAGCTTTCGCCAAACGTGACTGACGTCACTGAGATTGCCCTGGCGGCTGAGCGGGCAGGGGCTGACGGCCTCACGATGATCAACACACTGATGGGGGTCCGCTATGACCTGAAGAGCCGCCAGCCTATCCTGGCCAATATCACAGGCGGTCTCTCTGGCCCTGCGATTAAGCCGGTGGCCATCAAGATGCTCCGCCAGGTGGCAGAAGTGGTCAATATTCCTATCATCGGGATGGGCGGGATTTCGACCGCCCAGGATGTCCTCGAGTTTTACATGGCCGGTGCTTCAGCCGTTGCCGTTGGTACGGCCAACTTTGCTGACCCTTATGCCTGTCCTAAAATCATCGAGGAGCTTCCTCGGGTCATGGACCAGTATGGCATTGAAAGTTTAGAATCTTTAATTGAAGAGGTTAAAAATGCGAGAAAATAGACCTGTCATCGCCTTAGATTTTCCGACATTTCAAGATGTCAAAGATTTCCTGGCGAAATTCCCAGAAGAAGAAAAGCTCTACGTCAAAATCGGCATGGAGCTCTACTACAGTGTCGGCCCTGACGTCGTCGAATACGTCAAGTCTCTCGGACACGCTGTCTTTCTTGACCTCAAGCTCCACGACATTCCCAATACCGTCCAGTCGGCCATGAAGGTCCTAGCCGGCCTCGGTGTCGACATGACCAATGTCCATGCGGCGGGTGGCCGTGAGATGATGCGGGCCGCACGAGCAGGCCTTGATCAGGCAGGCGGCGAGGCGACCAAGCTCATCGCGGTGACCCAGCTGACTTCGACCTCAGAGGCCATCATGCAGGCCGACCAAAACATCCAGACCAGCCTCCAAGAGTCAGTCATCCACTACGCTCAAATGACCGCAGATGCCGGTCTTGATGGCGTGGTCTGCTCTGCCCAGGAGGTCGAGCTGATTAAGCAGGCGACCTCAAGCGACTTTGTCTGCCTGACCCCAGGCATCCGGCCTAAGGGGACTGCGACGGGCGATCAGAAGCGGGTCATGACACCTGCAGATGCATCAAGCATCGGCTCCGACTATATCGTGGTCGGCCGGCCGGTGACCCAGGCGTCTGACCCGGTTAGAGCCTATCAAGAAATTTATAAAGAATGGAATCATCTGCCATGAAAAAAATACCCCACCTTCTGATCGTGCTTTTAGGCGGTCTGACTGCAGTTTTCCTGGGCTATTTCTTTATCATCCTTTATCGCTTTGCAGGTAATGCCCTCCTCAGGGTCGACGACACGACACTGACGCTATATAAGGTCTTGGTTAATATTCCCTGGGATGGGGTCGCCATTGCCTTTGCCATGGTCTTTATCTACATGTTTGTCATGGATATTATTGTGAGCCTGGTCGTCCGTTCTTGGAAAAAGCTCCAGATTGAAAATGACGGCTATAGCAGCCGGGGCTTTCTTTACCGCTACTGGATTCGCTACCGGACGGTACATCTGGTCTTTATCCTGCTGACGATTTTTGTGACCCTGTCACTGACGGCCCCAGCTATGGTCATGAACAGCTTTACAGCGATTGTTTCTATTTCAGTTTTGGTTTCTAATTTGACGAAAAAAATAGATAAAAATGAGAAGTAAATCTTAGGCTTTGGAGTTAAAAAGTGAAAAAACTAAAACATATTCTCATTGTCCTCATCGGAGGCTTTATTGCCGTATTCTTAGCCTATGTCTTCTTTGGGGCCTATCGCTTTATCGGAGATGAGCTCCAGCAGATTGACAGCAAGACCCAGACCCTCTATAATATCCTGTCTGGGATTGATTTCAAAGGCGTCGCGATTGCCTTTGTGATGGTCCTGGTCTATATGCTGGTCCTGGACCTTATCGTGACGACGGTCGTTCATTCCTGGCAGGTCGTGAAGTTTGAAGGCGAGGAGTACCTGGACAAGGGCTTTCTCTCCCGTTACTGGACCAAGTACCGGCGGGTCCACCTGACCTTTATCCTGCTGACGATTTTTCTGACAATTGCCCTGACCGCTCCAGCACAAGTCATGGGGAGTTTCACAGCGATTGTCTCGATTTCAGTCCTGGTGTCGAACCTGACCAAGAAAATCGATAAGACGAAATAAAAACCGCTGATTAGAGCGGTTTTTTATTCGGCGTTCCGGCCTTTCGGGGGTATTTATTTGGGGTTTCTTTTTTCTTAGAAATCACAGCAATATGGCGTTCTGACTCATCAGGCAGGCTATAGTCGATTTGTTCTTCAAACTTGGCTCCGAGAAGAGCAATCGCATTTTTGGCCTCGACGAGCTCCTCGTCAAATTGGGCGGCCTTGAGTGACAAGAGTCGACCCTCCTTCTTCAAGAAGGGGAGGGTCAGCTCAGAGAGGACGTTGAGGCGGGCGACGGCACGGGCAGTGACCAGATCAAACTGGCCCCGGTAGTTGCTGTTCTGGCCGAAGTCTTCTGCCCGGCCATGAAGAAGACTGACATTTTCCATATTAAGACTGTCAGTTAAATGAGTCAGGAAGTTAATCCGCTTGTTCAGTGAATCAATAATCGTGACCTGGAGCTCAGGGCAGAGGATTTTCATGGGTAGGCTTGGGAAGCCAGCACCAGCCCCGATGTCGAGCAGGCGGACCGGCTCGTTTTTAATCAGTCCATAGAGCACTGGTGCGACCGAGTCGTAGAAGTGCTTGAGATAGACCTCTTCCTCATCTGTGATGGCGGTCAGATTCATCTTTTCGTTCCATTCGACTAGAAGCTTAAAATAGAGCTCAAAGTCAGCCTTTTGCTGGTCTGTGAGTACGATGTTAAATTTGCCTAATGCTTGATAAAATTCTTCCTTTTTCATGAAAGCCACTCCTTGTTTTTATTATTAAATAATCTGTTAATATTTTCAACCCTCAGAATCATCTGATTGGCTCCGACGCCGATGGCGAGGCCAGCTAAGAGGCCGAAAATCGTAAGCACTGGCAGGTAGTAGAGGACCTGGGGGCTCTGGGCAATGAGACTCGCGACCAGAAGCTGGCCGAGATTATGAAAGAAGCCACCCACCACTGAAATCCCAATCATCGAAATGAGCCTGGGTCCGAACTGCTTGACCACATACATGGCAAGCAGGCTCAAGACGGCCCCGGCAAAAGAATAGAGGAAGACGGAAAAGCCTGTAAAGAGAGCGGTGAAGCCCAGTCTCAGAATCTGAATGGTCCAGACCTGTCGCCAGTTGAGCGTAAACATGGCGATGATGATAATCAGGTTGGGCAGGCCAATTTTAGCCCCTGGTGCAAAGGCAAAGAAGGCGGGAATCATGTTTTCAAAGATTCCGAGCAGGACGGCAATCGCAGTTAAAACTGAAAGATAAATCTTTTCATTTCTCATAATTGATAATCCACCCCTTCCTGCTTGTCGCCGGAGATGACCTCGACGACGAGCTGATGGGGCAGGCAGACGATGGACTGGTCGACCTTGGAAATCCAGCCCTGACGGACGTCGAGCTTGTCAGGACAGTTGGCCTCTCTCACATGGACCTTTTTATCCTTGACCTCGATGATGTTTTGCTCGCCGTTGTCTGCATATGTCCAGGTCTGGTCCTGCTTGAGGTTGAGTGTCTTTAAGACCTTGCCATCGACCCTGACCTGGGCAAAATAGCCCTGCTCTTCTTCATGAAAAATAAAAAAGACAGAAAATGAAGCCAGAAAAAGGCTTGCGATAATCACAAGGTCTAGGGGCTTCATTTTGAGGTCTTTTAGAAATTTAATCATGCTTTGTCGTATTGGTTGAGCTTGTATTTTTCGATGATGCTAATCAGCTTGGTCGAGTAGTCGGGGTCGGTCGCATAGCCGGAGGTCTGGACAGCCTTAGCCGCTGTCTTGTAGTCTTTGGCCGCAAGGACAGAGGCGTATTGCTTGGGATTCCAGGTCGTCCCTTCAACAAAGAGCTGACTGTGACCGTTGACCGAGTCCTGCCAGCTGTCATAGACCCGGAATTGGCCTTTAATCGTAATCCATTGGCCATTTTCAAATTCCTGGGTATCCAGTGAGACGGTCGGTACATTACCGTAGGCCTTGACTCCAAAGAGGTTGTGGTATTTAGCAGCAAGGCCGCTCTGACCAAAATCACTCTCCAGAATCGCCTGGGCCAGTGTCAATGAAGGCAGGATCTTGTATTTCTGGTAGGCCTTCTGGGCTAGCGGGCCAATGTCACGGATGAAGTTGTACTCGGTCATGGTCGTCAGCTGGCTATTCAGCGAGCTGTCTGAAACCTGGTCTGACGTATCGTCGACCCTGGCAGACATGAGACCGGCCAAGACGGCCAGGACAATCAGGACCTGAAAGATGACGAGGAGAAATTTGAGGCTGTATTTATTTTTTCTTTTTTGCTTTGTTACTAGGCTTTTGGGCATAGTTATATTGTAACATAAGAAGGGAATCTTATTTTAATATAATGACTAAGGGGGATAGAAGTGCCTGACTGGATTGCTTAGAAGAAACGGAGTCAGGTTTCTTGACAGCCTACTAACTGAGTTAACGCTGACTCTTGTCAGCGTTTTTCTTTTTTCCTGGCCTTAACTTGTACTTGTGAAAATGAGGGGCCTAGCTAGCTTTGATTAACTTTCATATACATCAATCCACTCTCATTTGACCCCACCCAAAAAACCTGCTATAATAAGCTCAGAAAACTTTTAATCTAGTCCAGAGAGGCTAAGAAAGTTGTGACGGGAAAGTAGGCGTATTTTAGTCTGCTCTATTTTGGCACACTTGCTTGGTCTTTGGCAGGTGTTTTTTTGTACAAAAGGAGAAGAAAATATGCCAAAGCGTAAAGACATCAAGAAAATCATGATTATCGGTAGTGGTCCTATCATCATCGGACAAGCCGCTGAATTTGACTATGCAGGGACTCAGGCCTGTCTGGCCCTCAAAGAAGAAGGCTATGAGGTGGTGCTGGTTAATTCTAATCCTGCGACCATCATGACCGACCGTGAAATTGCTGACCGGGTCTATATTGAGCCTATTACTGTAGAGTTCGTCAGCCGGATCCTTCGCAAGGAACGGCCAGACGCGCTTTTACCTACACTTGGCGGTCAGACCGGCTTGAACATGGCTATGGACCTAAGCAAGTCCGGCATTCTTGATGAGCTTGGGATTGAACTGCTCGGAACCAAACTCTCAGCCATTGACCGGGCCGAAGACCGGGAGCTTTTCAAGGAACTCTGTGAAGAGATTGGCGAGCCCCTCTGTAAATCTGACATTGCGACGACGGTAGATGAGGCTGTTGAGATTGCCAACAAGATTGGCTATCCGCTGATTGTCCGGCCGGCCTTTACCATGGGCGGGACCGGTGGCGGTATCTGTGACGATGAAGCGAGCCTGCGTGAAGTGGTGGCGAATGGCCTGAAGCTGAGCCCTGCGACCCAGTGCCTGATTGAAGAATCCATTGCCGGCTTCAAGGAAATCGAATACGAGGTCATGCGGGACTCTGCAGATAACGCGATCGTCGTCTGCAACATGGAAAACTTTGACCCGGTCGGCGTCCACACTGGCGACTCGATTGTCTTTGCACCGACTCAAACACTGACGGACGTGGAAAACCAGATGCTGCGTGATGCCAGTCTCAACATCATCCGGGCCCTCAAAATCGAGGGGGGCTGTAACGTCCAGCTGGCCCTCGACCCTGAGAGCTATGAATACAGGGTCATCGAGGTCAACCCCCGGGTTTCACGCTCATCAGCCCTGGCTTCAAAGGCCACAGGTTATCCGATTGCCAAGATGTCAGCTAAGATCGCGGTCGGTCTGGCCCTTGATGAAATCATCAATCCTGTGACTGGCACGACCTACGCCATGTTTGAGCCGGCTCTTGATTATGTGGTCTCAAAGATTGCTCGCTTCCCATTTGATAAGTTTGAAAATGGCGACCGCCATCTGGGCACCCAGATGAAGGCGACAGGTGAGGTCATGGCCATTGGCCGCAACATCGAAGAAAGCCTGCTCAAGGCTGTCCGTTCGCTTGAAATCGGAGCCTATCACAACGAGCTTGAAGAAGCTGTTGAAGCCGATGACGACCTGATTCTCGAGAAGATGGTCAAGGTCCAAGACGACCGGCTCTTCTATATCTCTGAGGCTATCCGTCGGGGCATGAGCATCGAAAAGATTGCCGAGCTCACAAAAATCGATATTTTCTTTCTTGATAAGCTCCTCCATATCGTTGAGCTGGAGCGACTGCTCGAAAAGAATGTCTTTGACACCGACCTCTTGAGCCAGGCCAAGAAAAACGGCTTTGCTGACCGCAAGATTGCTGAGCTATGGAAAATCAAGCCTGAAGAGGTCCGGAAACGTCGTAAGGACATTGGCCTCCTGCCAGTCTACAAAATGGTCGACACCTGTGCGGCTGAGTTTGAGTCGACGACACCTTACTTTTATAGTACTTATGCCTTTGAAAATGAATCGGTCAAATCCGACAAGGAAAAGATCATCGTCCTGGGTTCTGGCCCTATCCGGATTGGTCAAGGGGTCGAGTTTGACTATGCGACCGTCCACTCTGTCAAAGCCATCCAGTCCATGGGCTATGAAGCCATCATCATTAACTCGAATCCCGAGACCGTCTCTACCGACTTCTCTATCTCTGATAAGCTCTACTTTGAGCCTTTGACCTTTGAAGACGTGATGAACATCATCGATTTGGAAGAACCAAAGGGCGTGATTGTGCAATTTGGGGGGCAGACAGCGATTAATCTAGCAGAGCCCCTGTCTCAGGGCGGTGTGACTATCCTCGGTACACAGGTTGAAGACCTGGACCGGGCAGAAGACCGGGACGAGTTTGAAAAAGCGCTGAATGCCATTGACATCCCGATGCCGCCTGGAGCCACAGCCACCAATGAAGAAGAGGCAGTCGCCAATGCTAAGGCCATCGGCTACCCTGTCCTTGTGCGTCCCAGCTTTGTCCTCGGAGGCCGTGCCATGGAAATCGTTAGCAACGAAGCTGACCTGAGAAATTATATGAATCGGGCGGTCAAGGCTTCACCTGAGCATCCTGTCCTCGTCGACCGCTATCTGGTCGGCCAAGAATGTGAAGTCGATGCGATTTGTGATGGGACAGATGTCCTCTTGCCAGGCATTATGGAGCATATCGAGCGGGCCGGTGTCCACTCGGGCGACTCGATGGCTGTCTATCCGCCACAAACCTTTAGTCCGGCGATCATTGACAAGATTGTCGACTATACCAAGCGCTTGGCCCTGAGCCTGAACTGCATTGGCATGATGAATGTCCAGTTTGTCATCTTTGAAGATGAGGTCTATGTCATCGAGGTCAATCCTCGGGCCTCACGGACCGTGCCATTTTTATCAAAAGTTACAGACATCCCGATGGCCCAGCTGGCGACCAAGATGATTTTGGGCAAGAAGTTGGCTGAGTTAGGCTACAAAGCAGGCCTGGCTGAGACGCCTGACATGGTCCACGTCAAGGCTCCAGTCTTTAGCTTTAGCAAGCTCTCCAAGGTCGATAGCATCTTGGGACCTGAAATGAAGTCGACCGGCGAGGTCATGGGCTCTGATTATACGCTTGAAAAGGCTCTCTATAAGAGCTTTGAAGCGGCCAAGCTCCACATGGATGACTACGGGACAGTCTTCTTTACGATTGCTGATGATGACAAGGAAGAGGCTCTGGGCCTGGCTCAAGGCTTTGCAGAGATTGGTTATTCGCTGGCGGCGACCGCAGGGACCGCTGAGTTCTTTACTGAAAATGGCCTCTATGTGCGTGAAGTCGGTAAGCTAGAAGGGGCTGACGAAGAAGAAGGCACCGTGATCGATGACATGCGTCAGGGCCGGATTCAGGCGATTATCAATACCATGGGTCGCAAGCGGGACAGCTCTGTTGAGACCGATGGCTACCGGATTCGTCAGGAGGCGATCAGCCGAGGGATTCCACTCTTTACTTCATTTGATACGGCTGCGGCGATTTTGAAGGTGATGGAGAGTCGGAGTTTTGTGACAAGGACGATTTAAGATAGAAAGCTCTTTTAGGGCTTTCTTTTTATTGTTCAGGAATGACAGATGAAAAATGCAGTTTTTTTAATAAAACCAAAAGAAAGCATTTACATTCTGATAATATTTGCTATAATGAAAGAAAAATATTCTAAAAGGAGTCCTAATGAAAACCGCAGTCAAAATTGGCTTTGCTACTACAGCAGTAATGAGCCTTTCTCTGGTGGGTCTAACGGCCCATGCTGAAAGCTCAAAGCCACAAGATGTCTATCGCCTCTATAACAAGGTCAATCATGCCCACCTCTGGACCAGCTCAAGCTATGAAAATAGTCAGCTTCCAAAGATTGATAAAAATTGGACAGCAGAAGGCAAAGCCTGGCAACAACCCTCATCGGGCTCCGCAATCTATCGCCTTTATAATCCTAAGTCTGGCGAACACCTCTATACAAGTTCGAGCTATGAAAAGACTGTCCTAACTGGTCAAGGATGGACAGCAGAAGGCATCTCTTTCCACTCTGCTGATAAGTCAGGCCAAGCGGTCTACCGCCTCTACAATCCAGCAGCGGGTGTAGGCTCTCACCTCAATACAGCAAGTAGCTATGAGCGGGATGTTTTGGTCAAGGAACATGGCTGGAAATATGAGGGCATCGCCTGGTACGCCTATAAGCAGGCCAGTCCACAAGCTGAAAAGGTCCCCGTCCAAATTTTGGGTATCAATGACTTTCACGGCAATGTCGCAACCGCCAATCAAAAAGTGACGCTGCCGGCCATTACAGGGGATCCAACAGGAAAAACCACGGACTATACCGGGACAGCTGCGATGCTTGCAGGCTATCTCAATCAGGCCTCAAGTCAGTACCTGAGCGAAAACAAGAACGGTCTAAGCCTTCGCCTTGAAGCTGGGGATATGATTTCGGCGAGCCCAGCCCAATCAGCCCTCATTTATGATCAGCCGACGATTGCTGCCCTTCATGCCATGAAGATTCAGGTGGGGACGCTTGGCAATCACGAATTTGATAAGGGCCTTCCCCAGCTCAATACGATCATGCAGGGGAAAAATCCTGTGAGCAACCCTACATCAAACTTGGACAAGCTGGCTGCAGGCTTCTATAATCAATTTTCAAGTGACCAGCTTTCAGGAGGCTACCAGATTGTCGTGGCCAATCTGACCAACAAGTCTGACGGCAAGATTCCAAATGGCTATAAGCCCTACACGATTTTGAATCAAAAGACGGCCAATGGTACGACGGTGAAAATCGGGGTTATTGGTGTCATTACTCAAGAAACCCCAAGTATCGTCCTTAAAGACAAGGTCGAAGCCTATAACTTTGGGGACCCATCAGAGGCGATTGCAAAATACTCCAAAGAACTCCAAGCCCAAGGAATCAATGCTATCGTTGTCCTAGGCCATACAGCTTCAGACAATACAGATAATGACCCTAATAAGCCAGTCTACGGCGAGACCGCAGACATCATCAATAAGCTGGATAAGATTGACCCTTCAAATTCAGTAGATTTGTATGTCGCGGGCCACTCTCACACCTTTACCAACGGTGTCGTAGGTAAAATTCGTGTGGTTCAAGCCCTTTCCTTTGGGATGGCCTTTGACAATGTCAATGCGACTTATGATACCAAGACGCAGGACTTCACAGCCACGCCAACAGCTAAGATTGTGCCAACGACCAGCTATTCTATCGACGGCAATGGACAAAGGACAGATGCAAGCGTTAAAGCAGATGCCACAGTAGAAAATATCGTGGACAAGGCCTCTGCCATTACTGACCAAATCGCCAATCAACCTATCGGTAAATATGCTGATGGTGCGACTTATCGGCCAGGAAACCCAATCTTGTCAAGCGGTCGTGGGGGCAAGGCCTTCTTGCCCGTCTCAGGCCTTCCTGATATTTCAGGAATCAACGGCAGTCCAAACATCAGTCCGACAGACCTTGGCGAGAGTCTTTTAGGACAATTTATTACCAAGGCTCAATACGATGCAGCCAATGCCAATAATGTCAAGGTCGATGTCGCCTTCACCAATAATGGAGGTATCCGGGCCGACCTCAAGAAAAATGATGACGGCACCATCACTTGGGGGCAGGCCCAGGCTGTTCAACCTTTCAGAAACGTGATTCAGGTCGTCAATATGACCGGCCGTGAAATCCTCGCTGCCCTCAATGAACAGACCTACCATGCTCCAGATGCCGGCAGTGGCTCAGGCCTCTTCCTCCAGGAATATGGCATCAAATACAGCGTAACCACAAATCCTGACTTAGCTTCTGGCGTCCACCCTAACCAATCGCCATATGTCGTGAGCAAGATGAGCTTCCTAGATGGTAGTCCAGTTGAGCTCGATAAGAGCTATCATGTGGCCATTAACAACTTCCTGCGTGGCGGTGGTGATGGCTTTGAAGCCTTTGCTCGGCCAACAGTTACTGATGTGACAGGTTTCCAGGTCGATGATACAGACATCTTTGTCAATGCCATTCAACAACTCGGTACCATTCCAGCAGATAGCAGTTTCCAGCAGGAGAAGAGCTTTGATAGTACAGGAAGTCCTTTGAAATAAGGTCACAGCTCTGAGACGATATAGCCCGGCTTGAAAAAATCCCCTATTCAAGGTAAAATATAACTATCTCAATTTCTGATATTTAGCTGTTTATTTAAGAAAGGTAGTCCATGTCCTATTCAAACATGAAGTTGTTTGCCCTCTCGTCAAATCGGGAACTTGCCAAGAAAGTCGCTGCTGAGATTGGCATTGAGCTCGGTAAGGTCGAGGTCCAGTCCTACTCTGATGGAGAAACTGGCATCCAGATTGGCGAGAGTGTGCGTGGAGAGCACGTCTACATCCTCCAGTCTACCAGTGCCCCTGTCAATGACAATCTGATGGAGTTGCAAATCATGATGGATGCTCTCCGGCGTTCTTCAGCAGCCAGCATCAATGTGGTCATGCCCTACTATGGCTATGCCAGACAAGACCGCAAGGCCCGGGCCCGTGAGCCTATCGCCTCAAAGCTGGTGGCCAATGTCCTTCAAAAGACTGGGGCTGACCGCCTCATCACCTTTGACCTCCATGCCCCACAAATTCAAGGTTTCTTCAACATCCCTGTTGACCATCTGGTCGGGGCTCCATTAATTGCAGAATACTTCATCCGCCATGGCCTATCAGCCTCTGACGATCTGGTTGTCGTCTCGCCTGACCACGGTGGCGTGGGCCGTGCCCGCAAGCTTGCGGCCTTCTTGAAGGCTCCGATTGCCATCATTGACAAACGCCGGCCAAAGGCTAATGTGGCGGAAATCATGAACATCATCGGGGACGTCGAAGGCAAGCGTTGTATCCTGATTGACGACATGATTGATACAGCCGGCACCATTACGCTGGCAGCTAATGCCCTCAAGGAACTGGGTGCCACTGAGGTCTACGCCTCATGTACACACGGTGTCCTCTCTGGTCCTGCCATTGACCGGATCACAGCCTCAGGCATCAACAAGCTGGTCGTTCTTGATACGATTGACCTGCCAGAAGCCCATCAGGCCTGCGAGAAGATTGTGCAGATTTCGATTGCTCCGCTCCTGGCTGATGCGATTGTAAGAATCCATGAGCACCGGCCATTGACCCCCCTCTATGAGCCACATGTATTAAAAGAATTTTAAGGAAAAAGTGACCAACAGGTCGCTTTTTTGAAAGCAAAAGGGGCATGAGCCCGGCTTACAATATCGCCTAATTTTTGATATAATTGAAGCAATCTATTTTAAGGAATAACTATGGAATATAATCACAAGCAAATCGAACAAAAATGGCAAAAATACTGGGCGGAGAACCAGACTTTCCGCACTGGAACTGACGCAAGCAAGAAGAATTTCTATGCTTTAGACATGTTCCCTTATCCATCTGGCGCCGGCCTCCACGTTGGCCACCCAGAAGGCTATACAGCGACCGACATCCTCAGTCGCTTCAAGCGGGCACAGGGCTACAATGTCCTTCATCCAATGGGCTGGGACGCTTTTGGCCTGCCTGCTGAAAACTATGCCATGAGCACAGGCAATGACCCAGCTGATTTTACGGCTGAAAACATCGCCAACTTTAAGCGGCAAATCAACGCCCTGGGCTTCAGCTATGACTGGGAGCGTGAAATCAACACGACTGACCCAGAATACTACAAGTGGACCCAATGGATTTTCACCAAGCTCTATGAAAAAGGCCTAGCCTATGAAGCAGAAGTGGCCGTCAACTGGGTCGAAGAACTGGGCACTGCCATCGCCAATGAAGAAGTCCTGCCCGACGGGACCTCTGAGCGTGGCGGCTATCCTGTTGTCCGCAAGCCCATGCGTCAATGGATGCTGAAGATCACAGCCTATGCAGAACGCCTGCTCGAAGACTTGGAAGAAGTCGACTGGCCTGAGTCTATCAAGGAAATGCAACGCAACTGGATTGGGAAATCCAGCGGTGCGGATGTGAACTTTAAGGTCGCAGGGACTGAGCTTGATTTCACGGTCTTTACGACCCGTCCTGATACGCTGTTTGGTGCGACCTACGCCGTCCTTGCCCCTGAGCATCCACTAGTGGACAGCATCAAGACGCCTGAGCAGGCTGAAGCCGTCGACAACTACAAGCACGAAGCCTCCCTCAAGTCTGACCTGGCCCGGACCGACCTGGCCAAAGACAAGACCGGTGTCTTCACAGGTGCCTATGCGGTCAATCCAGTCAACGGTAAGGAAATCCCAATCTGGATTGCCGACTATGTCCTGGCCAGCTACGGCCACGGAGCCATCATGGCTGTACCTGCCCACGATGAACGTGACTGGGAATTTGCGAAGACCTTTGGCCTTGAAATCATTCCTGTCCTTGAGGGCGGCAATGTCGATGAATCAGCTTTCACTGAAGACGGTGTCCACATCAATTCGGACTTTCTGGACGGCCTGGACAAGGCCACAGCCATCGAGAAAATCTTGAGTTGGCTGGAAGAAAAAGAAGTCGGTAGCAAGAAGATTACCTACCGCCTCCGTGACTGGCTCTTCAGCCGTCAGCGTTATTGGGGAGAGCCAATTCCTGTGATTCATTGGGAAGACGGGACTTCGAGCGCTGTCCCTGAAAGCGAACTGCCACTGATTCTGCCAAAGACCAGCGACATCAAGCCTTCAGGTACTGGTGAAAGCCCATTGGCCAATCTGACCGACTGGCTTACCGTCACTCGTGAAGACGGCGTGAAGGGCCGGCGTGAGACTAATACCATGCCACAATGGGCGGGCTCTAGCTGGTATTATCTCCGCTATATTGACCCTAAAAATGACCAGCAATTGGCTGACCCTGAGCTTTTGAAGGCCTGGTTGCCGGTTGACATCTATATCGGTGGGGCTGAGCACGCCGTCCTGCACTTGCTCTACGCCCGTTTCTGGCATAAGTTCCTCTATGACCTTGGTGTCGTACCGACCAAAGAGCCCTTCCAAAAACTCTTTAACCAAGGGATGATTCTGGGGACTTCATACCGTGATAGTCGGGGAGCTTTGGTGGCGACCGATAAGGTTGAAAAACGTGACGGGAAGTTCTTCAATATCGAAAATGGCGAAGCGCTCGAACAGGCTCCAGCCAAGATGTCCAAGTCACTCAAGAACGTCGTCAATCCTGACGATGTCGTTGAACGCTATGGGGCTGATACATTGCGTGTCTATGAGATGTTCATGGGACCGCTCGACGCCAGCATCGCCTGGTCAGAAGAAGGCCTCGAGGGCTCTCGCAAGTTCCTTGACCGGGCTTGGCGTTTGATTACTTCGGCTAGTCTCTCTGATGACAATGATGGCAAGCTCGACAAGGTCTACAACGAGACCGTCAAGAACGTCACAGAGCGACTCGAAGGCATGCTCTTCAATACCGCTATCTCTCAGCTCATGATTTTCGTCAATGCTGCTAATAAGGAAGCAAGCCTGCCTAAGGCCTATGCCAAAGGCTTTGTCCAACTCCTCGCTCCAATCGCCCCACACATGGCAGAAGAGCTCTGGAGCTTCCTCGGCGAGGCTGACGGCATCTCTTATGTGGCTTGGCCAGCTTATGACGAAAGCAAGCTCGTCGAAGCCGAAGTCGAAATCGTCGTCCAAGTCAACGGCAAACTCAAGCAGAAGCTTGTGATTCCAAAGGATACCGACCGGGAGACCATGGGCCAGCTGGCACTGGATGCAGTGAAGCCTGACGGCAATGTTGTGAAGCTTATTGCTGTGCCTAGTAAGTTGGTGAATATTGTTGTGAAATAAGGAAATCTCCCGATTGGGGGGATTTTTTTGCTATACTTAAAACATGACAAATAAGGTAAACCAAGAACGTGTCCATGAAATTTTCAATAAAATCTCAGGAGACTATGACAAGATGAACGCCATCATCAGCTTCCGCCAGCACGACCGCTGGCGGGCAAGCACGATGAAGAAGATGACGATTCCTAAAGCTGGAGCCGTCCTCGACCTCTGCTGTGGGACGGGCGACTGGACCTTTGACCTGGCAGAAGCTGTTGGTCAGGAAGGGCATGTCACTGGTCTTGATTTCTCTGAAAATATGCTCCAAATTGCAGAGAAGAAGCTCATGATGCTATCAGCCCAGGGGCTGAATAATGTCAAGCTGATTCAGGGAGACGCCATGTCGCTGGACTTTGCTGATGACAGTTTTGATGTGGTCACGATCGGCTATGGCCTGCGAAATACGCCCGATTATCTGACCGTCCTCAAAGAAATCCGCAGGGTCCTCAAGCCAGGAGGTCAGGTCGTCTGCATCGACACCTCCCACCCGACGCTGCCGGTCTACAAGCAGGGCTTTGAGCTCTACTTCAAGCATATCATGCCTGCCTTCGGCCGGATTTTTGCCAAGTCCTACAAGGAATACCAGTGGTTGCAAAAGTCAGCCCAGGATTTTCCAGATGCGAAGACGCTTAAAGGCTTGTTTGAGGAAGCTGGATTCAAGGATGTCCGCTACCAGATGTTTGGCGGTGGGGCTGTAGCGGCTCATTTCGGAAAGAAATAGTTTACATAATATAAAGAAAAGAACACAATAAAGCTCCTGCTAGAGGAGCTTTTGTTTTACATCATTTATTAAAAGCTTACATCGCCTGAGCAGCAGTGATAATTGCCAGCTTATAGACGTCCTCTTCATTACAGCCCCGAGAGAGGTCAGAGACAGGCTTGTTCAGGCCTTGCAGAATTGGACCGATAGCTTCAAAGTTTCCGAGGCGTTGGGCAATCTTGTAGCCGATGTTGCCGGCTTGAATGTCTGGGAAGATGAAGACGTTGGCCTTGCCGGCTACCGGACTGTTTGGAGCCTTTTGGCGGGCAACGGATGGCTCAAAGGCCGCATCAAATTGGAGTTCGCCGTCAGCCTGGATTTCTGGATGGGCTTCTTTAAGCAATTTAGTGGCTTCGACCACCTTAGTCACGTCATCAGATTTCCCAGAACCCAAAGTAGAGAAGGACAGCATGGCCACCTTAGGGTCGATGTCGAATACTTCAGCCGTCTGAGCAGAAGCGTAGGCAATGTCAGCCAGCGTTTCAGCATCTGGCTCGATGTTGATGGCACAGTCGCCAAAGATGTATTTTTCATTGTCATCACGGCCCTTGGTCATGATAAAGGCACCAGAAACAGATTTCACACCTGGCTTGGTTTTGATGATTTGCAGGGCAGGCCGGACCGTGTCAGCAGTCGAGTGGATGGCACCAGAGACCATGCCGTCAGCGATGCCCATGTAGACCAGCATGGTGCCAAAGTAGTTAGGGTCTTTCAGGATTTCCTTGGCCTGCTCAGCTGTAGCCTTACCCTTACGCTGTTGAACAAAGAGCTCGATCATGTTGTCAAAGCGACCGCAGTTGTTGGGGTCGTAGATTTCAAAACCTTCAGGGTTAATCCCCCGGGCCTTGAGAGTGTCTGTCACTTCTTGGACATTGCCGATAAAGACTGGTGTGATGAGGTGGTCGGCATTCAGGCGGTTGGCTGCTCCCAAGATACGGGCATCCGTACCTTCAGGGAAGACAATCTTGAGGCCCTTGCCAGAGATTTTAGTCTTTAACGATTCAAAAAGTTCCATGAGTGATTCCTTCTTTCTTTTAATAGCTCTAGTATATCATAAATGAGAAGAAAAGTAAGCGTTTTTTTCGCTTACTTTTCTATGACTAATCGTTCCAGCCAAAGGGCTCCAAGCACTGTGAGGTCACAAGCGAAGCTTCGCTTCCATTGCTAAGTTTGGAGCCTAATGTCTCCAAACTTCCCTTTTTCACAGTGCTTGGAGCCCTTTGGCTTCCACTCATTGTACAATTTTAGACTAGGAATAAATCGAACATAGGAAGCTTAAAACACTAAATTAAGATAAATAACTGGCACGAGTGCAGTGGAGGAAATTCTGAAAAGCACTGTGAAAAAGGCAAATGGCGAGACCGAAAGGGCTCGCCATTTAAGAATGAGTCAGCAAAACTGTCTGCTTCTGTGCCTCACAGTGCTTTTCAGAATTTCCGGAACGAAACGGGACAAATACAGGAGTAAATTCCTAATTCCCCCCCTGAAGAATACTGGCAATTTTAGTAATCAAAATATCCACACCAACAGTATTTGACACCCCTTCGGGGATAATCACATCGGCATAACGCTTAGTGGGCTCGATGAATTGATGATACATGGGTTTGACGGCATTGAGGTATTGGTCGATGACAGAATCTAGCGTCCGGCTCCGCTCTTCGATGTCACGACGGATGCGGCGGATGATGCGGACATCGTCGTCAGTATCGACGAAAATCTTGATGTCCATGAGGTCTCTGAGCTTTTCATTTTCAAGGACCAGGATGCCTTCGACAATGACAACATCGACGGGCTCTTGGCGTTTGGTCTTGTCACTCCGGGTGTGATTGGCATAGTCATAGGTCGGGATATCAACCGCCCGGTCGCTAGAAAGCTCCTTGAGCTGGGCGATGAGGAGGTCGGTGTCAAAGGCCAGCGGGTGGTCATAGTTGGTCTTGGTCCGCTCTTCAAAAGTCAGATTAGACTGATCCTTATAGTAGCTATCATGCTCAATCATGGCAATTTTTTCATTTTCAAAATTATCGAGAATGGCGTGGGAAACAGAGGTTTTACCAGAAGCAGAGCCTCCGGTAACACCGATGATGAGAGGTTTTTTCATTGGTCATCCTTTATATATGAGTTTGTATCCATTTTATCATATTTCCCTCAAATCCACTGAGATGTGAAAATTCAGTCTCCTTTTGATATAATAGAAGAACGAAATTGCAAGTCTATAAGGAGAAAAACATGCTAAAGCTTGGCGTGATTGGTACAGGTTGGATTTCTTCATCATTTGTTGAAGCTGCCCTACTCACAAAGCAATACGATATTGATGCCGTCTATTCAAGGACGCTTGCTGGAGCCGTCTCCTTTACGGAAGACTGGGACCACGTAGCCGTCTACAATGAACTCGGCGAATTTTTCCAGCATGACCTGGATGTCATCTACATTGCAAGCCCTAACAGCCTGCACTTTGAGCATGCCAAGCTCGCTATCGAGGCTGGCCACAATGTCATCGTCGAAAAGCCAGCCTTCTCTAATCCCAAAGAATTGGCAGAAATCATCGCTCTTGCTGAGAGCAAGGGCAAGCTCTTCTTTGAGGCGGCCCGAAACATCCACGAAGATGCCTACAAGAAAATCAAGGACTTCCTGGCGGATAAAGAAGTCATCGGGGCTGATTTTACTTACTCGAAGTACTCGTCTAAGATGCCGGCCCTCCTTGAAGGTAAGAAATTGCCTAATAAATTTAATAAAGCTTTCTCAGGTGGCCTCTTAGCCGATCTCGGTGTCTATATGCTCTACGGCTCTGTTTATTGGTTTGGCAAGCCTGATTCTGCCTATTACAATGCTGTGGTTCTGCCTTCAGGCGTTGACCTTTCAGGCGTGGGTTGCCTTGATTATGGCAATTACAAGGTCGCTGTAAAAAATGCAGGTAATTTTAATAGCTACCTGCCTTCAGAGATTTACACGACGACAGGGACGCTGGTCCTTGATGCCATCTCTGAAATCAAGTCAGCAAAATTCATTGACCTCGAAGGCAATGAAGAAAAGCTCGTCTGCAAGCCAGCCAAGCATAATCTCTATGATGAGGCTGTTGATTTTGCAGGGATTCTCAATGACCCTGCTGGCCAGCAGGCCGCATATCAGGAGCTGATGGACTACGCTCTTGCCGTGGCTGAGACCTCTTACAAGATGCGTGAGCGGGCGGGCATTGTCTATGATGCTGATTAAAAAGGATGAATCCTTTATTTTGATCCCTTAGTTAAGCTGGATATAACAAGAACCTCCTAAGTTCTCGTCGCCGGTTCGAATCCGGCAGGGGTCATTTTGTAGCGTTAGAAGTAAGAAAAGCTCCAGTGGAGCTTTTCTTGCCCTAACGCTCAAAATGAGGTTGTGGATAAGGAAAGTGAAACTTTCCTCTTTCGTGTAGTGTTGGGAGTGAAAAATGTTCCGGGGGACCATTTTTGGCCCCAACAATCAAAATGAGGTTGCAGATAAGGAAAATGCAATTTTCCTCCTTCGTGTAGTGTTGGGAGCCAAAAAAGGTCCGGGAGAACTTTTTTGCCTCAACACTCAAATCCTAAGGCAAGTGCTAGCCTAAGATATTCACTTTTCAAATTCCTTCGCATATTCTATAAGTCCTTGTATTGATTTCACGAAAAAAAAAGGTATATAATGATGATATAGAGAAAAGGCTTTCATAATGACGATTTTATTAAGAATTGAAGCAGCAGATGCAAGACTTTTCAAAAAATATGCTAAATTTAACGGCTAAACATTGAGTGGCTTTATTAAGGGGAGGCTTTTTATGAAAATCAATAAGAAAATCATTAGCACATCGGCAGTAGCCCTCGCAGTGCTTGCTGGCTCTGTGGTCGCTTCAGCAAATGCACAGGCAGATACTGTTTACCGTAACTTCAACTCAGCTACTGGTGAACACCTCTACGCAAGCTATAATGAGTGGTAGACGCTTCCAATCCTTTCTAAATACTGGCATGAAGATACCGTAACCTTTGACGAGCCATCAACGGGTGCGAACGTCTATCGTTTGTATAATCCAGCTTCAGGGGAACATCTCTTCACGACGGATGCTAATGAAAAATCTGTCTTGTCTAGTCAAGGATGGCGTTATGAAAGTGTGGCCTTCCACTCAGGGGGGAAGGTGCCGGTCTACCGTATGTTTAATGCGAAGGCCGGTATCGGTGCTCACTTAAACACTGCGAACGCCAATGAGAAGCAAGTGCTTCAGAGCCAAGGCTGGAAGTATGAAGGCATTGCCTGGTATGCGACGGCTGCTGGAAGTGCGGCTACAACTGGCTCAGGCCCAGCTGCCAGACATGTCTTGTTAAACACCAAGGCTCAGGCTAAGCAAGACGCCATCGATGCTTGGAATCAAATTGATAAAACTAAGTTGGGACAAGCATATACTGCGATTGTAAATGAAAACCAAAAGAAGAATGGCTATACAGTGACGCCATTTTCGTCAGACCTTCAGGCGAATCTTCAAAAGCGGGCGGATTACTTCTGGAATAACAACATTTCGCCTTATCACACCAATAGCTTACCGGGAGCGGACGGAAGCTTGTATCGGGGAACGGTCGGTATAGTTAATCTAACTGGGCAACCTGTACTAGATTATAAATATCTGGCTCAAGTGTTCTATGTCTGGGCAACAGCAAACCAAGCCGACTTTAAACAGATTATGATCAACCCCTCTCACGGACTAGGAGTTGCTGCTCCTAGAAACATCAGTGAACTTCCAGATTCTTCACCAAATTCTGCAGCTGTGAACATGATACGTAAGGATACAAACACAGGAATTTCGTATTATACATACACTAGCGAACTACCTTATATTGAAGTCGCTCACTAATTGTAAACTTTCGCTAAAAAGCACAAGCGGTTAGGCTGGTGCTTTTATTGTGCTTCTGTATACTCTATAGGCGTTTTTTTTGACATCAAGCAAAAGAGATCATGACAAATCTGGAAAACTGCGAAAACCCAAGAATTCACGGGAAAGCTTTGGTTGAGAATCATTCTGGTGAGTGGCGATATCGTATCGGTGATTACCCTGTGCTTGCTCTCATCGATGATGATAATATCAAAATTTCGGTCATCAGAATTGGACACTGAAAGGATGTATATTGAGCTGAGGCTTCGCAAGTGACAGCAAAGTATTGATCATAAGAAAAAAGAGCCAGTCAGACTGGCTCTTTTTGAGATGCTTACAAAATCCCCCAATGCTCAAAAGCATTTACAATCCCATGATCTGTATTTGCTGTCGTCACAAAATCCGCCAGCTCCATCAACTCAGGCACAGCATTGCCCATGGCTGTCTTATGGTCGCAGGCAGAAAGCAAATGCAGGTCATTGCGGCCGTCACCAAAAGCGTAAGTCTCGCCGGTAAATCCGAGGACCTCCTTGAGATGCTTGACGCCCGTCCCCTTATTGGTCGAGATATTGGTGATGTCAATCGAGGTCGGCGTGTTCATAAAGAAATTAAGCTCAGGCACAGCCTCTCTATAGAAATCAACCTGAGAGAGCTGGTCAGTCAGGGCCAGCATCATGTAGACCTCACCTTGCCAGGCCTTTTCAGAATCGACCGCTGGCAGTGGCATGTGAGTATGGCCATAGGCACGCTTGACAAAGTCATTCATCTGGTCGACCCAGTAGCCATTGTCATCATAATAGGCCAGGGCCTCCTGCTGGCTCTGTGCAGCCTCAGCTAGTTTTTTAATGCTCGTTTTGGGAATTGCCTCCTTATAGAGCACCTCGCCGTCCAAGACGATGTACTGGCCGTTCATGGCAATGGCTCCAGTGATGCCAGTGGCCTCCATGATAGGGCCCAGCTCAAAGTGGCCCCGCCCAGTCGCAATTAGTGGCAACACACCATTTTCACGAATCTTAGCGATGGCCCAAGCCACCTCAGCGTCGACCTTGCTCTCTGCATTTAAGAGGGTGCCATCCAGGTCAAAAAAGGCCAGGGCCCGGTAGTCTGTGATTTTTTTCATAGCTCTATTTTAACATAAAATTTGCTATAATTTTCTACAGATAAGAAAGAGAAAGGATCCCTTATGCTGACCTTTTATGAGCGGGTAAAAAACGCTGAAGACCGCTTGACAGAGCTAGAAGAGGGTATTGTTGATTATGTCCTGAAGCATCAGACAGCAGTCAGCCAGGAAAAAATCGCAAGCCTGGCCTCACAATTCTATACGGTCCCCAACACCATCAGTCGCCTGGTCCATAAGTTGGGCTATGAGTCCTTCAGTGAATTTCGCCATGCACTGAAAGCTGAAGTCGAGGAGCAACACTATAAAAGCGAGCAGGAAAAGGCCATCCTCAAAAACCTTGAATTGGCCCGCTCAGATAAGTTAACTAAGATAGCAGAGCAGATTTCAAAGGCAAAAGCGGTCAACTTTTATGCTTCAGACCAGACGGGTCTCTTGACCAAGCTGGCCGTCCAGTCTTTCTATGCCCTAGATGACAAGTTTCAATTTTACGATTATGAAAAAGAGCTGAGACGGCGGATGAGTTCAAAGAAGGATGAGGTATTTTTCTTAGTTTCCATGTCCGGAGAAACACAGTCTGTCCTTGATCTTGCTGTCTTTTGTAAGGAGCAGGGCCATCGCCTCATCAGTTTGACCAATCTGACAGATAATCCACTGTCTAGGCTGGCTGACGAGGCCCTCTATTGCTTATTACAGGAGGAAGAAATCAACGGCTACGATGTGACCGATAAGACTGCCCTCATGATTATTCTAGAAGCCCTCTTTAGAAAATGCTGTGTAATTTTACACGAAAAAGAAGCCCTCGATTAAATTGAGGTGTTTTTTTAGCTCTTTTCAAGAAAGTGCTTTCATTTCAGTTATAATGGACTCATAATAAAATGAAAGGATGATGTTATGACAGTGAACTTATTCGCCCCATTTTCTGGGGAATTGATGGCCTTAACATCCGTATCAGACGAGACCTTTGCTTCCAAGATGATGGGAGATGGCCTTGCCATCAAGCCTGAAACAGACGAAATCTACGCCCCAGTCACAGGAAGGATTGAAGTCATGCAAAAGCATGCTCTGGGCTTTAGCCTGAAAGGAGGCCTCGAGGTCCTGCTCCATATCGGCATTGACACTGTAGCTCTCCCAGATGAGGTCTTTGTCTATTCGGTAAAAGCAGGAGACGAGGTTACAGCAGGACAAGTCATCGGACGGGTCGACTGGCAGGCTGTAGATAACGCTGGACTAGAGCGAACGACCATGCTGGTCGTGACCAATTCAGCTGATAAACTAGAAAAGTTGACAGCTAAGAAAGGGACAGTCAAGGCGGGCGAAGCCTGTGCAGAATTGCTAATCAAGGGAGCAACAGAAGCAAAAACAGTGAAAAAGCCAATAGCGAAAAAGCAGAAGTTCAAACTCGGAGGCTTTTTCCAAGAACTCGGCAAGACCTTTATGCTCCCCGTCGCCCTCATGGCCTTTATGGGCCTGATGCTAGGGCTTGGTTCATCCTTCTCAAGTCCATCGACGATTGATGCCTTTCCATTTTTAGGCAACAGTGTCCTGCAGGTCATTTTCAGGTTCTTAGGAGCCATTGGTGGCTTTGCCTTTAGCAATTTGCCGGTCATGTTTGCCATGGCCATTCCGCTTGGCCTGGCCAAGAAGGAAAAAGGCGTTGCTGCTTTCTCAGGCTTTGTCGGCTACATGGTTATGAATCTGTCGATCAATTTCTTTTTGACAGAGACAGGTCATCTGGCTAAGGAAGAGCTGATGCAAAAGGCGGGGCAAGGCATGGCCCTCGGTGTTCAGACCATTGAAATGGGCGTGCTTGGTGGGATTATCACAGGGATTATTGTCTACAATCTTCATAAGAAATTTTATAATATCCAGCTCTCGGACAGTTTTGCCTTCTTTGGTGGGCCACGTTTTGTGCCGATTATCAGCTCGCTTGTTATGGCCATCGTCGGCATTATCATTCCATTTATCTGGCCTCTCTTTGCCTTCTTGATTGGTCAGGTGGGAAGATTGATTCAGTCAGCCGGAGTCTTTGGGCCGTTCTTATTCTTCTCAGGCGAACGCCTTCTCTTGCCTTTTGGACTCCATCATATCCTGGTGGCAACCATCCGCTTTACACAGGCAGGTGGCTCTGCCATGATTAACGGTCATGAAGTTTTCGGTGCCCTCAATATCTTCTATGCTGAGCTCCAAAACCATCTGCCAATCTCAGGCCGTGTGACGTCGTTCTTGTCACAAGGGAAGATGCCGACTTTCATGTTCGGTCTGCCTGGTGCAGCTTTGGCCATGTACCATACTGCCAAGCCTGAAAATCGTAAGAAGATTAAAGGGCTCTTGATTTCAGGTGTGATTGCGACCTTCGTGA
Organism: Lactococcus termiticola; assembly: GCF_003116835.1. Lineage (GTDB taxonomy): Bacteria > Bacillota > Bacilli > Lactobacillales > Streptococcaceae > Lactococcus > Lactococcus termiticola. The sequence goes on along the minus strand of NZ_BFFO01000007.1, from coordinate 80,490 downwards.
CGGGGATTACTGAGCCCATCGAGTTTCTCTTCCTCTTTATCAGTCCCTTCCTCTGGATTTTCCACGTCATCATGACGGGTGCTGGTGCCCTGGTCGTTTCCCTCCTGGGTGTGAAAATCGGAAATACTGATGGTGGCATCCTCGACTTCCTCATCTTTGGGGTCATGCAGGGTGGCTATACCAAGTGGTATCTAATTCCTCTTGTTGGTGTCATCTGGTTCTTCCTTTACTATTTCATCTTTAAGAAGGTGATTCTCTGGAAAAATCTCAAGACACCGGGACGTGAAACCCAGCTTGAGCCGGAGTACTCTGATGAAGAGCTGAGCAATAATGGTACTGCCAATTCTGAATACGATGCCCCAGCTATTCTTTCGGCTCTGGGTGGCAAGGAAAATATCGAGAGCTTGGATAACTGTATTACTCGTTTGCGTCTGATTTTGAAAGATGGCAATATTGTCGATGATGCAAAACTCATGAGTCTCGGAGCTCTAGGTGTTGTTCACCTGGATGATACCAGCCTTCAGGTCATTATCGGAACCAAGGTTACGACGGTCAGAAATGCCCTCGACCAGCTGATTTAGAGGTGACCTATGAATTTTGACGAAATTATCGACCGGAGAAATACCTACTGTACCCAGTGGGACTACATTGAAGACCGTTTTGGTGAGGCAGACCTCCTGCCATTTACCATTTCAGATACAGACTTCGCTGTCCCCGAGCCAGTGAGTCGAAAGCTCCTAGAACGCCTGCAACATCCTATCTTTGGCTATACTCGCTGGAAGCACCCGCATTTTAAGCAGGCTGTCAAAGGCTGGTTTGACAAGCGTTTTGACTTAGACATTAATGAAGACTGGATTCTTTATAGTCCTGCCGTGATTTATTCGCTGGCCCAGCTGATTGAATTAAAATCTGCCGAAGGAGAAGGGGTCATCATGCAAACACCTGCCTATGATGCCTTTTTCAAGACCATCAAGGCAAATGGCAGACAATGCGTCGAGAATCCCTTGATTTATGAAGATGGAAGCTACAGCATTGATTTTGACGGCCTCGAAGCCCTGATGGCTGATGAAAACAACAAAATCCTCCTGCTTTGTTCTCCCCACAATCCGACGGGGAGGGTCTGGACGAGCACAGAGCTTGAACGCCTTATCCAGCTCTGTGAGACTTATGATGTTTTTCTAATCTCTGATGAAATCCACATGGACATCCTGAGAAAAGATAAAAAGCATCATCCTATTTTAGAAATCTGCCAGAAAAACGTCGCCCTTTTGAGCTCTGCCAGCAAGACCTTTAACTTCCCAGGCCTGGTATTCTCCTACCTTTTGATACCAGATGAGGCGTTAAGATTGGCCTTTAGCAGACAGCTGAAGGAAAAGGACGGGCTCTCTTCGACCAGCATCCTGGGCATGGAAGCGACCATCACAGCTTATCAGGAGGCAGACAGCTTTCTGGACGAGCTCAATGCCTATATCGGAGAAAATCAAAAGCTTGTGAGAGCCTTTCTTGAGGAGCATCTGCCTGAAATAAAACTTGTACCACCAGAAGCCAGCTACCTGCTCTGGCTTGATGTAAGCCAGTTAGGCTTTAGCATGGCCGAGCTTCAAGAAAACCTAATCAAAGTCGGAAAGGTCGCCATCATGGACGGTGGGCTCTACGGCGATACTGGGCGTGATTTTATCCGGCTAAATATAGGATGTTCCAAAGAAAAGCTTCAGCAGGGCTTGGAGGGGCTCTTAAAGAGTATTACTGCCTTGAAAAATTCCTGAAGAAAAAGTGTCTTAGTTGTTGATAACTAGGACACTTTTTTCTTCAAAAGCCCCTATTTCAAATATGTTATAATAAAGCTAATACCATCCCGAGAAAGTGAAGTTATGCCAGCCAAGAAAAAACCAGCTCAGAAGAAGAGTCCAGCCAAGAAAAGCACTAAGTCAAAAAGTAGCCGGACCTCTGCCAAGAAAAATAGAGCAGCCACTGAAAAGATGATTGCCTTTTTAATTGCCCTCTTTTTGATTTTCTTTGCCCTGACGAGATTGGGGATTTTTGGCCTCCTTCTCTATAATATTAGTCGCTTGCTCACAGGCTCACTGGCTATTTTGGCCCTGCTTTTGACGGCGGCTTATATGATTGTCCGGGTCTTCAAGAAGGACTTTTTCGCAGAGCACAAGCGATTGCTGCCAGGAAGCCTGCTGGTCTTCGTCTCCCTCCTCCTCTTTTTTGCCTATGAGCTGGACAGAAAGACCGGCCTCAACAACCCTTGGATCCTCCTGACTAGCGATCTGACGCATTTTAAGGTCAGTCATTTTGCAGGTGCTGGCATGCTGGGAGCCCTCTTTTATATTCCGGGCAAGACCATCTTTTCTGAGATTGGGGTCATCATCGTCGCTGTACTTTTGCTCCTGATAGGCCTCTATCTGATGATGCCAAGCCTGGTCAGCAAGGCTAGAGTCGCCCTGAAAGAAAGCTACGCGAAAAGTCAGGAGAAAAAGGCAGAAGCCAAGCGACAGGCTGAGCTGGATGCTCAAAATGAAAAGCTCAAAGCTATCACGACGCCTGAGCCAGTGATTCAAGAAGGGGTCATCCAAGAGCCGGCTATTCCAGAAGTCACTGAGCCAGAAAAATTTGAAGTCCCTATCGATATTCCTGTGCCTCCATTTATGGAAAATCAGCTTGAAGAAGTCACTGAGGAAGAAGTATTTCCAGCAACGGAAACAGAGATTGACTTTGCTCCTGAGGCCTTTCAGAGAAGATACGCTCTGCCTACGATTGACCTGATGGCTGAAGTGCCGATTAAAAACCAATCTGGCGAACGGGAGCGGGTTCGGACCAATATCAAGGTCCTGGAAGAAACCTTCAAGTCCTTTGGGATTGCGGCGACGGTCGAATCTGCTGTCGTGGGACCCTCTGTGACCAAATATGAAATCAAGCTGGCGACCGGTGTCAAGGTCTCCCGTGTCGTCAATCTCTCTGACGACCTGGCCCTGGCCCTGGCCGCACAGGATGTCCGGATTGAAGCCCCTATTCCAGGCAAATCACTGGTCGGAATTGAAATTCCAAATGCGGAAGTAGCCACCGTTGGCTTCCGTGAGCTCTGGGAAAACGGCAAGACAGACCCAGCCAAGCTCATTGAAGTCCCGCTCGGCAAGGCCCTTGACGGGACCATCAAGACCTTTGATTTGGCCCGGATGCCCCACTTGCTGGTCGCAGGTTCGACCGGCTCAGGGAAGTCTGTCGCCGTCAACGGCATCATTACCTCCATCCTGATGAAGGCCCATCCGACTGAGGTCAAATTCCTCATGGTGGACCCTAAGATGGTCGAGCTCTCTGTCTACAATGACATTCCCCATCTCCTGATTCCTGTCGTGACCAATCCCCGCAAGGCCGCACGGGCCCTGCAGAAGGTGGTCGACGAGATGGAAGACCGCTATGAAAAATTTTCTGCTTCAGGCGTGAGAAACCTGGAAGGCTACAATGCTAAGATTGAGCAGTTTAATGCTCAGTCAGAAGAAAAGATGATGCCACTGCCTTTGATTGTCGTCATCGTCGATGAGCTGGCCGACCTGATGATGGTGGCCTCTAAAGAAGTCGAAGATGCCATCATTCGGCTGGGTCAAAAGGCCCGTGCAGCTGGGATTCACATGATTCTGGCCACACAACGGCCTTCTGTTGATGTTATCAGCGGTCTGATTAAGGCCAATGTGCCGTCTCGTGTTGCCTTTGCCGTCTCATCTGGGACCGACAGCCGGACCATCATTGACCAAAATGGGGCTGAAAAATTGCTCGGCCGGGGCGATATGCTCTTTAAGCCCATCGATGCCAATCATCCGATGCGGCTCCAAGGGGCCTTTCTCTCTGACGATGACGTTGAAGCCGTCGTGACCTTCATCAAGAATCAGTCAACCGCTGAATACGACGAGCGCTTTGACCCAGGAGAGGCAGCAGAAGACGACAATCGGACTGCTGGCTCGACAGCTGGCGGAGGCCTATCTGGCGACTATGCCGACCCCCTCTTTGAGCAGGCCAAGACCATGGTCATCACAGCTCAAAAGGCCTCAACTGCCCAACTCCAGCGGGCACTTAAAATCGGCTTTAACCGAGCCAGCGAACTCATGGCTGACTTGGAGTCCGCCGGTGTCGTAGGGCCAGCCAAGGGGACCACACCAAGAAAAGTCCTCATCACAGCCGATGGGGAGATTCAAGAGGAAAATCAATGACCGCCTTTGACGACTTTGAAAAAATGAAGAAAACAGGCCTGCCGGAGATATTAGTGATCTATGGCGAAGAACAGGCCATGGTTCAGGAGCTCAAAGAGCAGTTCCTGAGCTGGGTCAACTACGACCCGGCTGATATGGCCCAGAGCTATTTTGATTTGGCAAGCAGCGACCGGGACCTGGCCCTAGAAGAATTAGAAAGTCTACCTTTCTTTTCTGACAGCCATCTCGTGATTTTTGAAAATTTAAGCAATGTCACGACGGTCAAGAAAAAGGTTTTTGACGACAAGCAGATGGCCCGCTTTGAGAGCTATTTAGGAAATCCGTCAGAGACGACCCAGCTGGTCATCATCCTCTCTGGCAAACTGGACAACCGCCTCAAGGCGACCAAGCTTCTAAAGAAGTCAGCCAGTCTAATAGAAGCCAAGGAGCTGAATCCCAAAGAGCTGGCCAGCTATTTTAGCAGGCAGACCAACTGGCCAACTGCCCCTTTGAATAAGATTTTTGAAAAGTCTAATTTCAGCTTTTCAGTCATCAAGCAGAATATCGAGCTAGTCAAGACCTATATCGGGGACAAGGAAATCAGCCTCGAAGCCATCGAAAAGGCTGTGCCAAAGTCTCTTCAGGACAATGTCTTTGACCTGACCAGCATGATTTTTTCAGGCAGAATCGAGCAAGCCAGGAGCCTGGTTGCTGACCTGAGACTGCAAGGCCAAGAGCTCATCCAGATTCTTGCCATTCTCAATAATAACTTCAGACTTTATTATAAAGTCGCCCTCATGAGGGAAAGAGGCTGGTCAGAACAGCAACAAGTTGACTTTCTCAAGGCCAATGGAAATCCCAGACAGCACCCCTATCCTGTAAAGCTGGCCAATCAGGCCGTGAGTCGCATGGCTAAGGGAAAACTGGCCACTGGTCTTCAGATTTTGGTTGACTTGGACTATCAACTGAAATCGTCGTCTGCTAACAAGGACTTTCTCTTTGACCTGGCCCTCATAAAGTTATCTGAAAAAAAGGCCTGAGGCCTATTTTTTTATGTAAATTTTTTCTTGAAAATAAAAATTTTTTTTGATAAGATAGATTATAAGGTTTACAGCCCTGTAAATTATGAATATGAGATAAGAGGATATAACAATGGCAGACTTCAAATATACACCTAAAGACATCTATGAAGCAGACTTCGACAAGAAGATGCGTGGTTACGACCCTGAGCAAGTTGATGAACTTTTGGATGATGTCATTGCCGATTATGAGACCTTCCAGGCTGAAATGCTCCGTCTGGAAGAAGAAAATGAATTCTTGAAGAAGAAGGTCATTGCCCTTGAAAGCCAAGCCAGCCAGGCTTCTTCAACACCAAATGACGCCAATATGGGCGACACACAACGCTTCAATCCGAGCCAGCTTTCACAGGCTGCAGTGACTCCAGTTGCTCCAACGCCAACGCCAGCTCCAACTGCCAAGCCAGAAATCACTAACCCAAGTAATTTTGAGTTGCTCAAGCGAATCAACCGCTTGGAGCAGGCAGTCTTTGGCTCTAAGGGCCGTGAAGCAGCAGCTTCAGCTGTTGAATAAGGGATTGAATAAGCTTTTTTAACAAAACAGTTTTCGGATAATCGCGTGCAGGTGACTGCATGAGGAAAGTCCATGCTCGCACGGGCTGTGATGCCCGTAGTGTTTGTGCTTGCTGAAACAATAAGGCAAGGTAGCTGCGTCACAGCTAACGGCTGCAATCAGGCTAAGTCTTAGGATATGCTGACATTGCTGTAAAAGTGCCAAAGAGACGAGCCGACAAGGAAACCTGTCGGAGTGGAACGTGGTAAACCCCTCAAGCGAGCAACCCAAACTTATGGTCGGGGCACTTGACTAGGCGAAACGAAGCCGTGGTCGAGGCGATATTTTATCGCAGACAGATGATTATCGAAGGCAGGGCCTGCAAAGACCCTGCTGGAACAAAACATGGCTTATAGAAAACTGTATGACAGCGGCTGGAGCGTGAGCTCTGGTCATTTTTTTAGAAGAATAACTACTCAATATATTATGTAAAAAGAATGAGAGATGAATGAAAAAACAATTCAAATTGAATGCGACCGCAGCTGCCGGGATTGAAAGCCTGGTGGCCCGTGAATTGAAGGACTTGGACTTTGAAAATGTTCAGATTGATGACCGCTCACGGGTCTTCTTTGAAGGCGGATTGGACAGTATTGCCAAGGCTAATCTCTGGTTGCGGACGGCTGACCGGGTCAAGATTGTAGTCGGAGAGTTCAAGGCTAAGAGCTTTGAAGAGCTCTTTGACAAGGTATATGCCCTGGACTGGGAAGAGTACATTCCCTTTGGCTCTGCCTTTCCAGTATCTAAGGCCAAGGCTATCAAGTCGACTTTGCACAATGAACCCAGCGTTCAGTCGATTACTAAGAAGGCCATTGTCAAGAAACTTCAGACCCAGTACCATCGTCCTGAAGGGGTACCGATTCCTGAAAACGGCCCAGTCTTCAGTATTGAAATCGCACTTTATAAGGATGTCGCAACACTTTATATTGACACGACTGGAGATTCTCTATTTAAGCGGGGCTACCGTCAGGAAAAGGGGGAGGCACCACTCAAGGAAAATATGGCTGCCGCCATCATCAAGATGACCAACTGGTTGGCCAATCCTAAACGGCCACTGGTTGACCCGACTTGTGGTTCTGGGACCTTCACGATTGAGGCCACCATGGCGGCACTGAATATGGCACCTGGCCTACACCGGAAGTTTGCTGCTGAGAGTTGGCCTTGGATGGATGAAGCCGTCTTTAATCAGGCACGCAATGAAGCCAGGGCTGCTAAGCGAGAAGACCTAGAGCTTGATGTCCAAGGCTTTGACATTGACGGCAAGATGGTTGCCATTGCCAAAAGTAATGCATTTGCGGCCGGCCTAGGCGATGTGATAAAATATAAGCAAATGAGATTGCAAGACTTTAAGTCTGAAGCCTTAGACGGCGTCATCATCTCCAACCCTCCTTACGGGGAGCGGATGGGCGATGAAGAGGCAGTCATCCAGCTTTATAAGGAGATGGGCGAGACCTTTGCCCCGATTGAGACTTGGAGCAAGTACATCTTGACCAGCGACCTCCAGTTTGAAGGCCACTATGGTCAAAAGGCAACTAAAAAACGCAAACTTTATAATGGAACCCTGCGTACTGATCTCTACATGTATTTTGGAAAACGCATCAAGCACTGATTTATTTAACAGGGGATGAAGATGAGCAAGAAGAAAAATAAAAATCATAATACAAATAAGAAAAAACAGGCTGAAAAGGTCCTCAAAATGGAGGATGCCTCAAACCTGACCGTGGGCGAAGTCTTGGAAAAAACCGAGGCCATCAACCAGGAAAATGCAGGCAATGCCAATCCTTTAGACAAGTATATCCAGAGCCACCGCAAGGAAATCGAAGAGGCGAAAAACCGGGACCTGGACAGCTTTATCTCTGGGGAACGTGAAAAAGTCGAAGCTAAGAAGGCTGGAAATAAAGAGGCGGTCAAGAAGGCAGCAGCTATTTTGGGACTTGCTGGTGTTGAGGCCGGAGCTGAAGCTGTGAAGGCAACAGAAGAAGCGAAAAAAGAAGAGCTTCAGCCAGAAAGTAAGGAAACGAAAACCGATTCAGCAGATGCAAAATCAGCTGAGCTTGATAAGGTCGAAGTCGAAGACAAGGGGACTGAAAAAGCTGTAGCAGGAGCTGTAGCTGGGGCAGTGGCTATGGATGAGGTCAAGGTCTCAGCCGATGCTGAAAAGCCTAAAGAAACTGTATCTAAAGATGAAGCTCCTGCAGAAGCTGAAGAAAGTTCTAAAGATTCGGCTGAAAGCGAAGCTCCAAGTAAGGAAGCAGAAAGTCAAGGCAAGAAATCTAAAAAAGCTCCAATCATCATCGCTGCAGCCGCAGTCCTGGTCCTCGGAGCAGGAGCCTTCGGCATTTCCCAAAGCAATCTGGTCAAGGGCAACAAGCCTGTCAGTACCACAAGCACAAGCAATAAGAGCATGTCAGACTTTTTTAATCATTACAAGGCCTTCTTTTCTGATGATAAGCAGACCATGCTCTTAAACAGCAAATTTGACAAGCTCCCAGACCTTGAAAAGGAAATCTCAGCTCTCAAGGATTCAGACCAGCCTAATGCCAAGGCTGAGTACAAGAACCTTAAAGAACAGATAGATGCTATCAAGGAAGTCAATGCCCTCTTTGATAAGCCGGCTTTGGTGGATGGCAAGCTCGATAGCACAGCCAAGGTCAAGGATGGTGTAAGCATTCCAGAGATGCATAATACCTCCAATGTGGTCTTGAATAAACTCTTGAGCCAGGTCATCGAGCAGGCCAAGAGCCAGCAAGCTCAAGCCAAGACCGCTGCCTCTCAGGCAGCGGAAGCCAAGGCCTCAAGCGAAGCAGCTGCAGCTGCAGCTCAGGCTACTGCCAGTCAGCAAGAGGCTGAGCAGGCTGAAAGCTCAACGACAACAAGTCAGAGCGACCAGTCGTCAAGTCAGACGAGTGAAGTGACAGCTTCTGCCGGAAGTACAGCTCAAAACCCAACAGGAGTAGCTGTCGACAATGCTTCAGCCCGGGTACAACCCCAGGCTGGCGTCGATACCTCAGACCCTGCCTTCAACTGGGCACCAGGCGTGCTTGAAAACATCCTGAACATCTGTCGCCAACGTGGCTATTTCACAGGCGATAACTATATCCTCCAGCCTGTCGCCATTCATACGACCAAGGCTGGTGTTGTCAGCGGTTACTATAACCTCTATAAGGCCGACGGCTCTTACCTGGTTTCGATCAACTGTAAGACAGGTTATTGGTTTGGGACTTCTAAGGGATTGCCACTTGATTATTAAAAAAGTTGTTGTTTCTTAAAAATGAGGAATGAGTGTAGTGAAGGTGAGTCTGAAGGGCTCGCCTTTTAGCAATGAAAGAGAAGCTTTGCTTTGTCCCATGCGACTGACTGCTTTAGCAGTCTAGCGAGCAAGGAGAGCCTAGTGGTGAAGCCAGGAAGATGGCCTTCACGGTACTTTTTCAGAAATTCCGGAAGGCAGTGGACCTTATCAACAAATTAAAATCCGAGTCTAAAAAAGACTCGTTTTTTCATATATTCGCAAATTCTTCACTGAATAATGGCATTTTCAGAAAAATAGCCGTATAATAAGGGCGTAGGAATACAAAGGAGTCCTGATGTCTAATTCAAAAAAAGCAAAATTAACCGCCATATCGCTGGCACTGATGATTTTTACCAGTGTATATGGCTTTGGTAACGTCCCCTTAGCCTTTTACCAGATGGGTTACGGGGCCATCCCCTGGTATGTCATCTCTGCCCTGGTCTTTTTCCTCCCCTTTTCATTGATGGTGACAGAATTCGGTTCTGCCTTCAAAAATGAAAAAGGCGGAATTTATAGCTGGATGGAGAAATCCATCGGCCAGGGCTTTGCCCTCATTGGTACCTTGATGTGGTACATGTCCTGGGTGACCTGGTTTGTCGCCGTCGGCAACCGGATCTTGGTTCCTATTGCCAATGTGATTTTCGGGAATTCTGACGCCATTGCCCATGTTAATACCGTCACACTTTCCATCCTCGCCATCATTATCATGGCCATTGTCACCTTCACTTCAATGAACGGGATTGGCTGGATCAAGCGGGTTGCCTCAGTCGGCGGTGTTGCTGTCATGTCGCTCAACTTTGTCCTGATTATCGCGGCCATCATCCTGATGATCCACCAGCACGGTATTCCTGCGACTGAGCTTAACTGGCATGCCCTCTGGTCAACACCCAATCCAACACTGAAGCCCGTCACTATCGTGACCTTTGTGTCATTTCTGGTCTATGCTATCTTTGCCTATGCAGGCGTTGAGTCAGTCGGTGGCCTGGTTGACGAGACAGAAAAGCCTGAGAAGAACTTCCCTCGAGGCATCCTACTGTCTACGCTGGTCATTACTGTCGGCTATTCCCTTATGATTCTCCTCAACGGCTTTGTTATCAACTATGCCAAGGACTGGTTGCCTGATATTCAAGCAGGCACGCTGAATCAGGGGAACCTGACCTATATCATGATGCAACAGCTGGGAGAAAAACTTGGCATGGTCTTTGGACTTGACCATTCAGGCGTCCTCCTCCTTGGCTCTATCTTTGCCCGCTATGTCGGTCTTTCTATGTTTCTGGCCCTGGCTGGTGCCTTCTTCACGCTGATTTATTCACCATTGAAACAGCTGATGGAAGGGGCACCAAAGGAAATGTGGCCTGGCAAGCTCGGCGAAGTCAAGAAGGGCGTTCCTCGTAACGCCATGCTCTGGCAGTTTATCGTCGTGTCAGTTCTCATTCTCATGAACATGGGGATTTCCTTAGTCAACAAGGGTGCCGCCGACCAGTTCTTCCTGGTCTTGACCAATATGGGGAATGTGGCCTCTAGCCTGCCTTATGTCTTCATTGTCTTGGCCTATATTAAATTTAAGAAAAACGAGTCGATTGAAAAGCCTTTCGTTGTCTTAAAGAATAAGACTTTTGCCATCGCTATTGCTTGGCTGTCAGCCATTCTCATTATTCTGGCAGACTTATTTACAGTCATCCAGCCTATCATTGACCGGATTGACGACCCAGGAGACAATCCTATCGCTGGGATTGTGACGAATATCTTATCCATGGTTGCTGGTCCTATTATCTTTGCCATTATCGGTTGGTGGATTCTTAAAGTTTATAAGAAAAAAATGAATGCAAAAAAACAGGATTAAATTTCCTGTTTTTTATGACTTAGAAAATCATCAATTCCTTATTCGTATGGGTCAATGACTCAGCACCAGTAGAGGTCACATAGAGGCAGTCCTCAATGCGGACACCGACCTTGCCTGGGATATAGATACCAGGCTCATCTGAGAAGACCATGCCTTCTTCGATGACGATGTCTTCAGTACCACCGATAGATGGAAATTCGTGAACGTCCATTCCGATACCGTGACCGAGACGGTGAGTGAAGTATTCACCGTAGCCCGCCTTTGTGATAACATCGCGAGCTACTTTATCGACTTCAAAGGCTGTCACGCCTGGTTTGATAAAGTCAGCTGCAGCAAGTTGTGCTTCAAGAACGATTTTATGGATGTCCGCATCAAAATCAGAAGGTTTACCGATAGAGATGGTACGTGTGGCATCAGAAGCATAACCGTTCTTCATGACACCAAGGTCAAAGAGGAGCAATTTGTTTTCTTGAATTTTCACATCTTCTGGGTAGCCGTGTGGATTTGCAGCACGTGCACCTGAGAGCACGATGGTTTCAAATGACATTTGTGGCACGCCCATACGTTTCATTTCGTATTCGATTTTAGCGACAACGTCAGTTTCTGTCCGGTCTGGATTGGCATAGTTAAAGCCAATTTCAAAACATTTGTCTGCGAAATCACCTGAAATTTTCATTTTTTCGATTTCATCAGCTGATTTGATCAGGCGCATGTGTTGAACCAAAGGGGAAACGTCGATAAATTCAACGCCGTCAAATTGTGATTTAAGCCCTTCGATTTTTGCTAAAGTAATATCAGCAAATCCAACAGCGATTTTCTTGACATTAAATTTCGCCACATTTTCTTTAATGACAGCCCAAGGATTTTGTGAATCCGCATAGCCGAAGACATCAAAACCAGTTGTTGCTGCTTTTGCCTTTTCCACTTCGAGTTCAGGCGTAAAGATTTTTGGCTGAGCGTCAGGGAAGATCATAAGGCCTGCAATACGCTCGTGGGGATCGATTGCTAATCCTGTTAAGTAATTGATAGCCGTAGGGTTGGTGATGAAGGTCATGTCTGCCTGATTTTCCTTGAGGAAATCAGCAATGCGTTCTAGTTTGCTCATACGTGTTTTCTACTCATTTTTGAGATGAAAATGAGTGTCCTTTCTCTATAATAATTCTATTGTAACGAAAAAAAGCTGAAAAAGCACGCGTTATTTGCTTGAAAGTGCTTTCTGAAAATGGTATAATGATTTTCATAAATTATAATTAATGTTAAATAAATGTGAAATCGAGGTTAGCCTATGGAAGAAACGACAACAACAATTTACGATGTGGCAAGGGTTGCCGGCGTCTCTATGGCGACTGTCTCTCGTGTCGTCAACGGGAATACCAACGTCAAAGAAAAGACTAAGAACAAGGTCCTGGCTGCAATCAAAGAGCTGGACTACCGACCAAACGCTGTCGCACGTGGCCTGGCCAGTAAGCGGACAACAACTGTCGGTGTGGTCCTCCCTACCATCACAAGTTCTTACTTTGCAGGCATTGCCCGGGGCGTTGATGACATTGCCTCTATGTATAATTACAACGTCATCCTTTCTAATTCGGACAGCGACGAGGAAAAAGAACTCAAGATCATCGAAAGCCTGCTTTCTAAGCAGGTCGATGGGATTGTCTTTCTCGGGACAGGTCTGAGCCCTAAGGTCAGAGAGGCTTTGGCAGGTACGAAGACGCCGGTTATCTTGGCCGGTACGATTGATGCTGAGCGGGAGCTGGCTTCTGTCAATATCAATTATACGAAGGCTGCTTATGAGTGTACGGACCTCTTGCTGAAACGCCACAAGAAGGTTGCTTATGTGCTTGGTTCGCTAGATGATGCGGAAAATGCTGACCGGATTGCAGGTTACAAGCAGGCCCTGGAAGACAACAAGATTAAATTTGCAAAAAATCTTGTTTTTGAAGGCAATTACAGCTATGAAAATGGCAAGGGCCTGGTCGATAAGATTATTGCCAGCAAGGCAGAAGCAGCGATTGTGGCCAGTGACAACACGGCTGTCGGCCTCTTAAACGCCCTCTTAGAAAAGGGTATTAAATTGCCTGACGACTTTGAGATTATCTCAGGTTCTAATTCACCAATTACCATGTACACTAATCCAAGTATGTCTTCTATCTACCAACCCCTCTACGATATGGGAGCAGTAGCCATGCGACTCTTGACCAAGCTCATGCTCAAGGAAGAAGTGGATGAAGAGCAACTCATCCTGGATTATGAATTTATCAAACGCCACACGACGAAATAAGCGGTGGCTTTTGTTTTGTCTGGCTGTCGTTTCGCAAAGGCCTTCCGGCTGTCTGTTGTAGGCCGCAAGTAAACCGCTTTGCGGTTTACTTGCTAAATCTGGAGCCTTTGGTCTCTGAGTTTGCCTTTTTCACAACAGGCAGCGCTCTACTTTTTAAGTACAATCAAAATCCTCAAACAAAGCAAGAAGTATTTTCTAAAGCGGATGTTATAATGAAAGCATGAAAACTTACGACATTACAATAGTGGGAGCGGGGCCTGTTGGCCTTTATGCTGCCTTTTATGCCGGTATGCGGGGCCTGTCGGTGCATATTATTGAAGCCTTTGACCAGGTGGGGGGGCAGCCCAGGTCGCTTTATCCAGAGAAGCATATCTATGACATTGCGACCCATCCAGCGATTACAGGCGAGGCCCTGGCGAAAAACCTGCTCAAGCAGTTGGAACGGGTGGATTATGATTTGTCCTTGTCGACCCGGATTGATGATATTTCCAAAAATGGAGATGTTTTTGAGTTGAGCTCGGCTGAGAGACTCTTTAAGAGCAGGAGCGTGCTTTTGACGACCGGGGCGGGACGGATTGTGCCTCGTCCTGCTGGGATTGAAGGAGAAGAAGACTGGAAGACAGCCGGAAAGCTCCATTATTTTGTGCCGTCACTCGAAGCCTATCGAGGCCAGAAGCTGGCTATCCTGGGCGGTGGCGACTCGGCTGTCGACTGGGCATTGATGTTGGAAGGCATTGCCAGTGAGGTCCATCTGATTCATCGCAGGCCTGATTTTCGGGCCCACGAGCACAGTGTGCAGGCCTTGGAGAAGTCATCTGTCTTTATCCATACCCCATTTAAGGCGGTTCAGCTAGACAAAAGCTTGGAAATAAAAGAAGTCAAAGGGGACAGGGAAGAAGTACTTGAGATTGACCAGGTCCTGGTGAATTTCGGTTTTCTGACCCAGCCACAAGAGCTGGCCAAGGGGCTTGAAGTCAATCGCAACGGCCATATCCCGGTTGATAGGCAGATGAAGACGAATATCGATGGTCTCTATGTCGCCGGAGACGTCGCCGACTATGAGGGCAAGGTCCCGCTGATTTCTGTCGGCTTTGGTGAGGCTGTCCTTGCGATTAACAGCATCCAGCAGAAGGTCAGCTTTGACCACGCCTTTAAGAAAGGGCACTCTTCCTCATTATTTGATGGGGACTGAGGCTCTTTTTCTAGTGCCTCAGCCTGCCTAATTCTGCTATAATAAAGTTATCATGGAATCTAAAATCGTCTCAAAAAATTATAAGGACATGGAAAAGAGTCCCCACAAGAATCTCTATCTTCTTTTGCTGAGTGTGCTTGTGGGCCTGGTGGCGGGCCTAGTGGCCAGTCTCTACCGGCTGAGCCTCGAATATGCAGAAGGCTTTGGCCTCTCTATCTACCATTTTTTGGCAGGGCATCTGATTTATCTTCCGCTCTTGCTTCTTGCTATTCTTATATTATCTGCCATTATCAGTTTTCTTATGACCCGTTATCCGATGAGCTCTGGCTCAGGGATTCCCCAGGTCAAAGGCCAGCTCCTGGGTTATTTTAAGCAGAATTGGTTCACGACGGCCTTTTCAAAATTCATCGCTGGCAGTCTTGCTATGCTAGGAGGCCTCTCACTTGGCCGTGAGGGGCCGTCTGTGCAGCTCGGGGCGGCTATGGGTGAGATGGTCGCAGGACGCTGGGCAAAGACCGAACGCCACAGGCGCTTGCTGATTGCTTCTGGGGCCTCAGCCGGCCTCTCGGCTGCCTTCAACGCTCCCCTGTCAGGCCTGATGTTCACACTTGAAGAGGTCTTCAAGTACTTTTCTCCCCTGATTCTCCTGACCAGCCTGGCTTCAGCCATGGCAGCTGACTTTGTCTCAAGGCTGATTTTCAGCGGTGAAGCTGTCTTTCATTTTAATATTTTAGGAGCCATCCCACTTCAAGATTATTGGCTGCTCGTCTTGCTTGGCCTGATTTTAGGCCTCTTTGGGGCTTTCTATAATAGGGTTCTCCTGGCCAGCCAAAGCCTGATGAATAAGATTCATTGGCCCTATCTGCGGGTCTTGCTTAGCTTTCTGGTCGTAGCCTCTACGGCCCTGGTTTTCCCGATGGTGGTTGGGAGTGGTCATAGACTGATGGATCAGTTGAGTCTAGGCTTAGGGATAGGCTTTCTGGCCCTCATCTTCGTCCTGAAATTCTTGATTTCCATGGTCTCTTATGCATCAGGGATTCCCGGCGGGATTTTCTTTCCTTTGCTGGTGCTGGGGGCGAGTCTGGGGAGCATCTTTGCCTCACTGGCCATCTCTAGCCTGCATTTGCCGGCCTATCTCTTTGCAAACTTTGTGATTCTTGCGATGGCAGGGACCTTTACAGCCATTGTTCGGGCCCCTCTGACGGGGATACTCCTCTTGGTAGAGATGACCGGCTCCTTTAACCACTTGTTGCCACTGGCCTTTGTCTCGCTGATTGCCTATGTCATGGCCGACCTACTGAAATCCCAGCCCATCTATGATTCCCTCCTCTCCCGCATGATTGCTAGTCAAGAAGAGGACGCTAGGGTGGCGGATGGCCAGATGATGTTTGAGACGATTCTTGAATTTGGGGCGATAGCTGATCAGAAACGGATTGCTGAGCTGAGCCTGCCTGAAGGTTGTCTGATTGTAGGCCTCCATCGGAGCGGTCGTGACATCATTCCCCAAGGATCTAGTCAGCTTCAAGCTGGCGACTACCTGACCTTCTTGATTAAAAAAGAAGATGAAGTGGCTTCGAGAAGGGCTATCCGACAGATTTTTACCGCTCATTAGGAGTGGTTTTCTTTTTCGATTCATTTTTTGATATAACTAGCAAGGCTTGTAACTCACTGTGCTCGAATAAGCAAAGGCCAGCTCCTATATGAGCTAGCTAGCTCGTTAGAAAAAATTGTCGTTTTTCTTTTTTTCCGTTATAATAGATGTATGAAAATTATCGACGGAAAAGCACTGGCAGCGAAGCTCCAGGAGGAATTGAGAGTCAGGGTAGAAGGCATGGCGGTCAAGCCGGCCCTCATGGTTATCCTGGTGGGCGACAATTCTGCCAGCCAGGTCTATGTGAGAAATAAGGCGAGGGCGGCTGAGCGGATTGGCATCAAGAGCGAGACACTATTTTTGCCTGAGTCGACCAGCGAGGCTGAGCTTCTTAATTTGATTGATAAATATAATGCGGATGAGCAATGGCATGGCATTCTGGTCCAGCTTCCCCTTCCGGCACAGATTGATGAGGACAAGGTCCTGCTTGCGATTGACCCGAATAAGGATGTGGATGGCTTCCATCCGATGAATATGGGACGTCTCTGGACGGGCCAGCCTGTCATGGTACCGAGCACACCGGCTGGTGTGATGGAGATGTTCAAAGCCTATGATATCTCACTTGAGGGCAAACAGGCAGTCGTGCTTGGCCGGAGTAATATCGTCGGCAAACCCATGGCTCAGCTGATGATGGACCAAAATGCGACCGTGACCCTTTGCCATTCAAGGACTCAGGGGCTCAAGGCTATCTGCCAGAAGGCAGACATTATTGTGTCTGCCATCGGCCAGGCCGAGTTTGTCAAGGCTGACTTTGTCAAAGAAGGGGCGGTTGTGATTGATGTCGGCATGAATCGCAATGCTGAAGGCAAGCTCTGTGGCGACGTTGCCTTTGATGAAGTCGCTGAAAAAGCGAGCCTGATCACACCCGTGCCAGGTGGCGTAGGGCCGATGACGATTACGATGCTGATGAAGCAGACGGTGACGGCCTGTGAGCGCTTGACGGCCGGATTTGATAATGAAAGAGTTGATAAATAAAAATGATTATTTTATTTTTACCCTTACTGCTTGCTAGTCTGCTCTTGTTTTTAGGCTTTCGAGAGAGCTTTTCAAGCTTGAGTCTGATGCAGAAGGCGGGGATTATCCTGGTTTATCTGGTGACTCTGCTTTATCTGGCTCTCTTCGTTTTAATATTTTTCGCACATTAAAGAACTGAGGACTTATGTTATTTCTATTTTTGTTAGGCCTTCCTGCCCTGGCCCTGATTTTCCTGGTCTACGCCTTTAGCTTTGGGGCCAGGATTGAGCCGACCAAAGAGGCAAAAAGCCTTGGCTTATCTGCCACGCTGATTAGCTTTGTCTTTGTTTTGCTCAATTTTTTCCTGCCAGGCTTTGGGATTCCCTCTTGGCTCTTGATTGTCTACAGTCTTATCCTGCTTGGCCTTCTTATTTTCTTTGCTAGAAAATTTCATTTTAAAAAGCTCAAGGGTATCCAACGGCTGAGCCTGGTCTTTGTCGGCATCTGCCTGCTGTTGGTGGCCGTCATTTCCATCTTTTTGACAGCAACAAATGGAGGAGCTTAAAATGGCAGAATATTTATCTGTTTCCCTCCTGACCAAGTACCTCAAGGCCAAGTTTGACAAGGACCCTTATTTGGAGCGGGTCTACCTGACTGGCGAGGTCTCAAATTTCCGGCAACGGCCCAGCCACCAGTATTTCGCCCTCAAAGACGAAAATGCTGTGATTCAGGCGACCATGTGGGCTGGAAATTTTAGAAAACTTAATTTTCAGCTGGAAGAAGGCATGAAGGTCCTAGCCATTGGCCGTGTGGCCCTCTATGCACCGAATGGCTCTTATTCGATTCAGATTGAAGAGCTGGTCCCTGATGGGATCGGGGCCCTCGCCGTCCAGTTTGAGCAGCTCAAGAAGAAGCTGACGGCCGAAGGCCTCTTTGATGACCGCCATAAGCAGGCCCTGCCCCAATTTTCAAAGAAGATTGCAGTGGTGACCAGCCCGTCAGGTGCTGTCATCCGAGACATTATCACGACGGTCAACCGACGTTTCCCCATGTCTGAGATTGTCCTCTATCCGACCAAGGTTCAGGGGGAGGGCTCAGCCCAGGAGATTGCTGAAAACATCCGCCGGGCCAATCTTCGGGAGGACATTGACCTCCTGATTATTGGCCGGGGTGGGGGTTCGATTGAGGACCTCTGGTGTTTCAATGAAGAAATCGTGGTTAGGGCCATTTTTGAGAGTCGCCTGCCGATCATCTCCAGTGTAGGCCACGAGACCGATACGACCCTCTCAGACTTTGCAGCAGACCGACGGGCGGCGACGCCAACAGCTGCGGCAGAGCTGGCAACGCCAAACAGCAAGGCGGATTTACTCGCCTGGCTAGCTGATGCAGAACAGCGGGAACGTAATGCCTTGCTTAATTTGACAAAACAATTAAGGATTCGCTTAGAAAAGCTCTCTAATGCAGTGGTCTTCAGACAGCCGGAACGGCTTTATGACGGCCATATCATGAAGCTGGAACAGCTGACCGAGCGGATGCATCGACTCACAGAGCAAAAGCTGACCCAGGGCAAGCACGACTATAGCATGCTAGATAGCCGTTTGACACCGGCCTATAAGAAGCTACTAGAAGCTAGAAAACACCGCTTTGAACAACTCTACCAGGCCATGCTCTTACTTGATATTTCAAATATCAAGGCCAGAGGCTTTGCTCTGGTAACCAATGAAGACGGAAAAATTATAAAATCTAAAAAAGATGTGAAGGCTGGAGACAAGGTAGAACTTGACCTAGCTGACGGAAAGGTAGGGGCGACCATTGCCAACTAAAAAAGAAGCGACATTTGAAGAAAATCTCTCGGAGCTTGACAGTATCGTCAAGAAGCTGGAATCTGGAGATGTTGCCTTAGAGGATGCGATTGCTGAATTTCAAAAAGGCATGAAGCTTTCTGATAAGCTTAAAAAGACCCTCGATGAGGCCGAACAAACGTTGGTCAAAATCGTGGCAAAAGACGACAGCGAAAGTGAATTTGCAGGAGAATAAGATGAAGATTCTTGTTGCAGTTGACAGCTTTAAGGGCTCAGCCAGCTCTCATGAACTAAATCAGGCAGTGAAAAAGGGCGTCTTGTCCCTTTTTTCGGATGCGGAAGTTTTGACCTTTGATGTGGCCGATGGTGGCGAGGGGAGCCTTGAAGCTATTCGCCAGGAGGTTACTGGAGAGATGATTCCTGTTGAGACGCTAGACTTATTGGGACGGTCTGTCCAGGCGAGCTATCTTTTAGCCGGCCAGCAGGCCTTTATCGAGGGAGCGACAGTATTGGGCATTGACAAGATCAGGCCGAGTTCTGAGACGGTCGCAGCGGCTAGTTCCAGAGGTTTAGCTAAGCTTGTCCTGGATGCCAAAAAGCGTGGGGCGACGGAGATTCTGCTTGCCCTAGGTGGGACAGGGAGCTCTGACGGTGGCTTGGGATTTTATGAGGCGTTAGAAAAAGAAAATCTGTCTGGTCTCCGACTGATTGGGCTGACAGATGTCGATAATGTCTACGCCGGCCCTGAAGGCTATGCCAGGACCTTTGCCAGACAAAAGGGGGCGAGCCCAGAGCAGATTGAAGCCATGGACCAGCAGGCCCTGCAGTTTGCTAAAATGATGAAGCAAGAAAAAGGCATCGACCTTCAGGCAATTGCGGGAACAGGTGCAGCTGGCGGTCTTGGTGGCGCGATTGCCCTGCTTGATGGTGAGCTAAAATCAGGCTTTCAGACGATTGCCAGCATCATCGGCCTTGACCAGGCGATTCCAAAGGTGGACTTGGTCGTCACTGGCGAAGGCCGGCTGGATGCCCAGAGTCAAAAAGGCAAGGTCCCTTATGGGATTGCCAGACTGGCTGAGCGGGCTTCTGTACCGGTCATTGCCCTGGCAGGAACTGTGGAGGCCGACCTAGGTCAGCTTGATGAGCTACTCCTGGCCAGCTTTTCCATCCAGTCAAGGCCTCTGCCTCTTGATGAAGCCATGAAAAAAGAAGGCACACTGGCCAATGTCGAGCGGACAGCCCGAGAAGTCAGCAAGGCCTTTTTCCGAACAATAAAAAGATAAGCGTCCTGGAATCAGGACTTTTTCTTTTCAAAGACGAACAATTTGCATAAAATATAACTATGAATATACTAGTAATTGGAGCAGGCGGTCGTGAGCACGCCATTGCAAAGAAGATGATGGAGAGCCCGCTGGCAGAGCGGGTCTACGTTACCCCTGGCAATCCTGGGATGAAGCAGGACGGGATTGAGCCCGTCGCTATCAGTGAGCTGGATAATCAGGCCCTGGTCAACTTTGCCAAGGAAAATAAGATTGGTCTGACCTTTGTAGGGCCGGAAACTGCCCTGGCAAATGGCATTGTCGACGCCTTTTTAGAAGCCGGCCTCAAGATTTTTGGTCCGACTAAAGAAGCTTCTGAAATCGAAGTCAGCAAGGACTTTGCCAAGGCCCTGATGGCAAAATATGATGTCCCAACGGCGGTCTACTCCAGCTTTGAGAGCTTAGAGGCTTCTCTAAGCTATGTCCGTGAGCAAGGGGCACCGATTGTCATCAAGGCAGATGGCCTCGCTGCTGGCAAAGGTGTGACCGTCGCCATGGATTTAGACACAGCAGAAGTCGCCCTCCGAGACATTTTTGAAGGTGACCAAGGCAAGGTCGTCATCGAAGAATATCTGGAAGGCGAAGAATTCTCACTTTTTAGCTTTGTCCATGAAGGCAGAATCTATCCGATGCCGATTGCCCAGGACCATAAGCGGGCCTTTGATGGCGATAAGGGGCCAAACACAGGAGGCATGGGGGCCTATAGTCCGGTGCCCCATATTCCTGAAGCAGTGGTCAATGAGGCCTTTGAGCAGGTGGTCAAGCCGACAGTCGCTGGCATGATTGCTGAAGGACGCTCTTTTACTGGTGTCCTTTACGCTGGCCTCATGCTGACAGCAGATGGGATAAAAACCATAGAATTCAACGCCCGATTTGGCGACCCAGAGACCCAGGTTGTCCTGCCCCGACTCGAGTCTGACCTGCTGGAACTGATTTTAGCCCTTCTTGAAGGCAGGAAAGTCGAGCCTCGCTGGGAGAAAGATGGCGTCAGGCTCGGTGTTGTCATTGCCTCAGAAGGCTATCCTGGCAAGGTCGAGGCTTCTGTGAAGCTTCCAGAGCTGGGCGATGATATGGAGCTTTACTATGCAGGTGTGACGGAAAAAGATGGTCAGCTTTATTCCAAAGGTGGCCGGGTCCTGCTTGTATCTGCGAGCGGTAGAGAGCTTGCAAAAACCCAACAATTACTCTATGATAAACTTGATAAAATAAAATTTGACGGCTTATTTTACCGTCATGACATCGGAAGTAAGGGAGTTTAGCATGAGTATGTTAGAGGTCAACGGAAAAATCTTTTCACTGGCTGGCGAGTTTTGGGTCGAAGATGAGGCCGGCAATGAAAAATATCGCCTCAAAGGCAGTTTTTTGAAGGTTCCAAAGGAATTTACGATTTATGATAAGGACGGCAAGGCCCGGGCCCGTGTGGTTCACAAGTTGGTCAGTCTCCTGCCAAAATTTTTCCTAGAAATCGACGGCGAGACCGTTGCGACCATCACGAAGAAGCTTTCTGTCTTTAAGCCGAAATATGATATTGATGCCCTGGGCATCAAGCTTGTCGGTAATATTTGGGATATGAATTTCGAGATTCAACGCAATGGCCAGACCCTGGGCCGGATTGATAAGGCCTGGGTTTCCATCCGAGATAAGTACCAAATCGAGGTCATGAATAAGGCAGATGAGCTCCTGGTGCTGGGGCTGGTCCTTGCGATTGATTATGTGAAGAAAGAGGAGAATCTTGTCGCTATCGACTAAGGAGAAAAAATGGCAAAAATAGCAATCATCATGGGTTCTATCTCAGACTGGGAGACCATGAAAGAAGCAGGAAAAATCCTGAACGATTTTGGAATTGAATACGACAAGAAGGTCGTCTCAGCCCACCGGACACCTGCCCTTATGGCAGACTTTGCGGCTGGAGCAAAGTCTGCTGGCTACAAGGCCATCATCGCTGGAGCTGGTGGGGCCGCCCACCTGCCTGGCATGGTCGCCGCCCAGACACTGGTGCCAGTGATTGGGGTGCCCATACAGAGCCGGGCCCTGTCAGGTGTTGACAGCCTCTATAGCATTGTGCAGATGCCGGCTGGAGTGCCGGTGGCCAGCATGGCGATCGGTGTGGCCGGGGCAAAAAATGCAGCCCTCTATGCGACCCAGCTCCTGGCCAATGAAGATGCCCAGCTTTACAAGAGCTTAGAGGCCTTCAGAAATGCGTCTGCTGAGCAGTCAATAGCCTCAACTGAAGAACTGAACAAGTAAAAGGCTTCTGGCCATAACGCTTAGATAAACAGCGTTGTTGTGCCAGAGGCCTTTCTCAGACAATCGTAAATTTTCCCACTCATTTCAGCTGGCTTTCAGTTCAATGACTTATAATTTTCTAAAATAGCTCGCGAGGACAAAATAATGAAAAAAACGGTGAAAATTAGCTTGAGCATTGCTACAGGGCTCGCCCTCCTGGCCGGAGGCTTTGCCTCAGGTATTGCCTATAGCAATGCGACCCACGAGCCTCCAGCTGAAAAATCAGGCGGCAAGCTTACTATCTATCCGACGATTTACATCACAGGCTCGGATGGCCAAATCTCAAGCATTGACCCAATGATTACCGAAATCTTGAAGGATAAGACCGTCCACGCTGAGCGGGGTCTTGAGATTGTCGTGAACAAGGATAACAGCCTGAAGGTCTCAGGCAAGCTGGATAAGCGAAGCCATAACCCCATCATCGAGGTCGGCATGGAAAAGGGGACCAATAACTCTACCAAGTACGAGGAGGCCCTCCACGCTGTCATGTCCTATCTGGCCGGCAAATACGATGTTCCCTATGTCAATGTCATGGGCTATTCAGCCGGTGGTTCAGGCGTCTATCACTATCTGATTGATTACAGCTTTGACCGGAGCCTGCCTCCTGTTAAGAAGTTCCTCTCGCTTGATGGCCAGTACAATGCCTCAACCGCCCAGCCTGACCAGGACTACAAGGAAGTCTTACAGACCGGGGCGAAAATCCAGTCCAAATACTACAAATTCTGGCTGGACAACTACCAGAAGCTCTCGCCCGACATCCAGGTTTCTTTCCTGGCCGGCAACTACAACACCAAAGAAGAGACAGACGGGGTCGTGCCCTGGGCAGATACTTTTTCTGTCTACTGGCTTCTTCAAAAAAACGGCAATCCAGTGAGCTATCACATCTTTGATGGCCCTTATTCAGACCATGCCCATGTGGCCCAAAATGAAAAGGCTATCAACTACGCCAAGGTATTCTTTTATCAATAATTAGAAAGATTGATTGTATTGAGAAGTAGAAAAAATAAGCGAAGGACCAAGAGGATACTCAACGGCCTCCTGATTTTAGCAGGTCTCGGCCTGGTCTTTTTAGCTGGTGTCCTTTCTTACAAATATTTTATTGAGACCAATCAGCCGCCTGAGAAGCAGGTCTATGCCAAGGTTGACCATAAGCTGGTCGTCATCCCAAGCCTATATATGACGGGCTCTTCAGGTGACACGACGAAAAATATTGACCGGCTGATCAAAGCCATTGACCAGTCTGATAATAATCCAGCCAAACCAGGCCTGAAAATCTTGGTTGACCCGACCGACGGCTACAAGGTCAATGTCACAGGGAAAATTGAAAAAGGCAACCTCTACCCGATGATTGCCCTCGGCATGACCAAGGGGACCAACGACCCCAAGCTCTACGAGTACAGCATAAAGGCAGCCATGGACTACCTGGTCGCCCACTACGATATGCCACATGTCAATATGCTGGGCTACTCGACCGGTGCGGCGGGGGTCCTGCGTTATTTGATGAATTATTCTAATGATAAGGAACTGCCAAAGGTCGGCAAGTTTGTCTCGCTGGACGGCATGTTCAACGACCGCTATGCTGCTGAACCAGGCGAAAGCCTCAAGGACATCTTAAAAAATGGTCCAAAGCAGCGCTCGCCCGAATATAGTTATTGGGCCGAGAATTCAGAGAAGTTTCCTAAAGATACGCAGACCCTCCTACTCTCAGCTAAACACCCGGGCAGTAAGGAGTCGGATAATTTTGTTCCTTGGGCGGATAGCTTTTCGACCTATCATTTCTTCAAGAAAAAAGGGGGTCCGGTCAGCTTTGAGGTCTTTGGGGGAAGCGAGTATAATACCAACCACGGGAAGGTCTGTGAAAACCCGCAGGCTCAGGGGATTATCGAGCGTTTCTTTTATAGCTAGTCTTTTTCAGTTATTTTACACTCCTAACATAAAAGTGTATAATTAAATTAAGGATAAGTGCAATAAAATGAGGGCTTATCTTACAAAATTGTAAGGTTGGGCCCTGATTTTTTTGCTAGAATGGAGGAGTATGAAAAGTAAAGAAATTTGGAAGATTATCGGGAAGACATTGATGTACTTTTTAATCATCATGGCCCTGCTTTATCTCTATTCCTATAGTCATTCTGGCGGTGCCCACTTTATCTACAATGAGTTCTAATCGCTTTTAGGGAGAACAAAATGAAATTATTAGAACAAATTATTGATGTTGCTAAGCAGAAGCCGGACTTTACTGCTCTTGCTGAAAAAGACCGGGCCTTTAGCTATCGGGAGCTGATGGATGCCAGCGTCCAGATCGCCAAGCTCATCGAAGCAGAGGCCGACAGCATGCGTCCTGTCCTGGTTTTTGGTCGCAATGACTTTCTGAGCCTTGCAGCCATGCTGGGGACTAATCTCACGGGGCGTGCCTATATCCCTGTCGATGCCCACACGCCAGCTGAGCGGACAGAGCTGATTTTGAGTGTTTCTCAGCCCTCTGTTGTCATCCTGACAGCAGAAGTTGAAGGCAACTTCAAACAGCTCTTTAGCCAAGCCATCGACTTCACGGCCTACCAGGCCAATCCTGATTTTGATCTTGACAAGCTTGATACGAGTAAGGCCGTCTCAGGTAGTGACATTAACTACATCATCTATACCTCAGGGACGACGGGCGTGCCCAAGGGTGTTGCGGTAACCCATGACAATCTGGTCAGCTTTACCCGCTGGATGAATGAGGATTTTGTCAAGATTTCTGACAATCAAATTCTCGAGCAACCCCCATACAGCTTTGACCTTTCTATCTTCAGCTTGTATCCCAGCCTGACCCAGGGTGGGAGCCTGGTCTCCCTCTCTAAAGACGAGACCAATAACTTCAAGCTCTTGTTTGAACGACTCAACAGCACGACCAT
This sequence comes from Lactococcus termiticola, assembly GCF_003116835.1. Classification (GTDB taxonomy): domain Bacteria; phylum Bacillota; class Bacilli; order Lactobacillales; family Streptococcaceae; genus Lactococcus; species Lactococcus termiticola. Next base: position 55,166 of record NZ_BFFO01000007.1, on the reverse strand, counting down.
CAACACCTGGATTTCAACCCCATCTTTCGTTGACATCTGCCTGCTAGACCCCAGTTTTGTCGAGGCTAATCATCCTAGCCTTCAGCAGTTTATCTTCTGTGGCGAGGAGCTGACTCACAAGACAGGGACCAAGCTCCTCAAGGCCTTTCCTAATGTGGCTATCTACAATACCTACGGGCCGACGGAAGCGACTGGTGCCATCTCTGAAATCCAGGTCACGCCTGAAATTCTCGAGCAATACAAACGGGTCCCTATCGGCCGGGCCAAGCCTGGTGTAGAGCTCCGCATCATTGACAAGGAAATCGTCATCCTCGGCGACTCTGTGGCTAAGGAATACTTTGAAAATCCTGAAAAGACGGCCGAGGCCTTCTTTGAGATCGATGGTCAGCCTGCCTATCATACGGGCGACGCCGGCTTTATCGATGAACGTGGCATCCTGAATTATAACGGTCGGATTGACTTTCAAGTCAAGTTTAACGGCTTTAGAATCGAGCTCCAGGACATCGAGTCCCACCTGCTTGGCTTAGAGCAAGTCGAAAAAGCACTCGTCCTGCCTCAAGAAAATGCCGACCACAAGGTCACAGGCCTCGTCGCCATCCTGGTCGTCAAAGAAGAAAGTCCCGACCGGGCCTATACCAAGGCATTGAAGGCAGAGCTTTCGACCAGCATCATGGACTACATGATGCCGACAAAATTTGTCTATGTCGATGATTTCCCGCTCAATCAAAATGGCAAGGTCGATAGAAAGGCCCTGGAGGCGAGTCTAGGAGGTAAAGCTTAGTGCAACCTTACGGAACACCCGCCTACTTTATCTGGTTGGGCCTGGCCCTTATCCCGCTCGTTATCGCGCATGCCTATGGCAAGAAGTGGATGGGCTATCAGGTCCTCTTTACACTGGCCTTTCTTTGGCTGACTTTTGGCTCGACCATGAGCATCTGGTCGATTCTGGGCTTTGGTGTCTTTGAGACCCTCCTGATCAAGCTCTACGAGCATTACAGGACCCGTGAGGGTTCGGCAAATAAGACCTGGGTCTTTGTAGTCGCCGTCCTCTTGTCGATTGCCCCATTGTTTGTGGTTAAGCTCACGCCGGTCATTGACCCGGCTCATCCCTCGTCAATCATTGGCTTTCTGGGGATATCCTATGTGACCTTTAAGACCGTTTCTACAATTTTAGAAATTCGGGATGGCCTGATTAAGGCTCTGCCAGTAAAGGATTTCCTCTATTTCCTTTACTTTTATCCGACGATTTCGTCAGGTCCGATTGACCGCTTCAGGCGTTTTCAGAAGGATATGCAGACGCCAGTCGATAGGGAAAAGTATGTTGAGAAGCTTGGTAAAGGGATTTTCTTTATCTTCCAAGGTTTTCTATACAACTTTATTATCGGCTACCTGATTCAGACCTATGTCCTGCACGGGGTGGCCATTCAGGCTGTCCAAAATCCTGGCTTTGTCAATATGGCCATCTCAGCCTATGCCTACGGCCTCTATCTCTTCTTTAACTTTGCCGGCTACAGTCTCTTTGCGATTGGGATCAGTTATATCATGGGGATTGACACGCCGATTAACTTTAACAAGCCCTTCTTGGCCAAGTCGATTCATGATTTCTGGCAACGCTGGCACATGAGTCTTAGCTTCTGGTTCCGAGACTTTGTCTTCATGCGATTTGTCAAATTCATGATGGTCAAACGCTGGTTTAAGCAGATGACGACGACTTCGAATGTCGGCTACCTGGTCAATATGACCATCATGGGTTTCTGGCACGGCTTCACGCCTTATTATGTAGCCTACGGGATCTACCACGCCCTGCTCATGATTGGCTATGACTGGTGGACCCGCTTTAAGAAAAAACGGAAAATTAAAATTCCAGATAACCGATGGACCCGGGCGGTCAGCATCTTCATTACCTTTAATGCGGTCATGATTGGCTTCCTGATTTTCTCAGGCCTGCCTTGGACAGCACTGCAACGGGCTTTGGGAATGCATGTTGAAATTCCAAACTTTTAATCTGGCAATGCTTGTAGCTCACTTAAGTAAGCCGAAGGTAGCCATCTTATTAGTAAAATTATGAAAAATTATCGTTTTCATATTTTAGGTCATAAACATTAGAAAGTAGAACAAAATGAAAGAACAAGTATTTGACGTCATCGAACAAGTCTCAGGCACGGATGAATTTCGTGAAGATCTGGACATGGACCTTTTTGAAGAAGGAATTCTCGACTCAATGAAGGCGATTATGCTTATCGTCGAGCTGGAAAGCTCTTTTAGTGTGAGCCTGCCACCTTCAGAAATGGACCGGGAAGAATGGAATACGGCCAACAAGATTGCTGACCGGATTCAAGAGAAACTCTAAGATGTTATAAAAGATTTAACTAAGGAAGAACAAATGAAAAAACACAAGATTTGGAATCATATCCTGCCTGTGATTTTCGCCTTTATCCTGGTGGGGTTGGTCATTTTTGGCCCCTGGTCCATCACACCAAAATATGCCAAGGATACGCTAAAGGAAGTCGCAATCAATCCAAAAATCCGGGAATTTTACATCGGGAGCTCTGTAAAAGACCAGGCCTTGGCGGATAAGACTTTTTTGCCCATCATGGGCTCGTCTGAGCTGGAGCACTTTGATGCCTTCCATCCCAGCAGTTTTTTTGCCAAATATGACCCCAAGGTCACGCCCTATCTGATTGGGGCTCCAGGGACCCAGTCACTGGCGAATTTCTATTATCTGAGCTCGACCGGCAATCGGATGAAAAACCGTAAAATCGTCTTCATCATCAGTCCTCAGTGGTTCTCTAAAAAAGGGACCAGTGAGGCGGAGCTCAGCAATTTTGTCTCCAAAGACGCCCTCTACAGCTGGCTGAAGTCGGCTGACCCTAAGGACAAGGCCACACAGAGTCTGGCCAAGCGGATGCTAGGCTTCAAGTCTCTGGATGACCCGGCCATCGTCAATGCCATGCGACAGTTGGCGGCGGGGCATCCGATTTATCTGGCCGACAAGCTCCAGATTGATGCAGGCTCTCGGCTTCATGACCGGGAGGATGCCCTCTTTTCAGGGCTGAACCTGGGCAAGCTGAAGCTCCACCCTGAAAATCTGACCGCCCTCAATCAAGAGTTGCCAGACAAATTAAATTTTGACGAGCTGGACAAGCTGGCCTATGAGGCTGGTGAAAAGGCTTCAGATAATAACAAATACCAGGTCAAAAACAGTGTCTGGACCAAGAATCTGGCTCCGCAAGAGAAGCAGAGGAAGGACTCAATGAAGAATGTCAGCTACCTCCAAAGCCCGGAGTACTCTGACTTCCAGCAACTCCTCAATCTCTTTGCCAAGAATCATGACGATGTGCAATTTGTCATCCAGCCCGTCAATGGTGCCTGGTATTCTTACACCGGCCTTTCTTACGACAAGCTGGAGGACTTCTCCAACAAGATTACTTATCAGCTCCAGTCGCAAGGCTTTACGAATATTCTCGACCTGACCGACAAGTACAATGAAAAGTATTATGTCGAAGAAACCATCCACTTCGGCAATCGGGGCTGGCTGGCTGTCGATAAGCAGATTCAGAGTTTCTTGAAGGCTCCGAGTCAGACCGACTATACGCTGGATAATGAGGAATTTCTCTCTCCAGAATGGGATAATGATAATTTTGATCAGTAAAAACCGAACGTTAGTTTTGGTTTTTTTCTATATTTTGGGATAAGAGAGGCCTTTTTCCGAACGAAAATCCTATAATAAGATTATGGAAAATAAAAAGAAGACGATAGGTATTATTGGTGGGGGCCAGTTGGGCCAGATGATGGCCATCTCAGCCCAGTACATGGGACACAAGGTCATTAGCCTCGACCCTAATCCTAATTGCTCGGCGGCTAAGACTTCTGATGAGCTGATTCAGGCTGACTATGATGATGTCAACGCCCTCTTGCGGATGGCCTATGCCTCTGATGTCGTGACCTATGAGTTTGAAAACGTCTCAGCAGAGGCCCTGCGTGAGATTGAAGAGGTGGTTGCGATTCCCCAGTCCATCAAGATGTTGGAAATCACGCAGAACCGCAAGGCTGAAAAGACCTTTTTGGCATCTTGTGGTGTGAATTTAGCTGACTGGAGCTGGTTAGATGACCCTAAAGCTCTGCCTGAACAGGTCGTCAAAAAGCAGGTCCTTAAGACCACAACAGGTGGCTATGATGGTCATGGGCAGGTGGTGATCAAGACGGATGAGGACTTGGTGGTGGCCCGTGATCTTTTAACTCAGACCGACTGCGTTCTCGAAGATTTCGTCGCCTTTGAGCAGGAGATTTCAGTCATCATGTCAGGCAATGGTCAAGAGGTCGTCTTCTTTCCCATCGCTGAAAATGATCACCGGGAGAATATCCTGCACAGAACCATTGCACCGGCCAGGATTTCTAAGGCAGTCGAGGAAAAGGCCTATAGCATGGCCCTAATGATTGCTAAGAAGCTGAAGCTAGCCGGTACTCTCTGTGTCGAGATGTTTCTGACGGCTGAGGGCGAACTCTATGTCAATGAACTGGCTCCCCGCCCGCACAATAGTGGTCACTACACGATTGAGGCCTGTGACTTCAGCCAGTTTGACCTGCATATCAAGGGGATTTTGGGCGAGGCACTCCCTGAGCCAGAGCTTCTCAAGCCTGCCCTGATGATGAATGTCTTGGGCCAACATGTCGCAGGGGCTGAAGCACTTAAAGCCAGCCATCCAGCCTGGCATCAGCACGACTATGGCAAGCCAGAAGCCAAGCATAACCGGAAGATGGGCCACATTACCATCTTGACGGATGATATGGAGGCAAGCCTCCAAGAGATTAAGGCTACAGGCTTATGGGAAACAAGGGCTATCTGAGGTCCTTTTTTTGTGTTATAATAAGAAAAGAATTTTAGAATAAGCGAGAAATAAAAAAACATGGCTAAAGCCGAAAAAACTGAAGTAAAAACTGAAACAAAAGAAAAAGATAAAATTAAAGGTGTCTTCCACTCCCATCCCAAGGGCTTTGGCTTTGTGACACCTGAAACTGAAACGACCAAGGAAAACGACATCTTCATCGGCCCTCGTAACACCAAGGATGCCATGCACGGTGATACGGTCGAAGTCAAGGTCCTCCATCCAAAATCAGCCAAACGCGGGGCTGACGGGGTCATCAATAAGGTGGTCGAACGTGCGACGACAGAAGTGGTCGGGAGCTACATTCCTTTTGGCAAGAAGGACCGGGAAAACTTCTCTAAAGATGGTTTTGTCGCCCGGATCATCGTCCGCAATGAGAAATTGCCTGACAATCTTTTTGTCAAAGAAGCCGGCTTCCAGGCAGAAGATCTGGTCCGGGTCAAAATCATCCAGTATCCAGCCTATCGCAAGCATTTTATTGGGAAAGTGACGGATGTCATCGGTCACAAGGGTGACCCAGGCCTTGATGTTCTTGAGATTCTTTCAGGCAACGGCATTCCTGAAGGCTTCCCAGAGCCAGTGCTCAAGATGGCAAACAGCATTCCTGAGACCATTGATGAAGCCGATCTTGAAGGCCGGCGGGACTTCCGTGAGGAGCTGACCTACACCATTGACGGCGACGACTCTAAGGACCTGGATGATGCGATTCATATTAAAAAATTAGACAATGGTAATTTTGAGCTCGGTGTTCATATCGCTGACGTCTCTCACTATGTGACCGAAGGCTCTATCATTGATGAAGAGGCCATCGAGCGGGGGACCTCTGTCTACGTCGTTGACCGGGTGGTGCCAATGCTCCCTGAACGCCTGTCTAACGGGATTTGCTCTCTCAATGAAGCAGAAGAACGCCTGACCCTCTCATGTGTCATGGAAATTGACCATAAGGGCAAGGTCGTCAAGTCTGAAATCATGCCGTCTGTTATCAAGACGACCTACCGGATGACCTACAACAACGTCAATAAAATCCTGACCAAGGGGGCTGAAGGCCACCGGGAGATGCGGGATAAATTTGATAAGATTGTTGATTCGCTCGAAGTCGCAAAAGACCTCCACGAGATTTTAGAAGGCTCTCGTGACGACCGGGGGGCGATTGAATTTCCTGAGTCTGAGGCCAAGATTGTCCTCGATGAAAAAGGCCACCCTATCGACATCATCAAACGCGACCGGGACACGGCGGAGCGGATGATTGAGTCCTTCATGCTGGCGGCCAATGAGACGGTTGCGGCCTACTTTATCAAGAACAAGCTCCCGTCCATCTACCGGATCCACGACTTGCCAAAAGAAAAGGCCTTTGCAAAACTCCAAGACATGGCTGCAGACAAGGGCTTCAATCTGTCGTCCAACAGCAACCAGGCCCTCCAGTACTTCCAAGAAGAAATCAAGGGGACGCCTTATGAGCTGTCGATGAGCTACCAGCTCCGTCATACCATGTCGACTGCGATTTATTCTGAAAAGAATACTGGCCACTACGGGCTGGCCTCAAAGAACTACACCCACTTTACCAGTCCTATCCGACGTTACCCTGACCTGCTCGTGCATCGCTTGATTCATCTCTATATTGACAATCATTCTAATAAAATCAAGGAAGAGCAAAAGGAGAAAATCCCTGCCATTGCCAAGCAGAGCTCTGAGCGGGAACGTCGGGCAGTCGTCGCTGAACGCATGGTTGATGCCATGAAGAAGGCAGAATACATGGCTGACCACCTCGATGAGACCTTTGAAGGCACCATCACCAGCATCCAGAAATTTGGCTGCTTTGTCGAGTTGCCCAATACCATCGAGGGCCTCGTCCGCATCATGAATCTCAAGAGCCCGACCAAGGAAAAGCTCGACTTCGATGAGGAAGAAGAGATTATCAAGGGCAATAAGACCGACTTTGCTTATCGGATTGGCGATAAGATTGTGGTCCATCCTATCTCTGCGGATAAGCGGGCTGGGAAGATTGATTTTGAGCAGATTTTGTAAAAGTAAGACCAGTGTTTGACTGGTTTTTTCTTGGTCTTGAGAGCAGGATAAAGGGTAAAGAAAAGCCACTTCAAAGTGGCTTTTCTTTTATTTCACATTTGTGATGCTCTTATCTACGAGATTGTAAGCACCATTGGCTTGCTTAACAAAGAGGAGGGTGACAGAACGATAGGTTTGATCAATTAAGTCGTCGCTATTGTTATAGCTAACGGCTAAGTAGGTAATATTACCGTATTCTGTTGTTGAAGTTTCCTGAGGATTACCATGTTGTGAGACGATGCTACTATAGCTTGTTCCTCCAGCTCCAGTGTATGAGCCTTCTTTCAGGGCATTATATTGCGCCTTTGTCCAGTTGAAGTTCCCGAGGGCGCGCCAGGCAATGCCTTCATATTTCCAGCCTGATTTGACAAGCTGGTCACGTTCATAGCTACTCAGGGTGACGAAATGGGCACCGATGCCAGCCTTAGCATTGAACAAACGATAGACAGGCTTGCCCCACTTGTCAGCTGAATGGAAGGCCACACCTTCAGATCGCCAACCGTTCTTAGACAAGACATCGACCTCATTGGTTGACTCAGTGTAGATGTGCTCGCCAGATTTTGGATTGTAGACCCGGTAGATGTTAGTACCCTTGCTAGGAGCTACCCAGGCACGGCCTTCATAATTCCAGTTCCAGTCAATCCCAGGTAGAGACTGAGCTTCATTTGTGCTAGAAGTCCAGAGATGGGCCTGATTGTTGGTATTGTAGAGACGATAGATGGTACTGTTTGCACTGGCCTCTTTTGCAAAAGCTACACTCCCTAAGAGAGCAAAAGCGACAAGACCGCTTGCGACAAGCTTTTTGTTCATAGGCTTCCCCTTTTAGTTAAAGTTTCAAACAAATTAAAACGCTTTCACAACTTTATTATATTCTTATCTTTACCATAAGTCAATGATAAACTAGGCTTATTGTTCTTAGTTTTTAGATAAAAAACGCAGAAAGTTATTTCTGCGTCTCTGTATCTTATTTTACTTTTCTTGCTTTTATCGTCGCCTCATCCGCCGTCACTCGAATCGTCTTCTCTCGATTATAGGTCACAAAGCCAGGCGGTGTACCGGTCGGTTTATGCAGTTTCTTAGCATCCAAGACATCGACCTGGACCAGATTTGAGTTTCTGGCCTTGCTAAAGTAGGCGGCCAGCTCGCCCGCAAAGGTGATGGTCTCATCGCTCGGGTCGCTATTGCCGGTAATCAAGACGTGGGACCCTGGAATATCCTTGACGTGGAACCAGAGGTCGCCCTTTTTTGCCAGCTTGAAGCTGACCTGCTCATTTTGCAGGTTGTTTTTGCCGACCAGGATAATGGTCCCGTCCTCAGCCTGATATTTTTCAGGCGGCAGCATTTTCTGCTTTTTATTGCGGTGGCGTTGCTTGATAAAGCCGGTCTGGATGAGTTCTTCACGTATGTCGGAAATTTCAGCGACGTCGGCGTTTTCCAGGTTACTCTCGACCGATTCCAGATAGCTGATGGTCTCCTTTGTATGGTCAATCTGTTCGCCGAGGAACTTGACAGCCTGCTTTAGCTTTTGATAGCGGTGGAAGTAGCGTTGGGCGTTTTGGGCCGGTGTGCGAGAGAGGTCGAGGGCAATCTCGATAGGCTCATTGGTATAGTAGTTATCCAGCGTGACGCTAGGCTTGTCATTAGGGACCTGCGAGATATAGGTGTTGAGCAGTTCGCCTTTCTGGCGGAAAATCTCAGCCTTGTCGGTAGCTGCAAGCTCTTGCTCCTGCTTTTTGAGCTTATCCCGATTTTTCTTGAGCTCATTTTGGACCCGGCGAATGACTTCAGCCGCCACCTGTTTGACCCGGTCCCGCTCAGCCTTGTCAGCATAATAGAAGTCAAGCATGTCAGAGAGGCTGTCAAAGGCCTGATAATCCTCAGCTATCTTGATGGCTGAAAAGCGGTCGTTAGGATAGATAGAGGGGACGACTGTCTCCAAGGCCTCCTGGAAGGCGTCGATAGAGAGGCTAGCGAGCCCCTGTCGAGTGTCTTTAGCGACCCCCATCAGTGGCTGATTGGTCTGGAGGGCCTCAAAGATGGTTTCTCGAGAGGCCGTAAAAGGATTGGGAAATTCAGATTTTGGCGGGGCAATGTAGGTTGAGCCCGGAAGTATCGTCCGGTATTGATTCTGAGAGAAGCCAACGTGCTTGATCGACTCGATAATCTTACCAGAAGTCTTGTCCATCAGGATGATGTTAGAGTGCTTGCCCATGATTTCGATGACCAGGGCAATCTTGAGATTGTCGCCAATTTCATCCTTGGTCGAGATGTGAATCCAGAGCTGGCGGTCATTGTCGACCTGCTCGATTTTTTCGATAAAGGCACCGGCCAGATATTTCCGCAAGACCATGACAAAGGTGTTGGCCTCTTGAGGATTGATATAATCCTTCTTGGTCAGCTGGACACGGCCAAATTGCGGGTGTGAAGATAGCAAGACCTTGTGGGTCACCCGCTCGCTACGGACCGTCAAGAGAAGTTCAGCCTCAAAGGGCTGATTGATTTTTTGAATCCGGCCTGCCGTGAGGACATTGCTCAGTTCAGCCGTCATGTGATGTAAAAAGACACCGTCAAAAGACATTTTCATTTACCTGTTTCTAATTCTAATTACTTTAATTTTAACATAATTTTAGCCTTAAAAATGGTACAATAGTTTTATGAAGAAAACAGTGAAAATCATCCAGGTCATCATCCGCCTGGTCATGCTTATCGTAGGCATTGGTCTCTTGGCCAGCTCGATTTTTTTGACCGGCGTGCACATTGCCAATAAAAATCTTGAAAAGAGTCCGACCCAGGGCCTGATTGTCAGAGGCGATGATATCCGCTCTGTCCACGAGGTCAGATACAGCTTTGAAGGAAAAAACTACGAACGTCGGCCACTGGATGCCTATTTTAGGAGCCTGGGACAAGAGGGAGAGAAGCTGACCGTCTATGTGGCCAACAAGTATCCTGAGCGGGTCTTTTTGAGCCGGACAGCGGACGGCCTCTTATCAACTGCTGGATTTATGGCCGGTTGGGGGATTTTGCTCCTTGTGATTCTTTTGGGCGAGCATCAGCTGATGAGTCGAATTAAACTTTTGGAGGAGAAGACAGGCAAGGAAGAAGAAGGAAGATAAGCCTTCTTAAACTTTCTGTGAATTTCACATAAAAAATACAGAAAATGTCAGTAGTTCAAAACTGGCTTTTTTCTTATACTTAATTTGTAAATGATATTTAACCTTCTCAAAGAAAAAGGAGAACCTAAAAATGAAAAATGAAAACAAAACAAACTTCCGCTCATGGAAATCAGGCAAGACCTGGCTCTACTCAGCCTCAGTCCTCTCACTGCTTATGACAGCTGGAGGAGTCGTTGGCAGTACCGTCACAGCCCTCGCTGAAACAACAAATCAAAGCACACAAGTCCAGCCTCAGGCCCTGTCTACTGAAGACCAGGCCGTTGCGTCTGGTATCGCATCCAACGTCAATGCGACAACAACGGTCGATGCTAAAAAGCTGGCAAATGCTTCAGCACCTGGTCCATTTACTGCCGGCGTCAACTCTGTTATCCCTCTGGAGGCCTTTGGCGGTGACGGCATGCTGACTCGTCTCTTGCTTGCCAAGGGAGCGACATCAGCCTGGTCAGATAACGGCACAGACAAAAACAGCGCTATCTTGCCAGTTGATGGCCTTGCTTCTGGAAAATACTTCTATGAAGTCGATATTGACGGTACAGACGGAGCGACAGGTCAAGCCCTCCTCGACACACTTCGTGAAAACGGCACAAAGGCCTATACAGCCACTGTAAAAGTCTACGCGGCTGATGCATCGACTGGGACAGCGGACACTTCAAAAATCATCACAAGCAAGAGCATCAATATTAACATCCAGGGCCTGACAGATAACATCAATAGCACAACAAACGTCACTGCAGGCCAGCTCGCCAATGCAAAGGCACCTGGCCCATTCACTGCCGGTGTCAATCAGGTCATCCCTTATGAAGCCTTTGGTGGCGACGGTATGTTGACCCGCCTGCTCTTGAACTCAGCCTCAAAAGCGCCTTGGTCTGATAATGGCTCAGCTAAGAACCCTGGCCTTTTACCAGTTGATGGCCTGAGCTCAGGAAAATACTTCTATGAAGTCGACCTTGCAGGCACTAACGGAGCGACCGGCCAGCAACTCCTTGATACACTTCGTGCCAACGGCAAGAAGAGCTATATGGCTACTGTAAAAGTCTACAATGCAGGCACTGACGGCACAGCAGATACCCATAAGGTCATCGCTACTAAGACAATCCAAGTCAATGTCGCAGGTCTTACGGATAACATCAATGCCACAACCAACGTCTCTGCAGACAAGCTTGACAAGGCGAAAGCCCCTGGACCTTTCACTGCGGGCGTGAACCAGACGATTCCATTTGAAGCCTTTGGTGGTGATGGTATGCTGACTCGCCTGCTCTTGAACTCAGCCTCACAAGCAGCTTGGTCAGACAATGGTACAGCTAAAAATCCTGCCCTCCTTCCAGTGGATGGTCTCGCAAAAGGCAATTACTTCTATGAAGTTGACCTGGCAGGGACCAACGGAGCAACCGGCCAGAAGCTTTTGGACACACTGCGGGCCAACGGCACTAAGACCTACACTGCGACCGTGAAAATCTATGCGAGCAATACAGCAGGAACTGCGGCAGACACGAGCAAAGTTATTGCTACAAAGACAGTGAAAGTGACTTTGAATAAAACAGCAAGCAAACCTGCTGAAAAACCGTCTACAACGGTCAAGAGTCAGGCCGTATACCGCCTCTACAATAAGGTCAGTGGCGAGCATCTCTACACCTCATCAAGCTATGAATACAACCAGCTCATCAAGCAAGATAAGAACTGGAAGCAAGAGGGCATCGGCTTTAAGGCTCCAAGCAGCGGAGCTAGTGTCTACCGGGTCTACAATCCAAAATCTGGTGAACACCTCTACACGACCTCAAGCTATGAAGTCAAGGTCCTGACCAGCCAAGCAGGCTGGAAGTCAGAAGGCGTGGCCTTCCATACGGCCGATAAGACAGGAAGCCCTGTCTACCGCCTCTACAATCCAGCAGCCGGCATCGGAGCCCACTTCAATACTTCAAGTAGCTACGAAAAAACTCAACTGGTCAAGGCAGGTTGGAAGTTTGAAGGCATTGCCTGGTATGGCGTGAAATAAATCGCATCCTAAAATAAAAATATGCTTGAAAAAGGCTAGCCAAAGTGCTACAACAGGTACAAGGCAAGCCTTTTTACTTGCAAAAAAAGGAGATAAAATATGAACGATAGTATCCAAAAAATGCTGGCCCACGCCAGTGTCCGTGATTTTTCAGATGAAAAGCTGAGCGAAGAACAGGTCGAAAGCCTCCTCCTTGCCAGTCAATCCGGCTCGACATCCCACCATGTCCAGGCCTTTTCCATTATTGACGTGACAGACCCTGAGCTCAGACAGGCCTTTGGCGAGATTTCTCACTGTGGGCCCTATGTCGAAGGGGCGGCCAAGTTTTACGTCTTTGTCGCTGACCTCTACCGGATGTCGACGGTCCTTAAGGCCAAGGGCAAGGACGACAGCGGTCTGGCCAATAATGAAGCCCTGACCGTCGCCATGGTCGATACAGCGATAGCGGCTCAAAATATGGCGCTGGCTTCAGAGTCGATGGACCTTGGCATCTGCTATATCGGAGGTATCAGAAATGACATTGCCAAGTCTGCAGAACTACTGAAACTACCTAAGTACACAGTGCCCCTTTTTGGTCTCTGCATCGGCATCCCAGCCAGTCGCAATGGCAAGAAACCTCGCCTTCCTTTGACTAATCAGGTCTCAGAAAACAGCTATGATCAGGCAATCTTGACAAATGTGACAGGCTTTGACGAAGAGATGAGGGCCTACTACGCCAGCCGTGGCAGCAATCAAAAGGCCAGCGACTGGTCCCAGCAGATGGCCGACTACATGGACCATGAGCTCCGGCCTGATTTCACGGATTTCCTCAAGGCACAAGGCTTTAAGTTGGCATAAAAAGGACTGAAGCAAAGGATGAATGAGAAAAAACACATGTTCAAGCGGAAAGTCATTGGCTGGGGGCTGACTCCTGTGACACTATCAGGCTGGCTCTTTGTCCTGGCCTGGATTGTGATATTTGTGGGCCCCGCCCTGATCGTCGCTGGCCTCCACGGTCAGCTCCACTATGACTATATTCCCTCCTTTCTCGTCCTGCCCTTCATCTGGATGGCATTGGGCCTGATTGGCCTTATTGTCTTTGTGGTCAAATATCTGAACATGCTCACGAGAGAAGGAGAATAGCAATGCAAGCAAAAGCTATGGCTGAAGCCATCCAGGCGAGTCAGCGTCCTGTCTTTATGACTGGTGCGGGTGTATCGACCCTATCAGGAATCCCCGACTATCGCTCGATGACAGGCATCTATACGACGACTGGCCTCAAAAATCCAGAGTACTTGCTCAGTCGCCGGGCCATGATCCAGGACAGCAAAGACTGGTATAGCTTTGTCAAACAGCTCTACCATCCTGAGGCCAAGCCAAACCTTATCCACGAGGCGATTGCCCGTCTCGGAGCTCCCGTCATCACGCAGAATATTGATGGTCTTCATGCTCAGGCAGGAAGTCAGGAGCTGGTTGAATTTCACGGCTCTATCCGCCAGCACTATTGTGAGCAATGTGGACAGGATGTGAAGACGGAGGACTTTCTCGATGACTATCGGCACAAGGCCTGTGGTGGTCTCGTCCGGCCGGATGTTGTCTTTTATGATGAGGCCATCAAGGCGGAGACTATCGAGAAGGCTGTGGAACTGTTTGAGACAGCCGATAGCATCTTTATTGTCGGGACGACCTTCAAGGTCTATCCCTTTGCCAGCTTGATTGATGTCGCCCCTCCTGAAGCTAAAATTTATGCGATTAATCGGGAGTCGATTGCCTTGGGAAATCTGGAGGGGACCTATCTTGGGGATGCAAAGGATGTTTTTGAGTTGATTTAGCGAGGGAAGCTAAGCCATCCAAATTTTCCTTAAAAATGTTATAATTAACACAAATGAATGGAATTCTAAACGTCTACAAGGAGGCCGGTTGGACCTCTTTTGATGTGGTCGCAAAGTTGCGGGGCATCTTGAAAACAAAGAAAATAGGGCATGGGGGCACGCTTGACCCTGCAGTGACAGGGGTCCTTCCTGTCGCTGTCGGCTCAGCAACCCGCTTGCTCGAGTATATGGAGTCAGCCGGCAAGGTCTACGAAGGCACGGTAACACTGGGCTTTTCGACTGAGACTGAGGATGCTGAAGGGGCGGTCGTTGAGGAGACGGCGCTCAAGGCTCCTATCCCTGTCGACGCCATCGACCAGGCCATGCAGGCCTTTATCGGAGAAATCCAGCAGGTCCCACCCATGTACTCTGCCGTCAAGGTCAAGGGCAAACGCCTTTACGAGTATGCCAGGGCTGGCGAGGCGGTCGAACGGCCGGTCCGGACCATCCGCATCTCAGCTTTTGAGCGGACTTCGAATCCTGTTTTTGACGAAGAAAAGCAGACGCTCAGCTTTGACTTTCGAGTTGCCTGCAGTAAGGGCACCTATGTGAGGACACTGGCGGTTGACCTGGCCAAGAGGCTGGGCTATGCCGGCCACATGTCCCGCCTGGTCAGGACCTCGTCTAATGGCTTGGACATCTCTGAAGCCAAGAGCCTGGATGACATTGCCCAAGCCATGGCAGAAGGCCAGATTGAGCAAATCCTCCAGCCGCTTGAAGTCGCCGTAAGCGACCTACCAGGCTTTGAGGTTGCTCCTGAGCAGGCCATCGCCATCAGGCAGGGCAAAAAGTTTGCAAGCTCTGACTTTCCTGAATTTCAAGACCGTCTGGCCATGTTTTATGAAGGCAAGCTCCTCGCTGTCTACATGCACCATCCAGAGCAGGCCGACACCATCAAACCCCATAAGGTAATCCAATAAATGCAAATTTTTAATTATGACAATATCACGAGCCTACCTGAGAAGACAGTCCTCGTCCTTGGTTATTTTGACGGCCTCCACCGGGGCCACCAGGCCCTTTTTGAGGAGGCAAGAAAGGTCGCAACTGTCCTCAATCTGAAGATTGCTGTCCTGACCTTTCCAGAAAAGCCGACCTTGACCTTCCAGAAGTTTGAGGCCGAGATGCTCCTCAAGCTGACCAGCGACGTCCAGCGGGAGCGCTTGTTTGAAGAAAACGGCGTGGATTATTTGGTCTACAAGGACTTTACCTCTAAGTTTGCCCATCAAAATTCCAGCGAATTTTTGTCTGCTATCCGGCCGAAGTTTAAGCCTGAAGTCATCGTCACTGGCTTTGATTATACGACCGGCTCTGACATGGTCAATCTTCATTCGACGGAAGACCTGAAGGTCATTAATGTCTCTGAGGTCAAGGATAGGGAGGGCAAGATTTCCTCTAGCCGGATCCGTGAGGCCATTCAAGCCGGCAATGTCGCCCTGGCCAATGAGCTCCTAGGCTACAAGTACGAAATCACCGGCCTCGTCGTCCACGGTTTTGCCCGGGGCCGTGAGCTAGGCTATCCGACGGCCAATTTGGTCATCAAAGACTTTATCCATCTGCCTGCAGCGGGTGTCTATACCGTTGATATCAAAGAAGAAGGGACCTGGCGCCGTGGCTTTGCCTCGATTGGCTATAATGAAACCTTTGGGGGTAAAGAAAAGACCATCGAGGTCCATATCTTCGACTTTTCTGAGGAAATTTACGGTGAAAGCCTGACCGTTCGCTGGCTCGACAAGATTCGAGACATGCAGAAGTTTGATGGGATTGATGGTCTTGTGGCTCAGATGAAGCGGGATGAGGAGAAGGCGAGAAATTATCTTGCTGCTGAATAATCTGAAAGGATGGCAAGCTAAATGGAGACACTGAAAAGCTACCAGGTCATGTACACTAATGCACCACTGCTGACAGAATTTAGTCTAAAGGGGATGGCAGATGCTGTGACCCTAGCTTCTTTTCATCGACATGAGGGAAGCTTTCGTGTCAAGGCAGTTGATTTAGCAGCTGCTGAAAAATTTGCCGGTCAAGAATTAGCGAGACGATTTCATTCAGAGCCTTGGGCTTCTGAAGTTCACTTTACAGTGAGAGGAAAGGAACTGAGCCGTTTTGAGAAAAAACCTTGGCTTGATTTATCCCCTTTTCTTGCAGGAAATTTTAAGGATGAGCTTTCTGACCCTGCAATTGCTTCTGCTAAACTTGACAAGATTGTTCTTTCTATCTTGGCAGTGACCTTTTCAGGCCTCTCTCTGCTGTTGAGTTTTCTTCCCTTTGGGGGCCTATTTTTTGCTTTAATAGGGCTCGTTTTTGTCCTCCTAGCCTGGTTGAAAAAGCACAATCGTACCCTACTCCTAATTGCGGTCGTCCCCCTAGTTTTGGGGACTATAATATCGTTCATTTTAACCGGGATTTTTGTTGAAAGTATATGAGGAAATAGCTAATAGCAGAAGCAGGACAATCTTCCTGCTTTTTTAGTGCTGTAATATAGCCAGGAGAATAAATATGTCAGAAAAATTCATCATAAAAAATGACTGGGCTCTGCTCAAGTTCATGGACAAGCTGGAGTGGAAGGAATATCAGGCTTGCCGTGAAATAAGGCAAATTGGGAGACCCTAGGGCTCCTAATTTAGCAATGAGACAGCCAAGCTGTCTGCTTGCGGCCTCACAGCAAGCCTGATATTCCTGCAAGGCAAGCCCAAATGTCCAGAAAGCCCCACATCATTATCAAGTGCAATCCGTCACAAATTATGCTAAAATAAACAAGTAAATAAAAATAAAAAAAGAGGTACAACATGTCACGCAAACCTATCATTGCTGGTAACTGGAAAATGAACAAAACACTCTCAGAAGCTCAAGCTTTTGTAGATGCTGTTAAAAATAACTTGCCATCATCTGAAAAAGTTGATTCAGTTATCGGTGCACCTGCACTTTTCTTGGCACCTATGGCTTACTCACGTCAAGGTTCAGAACTTCAACTTGCTGCAGAAAACAGCTACTTTGAAAATGCTGGTGCATTCACTGGTGAAAACTCTCCAGCAGCAATCGCTGACCTTGGTATCGAATACATCATCATCGGTCACTCAGAACGTCGTGAATATTTCCACGAAACTGATGAAGACATCAACAAAAAAGCGAAAGCAATCTTCGCAAACGGCTTGAC
The DNA here is from genome assembly GCF_003116835.1 of Lactococcus termiticola. Classification (GTDB taxonomy): domain Bacteria; phylum Bacillota; class Bacilli; order Lactobacillales; family Streptococcaceae; genus Lactococcus; species Lactococcus termiticola. The sequence continues at coordinate 38,049 of NZ_BFFO01000007.1, read as the reverse complement.
GCCAATCCTTTGCTGTGGTGAAACTTTGGAAACTTTCGAAGCTGGAAAAACAGCTGAGTTTGTATCCGCTCAAATCGAAGCTGGTCTTGAAGGCTTGACAGCTGAACAAGTTTCTAAACTCGTTATCGCTTACGAACCAATCTGGGCTATCGGTACAGGTAAAACTGCTACAAATGAAATCGCTGACGAAACTTGTGGTGTTGTTCGTTCAACAGTTGAAAAACTCTACGGTAAAGAAGTTTCAGAAGCTGTACGTATCCAATACGGTGGATCAGTTAAACCTGAAACAATCGAAGGATTGATGGCTAAAGAAAACATCGACGGCGCACTCGTTGGTGGAGCTTCACTTGAAGCTGAAAGCTTCCTTGCTTTGCTTGAAATCTACAAATAAGCAAGAGCATTAAAAAGACTGGAAACCCCAGTCTTTTTTCTTGTCCTGAAACATGCTACAATGAAAGAATGAATTTCCTGCTGATTATCTCGGTCGTCGTGACCTTGTTTGCAAATATCCCCTATGCCATCGCCAGCATTCAGGGCAAGGTCAGGCCAAATAAAATCTCCTGGCTGATTTGGACATTGGCCCCGTCGATTGGCCTTGTTGCCTCACTTTCAAAAGGCTTTGACCTGGGCCAGATGCCGGTGCTGGTATCAGTGGCCTCGACCGCCCTGATTCTCCTCTCCAGCTTTGTCAACCGCAAGGCCTACTGGGAAATCCGGAGCTTTGACTGGACTTGTCTGGTCCTGGCTCTGCTGGCCCTCCTGCTCTGGTATTTCACAAAGAATCCAGATACAGCCCTGATTTTGTCGCTGGTCGCTGATCTGCTCGCTGTCATGCCGACCCTGGTCAAGTCCTGGAGGCATCCGGAGACGGAAGGTATCGGCCCTTATTTGGCGGGGGTAATCAATGCCATCGTAGCCGTCCTCCTTATCCAGCACTGGAATTTCACGACCTCGGCCTTTCCGATTTATCTTTTTCTGGTAAATCTCATTTTATTTGCTGTCATTTTTGGACGCCAAAGAAAGTTGGTGAAACATGGCTAATGCCGCCTATATCCACATTCCCTTTTGCTCACACATCTGTTATTACTGCGATTTTGCTAAGGTCCTGCTCGAGGGCCAGCCGGTGGATGATTATATTGACAGTCTTCTTGAGGAATACCGGAGCTATGGCATCAAGAGTCTGCGGACCCTTTATATTGGAGGTGGGACGCCGACTGTCTTGACCGTTCCACAGATGGAGAAATTGCTAACTGGCTTAACTCAAGAACTTGATTTGAGCTTGCTGGAGGAATTTACTGTCGAGGCCAATCCTTCAGACCTGTCTGACGAGATGATTGCCGTCCTCGCCAAGAGCCCGGTCAACCGGATTTCCCTGGGCGTCCAGTCTTTTGATGACAAGCTCTTACAGAGGATCGGCCGGACGCATAGAGAAGCAGAGGTCTATGACGCTATTGCCCGCCTGCGGACGGCAGGCTTTGAGAACATTACCATAGACCTGATTTACGCCCTGCCCGGCCAAGAGATGGCGACTGTCGTCTCTGATGTTGAGAAGTTTTTGGCTCTGGACCTCCCCCACATTGCCCTCTACAGCCTGATTTTAGAAAATCATACCGTCTTTATGAACCGGGAACGTCGAGGCCTCCTCCATCTGCCTTCTGAAGACAAGAATGCCGACATGTATGAATACATCATCGAGACCCTGGTCAAGCATGGCTATGAGCACTATGAGGTCTCGAATTTTTCAAAGCCAGGCTTTGAGAGCAAGCACAATCTGACCTACTGGGACAATGCTGTGTACTACGGTATCGGGGCTGGGGCCTCTGGCTATCTGGATGGGGTCCGCTATAAGAACTACGGGCCTGTCCACCACTATCTCGAGGCAGAGGCTGGCCAGAAGCGGGTCAATGAAGAAGTCCTGAGCCTCAAGGAAAAAGTAGAAGAAGAGATGTTCCTCGGCCTGCGAAAGAAGTCAGGCGTTACTATTGAGAGCTTTGAAGCTAAATTTCAGCTTGATTTTCATGAGCTCTATGGACAGCAGGTCAAAGAGCTGATAGGACAAGGCCTGCTTGAAGATAAGCCTGGCCTGGTTCAGATGACCGACAAGGGCTTTGAGCTGGGCAACGAGGTCTTTGAGGCCTTCTTGCTGGACGACCTGCCGGAGAAATAAAAAATCTTGGACAGTAAGCCTGTCCTTTTTTTCATCAAATTTTCATGACAGCTCTGACATATATGGGCTCTTTTTTATCATTTTCATGGCTTGATTGAAGCCTAAAAAGCCCGATATAGTCAGCTATAACAAGGACTGAGTGCATAACTAAAGAATTTGCAATTATTTTTTGTTATAATATGTGTAATGAAACCAACCATGAGACGAAAACTAAAACTACCAGTAGCGATCATGTTCTTTGCCTTGATGGTTGTTTTTGCTGTTCTGGTCAAGGCCATGCACTATCAGCCCAAGTCGGGAAATGTTGCTGGTGCCCAACCAAAGAACATTTTCAGTAAGGCCATGAATGAGCCTGAGCAACCCCACTTTGAGGCCAATAAATACATCGTTGACTTCTCAGCCTGGCAACAGCCAAAGGATATTGACTATGACACGGTTTCCCGCAATGTCCTCGGAGCCATCATCCGGGTCCAGGCCGGGGCCCAGTCCAAGGAAAACACGGCGGCGACCAAGGATGGGACAGACAAGGCCTACAAGGAACATATCGAAGCCTTCCAGGCCAGAAAGGTCCCCGTTGCTGTCTACGCTTATGTCAAGGGTAAGGACGACAATGAAATGAAGGAACAGGCCGACCTCTTTTATAAGAATGCCAGTCCTTATCATCCGACCTATTACTGGCTCGATGTCGAAGAGTCTAACATGCCTGACCTCAACAAGGGGATTGAAACCTTCCGTAGCGAGCTGGCCTCAAAGGGTGTCAAGAACATCGGGATTTACGCCCAGGACTGGTTTATCACTCAAAACAAGATTGATGTCAGCAAGTTCACAGCCATCTGGATGGCCGACTACGGCATCGACAATGGCTACTGGAACAGCTCGCCAAACACCGAGCTCCCCTACGACATGCATCAGTTTACCGATAAGGGTACCGTCCCTGGCTATAATGAAAACGTCGACCTGAGCTTGATTCGCTCAGAGGCAGAATATAAGAAGTTGTTTTTGAATGCGGGCTGAGCCCGTTTTTTTGTGGAATTAGGAATGTAAGTCTGAGACTTCGCTTCCGGCCCCAGGGCAAAGGCCAGCTCTTTTCTGAAAGGCAATGACGCATTTATCAGAATCCAGCAAGCCAGCAAATCCCCGCCCATTTTTGCTATAATAAAACTATTGAAAAAGGAGAAATCATGACCTTTCAACGTCCAAGTAAAAATGAATATTTCAAAGAAATCGTAGAAGTGGTAGCGACCCGATCAACCTGTACCCATGCCCAGGTCGGTGCCCTTCTGGTCTCGCCTGAAGGCCAGCTGCTCTCTACCGGCTACAATGGCTCTGTCTCTGGCATGCCCCACTGTACCGATGTCGGCTGTCTGGAAGACAAGGATGGCCACTGCATTGCCACTGTTCATGCTGAGCAAAACGCCATCGCACAGGCTGCCAAGCACGGGGTTTCGCCGAGTGGCTCGACCCTCTATACGACCCTCTTTCCCTGCATCGCCTGCCTCAAGCTTGCTCTGGCGGCCGGTGTCAAGGAAATCAAGTACATCAATGAATACCATGCCAAAGATCCTTATGAAGAGCAGTTAATTAAGACCTTGAGCATCGACGTTGAAAAAATCTAGGAGAAGATTATGGGATTGACCTATCAAAGACCTTTTAGCGTGCCTTTTTATGAAAGTGACCGCTTTAAGAATATGAAAATTTCTAATATATTGGCCTTCGCCCTCCAGGTTTCTGGCGAACAATCTGTCGAGCTCAATCGAAGCGACGTCTGGCTCAATGACCACTACAAGCTCTTTTGGGCAGTGACGGAGTATGAGCTGGAAATCAATCGCTTGCCCCGCTTCATGGAAGACATCACGATTGAGACCGAAGCGACCAGCTACAACAAGTTTTTCTGCTACCGGGATTTCAGATTCATTGCTGAAAATGGCGAACTGCTCTTGACCATCCACGCCAGCTGGGTCCTCATGGGACTTGAGAGTCGCAAGGTTGAGCGGGTCCACGATGACATTGTTGCCCCTTATGCTGCAGATAAATCCAGCAAAATCCAAAGGTCACACAAGTTCAAAAAAGAGCTGCTAAATCCTGAAGTGACCAGCTATCCGGTTCGATTTTCTGACCTGGACATGAACGGCCACGTCAACAATGCCAAGTACTATGACTGGGCGGCCGACATGATTGATTATGACTTTAGGGCCAGCCACCAGCCAAAGAAGGTCTATATCAAGTATAATCACGAGGTCCGCTATGGCGAGACCGTCGAGGCCCTCTTTGAAATGGATATGGATGGCCTGACCAGCCACCACAAGCTGAATGGCAATGCGACTGAAATAGAAATTGAGTGGACAAAAAATAATGACGAATAAAAAATACAAGGGCTACCTGATCGACCTCGATGGAACCATCTACATGGGCAACGACCGGATTCCAGCGGGTGAAGCCTTTATCCATCGCTTGCAGACGGCAGGGATTCCCTACCTCTTTTTGACCAATAACACGACGAAGACGCCTCGAGTCGTCCAAAAACGCCTGGCTGAAAAATTTAACATCGAGACGGGTCTTGAGACCATCTACACGGCCAGCCTTGCCACCGTCGACTACATGAATGAACTCGGCCTTGAAAAGACCGTCTACATCATCGGCGAAGATGGCCTAAAAGAAGCTATCTACGAGGCAGGCTACAAGAAAGAGCGGGAAAATCCGGCCTATGTCGTGGTCGCCCTGGATTCTGACTTGACCTATGAGATGCTAGCCCTGGCAACCCTTGCCATCCATCGGGGGGCCAAGCTTATCGGGACCAATCCCGATCTCAACCTGCCGAGCGAACGAGGCCTCCTGCCTGGTGCAGGCTCACTGGTGACCATGATTGAGGCGGCGACCCGGGTCAAGGCGACCTATATCGGCAAGCCTGAAGCCATCATTGCTGAAAAAGCTGTCGAAAAAATCGGCCTGCCAAAGGAAGAACTTCTCATGGTTGGCGACAACTATCTGACTGACATCCACACCGGTATTGACAACGGCATCGACAGCCTCCTCGTCACGACCGGTTTTACAGCCCCAGAAGAAGTGCCTGGCCTGAATCCAGCACCGACTCATGTCGTGGCAAGCCTTGATGAATGGGAAGTTTAACGTGAGAGACCGACTCTTATTTGCCGGGACTTTTTTGTGGGGGCTTGCCCTGACTGTGATTGGGACGGTCCTGCTCTCGATTCCGCTCTTTCAGCTGGAGATTGGCTGGGGACGGCTTGATGAGCTGGCAGGTCTGTCTAGTCCTGCCCTGAGCCATAATTATCAGCTCCTGATTCATTACCTGCTCAATCCTTTTTCAGGCCGTCTTGTGATGCCTGATTTTCCATCGTCGGCGAGCGGTTTGGAGCATTTCTTTGAGGTCAAGGTCTTCTTTATGGTCGCCCTGGCCTGCCTCATTGTCCTCTTGCCGGCATTTGTGGTTTTTGTAAAGGAATACCTGAACATTTTTTTCAGGAGGGGATTGACGATGATTCTGAGCCTGCCATTTTTGGCGGTCTTGACAGCGGTATTACTCGGCTTTGACCAGTTCTTTGTTCTCTTTCATGAGCTCTTATTTAGAAATGAAGATTGGCTCTTTGACCCGAAGACCGACCCGATTATTACCGTCCTGCCCGAGTCTTTCTTCCTCCACTGCTTTATCCTGGCCGGCCTGATTTATCTGCTCTTCTTTGGCTACCTCTATTTTTATAAAAAGAAAGTAAAAAATGTCTGATTTTGACAATTTAATCAATGACTATGTGCACAAGGTGGCCGAGCGAGATTTCGGCCGGCCTTTTTTACATCGGGCCCAGTTTTTGCCTCTGAACTACCATGGCAATACTGCCGGCCGGATGAATCCCAATAGCAGAATCTTGCATGCTGACCCAGAAGAAAGAAGAAAGTCTGACATTGTCATCGAGCTCAGGGCCAGAGACTTTATGGACCCCAAGTTTGTCAAGACGGTCAGGCATGAGCTGATTCATTACTTTCTCTATATTGACGGCGAGGACTTTGGCCACAATCGGGCCTTTAAGCAGATGTCAAACCAGGTCGATGCCGGCGGGACCTACCATCATAGAGGTCTCGAGTACCTTTATCTTAGACTGGCCTGTCCACACTGTAAGAAGGTCTACCGGCAGAATTATCAGTCTGAGAATGCAGGACAGACCTGTCCAAATTGTCAGTCGGCCAAACTCGAAGTCGAAGACCTCTTTGGCTACAACAAGGCTTGGATGAAGCAGGCTGACCATCGTCGCCAGGAAATCCTGGAGCATCCACGCTATGTCGTCGGCCTGCCAGACGGGAGCTACATCAGAGGCGAGGCTAGCTATCTTCCCCTCGGACCCGTAAAAGGAGGCCGACAGCTGGTCCAGCCAATCAGCATCGCCCAGGACAAGTCGACCATGTCGCTAAGGCAGGCCTTCTGGACCCGTGACCTCGCAGAAGCTAGACGTGAAGCCGACCAGCGAGAGGGCCAGGTCCTCGACCATTACCAGGCCTGGGATGACTTTGTCGAGTCACCCTATCTCTATCGCTGCAAGGACTGCAAGCGTTATGAAAGACGGGAAAGTCCCTTTTGTTTGGACAACATAGGCTGTCAGCGTTGTGATTCTCAGCGCTTTGAATTTAAGGGAATTAGGTAGCCTTTGACAGCAAGCTAAAAGATAAGCTATAATTAGAAAAAAGGAGAAGACATGACCCTACAAGACGATATTATCAAGCAACTTGGCGTGAAGCCAAGCATTGACCCTAAAGAAGAAATCCGCAAGTCGATTGACTTTATGAAGGCTTATCTTAAAAAGTATCCCTTTATTAAGACTTTTGTTCTAGGCATTTCAGGAGGCCAGGATTCATCTTTGGCTGGACGACTGGCCCAGATGACGATGGAGGAAATGCGGGCAGAGACCGGAGATGACAGCTACCAGTTTATCGCTGTCCGCCTGCCTTACGGTGTCCAGGCTGACGAAGAAGATGCCCAGCGGTCCTTGAAATTCATCCAGCCTGATGTCAATATGGCAGTCAATATCAAGCCTGGTGTAGACGGCCAAGTTGATGCCCTCGAAGCGACAGGCCTTAAAATTTCTGACTTTAATAAAGGCAATATCAAGGCCCGTCAACGCATGATTACTCAATATGCCATCGCCGGAGAACGCTCTGGGGCGGTCCTGGGGACTGACCATGCGGCAGAGAACATCACTGGCTTCTTTACCAAGTTTGGCGACGGCGGGGCTGACCTCCTGCCTCTTTTCCGACTGAATAAACGCCAGGGGAAGGCCTTGCTTGCTGAGCTGGGGGCTGATCCAGCCATCTATGAAAAGGTGCCGACTGCAGACCTTGAAGATGGCAAGCCTGGCCTTGCTGATGAAGTGGCTCTTGGTGTGACTTATGCCGACATTGACGACTATACTGAGGGTCGTGCAGTTTCAGACGATGCTAAGGCCAAGATTGAGAACTGGTGGCTGAAGACAGAGCATAAACGTCATTTGCCAATCAGCATTTTTGATGATTTTTGGAAATGAACGATTCTTGAAAAAAGCCCGGTCTTATGCTAGAATAGAATACAGAAAAACCTTGAAAGGAGCAGGTCATGGCTTACAGATCTCGTAAATTTGGTAAACGTAACGGCAAGAAGCACTTTGAAAAAGTGGGACTCCGTCCAAAACCAAAAGCAGAAGAAGTTAAAAAAGATGAAAAATAAGCTGTTGCTGATGCAATGGTTTTTTTCTTGTCTTTCCGTTCCGCTCCAGAAAAGCCCGGGTTTGCTGGTGAGGCCGACAGCGAAGCCGTAGGCTTCCATGTCTAAAACTTGAGCCCTAACGGTCTCAAGTTTTGCCTTTTTTCACCAGCAAACCCGGGCTTTTCGGAAGGTCCACTGTATAGGTAGGTCTGCTTTTGGTTTGGGAGGAGTTTGAGGGAGAGGAAGAGGAGAAGGAATTACGCACAAAAAAGAGCTGTCATCAGCTCTTTTCTTCTACCTTCCGCTTGAAATCCTTCATGACTTCCTTGTCATCCAGATTGCTGAAGAGGTCTTCGTAGCTTGCTAGCTCGAGCTCTTCACCGTATTTTTGCTTGAGGGCTGTCGTGACTAAGCGATAAGCAATCCGGGCATTCCTGGATAGGAGGGGGCCGTGGAAGTAGCTTCCGAAGGTGTTCTTATAGTGGAGGCCTTCTTCACCGGAGCTGCCGTTATTGCCACCACCGTAGACGACCTTGCCGAGGGGCTTTTCATTGTCAGCGAGATAGGTTCGTCCACCGTGATTTTCAAAGCCGTAGTAGCTCTCGTTAAATTCTTCATTGTGAATCTCGACATCACCGATAATCCGGTCTTCGCCACCACTCACGGTGTAGTGACCAAGGATACCGGTTGTAGGAATTTTCTTTCCAGAGGCGAGAATATAATATTGGCCAAGAAACTGGTAGCCCCCACAGATGGCGAGCATAGGCTTGCCATCCTCGATAAAGCGACTGAGAGGTGGTGTGATGGCTTCGAGCTGGTCAGAGATGATTTCCTGCTCATAGTCCTGGCCACCACCCCAGAAGGTCAAGTCAAAGTACTGATCGTCAAAGCTGTCGCCAAGACTTACAATCTCGATGGTCATGGCAGCATTCAGCTTCTCAGCGATGTATTTGAGCATGAGAATATTGCCATTGTCACCATAGGTGTTCATCAGGTCGCCAAAGAGATGGGCGACCTTGAGCTGGTAACGATATTGCTCAGGATGTTCTGTTTGTAGAGAAATATAGGTCATCGTTGTCCTCCTCCTTTAGCGCATTTCCTTGTTGACCAGGCCAGCATTTGCGAGCAATTCCCGCATCTCAAGCATGGCCGTATAGGTCGCCAAAATATAGATATGCTCAGACGGAGCTTTTTGAATGGCCTCAAAGACAGCAGTCAGGCTTTCCTCGTCTGTAATCTCAGGGAAGCCCGCCACACGCAGGCGACGGGTCATCTCACTGTGGCGGACACCACCAGTGATGACGCTATCCACATCCATCTCCTTGAGCTTTTCAAAATCAGCATCCCAAATCCAGCTGGTGTCAATCCCATCAGCATAGTTGGCGTTGAGCAGGGCCACTACAGTAAAATTATGCGGGGCCAGTTTCATCATTTCCAGGGCTTGGTTGGCACCGACAGGATTCTTGATGAGGACAATGGTGGCTTGCTTGTCGCCGATGTTAAAGGTCTCTTGACGGCCAAAGACCGCTTTAGATTCGTCAAAGCCAGCCTTGATGGTCTCAGCAGGGACATCGTAGAACTCAGCCACAGCCACAGCAGCCAAGGCATTGTAGATGTTGTAGAGGCCACCAACATTGATTTTATAGCCCTTACCATCAATCACAAAGCTTGAAGAATGCTCAGTGATCTCAGTCAAGTCCGTCAGGCGGTAATCCAGCTCAGGACGCGTGAAACCACAGTGCTGGCAGACATAGTCGCCGAGATTGGCGTAGCTATTCATCTTATAGTCGAGAATGTAGTGGCAGTCCGGACAGAGGATGCCTTCAGTATTATAGTGGGCCCGCTCTGGCTGGCCTGAGATGTGGTCAAAGCCGTAGTACTTCACAGGATTGACCAGTTTTTTCGAGTTGAAAATCGGACTGTCGCCATTGAGGAGAACCGTTGCCTCAGGTGCGTTTTCTGCCCCCTTCATGATGAAGTTATAGGTGGTATAGATTTCCCCGTAGCGGTCCATCTGGTCACGGAAGATGTTGGTAAAGACAAAAAGGCTCGGCTTAATAATCTCTGTGATTTTAGGCAGACTGGCCTCGTCGATTTCTAAGACTGCAAAGCCTTTTTTACCATCCTTAATTTTTGGAGCTTTTAAGAAAGTAGAGACAATCCCAGTGTTCATATTGGCACCAGAAGGGTTGGTCACGACAGCCCCAAAGGCCTTCTCAAGAATGCCGACAGTCAGTGCTGTGGTCAGTGTCTTGCCGTTGGTCCCAGTAATGACGATGATTTCATAATTTTTGGTCAACTGAGCCAGGATATTGGCATCAAGAGTGAGGGCAATTTTACCCGGCATGGTAGAGCCACGGTGGAATATTTTTTCAAGCACCAGCTGGCTGGACTTGCCAGCAAGCCTTGCTAAACTTGTTTTAATAGTCATGTTCTTATTATACTATAAAATTGAATGATTTTTACTCTGGCTTTCTTAATTAATTTGTTGAGTCGACTTAATAAAACGCCCTGATTTATTTACAAAATGTTTACTTTAAGTAGGCCACAAGGCCTTGACTAAAAGCTATAATAGAGCTGTCGCCCCTTCAAAAAATAAGATAAGGAGTACTGATGAAATCAAATTTTAGGAAAATTCTCGCCTTTTCAATGCTGGCAGGAGCCGGCCTGACCCTAGGCATCGCCACACAAAGAGCCCAGGCTGATAGCAGTCAGCCCGTCTACCGCCTACAATCAAGCCAGCAAGGCCCATCTTTATACGGCTTCAGCCAATGAAAATAAGCAGTTACCCGCCCAGGATAAAAACTGGCAACAGGAGGGTATCGCCTGGCAGGGAGCAAGCTCAGGAGACAAGGTCTACCGGATTTATAATCCCAAGAGCGGTGAGCATCTTTACAGCTCGTCCAGCATTGAGATCAAAAGCCTGACAGACAAGGGCTGGACCTCTGAGGGTGTTGCCTTCTATTCTGTCCCCTCGGGTGGCCAGCCTGTCTATCGGCTCTACAATGCCCAGGCAGGTGTCGGTGCCCATTTCAACACGCTGAGTAGCTATGAGCGGGACGTCCTGGTCAGCAAGCATGGCTGGCGTTATGAAGGAATTGCCTGGTACGCTCAGGGCTCAGCTCCAGAGACACCTAGTCAGCCGGATGACCAGCCGATTAACATCTATTTTGCCCGCCATGGCAAGACCATGTTCAATGTCCTAGACCGCCTTCAAGGCTGGTCCGATTCGCCCTTGACAGCAGATGGCATCCGGGTTGCCAAAGAGACAGCAGAAGGTATCAAGCATGGGATTCCAGGAGATAAGGTCCATCCTGACTTAAAATTCGACCTGGTCTACTCAGGAGATGCTGGCCGTCACCAGTCTACAGCCAAGCTCTTCTTAGACCAACTCGGCCAGAGCAATCTGCCCATCAAGGCGACCAGTGACTTTCGTGAAAGTGGCGACGGCGACTTTGAAGGCCTGACCTTTGAAGAAGGCAATAAGGGCATCTATGAGCTGGCCGGCTATAACTATGATAAGGAGGGCAAGCCCTTAGTCGCTGGCGGCTACAATGATAAAGGGGTTAACTATCAGGCCCAGCTCTTTGCTAATGGCGGTCGAAACCTCAAAGCCCACCTCAACTGGCTCCGTGAGTCTGATGTCAAGGTCTATGGGCAAAATCCTAACAATCCCGACCAAAACCTCAAGGGAATTCCCCTTGCAGAAGACTATGACCGGGTCATCAAACGGATGAAACAGGGGACGGAAGAGGTCATTAACGATGCCCAAAAAGGGAACCGCCACAATGTCCTCGTCGTCAGCTCAGGCCTTAGCCTCGAAGTCCTCTTGACCTCACTTGACCCGACCGCCGGTGACAAGTACTTTGGCGACAAGAGCCTGGCTAATGCCAGCATCTCGAAGGTTACCTACAATCCTAAAGACAAGACTTATAAGGTTGACTATGCCAGTGACACGGCCTATTCTAAAGAAGGACAAAAATTACTGGCAGGGAAAAATTAAATTTTCAAAAGACCTAAGACAGGTCTTTTTTTCTTCTGTGCTATAATTTAATTTATAGTAATAGGAGGATAAAAATGTCTAAAATTTTCCAAGAAGGCTCATACAGAACGCTCAACGGTGGTTTTTACGAGGGAACAATCAGCCTAGAAGAAGCTCTGACACATGGGACTGTCGGCATCGGAACACTTGACGGAGCCAATGGGGAAGTCATCATTCTTGATGGCATCGCCTATCATGGCGATGCTCAGAATCAGGTTCGGTTTGTGGATGGCAAAGAAAAACTCCCTTATGTCGCTGTCCTAGAGCATCAGGCCGACAAGAGCTTTGAGCTAAAAGACTTGGCCAACGACCAGGCCCTGGCAGAAATCCTGGGCCAGCTCCCTTCACAGAGCACAGCTTTTTCCATTGCCCTGACTGGGAATTTTGAAAAAATTGAAATCAGCTCCAAACCAGCCAACAATACAGAAGCTTATCCAGAAATCATGGCCAAACAACCCCATTTCACAAGGGAAAACATTAAGGGAAGCATCGTCGGCATCTGGTCGCCCAATCATCTCTCTGGCCTTTATGGCGACGGTTTCCATCTCCATTTTATCAGTGAAGACAAGGACTTTGGGGCCCATCTTGTCGCCTTTGATGTGGTGGAAGCACAAGCAGAAGTCGGTCAAATCACAGACATGACCCAGCATTTTCCGACAGATAATGAAAACTTTCAAAAATTTAATTTCTAAAAATCGAGCGACCGCCCTGGTCGCTATTTAGATAAGTAAAATGACGGAAAATTGCCGTTTTCGCCATTTTACGTTATAATATGACTAATAAAATTTAAGGAGACTAACGTGCCAGAACATACACTTGAAAAAATCATCGTCCTTGACTACGGAAGCCAGTACAATCAGCTGATTGCCCGTCGCATTCGTGAAATCGGGGTCTTCTCAGAGCTCAAGAGCCACAAAATCACAGCGGCGGAAATCCGTGAGCTGGCTCCCAAGGGGATTATCCTCTCTGGTGGCCCTAACTCGGTTTATGCAGAAGACGCTTTTAGCATTGACCCTGAGATTTTTGAGCTGGGACTGCCGATTTTGGGCATCTGTTATGGCATGCAACTGATGAGTCAAAAACTTGGTGGCAATGTCGAAGCCGCTTCAGAGGCTGAATACGGCCAGGCCGAGCTCAAGCTCCAGGCCGACTCTAAGCTCTTTGCCGGCACGCCTGAAAGCCAGCAGGTCCTCATGAGTCACGGAGATAAGGTCACAGCCATTCCAGAAGGCTTCCATATCACAGCCGTTTCTCCAAACAGCCCCTACGCTGCTGTTGAAAATTCTGACAAGGACTTTTACGGCATCCAGTTCCACCCAGAAGTTCGCCACTCTGAGTATGGGACAGACATCTTGAAGAACTTTGCCCTCAATATCTGTGGGGCCAAGGGGAGCTGGTCAATGGCCAATTTCATTGACATGCAAATCGAAGACATCCGTGCCAAGGTCGGCGACAAGAAGGTCCTGCTTGGTCTCTCTGGTGGGGTTGACTCATCCGTCGTTGGTGTCCTCCTGCAAAAGGCTATCGGCGACCAGTTGACTTCTATCTTCGTTGACCACGGTTTCCTCCGCAAGGGCGAAGCAGACCAGGTCATGGCCATGCTCGGCGGAAAATTTGGCCTCAATATCATCAAGGTGGATGCTCAAAAACGCTTTATGGATAAGCTCGAAGGTCTCTCTGACCCAGAGCAGAAGCGGAAGATCATCGGAAATGAGTTTGTCTATGTCTTTGATGATGAAGCCAGCAAGCTGAAGGATGTGGACTTCCTCGCCCAAGGGACCCTCTATACCGATGTCATCGAGTCAGGAACTGATACGGCTCAGACCATCAAGAGCCACCACAATGTCGGCGGTCTGCCTGAAGATATGCAGTTCCAGCTGATTGAACCGCTTAACACCCTCTTCAAAGACGAAGTTCGTGCCCTGGGGACCCAACTTGGCATGCCTGACGAAATCGTCTGGCGTCAGCCCTTCCCAGGTCCAGGCCTTGCCATCCGTGTCCTCGGCGATCTGACCGAAGAAAAACTGAAAACCGTGCGTGAATCAGACGCTATTCTTCGGGAAGAAATCGCTCTGGCTGGCCTAGAACGTGATGTTTGGCAGTACTTCACGGTCAATACAGATGTCCGCTCAGTTGGTGTCATGGGTGATATCCGGACCTACGACTATACCATTGCCATCCGCGCGATTACTTCAATCGACGGCATGACCGCAGACTTCGCTAAGCTCCCTTGGGAGGTCCTTCAGAAAATTTCAAACCGGATTGTTAATGAGGTCGACCACGTCAACCGGATTGTCTATGATGTGACGCCGAAGCCACCTGCTACGGTGGAATGGCAGTAAGGAGCAGCCTTGCGATAAGGGCAAAAACCTTGATTTAACAGCATTCTTGGTTTTGGATATTATGTAAATTACATAAATATCCTGCCAAACGCCTGCCAAACGCCTGCCAAAACCACTGCCAGAAATTTGTTAAAAAATGGATGTAAAGGAATCAGACTTTTGGGTTTGGTTCTTTTTATTTTGTTTCCATGAACTCAAAGCGTTTTAGGTTGATTTTTGCTATAATAAACTATATATACAAATTAAAGAGGCTTCATGGAAATCTGTGGGTGACCAATAGACACCCTTACTAGCGTGCAGGATAACCGTTGGACAAACGCCTTTTTTGTTCAATGGTCATCCTGTGCAACCCAAACGGTAGTGCGGGAGAGCAAATGGAAGTAGAAAATATTGAGGCTACTTTAGAGCAAGCAATTTCGCTGGGAGCCCAAAAATCACGTGATGTTTCAGAGTTTTTTGGTTCTAAAAATGCGGAATTTATTGACCCCTATCATTACAGCTGGTCTTTAAATCAAACCATCACTGAAATCCCCTTTGAAAAACGCTACCAGACCTTCCTTGCCTTTATAGCTAAAACTCCTAGGAAAGAAATGATAAATATGAAATATGCGGTCTTTTTACGTGGAATAAATCTTGAGCTCTATCTTGAATACAATGAGGTCTATAATTGGCTGAATAATCAAAATGAACAAATCCAGTTTATTTTCCTAGATAGCGTACAAAAGGTTGGTACAAGTTTTGAGGATATGACGACACTTCTACGTGAAAATGTGAGTCTCGCCCTATTTGGTGGTGGGCTTGATGGGCAACAAATCATCTCAGATTTGCCTTATGAAGATCGGAAAAAGAAATTTGCTTATAACGTGATTCATGCCATTAATGAAGATGAATATTATAATATCGTCCTGCCAGAAGATGGCTTTGGGACAGAATAATAAATGAAAGAGGAAATCAGAATGACAGAAAACAACTTAGAACAATTATTATCCGTAGGGAGCGTAGTGTACTTAAAAGAGGGAACACTGAAAGTTGTGGTTATTGCACGCGGGCAGCTTGTAAAATTGAAAGAAAATGAAAATAAACCTACATACTTTGATTATCTTGGTTCTCTATATCCACAAGGTTATGACGTAGACAACCGATATTATTTCAATCAAGAACAAATTGAAAAAGTAGTGTTTCCAGGATATAGTGATGACGAAGAACAAAGATATCAGGTAGTTTTGGAAGAATGGAAAAAAGCAAATCAGGATAAATATATACTCATGGATGAGGAAAGTTAATGGATTTGAAAAGCATATCAGATTTTCTGAAAATAAAGGAAGACAACTTAGTCATTTCCGATATACCTGCAGATAAAACGCAGCTTGGTATTCTTCATACCTCTGGCTTTGATTTTATTACCTATAGTGAGGATCCCTACAATAAAGATTTTGACCTTTCTCCAAGTGAACGTAGGGAATGGGAAAAAACACATCCTCTAAAAGAAGGATGGATCGTTGTTAAACAAAGCAATCTTCTTGCTGCTCTTTTCCCCTTTTTATCTAGTAAAATTTGGCGCACGGCTTACGTGCTCCCGCACGACTTTTTAGAGGAATCTGTGACAAAATCTGGTGGGCTTCCTATAGGAACGGGTTTTGGGATTGCTGTTGCACTCATCATTTTGAGCCAAGTTCAGCGTTTTGCAGATTTTACTTTTAACTTTTCAAAATCTGATTTATCGTCATGGAGTAAATTTATTTTTACTTTTGGTTTACTTTTGATGGGTTTTCTCATTTGGTTTTTATTAATGTATGGTTTCTGGCGAGTAGGGAGCAGATTTACCTATAAGGAGATTCAAAATAAGATAAAAACAGGAAAAAAGATTAAAATTAGAGGCGGTGGTAGAACTAAGAATAGAACAGCCTTGATTGCATGGTTAATCGCTATCATTGGTTTAATGATTCAAGCATCAATTGAAAAAAATTCATTGATTATGCCCATATCAGATTCAATGTTTGTTTTTGGTATAGCGATAATTGTTGGTTGCCTTATGGAAATGATGCCTTTAGAAAATTTTGATGAAATGGAGATTAAAGATGAGTGAAACAGATTTTTGGAATGCGCGTGGCATAGATGCAGGAGTGAATGGTACTGGTGCAATTTCTAACGGAATCATGGAAGGAAGTATAAAAAGCATCGGCGGGCAGGGAAAAACAGTGATTGCAAATCTCAAAAATACTTCTGCACCCATGCAGGCAATAAGAGATGCGACTGGTACGGAAGCATGGAAAACTTCTGCTTTAGCACCGCATAGTAGCTTAACCGCTCAAGAAAACTCCACATGGTGGAATACCTTTGCAGAAAAAGGAGGTGTCGAAGGAGCAAGTGATGCTGAAAGTCTTGCTAATAAAGCCGCCAGTAAAGTTTATAGTCGTTCAGTAGATGGAGTGCTCGGTAATACATTAGGTGAGGGCGCAACGGATTACGGCGGTATTGCTGGAATCGCTGTAGGAGGTGTTATTGCTTATGCAACGGCAGATTCTAAAAGTGATAAAGAAGCAGGTGTTGGTAAAGCTGTTGTGAGCGGAGCGGTAACATGGGGAACGACTGCATTAGTATCAGCTGGCATGGCTGTTGTAGTTGGTTCTGGTCCTGTCGGTTGGCTCGCCGTGGGTGTTGCAGTCGGTGTTGGTTTTGTTGTGGGAGCTGCAAACGACTATTTGTATGAACACGTTGCGGCCGTTAAAGATTTTGAAAACGGAGTCGGTTCATTGTTCACGGGAAATTGGAGTGATGCGGGAAAAGATATAGCAAAAACAGGAAAAGATCTCGAAAAATCGGCAGGACAGGCCACAAAATGGGTTGGTCAAGAAGCTACTGGGTTTATGAACTGGATTACAGGTAAAAAATGGCACCCTGCGTCTTTCTCGCCGATGACGGGATCTCTGGAACGACTTTTAATCGTCCTGCCTTTCAACAGGCGATCGACCTTGTGGATCGCGGACTGGTCAAAAACTTTATTGTGAAGGACTTGTCTCGCTTTGGACGAGATTATCTGAAAGTGGGGGCGTTTACCGAAGTGGCTTTTCCTGAAAAGAATGTCCGCTTTATTGCAATTAATGATAACGTGGACAGTGAGCGGGAGGATGACAATTCACTCGCTCCTTTTCGGAATTTGTTTAACGAATGGTATGCCAGAGACTGTAGCAAGAAAATCAAAGCGGTGAAGCATGCGAAAGGCAATGCAGGACTTCCAATGACAGCCAATGTCCCTTATGGGTATTTGAAAGGGGAAAATTATCCCCAAACGCATGAGTGGATAGTTGATGAGGAAGCCGCAGTGGTCATTCGGCGGGTATTTCATGACTATGCTTCTGGTAAGAGCATGACTGAGATTGCTCGTGAGTTAAAAAATGAGAAAATTCGGACCCCTGCAGCCCACAAGCTCAGTCTTGGTGTGAAACCTAATAAGATGACCACTGTCCCTCACGGTTGGAATTCTCAAATTGTGCGGCAAGTTTTGGGCTATCGGGAATATTGTGGGCATACGGTGAATTTTAAGACCTATAAAAAGTCCTACAAGACAAAAAAATGTTTACCTCATTCCTTGTCCGAGCAGAAAATCTTCAAAAATACGCATGAGGCAATCATTGATGAAGAGCTGTTTGAGTTGGTACAGGAAAAACGAGGGACTTATCGCCCGAGAGTCACCAAGACTAAAAGTGTGGGACTGTTCTCTGGCGTTGTGTGTTGTGCAGATTGTGGCACGATACACCGCTACAATGCCCAAAGAGAGACCCGCTCTCCATTTTATTTTTGTGCGGCGAACAAGAGACGAATAAAAGCTTGTGCGAGTCCACATAATATTCAAGAGAAAGTGCTCATGGAAAAAGTGCTTCAGAATATTCAGGGAGTGATGTCAAAACTTAAGGCGAATGAAAGCGAATTGGTTGCTTTTCTTGAAAAGAGGGCTCAACAAACAACGACTCGTACATTGGAAAACGAGCGGTTGCTCCTCCAAAAAGCTGAGCGTCGGGATCAAGAGCTGGATGTGATTCTCCAGCGGCTTTATGAGGACAATCTCTCAGGGAAAGTGAACGACGCGAGGTACGCGAAAATGAGTGCGCAGTACGAGCTAGAACAGGCGACGCTTGTGCAAACTCTGAGCTCTCTACGTGAAGCACAGGAAAAAGCTGAGGAAGCAAGTGCCGGGATTGTTTCATTTATTCAAGTGGCCAAAAAGTATCTTAACCCCACAACGCTTGAACCCGATATGGTTCGGGCGTTGATTGAAAAAATAGAAATTGGAGAAAAAACTAAAGTGGACGACAAAATAAAACAAAAAATCAATATTATTTATCGCTTTGTTGGGAATCTGGCAGAGTGAAACAACTGAAATTTTGTGTCGTCTTATGGGGTATGATATAATATTACTATGACATATTACCAGGCCTATCAAGAAGGGGCAATCCATCTGCCCAAAGCTTTTCTGGATCATTTCGCAGGGCTTTTTAAGAATGCGGATGATTTTTTAGTATGGCTTTATTTCCTTGACAACAAGGACATTGCTCCTAGTGAAATTGCTCAAAAAATTAATAAACCCCTGGCTGAGGTCAATCAAAGCATCAGCCAGCTCCAGGAAATCGGGGCTCTCAAGCTGACCTTTCATAGCAACGGCCAGGACATGAACTTTGATGTCTCTGAGGCCTTCCGCCACCTCGATCAGCTTTCTGGTCAGTTGGAAGGACATCAGCAGGCTGAAGAAGGAGACAATCCTCTGTCAGAGCTCATCCAGGCCTTTGAAGCTGAGATGGGTATGATTACGCCCATGCAGCAGGAGGAAATCCAGGCCCTGCTTTATGAAGACCAGTATGAGCCAGAGACCATTCGTCTGGCCCTAAAAGAAGCGACCTTAAATCGTAAGACCAATTTTAACTATATCAAGGCCATCCTCAAGAATTGGCGGAATGACGGGGTTTCTGCCAGTCGTCAAGAGCTTAAGCAAGAGAAGAATGCTGGCCCTGAGCCAGAATCAGCAGATAACTTCTTTATTCCCCTAGACGGCCCATGGAGTCACTGATATGATTACAAAAAAGAATTTTTTAGCAGCCCTAAAAATCATCGATGAGATGTTCCCTGATGCCAAGGGGGAGCTGGACTGGGAGACCCCCTTTCAGCTCTTGATCGCCGTGATACTTTCAGCCCAGACAACAGACAAGGGCGTGAATAAGGCAACGCCAGCCCTCTTTGCCAAATTTCCAGATGCGGAAAAACTGGCCCAGGCTGAGCTTTCAGAAGTGGAAGCCTGCATCAAGACGATTGGCCTTTATAGGACCAAAGCTAAAAATATCATTCGGACAGCTCAAATGCTGGTCTCAGACTTTAACTCAGAGCTTCCGCGAGATAAGAAAACCCTCCAGCTCCTGCCTGGCGTAGGCAGAAAAACGGCCAATGTGGTGCTTGGCGAAGCCTACGGTGTCCCTGGTATCGCGGTCGACACCCATGTCGAGCGGATTTCAAAGCGACTCGATCTGGTCCCACAAAAGGCGACAGTCCTCGAGGTAGAAGAAAAGCTGATGAAGTGGATTCCAGAAGAAGACTGGACCCAGTCACACCACCAGCTCATCTTCTTTGGTCGCTATCACTGCACGGCCAAGAAGCCCCAGTGCGAGGTCTGTCCGGTCATTGAATATTGCAAATATGGAAAGCAACACTATAAAAATGTCTAAAGATACGATTTTATCCAAACGGCTTAAAGCCGTTGCCAGCTATGTCCCAAAAGGGGCGAGGTTGGCTGATATTGGCTCAGACCATGCCTACCTTCCGGTTCAGCTGGTCAAGGATGGTCTGATTGACTTTGCTATTGCTGGCGAAGTGGTCAAAGGGCCTTTTGAGAATGCTCAAAAAGAGGTGGATTCAGAGAGTTTACATAATAACATTTATGTTAGATTAGCTAATGGCCTTAAAGCTGTTGAGATTGAAGACCAAGTCGACTGCGTTGTTGTTGCTGGGATGGGAGGGATTCTTATCTCAGACATCCTTGATGATGGGCTTGAGAAGCTTGATGATGTAAAGACTCTGGTCTTGCAACCTAATAATCATGAAGAAGTTTTACGCTCCTGGTTAGAATTACATAATTTTATTATTGTAAAGGAAGAAATTCTGCTGGAAGCGGGCAAATTTTATGAGATTATTGTCGCTCAACCGGGTCAAGTTAATCTGACGGAGCTTGATAAGAACTATGGACCTCACCTAAGAAAAGAAAAGTCTTCTGTCTTCAAGCAAAAGTGGGAGAAAGAGCTGAGGACCTTAGACAAAATCCTCGCCCGATTGCCTGAAGAACGCCAGGAAAAGCGGGCCGAGGTCATGGCAAAACAAAAAGAGATTCAGGAGCTATTGAAATGAAATTAAAGGATTTTGTAGCAGAATATGAGGCCTTTTGTCCTAAGGAACTCGCCCTGGAAGGTGACCCAGTCGGCCTCCAGGTTGGTTCTCCAGAAATGGAAATTAAGAAGGTCCTCGTGACACTGGATATTCGTGAACAGGTCGTTGAAGAGGCGATTCGCCTGGGAGTCGATCTGATTTTAGCTAAGCACCCCTTGATTTTCAGCCCGCTGAAGAATCTGACTAGTCTGGAACCCCAGGAAAAGTTGGTCCTTGACCTGGCCAGCCATCACATCGCAGTCTATACCAGTCACAGCAATATTGATGTGGTCAAGGGCGGTCTGAATGATTACTTTGCAGAGATGCTGGGGATGACCGACCTAGAAGTCCTAGATGACGCAGAGAGTCTAGGACGAGTCGGTAATATCGAGCCGACCAGTCTCGCTGACTTTAGCGAGAAGGTCAAGAAGGCCCTTGGTCAAGAGCGTTTAAGATTGATCAGTTATGACCAGGAGCTCAAGCAGGAAATCCGCCGTATTGCTGTCTGCGGTGGCTCTGGAGCGAAGCTCTGGCCTATTGCAAAGGCCAAAGGTGCAGACCTCTATATCACGGCAGATGTCTATTATCATGTTGGACATGACATGCTGAGTGGCGGGCTTTTAGGGATTGACCCTGGCCATTATATGGAGCAATACTTTATCCCTCTGGTAGCTAGGAAGCTGGAAAGCTTTGATAGCGATGTAGAGGTCATTCAGAGTCAGGCGAATACGAATCCATTTTATGATATTTAAAAAAGTCTTTCCAAATCCGGAAAGACTTTTACAATACCCAAGTATTAATCGCATGGGCGACACCGGCCTCAGCATTTGACTTGGTGATGTATTTGGCGATTTTTTTGAGGGCTTCTTTGCCGTTTTCCATGACGACGGGGTTGCCGACGGCTTCAAGCATGGAGCGGTCGTTTTCTTCGTCTCCGATGGCCATGAGTTCGTCCTTGTCCAAGAAGAGCTTCTCAGCAAGCTCAAGGACGGCATTTCCCTTGCTGGCCTTTTTATTCATGAATTCCAGGTAGTAAGGGGTTGATTTGACCATGGTGTAGCGTTCAAAGAACTCAAAGGGCAGGTAGGCGATGGCGTTGTCGAGGCTTTCTGCCTCATCGACGATCATAACCTTGGCGATTTCCAGGCCTGCGATTTCTTCAGGCTGGCGAAAATGGAGGGGCATCTTGACCATCTCGGCCTCGTGGACCGTGTATTTGCCGATGTCTCTGTTGCTGGTGTAGATGCCGTCGATAGTGATGGCGTGTAAGGGTGAGCCAATCTTACGGGCAGCGGCCTCAATGTTTAAATAATCTTCAGCGGTCAAGCTTTCTCTGATGAATTCTTCGCCTGTGTCTGCCCGCTGAACCAGGGCACCATTGTAGGTGATGACGTAGTCGCCAGGCTCATTGAGATTGAGCTCGTCGAGGATGTCTTTGACGCCCATCAGGGGACGGCCGGTCGTGATGACGATTTTCACGCCCGCCTTCTTGGCCTTAGCGACAGCTTCTTTGACTTCGGCGACAATCTTGCGGTCTGGGTCGAGTAGGGTTCCATCGAGGTCGATGGCAACAAGTTTAATCATAGTTCCTCCTTTGGAAAAAAGCTTTCATTCTTGATATATTGGGTAAATTCAGGCTTGTCCAGCATGATTTTTGGGAAGTAGAAGCGGGCATTACCGTGACTGGTTCCAGTAATGGAAGCAACGACGGGCGACAGCTCTGAGAGCTCAGTCAGCGTACCATCCTTGGCCAGAATTTCAATCTGAGTTCTAGGCTTTTCTGAATTTGGTCGATAGAAATCATAAGGCAGGTCAAAGTTAGAATGGAGACCGGTATAGTAGTCAGGGTCAAAGCCGCCCTCAGCGACCTGGTCGATCAGGACCTTGAGCTGTTCTTCGTCATTCTTATGATAGATGACAGATTTGAGCAGATGGCGGTTGATGTAACTAGCAGCCAAGTCTGAAAGAATCGGGTCAGGATGCTGAATCCAGGCCTGGAAATAGGTATTCATGACCCCATCATCAAGGGCCAGATAATCCTTGAGTTGGTTTTTTTGCTCGAAGAAGGGGACCAGATTGGGGCTGGTCATCTTAAAGAAACTGTCTTCTTTTAGATAGAGGTCTTTGGCCCGGGCGAGAAGCTTAGCCAGCTGGACCTCCATGGCCCGACTGGCCGGATGGAAGTAGACCTGCATATACATCTGATAACGGCTGATCAGATAGTCCTCGACAGCGTGCATGCCGTTGGCCTTAAAGGCAATCCCATTTTCCATCGGAATAATGACACGAAGAATCCGGGTCAGGTCAAATTCGCCATAAACTGCCCCAGAATAATAAGCATCCCGGAGGAGATAGTCCATCCGGTCCGCATCAATCTGAGAAGAAATCAGCTGGACGACCTGGCGGTTGGGATATTTGTGGGAGATGACACTGGCCACTTTTTCTGGAAAATCAGGAGAGACCTGACGTAAGACAGCGTTAATTTCTGTCTCAGGGCTGGTAATGATTTCCTGGGTCACCGCCTCGTGGTCGGTCCCAAAGAGGCCCTCAAAGGTGTGGGAATAGGCCCCGTGGCCGACATCATGGAGGAGGGCGGCAGTCTGGGTCACCAGGTTTTCTTCAGGATTCCAGCGATCGGGATAGGTCGCTGTGAAATAATCTGTGATTTTCTTTGCGATATGGTAGACGCCCATGCAGTGGCTAAAACGGCTGTGCTCAGCCCCGTGAAAGGTAAAGCTTGAGGTGCCGAGTTGTTTGATTCTGCGGAGACGTTGAAATTCCGCGGTGTTGATCAGGTCGTAGATGGTCTGATTTTGCACCGTAATATAGTTGTGAACAGGGTCACGGAAGACTTTTTCCATAAGTATCCTTTCTTGGGCTTAACTCCTTTTATTATAACCTAATTAAAAAAAGATGAAAAGGCTTAACGCTCTTAAAGGGCTCGCAAAAAGCGGGAAAATAAGATAAAATAAAGGAATGAAAATTATCATCCAAAATAGGATTAAAATGTTGGACAGCAAAGAAGAAGAGCTGATTCACAATGAGTTTGACGGAACATTTAAGAAACTCAGTCAAGGCTCAGCCCTGAATTATGTCAATGAAGAAGGGGAAAAGGTCCTCTTGAAATTTGACGAAAGCGGCCTTTCAATGAGTCGTTATACAGCTGAAGGAGCTCTGGTCATGCGATTTAACAGGGATTTGGAGACTCAGATGAAGTTTCCAGGCTTGGGGCCTCTCGAGCTCCTGACCGACCAGTATCATCTGGATGAGGCCCGAGGCCTGCTCAGTGTCCATTACCGCTTAGCTCAAAAGGGACAGGCCTTTTCAAGCTATCAACTCAACATTCACTGGGGTGAACAGAATGTCTAAGATTATTCTTCCAAAGGAGCTTTATGAAAAGCTAGAGCTGGAGCAGGGTCAGGAGATTGAAGTGATCGACATCGCCAGAGATAGCTTTACGGTCAAGGCGGTCGATGCCAACCATCATAGCGACTATGCCCCTCGCTGGTTTATCCTGCCGACGGTCATTGCGACGCTGATTTTCTCGCTCCTTCTTTATTTCATTCATCAGGGCCATGTGCTGGCTCTGACGGGGAATCTGTCGCTGTCGACGGCTGTGTCTGTCGGGGCCAATGCTGTAGCGATTATTACTTTTACGATTGCTTATTTCCATAAGCGGAAGACCTTTTACCGTAACATGTCGCCACGTTCTTATTGGCGGACCTTCTTGACGGTGGTGGTCTCGGTCTTGATCATCATGTCGCTGATTTTGTTGGGCCTTTTCTGGTTTTTGGGTCAGATTTTTCACGGTGTAAAATTTGATCTGGTCACATCGACCATCATCTTTGCCGTCTTTTCTGCGATTCTAAATTATTTTATGATTTTCATCGTGGACAGTTTTTCAGTCAATATGATGGTGACCATGCTGATTGGGGTCTCGATTGGTGGGCTATTGTCGAGCATGGCGACCTCAGGAAATCCTTATTGGTGGCAGAGGAATTTCTCAGAGCTGGGGACGAGGGCCTCTGATTCTAATTTACAGTTCAATCTTACTTTGATTGTCTCAGCCGCCCTGATGATTGCCCTCTTTGATTATATCTTTGTGAGCCTGCGTGAAAAAGTCGGGGTCAAGGTCCGGCATATCATCTTGCAGTCTACGCTAACGCTTTGTGCGGCTTCCATCGCCCTGGTCGGCATGATTCCAAATAACGGCGAAGGGCTGGCCCATGTGGCCCATGACCTGGCGGCCCAGGCCATCGTCCTCTTTATGAGTCTTTCTATCCTGGGAATTCGCTGGTTTCTGCCGACCATGTCTGAAAACATCTACTGGATTTCCTACGGGATTGTGGCATTGATTATTCTTTCTTATCTGCTCTGGCATCCCTTTCATTATTTCAGTCTGACGGCCTTTGAGATGCTGTCTTTTAGTCTGAGTTTTGCCTGGATCATGCTTTTGATTAACAATTTGCTGGGCATGCTCTGGAATACGAAGCAGACCTACCAGGTCGAAATCCAGTCTGAAGACTAAAATTCAATAAAGCATATCCGCTCTTAATTTGCTATAATAAATCATAAAAAGAAAGGGGAGCTGAGCATGACGATTGCTGCAATTTGGGCAGAAGATGAAAAGAGACTGATTGGTGTCGATGGCCATCTGCCCTGGCGACTGCCGGCTGAACTGGCCCATTTTAAGGCGACGACCATGGGGCAAAGCATCCTGATGGGTCGCAAGACCTATGAAGGTATGAATAAGCGTGTCCTGCCTGGCCGGACCAGTATTGTCTTGACCAAGCAGGCAGACTATGATGCTGAAAATGAGGCCGTTCTGGTCATGCACAGCGTAGACGAGGTCCTGGCCTGGTATCAAAAGCAGGCCGACGACCTCTACATCATCGGTGGGGCTGAGATTCTAAAAGCTTTTGACGGCCACTATGAAAAGCTCTATCAGACTCTAGTCCATGGCGAATTTGAGGGGGATGCTTATTTTCCTGAAAATTTAAGCTTTGCTGACTTTGAACTATTACGTCAAAAACGGCACGAGCAGGATGAGAAGAACCCCTATGCCTTTACTGTAAAAGAATTTGGAAGACTAAAATAATATGACAAAAAATCTTTTTGGGCTCTTTACAGCCCTCTTGTGCGTGGCCTGTGTCATCATTGCAGGACAGGCCTTTAGAAGAAAGCGTTGGGGCCTGGGCCTAATTTTCTTGCTCAATGCCTTTACCAATATCGTCAACTCCATCCATGCCTTTTTTGGCACCCTTTTCTAAGATTGAGAAAGAAGTTTAATCATGTCAGATAAAGACAAAGAAATGAATATGAACCCAGAACTCCGTTGTTCTTTTTGCGGTAAGCCTCAAGAAGAGGTCCAACGCCTAATCCTTGGCAATGGCGTCGCTATTTGTAATGAATGTATCGCCCTCTCAGAGAGCATCCTCCAGGAAGAGTCTAAAAAAGAGCTCTCTGAGGACGTCCTCTCTGTCAAGACTCCCAAGGAGATGTTTGAAGAACTCAGCCAGTATGTGATTGGGCAAGAACGTGCCAAACGTGCCCTGGCTGTCGCTGTCTACAACCACTATAAGCGGATTGCCTTTCAAGACGAGGACCAGCATGGCGATGACGGGGCCGTCGAGCTTCAAAAGTCAAATATCATGCTGATTGGGCCGACTGGCTCAGGGAAGACCTTCCTGGCTCAGACCCTGGCGAAATCACTGAATGTACCTCTGGCGATTGCTGATGCGACCAGCCTGACTGAGGCCGGCTATGTCGGAGAAGACGTAGAGAATATCCTGCTGAAGCTTTTGCAGGCCAGTGATTTCAATATCGAGCGGGCTGAGCGTGGAATTATCTATATTGACGAGATTGATAAGATTGCTAAAAAGTCTGAAAATGTTTCTATTACCCGAGATGTTTCAGGTGAAGGGGTTCAACAGGCCCTCCTGAAGATTATCGAGGGGACTGTTGCCAGCGTGCCACCACAGGGCGGTCGTAAGCACCCGAACCAGGAGATGATTCAGGTCGATACAAAGAATATTCTCTTTATCGTCGGCGGTGCCTTTGATGGCATCGAAGAAATCGTCAAGCAACGGCTGGGAGAGAAGATTATCGGCTTCGGATCAAATAATCAAGCCTTGGCTGACGACGAGTCCTATATGCAGGCCATCATCGCTGATGATATTCAAAAATTTGGTCTGATTCCTGAGTTTATCGGCCGTTTGCCTGTTGTCGCTGCCCTTGAACCGTTGACTGAAGAGGACCTGGTCCGGATTTTGACAGAGCCAAAGAATGCCCTCATTAAGCAGTACAAGCAGTTGATGGCCTATGATGAGGTCGAGCTGGAGTTTGAAGATGAGGCCTTGCAGGCGATTGCCGAGAAGGCTTTGGAACGCAAGACCGGTGCCCGTGGTCTCCGCTCGATTATCGAAGAAATCATGATGGATGTCATGTTTGAGGTGCCGAGTGAAGAGGAAGTGGCGAAAATTGTGATTACAGCAGGGGCTGTGCGGGGCGAAGCTAAGCCTGAAAAAATTTATAAATAAAAAAGCTTGACAAGGCTTACATTTCTTGTTATCATTAGATTAAAATTAAAAAGCGAAATGAGTCGTGACTATTAAATTAGGCGAAATCAGGTAAGAGGAAAGAATATCTTCTACATGGTTTCGTCTTTTTTGCTAAGGAGAAAATGTGAGAATAATTAAGATTCTAAATCATAATACGGCCTTGGTGGTGGATGGCGAAGAAGAAAAGGTGGCGATGGGCCGGGGGATTGCCTTTGGAAAGAAGCAGGGCGAGCGCCTAGATATTGAGCTGGCCGAGAAGGTTTATAGTCTGACAGGAAAGGGCTCAGACAGCCTCCTTGCCTCTCTGGATCCCAGGCTTCTCGACATTTCACACAAGACACTGGCCTACGCAGAAGAGCAACTGGAGGCCAAGCTCTCTGACCTGAGCTTTGTAGCCATTGCTGACCACCTGTCAGCCGCCCTCAGCCGGGACCAGGCTGAGCTGGAGGTGAAGAACTTCCTGCTCTGGGACATCAAGCGACTCTTTTCTAGGCAGTTTGAGGTCGGCCGTTTTGCACTTGACCTGGTTGAAGAGACCTTTGGCGTTAGGCTAGCAGAAGATGAGGCGGGCTTTGTTGCCTTGCATGTCATCAATTCTAGTCAGACGGCTGATGCCAGCAAGCTGACCAAGCTGATGGAGGAGATTCTCACGCTGATTCGATTTAGTCTGAATCAGACCTTTGATGAAGAAGACATATATTTCCAGCGTTTCATGACCCATTTGAGCTTCTTTGCTGAGCGGATTTTGAGCCAGTCAGGAAGCAGGAGTGATAGGGCCGATGACGACATGTTGGAGATGATTCGGGCCAAGTATCCTGAGGCCTATGCGGTCAGCGAACGCTTAGCTGACTATATCGAAAGTCAGTATGACTACAGGCCAGCCAGAGATGAGTTGCTCTATCTCTCGATTCATCTGACCCGCTTGATTAATTAATGTGTACTAATTTATAAATTATATAAAAAGGAGATTCCTATGGGAAATTACCAAGCACTCGCCGAAGACATTATCGAAAATGTCGGTGGCAAAGACAACGTAAACTCGGTGGTTCACTGTATCACACGGCTTCGCTTTAAGCTAAAAGATGAGAGTAAGGCCAACACAGAAGTCCTCGAAAACATGGAGGGCGTGGTCACAGTCATGAAAGCTGGGGGTCAATATCAGGTCGTTATCGGCAATCACGTGCCGGCTGTCTTTGAGGATGTGACCCAGTTGCTTGGCTTTGAACAGGCGACTGATGCTGATGATGGCAATGAAGAAAAAGGCTCGATTTTCAACCGCCTCATCGACGTTCTATCCGGTGTCTTCCAGCCCTTCCTTGGCGTCCTAGCGGCATCTGGGATGATTAAGGGGCTGAATGCCATGTTTCTGGCCTTTGGCTGGATCACAGCAAGCAGCGGGACCTACCTGATGCTGAATGCCATCGGCGACGCTATCTTCACCTTTATTCCGATCGTTGTTGGGATGGCGGCGGCTCGTAAATTCAAGATTGATGCCTTTCTTGGCCTTGTTCTCGGTGCTGCCCTGGTCTATCCGGCTATTCAAACGCAGACATTGCAGGCAGCCGGTGACCCTATTGGCGTCTTGTTTAAGGGGACATTTCTGGAGAGTCCTTATTACACGACCTTCTTAAATATTCCCTTTATCACGCAAAATTATAGCGGGACGGTGGTGCCCGTGCTGGTTACAGTCTGGCTGGCCAGCGTCTTGCACAAACGATTGAAGCGGGTCATTCCTGAGATGTTACAGTCCTTCTTTGTGCCCTTCTTTACGCTTTTGATTACGATGCCGATTGCCCTGATGGTCATTGGTCCCATCTTGAACATTGCGACTAACTTGCTTTCTAGCGGTTTCCAGGCTCTGCTCGGCTTTAATCCGATTATCTTCATGGCACTGGCCGCCTTTGTCTGGCAGGTCATGGTTATCTTTGGACTCCACTGGGCTCTTGTTTCGATTGCTATCGTACAGACAGCCCAGCTGGGTTATAACCAGATTCTTTCTTCTATCTTTGCGGTCTGCTTTGCCCAGGTTGCCGTGGTCTTTGCCCTCTGGTTAAAATTCAAAAAAGAAGACAAGACCCTCCATACACTGGGTATTCCAGCTATGATTTCTGGTCTGGCTGGTGTGACAGAACCTGCGATTTATGGGATTACGCTAAAACGTAAAAAGGCTTTTCTCTTCTCTATGATTGGTGGCGGGGCTTCAGGTGCTGTCCTTGGCCTGATCAATGCCCGCAACTATACACTGGGTGGCCTTGGTGTCTTCGGCCTTCCGAGCTTTGTAGGCCCTGATGGTAATCTGAACGAGATGTATATGGCCTTGGTATCCATTGTTGTAGCTGTCCTTGTGGCCTTTCTCTTGACCTGGTTCTTTTATGGAGCCAAAGACGAAGTCAAGCTTCATGCAGGAGAGCCGGAAAAGCCTGAGCAGGAGGCTAAGGCCTTGCCAAGCCTCAAGAGTGAAGCGATTGAACTCCCTCTGATGGGACAGGTCAAATCACTTGAGACAGCTTCAGACCAGGTCTTTGCCAGTGGTGCCATGGGCAAGGGCATTCTGGTTGAGCCGACAGATGGCGAGATTATCGCCCCGTTTGACGGCGAAGTCGTCACGGTCTTCCCGACCGGCCACGCCATCGGCCTTCGCTCTGATAGCGGTGTTGAGCTCTTGATTCATATCGGCATGGATACAGTCCAACTTGAAGGTAAGCACTTTGAGAAGCTGGTCAATGACGGGGACCGGGTGACGAAGGGGCAGGTCCTGATTCGCTTTGACAAGGAGGCGATTAAGGCCGACGGCTATCTGGTTGAGACGCCGGTCCTCGTGACCAACACCGACAGCTACAATGACGTTTTAACACACACAGATGGCAAATTTGTCATCGAGACGATTGCATAAGGGAGGGATTATGACATTTCCAAAAGATTTTCTATGGGGCGGAGCAACGGCCGCCAATCAACTTGAAGGCGGCTACAATGAAGGCGGACGAGGCCTCGGCAATGTTGATGTCCTGCCAGCCGGTCCTGATCGGATGAGCGTGGTCCTGGGTGAACGGGAGATGCTGGACTTTGAGGAGGGCTATTATTACCCGGCCCAGAAGGCGATTGACTTTTATCATCACTGGAAGGAGGACATTGCCCTCTTTGCTGAGATGGGTTTCAAGACCTTCCGGATGAGCATTGCCTGGACTAGAATTTTTCCAAAGGGTGATGAACTTGAACCAAATGAAGAAGGCTTGAAATTTTATGAAGACATCTTTATAGAGCTCAAGAAACATGGTATTGAGCCCCTGGTCACGATTACCCATTTTGACTGTCCGATTCATTTGATTAAGAAATACGGTGGCTGGCGAAACCGCATCATGCTTGATTTTTATGAGCGATTGGCCCGGACATTATTTACACGCTACAAGGGTTTGGTTAAATATTGGCTTACTTTTAATGAAATCAACATGCTTCTTCACGCCCCATTTATCGGGGCTGGAATCGTGCTCAAGCCTGGCGAAGACCGGAAGAAGACATTATATCAGGCGGCCCACCATGAGCTGATGGCCAGCGCCATTGCCACAAAAATAGGACACGAGATTGACCCGGAAAATCAGATAGGCTGTATGGTGGCGGCTGGCGACTACTATCCCAATACGCCCAAACCAGAGGATGTCTTTGAGGCGATGCAGGAGCAACATCACAATCTTTGGCTAATCGATGTCCAGGCGCGGGGCTCCTATCCCCACTATATCCTGAAGCAGATGGAACGGGAGGATGCCAAGCCTGAGATTTCTGATGCGGATGCGAAAATCCTTGCGGAAAATACGGTTGACTTTATCTCCTTTAGCTACTATTCATCGAGGGTGGCTAGCAGCTCGCCCGAGGATAAGGAGAAGACAGCTGGGAACATCTTTGCCAGCATTGAAAATCCCTATTTGAAGGCTTCAGAATGGGGCTGGCAGATTGACCCGCTGGGCTTTAGGATTACCATGAATAGCCTCTATGACCGCTATCAAAAGCCTCTCTTTGTTGTGGAAAACGGCCTGGGGGCTGTGGATACACCAGATGAGGCTGGTCATGTCCAGGACGACTACCGGATTGACTACCACCGTGAGCATATCAAAGCCATGCGAGATGCAATTGATATTGATGGTGTGCCGGTCATGGGTTACACCAGCTGGGGCTGTATTGACCTGATTTCAGCCGGGACTGGCGAGATGAAGAAACGCTACGGCTTTATCTATGTTGACCGGGACAATGAAGGCAACGGTAGTCTCAAGCGGACGAAGAAGGCCAGCTTTGATTGGTACAAGCGGATGATTGCCTCTAATGGCGAGGATTTGTGAGCATAGAAAGTGATGGCAGATGCTGTCGCTTTTTTAGATGCTTTTTTCTCCATCATTTCCTAAAAAAGAAGCCCTTCATTCTCCCTCAATTTATGATAAAATAGAAGGCATGAATATCAACAATCTATCCCTGACCATTTCAGCGGCTTCAAGCAAGCAATATCCTGAGACCAACATACCTGAAATCGCTCTGGCTGGCCGCTCTAATGTCGGAAAGTCAAGCTTTATCAATACGATTCTCAATCGTAAAAACTTTGCCAGGACATCTGGTCAGCCGGGGAAGACCCAGTTGCTGAACTTTTATAATATTGACGATACAGTTCACTTTGTTGATGTGCCAGGCTACGGCTATGCCCGGGTTTCTAAAAAAGAGCGGGAAAAATGGGGGAAGATGATTGAAGACTATCTGACCCAGCGTGAAAACCTTCGTGCGGTCGTCTCGCTCGTCGACATCCGCCATGAGCCTTCAGAAGACGACATTCTCATGTATGAATTTCTCAAATTTTATGAGATTCCTGTGATTGTCGTGGCGACAAAAGCCGACAAGATTGCCAGAGGAAAATGGAACAAGCACGAGGCCATGATTAAAAAGGCCCTGCAATTTGATTCGACCGATGACTTTGTCATCTTTTCGTCCTTTGACAAGACCGGGATTTCAGAGGCCTGGAAGGCCTTGGAACAATATATTTATGTACAAGATTAAAATCAATAAGATGCAGTTTTTCGGGCACATCGGTGTCCTGCCAGAAGAGAAGGTCCTCGGCCAGAAGCTGGAGGTTGACCTAATCGTTGAGACTAACTTTAATTTTTCTGGCAAAGACCAGTTGGATGAGACTTTGTCCTATGTGGCTTTTTATGAGGAGTTGGAGAAGCTTGTGGCACAGAGCAGGGTTGACCTGATTGAGACACTGGCCTACCAGATGATTGATCGGATTAAGGCTTTGGATAATCGGATAGGTGCAGTAGAAGTCCACCTGAGAAAGCTGGCAGTACCGATTGACGGCATTTTTGACCATGTAGAAATTGAGATGAGAGGATAGGCATGCATAGCGTTTATTTAAGCCTGGGTTCAAATATGGGAGACCGGCAGGATTACCTCCGCCGGGCGATTGCTTCGCTGGGAGAAAACCCAGGTATTTTGATGGAGCAAGTCTCTCGCTTTTATGAGACCAGCCCAGTGGGGGGTGTAGTCCAAGATGACTTTATCAATGTAGCCCTCAAACTGTCGACGACGCTTGGGCCTGACGAGCTCCTCGCCTTTATCCATGAGGTTGAGGCGAAGCTTGGCCGTGAACGACTGATCCACTGGGGTCCACGGACGATTGACATCGACATCCTGCTTTATGATGAGCTGGAAATGAATTCTGACGATTTAACCCTGCCACATCCAGAGCTCTTTAAGCGCCTCTTTGTTCTTGAGCCCTTGGCAGAGCTCTTGCCAGATGACGGACGGATTAAGACAGCGATTGAGCAATTATCAAAAACTGACCAGGCTGTCCAGGTGGTTGAAGCAGAAGCTCCGGCCGAAGAACGCCTGGAAGATGCTGTCGGAGAGATTCTCAAGGCTGTCGGCGAAGACCCGAGTCGTGAAGGCCTCCTTGAGACACCTAGCCGGGTGGCCAAGATGTATGCTGAGATTTTATCCAGCCAAAAGAAGGCCAAGTTTGATGAGTACAAACTCTTCAAGATCGATGTGGCCGAGCAGGACCAGGAGATTCTGGTCAAGGACATTCCCTTTTATTCGATGTGCGAGCACCACATGCTCCCATTTTTTGGTGTGGCTCATGTGGCCTATCTTCCGACCGATGGGAATATCATTGGTCTGAGCAAGATTCCTCGTCTGGTAGACTATGTCTCACGCCGGCTTTCCGTCCAAGAAAACATCACTCGTGAGATTGCTGAGACCATGAATGAGATCCTGAAGCCAAAGGGCGTAGCTGTCCTTGTTGAGGCCCGGCACATGTGCATTGAGATGCGGGGCGTGAAAAAGCTTAATTCAAAGACCAAGACGACCTTTTTCCTCGGTGAATATGACAGCAATCTTAATCAACGCCAGGAATTTTTGGAGGCGATCAAGTGAAGATTTCAGCCGTCTCAGAAGGAAAATCCCTCTCAGCCATCCCCATCCGCTTTGAGGGAATAGCTAAAGAAGAGCTAGCTTTGAAGGCTCTCGAAAGGCATGATAAAAAGGCAATGTTGACAACTGAAGATTGTCTAGCCTTTTTTACTGTTTTTGAGCTGGAGCAACTGCTCAAGAGCTGGTCTCTTGAGGCCGGCAAGGCAGAGCTAGAAAAGATCCTTAAAGCCCAGACCGTCCAATGGTCAGGTCAAAACTTCAGCTTTGACCTAACGCTAGATCCTATCGTCTACGCCATTCTCAATGTTACTCCAGATTCCTTTTTTGATGGGGCTGAAGCCAATCTCTCGGTCGACAATGTCTTGAAAAAAGCCAGCTATGACCTAGAAAAGGGGGCTTCTGTCCTCGAACTCGGCGGCAAGTCCTCAAGACCGGGCTATGAAGACATCAGTCCAGAAGAAGAATGGAGCCGGCTGAAGGCTGTGATACCAGCCATCAAGCAGGAATTTCCTCAAAGCATCCTGGCCGTCGACACCGACGAGGCCTATGTCATGGAGCGGGTCCTGGATGCCGGTGTTGACATTATCAACGACATTGACGGCTTTGACACTGAGGAAAAACTCAAGATTATCGAAAGCTACAAGCCAGCCGTCGTCGTGATGAATAACGGCCGGGCGGGCTTCAGCTACGCTGATAATGTCTTTGACGAGCTAGCGCTTTTCTTTGAAAATAAGGAAAAAGAGCTCCTTGCTAGAGGACTCAAGCCTGAAAACATTGTCTTAGATGCCGGAGTTGGCTTCTGGACTGGCGATTCGGGTTCAGACTCTGTCTACCGGATTAAGGCGACGGAGCTCCTCAGCCGTCAAGGTCTGCCCGTCATGGTAGCCATCTCAAGAAAGTCTTATATGACCAATATCTTTGAGATGAGCCCAGGCGAGCGTCTCTTTGGCTCGCTGATTTTTGCCAGAGAGATGATTGAGCAAGGAGGGAGGGTCTTGCGGGTCCATGATGTGGCCGAGACCCAGCGTCTGATTAAGGGAAATCGACTTTATCATGAATTTTGATTTATTAGAAGAAATCCAGGATTTTAGAGGCTCAAAGTTCGATGAGATCAGGGAGCTTATGGCAAGTGAGACAGACCTTAGAGGCAAGCAAAATCCTCGAGTACAGCTCTCGGCCAGTGCCCTGGTCTTCTCTGGGGAGCGACTCTATTTTATCGAGCACCCCTATCAAAAAGACTGGTTGCTACCGGCTGGCCACGTCGAGTTGGACGAGCAACCGCTTGAGACAGCCATCAGAGAATTTCATGAAGAAACAGGCCTGTTTGCAAAAGCCGGCCTCTTAGTTGACCTGAATATCATTAAAATTCCAGAGAATGTCATAAAGCACGAGCCAGCTCACAGGCATATTGACTTTCGTTATTTATTGGAGCTGGTGGAGGATAAGCCAGCTGAAGAAGCAGAACTCAAGGTCAAACTGATGACAAGGGCAGAAGCCCCAGAAGAATTTAAGCCATATTTTGATTTAGAAAGATGAAGATGAGATGACAAGGATTGATGAAGCCCTAGACTGGATTCACTCCCGGCTAAAATTTAATATTCGACCTGGTTTATCGAGAGTCGAGGCCCTTCTAGACCGGCTTGAGCATCCCGATCGGTCCCTGTCTATGATTCATGTGGCTGGGACCAATGGCAAAGGCTCTACCGTAGCTTTTACGGCTTCGATTTTTAGAGAGGCTGGTCTCAGAGTGGCGACCTTTACAAGCCCCTTCATTGTCAGCTTTGGCGAGCGGATGTCTATTAATAGCGAGCCTATCCCTGATGAGCGACTGATTACCTATGTCGACCTGATGAAGCCAATGGTTGAGGAGATGGACAGCATTGATGAGCTGGCTGGTGTGACCGAGTTTGAAATCATCACAGCCATGGCCTTCAAGTACTTTGCGGATGAGACTGTCGACCTGGCCATTATCGAGGTCGGGCTTGGTGGTCTTCTTGACAGCACCAATGTCATTTTACCTGAGCTGACGGCCATAACGACCATTGGACTGGACCATGTTGACATCTTGGGTGACAGCTATGAGGCGATTGCTAGTCAAAAGGCCGGTATTATCAAGGATAAGGTGCCTCTCGTGACGGGAAATATTATTCCTGAGGCGATGGCTGTGATTGATGAGACAGCGAAACAGCATGCTAGTCGGCATTATCGCTACGGCCAGGACTATAAGCTTAACTATGACGGCAATCCTGAAGAGCGCTTTGATTTTGAAGGCCAAGGCATGAGGCTTTCTGGCCTTGTGAAAGGCCTCCAAGGCAAGCATCAGATTGAAAATGCAGGCATGGCGATTGAGATGTCGCTGATTTATGCAAGGCAAAAGGGGATTGAACTTTCAGAAGACCTTATTTCTAAAGCTGTTGCCAAAGCCTTTTGGCCAGGACGCATGGAAGAGATTGCCCCTTCTGTCTTTATCGACGGGGCCCACAACGTCCATGCCATCAGACGTTTGATTGATAATCTTGAGACGGAATTTGCTGGCAAGAAGCTCAGGCTTCTCTTTTCAGCTATCACGACCAAGGACATCGGACAGATGCTGGACTTACTGAAGGCTGTGCCTGGGGCTAGTCTTAGCCTGACGACTTTTGATTATCCTAAGGCCCTGGCTTTGGAGGACTTCAAGGGGTCAGGCCTGACACTTGTCGAAGACTGGTATGAGGAAGTAGATAAAGAAATTCAGAAAGATGAGATTTTAATTGTGACAGGTTCGCTCTATTTCATTTCACAAGTTAGGGCTTATCTTTTAAGTAAAGACTAGAATATAAAAAGAAACGAAAGAGGAAAGAAAAATTTTGATCGTTTTTTGCGATTGAAGTGAGCAAAAAATCGATGGATAAAAATTTCAAGCTTGCCTTGAAATTCACATCTACGATGAGCTTAAAATAAGAGCGGAGGGCAAATTTTGCTTCTCCGCAAGACCTAGAAAGAGGAAAGAAAAATTTTGATCGTATTAGCAGGAACCATCGGGGCTGGGAAGTCTAGTCTGGCCAAGGCACTCGGAGAGCACCTTCATACAGAAGTTTTTTATGAAAGTGTAGACAATAACCCCGTCCTTGACCTTTATTATCAGGACCCACAGAAGTATGCTTTTTTGTTGCAAATTTATTTTTTGAACAAGCGTTTTGAGTCCATCAAGCAGGCCTACCGTGAGGATAACAATGTCCTTGACCGGTCGATTTTTGAAGACGAGCTTTTCTTAACACTTAATTATAAAAACGGCAATGTGACAGAGACTGAGCTCAATATCTATAAAGAACTCCTCAACAACATGCTCGAAGAGCTCGAAGGCATGCCGAAAAAGCGACCTGACCTCCTCGTCTATATCGATGTTTCCTTTGATACCATGCTCTCACGCATCAGCAATCGGGGTCGGAGCTTTGAGCTTTTTGATGACCAACCTGAGCTCAAAGCTTACTACAAGCAGGTTCACGGCGAGTACCCATCTTGGTATGAAGACTATGATGTCTCGCCAAAACTCCGGATTGACGGCGACAAAATTGACTTCGTCAATAACCAACAGGACCTGGCCTATGTTTTGAATCAGATTGATGAAAAATTAAAAAAGCTTGATTTGTTATAATTCTCTTTAATTTTTGTTATGAAATTGTGATAAAGTCTGCTATAATAGTCTTAAAAGATGATGAGAAGGAGACCCTATGGCAAAAGAAAAAAACTCCCAAAAACTCTCCAAGCAGTTGAAAAAGCAATGGCAGGGACAGTTTCCTAAGAAAATTAAAGATTATGTTGTTAAAAATCTTGAGATTGAAGGACAGCCTGCCCTGCTCGATGTCGGCTGTGCCAATGGTGACCTTCTGGCCATGCTCTATGACCAGTATGACTTCTACGGCACGGGTCTGGATGTCTCTGAGGAGATGATCCAGCTGGCCAAGGAAAAGCATCCGGCCTTCAACTTTTTTGTCGGTGCTGCGGAGCAACTGCCTTTCCCTGACGATGCCTATGACATCATCGTTTGTTCGGCTTCCTTCCATCATTTCACGGATCCGCTTCGCTTTTTGAGAGAAGCTGAACGTGTCTTGAGGCCTGATGGAAGGCTCGTCATTGCTGAGATTCGGATTCCACTTTATGACCTTCGAAAACTCTACAACAAACGTCTGGAGAAGCAGACGGCTGATGTTGAAGAAGAAGTCAAGGTCTATAGCCAAAGGGAATTGGAAGAGCTCTTTGAAGAGGCCGAATTTTATATGGAAGACCAGAAGAATACATTGCAGATTCAGTATTATGAGTTGAAGAAGCAGTAATAAACGGCTCTTTGTCAAATCGTGTGGGATTTAAAATCTCAAAGATAATAGGTAACCTCGGTTGCCTATTTTTTTATATGTTCATAAGGAATACCCGTTTCCTAAAGTTTCTAAAAGTCCTGAAACCAAACG
>NZ_BFFO01000006.1 GCF_003116835.1 Lactococcus termiticola | reverse complement strand
TTTACAGGTGAGGTCTCCTCACAATGCCAGTATTTCTCTTGTAATTGATATTCTTTCATGATAGAATCAAACATAAATCTTATCTTTCTTTCGGTATTTGTGTGGTTACTTATATCTTAGAGATAAGCTTTTTCTTTTGCAAGAAAAAATCGTGTGGGACATTTCCCACACGATTTATTATAGAGCCAAAATCTGAGGCCTAAGGATCTCGGATTTTTACTTTTCAGGTCGAATTGCTCTGAGATGGAAAGAGAGTGGTAGACGGCCTAAGTTTCACCTAAGTTTCACCTAAGCTTAGAGCAAGCAAAAAAGACGATAATAGTGTAAAATAATTGAAAGGGAGGCGTGTTAAGCCCGCCAAATAGGAATAAAGGATGGATGGTACGATGATTAAAATTTTGCTCGTAGAAGATGACTTATCTCTATCTAAATCAGTCTATGACTTCTTGAAGTCATTTGCAGAGGTAAAACAGGTTTTTGATGGCTCAGAAGGCCTCTACGAAGCCTCACTTGGCATCTATGACATCGTGCTTTTGGACCTGATGTTACCTGAAAAAGACGGTTTTGAAGTCTTAAAAGAGCTCCGTGCCCAAAAGGTCGACACGCCGGTCCTGATTATGACCGCCAAGGAAAGCCTGGACGACAAGATGCATGGCTTTGAAATCGGGGCAGATGATTATCTGACCAAGCCTTTCTATCTCGATGAACTAAAGGCCCGGATCCAGGCCTTGCTCAAGCGGACAGGCAAGCTCGAAGATGATAACAGTATGAGCTATGGCAACCTCAAGCTCAACCTGTCAAATAAGGCGGTCACGGTCGACGGAGAGCCTGTCGAGCTCATCGGTAAGGAGTTTGACCTCCTGGTTTATTTCCTCCAAAACCAAAATGTCATCCTGCCTAAAGAACAAATCTTTGACCGGATCTGGGGCTATGATTCCGATACGACCCTGACGGTCGTCGAAGTCTACATGTCTAAAATGCGGAAAAAACTGCGAGGCAGTGACTTCTACAACAACCTGGCAACCCTTAGAAATGTAGGCTACATCCTGCGTTAAGCAAGGATTCTGCGTGACTCACATGAAACTAAACGTTAAAAATATAAAAACGAGAATTTTTAAGAGAAATGACGGGAAGAACTTCCTGCATTTTTTTGTCGCCTTCTCAATCATCTTCTTTGTCTTGACCAGCATCATCTTAAATATTCTGGCAACGGGGATTTACAAGTCAACTGACCAAAACCTGAGAAACCTGGCTCAGAGCCCGCTCTTGTCGCAACTCGTCGAGGGCAATCAAATGAGCTCCAATATGACCAATTCGCCCCATCCTGGGAATTTTGGCCCGACCAATAGCATCCTGATTTATGATGCGGCAGGCAAGCTGATTTACCCAAAAAGTCAAGACGAATCCACGACAGATGCCAACCGGGACAACAACGCCGGCCTGCCTGAAATCTCCAGCGTCCAGCTGGAAAAGGCAGTTCACTTTGACCCGTCGGCCGTCGGCAGTATCCGCATGCTCTCGGTGCCTAGCTCATACGGAGGCAACTACCACTATCGCTACCTGACGCTCAATGTGACACAGGTCGATACCAACGGCAACAGCAGTTGGGCCTACATGCAGATTTTCAGCAATGTCGACCAGCTCCAAGAAGGCCTGCAACGCTCTCGTTTTATCATCATCACGACCATGGTCATCTTCTGGCTTCTCTCTATCATGGCCAGTCTTTATCTGGCAGCTTGGACTAGACGGCCTGTTGTTGCGGCCTTTGAACGGCAAAAATCCTTTGTGGAAAATGCCAGCCATGAGCTGAGGACACCGCTTGCTATTTTGCAAAATCGCTTAGAGCTCCTCTTTCAGAATCCCAATGCGACCATCCTCGATGAGTCGGAAAATATTTCTGAGAGCCTTCAGGAAGTTCGCAACATGCGACTTTTGACGAGCAATCTTCTGAACTTGGCCCGCCGGGATTCTGGCATCAAGATTGAGCCCGAAGAGACGGGTCTCCCCTTCTTTAAGAGCCTCTTTGCCAATTATGAGATGCTCGCAGAAAACGCCGGCAAGCAGTTTTCAGGCCAGGTTGACCTGGACGAAAACATCATGCTTGACCAGGCCCTAACCAAGCAACTCATGACCATCCTCTTTGACAATGCCCTCAAATATACAGATGATGACGGCGAAGTCAAAATCAGCGTGCAAAAGCTCAACAACCAGCTCAATATCATTGTTTCCGATAATGGAGAAGGCATCTCAGACCAGGACAAGAAGAAGGTCTTTGACCGCTTCTACCGGGTCGACAAGGCCAGAACCCGACAGAAGGGCGGCCTAGGCCTTGGTTTGTCGCTCGCCAAGCAGATTGTGGATGCTTATAAGGGCAAGGTCTCGGTCGAGGATAATCATCCGAAGGGGACGAGGTTTAATATTCGCTTGCGCTTGGAGAAGTAGGGGTACTTTGATGAAGCCGTTCTGTGTAAGCCTTCAGGCATAATACGGTGTGGCCGCAAGCAAACCTTCGGTTTCATTGCTAAAATCTGAGCCCTAAAGGTCTCAGATTTTGCCTTTTTACACAGTATTATGCCTGAAGGCTTACACTGCACTAAATACATTAACAATAGTAGACAATACAAGTGCTAAGGAGTGTAGCTGTCGGTGGGCCGGATTCAGCCCTGAGTAAGGCAGATTTTAAGACATGAGGGCTTCAAATCTAGGAAGGAAGCCCTAGGCAAGGTGGAAAGCCTTGCTTTCCTTCCCAGGGCAGAAACTGGCCCGCCGACAGCGGAACGAAAACCCCGTCATAAAAGCAACGGCACCAACCAATCAAAAAATAATTCTAATTTATGACATTTTATAACGAAAGTTGTAGAATGTTTTTTGTATTAAAAAAGGAGAAAATGATGTCAGTATTAGAAAAAGTAAATGAACCTAAAAACCTCAAAGGCCTGACAAAGGAAGAGCTTAAGGCTCTTGCCAAAGAAATCAATGAAGCTGTCCTCTACAAGGTCAGCAATGTCGGTGGTCACGTGGGTCCAAACCTGGGTGTAACAGAGATGACCATCGCCCTCCACAAGGTCTTCAACAGCCCGGTTGACAAGTTTATCTGGGATGTCAGCCACCAGACCTATCCCCACAAGATTTTGACCGGTCGCAAGCATGGCTTTACAGACGGCCACTTCCATGATATTACCCCTTACACCAGTCAAGACGAGTCTGAGCACGACTTCTTTACGGTCGGCCACACTTCGACCTCAGTTGCTAACGCCCTGGGTTATGCCAAGGCTCGTGACCTCACTGGCGACAAGGGCAATGTCATCGCCATCCTCGGCGATGGCTCCCTCTCAGGCGGTCTGGCCCTCGAGGCCATCAACAACGCTGGCGACTTTGATGGCAATTTTATCTTGATTTTCAATGATAATGAAATGTCAATCGCTGAAAACCACGGTGGCCTCTACCGTGAACTTGCCAAACTCCGTGAAAGCAATGGCCAAGCTGAAAAAAATCTCTTCAAGGCCTTTGGCCTCGACTACAAGTACCTCGAAGAAGGCAATGACATCGAAAAACTGACGGCCCTCTTTGAAGAAGTCAAGGACATTGACCATCCAATCGTCCTCCATATTCACACTGAAAAAGGCCACGGTTACGACATCGCTACCAACGACAAAGAGCACTGGCACTGGCGTGCCGCCTTTGACCTGGAAACTGGCGAGCTCAAGAACAAGCCTTCAGGCAAGTCTTACAGCAGCATCCTCATGGACTACATGGACCAGCAGATGCAGGCAGGCCAGCCTATTTTGGCCATCAACGCCGCCATCCCAGGTGCCTACGACCTCAAGACTTTTGCTAATAAATATCCTAAGAACTATTGGGATGCCGGCATTGCTGAACAATTCACCATCACTTTTGGTGGGGCAGCGGCCTTAGCAGGAGCAAAGAGCTTTATCTTCCACAATTCTACCTTTGTCCAACGGGCCTTTGACCAGTTCGTCCATGACCTGGCCATCAACAAGGAACCTGCAGTGGTCTTCATCAAGGGTGATGTGATTTCAAATTCTGACAAGACCCACCAGGGTGACTTTGCCCGGGGATGGATTTCAAATATCCCTAACATCACCTATCTCGCACCAACCAGCGAAGAAGAGCTCCTCGCCATGCTCGATTGGTCAATGACCTATCAAGATGGCCCTGTTGTCATCAACATTCCAGAACACGGTGTTGAAAGCCGGCCGGCCCATATCACAAGCTTTAATCAAGCCCAATATGATATGATTAAGTCAGGTCAAGATGTCGCCCTCATCGGCCTTGGCGGACTTTATTCTCATGCAGAAAAGGTCGCTGAAGAGCTGGCCAAGCACGACATCAATGCAAGCCTCATCAATCCTCTGTTTATCAGCAGTCTGGACAAGAAGATGTTGGACGAGCTGTCAGAAAGCCACAAGGTCATCGTCACGTTGGAAGACGGCGTGCTTGACGGCGGTTTTGGTCAAAAGATTGCCAGCTACCTGGGCTCAAAAGATGTCAAAGTCCTGAATTACGGGGCTGACAAGGAATTTAACGACATCGTCCCAGTCGCTGAGCTCTACAAACGCTACCGCCTTGCCCCAGAACTCATGACACAAGATATTTTGGAAATCCTCTAATTAATGAAAAAAATCCTCGTCAAATCCGTCAAAGGCTACCAGCGCTGGATCTCACCAATCCTGCCTCCCGCCTGCAGATACTACCCCACCTGCTCCAACTACATGATTCAAGCCATCCAAAAGCACGGGGCAACCAAAGGCATCGCCATGGGCACTGCCCGGATTTTACGCTGTCATCCTTTTTGTGAGCCGGGTTATGATTTGGTG
This sequence comes from Lactococcus termiticola, assembly GCF_003116835.1. Lineage (GTDB taxonomy): Bacteria > Bacillota > Bacilli > Lactobacillales > Streptococcaceae > Lactococcus > Lactococcus termiticola. The sequence goes on along the minus strand of NZ_BFFO01000006.1, from coordinate 114,563 downwards.
CCGGAGAAGTTTAGCTTGCGGAGAAATTGGGAGAGGCCGGAGGATTAGATAGAAAGAGAAAGTTGCCGTTAGGCAGCTTTTTTGCTTGCCTCGGGAAAAAGGAAGGGGCGAGATTTATTCAAGCTGAATCACTATTTGTAAGGTGTTTCCAGGGCTGTGAACAGTAGAAAAACTCAAATGTAAACAAGCCATTTACCAACTATTTACAAACTGTTTACATTTGACCTCCTTTTTCCGTGTTAGAATTATTTTGTAAGCAAAAAGTTTGCAAAAATTATTTAGAAATTATCGGAGAAAAGATAACCATGAAAAAGAAAAAAATCATTGCTGGACTCGTTGCCGGAGCTGCCCTTTTGACACTTGCTGCATGTGGCAATAGCAATTCATCTTCATCATCTACTGGCTCAGGAGCTGCCCTCTCAGGCAAGATCATCGCCGGTGGATCAACTGCCCTCCAACCAATGGTTCAACAAGCATCTACTGAATTCATGGCTAAAAATACTGGCGTTCAAATCACTGTCCAAGGTGGTGGATCAGGTGTTGGCTTGACTCAAGTCTCACAAGGTTCTTTCCAAATCGGTGACTCAGACATCTTCGCAGAAGAAAAATCTGGTGTAGACGCTAGCAAGATTGAAGATAACAAGGTTGCGGTTGTTGGTTTCGCCCCAATCGTCAACTCTAAAATCAAGGTTGAAAACCTGACTTCAAAACAGCTAACAGACATCTTCACTGGTAAAATTACCAACTGGAAGGAAGTTGGCGGAGATGACCAAAAGATTACCGTGGTTGGCCGTACAGCCGGCTCAGGGACTCGTGTGAACTTCGACAAGCTTGCACTTGGTGGAGCGACAGAAGTTGACGGTCCTACACAGGATGCTTCAGGTTCAGTCGTGACACTTGTAGGTCAAACACCTGGTGCCATCTCATACGTTGCCTTCTCTTACATGAACAACAGCAAGGACATCAAGCCTTTGAGTCTGGATGGTGTGAAGCCAACTGAAGAAAATGTTCAAAAGAACGACTGGAAGGTTTGGTCTTACGAACATATGTATGTCAACAAAGACAAGGAAAACAAGGCTGAGAAAGAATTCATCAAGTACGTCTCAGAAGATAAAGCAACCATCAAGAAGCTTGGCTACATCGCCGTTTCTGATATGAAGGTAGAACGTGATGCTGCTGGTAAAGTAAGCAACAAGTAAAATACCTTAAAAGCAAGGACTCGCCGGTCTTTAGAAGATCGGCGAGTCCTTCCCATTATAGGCCCCTAAAATTTGTTATCTATTCTCATTTTAGCTGGTGAATATGCTATAATTAAGCTATGAAAAAGAAAATTTTTATGGCGATTCTAGCAGCTTCAAGCATGACGCTTCTCGCTGCTTGTAGCACGGGTGCTAAGCAAGTCACAGCGGGTGGCTCAACCGCTCTTCAACCCCTGGTTGAACGTTCTTCTTTAGATTACATGAAGGTGCATTCCAATAGCATCATTACTGTCCAAGGGGGCGGTTCTGGTGTGGGATTGGCCCAGGTTGCTGCGGGCTCCTTCCAAATTGGAAATTCAGACATCTTTGCTGAAGAAAAATCAGGGATTGATGTTAAAAAAATCACTGACCATAAGGTGGCAGCCATCGGTTTTGCCCCTATTGTCAACAGCAAGTTGGACATCAAGAATTTGAGCAAGCAGCAGTTGGTCGATGTCTTTACAGGCAAGGTCAAAAACTGGAAGGAAGTCGGCGGCCCAGATCTGGCCATCACCGTGATTGGTCGTACGGCAGGTTCAGGGACCCGGGTCAACTTTGACAAGTATGCCCTCAATGGGGCAACCGAGGTCAATGGCCCAAGCCAAGATGCCTCAGGCTCTGTTGTCCAGTTACTGAGCCAGACGCCTGGTGCCATCAGCTATGTCTCCTTCTCATACAAGGCAAAGCCTGGTGTGAAGGCCCTTTCTGTTGATGGTGTGGCTCCGAGCGATGCCAATGTCCAGACCAACAAGTGGAAAATCTGGTCTTATGAGCACATGTACACCAACAAAAAGCAGGACAATAAAATCGAAGAGAATTTTATTGACTATGTGAAGGCAGATACTGCAAGCTTGAAAAAACTCGGCTATATCCCAATGGCTGAGATGAAGGTAGACCGCTCAGCTGACGGAAAAATCAGTCGTATTAAATAAAAACTTTTATTAAAAAAGGGATGTATGGAAAACTCAAAACTTAGAGATAAACTCTTATCTAGCTCAAAAAATTCAAGACTAGAAAAATTCGGTAAGACATTGACCTTCTTGTGCATTGCACTGATTGTTTTTGTGGTCGGATTGATTCTGGTCTTTGTTGCTGAAAAGGGCCTTTCGACCTTCTTCGTAAATGGCGTAAATCCGCTGAACTTCCTCTTTGGGACCAACTGGATGCCAGGCTCTATCGGTCCTGATGGCAAGCCAGCCGTCGGTGCCCTACCGATGTTCTCAGGCTCGCTCATCGTTACGATTCTCTCAGCCTTGATTGCGACTCCGTTTGCAATCGGTGCTGGGATCTACATGACAGAAATCTCGCCAAAATACGGCTCTAAGATTCTTCAACCGGTCATCGAGCTCCTAGTCGGTATTCCTTCTGTTGTCTATGGTTTTATCGGTTTGACAGTCATCGTCCCCCTGATTCGTGGGGCCTTTGGCGGGACTGGACTTGGCCTGCTTTCAGGTGTCTTTGTCCTCTTTGTTATGATCCTGCCGACGGTAACTTCGATGACGGTCGATGCCCTCAAGGCTGTGCCTGGCCACTACCGTGAAGCCTCACTCGGCCTTGGTGCGACCCGCTGGCAGACCATCTGGCGTGTCCTTCTTCGGGCTGCAACACCAGGGATTCTGACCGCCGTGATTTTCGGGATGGCCCGTGCCTTCGGTGAAGCCCTGGCCGTGCAGATGGTTGTCGGTAATGCAGTTACCATGCCAAAAAACCTGATTTCACCAGCTTCAACCCTGACATCAATCCTTACTTCAGGCATTCCAAACGCAACACCAGGGATTCAGCTCAATGCCCTCTGGTCGCTTGCCCTACTCTTGCTCCTGATGTCACTTGTTTTCAACCTCATCATGCGTGCCATCGCTAAGAAAGGAAGTCTGAAATAATGAATGCAAAACGTTCTGATAAATTAGCGACAGGCGTCCTCTATGTTCTGTCAGCGATTATCGTCGCTATTCTAGCCTTCCTCCTGATTTTCATTTTGGTCAAGGGCCTGCCTTATGTTTCATGGCAGTTCATCACGACAGCTTCTGACCCTTTGACAGGTGGCGGGATTGCCGTCCAACTCTTTAACTCGGTCTACCTCTTGATTGTGACCCTGATTATTTCAGTGCCATTGTCACTGGGTGCCGGCATCTACCTCAGCGAATATGCCAATCAAAAGCACTGGCTGACAGGGTTTGTTCGGACAGCCATTGAAGTCCTGAGCTCACTGCCTTCTATCGTTGTCGGTCTTTTCGGGATGCTCCTCTTTGTCCTCCAATTTGGCATGGGCTTCTCAGTCATCTCAGGGGCCTTGGCTCTGACCGTATTCAACTTGCCATTGATGACCCGTAATGTCGAAGAAAGCCTGCGGGCCATTCCGACCATCCAGCGTGAAGGTGGCCTGGCCCTTGGCCTGTCGAAGTGGGAGACCGCAACACAGGTCATTCTGCCTGCTGCTGTCCCTGGGATTATCACAGGGGTCATCCTCTCATCTGGTCGTGTCTTCGGTGAGGCCGCTGCCCTGATTTACACAGCCGGTCAGACCAACCTGCCGATTGACTGGGCCAACTGGAACCCGATGGCAATCACGTCACCATTGTCACTCTTTAGACCAGCTGAAACCCTCGCAGTACATATCTGGGCCCTTAACACTGAAGGAACCATCTCTACAGCGACACAAATCTCAGCTGGTGCATCTGCAGTCTTGATTATCTTCGTCCTCCTCTTCAACCTGGGAGCCCGCTTCCTTGGACGCCGGATTCACAAGAAATTGACATCAGGAAACTAATTAAAGGAAATAAATTTTATGGCAACATATGACTGGAATGAGCGTCATATCATCACATTTGACCAGGATATTGCCCTGTCAACGGATGACATCCGCGTCTTCTACAATGAAACTAAAGAGGCAATTCATGGGGTTTCCATGCAATTCCCTAAAAATAAGGTCTCTGCACTGATTGGCCCTTCAGGTTCTGGGAAATCGACCTACCTGCGTGCCCTCAACCGGATGAACGACACGATTGATGGAGCCCGGGTGACCGGCAACATCATGTACGAAGGGGTCAATATCAACGACCCTAAGGTCAATGTCTACGAGGTCCGCAAGCAAATCGGCATGGTCTTCCAACGTCCTAATCCCTTCCCTAAATCCATCTACGAGAACATCGCCTTTGTCCACCGCCGTGAAGGTGTCCGGGACAAGAAGAAGCTCGATGAAATTGTAGAGACTTCGCTCAAGCAGGCGGCCCTCTGGGACCAGGTTAAAGACGACCTGAATAAATCAGCCTTGGCCATGTCAGGTGGTCAGGCACAGCGTCTCTGTATCGCCCGTGCCCTCTCTATGAAGCCTGAAATCATCCTTATGGATGAACCAGCTTCAGCCCTTGACCCGATTTCAACCATGCAAATCGAAGAGACGATGACAGAGTTGAAGAAAGACTATACGATTATCATCGTCACCCACAATATGCAACAGGCCTCACGTGTCTCTGACTATACAGCCTTCTTCTACAATGGCGACTTGATTGAGTTTGATGAGACTTCTAAGATTTTCACACAATCTCAACTGAAAGCTACAGAAGACTATGTTTCAGGACACTTTGGATAAGGAAATTATGACAAAAGAAGCAATTTTATCAGTAAGCGATCTCTCGCTCTACTATGGCAAGAAAAAAGCCTTAAACAATATCACGATGGATTTCTATCCCAATGAAATCACGGCCCTCATTGGCCCGTCAGGATGTGGGAAGTCAACCCTCTTGCGGTCGATCAACCGGATGAATGACCTGATTTCAACCGTGACCATCACTGGTGCCATCATGTACAAGGGCAAGAACATGTATAGCCCTAAAATCGACACGGTCGATCTCCGCAAGGAAATCGGCATGGTCTTCCAGCAGCCTAATCCCTTCCCCTTTTCCATTTATGAAAATGTGGTCTATGGCCTCCGCCTCAAAGGCGTGAAGGACAAGGCCTTGCTCGATGAAGTGGTTGAAAACTCACTCAAGGCAGCCAACATCTGGGATGAGGTCAAGGACGACCTCCACAAGTCAGCCCTCGGCCTCTCTGGTGGTCAACAGCAACGGGTTTGTATCGCACGTGTTTTGGCGGTCAACCCTGACATTATCCTGCTTGATGAGGCGACATCAGCCCTTGACCCGATTTCAGCCGGCCGGATTGAAGAAACCCTGCTCGAACTCAAGAAGGACTATACACTCATCATGGTCACCCACAGCATGCAACAGGCTTCCCGGATTTCAGACCGGACTGCCTTCATGCTCAATGGCGACCTCATTGAAATGGATGATACCAAGAAAATCTTCCTGGACCCGCAAAAGCAGGAGACTGAAGACTATATCGCTGGTAAATTCGGTTAATTGTTAATTGCGATTAAAGTGAGCAATTAATCTATCAGATAGGCAAAGCAGGGCTTTGCTTTCCAATTATCCTCGTAAAAAGGAGAAAACATGTTACGTACACAATTTGAAGAAGAACTCAACAAGCTCCACAATCAATTTTACTCAATGGGAACCCAGGTCTCAGCCCAGCTGAACAAGGCAGTTCGCTCATTTGTCAGCCATGACCGTGAGCTGGCAGAAGAAGTCATTGCGACTGACAAGCAAATCAACGACCTTGAAACCAAGCTTGAAATCAAGTCGCTGGAAATGATTGCTCTGCAACAGCCGGTATCAAGCGACCTGCGGACCATCATCACAGTCCTCAAGGCCTCATCTGACCTCGAGCGGATGGGTGACCACGTGGCTTCTATTGCCAAGGCGACCATCAGCCTCAAGGGCGAAGAACGCATCAGTGTGGCTGAAGAAGACATCTCTCTCCTCGGAGAAAAGGTCAAATCTGTCGTCGATGCCTCACTCAATGCCTATATCCAGGGCAATGACAAGCGGGCCCGTGAGATTGCTGAGCAAAACACGACCGTAAAAAACATGTCAAGCGAAATCCAGAGCAAGATTTTGGATGCTATGAAAGACAACACAGAGACTATTCCTACAGGGAAAGAATACTTGATGACTCTTGTCTACCTAGAACGTATTACAGGCTATGCCATCAACCTCTGTGAATGGATTGTCTATCTTAATTCCGGCGAAATCGTTGAGCTTTAAGCAAGGGCTTCTGCTGAATACAGAGGCTTTTCTTATTGCCAAATTCAGCTGGTTTGTTATAATTAGACTATGTATAAAAAACTAATGATAGGACTGACCATTTTAGCCAGTCTTAGCCTGATGACGGCCTGTGGCAAGCACAAGGCAGAAGTGAAACCTGCCACAAGTACGAGTACTAGCTCCCAGGTCACAGAAGAAGTCAAAATCAGCTATGGGGCGGCGACTCCGATTTTCTCGGATGACAAGCAAGCCAAGGAAAATCAAGAGTTTATCGCTGTTGAAGTCACAGTACAAAATCCTAAAAAAGACGGTCTCAAGGCCATCTCTGCATCAGACTTTTCATTGAAAGACAAGGCTGGCAATAAGCTGGCAGTCACTGACCTCAAGTCGAAAGATGGCAAGTCCTACCAGACACTGACCAAGCAGAACCTCAAGTCTGGCCAGCTCTATCAGGCCTACCTGACCTTTGAGGTCAACACCAAGGAAAGCTATGACCTCGTCTATGACAAGAATGAAGCTGGCAAGTTAGATATGTCAGGCCTTGCCAAGGGGCAAGACCAGGCCCTGCAAGTCGCAAATGACTATGTGGCCGCTGCCTTTTTAGGGGCTGACACGACCAATGCCAATTTTAAGAAGGCTGAAGAAGCCTTTACCAAGGCGGGTACCGATTATTATAAGAGTTTGAAACTCTTTAATGGCACGGCCAAAGACATTACCATGACCAAGGAAGAGGCGGCTACGGCAGTCAAGGGCATGATGGTGGCCAATAAGGCCAAAGCCAAGACGGACTACCAGCTCAAGGTCCTCTATCCGACCTTCATGCAGGTCGAGCTGAAGCCATCGACCATTCATTTTACGGATATCAGCTTTGACAAGACCCAGCAGGACTGGGTCGACGGCCAGCCTGACAGCAGTTTTGACCCAGATAATTCGGGCAATCTGGTCCTGAAGGCCGACAAGCAGGCCGAGCTCAATGCCTATACCTTTGGCCAGATTCCTAAGCTTCTCGGCGAGCTCAAGGCTAAGAAGTCCACAGGAGCGACACTCAGCCTTTCAAAGACGGTCGGTGCTGACTGGGCACTTGCTGGTTCAGAAGTGAATAATGCGGATTATAAGAATTTGGAGCAGGCCTATTATTATGGGCGCTAAGCTAGTAAAACCAGGCTTTGGACCTGGTTTTTATCATATGAGCCTATCTGGGTCTATACAGTTTAAGCTTATAAAAGCCACCTTGTAAAATGCTTACATAAATGCTATAATGTCAGTTGGAGTTTTCTTTGAAAATTCCGTTGAACAATAGAACATTAAGGAGAATAAATGATCGTTATTATCATTATTCTCGCTGTATTATTGATCGTATTAGGAATTGCCTTTTTCTTATTTGGCCAAAAAGTGAAGCAGAATCAGCGTGATGCAGATTCGTTGATCAAATCGGCTGAAAATAAGGCAAATGAGCTTTTAACACAAGCACAACGTGATGCAGATTCGCTGAAACGTGATGCTGAGGCCTTCAAAAAAGAGGCCCGGCTCACGCTAAAAGAAGAAGAGCAGCAACAACGTCGTGACATAGAAGATGAGTTTAAGCAAGAACGCCAAGAGTTTAAGGAGACGGAACAACGCTTAAAACAACGTGAAGAAATCTTAGACCGCAGGGACGACAGTCTCACGCGTAAGGAAAAAAACTTAGATTCTAAAGAAGAAAGTCTTGAAAGCAAGACTAATGCCCTCAATGACCGCGAGAAAGCAGTCGCTGACGTCGAAGCAAAGAAACGTGAGGAGCTGGAGCGCATCGCGCAACTCTCACAAGAGGATGCCAGAAGCCTCCTCTTGACGGAAACCCGTGAAAGCATGACTAAGGAGCTGGCACAGATTGTCCGTAGCTCTGAGGAAAAAGCCAATCACGAAGCCGACAAAAAGGCCAAGCAAATCATCAGCCTGGCCATCCAACGCGTTTCAAGTGAATCAGTGGCAGAGCAGACCGTGTCTGTTGTGACGCTGCCAGACGACAGCATGAAGGGTCGGATCATCGGTCGTGAAGGCCGGAACATCCGGACTTTTGAGGCCCTGACCGGGATTGATGTTATCATTGATGACACGCCGGAAGCCGTAGTTCTCTCTGGCTTTGATCCGATCCGTCGGGAGATTGCCCGGATGACACTGGAGCAGCTGGTCCAAGATGGCCGGATTCATCCCGCCCGCATTGAAGAATTGGTCGAAAAGAACCGCAAGGCTCTGGACCACAAGATGCGTGAGTACGGTGAGCAGGCGGCCTTTGAGGTCGGAGCCCACAACCTCCATCCAGATCTGATGAAGATCATGGGACGTCTGCATTTCCGGACATCTTATGGTCAAAATGTCCTGGATCACTCTGTGGAGGTGGCACAGATTGCCGGCAACCTTGCTGGTGAGATGGGCGAAAATGAAGCCTTGGCCAAACGTGCCGGCTTCCTGCATGATATTGGTAAGGCGCTTGACCATGAGGTTGAAGGCAGCCACGTCGAGATTGGGACAGAGCTTGCCCGCAAGTATAAGGAACATCCCGTCGTTATCAATGCCATCGCCAGTCACCACAATGACACCGAGCCAAACAGTAATATTGCTGTTCTCGTCGCTGCGGCTGATGCCCTCAGTGCAGCCCGGCCTGGTGCCCGTCGCGAATCCGTGGAAAACTATATCAAGCGTCTCCGTGACCTCGAAGCGATTTCTACCAGCTTCAAGGGTGTGGATTCAGCCTTTGCCCTCCAAGCCGGCCGTGAAATCCGTGTCATGGTACAGCCCGATAAGCTGACCGACGACCAGATTGTCGTCCTGGCCCATGATGTCAAGAGCAAGATTGAGAATGAAATGGATTACCCAGGCAATATCAAGGTCACCGTGATCCGTGAGACACGGGCGATTGATTATGCAAAGTAAGGAAAAGTCGGCGATGCCGGCTTTTTTCTTTGTCTAATATAGCCGTTGCGTTCCGAGCTTTCCGAGACAGGGAATAGTGAGGCCGCAAGCAAACCGCTTTGCGGTTTCATTGCTAACTGGCGAGTCTAAGGTCTCGCCAGTTGCCTTTTTCACTATTCCCTGCCTCGGAAAGCTCGGAACTACACTGTTTTCTTGCTGTCGAATTTCCAGAAACCAGCTAGAATACCTGGCCTAAGCTTAAAATTTTGAAATTAAGGCTATAGTGGACCGGAAGGATTTTCTAGCTCAGCTGTGAAAAGGGAGTCCTGGAGACCGCAGGGCTTCAGAACTAGCAATGTATTATTGGAAAAAGTTCTGAGTCAGCGATGCGACCACAGGGAGCATTGAGGACCAGAACTTTCCAAGAATATCTGGGGATAAGGAAAACGCAGTTTTCCTCCTTCGCAGGCTTTGCTTGCGTCCTTGCAGCATGCTCAGAAAATCCTGGAAGGGAACGACTTTCAGGGTTACAATCGAGTTACAAAAAATTAAACTATGAAAACAAAAACTAGCTTCCAGAGCATCCGTTTGTTAAAATATAAGAAAAGCTAAGGAGAATATGATGACCGAACGTGGTTTATTGATTGTCTTTTCTGGCCCTTCTGGTGTAGGAAAAGGCACGGTGCGTGCAAAAATCTTTGAAAATGAAAATAACTTTGACTACTCGGTCTCAATGACGACCCGGCCCCAGCGACCTGGCGAGGTTGACGGCAAGGATTACTATTTCCGGAGCCGTGAGGAGTTTGAGGACATGATTCGCAAGGGCGAGATGCTGGAGTATGCTGAGTATGTTGGCAACTACTACGGGACGCCTCTGACCTATGTCAACCAAACCCTGGATGAAGGCAAGGATGTTTTTCTTGAGATTGAGGTCCAAGGGGCCTTGCAGGTCAAGGAAAAGGTGCCAGATGGCGTCTTTGTCTTCCTGACACCACCAGATTTAGAAGAACTCCGGGAACGCCTGGTCGGCCGTGGGACGGACTCTGAAGAAGTCATCGCCAGCCGTCTGGCCAAGGCCCGTGAAGAGATTCGCCTGATGAATGAATACGACTACGCTGTGGTCAATGACGAGGTCGAGCTTGCGGCTGAGCGGGTCAAGAAGATTATCGAGGCCGAGCACTTCCGTGTCGAGCGGGTTATGGGCCGCTATGCTCAAATGATTGAAGAATAAGAATAGAAAATAAAAAAGAGGTAAAATATTATGATGCTTGAACCATCTATTGATAAATTGTTGGATGCAGTGGACTCTAAATACTCACTCGTTGTGCTTGAAGCCAAGCGGGCCCATGAATTGCGTGACCAGGAGCGGGAAACTAAGCTCTATCCTAATGACCCTCGTGTCGCCTATGTGGCTCCAGAAGAACGCAAGGAACGGGTCTTCCAATCTGTAAAACCTACGCTTCAAGCCCTGGAAGAAATCGCAGAAGGTCGGGTCAGCATTCACCCAGCCCCAGATGCCAAGCGTGAAACCCTGGCCCAGAAGAAGGAGCTTGCCAGCCTGAACGCCCGGATGGAAGAAAAACTCATCAAGGAGCAAATCGAGCAGGAAGAAGCTGAAGAAGAAGCAAAGAACAAGGCAGCCAAGGCTTCAAAGGCCGCTAAGGCTGAAGAAGCTAATGAAGGCGAAGGCGATGAGGCTGAGGCTACTGCTTCTGAAGAAGAATAAAAATATCGGAGTTTCTCATAAAGTCGCTCCAGTCCATAAAACTCGCCCGCTGTTGTAAGGCCGCAAGTTTGATTGGTAAAGAGCTCTGAGTGAGCAATGCGACCAAGGGGAGCATTGAGGGCCAGAGCTCTCTAAGAGAAGTTTTGAGATAAGGAAAGCGAAGCTTTCCTCTTTTTTGTCGTTCCACTGCTAATTTGGGAGCCTAAAGTCTCCTGAATTGCCCTTTTTACAACAGCGGGTGAGTTTTCTTTCCTTCTGCTAGTAAAGATTAGGCTTATAGCTTATCTCTTTCTAAAGTAAAGAAGGATATTTGCTTCACTGGCCCCAGAATATGGTAGAATTTGAATATGATAAATTCAGAACGAAAGATTGCAGAAGTCATCGTCGATGTCCCCCTCATGCAGACGGACAAGCCTTTTTCTTATGCAATCCCTGAGCATCTGGCGGGCCTGATTGAGGTCGGTATGCGGGTCCATGTCCCTTTTGGGTCTGCTGGCCGCCTGGTCCAGGGCCTTGTCGTCGGCTTTTTGGACGACTTTAATGGAGAGCTCAAAGAAATCGTTGAGGTCCTGGACCTGGAGCCTGTCCTGACCGAAGAGCAACTCTGGCTGGCAGATGAAATGCGACATAATGTCTTTTCCTACAAGATTTCCTGCCTGAAGGCCATGTTGCCGAATCTGCTTAATTCAAGCTATGACAAGGTCTTGGTACATGACGACGGCTCAGAAGAGCTCTGGTCTAGTCTTTCGCCAGAAGCCCAGCAGTCCGCTCTCAAGGCCGTCAAGGCCGGCGAGCAGACCGTCCGCTACCTGGCCAAGTCCAAGGAAAACCGCAAGACTGAAAAATGGCTGACTGCGACAGACAAGCTAGCTGATTTTGATTTTGGCAATCGCTCGAAGAAAAGGCTGGAATTAAGGGATATGTTCCTAGGGCTTGGCAGGGAGCCCATCCGCAAAAAAGACCTGCCCTTTTCAAGAGAGGTCATCAAGTTTTTTATCGACAATGACCTGCTCAAGCTTGAAGAGCGGGAGGTCAACCGCTTAGAATCCGCCTTTGATGCGGTCGAGCCCGACCAGGCCAAGCAGTTGAACGCTGAGCAGGCCACTGCCTTTCAGGCCATCATCAGCGACCGAAGTCGCCCCTTCCTGCTTGAAGGTATCACGGGCTCAGGCAAGACCGAGGTCTACCTCCAGGTCATCGAGCATTTTCTCAAGCAAGGCAAGACTGCCATCATGCTGGTCCCTGAGATTTCCCTGACCCCTCAGATGTCCAACCGCTTCATTGCCAGATTTGGCAAGCAGGTCGCCATCATGCACTCTGGCCTGTCTGACGGGGAAAAATATGATGAATGGCGGAAAATCAGGTCTGGTGAGGCCAGGGTCGTCGTCGGTGCTAGATCAGCGATCTTTGTCCCCCTGACCAATATCGGCGTCATCATCATCGACGAAGAGCACGAGGCGAGCTACAAGCAGGATAGCAATCCCCGCTATCATGCTAGAGACATCGCCCTTCTCCGGGCAAAACGCCAAGGGGCGGCCCTAGTTATGGGGTCGGCCACGCCGAGCTTAGAGAGCCGGGCACGGGCTCAACGGGATGTCTACCAGCTTCTGACTCTGACCCAGCGGGCCAATCCTGATGCCCTACTTCCCAAGGTCGAAGTCATCGACATGCGGAGCCAGATCAATGAAGCGTCGGCTAATTTTTCAAAACCACTTTTAGCGAAGATTGCTGAAAAATTAGAACGCAAGGAACAGGTCATCCTCATGCTCAATCGCCGGGGCTACAGCTCTTTTGTCATGTGCCGGGATTGTGGCCATGTGGTCGAATGCCCCAACTGTGACATTTCACTGACCCTGCACATGGACACGAAAACGCTGAATTGCCACTACTGTGGCCATACAGAGGCCATCCCACAAGTCTGCCCGAATTGCCAGTCCCGCAAGATTCGCTACTATGGCTCTGGGACTCAAAAAGTGCAAGAAGAATTAGAAGGCCTCATGCCCGAGGTCAAAATCCTCCGGATGGATGTCGACACGACCAAGACTAAGAATGCCCACGAGCGGATTCTGGCAGACTTTGGTGAGGGTAAGGCGGATATTTTGCTGGGGACCCAGATGATTGCCAAGGGCCTTGACTTTCCAAATGTGACCCTGGTCGGTGTCATCAATGCCGATACAGGACTGAACCTGCCGGATTTCCGGGCTTCTGAGCGGACTTTTGACCTGCTCATGCAGGTGGCCGGTCGGGCTGGTCGGGCTGACAAGCTGGGCGAGGTCTTGATACAGACCTTTAATCCGGGCCACTATGCGATTGCTCTGGCCCAGGCCCAGGACTATGAGGGCTTCTACGCTAGAGAGATGGCCTTTCGCCAGAAGTTGGCCTATCCGCCTTATTATTTTACGGTGCAGGTGCTGGTGTCTCATAAGGACGAGCAGGTCGCTGTCAAGAAATCCTATGAAATTGCAAAAATTTTAGCTGGGCATCTGACCGATAAGGCCAAGGTCCTGGGCCCAATTCCCAAGCCCATCGCCCGGACCCACAACCTCTATCACTATCAGCTTTTAATCAAATACCGCTTTGAAGACGAGCTGGAAGAGGCTCTTAATGAGGTCCTTGACCTGACCCAAGAGCGGGAAAACCGGGATTTGCGGGTCATTATTGATAGTGAGCCGCAGAATTTTGTCTAGTCAAAGAAGGAGAGGCCGTTTCGTTCTGGAAATTCTGAAAATCACTTTGAGGATACAAGCAGACAGCTTTGCTGTCTCATTGCTAAAAGGCGAGCCCTAGCGGTCTCGCCTTTTGCCTTTTTCACAGTGATTTTCAGAATTTCCGAAACGAAATGGCTTACATCACTAGTTCTCTCCCAAAGCCCTGAAACCTTGTTGTTTTAACCGATTTCCGCTATAATAGCCATATGACAAAAACAAAAATCATTTTTATGGGGACGCCTGAATTTTCAGCGACGGTCCTCAAGGGTATTTTAGAAAGTGGCCAGTATGAGGTCTTGACGGTGGTCACTCAGCCAGACCGGCCGGTGGGGCGTAAGCGGGAGCTCAAGGGGACGCCGGTTAAGGCGGTCGCTGTCGAGCATGGCCTGCCTGTCTTACAGCCTGAAAAATTATCAGGTTCAGAAGAATTAGAAAAACTCATTGCCCTTGGTCAAGATGAGGGAGCTGGCATCATTACAGCGGCCTTTGGCCAATTTTTGCCTGGTAAGCTTCTGGACAACGTGGCCTTTGCGGTCAATGTCCACGCTTCTCTTTTACCTAAATATCGTGGGGGGGCACCGATTCATTATGCCCTCATGAATGATGAAAAAGAGATGGGCGTGACCCTGATGGAGATGGTCCGCAAGATGGATGCAGGCGACATGATTGCTCAGGGATCAATTCCAGTTTTAGAGACGGACAATGTCGGCAGTATGTTTGAAAAGTTGGCGGTCGTCGGCCGTGACCTGCTCCTGGACAAATTTCCAGCCTATCTGGCGGGTGATATCAAGCCTGAAGCTCAAGACGAATCCCAAGCGACCTTCAGCCCCAACATTGCCCCAGAAGAAGAAGTGATTGACTGGACAAAATCTGCCCGTGAGATTTTCAATCAAATCCGGGGGATGAACCCCTGGCCTGTCGCCCATACAACCTGGAATGACGGCCGTTTCAAGATTTATGAGGCGCAAGAAACCGAAGGGGCTGGCCAGGCTGGTCAGGTCATCGAAAAGACCAAGAAGAGTCTTGTTATTGCTTGTGGGAAAGGGGCTCTGAGCCTCAAGCTCGTCCAACCAGCCGGCAGAGCAAAAATGGAAGTGGCAAACTTCCTCAATGGCCTTGGCCAGAAAATAGAAATAGGTGATGCCTTTGGCAAATAATGCAAGACAGGTCGCCCTGGACGTCCTCAACGACATCTTTGGAAACGACGCATACGCAAATATCTCACTGGACCGCCACTTAGAAGGCAGTGAGCTCTCAGGTCTCGATAAGAGCCTGACGACGGCCCTGGTCTACGGTGTCGTCAGCAAGAAGGCCCTTCTGGACTGGTATGTGGCTCCCTTCCTCAAGAAAGCAGCCAAGCCTTGGGCGGCCAATCTCCTGGCTTTGACAATCTACCAGATTGTCTTTATGGATAAGGTCCCAACCTCTGCTGCGGTCGACGAAGCGGTCAAAATCGCTAAGCGACGGGATGGTCAGCAGGCCGGCAACTTTATTAATGCGGTCCTCCGGAATTTTATGCGGTCTGAACGCATCAAAGAAGAGCCTAAAGACTGGGAGACCAAGTACTCGATGCCAAAGCTCTTGATGGACAAGATGGTCAAGCAATTTGGAGGAAAGCGGACGGGTGAGATTTTAGCCAGCCTTGACGAACCTAGCCGGGCCAGTGTCCGGCTCATTGACCCTGCTGTAGAACTTCAGGATATGGAAGTCTCCGAGCTCTCTCCAGTTGGCAGGATCGCCCTCCATGGCAATTTCGCCAGCAGTCCGGATTTTGTTGAAGGCCGTATCACCATCCAGGACGAGAGCTCACAGCTGGTCGCTCCACAAATGGAATTGACCGGGACTGAAACTGTCCTTGACGCCTGTGCAGCACCGGGTGGCAAGACCACTCACATGGCTAGCTACCTGACGACAGGCTCAATCACAGCCCTCGACCTCTATGACCACAAGCTCAAGCTCATTGAAGAAAATGCTGAACGTCAGCATGTTGCCGACAAAATCAAGACGATCAAGGCAGATGCAAGCCAGGTCGCTGAGCAATTTGGCGAAGAGCAGTTTGACCGGATTTTGGTCGATGCCCCTTGTTCTGGTGTCGGCCTGATTCGTCGGAAGCCAGACATCCGCTACCGCAAGGAGGCGACAGACTTTCTGGAGCTTCAGGCCTTGCAACTCCAAATTTTGCATAGTGCCTCGAAAAGCCTCAAGAAAAGTGGTATAATGGTCTACAGTACCTGCACAATCTTTGATGAAGAAAATTTTGACGTGGTCAAAAAGTTCTTAGAAACACATCCAAATTTTGAGCAGATTGAGATTTCTCATGAAAAAGAAGACATTATCACAGACGGCTGTATCTTCATCACGCCTGAAATGTACCATACGGATGGCTTCTTTATCGCGAAATTTCGTAAAATCAAATAACTTTAATCTTGAAAGGGAGAAAAGTGGAATACAGTATCTTATCAGACATCGGCTCTAAACGGAGCAATAATCAGGACTTCGCTGGAAGCTTTGTCAATAAAGCCGGCCTGCGCATCTTTTTGCTTGCCGATGGTATGGGTGGACACAAGGCTGGAAATGTCGCCAGCAAGCTGACCGTAGAGGACCTGGGCAAGGTCTGGTCAGAGAGCTTTTTTGACGATAGCACGCCGGATGCGACCATCGAGCTCTGGCTCCGCAATCAAATCCGTAACGAAAACGAAAACATTGCCAACCTGGGCAAGCTCGATGAATACCAGGGCATGGGGACTACCCTCGAAGTCCTGGTAGCAAAGAGCCACAAGGTCATCTCGGCCCACGTCGGCGATAGCCGGACCTACCTGGTCCGTGCAGGCGAGCTCAAGAAAATCACCAATGACCACTCTCTGGTCCAAGAACTGGTCGATGCCGGACAGATCACGGAAGAAGAGGCTGAAAGCCATCCCAACAAGAACATCATCACCCGTAGCCTTGGTCAGACCAGCGAGGTCCAGCCGGACCTGGTCCACCTGGATGTCCAGGCTGATGACATGATTCTCATGAACTCTGACGGCCTGACCAACATGGTCAGCAATGAAGAAATCATGGCCATTGTTGACCAGCCAGAAACGCTGGATACAGCGACCCAGGCCCTGGTTGACAAGGCTAATGAACACGGCGGTTTTGACAATATCACTGTCAGCCTGATCAAATTTGACGGCCAAGAGGCTGAGATTCATGGTAAGGGCCAGGAAGCAGTACTAGAAACTGCGACGGCTGAAGCCGGTGAAACTCTTCAGTCTAGCGAAAGTGAGGTGTCTGAATGATCCAAATGGGACAACTCTTCGCTGACCGTTACCAGGTCAAAAAAGAAGTAGGACGTGGCGGAATGGCCAACGTCTACCAAGGAGAGGACAGTTTTATTGACAACCGCAAGGTCGCCATTAAGGTCCTCCGCCCGAATTTTGAAAACGATAGCATCGCCATCGCCCGCTTCCAGCGGGAAGCCTTTTCTATGGCTGAGCTCTCACACCCCAATATCGTCTCAATCACAGACGTCGGAGAATCCGATAACCAGCAATACATCGTCATGGAGTATGTCGATGGCCCGACGCTGAAGCAATATATCAAAGAGCATGCCCCCCTCTCAAATGAAGAGGCTATCAATATTGCCACAGAGATCCTTTCAGCTATGCAGATGGCCCACGGCCACGGCATCATCCACCGGGACCTCAAGCCTCAAAACATCCTGATGACGGCGAATGGCACGGCTAAGGTTACCGACTTCGGCATTGCCAAGGCCCTCTCAGACACCAGTCTGACTCAGACCAACACCATGTTTGGCTCGGTCCACTACCTCTCGCCAGAGCAGGCTCGTGGGGCCAATGCCACCATGCAGTCCGACATCTATGCCATCGGGGTCATCCTCTATGAGCTCTTGACCGGGGAGATTCCTTTTGATGGCGACTCGGCTGTGGCCATTGCCCTCAAGCATTTCCAGGAAAATATTCCAAGCATCATTGCTAAAAATAAAAATGTCCCTCAAGCCTTAGAAAATGTCGTCATCAAGGCGACCGCTAAGAAGCCTGAAGACCGCTATGAAAATGTAGCAGCCATGATGGCTGACCTTGCGACCTCGACCAGTCTTGACCGGGCCAATGAGCCTAAGCTGGTCTTCAAGCAGGACAAGGATGCGACCAAGCCAATGCCAAAAAACCTGATTGACACCAGTGATACCAATCAGTTGATTAAGCCGAAACAAGAAGAAGCAAAGGCTGAAAAGCCTGAAGAGAACAAGGCCGACGAGACAGCAAAGAAAAAAGGCAAAAAAGGCCTCATCATCGGAATCATCGCGACCCTTCTCTTGATTGCGGGTGTGGCTGGGGCCTGGATTGGCCTGACGCCTAACAATGTCAATGTGCCCAATGTCCAAAACCTCAGTCTTTCTGAAGCCGAGTCTAAAATCAAGGCTGCCGGCCTCCAAGTCGGCACGGTTACTGAAGAGACCAACAGCCAGATTGCCGAAGGCAATGTGGTCAGGACCAATCCTTCTGCTGGTAGCTCGACCCGTAAGGGCAGTAGAGTGACCATCTACAAGTCAGCCGGCAATAACATCAAGCTGGACAACTATGTCGGTCGCCAATACCAGGATGTCGTTAACGACCTGCTCAACAAGGGCATCTTGACCAGCCAGATTAACAAGGTTCTCGTCCAAAGTAACAAGGACGCCGGAGAAGTCACCAAGCAGGACCCAGGTTCAGGTAGCTTCTTTGACCCATCAGGCGATGGGCAAATCACGCTGACCGTCTCACAAGGTAAGATGGTTAATATCCCGAACTACCTTAGCGACGGCGGTCTTGGTACCATGCAGCTTGACACCCTCAAACAGCTTCTAGTCAAGGCAGGTATTCCAAATTCTAATATTGTCACACAAGAAACAACGAATACTCAAGGTGCAAGTGCCAACAATATTGTCTACCGGATTACCACTGCTGACAGCTCAAGCATATTGCAAAATGGAGCTGAGGTCGATCCGACCAACCAGTTTATCATCTACTATCTGGGGACTTATCAGGCCCCACAACAGACCTCTGAGAGCACGACTGCTGAAAGTAGCCCTCAGAGCTCGCCTGCGACCGGCAACGGTGGCCACAGTGCCCAGGCTGACCAGCAAAATAGTCAGTCGACCACTGCACAAAGCTCATCATCTAAGTAAGCTTAAAAATCTGCATTTCGCAGATTTTTTTGTGACAAAAAGTTGATAAAAGCTGAGAAATGTTGTAAACTAGGGGAGTAGTTTTTTACAACCATTTCTTGGTTTTAGGCTTTGCCAGCCTCTTACTCGGATCTGGCATTAAAGTAAAAAGGAGAAAAAATCATGGCTATCTCAAAAGAGAAAAAACAAGAACTCATCAAGCAATACGCACGCACTGAAGGTGACACTGGTTCACCAGAAGTACAAATCGCTGTATTGACATGGGAAATTAACCACCTTAATGACCACATCAAGTCACACAAAAAAGACCACGCTACTTACCGTGGTTTGATGAAAAAAATCGGTCGCCGTCGTAACCTCTTGAGCTACCTTCGCTCTAAAGACGTTCAACGTTACCGTGAACTCATCGCTTCACTTGGACTTCGTCGTTAAGCATAGATTCAGCCCTCTGTGGCTGTTTTTTTGTTTTTTGGTGGAATGAAGTCTCAGGCTGTTGTTGGGGTTCGTTGCGTTACAGAAATTCTGCAAAAGCACTGTGAGGCCCGCAAGCCAACCTTCGGTTGCATTGCTAAAACCCGAGCCCTAGTGGTCTCGGGTTTTGCCTTCTTTCACAGTGTTTTTGCAGAATTTCCTCCACTCCACTTCTAGCATGAAACTTTTCCTTAAATGTGAATGCAGTCTATTTTAGAATAATGGTAAATCAGAGAGGGGACTGTAATGAGGACTACAACAATTCGCTTTGACGCAGAAACTTATGAGCAAATTATGAAGCTTGCTGACCTGGAAGGGGTATCAACGACCGGCTTCATGTGACAGGTGATTCTAAGCAAGATGGAAGACATCCAGGATTATGAAGATGGGGTCAAGGCTCTTACAGAAGGCAGTGGCAAGATTGTAGGGCGTGAAAGTGTCCTTGAGCGACTTGGAATGCTCTAATGCTCTTAGGTATAGTTTTGGATGTTGACAAAGCTTGGCAAAATAGCAATAGTGCAGTGTAGGAAATTCTGATAAACCACTGTGAAAGAAGGCAAAAGGCGAGACCGATAGGGCTCACCTTTTAGCAATGGAAGCCGAAGGCTTCGCTTGCGGCCCTCACAGTGTTTTTGAAGAATTTCCGGAACGGAACGAACCTTCTGGGAGGCATAAAAAAAGCCCGGCCAAAGCCGAAGCAGATTCTTTCTCATTTCCCCAAAGCCTTATCCTTTTCAATCGTCGCATTAACAGCGGCAATCACACTCGATACAAAACCCGTATCCTCAAGCGAGACAACACCTGCAACAGTCG
This sequence comes from Lactococcus termiticola, assembly GCF_003116835.1. Classification (GTDB taxonomy): domain Bacteria; phylum Bacillota; class Bacilli; order Lactobacillales; family Streptococcaceae; genus Lactococcus; species Lactococcus termiticola. The sequence continues at coordinate 94,443 of NZ_BFFO01000006.1, read as the reverse complement.
TGCCCCCAGGGCTTGAGACCTTGTCGACCAGGGCCCAAGGGTTTTCTTGGCTGGCCATGAGCATTTGGGCTGAGGCGGAGACGGTTTCTGCGACGATTTGTGTGGCCTGGGACTTTGGTAGCCCATTGAGGACGGCGGCCCGGCTGAGAGCGTCGATAAAGATGTAGATAAAGGCAGGGCTAGAGCCTGCGATGGCTGTGAAATTGGCAAAGTCTTTTTCTGCGATGTCGTGGACACTGCCGACCTGCTCAAAAATCCTCTTGACTGCTTGATAGTCCTCATCGCTGACATATTCATTGGCAACCATCGCTGTCGTAGAAGCCTGGATGCTGGCATTGATATTGGGCATGATGCGGACAATGGGCTGGCCTGCCTGGTCGGCAAGTCCGGCGAGCTCGTCAAGAGTCAGGCCTGCAGCGATTGAGACGATAATCTTATCTGCACTGAGCTGAGGAGACATACTGCTCAAAACAGCAGGCAGGACCTGAGGTTTGACGGCCAGAATGATAATGTCAGACTTCTCCAGGACTTCTTGAGGTCCAGCCAGAGCAGTAATCCCAAGCTCGCCAGCCTCTTTTTTTGTCTTCTCAAAATCCCGGCCAGAGGCGAAAATCTGATATGCTTCCTTGTCCAGCCCTGCAATAATGACCGTGCTCATCTTTCCAAGTCCAATAAAACCAATGCTTTTCATCGTCTTTGCTCCTTGCTTATTTTTTCTCATTTTACCATAAATCCCCTAGTTTAGGGAAGATAGGCCTGCTTTTCTCATAAATATGTTATAATTGCTTATAGTTAAACTTAAACGGAGGTTCTTTTATGAACAAATATGTAATCGTTCTGGCTGCAGGCAAGGGCACACGGATGAAGTCCAAGCTCCCCAAAGTCCTGCATGAAGTGACAGGAAAGACCATGCTGGCCCATGTTTTGGACAATGTCGCTGAGCTTGCGACTGAAAAGCGGGTGGTCATCGTCGGTCATGAGGCCGATATGGTCATTGCCAGCCTCCCCCAAGGAACCAACTATGTCAAGCAAGAAGAACAGCTGGGGACAGGTCATGCGACTAAAATTGCAGCCGACCTTCTGGCTGACCAAGAAGGGGCGACCCTTGTCATCGCAGGCGACACACCACTGATCACAGGTGATACGCTCAACAAGCTTTTTGACTACCACTTTGAGCAAAAGGCGACAGCGACCATCTTGACTGCCAATGCTGAAAATCCAACAGGCTACGGGCGGATCATCCGTGGGGCAGACGGCTCTGTGGAAAAGATTGTCGAGCAAAAAGATGCCTCAGCTGAAGAAGCGGCGGTTAAGGAAATTAATACCGGGACTTACGTTTTTGATAACAAGGCCCTCTTTGAGGCTTTGAGCAATCTGACGACTGATAATGCCCAAGGCGAATACTACTTGACTGATGTTATCGAAATCTTTAAGAAAGACGCTAAAATTGTCTCAGCTTATACGCTGGATGACTTTGAAGAAAGCCTCGGTGTCAATGACCGTGTGGCCCTGGCCCAGGCTGAAAAAGTCATGCGTGCCCGGATCAACAAGCAACACATGATTAACGGCGTGACCCTGGTTGACCCTGAGCATACCTATATCGACTCAGATATTTCGATTGGCGAAGGTTCGCTGATTGAGGCCAATGTGACAATCAAGGGCAAGACGACCATCTACAAGAACGTCCATATCACGGCAGGTTCAGCCATCTATGACTCAGAAATCCATTCAGGAGCTGAGATTCGTAATTCGACGGTTGAAAGCTCTAAGATGGACATCGGCAGTAACTGTGGCCCTTACGCCCACCTCCGTCCTGGCACTGTCCTGGGCGAAGAAGTCCACATCGGCAACTTCGTCGAAGTCAAGGGTTCTACCCTCGGCCGCGGCACAAAGGCTGGCCACTTGACTTATATCGGCAATGCGACGGTTGGCGAAAAGGTCAACTTTGGTGCTGGTACTATCACGACCAACTTTGATGGCCAACATAAATTTAACACTGAAATCGATGACTATGCCTTCATCGGCTCAAATTCAACCTTGATTGCTCCTGTCCGGATTGGTAAAAACGCCCTGACTGCAGCAGGATCGACCATCACAGAAGACGTGCCAGACGAGTCCATCGCACTCGGCCGTGCCCGCCAGGCCAACAAACTCGGCCAGGCCAAGAAACTCCCTCACTATCGTGGACAATAAGATGTACGATTCTAAAAAGTTTGAAGAAAAGACCCTCAAGCGGGAGAACATCTTTGAAGGCAAGATTTTTCAAGTCGTCAGAGATGAGATTGCCCAGCCAGACGGTAAGACTGGTTTTCGTGAGCTGGTCTTCCACAATGGCGGTGTGGGCATCGTTCCCATTATCGATGATAAGATACTTCTCGTTGGCCAGTACCGAAAGGCCTTAGAACGCTTTATTTACGAGATTCCAGCAGGCAAGCTAGAGCCCGGTGAAAATGCTGATCCGGCGACTGCTGGCCTCAGAGAGCTAGAAGAGGAGACGGGTTATAGTACAGATGAGCTGGTTGAGCTCCCGGTCTTTTACGGGACTGCTGGCTTTTCATCAGAAAAGACCTATCTTTATTATTCTGATAAATTAAGCAAGGTAGAAAAACCTCGGCCTAAAGATGACGATGAATTTTTAGAAGTCATTCAAGTCAGCCTAGACGAGGCTAAATCCATGCTTGAGCGGGGCGAAATTGCTGATGCCAAGACCATCATTGCCCTCCAATACTGGGAAATCCAAAGACTGAAAGGAGCTTGAGCATGCCTAGACCTTTATTGACCGATGACATCATCGAGCAGGCCCAGCGTGAAAAGCTAGAAGCTGAACTCAGACTTCGCCGTGAGCTCGAAGAAGACGAAGAGCTCGCACAAAAATACGATCAAAAAGAAGAAGAACTCGCCAAGCAGGCGGTTTATAAGAGCCGTCGCATCGAGAATGTCAAAGTCAAAGAACGCTCAAAGAAGCTGAATAAGTGGCTTTGGATTATCTTGCTGGTCGCGCTGCTGCTGTTGGTGCTCTTTGTGCTTTATTATTTTACTAATTTGTAAGAGAGACGTACAATTTAATAGTTAAAAACGATAGGAAATTACACATGAAAATAGTAATAATCTGTGCCATGGCTCAAGGCGACCAATGGGAGCGTTGAGGTTGGAGATAAGGAAAGCGGAGCTTTCCACCTCTCGTCCATGTCGTACTGATAAGGACTATGTTCATTAAAAACGATAGGAAATTACACATGAAAATAGGAATAATTTGTGCCATGGCTCAAGGCGACCAATGGGAGCGTTGAGGTTGGGGATAAGGAAAGCGGAGCTTTCCACCTCTCGTCCATGTCGTATTGATAAGGACTATGTTCATTAAAAATGATAGGAAATTACATATGAAAATAGGAATAATTTGTGCCATGGACGAAGAAATCCGCGTCTTGGTTGAAAACCTCGAAGACTATGGAAAACAGACCCGCCACGGCTTTATCTTCCATACGGGGATGCTTGGCCGTCATGAGGTGGTCCTGGTCCAATCTGGTATCGGGAAGGTTATGTCAGCCATGGCAGTCGTGCTCTTGACGGATGTCTTTAGCGTAGATGCCATCATCAACACAGGCTCTGCCGGTGCCCTTGATGAGGGCTTGGCGATCGGCGATGTTGTGATTGCTGACCGGCTGGCCTACCACGATGTGGATGTGACAGCCTTTGGCTATGCATTTGGTCAGATGGCCCAACAGCCCCTTTACTATGAGTCAAGCAAGTACTTTATTTCTGAGCTTAAGCAGGTCATTGACCAGCCTAAGGTCGGTCTGATTACAAGTTCAGATAGTTTCATTGCTAGCTCTGAAAAGACAGCAGAAATCAAGCAGCATTTTCCAGATGTGATGGCTGTTGAGATGGAGGGGGCCAGTATTGCCCAGGCGGCGACTGCCCTCAAGAAGCCTTTCGTTATCATCCGGGCCATCTCAGACACAGCCAGTCATGATGCTAATGTGAAATTTGATGAATTTATCATTGAAGCAGGCAAGCAGTCTGCTCAGACCTTGATGAAGTTGTTGGAAAATATGGAATGAATGATTGAAACCTCTCTAAAATGAGGTTTTTTCTATATTCTCATCGCCTCCATTTTTAGAAAATCAAGGCTTGTTTTTTCCCGAAAATTGGACTATATTAAAGTGAGAAAGAAAGGAGTTTAACATGACAATAACAGAAGATTTTACCCAAAAACTTTATGACAAGTTCCTGGCTGACAAGACCCTCCAGGCGGTAGAAAATGCGGCGACTAAGAACGGCCTGCTCAATGCCCTGGAAAACCGGGCTTCTCACGCTAAGAACCTGCCAGAATTTTCGATTGACCTGACCAAGGACAAGGTGACCAACCAGAAGCAGTCTGGCCGTTGCTGGATGTTTGCGGCGATGAACACCTTCCGCCATCCTCTGATTGGCGACTACAATCTGAAGGATTTTGAGTTTTCGCAGGCCTATCCCTTCTTTTGGGACAAGTATGAGAAGGCCAACTGGTTCATGGAGCAGATCATCCAGAATCCTGAGATGGATGACCGTCGCCTGAAATTCCTCCTTCAGACCCCGCAACAGGACGGTGGCCAGTGGGATATGATTGTGGCCATCTTCCAGAAGTACGGTGTCGTGCCAAAGGCCATCTATCCTGAGTCTGAGGCCAGTTCCAACTCCCGTGAACTCAACCAGTACCTGGATAAATTGCTCCGTCAAAATGCAGAAATTTTAATCAATGCCATGAAATCCGGCAAGGATGTGGCAGGCATCAAGGAAGCCATGCTCCATGAGGTATTTAACTACCTCGCTGCGACCCTGGGCCTGCCACCACAAGAATTCGACTTTGCCTTCCGTGACAAAGACGGCGAGAACTTTACCCGCTTCTCTGGCACGCCAAAAGACTTCTATAATAAATTTGTGGGCACAAACTTGGACGACTATGTCTCTATCATCAATGCCCCAACGGTTGACAAGCCTTATAATCAAAGCTACAGCGTTGAGTTTCTCGGCAATGTGGTCGGTGGTAAGCCTGTCAAGCATCTGAATGTCGACATGGACCGCTTCAAGAAGCTGGCCATCGCCCAGATGCAGGCAGGAGAAACAGTCTGGTTTGGCTGTGACGTTGCCCAGCTTTCTAATAGAAAAGACGGTCTCTTGACTCTTGACAGCTATGACTTTTCGGCAGTCGGACTCAACTTTACTCAAAGTAAGGCAGCACGTCTGGACTACGGAGAAAGCCTGATGACTCATGCCATGGTTCTGGCCGGTGTTGACCTTGATGAGGCTGGTAATCCTAAGCAATGGAAGGTCGAAAACTCCTGGGGCAAGGACGCCGGCTCATTTGACGGCTACTTTGTCGCCTCTGATGAATGGATGGACGAGTACACCTACCAAATCGTCGTCCGCAAGGACCTCCTGACAGCAGAAGAGCTCAAGGCCTATGAGGCAGAACCACAAGTTCTCCTGCCTTGGGATCCTATGGGTGCACTTGCATAAAGAAAGGGTCCGGGGGACCCTTTCTTGCAAGTGCATCTATAGAATAAGGAAAAGCGGAGCTTTTCCTCCTTGCATAAGTACAAGGTCCACTGGACCTTGTACTGCAAGTGCCTGTACTAAATAGGGAAAAGCAAAGCTTTTCCTCCTCACATAAAATGGTCTGGGAGACCATTTTAAGCTGAGTGCACCTATTGGAATGAGGAAAACGGAGTTTTTCCTCCTTGCTTAAAGTGCTGTTGTTTGGCTTACAATGTGCTTACAATACTAAGGATATTAAAGAAATGCCACTCCTGGCATTTCTTTATCCCTAAAAATAGAAACTTCGTCCCAAAGTCTATTGCCCGCCCCCAATAATGGTGTAAAATAAAAACATGAAGTTATTCAAAGAAATCATTCCCGGCCTTAAGGAACCAGAAGTTCTGATTCGAGCCTGCCGAGAAGAAGACTATCAACAGATTGCTCAAAGACTTTCTGATAAGGTGGAGATAGAGACGACTAAAGGCATAAAACGTCTTAATAAGCCCGACATCATCTACGTGGAAGCTCTAAAAAACTATGTGGAGCTTCATACGACATCAGACAGTATCCAAGTGAGAATGCCGCTCTACAAGATGAAGGAAAAGCTGGGAGAGGACTTCATTCAAGTCTCAAGATCTTATCTGATCAACTTTCAAGGCTTAAGCGCACTGGAAGTAGACTTGGTTCAAGGTCTCGTTGCAAGAGTTTCAGGTTTGAAGATTCCTGTGACGAGAAGTTTTGTGGCAAATCTTGAAGCACGAATAGAAAAGGAGCAAGAAAAATAATGCGTATACTCAAATCAATAGGACTTGGTGTCGTTGTTGCCTCGCTCTGTATGGTCATCATGGCAGCCATCTACTGGAATACATGGATGGTGACGCTGACGCTTATTCAAGGTGCTGCTCAAGGCCTTGTTGCAGTACTGGTCTATGGCTTCCTCAAGGCGCCCTATCTTATAAAGTTTATCAGTCATGCCCTATTAAGCTATCTCCTCGCCTTTGCTATGCTGCTCTTAAATCATCAGTATTGGCAGGTCAATCTTTTAACCTTCAGCGTCGAGTGGCTGCTGATCTTTGCATTGGTCTACCTCTACATTTATTGGAGAAATCGAACTGAAGCAAGAAGGCTTAATGAAAAGATTGTGAGGTTAAGAAAATGAAAATTGAGCATTTAGAAAAATCTTTTGGAACTGTCAAAGTCTTAAAAGACATCAATCTCTCTGTTAAATCAGGCGAGCGGATTGCTATTTTAGGGGGCAACGGCTCAGGAAAGACAACGCTATTAAACATCATTAATGGCGGTATAAAAGCCACAGGAGGCAGCATTGATTTTGAAGAGATGGCGATCAACCATCAAAACACAGCCTATATCATGCAGCATGAAAGCCTTCCTTCTGAACTCCGTTTGCAAGAAGTACTGGCGCTCTTTTCAAGAGATAAGGCTGCTTATCAGAGGGGATTGGATTTAGCAGATCAGTTTGATTTGACCAAAAATCTCAGAAAGAAATACGCTCAACTTTCTGGCGGAGAAAAACAAAAGCTGCTTTTAATTTCAAGCCTGCAAAATCAGCCCAGTTACTTCTTTTTAGATGAGATCACGACAGGTCTTGACTACAATAGTCGAGATGACCTCTTGGATTTTTTAGCAAGTGTCTTTGAGGAGAAACAAGCCAGTCTATTTCTAGTGACCCATTATATCGAAGAAGCCCTTCGTCTCTGCAATCGCTTTGTAGTCATCAAGTCTGGGAAGATTATTGAAGATTTTACAAAAGAAGCACTGATCTCAAATGAAGATAGTCTGATTCGCTTTGACCAGGAGATGACAGCTTATCAAGCCTATCTGATTCAATCAGAGCAACATACTTACAAGCTTCCCAAAGCGCTGATGTCTCAAGTATTAGCGCATGATTTTGAACATATTTTGAGCTATGAGCGAGATTTTACTAGGAATCTCGGACAGATTATTGAAGGAGCTTAGAGATGAAAAAATTTATGACTTATTTGATGACAGAACTCAAATTAAGGTTTAGGATTCCTGTTTCGGTCTTCTTTATCTTTATTTTCCCTATCTTTCTTATGATTGCTTTTGCTTCGAGTTTTGGTCATGCAGATCCCCACTATGTGCAGGATAACATGGCCATCATCATGTTTTATGGGGTCTTATCAGCAAGTGTGACCAGTTTTTCTTCAGATTTGGCCAGATATAAACAGGATAATTTCTACTTTTTGATTGAGCGGCGCTCAGGAAATAAGTTGCTCTATCTCCTTGCCCAAATCATCGCCTTTCTCATCATCATCTTTGTTTCCACACTGGCTGTGCTTCTGGTTGCTCATTTGAATTATCATTATCAGCTTCCAGGTCTTGAGCGCTTGTTGCCTTTTTACCTCAAACTCTTTGCCTATACGCTCCCCTGGTTTTTAGTTTCTTTAATCATCGGCTTTTCGGCTAAAAATTCAGCTGTTGCTTCGGCCATTGCCATGCCTGTGATGTTTGTCAGCTACTTTCTTTCGGGAATGATGGTGCCCTATAGCCTTTTGACAGGGGGACTTCAAAAGATTGCTCAGCACTTTTTCCTGACGCAGAATCTGTCGGATTTGACAGCGAGCCTAGGGCAGACCGCACTTGTGGCTAATCAGTGGCCCTTAATCATCGGCTGCTACATCGTCCTCATCGGCCTTGCTGCAGCAAGCTTATATCGCAATGTGCTGGTAAGAAATTAAGACGACGTTCAATTAAACAATTATTAAGGAGGGTCTCAAAATGAAAAAATCACTCTATCGTTTCCCAATTTATCTCATCGTCCTCTTTCTCTACCTTGCCCTCTCTGCCTTTACAGGACTCTCAGACGACAAGCTCGGCTTCATCTTCTTGATTATCCCCATCTATTACCTGACTGTCCGTGCGATACCAGAGCCTAAGCATGACCACTAAAAGCCTGCCACTCGGCAAGGCTTTTTTTTCTTCAATATGATAAAATAGGCCTATGGAAAATAGCGATATTGTGTACGGATTGCACGCTGTGACAGAGAGTTTGAAGGCGGGGACCGTCAACAAACTTTATATTGATGATAAAATCAAGGGGAAAAACCTGGAGCAAATCAAGGCTCTGGCCTCTGAAAAGAAGGTCAACATCTCCTGGACCAGCAAGGCCGAGCTGGCCAAGCTTTCAGAAGATGGCGTCCACCAGGGTTTCTTGGCCCGTGTGGCTCCATTTCCATATGTGGAAATAGACCAGCTCATAGACCAGCTCAAAGATAAGGAAAACGCTACGCTTATCATCCTGGATGAACTGACTGACCCCCATAATCTGGGTGCGATTGCGAGGACTGCAGATGCAACGGGCGTGGATGGCATCATCATCCCTAAGCACCGGGCCGTGGGCGTGACACCGACGGCTGTTAAGGCCTCAACAGGTGCCTTTGAACACCTGCCGGTAGCCCGAGTGACCAATCTGAGCCAGACCCTGGAAGCCTTGAAGTCAGCAGGTTTCTGGGTCTTTGGGACCGACATGGCCGGCACCAGCTATAACAAATGGAATACGGGTGGCAAGATTGCCTTGATTATTGGCAATGAAGGCAAGGGAATTAGCCAGGGCCTAAAGAAGCAGGTTGATGAGATGGTCAGCATCCCTATGGTTGGCCATGTTCAAAGCCTCAATGCCAGTGTCGCTGCGGCAGTGTTAATGTATGAAATTTTTAGAAATAAGGGATAATAAAATATGAGCTTCAAGATTATTACAGATTCAACAGCAGACCTGCCAGACAGCTATGTCGCCGAGCATGACATTATCGTGCTTGGCATGACCGTGACCGTCGGCGACGACAGCTATGAGACGGTCGGCGAAGGCCGGCTGACCAATGACACCCTCCTGGCCGAAATTGCAAAGGGCAAGAAGGTCCAGACCGCCCAGGTCAATTCAGGTCAGTTTCTCGAGGTCTTTAAGGCCTCAGCACAAGCTGGCGAAGAAGTGCTTTATCTGGCCTTCTCATCAGGCCTTTCTGGGACCTACCAGTCTTCAGTGATGGCCCGTGAGATGGCACTGGAAGAATTTCCAGAAGCGAAAATCACTGTCTTTGACACGCTGGCTGCCGCATCAGGCGAAGGCTTTATCGTCGAAGAAGTAGTCAAGCTCCGTGAAGCCGGCCATTCGGTCGAAGAGGTTGTCAGCCAGCTTGAGCATCTGTCAACGCATTTACAGAGTTTGTTTATGGTTGACGACCTGAACCACTTGGCCCTGGGTGGCCGGATTTCTAAGGCGGTCGCTGTCATGGGGACCATGGCCAACATCAAGCCTCTGCTCTATGTTGACAAGCCAGGGACGCTCCAGCAGGCTGGACGTGTCCGGGGCAAGAAAAAAGCCCTCAACAGCTTGATTAAGGACACTTTGGAGGGGATGGATACCGCTTATTCTAAGGTCATCGTTTCTTACTCAGGAGAGGATGCGACAGCCCAGGAAATCAAGGCCTGCTTCCTTGAAGCAGGGGTCCAAGAAGTCGAAGTGAGACCGCTTAGCCCAACCATTGTGACTCATACGGGTGCAGGGACGATTGCCATCTTTTCGATGGGACGAAATCCAAGGGCCTAAAACTTGTGAAAAAAATCATCTTATTTACAGTTTGAGCCTTGTTTTATCAGGATTTTATGTTAGAATAGATAGTGAGTGAAAATCTCGCTATTTAATTATACAAAAAATTAAGACTTAAAAAAATTTAACGCGTTGTGTAGGAAAGGAGTCACTTTTATGGCCAAAAGTGGACTTTATACGGGAGTAGATATCGGAACCAACACCATAAAGGTGCTGGTTGCCGAGTATATCTCCGGTGAAATGAACATTATCGGTGTGGGTAACGCCAAATCTGAAGGACTTAAAAACGGCATCATCGTTGATATTGAAAAAGTAGCACATGCTCTTGGACAAGCCATCCAGACTGCTGAAGAACGGGCCGGAATTAAAATTGATAAAATCAATGTTTCCATCCCAGCGACTCAGCTGGAAATGGAACCTTGCCAAGGCATGGCGGCGATTCTTGGTGCCAGCCAAGAAATCACTGATGACGACGTCCTTCAAGTGGTGTCAAACGCACTGGTGCGTGGGACAACGCCTGAACGTGAAATCATCACACTTGAAGCGACTGAGTTTACAGTTGACGGCTTTACAGGCATCTCTGACCCACGTGGTATGTTCGGGACCCGCTTGGAAATGCGTGGTCTGGTCTACACTGGTCCTCGTACCCTGATTCACAACGTCCGTAAGGTCGTAGAGCGCGCCGGCCTCTTTGTTGAAAACATCGTGATTGCACCGCTTGCCATGGCCCAATACGTCCTCTCTGAAGGAGAACGTGAGTTTGGGACCATCATGGTCGACCTTGGTGCCGGTCAGACGACAGTGACTGCTGTCAAAGACCAACAAATCAAGTTTACACACAGCTCACCAGAAGGTGGCGACTATATCACAAAAGACATCGCTGCTGTCCTTGAGACTTCTATTAAAAATGCAGAAGATCTTAAAGTCAACTACGGTGAAGCAAGCACAGAGCGGGCAAGCGAAAGCGAGACCTTCGCTGTTGATGTGGTCGGACAGGCTCAACCTCAAGAATTTACAGAGCTTTATCTCTCACAAATCATCGAAGCCCGTCTGTCACAAATCCTGACCCGGGTCCGTCAAGACATCGATCGGAACCGCCTGTCTGAGATCCCTGGTGGAGCCGTCCTCATGGGTGGCACAGCTGCTATGCCTGGTGTCGTTGATGTGGCAACCCGTATCCTTGGCATCAATGCCCGCCTCTTTGTGCCAACTGAAATGGGTCTTAGAAATCCTGCCTTTGCAGAAGTGATTTCTATCGTGAATCATATCGGCATGAGAAGTGAAATCGATGACCTGGTATCTTACGCTATCTCAGGTAACTATACCTATGTCGAAGAAGGCAACAGCTATGTCGAGCCTGCAGTTTCAGCCACTCCAGTAGAAACTGAAGTCACTGAAACGCCTGCCCCAGCTTATCAAGCTCCAGCGGCAGTCGCTCCAAAGCAAGAGGAAGAAGAGTCTGAAGGACTTGTCGGCCGCGTCCGTGGCATGTTCGGCAACCTCTTTGACTAAGACGCTCAAAATATAAACGGAGACTAAAAAACATGGAATTTTCATTTGATACAGAATTAACATCAGGTGCGGTCATCAAGGTTATTGGTGTCGGTGGTGGTGGTGGAAACGCCGTCAACCGCATGATCGAAGAAGGCGTGTCTGGCGTAGAATTTATCGCAGCCAACACAGACGTTCAAGCCCTCAAGTCATCTAAGGCTGACACTGTCATCCAGCTTGGCCCTAAATTGACTCGTGGTCTTGGTGCCGGTGCCCAACCTGAGGTTGGCCGTCGTGCTGCTGAAGAATCAGCAGAAACAGTCACTCAAGCCCTCGACAATGCTGACATGGTCTTTATCACTGCCGGCATGGGTGGTGGTACTGGTACAGGTGCTGCCCCAGTCATTGCTCAAATCGCTAAAGAAATTGGTGCTTTGACAGTTGCGGTCGTTACTCGTCCATTTGGTTTTGAAGGTTCAAAACGTTCTTACTTCGCAACTGAAGGAATCGAAGAACTTCGTCAAAACGTAGATACACTTCTTATCATCTCAAACAACAACTTGCTTGAAATCGTTGATAAGAAGACACCATTGACAGAAGCTCTTATGGAAGCTGACAATGTTCTTCGTCAAGGTGTTCAGGGTATTACTGATTTGATTACAAATCCAGGTATGATTAACCTTGACTTCGCTGATGTGAAGACTGTTATGGCTAACAAGGGTGATGCCCTCATGGGTGTGGGCGCTGCCACTGGTGAAGACCGGGTCATCGAAGCAACCCGTAAAGCCATCTTTAGCCCACTCCTTGAAACAACGATCGAAGGTGCTGAAAATGTCCTCTTGAACGTCACAGGTGGTATGGACATGAGCTTGTCTGAAGCACAAGATGCATCAGAACTCATCATCAACACTGTTGGTCAAGATGTTAACATCATGCTTGGTACATCTATCGACGACAGCCTGACAGATGAAATCCGTGTGACTGTTGTTGCGACAGGCGTTTCTAAAGAAGAAATCGAAGAAGTATTGAACGAACAACCACGTCGTCAACAAACTTTTATTTCTGGAAGCAATGTGACCCAACAGCCAATGCAACGTCCAGCCGCTTCACAGAAGCGTCCTGCTCAAGGCCAGGCTCAAGCTCAACAACAGACTTCAGCCTTCGGCGACTGGGACATCCGTCGTGAAAACTCAGGCCGTCAGACCCCATCAAGCACACGTGATAACTCAAACGTGACAAGCTTCTCAGGTCTGCCAGCAGGAGAAGATGACGACCTGGACACACCAGCATTTTTCCGTAAAAAATAAGATGCAGATAAAAGAAAATGTCAAAAGCATCAGAGAAAGGGTAGACAAGGCTGTGGCCTCGTCGCCTTTCCCTTTATCTGAGCCTCATGTTATTGGGGTAACCAAGTATGTGGATGCTGAGACGGCTAGACAGCTCGTCGAAGCTGGCATCCATGACATCGCAGAAAATCGGACCGAGCTCTTTCTTGAAAAGCAGGAAGCCCTCTCTGATTTAGATGGTATTAGCTGGCATCTGATTGGAAGCCTCCAACGCCGGAAGGTCAAAGAGGTTATCAACAAGGTCGACTACTTCCATGCCCTGGACAGCCTAAAGCTCGCCCAGGAGATTGAGAAGCGGGCAGAGCACGAGATTAACTGCTTTGTCCAGGTCAATGTCTCTGGCGAGGCGAGCAAGCATGGCTTTAGCCCAGAGGAGCTAGAGGAAGCTCTGACATCTATCAACGCGTTAAGCCGGGTCAAGGTCGTCGGTCTGATGACAATGGCACCGATTGATGCGACGGAGTCTGAGCTGGCTGACATTTTCGGAAAAACTTATCAATTAAAAGAAAAAATGAGGGCCCTCAAGCTCCCAAACATTCCTTGTACTGAGCTCAGCATGGGGATGAGTCGGGACTTTGAGACAGCCATCAGCAATGGGGCGAGCTTTGTAAGAATTGGAACTGAATTCTTCAAATAAGGCGTCCCGCCGCAAGGCAAAACAGTTAATATTTTGGAGGGCTTCATGGCTTTAAGAGATCAAATTGAAAAATTACGTAATTACTTTGTAGAGGACGACGAAGAGTTTGAAGACGAACCTGTCCGTCCCCAAAGGACTAGCGTAACTTCAACGCCACAAGCAGCAACGACAACAGCGAAAGCAGAAGAAAAACCAGCCACAGCACCAGCAAGCACTGCTACTGCAACGGCTGCTCCTGCTCAAGCCCGTCCTGCTGCCCCGGCAACGACTCCAAGTCAAAAGCCCCAGGGCCGGCGTTCAGCTTCAGGCTTTAGCCGCCCTAGACAGGAAAGAAGCGTGCAACAACAAACCTTGAACCCAACTGCTAGTCAGACCAACACCAGCCAAGTGATTGCCATCAAAGAGCCCCGTGCCTACAATGACATCATGGAAGCTGCCCGTATCGTCAAGAACGGCGAAGCGGTCCTTGTCAACTTCAAATTTATGACGGATTCACAAGCCCGTCGTTCGATTGACTTCTTGACAGGGGTCGTCTTTACCATCGATGGGGACATCCAAAATGTGACAGGCCAGCTCTTTGTTGTGACGCCTGCCTCAGTTGCGATTGACGTTGAACGCCAGATTGAAGCCTTGACAGAAGGCTATGACCCTTACAAATAATGATCCTATACAATTTATTAAATTTAGTCTTAACAATCATCAGCATCTACTCATGGGTCCTGGTGATTTATGCTTTATTGAGTTGGACGCCTTATAGCTGGCAGACTTCTGGCTTTGGCCGTCTCATTGCGAAGCTCGCAGAGCCCTACCTTGGCATCTTTGAGCGACTCCGTCTGACCTTTTTTGGCATGAATTTTACCGTGATCCTCGCCATTATTTCCCTTCAAGCCATCAGCTGGCTTCTGGTCACTCTTTACAATAATCTGATATGAGCGGGCATATTTACCAGCATTATCAGCCGGAAGAGCGGATTTTTGTCGACCGGGTCCTAGACTGGTTTGAGCAGGTCGAGGGAAATTATTCTGTAGTCAGCACTTATTTCTTAAATCCTAGAGAACAAGAGATTCTCCAGACTTTAGGAAATAAGCGAGAGCTACAGATTTTTTTGAGTTCTGATATGATGACGGGCGAGACGGAGATGGTCAAGGCAGTGCTTGCTCCGGACTTTTATGAGCTGGACGAAGACGACTTTGATATGGCCCTGCTTGAAATTCGTTATGCCAGTAAATTTCATGAGCTCAAGCATGCCCAGATTTTGGGGACCCTGCTCGGTCAGACGGGGATTAAGCGGGAGCAGATTGGCGACGTTCTTCTGGCTGACAAGCGGGCCCAGGTCTTTGTTTCAAAGAAGATGGTCACGGCGATTAGCCAGTCTGTGACGAAGATTGGTCGGGCAACGGTTCAGTTTAAGGAAGTAGCCTGGTCTGAAAAATTAGAAATTGAAGAGCAGGCAACGAGGAAAGTCCTGTTACTGAGCCAGTTACGCCTGGATAAAATTATCTCAGAATCTTTTAACATTCCTCGCAATATTGCCGCAAATATGATAGAATCAAGTAAGGTGAAAGTCAATTTCCGAGAGCTCTCGAAAAAGGATTTTCAGCTTAAGGCAGGCGATTTGATTAGCCTGCGAGGCTACGGCCGGATTAAGATTTTAGCGATGCTCGGCTTGACCAAGAAGGACAAGCAAAAAGTTGAAGTCGATATTATTAAGAATAAAAAACGATAAGAAATAAAGTGAGGTTAGGCTATGGCATTAAGCAGTTTAGACATTCAAAACAAGACCTTTGATACGAAGTTCCGAGGCTACGACAAGGTTGAAATTGATGAATTTCTCGACCTTGTAACACGTGACTATGATGAGTTTGCACAGACCATCAAAGACCAAGACCGCGAACTAAAGACCCTCCGTGAGCAGATCAAGTACTACGACGACATGCGTGACACGCTCAATAACTCTATCGTCGTAGCTCAAGATGCGGCCGATAACCTCCGTTCACAGGCTGAGGCAGAATCTGGCAAGATTATCGATGATGCTGGTGTCAAGGGACAAAACATCATCGAGGGGGCCAAAAAAGAAGGTGGCGTGATCCTCACGCAGGCTTCTGCCGATGCTAGCCGTCTCATCCGTGATGCTGACGACCTCCGTCGTAAGATGCGTCTCTACCATCAACGGATGAAACAGCTTATCGAAGCCCAACTGGCCAATGTCAACTCAGAAGAATGGACAGAAGTCCTCAATCCATCTGAGCTCATGATTCTAAATCCTGAAGAAAAACTCCAGGAAATCGTGGACAATGCCGCAAGTACTGCTGCTGCACAGACTGAAGAGCCTGAAGCAGAAGCTAAGGCTGAGGAAGTTGTAGAAGCTAAGCCAGAAGAAAAGACTTCTGAAATCACCTCTGAGGCTATCTCAGAAGTGACTTCAGAAGCTAAGGAATCTAAAGCCGAAGCCACAGAAACCGCAGAAGAAGCAAGCAGCGAAGCCAAGTCAGAAAGCATCGACTTTGGCAACACCATGGAATTTAATAAATAAGATTCAGAACGCAAAGCATAGCTGAAAGTCTCAGCGAGCAGGGGATGATGGGAGCCCTGCACTCACTCGACTATGCCTTATCATCTGAGGAAGGTCCGCTGAAATTGAGTAAGCGAGACGGTAAGCCAGGCCTTAACTGCTTCGAGTTCAAGCGGGAAACTGCTTGATAAATGAAGGTGGTACCACGGCTTTTCGTCCTTTGCGAAGAAGTCGTGTTTTTTATTATAGCAATGCTTGTAAGTCGCTAAAGCGAAAATAAGCAAAGGCTAGCTGTTGTGGCAGCTAGCTAGTTGTCGTATCAATAAGAGGAATCAAATATGAAAATCAAAGACACATTAAATCTAGGAAAAACAGCCTTTCCCATGCGGGCAGGCCTGCCAACAAAAGAGCCAGAATGGCAGAAGAAGTGGGATGGGGATAAGCTCTATCAGCTCCGTCAAAAATTGAACGAAGGGAAACCGTCATTTATGCTCCACGATGGTCCTCCTTATGCGAATGGTAACATTCACTTGGGACACTCGCTTAACAAGATTTCAAAAGATATTATCGTTCGCTACAAGTCTATGGCAGGTTTCCGCGCACCTTACGTTCCTGGCTGGGATACGCATGGTTTGCCGATTGAGCAACAACTTGCTAAAGCTGGTATGAAACGCAAGGAAATGGATTTACTGGATTATCTTGAAGAATGTCGTAAATATGCACTCTCACAAGTGGATATGCAACGCTCAGACTTCAAGAGTCTTGGTGTGCTTGGCGATTGGGAAAAACCTTATGTCACGCTTTTGCCAGAATACGAAGCAGCACAAATCCGTGTCTTTGGTGCGATGGCTGAAAAAGGCTATATTTATAAAGGTCAAAAGCCAATCTATTGGTCTCCATCATCAGAAAGTTCTCTCGCTGAAGCTGAAATCGAATATCAAGATGTCCGCTCAGCCTCTATTTATGTGGCTTTCAAAGCAAAAGATACAAAAGGACTTTTGCCTGAAGACACTGAATTTATCATTTGGACAACAACACCATGGACGATTCCATCAAATCTCGGCATCTTTGCTCACCCAGACTATGACTACAGCTTGGTAGAAGTGGCTGACCGCAAGTTTCTGATTGCTTCAGAAATGCTTGATGCTGTGTCTAGTAAGCTGGAATGGGAAAATCCTAAAGTTTTGCAAACGCTTAAAGGTTCTGACCTTGACATGATGGTCGCAAAACATCCATTCTACGACCGTGATACACTCGTGATGAATGCTGACTATGTCACACTTGACTCAGGGACTGGACTTGTCCACGTTGCCCCAGGTCATGGTGAAGATGACTATTTTGCTAGCCGTAAATACAAGCTTGAGGTCCTCTCACCAATTGACGACCGTGGCTACTATACTGCTGAAGCACCAGGTTTTGAAGGACTTTTCTACGACGAAGGAAATAAAAAATCTACTCAACTCCTCGAAGAAAATAATGCCCTCCTCAAGCTTGAATTCTTCACCCACAGCTACCCACACGACTGGCGTACAAAGAAACCAGTCATCTTCCGTGCGACACCACAATGGTTTGCCTCTATTGATGATTTCCGCCAAAACATTTTGGACGAAGTGGAAAAAGTAGACTGGGTGATTCCATGGGGTAAAACACGTCTTTACAATATGGTGCGTGACCGTGGCGACTGGGTTATCTCACGTCAACGCGCTTGGGGTCTGCCGCTTCCTATCTTCTATGGGGAAAATGGTGATGCGATTATCACACCAGAGACCATTGACCATATTGCCAATCTCTTTGCTGAACATGGCTCTAAAGTCTGGTTCGAACGTGAAGCAAAAGACTTGTTGCCAGAAGGATTTACACATCCAAGCTCACCAAATGGCATTTTCACAAAAGAAAAAGACATCATGGACGTCTGGTTTGACTCAGGTTCTTCATGGAATGGCGTGCTGAATGGTCGTGAAGAACTCAGCTATCCTGCTGACCTCTATCTTGAAGGCTCTGACCAATACCGTGGTTGGTTTAACAGCTCGATCACAACCTCTGTCGCAGTCAATGGCATCGCGCCCTATAAGGCTGTCCTCTCACAAGGTTTCGTCCTTGACGGCGAAGGCCGCAAAATGTCTAAGTCAATCGGAAATGTTATCGTACCAAAAGATGTAACGAAACAATTTGGTGCGGATATTCTCCGTCTTTGGGTGGCTTCTGTCGATACAGAGAGCGATGTCCGCGTATCTATGGATATCCTCAAACAAATCTCAGAAGTTTATCGTAAGATCCGTAACAGTTTGCGTTTCTTGCTTGCGAACACTTCTGACTTTGATAAGAATGCTGATGCTGTACCATACGCTGAAATGCGTGGCGTTGACAAATACATGACGGTGAAATTCAACGAACTTGTCAAAGCAGTCCGTACAGCTTACGATAAGTACGACTTCATGACCGTTTATAAGCTCATTGTGAATTTCTTGACGCAAGACTTGTCAGCCTTCTACCTCGACTTTGCCAAAGATGTCGTCTATATCGATGCTGCCAAAAGCAAGGCACGTCGTGGGATGCAGACCGTCATGTATAAGATGCTGGTTGACTTGACGAAAATGCTCGTGCCAATCTTGCCACATACTGCTGAAGAAACTTGGACCTATCTGGAAAATGAAAGTGAGCAATACGCTTATCTTTCAGAAATGCCTGAGCCTGTAGCCTACCCAGATGCTGAGGAACTTCTCGGCGAGTGGGAAAGCTTCTTTGACTTCCGTGATAAGGCTTTGAAGGCCTTGGAAGAAGCCCGTATCGCGAAGCTTATCGGTAAGCCACTCGAGGCCAAGCTGGTCGTCTATCCAAACGAAGTAGTAGCAACGCTCTTGAAGAGCCTGGATGAAAATGTCGCACAGCTTCTGATCGTTTCAGAGTTGGAGATTTCAAGCGAGAACGCTCCAGAAGACGCTCTCAAGTTTGACGACATGGCCATTCTGGTAGAACGCGCCGCAGGCGAAGTCTGCGACCGTTGCCGTCGGACGGATGTGACCGTCGGTCAAGACAGCAATCCACACCTTGCACATCTCTGTGCATCCTGTGCAGCGATTGTCGGCAGCGAGTTTCCTGAGGTCTTGGCTGAGGGGTTTGAAGAATAAAATTGATAATGACAGTTTTCCATTTTTGGAGAGCTGTTTTTTTATCTGCTATAATGGAATCAAAAAAGGAGGATGAGAGATGAATGAAGAAGGGTTGAGAGAAGCTTGGGAAGAGCTGAAAAGAGAAATAATGATGGGACACGAGGATATTCAAGCCGGAAGAACAACAGCTCTAGCAGAAGTCCGTAAGGAGTTTGGGCTAGAAGAAAGACAGTAGTAAAAAAGCCGTCGCCACAAGCAACAGCTCTTTTACTTCACCATCCGCCCAATCGAATCATGCACCTCTCCAATAGGTCGCCCCTTCCCCGACAAAATCCAATCTCGCCAGACGGCAAAAGTGCCAGCTGATACAAAGCTCAGCCAGAGCTCGTCGTCGACTTGGCCCTTAAAGAAAGCCTTGATTTCTCGACTGAAAATTTCTTCTAAGAGGGGCATGA
Organism: Lactococcus termiticola; assembly: GCF_003116835.1. GTDB lineage: Bacteria > Bacillota > Bacilli > Lactobacillales > Streptococcaceae > Lactococcus > Lactococcus termiticola. The sequence goes on along the minus strand of NZ_BFFO01000006.1, from coordinate 74,790 downwards.
AGCCTCGTTGCTGAGCCAGGAGGAGCTCTGTCTCAAAACTCAAGAAGAACTGCTCTTGTATTTGAAGCTTGCTCAGTTGATTATCATCATTTTTAAGTTGACTAAAAGTCGCCGAAATCTTATCTTCAAAATAACTCAGCAAAACCTCATCCAGGCTCTGAAACTGCCGGTAAAAAGCCATCCGACTGACACCCGCCCGCTGGCAGAGCTGGGAGATACTGATTTTAGCGAGTTCTTTTTCTTCCAGCAACTCCAGCAAAGACTGGCAGAGATAGGCCTTGGTCTCTAATTTTAATTTTTCTGCGTGCTCAGTCGCTGCCATTACAAAACCCTCGATTCTGTCAACAAGGCGATTTCTGTCTTGTTTTTTATTTTTCTTTATCATATACTAAAAACACAGGAGTTACAAGTGTAACGTATATAAGAGGAGAAATCAAATGAAAAACGAAACTGTCTTAGTCACTGGAGCCAGCGGATTTATTGCTGTGAACGCTATCGCAAAGCTTTTGGCTAAAGGCTATAAGGTACGTGGGAGTCTTCGCACGATGGCCCGCCAAGATGAAGTGAGGGCTATGGTCCAGGCAACTGGTCAGCAGGATGTCAGTGGCCTTGAATTTGTCGAAGCTGACCTCGTGAATGCAAATAGCTGGAAGCTAGCTATGCAGGACGTCGACTATGTCATGCACATCGCCTCGCCGACCCCAGCGACCCGGCCGGATTCAGCTGATGCCATGGTTGAGATGGCAGTGACAGGTGTCCGTAATATCTATCAGGCCGCCTATGAGGAAGACGTCAAGCGGATTGTCCTGACCTCAGCCTCTGGAGCCGTCCTTGCCGGCCACAAAAATCACCCGGAAATATTTACTGAGGATGACTGGTCAGATTTATCAAGCGACCTCAATGCCTACCAACGGTCCAAGACAGAAGCAGAGCTTGCCGCTTGGGACTTTGTCAAGTCCCACAAGATGGAGATGGCCAGCATCCTTCCAGTCGGCGTGATGGGGCCGGTCCTTGGCAAAGACTTTTCCCACTCCAACCAAGCCATCAAAGACATGTTTGAGGGTCGGATGCCTTTCCTTTTGAATCTGGCCTTTGACTATGTTGATGTCCGTGATGTCGCTGACCTCCATGTTCTAGCGATGGAGAGACCGAAAGCTGCGGGCGAACGTTTCCTGGCGACCTCTGGCGACAATATCAGTTACAAGGAACAAGCCAGCTTCCTGAAAGCTCATTTTGGAGTTAAAGCCAAGAAGGTCTCGACGAAGGTTCTCCCCAACAGCCTTGTTAAAATCGTTGCTCACTTTAATAAACAACTCCGGATGCCTGCCAGCTTCCTCGGCCAGAATACATCTTGCAGTTCTGAAAAGGCCCGTGCATTGCTGGGCTGGCAAGCTCGTTCAGGTCAGGAGGCTATCATTGCGACAGCTGAGAGCATGTTTGATTTTGGCTTGATTGATGAAGCATAAATAAAAGACAGTTCTCCATTTTTGGAGGGCTGTTTTTTCTCGATGAAAAGCCCATCAAAATCGCCAATTTCACAATCACGACAAAGCCTCAAATTTTTGTTAAAATAGAAACTATAAAATGTCAAAAATTATTGACATTATGGAGGAATTTATGTCAACTTTAGAAATCAAAAATTTGCACGTCCGCATTGAAGATAAGGAAATCTTGAAAGGTGTGAATTTGGTCATCAACACCAACGAAATTCATGCCATCATGGGCCCTAACGGAACAGGGAAATCTACCCTTTCTGCAGCCATTATGGGAAATCCTAGCTACGAAGTCACTGAAGGTGAGATTCTTTTTGACGGTCAAAATGTGCTGGAACTTGAAGTCGATGAACGCGCGCGTCTCGGTCTTTTCTTGGCTATGCAATACCCATCTGAAATCCCAGGGATTACAAATGCTGAATTCATGCGGGCTGCCATCAATTCAAAACGTGCTGAAGACGATAAAATCTCAGTCATGGATTTCTTGAAAAAGCTTGACCAAAACATGGAACTCCTCAACATGAAAGAGGAAATGGCAGAACGTTATCTTAACGAAGGTTTCTCTGGTGGTGAAAAGAAACGTAACGAAATCCTGCAACTCCTCATGATGGAACCAACATTTGCCATCCTTGACGAAATCGACTCAGGACTTGATATCGATGCCCTTAAGGTTGTTTCTAAAGGTGTCAATGCCATGCGCGGTGATAAGTTTGGTGCCCTCATCATCACTCACTACCAACGTTTGCTTGACTATATCACACCAGATGTTGTTCACATCATGATGGAAGGTCGCGTCGTCTTGACGGGTGACGCTGAACTTGCAAAACGTCTTGAAAAAGAAGGTTATGCAAAAATCGCAGAGGAACTCGGTATCGAATACAAGGAAGAGGTTTAAGATGGCAGATCAAAATCTTCAAAACTTTTCCCTGATGCATGAAGAGCCCGCTTGGCTGTCAGACTTGCGCCAAAAAGCAATGACTGCGAGCGCTGAGCTCAACTATCCCAACATCGAACGTGTCCGTTTTTCAGGATGGAAACTGGATACGACTGAGATTGGTGATTTGGATTTTTCTGGCAATGTCCCAGATTTTTCAGCGCTTGGCGAACATCCGATGGTCGTTCAAGTCGGTTCACAGACCTTGCTTGAACAGTTACCGGCTGATTTAGCAGCAAAAGGTGTTGTCTTCACAGATTTCCATTCTGCTTTGAGCGAAATTCCAGAAGTCATGGAAAAATACTTTGCTCAAGCGATTAAATTTGATGAAGATAAGCTTGCGGCGACAAGTACAGCAGCTTTTAACTCAGGTGTGGTCCTTTATATTCCTGACAATGTCGAAATCGACCAACCCGTTGAAACAATTCTCCAGCAAGATAGCAAGTCTAGCTTACCATTTAACAAGCGGGTATTGATTATCGCTGGGCGCAATACGAAGCTCGACTATCTCGAACGTTTGGATACTGTTGGTGATGGCAATGTTAAAGCGATTGCGAATTTTGCGGTTGAGGTCATCGCTGAAGATGGCGCACAAATCAAATATTCAGCCATTGACCGTTTGGGTAAAAATGTGACAGGCTACATCAGCCGTCGAGGTTACATCAAAAATAATGCCACCATCAACTGGTCTCTGGCGGTCATGAATGACGGCAATGTCATCTGCGACTTTGACAGCGACCTTAAAGGCGATGGTTCACACGCGGAACTCAAAGCCGTCGGCATCTCTATGGGCAAACAAATCCAAGGGGTTGATACCCGTGTCACAAACTTTGGCCGTAACTCTATCGGTCATATCCTCCAACACGGTGTCATTCTCGAAAAAGGAACATTGACTTTCAACGGTATTGGTCATATCATCAAGGGTGCGAAAGGGGCAGATGCGCAACAAGAATCTCGCGTCCTGATGCTCTCAGACCAAGCTAGAAGTGATGCCAATCCTATTCTTTTGATTGATGAAAATGATGTTACTGCGGGTCACGCAGCTTCTATCGGACAGGTTGACCCAGAAGATATGTACTATCTCATGAGCCGTGGACTTGATGAAGTGACAGCGAAACGCTTGGTCATCCGTGGTTTCCTCGGCTCTGTGGTCTCAAACATCCCTTTGAAGGCTGTCCGTGACGAGTTTATCGCGAGCATTGATAGAAAGTTAGACCTTTAATGACACAAGTTTATTTCTTATGTACCGGCAATTCCTGCCGGTCTCAGATGGCTGAAGGCTTTGCCCACAAGTATCTGTCAGGCTGGACGATTGCTTCGGCAGGAGTCGAGCAACACGGCTTGAATCCCCGTGCGGACAAGGCTATGGCTGAGGCCGGCGTCGATATTTCTGGACAGACCTCCGACCTGATTGACCTGGACTATTTTAATTCGTCAGACCTTATCATCACACTATGTGGCGACGCCAGAGACAAGTGTCCGATGATTCCAGCAGGCATAAAGCATGTCCACTGGGATTTGGAAGACCCTGCTAAGGCGACGGGGACGGAAGAAGAGGTGTTTGAGGCCTTTCGTGAGACAAGAGATAAAATTGAAGCAGAAATTAGAAAGCTGGCATAAATGTTAGACTTGAAAAAAGATTTTCCAATATTAAATCAGACCGTCAACGACGAGCCGCTGGTCTACTTGGATAATGCAGCGACGACCCAGAAGCCGACCCAGGTGCTGGATGCCGTCCGTCATTATTATGATTTTGACAATGCCAATGTCCACCGGGGCGTGCATACGCTGGCTGAGCGGGCGACAGCTGACTATGAGGCTGGCCGTGAGAAAGTCAGAAAATTTATCAATGCCGGCTCGACCAAGGAAGTCCTCTTTACAAGAGGCACGACGACGGGCCTGAACTGGATTGCTCGCTGGGCAGAGGAAATCCTCAAGCCAGGCGATGAAATCCTGATTTCTGTCATGGAGCACCACTCGAACGTCGTTCCCTGGCAACAGGCGGCGACTAAATCTGGAGCAAAGCTCAAGTTCGTCTACCTCAAAGAGGGCGAGCTGGACATGGACGACCTCAAGGCCAAGCTGACCGACAAGACTAAATTTGTCTCACTTGCTCATGTTTCCAATGTACTCGGTGTGATCAACCCCATCAAGGCAATCGCCCAGCTGGCCCATGAACACGGAGCCTACATGGTCGTCGACGGGGCCCAATCCACCCCCCACATGGCCATTGATGTCCAGGATCTGGATGCTGACTTCTTTGCCTTCAGTGGCCACAAGATGGCTGGACCAACAGGTATCGGTGTCCTTTATGGCAAAGAGGAAATTCTTAATCAAATGTCGCCGGTTGAATTTGGTGGCGAAATGATTGACTTTGTCTACGAAAGCCATAGCACCTGGTCTGAGCTCCCTTGGAAGTTTGAGGCGGGAACGCCAAATATCGCTGGCGGTATCGGACTCGGTGCTGCAGTTGACTATCTTTCAGCCATCGGCATGGAGCAAATCCACCAGCACGAAGCCGAGCTCATCGACTATGTCATGCCGAAGCTCCGTGCTATCCCAGGCCTGACTATCTATGGCCCGCAGGATAATCATAAGCGTGGTGGCGTGATTGCCTTTAATTTAGACGGCCTACATCCCCACGATGTAGCCACAGCCCTTGACATGGAAGGCGTCGCAGTCCGTGCCGGCCACCACTGTGCCCAGCCCCTGCTTAGCTATTTGGATGTCTCAGCCACGGCCCGTGCCAGCTTTTACATCTACAACAGCAAGGCTGACTGCGACAAGCTGGTCGATGCGATATTAAAGACCAAAGAATTTTTTGGAGTATAAAAAATGGTAACTAACGTCATGGACTGGATTGCCTCATTGCCCTTGTGGCAGGCAAGTCTGATCATCTTTGTGGCCGTGGCCTGTCGAGCCCAGTCGACCTACTGGATTGGCCGGGCGATTCAAGCCGGCCTCCTCAAGACCAAATGGGGACAAAAGCGGGCCGAGTCGGCTGAAAAATCCGGCGGTGTCACAGCCATCGAACGATTTGGCCTGCCGATTATCCCGCTTTCCTTTTTGACGGTGGGATTTCAGACACTGGTCCAGCTTGGGGCGGGCCTGATTGGCCTGTCCTGGCTTCGCTATAGTCTCGCTGCCTTGCCGGGCTACATTGCCTACGGTATCATCTATGCGGCGGGTGGCTTGAGCTTGTTTAGGGCCTTGGCGACCGGCTCGATTGGCCTCTTGATTTTGTTTATCATTATCGTGCTTGTCCTTATGATTGCTGGCCATATCCTCATGCGTTATATCAAACGAGAAAATTCTTAAAGCTTAAAGAAAGAAGAAATCATGGCATTATCAAAATTAGATAATCTCTACCGGGCCGTTATCCTCGACCATTCCTCTAGTCCCCGCCATTCCGGTGAGTTGACAGCCGGCTGTGTGGTAGACCTGAACAACCCTACTTGTGGTGATGTGATCCGTCTCCATGTTCAATTTGATGGGGATAAGATCAGCGACTTAGCCTTTTCAGGCCATGGCTGTACCATTTCAACAGCCTCAGCCAGCATGATGACAGAAGCCGTCCTTGGGAAGACAAAAGAAGAAGCGATTGCCTTAGCGCAAGTTTTTTCAGAAATGGTCACAGGTCAAGAAAGTCCGGAACAAGAAAAACTTGGAGACGCTCAGTTCTTAGCAGGTGTCTCTAAATTCCCACAACGTGTGAAATGCTCGACACTGGCTTGGAATGCACTTAAAAAGGCAATCGAGACAGATAATGGCGAAGCAATCATAGAAAGTGAGCACTTATAATGACAGAAGAAGTAAAAGTAGAAACGGTTGATGACGCGGTCGTCGGCCTTGATGAATATAAATTTGGTTTCCACGACAATGCAAAACTTGCCTATACAACAGGGCTTGGTTTGACAGAAGAAGTCGTTCGTGAAATCTCAGCAGCAAAAAATGAACCAGAATGGATGTTGGAATTTCGCTTGAAATCACTCAAAGCTTTCCACAAATTAGACCTCCCAGATTGGGGACCTGATTTGACGAAAATCGACTTTGACGACATCGTTTATTACCAAAAGCCTGGTGATAAGCCAGCACGTACATGGGAAGATGTACCAGACGAAATCAAAAACACTTTTGAAAAAATCGGGATTCCAGAAGCAGAACGTGCTTACCTTGCAGGTGCTTCCGCCCAATACGAATCAGAAGTTGTTTACCATAATATGAAAGAAGAGTTTGAAAAGCTCGGCATTATTTTCACAGACACTGATACAGCCCTCCGTGAATACCCAGAACTTTTTAAAAAATATTTCTCAAAACTTGTACCACCGACAGATAATAAGCTTGCTGCTCTGAACTCTGCCGTTTGGTCAGGTGGCTCTTTCGTTTATGTGCCAAAAGGTGTGAAATGTGAAATTCCAATTCAAGCCTATTTCCGGATTAACAACGAAAAATCTGGTCAGTTCGAACGGACATTGATTATCGTTGACGAAGGCGCCAGTATCCAATACGTTGAAGGCTGTACCGCACCAACTTACTCAGCAGCAAGCCTTCACGCTGCTGTTGTAGAAATCTTCTGCGAAGAAGGGGCCTATATGCGCTATTCAACCATCCAAAACTGGTCTGATAACGTCTATAACCTCGTCACAAAACGTGCTGAAGCAAAAACAAATGCAACAGTCGAATGGGTGGACGGAAACCTCGGTTCACGTGTTTCTATGAAATACCCAGCCGTTTACTTGAACGGTCCTGGTGCCCGTGGTACCATGCTCTCTATTGCCTTTGCCAATGGTGGACAAGAGCAGGATACCGGTGCGAAGATGATTCACAACGCACCAAACACCAGCTCAAGCATCATCTCTAAGTCTATCTCTAAGAGCGGTGGGGCCGTCAACTATCGTGGCCAGGTCACCTTCAACAAGGACTCGGCCCACTCTAAGAGTCACATCGAGTGTGATACGATCATCATGGACGATATCTCTAAGTCAGATACCATTCCATTTAATGAAATCCACAACTCACAAGTGGCTCTGGAGCATGAAGCCAAGGTCTCTAAGATTTCAGAAGAACAGCTCTACTATCTCATGAGCCGTGGCTTGACGGAAAAAGAAGCCACAGACATGATCGTCATGGGCTTCATTGAACCATTCACAAAAGAACTGCCTATGGAATATGCTGTAGAGTTAAATCGTTTGATTTCTTATAGTATGGAAGGTTCGATTGGCTAGAAGGCTGAGGCCTCAATGCGACCAAAGGAAGCATTGAGACCCAGCCTTCTCCAATCGAAGTTGCAGATAGGGAAAACGCAGTTTTCCTCCTTAATGTTAGATAGACTTCTGAATCAGCAACGCAACGTCGACCTAAAAAATGCAATATGAGGGGCAAAAAAGGGGCAAAAAATATGAAAACTTACCAAAAAGTACTCTTATTGTCCTAGCTTTGCCACTGAATTTTGCTTTTTGAAAAAACAAATGCTCTTGTAACTAAGGGCATTTTTTTCGATTTTTCCAACCTTCCAAAACAACTACAATGCAATGCTTCTTTATTGACTACTTGCTTGCCAAAATGTCAACATTGGCATCCCGCTCCAGCTCGAAGTAGATGCAGGCATCAAGGAAGCGACTTATGTTCTTGAGATTGAAAAAGAAATCCCTCGGGCGGCAAAGATGAACGAACCATCCTTTTCCCTTAGGAGTGCTGACGAAAAGGGCTGTGCCTTGATTTATAATCCCGATAAATGGCATTGTGTTGAATTTTACTTTTTTGAAGAATATCCGACAGAGTTTGCAGAAAAAAGGGCAGGTTTATAGTATTCTTTACATATCGATCTAGCTTTTAGAAACTTGACCACACAGTGAAAAAAACACCCTGACTATCGTAACTAGCCAGGGTGTTTGTGTTAGAGGCTGACAACCAACGCTTTGAAGCAAAGAAAAAGGACCCGAAGGCCTTTTACAAAATCGAAAACAGCGCACCGAAAGCCGCAAACAATGTCAATAAAATCATAATCACAGCAACCACCAGCGTAATTTTCTGAAAGGTTGTTTTTTTCTTTTTTTGATAAGCCATAATATCCTCAAGTCAATTTAATAAAGCTATTGTAGCAGGAAATCTCGGTGATTTCAAGGCATATTGATGACGGGGCAATAGAGAGGCTTATTTCCCGGCCTCCTCGTCTTCCTCTTTGGGAGCAAGAAACTTGGCAAAGGGGTCTTCAGCAGGCTTTTCATCCTTTGTGACGGGGTCAGCTCCAGACAAGATGTCGTCTAAGCCAGACACGCCAAGGTTTTCCATTAATTGATCTAAATCATCACGCTTCTTAAAAGTTAATCCCATGATGGCCTCCTCATTACATTTTTCTTCATTGTACTACATTAGCTCCTAAAAAGCGAGACGGATGAATGCTGAAAAATTTTACTAAAAGCGAAGTCATACTTGCTTTATTTAGGATTTTATTATAGAATAGTTAGGAACGGTAGATTGTGACTCCACAGCCTGCCTCAAAAAATAATTATTTTTTCTTAAAGGAGACCATTAAAAATGGCTAAAGCTGTATACGACCGTAGCAAACCACACGTTAACATCGGTACAATCGGACACGTTGACCACGGTAAAACTACGTTGACTGCCGCAATCACTAAAGTTCTTGCTGAAAAATATCCTTCAGACGTAAACGTCGTTAAAGACTACGCGTCTATCGATGCTGCTCCAGAAGAACGCGAACGTGGTATCACAATCAACACTGCACACGTTGAGTACGAAACTCCTGCACGTCACTATGCCCACATCGACGCCCCAGGTCACGCGGACTACGTTAAAAACATGATCACTGGTGCCGCTCAAATGGACGGTGCAATCCTCGTTGTTGCCGCTACTGACGGACCTATGCCACAAACACGTGAACACATCTTGCTTTCACGTCAAGTTGGTGTTCAATACCTTATCGTCTTCCTTAACAAGGCTGACCTTGTTGACGATGATGAATTGATGGAACTCGTTGAAATGGAAGTCCGTGACCTCCTTACAGAATACGAATTCGACGGAGACAACATCCCATTCGTAGCTGGTTCAGCTTTGGGTGCTATCAACGGTGAAGAAAAATACGTTGAAAAGATCGTTGAATTGATGAACATCGTTGACGAATACATCCCAACTCCAGAACGTGATACTGACAAGCCACTCCTCCTTCCAGTCGAAGACGTATTCTCTATCACTGGTCGTGGTACAGTTGCTTCAGGACGTATCGAACGTGGTATCGTTCACGTCAATGACGAAATCGAAATCGTTGGTATCAAGGAAGAAACTAAGAAGGCAGTCGTTACTGGTGTCGAAATGTTCCGTAAGACCCTCGAAGAAGGTATGGCCGGTGATAACGTCGGTGTCCTTCTCCGTGGTATCCAACGTGACGAAATCGAACGTGGTCAAGTTATCGCTAAACCAGGTTCAATCACTCCACACACTAAGTTTGAAGGTGAAGTTTACGTATTGAGCAAAGAAGAAGGCGGACGTCACACTCCATTCTTCGATAACTACCGCCCACAATTCTACTTCCACACAACTGACGTTACTGGTTCAGTTAAACTTCCAGAAGGAACTGAAATGGTTATGCCTGGTGAGAACGTGCACATCGACGTGGAACTCATCCACCCAGTTGCCGTTGAACAAGGTACAACATTCTCTATCCGTGAAGGTGGACGTACTGTTGGTTCAGGTATCGTTGCAGAAATCAAGGCTTAATTTGATTAACATCGATAATAAAGACGTAGCGCATGCTACGTTTTTTTTGTGTTTGATCCGCTAGGTTCCAAGCCAGGCGGTCAGCGGTGGTACTATATTTGAAACATGCCATAACATATGCAAGAACAGTGAGGGTGATGGTAGAAGAGGGAGTGGAAGTAGGCACAAGTGAAGTGGAGGAAATTCCGCAAAACACTGTGAAATAAGGCAAATGGCGAGACCTTTGGGCTCGACATTTAGCAATGAGACCGCGGAGCGGTCTGCTTGCGGCCTCACAGTGTCTTTGCGGAATTTCCGGAACGTAACCTACCATCCACTAAAACGATTTCCCTCCTAACTACTATTTCCCTCCAAATTTTGTTAAAATGGAACTATAATAAATTCGAGGAGAATCGCATTGAACGCTGATCACAATATGAAGCTTTTTGCACTGAGCTCAAACCCTGAGCTTGCCCAAAAGATTGGAGATTACCTGGAAATTCCCCTTGGGAAGCTGACCTCAAAGCAGTTTTCTGATGGCGAAATCCTTGCCCATGCTGAAGAGTCTGTCCGGGACCGTGACGTCTTCATCATCCAGTCGACCTCAACACCGGTCAATGACAATCTCTGGGAGCTCATGATCATGATTGATGCCTGCAAGCGGGCCTCTGTTCGCTCGGTCTCTGCGGTCATCCCTTACTTTGGTTATGCCCGCCAGGACCGGACGGCAGCTAGCCGCCAGCCCATCACGGCCAAGGTTGTTGCTGACAATCTCGTGGCAGCAGGCCTTGACCGGGTTTTGACCCTGGACCTCCACGCTGTCCAGGTCCAAGGCTTCTTCGACATTCCGGTCGACAACCTCTTTACCGTCCCTCTCTTTGCTGAATATTATCATGAGATGGGCCTTGAGGGCGATGACGTTGTTGTCGTTGCCCCTAAAAACTCAGGCATCAAGCGGGCCCGCTCGCTTGCCGAATACCTGGAAAGCCCGATTGCCATTGTCGACTATGAAGACGATGACCAGAAGCGGGAAAATGGCTATATCATCGGGAATGTCAAGGATAAGAAGGTCATCCTGATCGATGACATCTTGAACACAGCAAGAACTTTTACCAATGCTGCTGCCGTCGCTAAAGATGCAGGAGCCAAGGAAATCTTTGCTGTAGCCAGCCACGGCCTCTTCTCAGAGACAGCCGCAGCGCTTCTTGACGCCTCATCCATCCAGGAAATACTCGTGACTGACTCTGTCAAAAACGACAACCCTAAACCTCAGCGTGTGAAATACCTCTCAGCCGCAGAACACCTTGGCTCAGCCATCGAACGCATCCACGAAGGCCGTCCGGTATCTCCACTCTTTGCCTACGAAAAGAACCAAAACTAATGATTTATCTCGATAATGCAGCCACAACAGCTGTCCTGCCTGAAGTTGCACAAAGCGTGACAGATACGCTCTTGAGCACTTATGGCAATCCCTCAAGTATCCACGGTCTCGGCCGTGAGGCAGCAAAGGTTTTAAGGAGCGTGCGAGAAAGTATCGCTCTTCTTTTAGATGCCAAGCAAAATGAAATTACCTTTACATCAGGTGGCTCTGAGAGCAATAATACCGCCATCATTGCCTATGCCCTGGCCAATCAAGAAAAGGGCAAGCACCTGATCACGACGGCGATTGAGCATCCGTCAGTCCTCAAGGCCATGGCCTATCTGGAAGAACGTCTTGGCTTTGAGGTGAGCTATGTTCAACCTAATCCTGACGGGAGCTATACAGCTGAGCTCTTTGAGCAGGTCCTCCGGCCAGATAGCATTCTCCTTTCGATGATGTGGGCCAATAATGAGACCGGCCAGCTCATGCCGGTTGCAGAAGTCGGGGATATCTTGGCAGACCATCAGGCGGCCTTCCACGTCGATGCGGTCCAGGTTATGGGCAAGATTCTGGTGCATCCGGCTGACATCAAGGCTGACTTTCTGTCGGCCTCAGCCCACAAGTTTCATGGGCCAAAGGGGGTCGGTTTTCTCTATCATAAGGCTGGCCTCCGCTTTGACCCGCTGATTCACGGTGGTGAGCAGGAGGAAAAACGCCGGGCGGGGACAGAAAACCTGCATTCCTTGGTCGGTATGGCCCGAGCCTTAGAAATTGCCCAGGCGAGCCTTGACGAGAAGTATGCCCAGGTCGCTAGCCTAAAACAGCATTTGCTGGATGGCCTAGAGGGTCTGGATTACTACCTCAATCGCTTTGGTGAAAGCCTGCCCTACGTCATTAACATCGGCCTGTCTGGCCAAAATCATGACCTGCTCTTGACCAGGCTCGACATGGAGGGCATTGCCATCTCGACAGGATCTGCCTGCACGGCAGGGACCGTTGAGCCTTCTCACGTCCTTGAAGCCGTCTACGGAAAGGCAGACCCTAGGCTCAAGGAAAATATCCGGGTTTCTTTCTCAGAGCTTAATTCGTTTGAAGACATTGATCAATTTCTATCCGTTCTCAAAAAAATCATCCAATAAGGAGCAATCATGGCATTTTTGACTGAAAAACATCTTGACGACTGCAACTACAGCTATCGTCTTTCTAAAAATGTAAAAAAATACACGCTGAAAGACACCACCTTCTTTGAAAACAAGGTCGGCAATTTTGAATTTTCCCGCCTCCTAGAAGAAGTGCCCAACTCAGGCGAAGGCTTTCTCTTGAAGATTATTGTGAATAAGGACTTGACCGGCTTCAAGCTCTCTGTGACCGATAAATCAGGCCTTCGCAATGTCAACATCTTCAAAAACGCCAGCCAAGTCATCCAAGAGAAGTTTTATTATCAGATGGACGCTTTTGTGGCTCGGGAGGTTTTTGAGAAGCTTGAATCTTAGAGGCGATGTCCTTGAAGAAAAGGGCATAAGCCTTTTTCTTTTATTTATAAAGTTGTATAATGAATCATAGACCAGTCGTTGAAAGGACACAAATGAAAGCATTTAACATCAATCCAGAACTACACAATAGAATTAAGGCAAGCCTTCAATATCCAGGAGACTTTCTTCTCAATATTGGCATGACCTATGCCCTCCAAAGTTATGCTTTTATTGCCCCTTCTGAGCCCTTTTATCTTCATATTAACGAAAAAAATATTCTTCCCATCTTTACCAATGAAGAAGATTTTGAAAAATTTAAGGAACACGTGAATAATGAGGAAGTCAAATGGGTAGAGACTTCTGTTATTTCTCTTTTAGATTCCATTGCTGATTCAGAAATTGATACGCTGGGTATCAACGTTGACCTTGAAGCACACAAGGTTGACAGTGACCATGCCTTCTTTGATAAGCTTGCCCTGATGGATTTTATTCGCGAATATACAGAGATGATGAATACTTTTTCAAGCGAAGAAAATCAGCAGGCGGCAAAACTCGATCAATATTTCTTTGTCCCAGCCTTCACAGGAAAAAATGACGAGGGCGAGATCCTTCGGAGCTTTCCTTTGATGACTGCAGGTGACAACAAGAAATATGCTCCGGTCTTTGATAATCTGGACAGCCTTCAAATATGGTACCGCTCAGAGTTCTTCGGTCTTCCCTTTACGAAGGATAAGGGGGATGTTGTCCTGATGAAGCTCTCAGAGATTGAACATCCAGCAGATGCCAAGCATATTTTGGATGATGCTTCAGGCGTAACGATAAACCCTTTGGACGTCGAGATCTCAGAGTATAAGAAAACCATCATTCCTTTCAATATGTTGACAAAGCCTGACTACGATTGAGAAGTCTCAATATATGGCACTTAAACAAAGTCGGTCATTGACGGACTTTTTTATTATGAGGACAGCATGAAAAAAATAAAAATAACACTGATGCTTCTTCTGGGGGCACTCATCATCTGGTCTGGCATCTGCCTCCTCCTCATCTCCTCAAAGACCCACAGTAAGTCTAGTTCAGACTATGGCAGTATCCTGGTCTTAGGCTCTAAAATTGAGGGCAATAATTTAGCAGATAGCTATCCTGCAGCGGCGACCAAGGCCAGGCTGGATGCGGCAGTCAAACTCGCCAAGGCCCGCCCAGGCAGTCGGGTCATCGTCTCAGGGGGAAAAGGCTTTGACGAACCCGTCACAGAGGCTTCCGCCATGGCCAAGTACCTCAAGGCCAAAGGGATTCCAGCTTCTCAAATCATCGAGGAGGATAAGGCCAGCGACACCAGTGAAAATCTCAAGTTTTCAAAGCCCTATCTAAAGGGCAAGACCGTCCTTGTGACCAATGATTTTCATCTCTACCGCTCCCTTTATTTGGCCAAAAAACAGGGCCTGGATAAGCTAGAAGGCGAGGCTGTCGTCAGCCAGACCAAGAATCCCCTGCTCTGGACGGGCTATTATGGCCACGAAATCCTGGGCCTGACCTATGCCTTTATCTTTGGCGAGGGCTAAATCCTTGATAAGCTTGAAACAAGGAGGATGGCAGACGGCCCCTATTTCTGCTATAATTGAAGAAGTAATTTTAGGAACGGTAGAAGAATGAAGGAAAAAAAGAAGGGCTTTTGGCGGGAGGCCATCCGGGTGACCCAGGAGAATGACCCTGCCGCAAGGACGGCCTTTGAGGTAGTCTTGACCTATCCGGGTGTCAAGGCCCTGGCAGCTCACAAGCTCAGCCATTGGCTCTGGAATCACGGCTTTAAGCTTCTGGCCCGGATGCACTCCCAGTTTTGGCGGTTTTGGACCCAAATAGAAATTCATCCTGGAGCCAAGATTGCCAATGGCGTCTTTATCGACCATGGCTCAGGCCTGGTCATCGGTGAGACGGCCCTGGTTGAAACAGATGTCAAGCTCTACCACGGCGTGACCCTGGGCGGGACGGGTAAAGACAAAGGCAAACGCCATCCTCAGGTTCACAGAGGAGCCCTGATTTCAGCCCATGCCCAGTTGCTTGGGCCAATAGAAATCGGTGCCAACAGCAAGGTCGGTGCCGGAGCGGTTGTCGTCGCTGATGTCCCTGAAGACGTGACAGTTGTCGGCGTTCCGGCTAAGGTCGTCCGGGTGCACGGGCAAAAAGACGAGCAGACCATCTTAAACTTAGAAGAACGAAGAGAGGCGAGTTACCACTCCAGCCATTCCAAATGAAGAAATTAAATACAAAGGTCGCTGTCTATGACAGCCATATGATTGGGGTTCTCAGGAGCTTTTCAGATGCTGTGATGAGTATCATTGCCACGCTGATGGTCCTGGAAATCCCCCTGCCAAAGCTCTTGAGCACTGGCCATTATGAGTTTTCTGAAACATTAAATTCACTGGTCATCTTCTTTGTCAGCTTTCTGGTCATTGTCGGTTTTTATTTTAGATTTGTGAATTTTTTTAAGAAAATCGAGAAAATCAGTGGCTGGCAGGTCTTTGCCTATGCGATTTTCCTGATGCTGATTGCCTTATTTCCTTTTATGACCCAGGCAAATAATAATGTCCATCCGACCTTATTTACTATTATTTACATTGCCTATATTGTCCTTACGACCCGCTATTCAAGGGCCTTGAGGGCGAGAATCATGGCCTTCAATGGCCTAGAGGTCAAGAAGGCGGGCTCTGGGCTTTCTTGGGATTATATTCTTATGACAGTCCTAGCGGTGGTCGTGACCATCTTTTTGGGGAATTGGTCGGGTTATGTCCTGCTCTACCTGCCACTCCGTGCCCTGATTGGCTCTGTTGTGTTTGATGAAGAAATGTGAGACTTATGAAAATATACAACACTTTAACAAGAAAACTCGAAGACTTCCAGACAATTGAAGCAAAGAAGGTCCGCATGTATGTCTGCGGGCCGACGGTCTACAATTATATCCACATCGGCAATGCCCGGAGCGTGGTCGCTTTTGACGTGATTCGCAAATATCTGGAGTATGCTGGCTACGCTGTCCACTTTGTCTCCAATTTTACCGATGTCGACGACAAAATTATCAAGGCTTCCAAGGCTGAAGGTATCTCTGCTGGAGCCCTTTCTGACAAGTATATTGCGGCCTTTTATAAGGACACGAAGGCTCTGGGCGTGAAGCCTGCCGACGAAAATCCGCGGGCGACGGCCTTTATCGACGATATCATCCGCTTTATTGCTGATTTGATTGAAAAAGGCTTTGCCTATGAGGCTGACGGCGACGTCTACTTCCGGGTCAGCAGGTCAGAAGACTATGCGAGGCTTGCCGGCAAGAAGCTGGACGAGTTGCTTGACGGGGCCTCAGGTCGTCTGGATGAAGAAGCAATGAAGAAGGAGAGCCCGGCTGACTTTGCCCTCTGGAAATCAGTCGCAGCCGACCGGGAAGAAGACAAGTACGACAGCCCTTGGGGGGCAGGACGTCCTGGCTGGCATATCGAGTGCTCTGTGATGAGCAACAGCCTACTTGGCGAGACGCTTGACATTCACGGTGGGGGTCAAGACCTGGAGTTCCCCCACCATACCAATGAAATCGCCCAGTCTGAAGCTCACAACGGCGTGAAATTTGTCAACTACTGGATGCATAACGGCTTTGTCAATGTCGACGGTGAAAAGATGTCCAAGTCGCTGGGTAATTTTAAGACCGTCCATGAGATGCTGGAAGCCGGCCTCAATCCCCGTGTCCTCCGACTTTTCCTGGCGACAAGTCACTACAGACGGCCAATTGACTTTAATGACGAGGCTCTGTCTAGGGCAGAAAATAATCTTTCTAAAATTGACAATGCCTACCGGAACCTTGACCTAACAGCCTCTTCAGAAGGCCTAGAGGCCTTTGTGACGGGCTTTAAGCAGGCCATGGACGAGGACTTTAATATCGCAAACGCCATGACCGTTTTCTATGACTTTATCAGCTGGGTCAACAAAGGCAATGGTGGAGCCGATGCCAAGGCCTTCTTCGATGAAGTCCTTGAAATCCTAGGTCTTAGTCATGAGCAGGAAGCAGGCAGTCTCGATGAAGAAATCGAGTCCCTGATTGAAGCCAGACAACAAGCTAGAAAAGACCGGGATTTTGCCCGTGCAGATGAAATCAGAGATGAACTCAAGGCCCGGGGCATTATCCTAGAAGACCGGCCTGAGGGCGTGAGGTGGCATCATGAATAGGCCGGAACTCTTAAATGGCATAGCACTGGCCTATATTGGCGATGCGGTCTACGAGGTCGCTGTCCGGGACCATCTTCTTGAAAAAGGCCTGACTCGGCCTAATGACCTGCAGAAAAACGCTGTCCGATACGTCTCTGCCAAGGCCCAGGCCTCCCTGATTTCAGAGATGGAAGCCGACAACTTTTTGACCGAAGTAGAGCAGGACATCTTTAAGCGGGGGCGTAATGCCCACTCCAAGACCTCAGCCAAGAATACAGATGTGATTACCTACCGGATTTCCACCGGTTTTGAGGCGGTCATTGGCTTCTTGCACCTGACGATGGAGGCTGACCGCCTTCAGGAAGTCATGGAATATTGTCTGCTCAAGGTTGACGAGAAAAATTCATAAGCAAAAAACTTTCTATTTCTGAGTAATTAGGCTAAAATAAAATAATCAGTAAAATGAAAGTAAACGAGTAGAAAAATGTATCGCGTAGTCGAAATGTACGGTGTGGACGAGCCCTGGTGGTTCTTTGACGATTGGAAAAAAGACATCGTCAGCACCAAAGAATTTGAAAATTTTTATACGGCCCTCAAATATTACCGGAATCAATGGTATAAATTTGCCGAATCCTTCACAGAATTTAAGAGCAAGGACGACCTGCTCTCAGCTTTTTGGGATGTTGAGGACGAGATTTGGTGCGAGGAATGTGCCGGCTACCAGCAGCGCTATCACAGTATTGCCCTCTTGGAGGACTGGCACCTCTTGCCAGAAGAAAAGAAACGCTGGGCCTATGAGAAGCACTCGGCAGACCCTCAGATAAAGGTCTGTCCAAATGCCTTGAAGGCTCGGGAGACTAAGGATAGTTTGGATGAGAAATTATAGACCTGGAGAAGGTCTTTTTCTTTTGGTGGGAGCCATCTCCACTCCTAGCAATTTATACTTTTCCGTTGTGCTCAGCTCACTTCTCTATTTACAAATCGAATAAAAAAGCGTAAACTATCATTAGTAGTTTATAAATACAAAAAATAGAAAAGAAAATGTCAGAAAAAAAGAAAAGAAAAAATACGACCTTCAGCTCGCTGAGCTACTATAATTATCGGCTCTGGTTTAGCGGTGCCCTGCTTTCCAATATCGGGACCTGGGTCCAGCGGATTGGTCAGGACTGGCTGGTCATGTATATCTTGACCAAGGGAAATCCAGGTCTATCCGGCCTTTATGGTGGGATTGTGACGGCTTTGCAGTTCCTGCCCTTCTTGTTTTTGTCACCCTTTACCGGCCTGTTGGCGGACCGTCTGAACCGCCGCCATCTCATGCTTTTCACGCAGACAATGATGGGCTTGCTGGCCTTGGGATTGGGGCTCTTGACTCTGAACCATCAGGTTACGATATACTGGGTCTTTGCCTTTGCCCTCCTCATGGGTCTGGTGCAGGCTCTGGACAATCCGGTCCGCCAGACTTTTGTCGGCGAGATGGTCGAAAAGAAGGACTTGACCAATGCGGTCGGGCTGAACTCGACTTCCTTTAATTCGGCCCGTCTGATTGGGCCTGCAGTAGGTGGCTTCCTGATTGCCTGGTCTGGGCCTGGCTGGGCTTTTATCATCAATGCCATCTCATTTGCGGCGACAGCAGGCTCCCTCCTTTTGATGCGGAAAAATGAGCTCTATGAGTTGCCGTCAGCCCAGAAGAAGAAGGGGCAAATCAAGGAAGGCCTCCGCTATGTGCGAAATCGTCCAGATATTCTCATTATCATGGGCGTGGTCTCTGTCGTCAGCATGCTGGGCCTAAACAACCAGCTGACTCAGGCCCAGATGGCGATTCACGTCTTCAATATCCCAGAGCCCTCACAATATGGCCTGCTCGGTACCTTCTTTGCCGTCGGTGCTGTGGCGGGCTCACTCATGGCCTCCCGCCGTCAACGGCCGAGGACCCGCCTGGTCGTCGGTTCTGCCCTGGCTTTTGGGGTCACGAGTGGGATTTATGCCATGATGCCGAACTTTTATAGCTTTGCCATTGCAGGGATTGCGGTCGGCTTTTGCGTCTTGACCCTGATTACTTCAGCCAATGCGACCGTCCAGCTTGGCGTGACGCCTGCCATGCGGGGGCGGGTGATGAGCCTCTACATGCTGGTCTTTCAGGGTGTGACCCCTTTTGGTTCGATTTTAGTCGGTTGGATTGCGGGTTCTTGGGGTGTCAATGGTCCCCGTTGGGCCATCGGGATCGGCTCGATTGCCTCGATCATTGTGGCCTTATGTGCGATTTATTGGACCAAGCGACATTGGCATTATAACATCCATCTGAGCCTGAAGTCACAGCCCCATCTGACACTGGATTATCCTCAGCCAGAGGACGACCGATAGGACTTGTCAAATCCTAAAAAAAAAGCTAAAATGTAGATAAATAAAAACTCGAAGGTCAAGGCTCGAGAAGATAGGTGCGGCTTGCACTTATTTTCGCTGTCTTGATTTTTCTTTTGGAGCACTAAAAATGAAACAAGAAAATTATGATGTCATTATCGTCGGGGCAGGACATGCTGGTGTCGAGGCGGCCCTGGCCTCAGCCCGTATGGGGACCAGCACGCTTTTGATTACCATCAATCTGGATATGTTGGCCTTTATGCCTTGTAACCCTTCTATCGGGGGCTCTGCCAAGGGGATTGTCGTCCGTGAAATTGACGCCCTGGGTGGCGAGATGGGCCGTAATATCGACAAGACCTACATCCAGATGAAGATGCTCAATACCGGAAAGGGCCCTGCTGTCCGTGCCCTGCGTGCCCAGGCAGACAAGGAGCTTTACGCCAAGACCATGAAGGAGACCGTAGAAAGCCAGGAAAATCTGACCCTCCGCCAGGGCATGGTCGAAGAGCTCTTGGTCGAGGATGACCGGGTCGTCGGCGTTCGCACAGCGACCGGGACAGAATACGGGGCCAAGGCCGTGGTCATCACGACCGGGACAGCCCTGCGTGGCGAGATTATCATCGGCGAGCTCAAGTATTCCTCAGGGCCAAATAATTCGCTGGCCTCTGTCGGCCTAGCTGATAATCTGCGAAATCTCGGCTTTGAGATTGGCCGTTTTAAGACGGGGACACCGCCTCGGATTTTGGGTTCTTCGATTAACTATGAAGCAACTGAAATCCAGCCGGGCGACGAGGCTCCAAATCATTTTAGCTTCTTGAGCAAGGATGAAGACTACCTCAAAGACCAGGTGCCCTGCTGGCTGACCTATACCAGCACGACCAGCCATGACATCATCAATAAGAACCTGCACCGGGCTCCGATGTTTTCAGGGATTGTTAAAGGTGTCGGCCCTCGTTACTGTCCTTCTATTGAAGACAAGGTTGTCCGTTTTGCTGACAAGCCCCGCCACCAGCTCTTCTTAGAGCCTGAAGGGCGAAATACTGATGAGGTCTACGTCCAAGGTCTTTCAACTAGCCTGCCAGAAGACGTTCAATTTGACCTCCTTCGCTCGATTCCAGGTTTGGAAAATGCAGAGATGATGCGACCTGGCTATGCCATCGAATACGACATGGTCATGCCCCATCAGCTCCGGCCGACATTGGAAACAAAGAAAATTTCTGGACTCTTCACAGCAGGTCAAACCAACGGTACATCAGGTTATGAAGAAGCAGCAGGGCAAGGTTTGGTCGCAGGGATTAATGCCAGCCTCAAGGTTCAAGGGAAGCCAGAACTCATCTTGAAACGCTCAGATGCTTATATCGGTGTGATGATTGATGATTTGGTAACGAAAGGGACTTTGGAACCTTATCGCCTTTTGACAAGTCGTGCAGAATACCGTTTGATTCTCCGTCATGATAATGCGGATATGCGTTTGACAGCAATTGGTCACGAAGTTGGCTTGGTTGATGAAGAACGTTGGACAGCCTTTGAAGCGAAAAAAGCCAGTTTTGATAAAGAAATGGCACGTTTGAACAAAGAAAAACTCAAACCCTTCCCAGAAACACAAGAAAAACTCGGTAAAATGGGATTTGGACCAATTAAAGACGCAGTTTCAGGAGCGGATTTCTTGAAACGTCCAGAAGTAACTTATAAAGATGTCCTTGACTTTGTCGGAGCACCAGAAGAAGCGCTGGATAGAACAGTCATTGAGCTGATTGAGACGGAAACAATTTATGAAGGCTATATCAAAAAAGCCCTCGAACAAGTTGAAAAAATGCACCGCCTAGAAGAAAAACGGATTCCTAAGAATATCGATTGGGATGCGATTGATAGCATCGCGACAGAAGCAAGACAAAAATTCAAGAAGATTAACCCAGAAACGCTTGGACAAGCCAGTCGGATTTCTGGTGTGAATCCAGCGGACATATCGATTTTAATGGTGTATCTTCAAAAATAGGATTTTTGGCTTGCCAGCCGTCCTTTCCCTTCGGGAGTGGGGATGTTTCTAGTAGTGGGTGCTCGCGGAACTAGCTTCGAGTGTTGCTAAGCTCTGCTTAGTCTCCCTACGGGAGCCGTCGCATGGCAAAGCAACGCTACTTGCGGATTTCCGCTCCGCGGATTATGGGAAAGCAAAGCTTTCTCATAATCCCACTACTAGAAAATCCCCTTGGATTAGAGCTCCGCTCCCGCCGTAGGCGGACCGCTTTGCGGGTTTGGCGAAGCCAAACGGCCGAAGGCCAATTCCAGGGGATTTTCTAATAATGGGAAGACAAGTAGCTTTGCTACTTAGTCTTCCGCACAGGGGAGATCCGCAAGTACTATTTCTTTGTGGCATGACGGCTCGCTTCAGCGAGACTGCCCGAGGGTCTTAGTGCTTTAGCACTTAGACTTCCGGGACAGCCTGATCTCATATCGAAGATGTGAGGTTGTTGGCTAAGCAAGGCTTAGAAATAGTCGAAGCTAGCTCCCCGAGCACCCATTATTAGAAACATTCCCAAACCAAACTGAGATAAAGTTAACTCTAACTAGCAAAAGATTTCACAAAATGCTATAATATAAAAGTAAAAATAAGGCAGAAATGCCACAAATCATTCGGAGGAATTTGAAATGGGAATCGTTTCAGCAGAAAAATTCGTACAAGCAGCCCGCGATAACGGCTATGCTATCGGTGGTTTCAACACCAACAACCTTGAGTGGACTCAAGCTATCTTGCGTGCCGCAGAAGCTAAAAAGACTCCAGTCTTGATCCAAACTTCTATGGGTGCTGCTAAATACATGGGTGGCTACAAGATGTGTAAAGTCCTCATTGAAACACTTGTTGAATCAATGGGTATCACTGTACCAGTTGCAATCCACCTTGACCACGGTCACTTTGACGATGCTAAAGAATGTATCGAAATTGGCTACACTTCAGTAATGTTCGACGGCTCACACCTGCCAATCGAAGAAAACTTGAAGCAAGCTGAAGAAATCATCGCTTTGGCTCACGCTAAAGGCATCTCTGTAGAATGTGAAGTTGGTTCTATCGGTGGTGAAGAAGACGGTATCATCGGTGAAGGCGAACTTGCTCCTATCGACGACGCTGTAGCAATGGCTAAACTTGGCGTTGACTTCTTGGCAGCTGGTATCGGTAACATCCACGGTCCTTACCCAGAAAACTGGAAAGGTCTCCACATCGATCACCTTGAAAAATTGAACAACGCTTTGGTTGAACAAGTTGGCCGTAAAGTGCCAATCGTTCTCCACGGTGGTTCAGGTATTCCTGATGACCAAATCCGCGAAGCAATCAAGAACGGTGTTGCTAAAGTTAATGTTAACACTGAATGCCAACTTGCATTCGCAGCAGCAACTCGTAAATTCGTCAACGAATTTGACGCTAACGAAGCTGAATACATGAAGAAGAAACTCTTCGACCCACGTAAATTCTTGGCTCCTGGTTTCGCAGCCATCACTGAATCAGTTGAAGAACGTATCGACGTTTTCGGTTCAGCTAACAAGGCCTAAGTCTTGCTTTGAAAAGTCCTTTTCTAAGGGCTTTTTTTGATGCTCCTTTTTTCAAGATGATTTAGCTTGCATCGCTTCCCCATTTTTGTTAAAATGCAAGATGTGGTCTTATATCCAAATAAGGATCTTAAGTGAAGGAAAGAATGATCTATGAAAAAAAGAAGTTCAAGACATATTAAGAAATCAAATAAAAAGAAAGTGATGTTGACAGGTGCTCTAGTCCTCTCTGCGGCCTCTTTTGGTACAGCTGGACATGCATTAGCTGACGAAGTTCATACAGCTGATGCCAATTTATCAGGTGCAGACCAGATAAATAGCCCCTCATCACCGTCAGATCCGACTCAGCCGACAAAGGTTGCAGAACCGACTCAACCAACACAGCCGTCAAAGCCATCGTTGCCAAGCACGCCGTCAGAGCCGACGAAGCCCACAGAGCCTACAAGCCCTTCAGAGCCGAGTAAGCCTACCAATCCGTCAAATCCTAGTCAACCCACAGAGCCCACAAAGCCTACGGATCCTAGTCAACCGACGAAGCCTACAGAGCCGAGCAAGCCAACTGAACCAAGTAAGCCTACAGAGCCAAGCAAACCGACTCAACCGACAAAGCCAACGAAGCCTTCCAAACCCTCTAAACCTTCGAAGCCTTCCAAACCGACCCAGCCTTCTAAGCCTAGTCAACCGACGAAGCCTTCTCAACCTGCAAAGCCAGTAGAGCCTTCAAAACCAGCTCAACCGGCTCATCCGTCATCCCCAGCAGTAGTGGCTCCAGACGTAAACTATCGGCCAGCTGAAAATTTCCCACCTATCTACGTGACGCCTGCCTACCCTGATTATAGTAATAGCTCTAAAATTACTAGCATCAAAGGCCTCCGTCTCTACAATAAGATCGCCATCGTCGTCCCTCCAGTGACCAGCGTCAACAACACGACGGTCGATGCCTTCATCAAGAGCCTGGGAGCCCGGGTGGCACAATTAGCCAGCCAGAACAACCTCTATGCTTCTATCATCCTGGCCCAGGCGATTCTTGAGTCTGGACACGGAACCAGCGAGGTAGCCCTGAAAGGTCATGACCTCTTCAATATCCGTGGGAGCTATGATGGCAAGTCAATTACCATCGGTTCTGGTGCCTATCGTGCCTATGGCTCATACGACCAGTCTCTGGTTGATTATGTGAAATTGATTCTCAACGGGACAGACTACAACAAGTACCTCTATGCAGGTGCCTGGAAGTCACGTTCTAAGTCAGTAGAAGAAGCTCTGGACGCTCTTCAAGGTGTCTTTGCGACCGACCCTAGCTATAAGGCCAAATTGATTGCAGTCATCAATGAATATGACTTGACCAAATATGATAATGTCAGCAATCTTTCAAGTTTGGTCAAAGATACACAGGCTCCGACAAGCCCTCTTATGCTTGGAGCCAACGACAGTAAATTCCCCGTCTGGGATGGTGTAGACCGTCCAGGCTCCAGTAGTTATGCCTGGGGTAACTGTACCATATATGTCTACAACCGTATCCTCCAGCTCGGTGGTAAAATCGGACAATACATGGGCAATGGTGGCGACTGGGGTGCTTCTGCAGTAGCTCAGGGTTACTATACAACCCATACGCCTCAAGTGGGCTATGCTGTAAGCTTCCCACCTGGAGTTGCTGGTGCAGTCGCAGTTTACGGCCACGTGGCCTTTGTCGAAAAGGTCTACGCCGACGGTTCATACCTGGTTTCAGAAATGAATGTCAAGGGCTTGAACGTCGTGGATTATCGTGTGATTCCTGCCTCTCAGGCAAGTCTTGCAACCTACATCCAGCCAAAATAAAAAAATCAGCCCATAGGCTGATTTTTTTTTGCCCCCGTCATGGGATAATAGCTTTATGAGGATAAGACCTCTCAGTAAATTTGTTTTTCATAACAGGAGGAAAATAAAATGGCAAATAAGAAAGACCGGATCATGGACCTGATGAGACGGGGCATCATCTCTGAAGATGAGGCCCTTGAGCTCCTTGAGTCTCAGAAAGAAGAGAAGGCGAGCGAAAGCAAGGAAAATCAGAGAGATAAGAAAGAATCCTTTAGCTATCAGGACAAGGAAGGCTATACCAACCACGATATCGACTTCCCTGATGCCTTTAAGAGTGTCATCAGCCAGATTGCGGATGGGGCAAAAGACTTGTTTAAGGGGATTTCAAAGGCAGTCGATGAAAACATTGATTTTGCCAATGGTTTTCCCAAGGTCAAGTCGATCAGTAAAACCATCGAAAAAGACATTGAAGGCGACTTCGATGCAGTAAATATTGCACTGACGGCGGGCAAACTCAGCGTCCAGCCTGGCGACAATGCCCATGTTAAAGTAGACTATAAAGTCTACGGGGCCGTAGAAAACGGCGACGTAGATAGCTATCTGGCCGAAAAGAGCAAGCTAGAAGTGATTGATGAGGTTCTCGAAATCACGACAGAGGCTCCTGGCCGTATCTCAGCTGACGTGGCCCTCTACCTGCCAGAGAAGACCTACAAAGACATTGCGGTCAAGCTGACCCATGGCGATAGTAGCTTCAGCAAGACCGAGGCTGAGAAGCTTAGCCTGAGCATTGTCAATGGCCAGATTGAACTCAAGGAAACTCAGACCTCAGAGCTCTTTGTCAGCAATAAGAATGGCGATATCCGCATTGAGGATGGCCGAGCAGATGAGCTCAAGCTCAGCCTGGTCAATGGTGACATCCGAGTGACCTCAGCCTTTGGCCGGGGCGACATCAGCTTGGTGAATGGAGATATTCTCCTTACACAAGATAGCAATAGCCCTCGGGAGCTGAATGTCAAATCTGTCAATGGCGACATCAAGCTCTCAGTACCTGAGGATTTGGGCCTGGTCGGCCATGTCAAGACCATCTTTGGTGGCTATAAGACAAGGCTCAAGCTCGACAGCCCCTTTGAGGCTGGCCGTAACGGGGCTGCCCTCGTACGAAATAGTGAACAAAGCCTGACCTTTGAAATTGAAACAAAGTCAGGCACAATATGGCTCAAGGACAATGAGTCCAAGGAAGAAGAAGCCTAGAAAGAAGGAAGAAAATGCAATCACGTGAACTCAGAAAATCAAAGGAGAACCGTCTCATCCGAGGGACCATTGCGGGAGTTGGGGAGTACTTTGGCCTGAGCCGGGATGTCATTACCTTCCTGAGAATCCTTTATGTCATCTTAACCTTCAGTAGCTTTTTTGCAGGTGTCATCGTCTATATCGTCGCTAGCTGGATTATCCCAGATGCCAGTGATGATGAAGCTGGCCAGGCAAGTTCCCAAAAACAGGACTGGGAGCAGCATTCAGGCGTTTATGAAAAACGCCATGCTGAGCGAATGGCTCGCAGACAGGCTAGATACGAAGAAAAAGCCCGTCGGAAGGCCGACAGCTGGGATGCAGGCTGGGAAAATCATCCAACCAAGCCAGGCCAGAAGATTAAGGAAGCCCAGCCGGTTGAGAAGGATGAGGATTGGTCGGATTTTTGAGATGAGGGAAAGCCTGTGACAAGGTGACTTTCCTTCCAGAAATTCTGAAAATAACTATGGGCCATCTTCGTGGCTCCGCCACTAGGCCCTCCATACTCGCTAAGTCGCTAAAGTGACTTAGCGAGCATGGGGCAAGCAGCCAGCTTCGCTGTCTCATTACTAAAAGGTGAACCCGTTAGGGCTCACCTTTTACCATATTTCACAGTAATTTTCAGAATTTCTTCCACTCTGGCCTGCTTTTTAGAGAAGGAAAGTCCTCTTACCAGCTCTTCAGAGAGACTTCCCCAGAAGACAAGACCATCTCCTGCCCGCCCGCCAGCTCAACGATAAGGCCAGCGTTAGCGGTCAGGTCACGGGCGATGCCCTCATAATCCCTGCCCTGCTGGCTGAAAGTCACCTGCCTGCCAAGGACGAGCGAATGCTCCGTGTAGATGCTTAGATAGTCTGCATTTTTAAGTCTGTCAAAGGCCTGCCAGATTTCTGAGATGAGCTGGTTGCGGTCGATATTAGCCTCGTCTGGACTGTTAAAGAGGCTTCCGGCCTTGTCTTTGAGGGGCTCTGGAAATTCTCTGATTGCAAAATTTAGGCCGATCCCAATGATGATTTCAAGCCTGCCATCAGCCTTCTGATGGGCCTCGGCGAGGATGCCACAAATCTTCTTGCCCTCCAGATAGATGTCGTTGACCCACTTGATTTGGACGGGCTTATCCGTCAGCTTTTTGATGGCGGAAACGACGGCCGCTCCGGCCAGGACCGTATATTGCGGCATGCTTTCACTCGGGTTGACCTGGAGGAGCAGGCTCATATAGATACCGCCCTCATCCGCCGAAAAAAATTCCCGGCCAAAACGTCCATAGGTCGCGGTCTGTTGCTCTGCGAGATAGAGGCAACGGTCTTGTCCGTCAGCCTTGGCATCCTGCTGGGTCGAGCTGGAACTGGCCTTGATTTTCACATCAGAGAGCCAGGGATTCCCAGCCAAAATGCCAGTTTTATCTAACTTTTTCATATGAAAATATCATAGCATAAAAGCAATAAAAATTGGGTAAATGCAAGGCCGGCCTAAGGATTTTGTGGTAGAATAGAATTAATATAAGGAAAAGAGGGATTGCCATGATTTTTGACGAACAATATCCGGATTACAAGGCTTTTGACCCAGAAGTCTGGGAGGCGATCGCAGCTGAAGAACGCCGTCAGGAGCAAAACATCGAGTTGATTGCTTCTGAAAATATTGTCTCCAAGGCTGTCATGGCGGCCCAAGGCTCCGTCTTGACCAACAAGTACGCAGAAGGCTATCCCGGCAAACGCTATTATGGCGGGACGGATGTTGTCGATGTCGTTGAAAATCTTGCCATTGAGCGGGCTAAGAAGCTCTTTGACGTCAAATACGTCAACGTCCAGCCCCACTCAGGCTCTCAGGCCAATGCGGCGGCCTACATGGCCCTGATTAAGCCAGGCGATACGGTCCTTGGTATGAATTTGGCCGACGGCGGTCATTTGACCCATGGCTCGCCGGTCAACTTTTCAGGCCAGACCTATAATTTTGTCAGCTATGGTGTCAACCCCGTCAGCGAGCAACTCGACTATGATGCCATCATGGTCAAGGCCCGGGAGGTCAAGCCGGCCCTGATTATTGCTGGTGCTTCAGCTTATGCCCGGACCATTGATTTTGCGCGCTTCCGTGAGATTGCTGACAAGGTTGGGGCCAAGCTGATGGTCGACATGGCCCATATTGCTGGCCTTGTTGCGGTTGGCCTCCATCCTAGTCCCATCCCTTATGCTGATATTACGACAACGACGACCCATAAGACCCTTCGTGGTCCTCGGGGTGGCATGATTATGACCAATGACGAGGCTTTGGCCAAGAAGATTGACTCAGCCATCTTCCCTGGCTCACAAGGCGGGCCACTCGAGCACGTCATTGCCGCTAAGGCCGTGGCCCTCAAGGAGGCTCTCGACCCTTCATTTAAGGCCTACCAGCAGCAGGTCATTGACAATACCAAGGCCATGGCCGCTATCTTTGGCGTTGAAGAAGGCTTCAAGCTCATCTCTGAAGGGACCGACAACCACCTCTTCCTGGTCGATGTCACCGGGATTGGGATGACAGGCAAGGAGGCTCAAAACCTGCTTGATGAAGTCCATATTACGCTGAACAAGAACTCGGTGCCTTTTGAGCCACTTTCACCTTTTATTACCTCAGGCATCCGGATTGGCTGTGCTGCCATTACCAGCCGGGGAATGAAGGAGACCGAGGCCAGACGGATTGCCAGCTTGATCATCCGTGCCCTGAAGGGCCGGAGCTTTGAAGAGGTCCAAGAAGAGGTCCGCAAAGAAGTGCTAGAGCTCACGGCTGCCTTCCCACTTTATCCCAAAGATTAACCACAACTGAATAAACGATGATTTCAAAAAAGCGAGTCAAAAAATAAAAATTTGAACAGTGATAGTAAGACTTGACCGCAAAGAATAGGAAAGTGATATGAAAAAAATCGGATCATTTGTAGCCTTAGTGATTGTATTGGCTGCAGCTTTTTGGGTCTATAGGACCCGTCAAAATGTTAAGCACGTCATGCGTTATGAGCAGGCGGTTTCAAAGAGTCTTGCAGCACAAGGCCTATCCAATGAGACCAATCTGGCTCTGGCCATCATCTATACCGAGACCAAGGGGCGGGACACTGACGTCATGCAGTCCAGCGAATCAATTAATGGTAAGACCGGAGAAATTGTGACCCAGTCTGAAAGCATCGACCAAGGGATTGCCAATCTGACCAAGGTCCTGAACTATGCGGCATCGAAGAAGGTCGACCCCTGGGCAGGTGTCCAGGCTTATAATTATGGTAAAAACTATGTTGACTATGTCGCCAAGCAGGGCGGGACAAATAGTCTGGACCTGGCCAAAGCCTACTCTCGTGATGTGGTCGCACCGAGTCTTGGCAATAAGACCGGCCAGACCTACTATCATTTGACGCTTTATTCGCTGTTGAATAACGGTGGTAAGCTTTATACTAATGGTGGGAATATGTTTTATGCCCAAGAAGTGAAGTATCATATGGCCTTGTTGAGGTTGTTTAATTGGTAAAAAAGTGTCCGTTGGACACTTTTTCTGTTCTCGCAGAATGCTGTTATTGCGGTCGTTTTGGAAGAGATGGTGTCCTATAGATAAAGTCCGTTTCGTTCCAGAAATTCTGAAAAATCACTGTGTGGCACGCAAGCAAAGCTTCGCTTTCATTGCTAAATGTCGAGCCCTCTCGGTCTCGCCATTTTCCCTTGTTCACAGTGTTTTTCAGAATTTCTTCCACTACACCCTTGCCTCATTTTTATTCGCCTGTTGACTATTTAATATAAGAAAAAGCTTGAAAACTCCAAGCTCTCACACAATCTTAAAATCTGAAAACAGCTCAGAATTATCAGCAATAGCCTCCAAATAAGTTACCTTAGCAAAAGGCGTAGGGCCCTTTCTGACCGCAGTGACAAAGCTCTGCAGAGCTACTGCATCTTCAGCCTGGGCGAGGATGCCAACAGTCCCGTCGGGATTATTCCAGACCCGGCCATAGATGCCGTATTGTTGGGCCAGCTGGATACAGCCAAATCGGAAGCCAACGCCCTGGACCCGGCCAGATACGATGATTTTGAGTTTTTGCATGGTCACCTCCTCAATATGGTATAATGATAACAAATTCTTGAAAGTTTAGGTTGAGCATGGAAGTCATACGTTCTAAAGATAATGTAAAAATTAAGTCAGCCAGAAAACTCCTGACCAAAAAGGGGAGAAAGCAGGCAGGGAGCTATCTTATTGAGGGCTTCCACCTCTTGCAGGAAGCCATCGGCTGGTCGGCCGAGCTCGAAGAGCTCTTTGTCTCAGAAGAGAAGATTGACCAGTTACCAGCAGGCCTGAGCGAATACCTCATCGTCTCAAATGAAGTCCTCGCCAGCCTCTCAGATGCAGAAACGCCACAAGGCCTTGTTGCAGTTGTCAAGCAGCCTCAGATTAGCTTTCCTAGGGCACAAAAGGTCCTCCTTCTGGAAAATGTCCAAGACCCTGGCAATGTTGGCACCATGATCCGGACTGCCGATGCGGCTGGCTTTTCAGCCGTTCTCTGCCTCAAAGGGACGGCGGATATCTACAGTCCCAAGGTTGTCCGCTCCATGCAGGGGAGTCAGTTCCACCTTCCGGTCATAGATGGCTTGAGCCTGGATGAGGCCCTGCCACTGCTCAAAGACCTGACTATCTTGACAACGACCTTGTCAAAGGACTCCATCAGCCATCGAGAGGTCCAGGCCGACAACTTTGCCCTGATTATGGGCAATGAAGGAGCCGGTGTCTCAGAGGCGGCCATCGAGGTCGCTGACCAGCTAGTCCACATCGAGATGCCAGGTCATGCAGAGTCGCTCAATGTGGCAGTCGCCGCAGGCATTCTGATGTTTAGCCTATAAGAAAAACGCCAGAATCCGGCGTTTTTTATTGGACTTTTTCAGCCAAGGCTGATGCAAAGGCTTCAAGATTAACGATGTCTTCCTCTTCAGCGTTGAGGTCAACACGGACACAGTCAGCTCCTTTTTCCGCTCCAGCTACTGCAAACTGCTCTTCAAACATGTCGATGCAGACGCAGAAGTCATCATAAAAAGTATCGCCTGAGCCACAGACGCCAAAGGTCTTGCCAGCCAGGTCAACGTCGGCCAAGTCCTCATAAAAGTCGACAATTTCATCAGGCAGCTCGCCGTCGCCATAGGTATAAGTGGCCACGATGCAGAGGTCAGCGTCGACAAAGTCTTCGGCATCGACCGTTGTGCATTCGTCGAGGTCGACGTCAAGGCCTAGGTCCTCCAGCTTATCAGCTACGATTTCAGCGATTTCTTGCGTATTTCCAGTCATACTTGCGTAGACGATTTTTGCTAATGCCATTTTTGATCACCTTTTCTTAAATTTCTTTAATAAAATTATATCAAAAATCTGGCAGAAATCACATCCTAAAGGCTCCGGAGCTTCTGATTTATCTGAGGATTTTATATAAACGGCTCAATTTATGATAAAATGGAAGCATAAAGTTATTAGAAAAGAGAAAGCAGTGATTACACTAAAATCTGAACGTGAAATCGAACAAATGGCCAAGTCAAGCAAGATCCTGGCCGACATCCATATTGGCCTGCGTGAGCTCATCAAGCCAGGCATCGACATGTTTGAAATCGAAGAATATGTCCGCCGGGTCTGCAAGGAAAAGAATGTCCTCCCCCTGCAAATCGGGGTCGACGAAGGCAACTATAATCCCTTTCCTTATGCGACCTGCTGTTGCTTGAATGATGAAGTGGCCCATGCCTTTCCTCGCCATATCAAACTCAAAGAAGGCGATTTGATCAAGGTTGACATGGTCTTGGGTCTTGTCGAAGACGACTTCTGCGATGTTTCAAAACTGAATTTTGACGATGCTGAAAGCATGGTTTACTATCAGGAAAATTTCCGTGGTGGAGTGGCAGATTCTTGTTGGGCCTTCGCTGTTGGTGAGGTTTCTGAAGAAGTCAGAAATCTGATGGATGTCACTAAAGAAGCCCTCTACCGTGGGATTGCCGCTGCCAAGGTTGGCAACCGGATTGGCGACATTGGTCACGCCATCCAAGAATACGCTGAGGGCAAGGGTTACGGCGTGGTCCGTGACCTGGTCGGCCACGGCGTTGGTCCAACCATGCATGAAGACCCAATGGTACCCCACTATGGCACGCCAGGAAAGGGCCTTCGCCTACGTGAAGGCATGGTCTTGACCATCGAGCCGATGATCAACACTGGCGATTGGGAGATTGACCACGACGGAGAACGGGGCTATGTGACGCTTGACGGTAGTCTTTCTTGCCAGTATGAGCACCAGTTTGTCGTGACTAAAGACGGTCCGGTCATCCTGACTTCTCAAGGAGAAGAAGGGACCTACTAAGATTTTCCAAATCTTTTAGATGAAAGCGTCCAGTTCAGAGAAAAAGAGCAGGAAAAACATGAAAGAAAAATTTAGCAAGGCTTTCATCGTTGAAGTCTTCAATCAGTTTCTCTCGTTTTTTAAGAGCTCAGAGATGAGCCTCTCGTCGATTGCGGTAGCCTATTACCTGATGCTATCGCTTTTTCCCTTTTTGCTGATTGTCGGAAATGCCCTCCCCTTTTTTCATCTGAATGTGGATCAGATTCTCCAGGCCCTGAGTGAGAGCATGCCCCATCAGATCTATGAGGCCATCTCAGGGCCGGGCCGGAGCCTCTTGTCCAATCCCAATACCAGCCTGCTCTGGGTCTCTATCATCGTCGGCCTCTGGACCTTTTCCAGGGCCCTTGCCAGCCTTCAGATGGCCATGAACAAGGCTTATGGCGTGCTAGACCACCGGGACTTTATCGTCAGTCGGGTCATTGGAATTGTCTCAGGCTTTGGGATCTTGATTTTCCTCTACATCGCCGTCCTGCTGTCGACCTTTGGCCAGCAGATCCTGGCCGAGTTGCACAGTCGCTTTCCCTTTAATGACCAGCTTTATTATACGTTGCACAATATGACCCTGCCGGCTGTGGGGCTCGCGACTTTTCTGTCGCTGGCCTTGCTTTACTTCCTCTTGCCCAATGTCCGAATTCACAAAATACGCTACATTATGCCAGGGACGATTTTCACGACCTTTGTCCTGGTCTTCTTGACCAATATCATCGCCCTTTACGCGACCAGGGCCCTCAATGAAGTGCGGGACTTCAAGGTGGCTGGCTCTCTGGTCGTTTTCACACTCATGATTTGGTTCATCTTCATTGCCCGTGTCCTGATTTTAGGGGCCATTCTTAATGCCGTTTATTTGCAGATCAAGGCAAAGAATATTGAGACCAGGCGGGGCGAGGTTATCGAGTTTATCAAGGTCATTCGTAATAAAGAAAAAAATCAGACAGATTAGGCTGATTAGGGGCTTTAGCGTAACATGGAGAGAATTATAGAAACTAGGATATTGAGCTCAAAGACTGGGAGTAAGGCGAGACTAGTTTCCTTTATGAATTCGAGGCTATCACCATTTTGTGAGAATAGAAAAATCAGTCGTTTAGGCTGATTTTTTTCTGAAGACGAGAAATTTAGAATAGAAGTAGTTGAGCAGGATGTTGAGGACCTGCAAAAATAGTGAGAAGATGTTCATCGTCAGCTTGAAGTTTTGATGAATGAGGCCGGTCAGGATTTCAGGATGGACGGTGCCGAACCACCATTTTAGGATGACGGCGAGGACCATGAAGGCGATACGTCCTGCTGAAAAATTGAGAAAGTCTAGGAAAACATGGTCACTTTCATGTTCAAAGACCCATTTCTTATTGGTCCAAAAGGCAAAGATAATGCTGACAATCTGACCGACAGCCTCTGCCAGGGGGGCAGAGTAGGAAGACCCCGAGGTCGCAAACATGACAATATTCAAAAAGATATAATAAACAAGTGTGGTTAAAACACCGAAAACCAGGTACTTAAAGGCTTCCGAAGCCATAAATTTTTTAATCGTATTCATTGCCTTCTTATTTTAGCAGAAAATTTATAAAATGACTAGCAAGCCTTATTTAGGAAAAATGGTCAGAATCTGTTATAATATAGCTTATGATAAGACAGCAGTTCTACTTTTTTATGATCGGTGTGATCATCTATGCCGCCCTGCTTTACTGGGCAGCCTCTCATGATTTTTGGTTGCCAACCGCCTTCTTTGCCTATCTTTTGGGCCGGCGGGTGGTCTTTGCCTACCGGGTTGACCGCTTTAATCGGATGAATCAACCTAAATAAGAAGACCTAATAAGGGCTTTTTTTCTCTAAAAATGACAAGTCAATATCAAGGTCGCCTGAGACTTGAAAAAAGCCAAGCTTTTCCGTATAATAAAAGAGTTGACGCGTCCGTAGTGTAATGGATATCACGCCAGATTCCGGTTCTGGCGATGGGGGTTCGATTCCCTCCGGACGCATTTTGTGTAGCAAGTCTAGGGCTTTAACTGGCCAAAGCCAGTTAAAGCCCAGCCTTGCTCACAAAATGGTTACTGAATAAAAGAAATTGAACGCAGTTCAATTTCTCACTTACGTGCAAAATGGCTATCCTACATTTCCGCCACTGCATTTCCAAAGTCAACGAATCCCCAAAATTGCAGTCAAGCCTGCAATTTTTTTATCAAAAACAGGAGAAAAAGGAGCTCAAATGGACATCCAATTTCTAGGCACAGGAGCAGGCCAGCCGTCGCACAGCAGAAAGACCCAGGCCATTGCCTTAAAACTCTTAGATGAACGTGGCGAAATCTGGCTTTTTGACTGCGGAGAGGCGACCCAGCATCAGATTCTGGAGACGACAATTAAGCCCAGAAAAATCACAAAAATCTTTATCAGCCACCTTCACGGCGACCATATCTTTGGCCTGCCTGGCTTTCTTTCAAGCCGGAGCTTCCAGTCTTCTGACGAGCAGACCGACCTTGAAATTTATGGCCCGCAAGGGATTAAAAACTTTGTGATGACCAGTCTGAAAATCTCAGGCAGTAAGCTTGGCTACCGGATTGATTTTCATGAGCTGGATCAGACCGCGGGTATTGTCTTTGAAGACGAGAGCTTTACAGTCTATGCTGAGCCACTCGACCATACCATCTTTTGCCTGGGCTACCGGGTCATGGAAAAGGATAGGGCTGGCGAGCTGGACAGCGAGCGATTGCAGGCCGATGGCCTGCCCTTTGGCCCGCTTTTTGGACAGATTAAACGGGGCGAGACGGTAGAGCTGGACGGCAAGATTTACCGGCCGGAGGACTATATTGGTCCAGATAAGAAGGGTAAGGTCGTGACCATCCTCGGCGATACCAGAAAGACCGAGGCGGCGGTCCGTCTGGCTGTGGGTGCCGACCTCCTGGTCCATGAGGCGACCTATGAGGCCTCAGAGCCTAAGATTGCCAAGAAACACGGCCACTCGACGACCAAGCAGGCGGCTGAGGTTGCCAAGGAAGCAGGGGCAAACAGACTCATCCTGACCCACATCAGCCCCCGCTATGTCGGTAAGGCGGTTAAACAACTCTTAACTGAAGCTCAGGCTGTCCACGAAAATAGCCATGTGGCGAAGGATTTCTATGAAGAAAAACTTTAAGGACATCCTCATCACAGGGGCGACGGGCGATATTGCCCAGGCCCTGGTCAAGCTCCTGGCCGAGGATAAAGACGTCCGACTCCATCTACTTTCCCGGGATCTTCAAAAATTAGAGCAGCTTTACGGCGGTCTTCCCAATGCCTGCTTTTATCAAGAGGGCGTGAGTCCACTGCCAGAAGTCGACATCCTGGTCAATAATGCCGGAACAGCCGTCTTTGAGGCCTTTGAAGAGCTGACCATGGACGATATTGAGGCCATGTTTGAGGTCAATAGCCTCCTGGCCATCCGCCATATTAAGGAGAGCCGGCCCCGGATTCAGATTGTCAATATTGCCTCTATCGCTGGCAAGCTACCGACGGCTAAGTCAACGGCTTATTCAGCTTCTAAGGCAGCCCTGATTGCCTTTTCAGATGCCCTCCGGATGGAGCGTCCGGACTTAATCATCACG
Source organism: Lactococcus termiticola (assembly GCF_003116835.1). Classification (GTDB taxonomy): domain Bacteria; phylum Bacillota; class Bacilli; order Lactobacillales; family Streptococcaceae; genus Lactococcus; species Lactococcus termiticola. Next base: position 38,721 of record NZ_BFFO01000006.1, on the reverse strand, counting down.
ACGGTCAATACAGGCCCGGTCAGGACCAAGTTTCATGCGGATAACCCCGCCTATCTTGAGCGGGTCGGCTCTTATGTCTTGACGGCAGATGAGATTGCAGTAAAAATTTATAAACAGTTGGGCAGGCAAAAGGCAGAGCTCAATCTGCCCTGGCAACTGGCTCTGCTCGTCAAGCTCCGTGGCCTTTTTCCCAGGATTTTTGACGGAGTCAGCCTGAGATTTTTCAACTATAAATAGGGAGAAATGACATGATTTATAACTATCGTCTCAATTCAGACAGACGGCTGGAACGTAATAATATCGGGACAGACGGCGACTTTCTCTACCTGCTCCAGCCGAGCAAGGAAGAAATCGGCCGGCTGACCGAGCGTTTTGGCTTTCCTTTTGACTATCTCAGCGGGATTTTGGACAATTATGAAAAGGCCCGGATAGAAGGCGACGACAAGGGCAACCAGCTCCTCCTCATGCAGTATCCGATGATGAGTGATACAGGCGAAATCAAGACCTATCCCTGCTCGATTGTCAACACCAGCTCGGGTGTAGTGATCTTTGCCTTGAATGCTGACTTTGAACTGCCTGGCCTCAAAGATGTCAGCTTTGAGCGGGAGCGGTTCGCCCATCAGATGACCTATCACCTCCTTTTTGACATTGAAGCCCGTTATGAAAAGCATCTGGCTGAATTTCGTCAACGCCGGCAAAAAATCGAAAAGTCTATCATGAAGTCGACGAAAAATGACCAGCTATTGGATATGATTGCCATGCAGGCCAGCCTGATTTACTTTGAAGATGCGGTGAGCAATAACCTCAGCGTCCTGACCCGCTATGCGGAATATCTCAGGACACATAGCCAGGACGGCTTTGCAGAGCGGATTTTCGATATTCAGATTGCGGCTGACCAGTCTCACGCCGAGACCCGAATTCAGCTTAAATTGATGGAAAATCTAAGAGATTTATTCTCAAATATTGTTTCTAATAACTTGAACATCGTCATGAAAATTATGACTTCAGCGACCTTTGTCCTCGGGATTCCTGCCATCATCGTAGGTTTTTACGGGATGAATGTCCCTTTGCCCAAGCAGGAATGGGGGAATATGTGGTGGCTGATTCTGGTCGGGATTATCCTGATTTGTGGATGGGTTAGTGTCCTTCTGCATAAGCGGGACATGATGTGAGCGGAGCCTGTTTGCAGGCTTTTTTGCAAGACTCGGTTCGCTAAGATTAAAATTTAGTAATTATTTCCTAATCCAAGCTTGATTTGATATAATGGAATTATCATATGAAAGGGCTTAAAGCTTAAGCTCAAAAGGAGGTAAAGTGGGAAATATAGCTTTGATGATTATTGCAGTGGCCTTTGCCCTGCTGGTAATCTTTATTATTGTTGTCCTGGTCAAGGTTTCAAAGACTATGACTGAGGTCAATCGCAGTATCAAGCTAGTCTCGAGTGACGTGGATGTCCTCATGCACCAGGCCGACAGCCTGATGGGCAAGGCTAATACACTGCTTGACGATGTTAACGGTAAGGTGGCTACGATTGATCCGCTCTTTACGGCGGTTGCTGACCTGTCAGAGTCTGTCTCTGCGGTCAACGCATCGACCCGTAACCTGGTCGGTCGCTTCAGCCGGTCTGGCCGTAGAAATGCCCGGTCTACAGCAGCTGTAGTTGCTGCAAAGCAGGCAAAGAAATTCTTTACAAAAAAAGAAAAAGTAGAAAAAGAGGTAGTATAATATGGCTAAAAAATCTGGATTTTTAGTAGGTGCACTGATTGGTGCTGCAGCAGCATTGTTCCTGGCCCCTAAAAAAGGCTCTGAGCTCCGTGAAGACGCAGGCAAGGCCTTTGACGACTTTAAGGCAGACCCTAAAGGTACGGTCTCAAACGTGACCGACTCAGCCAAGGCCTTCTATGATGAAAAGTTCAGCGACATCAAGGAAAAATTTGACAACGGGGACATCTCAGCTGAGCGTGCCAAAGACTATCTGGTCGCTAAAAAGGACGACATCAAGGCTAAAATTGATAGTGGTGAGCTGTCAAAAGAGTCTGTGATGGACTTTGTTAATAAGACAAAAGATTCAATTTCTGACAAATTTAACACAGCAAAAGATTCGACTGAAGAGCTCTTTGATGAAGATGAAAGTTCAATTTCAGATTCTGTTGTAGAAGCCCAAGAAGCAGTGACAGAAAAGGCTGAAGAAGTCAAAGATGCCGCAACTGAAAAGGTGGAAGAAATCGCATCAGAAGTTAGCCCAGCCAGCGAAAGCAAGGGCCTGAGCGATCTGCAAAGACGTGCCGATGAGATTGCTGAAAAGGCGAAAGAATTGACGGAATAAGAAGGGGCGGACATGATGTCTGCTTTTTTTCTGTTTAGGAGGACTGGCCCTTGCCTTGCGGAAGTTCGAGTGGCCAGAGGGCTCCAAGAGAAGCTACAGATAAGGAAAACGAAGTTTTCTTCGCTACATCGTTCTAAAGAGCGAGTCCGAAAGTCTCGCTAGTCGCCCTTTTCACAGTGTTTTCCCGATTTTCCTCCATTTCACTCGATCCACTTTATATTAATAATATTAATTCTTTCTTGTAACTTTTTTTCATCCATCATATAGCGTCAATAAAAAAATATACTTAAACAAGGATTTTTCAATTAAAAAAAGTTATAATGTAACTATACTCGAAAAATGAATAGGAGATTCATATGTCACAAGCAAACTTTGGTGTCGTCGGCATGGCCGTGATGGGTAAGAACCTTGCCCTCAACGTTGAAAGCCGTGGCTACACGGTCGCTATCTTTAACCGGACGACGGCGAAAGCAGAAGAAGTCATCGCTGAACACCCAGACAAAAATTTGGTCTTGACAAAAACCGTTGAAGAATTTGTCAATGCCATCGAAAAACCACGCCGTATCATGCTCATGGTCCAAGCAGGTCCTGCAACCGATGCAACAATCAAATCTCTCTTGCCACACCTTGACAAGGGCGATATCTTGATTGATGGCGGAAATACTCATTTCCCAGACACAATGCGTCGTAATGCAGAACTTGCAGATTCAGGCATCAACTTTATTGGTACAGGTGTTTCTGGTGGTGAAAAAGGCGCCCTCCTCGGACCATCTATCATGCCTGGTGGACAAAAAGAAGCTTATGACCTCATTGCCCCTATCTTTGAGCAAATCTCAGGTAAAGCCCCTCAAGATGGTAAGCCATGTGTGGCTTATATGGGCCCTAATGGTGCTGGACACTATGTTAAGATGGTCCACAACGGCATCGAATACGGTGACATGCAATTGATCGCTGAGTCATACGACCTCTTGAAACGTGTCATTGGCCTTGATAATGCTGAAATCCAAGCCATCTTTGAAGAATGGAACGAAGGCGAACTCGACAGCTACCTTATCGAAATCACCAAAGAAGTCTTGAAACGTCAAGACGATGAAGGTGAAGGATTCATCGTTGATAAAATCCTTGATAAGGCTGGAAATAAGGGAACCGGTAAATGGACTTCACAATCAGCCCTTGACCTTGGTGTCCCATTGCCATTGATTACAGAATCAGTATTTGCACGTTTCATCTCAACTTACAAAGATGAACGTGTCAAAGCAAGCGCAATCCTTTCAGGACCAGAAGTGAAATTTGATGGCGACAAGAAAGAAGTGATCGAAAAAATCCGTCAAGCTTTGTACTTCTCAAAAATCATGTCATATGCACAAGGATTTGCACAACTGCGTAAAGCCTCAGAAGACTTCGACTGGGACTTGCCATATGCAACCATCGCGCAAATCTGGCGTGCTGGATGTATCATCCGTGCAGAATTCTTGCAAAATATCACTGATGCTTTCAACAAGAACGCAGCACTTGAAAACCTCTTGCTCGATGACTACTTCATCGACATCACAAAACGTTACCAAGAAGCAGTACGTGACGTTGTAAGCCTCGCTGTACAAGCAGGTATCCCAGTGCCAACATTCACATCAGCCATCAGCTACTATGATAGCTACCGCTCAGCTGAATTGCCTGCCAACTTGATTCAAGCGCAACGTGATTACTTCGGTGCTCATACCTATGAACGTAAGGATAAAGAGGGTGTATTCCACTATGATTGGTATACTGAAGACTGATTCAGTTGACTTCAAACCCTGAATATAAAATCTGATAAAAAACTCTGCCAAATCTTTCGGCAGAGTTTTTTGATAAAGAAAAAAGAGCCAAGGCTCCAATAATTCCAAAAGATTAAATGGCTGAACGCAGACGTTGTCCGCCATTTTCCAGCATCCGGACTGTGCGAGGCAAGAAGGTGCGGATTTCTTCTTCGTTGTAGCCGACATGGAGGCGTTTGTCATCCATGATGATCGGCCGGCGAAGAATTTGGGGGTTTTCAGAAATAATCTTGATGGCGGTTGTCATTGAAAGGTCTTCAAAGTCAACGCCCAGGGTCTTTACGAAGCGATTGCGGCTTGATACCAAGCCTTCAACACCGTCGTCACATTTTTCTAAAATTTTAGTGACTTCATCTACTGAGAGTGGATTAGCGATGATATTGCGTTCGTTAAAGTTGATATGATGTTGTGACAACCAACTTTTCGCCTTCTTGCAACTGGTGCAAGATGGGGCGGTATAGATAGTAAGCATACACTCTCCTTATTAAAATTTAATGTAGCCAGAGCTGGGCCAGACCAGCTTTGTGGGCATAGGATTATTATATTATAGCACAAAGGAGGTGGCAAAAAAAGACCTTTTTCTAACTTTTTTCATAAAACTTATCTTTTAAGATATTGTTAAAAGGCGAGCCCTTGCGGGCTCGCCTTTTGAATATTTCACAGTGCTTTTCAGAATTGCCTTCACTACACTCCTGCCTAGTTTTAGTCTAGTGAGTTATATAAAGAACTCCGCAAAGCCCTAGTCCTTCAATGCATTATTCTCCATAATCTCATCAATAAAGCCATATTCCAGTGTTTCCTTGGCGTCCATCCAGTAGTCGCGTTCTGCGTCGGCGTGGATTTTTTCGATGGATTGGCCTGAGTTATCTGAGAGGATTTTTTCGAGGCGGTTACGAGTCTTCAGGATGCTTTCAGCAACGATGGCGATTTCAGTCTGTTGGGCACCTGGGCGGACACCTCCCATGGGCTGGTGAATGAGGTATTCAGCATTTGGCAACATGAAGCGTTTGCCCTTGGCACCGCTTGAGGCGATGATGGTCCCCATAGAAGCAGCCATCCCCATGACGATGGTCTGGACATCAGACTTGATGAAGTTCATGGTGTCGACAATGGCAAGGCCGGCAGAGACTGAGCCACCGGGTGTGTTGACATAGAGGTAGATGTCTTTGCTGTTGTCTTGGGCATCGAGGAAGAGGAGCTGGGCGATGATGGCATTGGCCATCCCGTCGTTGACTTCGCCCTGGAGCATGATGATGCGGTCCTTCAAGAGCCGTGAGTAGATGTCATAAGCGCGCTCGCCCCGGCTTGATTGTTCGATGACAGTAGGTATTAAGTATCCCATAAGAATCTCCTTATTTTCATTAACAATTTATAAATTCATTATAATCAAAAGGTCAAAAAAGGTCAAACAAAAAGATTTTCAATTTCCTAAAATGCCTTTGAAAATGCGGGATAGCGTGTTATAATTAGGGACATGAATGCAGAAATTATGTTAGCCGTCCTTTTTGGAATGATCATCGGTGCCTGGGCCTTGGTTGCCGGCATTTGGATTTACAAGAAATACGACGAAAACCGCTATAAAAAGCGGTTGACCATCGAGAAGCTCCTGCGTGAGATTGAGGTCCGTAATATCTTGAATCAGAAGATGATTGAGGTCTTGAACCGACCGATTACCGATGCCGACAAGGAATTCATCAATCCGACGAGCGACGTCAAGATTCCCTTCTATGACTATAACTTCTTGAAGAACTATACGTCGATGTATAATCTCTACATCCCTGCCTACTACATGACAGAATTTTTCAAGAGCCTTTCTTATCATCTGAGTGTCTTTGATGATGAGCAGGACCTGAAAAACGGCGGTTATATCTTCAAGGATGCCCGGACACTGATGGAAAATTTTTCTGTTGAGATTACTGAAGACATCGAAAAGAAGAAGGAAGAGCTGAACAAGGCGAAGAATATTTATCCTTCGATGTTGAAGCAACAGCATTATGAGCTTTAAGCGAGAACAGGCCTGAGGGCTTTTTTCTTTTTTACGGCTAGAAGCTGGAGATAAAGTCCCTTGCTGAATTTGACATAAGAAAAGCCACTGAGGGAGCTGACTATCGCAGTGTTCAGTGGGTCTTTAGTGACATGATATCAAATGTTTTGGCAGGGAGGGCTGCTTTTTACACTGCATAAAGGTTCTGTAACGGCATCCATTAACCCAATCTTTAGTCATATGCTATATTTATTCTTTGAGGAGGTCAAGTTCTTCCCCTTCTTTACCAATAAGCCCCAAAGGCCAAAGTGCCGTGGAGAAAAATACGAAAAATGCTATAATATGGAATATGAAAATTTTCGACTCACACACCCACCTCAACGATAAACCCTTCCTCCACCGCGAAGCAGAAGAAATCCAAAAAGCTGCTGAACTCTCCGTCGTCAAAATGAACGTTGTCGGCAGTAATTTTGAGCTGAATGATAAAGCCATTGAGCTGGCTCACAAATTTCCAGAAGTTTATGCGACGATTGGCTGGCATCCTGATGATGCGGGGCAATTTGATGATAAGGCAGAAAGCTATCTGAAGGAGAAACTGAAACAGACCAAGGTCATTGCCCTTGGCGAGATTGGTCTGGATTATCATTGGATGGTCGAGTCAAAGGATCGTCAGGAAGAGGTCTTCCGCCGGCAGATTCAGCTCTCTAAAGAAGCTGGTGTCCCTTTCCAGGTCCACACTCGGGATGCATTGGCAGATACCTACGACATCATCAAGTCAGAAGGGGTTGGCCCGGCTGGTGCCATCATGCACTCTTTTTCAGGGAGCTACGATGATGCCGAGGCCTTTGCAGAGCTGGGGATGATGATTAGTTTTTCTGGTGTGGTCTCTTTTAAGAAGGCAACGGATATCCAGGAGGCTGCAGGCCGATTGCCACTGGACAGGATTTTGGTCGAGACCGATGCTCCTTATCTGACGCCTGTGCCTTTTCGAGGCAAGGAAAACACGCCAGGCTATACGCACTATGTCGTCCAAAAGCTAGCGGAAATCAGAGGGATTTCAGTCGAAGAAGTGGCTGAGGCGACCTATCAAAACAGCCTGAAAATCTTTGGTCTGGAGGACTGACCGATGGCGGACAAGAAAAAAATTGACCAGGTCATCGTCGTTGAAGGGCGTGATGACACGGCAAATCTCAAGCGTTTTTACGATTGTATGACCTATGAAACGGGTGGGAGCTCGATTGATGAGCAAGACCTTGAACGCCTCAAACGCTTGCAGGCAAGTCGAGGGCTGATTGTCTTTACTGACCCGGATTTTCAGGGTGAACGAATCCGTAAAATCATCATGTCTGCGGTCCCTGATGCCCAGCACGCCTTTATCCAGCGAGATGAAGGTCGGCCTAAAAAGCAGGGTTCGCTCGGTGTTGAGCATGCTGACTTTGAGGCCCTGGAGCGGGCTTTTGAGGCAGTCAATACCTCCGGTCATCATGCAGAAGGCCTGAGCCAGACGGATTTGATAAGCTTTGGCCTGGTCATGGCTTCTGACAGTCGGCAACGACGAGAGTATCTCTGCCATGAGCTGAGAATCGGCTATGCCAACGGCAAGCAACTTTTGAAGCGGTTGAATATGTTTGGAATTGCTCTGGAGCGGGTTGAGGAGCTTATGAGAGGTTATCGCAATGACCTATAAAAGTATCGGCTACGAGAGTTTTGGAGAGCCAAGGGAGGTCCTAGAAATCAGGGCAAGAGAACGGAGCCCCCTGAAATATGCACAGCTCCGGGTCCAAATGCTCCTCGCCCCAGTCAACCCTTCAGACCTCATCCCCGTCACAGGAGCCTACCGCCACCGGACGCCACTTCCAGCCATCGCAGGCTACGAGGGTGTCGGCCTGGTGCTAGAAGTCGGTCCAGGCCTCTCGAGCGATCTCCTGGGCAAGCGTGTCCTCCCTTTGGAGGGCGAAGGGACCTGGCAGGAGGAGGTCGTCTGCGAGGCAGACTATGCGGTGATGATTCCTGACGAGCTGGATGACCTCTCCGCCAGCCAGCTCTACATTAATCCCCTGACAGCCTATCTTTTGGTCAATGAAGTCTTTCAGCTTCAGCCGGGAAAGAAGCTGGCCGTGACGGCAGGAGCCTCAGCGATCGGCAAGTGCTTTGCCCAGCTGGCGAAGACGATGGGCTTTGACTACTATGCCATCGTCCGTAATTCGTCGCATGATAAGGAGCTCTACGAGCTCGGGGCCAAGGCTGTTCTGACGGATGCCAAAGGCCTTCAGTTTGATGCAGTCGTCGACTGTGTGGGCGGTGAGGTCGGCACGAGTCTAGCTAAGCAGGTCAAGTCCGGCGGGCATTTCCAGGCCCTTGGCCTTCTCTCTGGCGAGCAGGTCGACTGGGCGGAGATTTCGGAATTACCTATTAAGCAGGGCCTCTTTCACCTCCGTTATTGGTTGGCAAAGCATAGCCCCGAAGCTTTTCAGGAGAAGATGGCTGACATCATTGGCTTAGTCCAAAAGGGGGAGCTTGTCATTAACCAGGATGTGCGCGTCCTTCCTTTTACTGACATCAAGCAGGCACTGGCGAGTGATGAAAAAGGAAAAATGATTCTCGATTTTAGAAATTAAAAAAAGGCTTTGTGATAAGCCTTTTAATGTGCAATCCGCTTGCGTTTAGCCTTCTTGCGGTTTTCTTCGATAAAGTTCCATTTTTCTTCGACCGGGTCGATGACCTTCGCCTTGTAGAGTCCGCCGGCGGTTGCGATTACTATGATGACCGCGAGGCCACCTGCGACAAAACCGCCAATAAATGATTTGCTCATCTCTTTCCTCCCTTAAGTTGTGTTATAATTTTATTATAAACTATTTATGGGAAAAAAAGGAAATGTCATGAGGAATCAAGTATTAGTGGTCTTGGGGCCGACGGCGGTCGGCAAGACTGCCCTGGGGATTCAGCTTGCCCAGGCCTTTGATGGCGAGATTATCTCGGGCGACTCCCAGCAGGTCTACCGGGGCCTAGATATTGGGACCGCCAAGGCGACGCCTGAAGAACGGGCGATGGCGGTCCATCACTTGATTGATGTGAGAAATCTGGACGAGAATTTTTCAGCCCATGACTTTGTGACAGAGGCCAATCTGCTGATTGCTGATATTCTCTCACGAGGTAAAGTCCCGATTATCGTGGGAGGGACGGGTCTCTATCTCCAGGCCCTGATTGAAGGCTATCATCTGGGTGGCCAATCAGGCCATGACGACATGATGGCCCTGAGGCAGGAGCTGGAGGCCTTGCTTGACGAGGACTTACAGGTCCGGCTTGAATCAGCAGGCATCGAGCTGGCCGAGTTTAGCCGGAGGCGGGCCATCCGGGCATTGGAAATTTCCAAATTTGGAAGTCAGCTTGAAAATCAGGGCTCAGCCTATGACTTTAAGCTACTAGGCCTGACGGCCGACCGGGAACTGCTCTACGATCGGATCAATCAGCGGGTCGAGCTGATGATGACGGCCGGCCTGCTGGCCGAGGCAGAGGGACTTTATCAAAAGGCTCCGGAAGCCCAGGCATCCAAGGGCATCGGCTACAAGGAGTTCTTCCCTTATTTTCGGGGAGAAATCAGTCTGGATGAGGCCGTTGAGCTGGTCAAGCGAAATTCGAGGCGTTATGCTAAACGTCAGCTGACCTGGTTTAAGAACCGGATGCAGGTAGATTTTTATGACGTGTTTGATAGGGCCTATCCGGCTCAAAATCTGATGCCGGCAGTAAAAAATTTTTTAGAGAGTGAGTAAGATAATGGCAAATTGGTTGGATTTAGCAATGAAATATGGGGGCTTTATGGCCCAGGACAAGGTCTTTTTGGAGAACCGCCTGGCCCAGCTGGATGACGAGGCTGACAAGCGACTCCTTGCCACACCGCCAGCCAGCGTGTTGAACGCCTATTTTGCTGAGCTCTATCAAAAGAAGTCGCCGAAGGATGCGACCGATTATTATTTTGAGATGTCGAAGGCTTTGGACATGTTTCAGGAAAATCCTGATTTTCAGCTGGAAGGCAAGCCTGGAGCCGAGCAATACCGCTTTATCCGCCTGAATATCTCTGGACAGTCCTTTGGCTATTCTTATCTGAATGACCAGGAAGAAGCCCTGGTCTTTAGCGAGTTTCCCCGGGCGATTGATACAGAGCTGATCTTTGAGGTTTCTCAGATTTTCCCTCAGTATTTTTTGCAAGAAGCGGACGATAAGATTTTGATGAAGCCCTTGACTTTGGAAGGCGACTTTGAGTACATCCGGGACGCCTCTGAGCTCACAACTGTTTCTGAGTGTGACAATTTCATCCGGGTGTCGAGCTACAACATCGAAGAATTGCGTGCAACCGTCGAGGAAATCGGTTATATCCGTCCTCCCTTCTTGCAGTATGCTGGGAAGATGTTTCATTATTATATTCCGAAGGGATTTTAATGGTATAAGAGTTAATTTGAACCATAAAAATCACAGACTCTAGCGGAGGAATTTCTGGTAAATCACTGTGACATAAGGCAAATGGCGAGACCGCAAGGGCTCGCCATTTAGCAATGAGATAGCGAAGCTGTCTGCTTGCGGCCTCACAGTGATTTACCAGAAATTCCGGAGCGAAAGAAAGCTTTTTATATTTAGGGCTTCTAAAAAGCCTTTTTTTCTTCCAAAAATGGAAGAGTGCTTTCAAAAGATGATATAATAAAATTAAGCAGACTTGTCCAAAAGTGGCAAGAAAAAAGGAGAATATATGATCATTCTTATTATTTTGTTCATCATCTTGTTGGTCATCTTGACCAGCCTGAGCACGCTGTTTTTTACAGTCAAACAGCAAACTGTGGTCATCATTGAGCGACTCGGCAAGTATCAATCGACGGCGAGTGCTGGCTTCCATCTTAAGTTTCCTTGGGGAATTGATCGGATTGCTGCCCGCATCCAGCTGAGACTCCTGCAAAATGAGATGCTGGTCGAGACCAAGACCAGCGACAATGTCTTTGTGACCATGAACATCGCTTCGCAATACCGGGTCAACGAAAACAACATCAAGGATGCCTACTACAAGCTAAGCAATCCTGGCGAGCAAATCAAGGCCTATATTGAAGATGCCTTGCGTTCTTCAGTGCCTAAGTTGACGCTCGATGAGCTCTTTGAGAAAAAAGATGAAATTGCCCTGGAAGTCCAAAAGACGGTCGCTGAGGAGATGTCGACCTATGGCTATATCATCGTCAAAACCCTGATTACCAAGGTCGAGCCGGATGCTGAAGTCAAGCAGTCGATGAATGACATCAATGCGGCCCAACGGAAGCAGGATGCGGCCCAGATGCTGGCCAATGCCAACAAAATCCAAGTCGTGACCGCCGCTGAAGCCGAAGCTGAAAAAGACCGCCTGCGTGGGGTCGGGATTGCCGAGCAACGGAAGGCCATCGTAGACGGCCTGGCCCAGCAAATCATCGAGATGAAGAACACCGGTGTCTCGCTCACTGAAGAGCAAATCATGTCGATTCTTCTGACCAACCAATACCTGGACACGCTCAACCAGTTTGCAGTAGGTGGTAATTCTACCATCTTCCTGCCTGGCGGGGCAGAAGGGTCGGATGATCTCCGGACGCAGATTTTGGCGGCGATTAAGGCGGGAAAATAAGAAAGTGAAAAAAAGAGCCTGGGCAGGCTCTTTTTATTTTGCCGTCAACACCCCAATCCCGTGCTCATCAAAGAAGTCTTGGTAGGCCTGAGGAGGCTGTTGGTCTGTGATGATGGCCTGGATTTCGTCCAGTTCTGCATAGGTCATTAGTGTGGTGTGGTCAAATTTGGAGTGGTCGGCCAAAAGATAGATTTCGTGGCTCTTCTGGCAGATGTTTTGCTTGATGCGTTGCTCGAGGGAGTCAGAATTGCTCAGGCCGTTTTCAAGGCTGACACCGGTGGCGGCCATGAAGGCCTTGTTGATATTGATATTGGTCAGGTCCTGGCTGGGTGAGAGCTCGACAAAAGAGCGGGTGCTGTGCTTGTAGATGGCCCCAATCAGGATGAGACGAAAATTTGGAAGCTGGGTAAAAAAGTCAACCACATCAAGATTATTGGTCAAGATCGTGCAGTTGATGGTCTTGTCAATATAGGGGAGCATCTGGCTGGTCGTCGTCCCTGAGTCGATGAAGATAATGTCATCCTCCTGGATCAGGCTTGCTGCGAGTCTGCCGATTTGAGCCTTGGCGTCAGCCTGGATGCGGTTCCTGAACGTATAGTCTAAGAGGGCATTGTGCAGGCTTTTCACGCCCCCATAGACCTTTTCAATCTTGCCCGAAAGTGTGAGCTCATTGATGTCACGCCTGAGCGTGTTCATAGAAACCTGAAATTTTTCTTCGAGTTCCTTATAAGAAACGCTTCCTTGTTCTAGAATAAAGCGTTCGATTTCCTCGATACGTTTCGCTTTCATTAGTTGTACCTCATTTTTTCTGATTCTATTATACCTAAAAAAATAATTTTTTGCACAAATTACAGTGATTTCAAATAAAATATAATATAAAGTTGCTCAAAAAACACTCAAAAACTAATCAAAAAATCTTGACAAACTGGAAAGATGGGTTTATAATGACCTTGTATTTAGAAAATAGGAGGAAAATATGAGCAAATTAAAGAACTTTGTTGCTGGAAGCTGGCTGGACAGCAAGACGGACGAATTTGAAGCTGTCTATAATCCGGCGACCGAAGAAGTCCTAGCTGAAGTCCCGATATCGACCAGAGAAGAATTGGACGAGGCTGTTGCCAAGGCTGAAGAAGCCTTTAAGACTTGGAGTAGGGTCGATGTCATCAAGCGGGCCAGAATCATGTTTAAGTTTCATGAGCTGATTCTTGAGCATAAGATGGAACTTGCCCAAATCATCACCAAAGAAAACGGCAAGTCCATCGGCGAAGCACTGGGCGAAGTCGGGCGTGGCCTTGAAAACGTTGAATTTGCAGCGAGTGCTCCCAGTATGATGATGGGCGACAGCCTCTCTGCGGTCGGGACGGACGTCGAAGTGACCAACTATAAATATCCGGTCGGCGTGGTCGGCGGGATTGCTCCCTTTAATTTCCCCATGATGGTGCCTTGCTGGATGTTTCCGATGGCGATTGTCTGTGGCAATAGCTTTGTCCTCAAGCCTTCTGAAAAGACACCGATGCTTGCCAGCCGCTTAGCGGAATTGCTGGCTGAAGCTGGCCTGCCTGATGGGGTCTTCAATATTGTCAACGGGGCTAAGGATGTGGTCAACGGCCTCCTTGAAAATCCAGCCGTCAAGGCCATCTCTTTTGTAGGCTCAAAAGGGGTCGGTGAATATGTCTACAAGACAGGGACAGCAAATCTTAAGCGGGTCCAGGCTTTGACTGGGGCTAAAAACCACACGATTGTTCTCAAAGACGCCAATATCGACGTGACCGTCAAAAACGTGATTTCTGCCGCCTTTGGTTCAGCCGGCGAACGTTGCATGGCCTGTGCTGTGCTGGCGATCGAAGCTGCCATCTATGATGACTTTATGGAGGCCCTGGTCAAGGCGACCAAAGCCATCAAAATTGGTAACGGCCTTGAAAAAGATGTCTTCCTTGGCCCAGTGATTCGCAAGGAAAATCAGGAGCGGACACTGGCCTATATTGAAAAAGGCATCAAGGAAGGGGCGACTTTGCGGCTGGACGGCCGTGAGAAGAAGTTTGACAAGGGCTACTTTGTGGCTCCGACCATCTTTGAAAATGTGACGCCTGAGATGAGCCTCTGGACCGACGAAATCTTTGCCCCTATTCTCTCTGTTGTCAAAATCAAGAACCTCCAAGAAGGGGTCGAGCTGGCTAACTCGCATACGCTGGCCAACGGGGCCTGCCTCTTTACTAATAATGCCAGCAGTATCCGTTATTTCCGTGAAAATATCGATGCCGGTATGCTGGGCGTGAATCTCGGCGTGCCTGCACCTGTCGCCTTCTTTGCCTTTTCAGGCTGGAAGGACAGCTTCTATGGCGACCTGCACTGTAATGGCAAGGATAGCATCGAGTTTTATACCCATCGTAAGGTCGTGACAGCACGCTATCCTAAGGAAGACATCTAAAAAGGAGGAGTCATGGTTGTTTTGAAACGCACAGTCATTGGCTTTGAAACTGATGACAAGGTCAAGCTCCTTCATCATATCAGCAAGGAAAATTCAGCCTTTGATTGGATTGAAGCCCAGGTCTTTGAAATGAAGGCGGGCGGACGATTTGCCAGACAACTTGACGGCTATGAGGCCTGTTTGGTGGCTCTGGCAGGTCAATACAAGATTTCAGACGGCGAGCAGACTTTTGATAAAGTCGGGACTCGTGAGTCTGTCTTTGACAAGATTCCGACGGATGCGGTTTATATTCCTGCGGGTAAGCAAATCAGTATTGAGGCGAAAAAGGCAGGGAAAATCATCATCTGTATGGCTCCGTCTAAGGATAAGGAGCGGAAAAGCCAGCTGATTTCTGGAGCTCAGAACTCGATTGAGCACAGAGGAGCCTTTAACAATCTGAGGACGGTCCATAATATCTTAGACGATGAGAGTCCGATTTCAGATAAATTGCTGGTGGTTGAGGTCTACACGCCCTCTGCCAACTGGTCGAGCTACCCGCCCCATAAGCATGACCAGAATAATTATCCTGAGGAGACCCTGCTTGAAGAAGCCTATTATCACGAGATGAAGGGGGATGGAGGTTTTGTCTTTCAGCGGGTCTATACGGATGACGGCCTAATCGATGAGACCATGACCGTCCAAAATGAAGAGATGGTGCTGGTGCCGATTGGCTATCATCCCGTCTCTGTGCCGGACGGTTATGAGAGTTATTATCTCAATATCATGGCTGGCCCAATGAAAAAATGGAAATTCCATAATGCCAAAGAACATGAATGGATTATTGAACGCAATCGAAAGGAGAATGATGGCTAAGCAATTTCACTTTATTGCCATAGGACGAGCTGCGATTGACCTGAATGCAGTTGAATATAACCGCCCGATGGAGGAGACCAAGACCTTTAGCAAGTATGTCGGTGGCTCGCCGGCCAATATCGCTATCGGAGCCTCTAAGATGGGCTTGAAAACAGGTTTTATTGGCAAGCTCGCTGATGACCAGCACGGTCGTTTTATCCAGTCCTATCTTGAAGGGGCGGGCGTGGATACGCAGGGCCTTGTGACCGACACTGAAGGCCACAAGACAGGCCTTGCCTTTACAGAAATCAAGAGCCCGCAAGAATGCTCGATTCTTATGTATCGGGATGAGGTGGCTGACCTCTACCTTTATCCAAGCGAGGTCTCAGAGGACTATCTGAAGCAGGCTGACTATCTCCTGATTTCTGGGACGGGCCTGGCTCAGAGTCCTTCTCGGGAGGCGATTCTAAAGAGCCTGCTCTTGGCTAGAAAAAATGGCCTTAAAATCATCTTTGAGCTGGACTACCGGGAATATACCTGGAAGTCAGCAGAAGAAACGGCGATTTATTACCAGCTCGTGGCCCAGCAGTCGGATATCATTATCGGGACCCGAGATGAGTTTGATGTCTTAGAAAACCATTTGGGAGGCGATAATGAAGCAAGCGTGAAGGCCTTATTTAAGCACCAGGCCGAACTCATTGTCATCAAGCATGGTGTGGAAGGCTCTTATGCCTATGAAAAGAATGGCAAGGTCACACGAGGCAAGGCCTACAAGGCCAAGGTTCTCAAGACCTTTGGGGCAGGCGATTCTTATGCGGCGGCCTTTATCACGGCCCTGGTCAATGGCGAAAGTATTGGGACCGCACTCAAGTACGGGGCGGCGTCAGCTGCGATTGTCGTGAGCAGTCATTCATCATCTGAAGCCATGCCAACGATTGAAAAAATTAAAGCTCTGATTGCAGAGCAGGATAAATAAATAGGAGGATTTTATGAGCATCAAGTTAGGAATTTGCCCGATTGGCTGGACCAATGACGACCTGCCAGAGCTGGGGTCAGAAAACACTTTCCAACAGGCCATCAGTGAGATGGCACTGGCCGGATTTACAGGGACGGAAATCGGCAATAAGTATCCCAAAGAGCCTGCAGAGCTCAAGAGCTATCTGGAGCCTCGGGGCCTGTCGATTGCCTCAGCCTGGTTTTCAGCCTTTGTGATTGCAGACTTTGAAGCGACCAAACGAGATTTTATCCGCCATCGTGATTTCCTACATGCCATGGGCTCAAAGGTCATCGTGGTTTCCGAACAGACCCACTCTATCCAGGGCCAGGAGCGGAGCATCTATGATGAAAAGCCGATCTTTACTGAGGCAGAATGGGAGCAGTTGACCAGAGGGCTCGAAGAACTCGGCGAGCTGGCCCAGGAAAAGGACATGGCCATCGTCTACCATCATCATATGGGGACGGGGGTCCAGACGACAGAAGAGATTGAGCGCTTGATGGAAAATACAGACCCGGCCAAGGTCAGCCTCCTCTTTGATAGCGGCCATCTGGTCTTCTCAGGCGAAGATCCGCTCTATATCTTTAATAAGTATGCTGACCGGATCAAACACATCCACTTAAAAGACATCCGTCAAGAGCGGATGGAGGATGTCCGGGCCCAGCACAAGTCCTTCTTGACCGGTGTAAAAGAGGGAGTATTTACAGTGCCCGGCGACGGGATGATTGATTTCAAGCCTATCTGGGAGGCCATCAGAAGCTCAGGATATGCTGGCTGGATGATGGTTGAAGCAGAACAAGACCCGGCCAAGGCCAATCCCTTTATCTATGCCAAGAAGGCCAGGGTCTATATCAAGGCAGTGACGGGGCTTTAAGGAGAAAGGAGTGCTTTCTAGTATTCCTTGGGCTGTAGACAAAGCTCGTTGCCTTCCAGAAATTCTGCAAAAAGCACTGTGATGCCATCTCCTTGGCTCTGCCACTAGGTTCTCCATGCTCGCTAAGCTGCTAAAGCAGCAAGTCGCATGGGGCAAGCAAAGCTTCGCTTTCATTGCTAACTGTCGAGCCTAAGGTCTCGCCAGTTGCCTTATTTCACAGCGTTTTAGCAGAATTTCTTTCACTCCACTTCTAGCATTTAGCTAAAAAATTCCGCCTAGAAGAGGAGATGTCTACACTTTTGGAAATGCTAGAGTAGCATCAGGTCAATCAAACCGCCTAAAAAATTTCAAAAGAAATGTAATCGCTTACCACTATTAAGGAGGGTGCTGAATGAATAATTTATGGACCATCATCAGCTTTTTCGTCATCGTAGGGGGCATCTGGATTTATGCCTACCGCAAGTCAAAACGGGTCAATATCCAGACCGCTGAAGGCTACTTCATGGGTGGCCGCTCCCTCGGCGCTGTCAATGTGGCTGGGGCCATCATCCTGACCAATCTCTCAACCGACCAGATGGTCGGGGAAAACGGCCAGTCCTATCAGGCTGGCATGCAGGTCATGGCCTGGGAGGTCACAGCGACCATTGCCATCGTGGCCTTAGGTCTGATTTTTATCCCGAAATACTTTAAGTATGGGATTGATACGGTGCCTGACTTCCTCGAAATTCGCTATGATACGACCATCAAACGCATCATGTCGGCCCTCTTTATCATCACCTATATCGCTTTATTCTTGCCGGTCCTCCTTTATTCAGGCGCCCTGGTCTTCAATGAAATCTTCCATGTTGATAAGATTCTGCACACCAGCCAGCTGGTCGCTGTCGTCGCCATTTGTATCATCGTGGGTCTCGTAGCCATCCTATACCTGCTGATGGGCGGCCTGGCCTTGACCGCCCAGTCTGATACCATTTATTCTATTGGTTTCCTGGTTGGTGGCCTTCTGGTCCCTATCCTTGGCTTGGTCTATCTGGGCCATGGCAACTTTATCGGGGGTGTCGAGCAGGTGGTCTATCACTCGCCTGTCTCTGGCCTTCTCAATTCACTAGGGCCAATTGATTCTAAGTTTGTCCCTTGGCCGGCCCTCTTTACCGGGATGCTGGTCAACAACCTTTACTTCTGGTGTACCAACCAGATGATTGTCCAAAAGGCCTTTGCAGCCAAGAATCTCGAAGCTGCCCAAAAGGGGACGATGATTCTCGGTGGCTACAAGATTTTCGGTGCCTTGTTCCTAGTCTTTCCAGGTGTCATTGCCAGAAATATCTTCGGCGACCAATTTCTGGCCCATCCAGACAATTCTTATCCGGCCCTCTTGATTCAGGTCATGCCACAGGTCCTGACAGGTATCTACGGGGCGGTCATTCTGGGCTCTGTCCTCTCCAGCTTCTCAGGTGCTCTGAACTCACTCGTCACCCTCTTCTCGCTTGACTTTTACAAGGGCATGATTAATAAAAAAGCGACGGACGAGCAGGTGGCCAGAAACGGGAAGCTTGCGACCATCGTGGTCGGTCTGATCTGTATCGCCATTGCGCCATTTATCACCTATGCACCGGCAGGCCTCTATCAATTCATCCAGCAGTTTAATGGCCTCTACAATGTACCATTGTTGGTCATCATCCTCTTTGCCTTCTGGTCTAAAAAGGCGACCGCCTTCTCAGCCAAGGTCATTATCCCGGTCCACATCGTGCTCTATGTCATCGCCCTCTTTGCCTTCCCAGAATTTAACTTCTTGTACACACTGGGCATCCTCTTTGTCCTTGAGGCAGTGATCATGTGGTTGATTCCAAAATTCCGTCCCCAGGCAGACTTTCATCTGGAGACCTACAATACCAAGGTGGATATGACCCCCTGGCGACATGCCAAGACGGTCGGGATTATTTCTATCCTAGTCGTGCTTGCCATTTATGCCTTCTTCTCACCACTTGGCATTGGAAACATGTAGAAAGGAAGCCTTATGAAAACAGTACTGATTATCTCAGAACGGGGGATTTCAGCCAGTAATCTTTTATTTAAGCTGGCAGAGAGCATCCACGAAGAAGATCTAGCCCTCGATATTGACTATGTTTCTTTTGGTCACATCAAGGAAAAGCTGAGCAAGAAGGCCTATGACCTCTTGCTGATCACGCCACAGGTCAGTCGCCATCAGGCAGAGATGGAGGAGCTCATGGCTGGACCAGCTTCTGGCCTGAAAAATCTGGTCATCTCTGACGACGACTTTCACTTTATGAATATTCCACATATTTTAAGGCAAATAAAGGAGGCTTAAAATGCCGAAAACCATTCGATTGACAACCGCCCAGGCCCTCATCAAGTTTTTGAACCAGCAGTACATTGCCTTTGATGGCAAAGAAGAAGCCTTTGTAGAGGGCATCTTCCATATCTTTGGCCACGGGATTGTGCTAGGTCTTGGCGAGGCCTTAGAAGAAGACCCCGGCCACTTGACGACCTATGCAGGGAAAAACGAGCAGGGGATGGCCCTCGCCGCCATTGCCTATGCCAAGCAAAAAAAACGCCGTAAGATTTTTGCCGTGTCAGCAAGCTCAGGGCCTGGCTCTGCCAATATGCTGACGGCAGCAGCGACTGCCTATGCCAATAATATTCCGGTCCTGCTTTTGCCGGCAGATACCTGGGCGACCAGACAGCCTGACCCAGTCTTACAGCAGGTCGAAAATCCCCTGTCGACAGCCATTTCGACGAATGATGCCTTCAAGCCCTTGTCTCGCTACTGGGACCGGATTGAACGGCCAGAACAGCTGATGTCTGCTATGATCAAGGCCTTTGAAGCTTTGACCTCTTGGGAAAATGCAGGGCCGGTCACGATCTGCCTGCCTCAGGATGTCGAGGGGATGGCCTATGACTATCCGGTCGACTTCTTTGAGAAGAAGGTCCATTATCTGGACCGACGACCTGCGACAGGGCGTGAGCTGGATGTTGCTGTAGAGCTGATTAAGTCTGCTAAGAAGTCGGCCGTCATCGTCGGTGGTGGGGCCAAGTATTCTGAGGCTGGCGAGGCCATCAAGGCCTTTGCTGAGCAGTTTGATGTCCCACTGGTCATGACCCATGCCGGCCAGTCGACGCTTTTGTCGGATGAAAAATATAATATGGGGGGTGTCGGCGTCCTTGGGACCTCGTCAGCTAATCAGGCTGTGATGAATGCTGACCTTATCATTGGCATCGGGACCCGTTACAACGACTTTGTCACGGCCTCAAAAAGTCTCTTTGACTTTGAGCATACCCAATTTATCAATATCAATGTCAGCCGGGTCCAGACCTATAAATTTGCCGGCCATTCGATTGTCGCAGATGCTAAAGAGGCTGTCACAGCCCTGTCAGAACGCCTCACAGGCTATCGGTCAAGCTGGGGAGGCATTCTCCAGGAATGGAAGCAGGAATGGGAGCTTGAGCGTGAACGGCTGGCCGGGATTCATTATACGGGCCAGGACTTTGAGCCTGAAATCGCCGGGCATTTTACAAGTGAGCATCTGGACGACTACAGCAAGACGCTGAGGACGCATCTGACGCAGACTGAGGTCTTTCTGGCTTTGAACGAAGCCTTGGATGACGATGCGGTCATCGTGACCTCAGCAGGCTCTCTGCCAGGCGAGTTTCAGCGACTCTGGAAGAGTAAATCGCTGAATTCTAATCATCTGGAATATGGCTACTCTACGATGGGCTACGAGATTGCAGGGGCCTTTGGGGCCAAGCTGGCTGAGCCTGACCGGGAGGTCTATGCCTTTGTAGGCGACGGCTCCTTCCTCATGCTTCACACAGAAATCGTGACCGCCCTCCAATACAGCAAGAAGACCAACGTCCTCCTCTTTGACAATGCCGGTTATGGCTGTATCAATAACCTACAGATGGAGCATGGCGAGGCCTCAAATGGGACGGAGTGGCTCGACCATCAGGGCAAAATCATGAACATTGACTATGCCAAGGTGGCCGAAGGCTATGGCCTGAAGACCTACCATATCCACAGTCTTGAAGAACTCCGTGAAGCAGTAGAAGATGCCAAAGGTCAAGACAAGTCGACCCTCTTTGACATCAAGGTCCTGCCAAAGACCATGTCAGGCGACGCTGTCGGTTCCTGGTGGAATGTCGGCATCTCAGAAGTCTCCAGCCTTCCAGCCGTTCAGAAGATGTCAGACCAGAAGCTAGAAGAACGGAAGTCTGCCCGGCAGAACTACTAATCGAACAAGTTTGTAATGGCGCAGTTTTGAGACCCTGCCAGCAGTTATATCAGCCTAGTGTCGGAGCCATGAAGAAGGCCACAGCATGCTTTAGTCAGATTTTTAGAACGCAAGGCCAGTTATCAAAAAATGAACAGGAGAATAAAATGACAAAAATCAAAATCGCAATCATCAGTTACGGCCGAATTGGCAAGGTCCACATGAAGAATCTGGCCATCAATCCTGACTTTGAAGTGGTCATGGTCTGTGACATCATTGAAGACCCTGACTTTAAGGAGGACTATCCAGCTATCCCTTTTGTTAAAGACTATGATGAGGTCCTGGCCAATCCAGCAGTCGAAGCCGTTCTCATCGGTACGCCGACGAAATTCCACCCCTCACAAATCATCGCAGCGGCCAAGGCTGGCAAGCACATTTTCTGTGAAAAGCCGGTCGGCTCTGAACTCGATGAAATCATGGAAGCTTACGAAGCTGTCAAAGAGGCCGGTGTCAAGTTCCAGCTGGGCTTTAACCGTCGCTTTGATGACGACTTTCTCAATATCAAAGCGCGGATTGCTGAAATTGGCGAACCTCAGATCCTGAAAATCACCTCTCGTGACCCTGGCATGCCCCCGCTTGACTATGTCAAGGGCTCCGGTGGTCTCTTCATGGATATGGCCATTCATGACTTTGACATGGCCCGCTACATGTTTGGCGAGGTCAAGACGGTCTCAGCCAAGGGGGGAGCCCTGATTGACCCAGCAATCACTCAATATGACGACATTGATACGGCCATCACGACACTGACCTTTGAAAATGGGGCCATGGCCGTCGTTGACAATAGCCGACAGGCGGTCTATGGCTATGACCAACGCCTGGAAGCCTTTGGGAGCAAGGGGATGCTAGCCAACAGCAACCACACAGACCACAACACAATCTTCTCAGGCTCTGACCATATCCAATCTGGCAAGCCACAGCTTTTCTTCTTAGAACGTTATCTTAAGAGCTATGACACAGAGCTCAAGTTCTTTGCTGACAGCATTAAGAACAATGCTCCAATCGCCTGTAGCTTTGAGGACGGCATCATGGCCGTCAAGATTGCCAAGTCGGCCAAAGAAGCTCTAGTGACAGGCCAAACGATTGCCATTGAAAAAATCTAATGGGGTAAAAAAATGACAAAAATTAAGATTGCAAGCATCGGTCTGGGGCGTCTCGGTATGGTTCACACCCAGCACCTTTCTGAACTCAAAGAAGAGGTCGAACTACTGGCCAGTTTTGCCCTCGATGACGCCCAGCTTGATTATGCCAAGGAGCATTTTGGAATCAAGCCCTACAAGGACTGGAAGAAGATGATTGATGAAGAGCCACTAGATGCCATCGTGATTACTTCGCCGACAGCTTTTCATCCTGAGATGACAACCTATGCCTTAAATGCTGGTCTCCACGTCTTTTGTGAAAAACCGCTTGGCATCAATATGGATGCGGTCGAGGAGATGGTCCATGCCGTCAAAGACCATCCGAATCAGATTTTCCAGCTGGGTTTCATGCGACGTTTTGACCCTTCTTATCAGGAGGCTAAACGCATGCTGGATGCGGGCGAGCTGGGCGAGATTCTCTATTTGCGGGCCTACGGGATTGACCCGATTTCAGGCATGGAGAGCTTTGTGAAATTTGCTAGCGACAATGACTCTGGTGGCGTCTTTTTGGACATGGCCATTCATGACATTGACCTGGTCCGCTGGTTTACCGGCCAAAACCCCAAGAAGGTCTGGGCTGTGACGAACTCAATCGCAGAGCCCAAGTTAGAAGCGATTGGCGAGGTCGATATCGGTGTAGCCAATCTGGAGTTTGAGCGGGGGATGATGGCAACGATTGTCGCCGGTCGTTCTGCCAGCCACGGCAACCATGTCGAATTTGAAATTATGGGCAGTAAGGGCTGGATTCGGATTGGTCAGGAGGCTAATCCCCACTATAGCACCCTTTTTACGCAAAAGGGCATCGTCAAGCCTTACATGCAGAGCTTTCCAGAGCGTTTTAGCCAGGCCTTTGTAGCAGAGCTTAAGGCCTTTGCAGAGGCGGTCAAGGTCGGAAGTCCTTCAGAGATTGGAGCTAATCTGGAAGACGGCCTAGAAAGCCTGAAAATCGCTGAAGTCGCAAAAATTTCAGCCGAAAAAGATGAAATTGTCAGTCTTTAATTTTTCAAGCAATGATAATGTAAGCGATTAAAGGATGTGCTATAATGGCGGTGTCTAGGCCAGCAATCACTATAAAAACTGGCTCAATACAAAAGAAATCAGGGACTAGCATGCCATCAAAAAACCAAGAAAAATACTATCGTCTCCTCAAAGAAGCCTATCCCAGC
The DNA here is from genome assembly GCF_003116835.1 of Lactococcus termiticola. Classification (GTDB taxonomy): domain Bacteria; phylum Bacillota; class Bacilli; order Lactobacillales; family Streptococcaceae; genus Lactococcus; species Lactococcus termiticola. The sequence goes on along the minus strand of NZ_BFFO01000006.1, from coordinate 15,253 downwards.
AGGGAAAAGGTCCTGACAGAAATCATCAACCTCAGTGCCATTTGTGAATTGCCCAAGGCGACAGAGCACTTCATGAGCGATGTTCACGGCGAATATAGGGGCTTTGATTCGGTCTTGCGACGGGCCTCGGGTGGTATCAAGGAGAAGCTCAGAGAACGCTTTCCCAGCCTCAGTTTTTGGGAGGTCGAGCAGATTTCTGCCATGATTTCCTATCCTGAGGAGACACTAAGCTCGCAGGAGGCAGAGCTCTCGGCTGAAGCCTTTGAAGACTGGGGCCGGCAGATGCTCCAGCATCTTTTGCGGGCGACCTATATGGCCGGCGAAAAATACAGCCGTTCCAAGTTGAGAAAGGCCCTGCCAGAGCAGTTTTCCTATATCCTGGAGGAGCTACTGACCGAGCTGGAGTCGACCGGAGACCGGCATGACTATTTTCAGGCCATTGTCAATAAGCTCCAGGAGCTCGACCAGCTCAAGCCCTTGTTGATTGCCTTGTCCGACAGTATCCGTAGGCTCTCGATTGACCAGCTCCATATCGTGGGCGACATCTATGACCGGGGGCCTTATCCGGACAAGATTATCGACGAGCTCATCGCCTTTCCTTCGGTGGATATTCAATGGGGCAATCACGATATTGCCTGGATGGCGATTATGGCGGGCTCAAAGTTGGCCATGGTCAATGTCATCCGGATTTCTGCCCGCTATGGCAATCTGGAGGTCCTGGAAAACAGCTATGGCGTGAATTTGAGGCCACTGATGGACTATTCTTCCCGCTATTACCGGGACGCTGAGAAATTTGCCCCAAGATTGCCCAAGGACACGGCAATGAGTGGCCAGGAGAAGAGTTTATTGAACCGCCTCCAGCAGGCGACGGCGATGCTTCAGTTCAAGCTTGAAAGTCAGCTGATTCACAGACGGCCTGATTTTAAGATGGCCGGCCGTGATTTGCTCTATTTTATCGACATTGAAAAAGGGCTGGTCGAGCTTAACGGCAGGGACTATCCCCTCCATGATTTTCAGGCCCCGACCATCGATTGGAATCGTCCCAATCGCCTGACAGCTGAGGAAGAAAGCCTACTTGACCTGCTCATGGAAAATTTCCTGGCTTCGGTCAAGCTGAGAAAGCATGTTGATTTTCTCCTGGAAAAAGGGGGCATGTACCTGAAATACAACGGCAACCTCCTGATTCACGGCTGTCTGCCCCTGGAAGAAGACGGTAGCTACAAGGCCTTTGAGCTGGAAGGCAAGTCCTATGCTGGCAAGTCCCTGCTGGACTTCTTTGACGGCCAGGTCCGCCTGAGCATGCAGTATCCTGAGACGACGGATGATTTGGCGACCGACCTCATGTGGTATCTCTGGACGGGCGAGAGCTCCTCGCTTTTTGGCAAGGAGGCCATGACGACCTTTGAGCGTTATTATATTGAAGACAAGGCGACACATCATGAAAAGAAAAATCCTTATTATCAGCTGAGGGAAAATCGGAAAATCATTGAGAAAATCCTGGCTGACTTTGGCCTGGACCCTGAAAAAGGCCATCTGATCAACGGCCACACGCCCGTCCATGAAAAAGACGGCGAAAATCCGATTAAGGCAGAAGGCAAGATGATTGTCATTGACGGTGGTTTCTCAAAGCCTTATCAGGCAGTCACTGGCCGGGCTGGTTATACCCTCCTTTGCAACAGCTGGGGCCTTCAGCTGGCCGTCCACAATAAGCCAGAAGGCGAGCTGGACCAGACCTTAGGCATGATTACCGTCAAACGCCTGGTCGATAAGGTCGACCGACGTCAGCGGGTCAAAGACACGACCATCGGCCAGCAACTGCTTGAAGAAATCAAAGACCTGGAGTATCTATATGCAAATTATGAGAAATATTAGGAGGTGCCGATGCATCCTATTAAACATGAAATCCAAAAGGCCGAGCGGGCTGGCTATGCCATAGGAGCCTTTAATAGCATCAATCTGGAGTGGATGCAGGCGATTCTAAGGGCGGGAGAAGCAACTGGTCAGCCGGTCATCCTTCAGACCTCTGTCCCGCCAGTCGCCTACATGGGTGGCTTGGGGCTGGTCAAAAGCCTCTATGACCATCTTCTGGAAGCTCTTGAGATAAGCGTTCCTGTCGCCCTCCATCTCGACCACGGCGATGCAGAGACTGTCAGGCAGGCCATTGCCGTCGGCTATGACTCGGTCATGTTTGACGGATCCCATCTGCCGATGGCGGAAAATCTTAGATTGTCGGCCGAGCTGATTGAGTTGGCCCAGGCCCATGACGTTTTGATAGAGTGCGAGGTCGGCTCGATTGGAGGCTCTGAGGATAATATTTATGGAAAGGGAGAGATTGCCTCTTTAGCCGATGCCAAAGCCATGGCAGACCTTGGGCCGGATTACTTGGCGGTTGGCATTGGCAATATTCACGGCCGTTATCCAGAGGACTGGCCAGGGCTTGATTTTGATCAACTCAAGATTCTGAAGCAGGGCCTGGGAGACCTTCCCCTCGTTCTCCACGGGGCCTCCGGCATTCCAGACGACCAGATTAAGCAGGCCATTAAGCAAGGCATCAGCAAGGTCAACGTCAACACCGAATGCCACCTGGCCTTTAGTACTGCCATGATTGATTATGTCCATGAATTTGAAAGCCATAAGGAAGACTACCTCAACAAGAAGTACTACGAGGGGCGGCATTTCCTGTCGGCGGGCTATCAGGCGGTCGAAGACAAGGTTAAAGAAAGAATTGAGCTTTTCAGCCGGATTTAGGCGGGGAGCTTTTTCTTTATTTGATAGAAGGGGATGATATCACTTCCTAACAAGCTCATCAGTAAAATGATGGAAAATTGTCGTTTCCTTCTTTTTACGTTATAATAAGCTCATGACTGAAACAGATATCAAACGCATTGCCAATATCATCCGGACCCAGGATATTCTACGACGGCATGATTTTAATTTTAAGAAAAAATTCGGACAGAACTTTCTGACCGATGGCAATATTCTCAGTAAAATCACGGAGGCAGCAGAGCTCTCAAAGGAAGTCAATGTCATCGAGATTGGCCCAGGGATTGGCTCGCTGACCCAGTATCTGCTTGAAGAATCAGCTGAGGTCATGGCCTTTGAAATCGATAAGACCCTGATTCCGATTTTAGAAGAAACCCTGGCTGATTATGATAATTTCCAACTTGTTAATGCCGATATCTTGAAGGTCGACCTCAAGGCTGAAATCGCAAAATTTAAGAATCCTGACCTGCCTATCAAGGTCGTGGCCAACCTGCCTTACTACATCACGACCCCAATCCTGATGGCCCTGATTGAAAGCAAGATTCCCTTTGCTAGCTTTGTGGTCATGATGCAAAAAGAGGTCGCTGACCGAATTGCAGCAAAGCCGAATACCAAGGCCTACGGCTCCCTCTCAATCGCCGTCCAATACTACCTCAAGGCAGAAGTAGCCTTCAATGTCCCAAGGACTGTCTTTGTGCCGGCTCCTAACGTCGACTCGGCCATCCTTAAGATGACCCGGCTTGACCAGCCTGCCGTCGATGTCCCTGATGAAGACTGGTACTTCCGCTTGATGAAGCTCAGCTTTGTTCATCGCCGGAAGACCCTGCTCAATAACCTCCAGTCAGCCTTTGGCAAGGACCGCAAGGAAGAAATCCTGGGCTTGCTGGACAGGGCTGGCATCTCGCCAACTGCCCGGGCTGAGAGCTTTGATTTGGAAGATTTTGCCAAGCTCTCGATTGCTCTGTTGCCGATGAAAGATTAAAAAAAGCCAGTCTTTAGGACCTGGCGTTTTTCTTTACTACCACTTAGGCGTAACAGCCCCAGCACCCCGCCCAAAAAGGCCGGACTGACTCGTGATTTTCTTATAAAAGTCGTTGACCATCGGGGTCAGATTTCGCCTGAGGGCGAGGGGGCGGAGGTCGGCTTCGAGCTTAGAGAGGGCCTTTCCAAGCGGCTGGCCGGCCTCGATATCTGCCTTGGCTGCCAGTAAAAGCCCCCGTTCAAAGTCCCGGATATGCCGGCTCAGTACCAGGTTATAGATGTCGTTCAAGATTTCAGTTTTCATTGTTATCATCTTATCACATTTGCTGTTATAATGGAGGCAAGATATTTAGGAGGTGTTTATTATGGCAATAGAACGTGCAATCTTCGGCGGCGGCTGCTTTTGGTGTATGGTCGAGCCCTTTGACCAGAAGCCCGGCGTCATCTCAGTATTATCGGGCTTCTCAGGGGGACATGTCGACAATCCCACGTATGACCAGGTTATTGGCCACTATACCGGCCACGTCGAAGTCGTTGAGATTCTCTTTGACAATGAAAAACTCAGTTATCAGGAGCTGCTCGATATTTACTGGAGTCAGGTCGACCCGACCGATGCTGATGGGCAATTTCTTGACCGGGGGGACAACTATCGGCCTGTGATTTTTGTCGAGTCTGAGGAACAAAAAAAGCTGGCCGAGGCCAGCAAGGCAGCAGTTGAAGCCTCAGGCATCTACAACAAGCCGATTGTCGTGGCAATCGAGCCGGCATCAACTTTTTGGCCAGCCGAAGACTACCACCAGGACTGGTACAAGCGAAATCCAGAACGCTATCATCTCATGCATAAGACCCGGGACCGGATTATTGCGGGCCGTAAAGTGAAGAGTAAGTTTTTTGGCTTGTTTGGGAAATAAATGTCCGGGGATAGTTATTCTCATCTCCCCAAAAGCCGCTAACTGTCTGCAAAATGCAGTAGCAGCCCTTCTTTTTAACTAGCAAGAAAACAGAAAAATAGGCTTCTCTCTATTAGAAAGGCCTATTTTTTAACCATCGTCACATGCATAATCCCCGCCTCCTCAAAGACCTCTCCCTCAGCCTCAAAGCCAAAGCCATCATAAAAAGGCTTGGCCGTTAGCTGGGCGTGGAGGACGAGCGGGCTAATATTTTCTTGTTTAGCAAAATCAATCAGGGCCTGCAAAATCTCACTGCCATAATGCTGGCTCCGATAAGCCTTGAGGACAGCCATTCGTTGGATGACGGCAGAGCCGTCTGCTTGCTTCAAAAGTCGCACGGTGGCGATGGCATGGCCATCCACACAGCCGATAAAATGCACGCTCTGGGCCTCGTCGGCTGGGTTTTCAACCTCCAGCCGGTAGGGCACGCCCTGCTCTTTGACAAAGACTTCATTGCGGATTTTTAGAGCCTCAAAATAAATGTCGCTCATGGTATCCCGGGTCTGTTTGATTTGCATAAGTCCTCCTTGATTTGCTTATAAGTCTTGCTTTTATTATAATATATTTATTACTCAAACGCATATTAATAATAAGCTTTTCATGCTCTATTCTTCAAAAATAGGCTTCTATCAAAATGATAGATTCTTAGTGGAATGGAGGAAACCAGGGAAAGCTACTATGTAAAAGGCAAATGGTGAGACTGAAAGGCTCGACATTTAGCAATGAAAGCGAAGCTTTGCTTGCGTGCCACATAGTAGCTTTCCCTGGTTTCCGCAAATGGAGCAGTATTATATAAATTTTCAATTAGATAGGAAGCCATGTTTAGAAACTCAAAACTCTTTTTTTGGACCATAGAAATCCTGGCCGTCGCGGCCTTGATTTTCATGCTGAGCCGAATTGGCTGGGTCTTTGACCCCATTCGGACCATGCTGGCCCTGCTCTTTATCCCCTTGATCATTGCAGTCTTTCTCTACTATGTCTTCCATCCCCTTGTGGCCTGGTTGCATCGCAAGTTCAAGGTGCCGACGACCCTGAGCATCCTTTTGATCCTCTTGCTCCTCGGGGCAGGCCTCGTCTTGATTGTCCTGGCTGTCGTGCCTGCCTTGATCAACCAGCTGACTGGCCTGATCAACATGACGACCCGGGCCTATCCTGAGGCCAGAGAGTGGATTCTCTCCCTCTCGCAGGACCCTCGTTTTGCGACCCTCTACAAACAGCTCGACGTGACCAGTCTGATCAACAACATCAACATTTCCTATACCGATGTCCTGCAAAATATCCTGCAGAGCCTGACCATCTCAGTTGGCTCGATTGTGGGTGTGGTGGTGTCTGTCGTCAGCGTCCTGATTCTGGTGCCGATTTTCCTTTATTATATGCTCAAAGACGGCCACAAGCTCATGCCCTTCCTCAAGGAAAATGTCCTCAGAGAGGACAAGTGGCATCTGCTTGGCCTCATGAGAAATATGAACGAAACGATTTCCCGCTATATCTCTGGTGTGGCGATTGATGCCGGCCTGATTTTCATTTGTATTTTTATCGGCTACCTGATCATAGGAATTCCTTATGCCTTTATCTTTGCCTTGTTCTCAGCCATTACCACGCTGATTCCTTATGCTGGGCCTTATATCGGTGTCCTGCCAATGCTTGTGACCGTGGTCTTTATCCACCCTTGGCTGGCCTTGATTGCTGTGATTTATGTCCTGGCTCTGGAGCAATTAAACGGTAATCTGATCTATCCGAAGATTGTCGGTAATGCGGTCAAGGTCCACCCTGTGACGGTCATGGTCCTCATGCTGGTTTCAGGTAGCCTCTACGGCATCCTTGGCATGATTATCGCTGTGCCGGTTTATACGCTGGTCAAAGAGGTCGTCAAATTTGCCGTCGCCCTCTACCGCAATCTCAAGCGGGAGAAAAGCTTAAAGATTAAGCCTGATCTGTGATATAATAGCTTTAATTAAAGTAATAAATTTATTAAAACACCTTAAAAACTAGGAGAAACAATGTCCCACCCCGACCCCGAAAGTCTTTCGATACTGATACAACTCGCCGTCCTCATCCTTTTGACGGCCCTCAATGCCTTCTTTTCAGCCAGTGAAATGGCACTGGTCAGCCTGAGTCGCTCCCGTGTTGAGCAACGGGCGACCGAGGGAGACAAGGCCTATGCCAATCTCCTAGCTGTGATTGACAATCCGACCCAATTTCTGTCTACGGTCCAGGTCGGCATTACCTTCTTGAACATCGTGGCCGGTGCCAGCCTAGCAGATAGCCTGGCGGCTGAGCTCTCGCCTCTGATTGGCCAGTCAGCCCTGGCCCAGACGGCAGGGAAAATCATCATCCTGGTGCTTTTGACCTTCTTTACCATTGTCTTTGGTGAACTCTTTCCAAAGCGAGTGGCACAGGCTATGAAGGAGCGGGCAGCACTCAGACTTGTCAAGCCCCTCCAGTGGGTCGGCATTATCCTACGACCATTTATCTGGCTCTTGACCATCTCGATTAACGGCCTTTCAAAAATCATTCCCATCAAGTGGGATGAAAATGGCGATAATATGACCCGAGACGAGATGGAATACCTTGTGAGTACAGATGAGACGGCTCTCGACGAGGAAGAGCGGAACATGCTGGCTGGGATTTTCTCGCTTGACGAGCTTCTGGCCCGTGAAATCATGGTTCCTCGGACAGATGCCTTCATGATTGACATCAATGTGCCCTCAAGAAAAAATATCGAGGCCATCCTCAATGAAGCCTACTCCCGCGTCCCTGTCTACGATGGTGATAAGGATAATGTCATCGGGATTCTCCATACTAAAAGACTGCTTAAATACGGCTTTGAAAATGGCTTTGACGGCATCGACATCCGTGACATGCTCCAGGAGCCAGTCTTCGTCCCTGAGACCATCAACGTCGATGACCTGATTCTCGAGCTCCGCCGGACCCACAACCAGATGGCCGTCCTCCTCGATGAATACGGGGGTCTGGTCGGCCTTGTTACCCTCGAAGACATGATTGAAGAAATCGTCGGCGAAATCGAAGACGAGTCTGACGTTGAGCAAAAAGAATTCCACAAGCTGACCGACACCATGTATGTCGTCCAAGGCAAGATGACCTTGAACGACTTCAACGACGAGTTTGATACCCACCTTGAAAGCAAGGACGTCGACACCATCGCCGGCTATTTCCTCGCTGTCACTGGCCAAATCCCTGAAAAGGGTGAACAAATCGTCTGCATGGTCGAAAATCCCGACGACCACCTCAGCCTGACCAGCTTAGAAATGGATGGCAAGCGGGTTGTGAAGCTCCGGGTTGAGTTTCTTGAGCCTCTTGTGGTGGATGAGGAAGAGGAATAAAAGAATTTTATATAGTCTGTGCTTTTTAATAAAGTGAAAGAAAACAGGCTGTTGAGCTATGAAAAGGCAAGTCTGGAGACCTTAGGGCTCCAGACTTAGCAATGGAAGGGCCTAGCCCTTCGCTTGCGGGCCATAGCTCAACAGCCTGTTTTCTGTAACGAAATGAAAGCGTTCAAGAATTCATTTGATAGAAAGCCAATAAAACGCTATAATTAGGGATAAGCAAAGGAGCTCTTATGACTAAAAACATAGATGAACTCAAACAGGTCACTGGCCTGATCCACTCTACAGAAAGCTTTGGGACCGTCGACGGCCCTGGTGTGCGTTTTGTCATCTTCGTCCAAGGTTGCCGGATGCGCTGCAAGTACTGCCACAATCCCGACACCTGGGCCATGAAATCCGATAAGGCAACGACTCGCACGGTAGAAGATGTCATGGAAGAAGCCCTGCGCTTCCGAGGCTTCTGGGGCGATAAGGGTGGTATCACTGTCTCAGGTGGTGAGGCCCTCCTCCAGATTGATTTTGTGACCGCCCTCTTTACTTATGCCCAATCCCTCGGCATCCACACTACGCTGGACACGGCCGGCCAGCCCTATCTGACCGACCCTGAAGTGACCGAGAAGATTGACGCCCTGCTGGACGTTACAGACCTCGTTATGCTGGACATCAAGGAAATCAATCCTGAGCGACACAAGGCCCTGACCGCCCAAAAGCTGGACAATATTCTAAAATTTGCAGAACATCTCTCAGAACGTGGCAATCCCATGTGGATCCGCCATGTCCTGGTGCCAGGCGAGTCTGACTTTGACGAAGACCTGGTCGAACTCGGCAAATTTGTTAAGACCTTGAAAAATGTCTTGAAATTTGAGATTTTACCCTACCATACCATGGGAGAGTTCAAATGGCGTGAGCTGGGCTGGAAGTATCCCCTTGAAGGTGTAAAGCCACCGACATCCGCCCGTGTGGCCAATGCCAAGGAGCTGATGGACACGGAGTCTTATCAGGACTATTTGGAACGTATTCGATAAATCCCGATTTCACGGGATTTTTTTCTTGCTTTTTGTTAAGATAAAATCAATGAGAAAAAGAGAAAAAATCATCCTAGCAGGCCTTGCTAGCTATGGCCTGGTCAAGCTTTTGAAGCGGGGCCTCTCAAGGCGGAAACGCTCCCTGCTCAATCAAGGCCGGGCAGACCAAGCGATAGCGTCCACCCGCTATCCGATTGTCCTGGTCCACGGTATCTTCTTTAGAGACTCCCAGCTCTTTGACTATTGGGGAAGAATTCCGGCTGAGTTAAGGAGCAACGGAGCCCAGGTTTTTCACGGCAAGCAGGACTCGACGGTGCCGATAGCGATTGCAGGAGAGCAATTAAAGGCACGTATCTTAAGCATTTTAGAGCTGACTGGGGCCGATAAAGTCAATATCATCGCCCATTCTAAAGGCGGTTTGGACAGCCGTTATGCAATTTCAAAGCTAGGCCTGGCCGAATATGTCGCCAGCCTCACAACGGTAAATACGCCACACCGGGGCTCGGTCTTGGCCAATGAAATCCTCTCTAAAACGCCCAGCCAGCTGGTGGAGCGATTAAGCCGGCATTACGAGAGCCTCTTGACTAGGCTGGGCGACCAAAAGATTGACCTGATTGCCAGCCTAGAGGACCTGACGCCCGAGCAGGCCACCGCCTTTAATCTTGAGGTTCTTGACCATCCGGCCGTCTACTATCAAAGCCTGGGCTCAAAGCTGGCTGGCCCTCTGGCTTCTACCAGTATTTTTGGCCTAGGCTATCAGATTATTAAGCCTCTGGCGGGCGACAATGACGGCCTGGTCCCACTCGATTCCATGCCCTGGGGCAATTATCTGGGCACGGTCACGCCAATTGGCCGACGTGGCATTTCCCACGCCGACATGGTTGACCAGGCAAAAAAAGACTACGAGGACTTTGAGGTCTTGGAATACTACGTCCAGCTGGTCGCTGACTTGAAGGCCAAGGGCTTCTAGTATTTTATTTTTGATTCTAAACTTTTCATGAGATAATGAAATAAAGATTAAAAATGAATCAAAAGGAAAGGATAAAGATTATGACAAAAACAAAATGGACCTGGGAAGAACTCGAAGTAAAAAACATGTCTGAACATGTGATGACAGAAGGAACAGAGGGCTGGGAGACAGTCGATGACGAGCCTGGAGCCCATAAGGAGCACCGCCGAATCAGCCGTTTTGGCCGGACCAGCCATCGATTTAATCAGCGCAAGAGCGGGCGTTAGGCCTGTATGAAGAAGCTTTAAGACAAAAAATGACGACCGCCCCAGGCGGTTTTTTTAAGGCTTTCAAAAAAGGAGCAGGCTCCAACTAATGAAAGCGTGCAAAAAAAGCCAAATTTTGCTATAATAATCACGATTGAATAAATATAAAGGAGACAGCTATGTCTGATAAAATTTTTGTCTTTGGCCATCAAAAGCCTGATACTGACGCGATTGGCTCATCTTACGGTTTTTCTTACCTGAGCAATCACCGCAAGGTCGGAGCCCTCAACACTGAAGTCGTTGCCCTCGGTACACCCAACGAAGAAACTCAATTCGTCCTGGATTACTTTGGTGTTGAAGCTCCTCGTGTAGTAGAATCTGCTAAGGCTGAAGGCGTGGACACGGTCATCTTGACAGACCACAATGAATTTCAACAGTCAATTTCAGATATTGCTGAACTCAATATCTACGGCGTGGTTGACCACCACCGTGTGGCCAATTTTGAAACGGCCAGCCCCCTCTTTATGCAGGTTGAACCTGTCGGCTCTGCCTCATCGATTGTCTACCGCAAGTTCCTTGAAGCTGACGTAGAAATCCCTCGTGAAGTGGCTGGACTCCTGCTCTCAGGCCTGATTTCAGACACCCTCCTCTTGAAGTCACCAACGACTCATCCCACTGACCACAAGGTCGCTGAAGAACTGGCTAAAATCGCTGGTGTCGACCTTCAAGAATACGGTCTTGCCATGCTCAAAGCTGGTACCAACCTTGCCTCTAAGACAGCTGACGAACTCATTGACATCGATGCCAAGACCTTCGAGCTCAACGGCTCTAAGGTCCGTGTGGCCCAAGTCAACACTGTTGACATCAATGAAGTCCTCGAACGCCTGACAGAAGTCAAGACCGCCATCAAGAGCTACATGACTGCTGGCGACTTTGACGACTTTGTCTTCATGATTACTGATATTGTTAATTCAAATTCAGAAATCGTCGAAATCGGCTCACATGCTGACAAGGTCGAAGCAGCCTTCCACTTCAAGCTTGAAGACGACCATGCCTTCTTGGCAGGTGCTGTGTCTCGTAAGAAGCAGGTCGTACCACAGCTGACAGACGAATTTAATAAATAATGCCCGTCCAAATTTTTGGCGGGAACAAGCTGACTCGCTCGCCCTTCTTTCTGGCATTGATTGAATTTCTTAGAGAAGAAAAATCCCTCCGAGAGATACACAAGGCTTTTGAAGATACCCGCAATCTCGACCGCCAGCTAGACCAGCTGATTTCAGCCGGCCTGGTCATCCGGAGCGAGAAACGTTATCGGCTGGGTTTTCCCATCTTTACTGATGGCGACTTCAAGCTGGAGCCGACAGCCCTTGCCCCATCCAGGCTGAGCTATGACGGCCCCATCTTTATTGAGGCGGGGAGCAGGCTTGCCGAGCGACTCAGTCAGAGCCTGATTTACCAGACACTGACAAATGAGACCAACAGCGTCAAGCTCCATTTTATTAGTCGCTTTGACCATGGGACAGAGAACCTCTTTAACTATTTCTACAAGTTAGAAAAGGAGCTCCCCCTCAGTCCCTTTGAAGAAGAGGTCTACCAAATCCTGGGCGACGTCGACCCTGAATACTGCCTGAAGTACATGACGACCTTCCTCTTGCGTTTCTTAAAGAAGGAGTCCATCAATGTTTCAAGGCCGGATATCTTCGTCCGGACACTGGAAAAATATGGCATGATTGAGAAGACAGGCGAAAAGTCTTACATGCTCAAACAAAGCTTCCAGGCAGAAGAAGAGCTCCCCGTCCAGACCTTTACGGACCCTAAGGCCTTCATCCAGGCTCAACTGGCCCAACAACAAACAAGCGTTCATGATTATTTATCTATAGGAGGATAAAAATGAAATATGACAAACTCTTAGACCGCTTTCTTGACTATGTCAAAGTCAACACCCGATCTGACGAAACATCAACAACAACCCCAACCACCCAGTCACAAGTCGACTTTGCCCACAAGCTGGCAGATGAGCTCAAAGCCATCGGTGTCCAAGACGTTCACTATCTTGAACACAACGGCTATGTGGTCGGGACGATCCCAGCGACGACGGACAAAAATGTCCGCAAGATTGGCTTTATCAGCCACATGGACACAGCAGATTTCAACGCTGAAGGCGTGAATCCTCAGATCTTCGAAAACTACGATGGCTCAGTCATCAAGCTCGGCGATACTGAGTTTACGCTTGACCCAGCAGAATTTCCAAATCTGAACAACTACCATGGCCAAACCCTCATCCACACTGACGGTACAACCTTGCTCGGTGCAGATGACAAATCAGGTCTTGCTGAAATCATGACGATGGCAGACTACCTGCTCAATGTCAATCCTGACTTTGAACACGGTGAAATCCGTATTGGTTTCGGTCCTGACGAAGAAATTGGGATTGGTGCTGACAAGTTCGATGTCGAAGACTTCGACGTTGACTTTGCCTATACAGTCGATGGTGGACCGCTCGGTGAGCTGGAATATGAAACCTTCTCAGCTGCCGGTGCAACCATTGAATTCCAAGGGAAGAACGTTCACCCTGGTACTGCCAAAAATATCATGGTCAATGCTTTGCAACTGGCCATCGACTTCCACAACGCCCTGCCTGACTTTGACCGGCCTGAAAAGACCGAAGGCCGCGAAGGTTTCTTCCACCTCCTCAAGATGGAAGGGGCGCCTGAAGCTGCCTCATCTGCCTATATCATCCGTGACCACGACAGCGAAAAATTCGCTGAGCGTAAGGCATTGATGCAAGAAATTGCTGACAAGATGAATGCAGAGCTCGGTCAAGAACGGGTAAAACCTGTCATCAAAGACCAGTACTACAACATGGCTGAGATCATCAAGAAGGACATGTCCATCATCGACCTGGCAGAAGAAGCCATGAAGAATCTGGGCATCACGCCTAAAATTGAAGCAGTCCGTGGTGGTACAGATGGCTCTAAAATCAGCTTCATGGGTATTCCTACACCGAACCTCTTTGCAGGTGGGGAAAACATGCACGGTCGCTACGAGTTTGTCAGCCTCCAGGCCATGGAAAAAGCAGTGGATACACTGCTTGAGATCTTGAAGTTAAACAACAAGGTCACAAAATAACATTATTATTGCTAACTTTCTGAGTCGTCCTCTGGACGACTTAGTTTAGTTATTGTGTGGTTTTTTCACGCAATTATATAAAATTCTGCTCAATCGAGAGCATTTCAAAAAGGAGACAACATGTCTGATAAAACAAAAGGTAAGTTAGGTCTTGCGGGCTTGGCCCTCATGATCTTTACCTCAGTCTACGGGTTTAACAATATCCCGCGTGCCTTCTATATGATGGGCTATGGTGCCATTCCTTGGTATATCATCGGTGGTATCGGCTTCTTCCTACCTTTCGCCTTCATGGTGACAGAACTTGGTTCTGCCTTCAAGGACGAAAAAGGTGGGATCTACTCATGGATGGAAAAGGCCGTAGGCCCAACCTTCGCCTTCATCGGTACTTTGATGTGGTACCTCTCATACGTCGTATGGATGGTTAATATCTCATCTGGTATTCTGGCCCCTCTGGGTGCAGCCATCTTCGGTGATGCTTCTATCATCAACAGCATTGCCCCATGGATCATGTCACTCTTGGGTGTCCTGGTCATCTCACTCGTAACCTTCTTCTCATCATTTGGTCTGAATGCCATCAAGAAGGTGACTTCTATTGGTGGTGTGGCCGTGCTTGCATTGAATGCCCTTCTCTTGATTGGTGCAGTCATTGTCGTGATTGCTCAAGGTCATCCAACAATGCCTATCGACCTGCATGCCCTGACGACCTCTCCAAACCCAACCTTTGACAACGGCTCTATTATTGGATTCTTTGCATTTATAGTCTTTGCCGTCTTTGCTTACGGTGGTGTTGAAGCCGTTGGTGGTTTGGTTGATGAAACTGAAAACCCTAAGAAGAACTTCCCTAAGGGTGTCATGATGTCAGCTGTTATCATCGCCGTCGGTTACTCACTCATGATTTTCTTGATCGGTCTTTTCTTAGACTACAAGACAGGTGGGGCCTTCTGGGAAGGTGTTAAATCAAGTCAATACAACTTCGGTAATGCCTCATATGTCATCATGGACTTCCTTGGACAATCCCTCGGACATGCTTTTGGTATGAGTAACAGTGGTGCTCACTTGATTGGTAACATCTTCCAACACTTTATGGGACTCTCTATCTTCCTTTCACTTATGGGTGCCTTCTTTACCTTGATTTACTCTCCTGCAAAACAAATCGTTTCAGGAACACCAGAAAAACTCTGGCCTGGTAAACTTGGTAAGTTGGATGAAAAAGGCATGCCACGCAACCTGATGATGGTCCAATGGGCAATCGTTGTTATCATCATCTTGATCGTCATGGTCGTTAACCTGGCCGGTGGCCAAGACGGGCAACATGCGACAGCCATCTTCTTCACGATTTTGACGAATATGACCAACGTCGCTTTGACCTTGCCATACCTCTTCATCGTCTATGCCTTCGCCCGCTTCAAGTTTAATCATCACATCAAGAAGCCATTTGAAATCTACAACAAGGCATGGGCTCTGATTGCAACCGTCGTTGCCCTAGTCGTCCTCATCTTTGCCGATGGCTTTACTGTTTTGCAACCATTGATCCAGCCTTCATCAGTTGAAGGCACAGGTCTTTCTCCAATCGTGTCCTTTGCGACCATGGTCGGAGGCCCGCTTGTCTTTGCCATCATCGCTATCGCCATGATGCAAGTCTACAAGTCTAAACACCCTCAAGAATACGCAGCCCTCCATGAATTGGATGCGTCTGAAGTTTCAGAAGAAGAATAATGGCTCTTTGTCAAATCGTGTGGGATTTAAAATCTCAAAGATAATAGGTAACCTCGGTTGCCTATTTTTTTATATGTTCATAAGGAATACCCGTTTCCTAAAGTTTCTAAAAGTCCTGAAACCAAAC
>NZ_BFFO01000005.1 GCF_003116835.1 Lactococcus termiticola | reverse complement strand
AATCGGATTCATCAAGGGCTCAATTATTTAACGCCCAATGAATTTGAACATAAACAACAAAAATTAGCCGCATAGGCAGAAAGGTAATTTACCCATTTTGGTGTCCAGTTTCTTGACTTAATGTCACATCTCACAATTGTAATCGATGAGGTACTTGCGATTTCCGAAGGAGTCAATAAAGCAATTAAAGACGCATTCTTTTCGCTACTTGCTCAAATTGCTCTATTAGGTCGCTCTACGAAAGTTCACTTATTACTTGTCAGCCAACGCCTCGGTCATTCAAACATTCAAACCACACAAAATTATTACTTGACTTTAATGCCAGAAAAAAAGCACCAGCAGGATGCCGATGCTTTAGATTTTTTGAATTCTTTATCAGAATAATTTGTGTGTCTGGAACTCCTTGATATAACTGGCTTAACGAGCCAAATTGCACCAAGATTGCACCAGAAACAGCCACAAACGTTGATACAGAGCGGTTCTGATTAACGTTTTGAGAATTGTGATGCTTTGCGGGCTTTTTTGAGTCCGGCTTTTTTACGTTCAACCATACGAGCGTCACGAGTCAAGAGACCTGCGCGTTTCAATGCTCCACGGAAGTCTGGGTCAACTTCGAGCAATGCACGAGCGATACCATGACGGATAGCTCCTGCTTGTCCAGATACACCACCACCGTTGACGTTTACGAGTGTATCGTAAGCACCTTCAGTTTGTGTAGCTGCAAATGGTTGGTTGATAACCAAACGCATATCTGCGTGTGGAATGTAGTTTTCTACATCGCGGTTATTTACAGTGATTTTACCAGTGCCGGGTACGAGACGTACACGTGCAACTGAGTTTTTACGACGGCCTGTGCCGGCATATTGTACTTGTGCCATTTTGTTCGTTTCCCCCTATTAGATAAGTCCTGAGATGTCAAGCACTTCAGGTTGTTGTGCTGCGTGTGTGTGTTCTGCTCCTACAAATACTTTAAGTTTCATGCCTTGAGCACGTCCCAAAGTGTTGTGTGGAAGCATTCCTTTAACTGATTTTTCAATCAAACGAACAGCATTTTTATCACGGAGTTCACCAGCTGTGATAGAAGTCAATCCACCAGGGTAAAGGCTGTGTTTGTAATAAATCTTATCTGTTGCTTTTTTACCAGTTAATTTGATTTTTTCAGCGTTAATAACGATTACGAAATCGCCTGTATCTGTGTGAGGTGTGTATGTTGGCTTGTTTTTGCCGCGAAGTACGCTAGCAACTACTGCTGACAAACGTCCAAGAGGAACATCAGTCGCATCAACAACGTACCATTTGCGGTCAACGTTTTGAGCGTTAGCCATGAATGTTGTTTTCATCATTTTAGTTGTTTTTCCTTTTACTAGAATTTGTTTACAGGCAGCCATTCCTTAGCTGTCAAGATATTTTTGGGTTTCCGGGGCCACAAAAATGGGGTAAACAATACCGTTTATCTTGATAGCATATTTTTGCTTCATTTGTCAAGTATTATTTTTTATAAATCCTGAGAACTCGCGGAGAAATGCCGAGAATAATTTCTGCGCCAATCATGTTGGCTTTTTTCGCCCAATCTTCTAGGTTTATTTGATGTTCATGCTCTTTGCCGATTATCGTTACTTCTGTGCCAAGTGCTACTTTTTCTGGGAGAGCGATGAGAGCTTGGTCCATTGAAATTCGTCCGATAATTTCTTGAAACTCGCCATTTACTAGAACTTTTCCTCCTTGAAAACTTCTACGAAAACCATCTGCGTAGCCAATTGGCAATGTGCCTAGCCACATTTCTTGCTGTGCTGTGAATGTTGCACCGTAGGAGACGCTCATGCCAGGCTGGAGCTTGCGCACTGAGATTATCCGTGTTTTCCAAGTAAATGATGGTTGTAAAATTAAGCCATCTGGTAGGTCTGTCAAGTCGGACATATTGTAACCGTAGAGAGCATTTCCTATGCGGATAATGTCCATTGGAAGTTCGTCTTTGTGCCAGACTGAAGCTGGTGAGTTTGCGAGATGCCAATAATTGGAGGGAATTTGTGCTTGTTGCACCATTTTTATAAATTGTTCTTTTTGTTTGAGAAAATACTGGTCAGATTTTTTTTCGTCTGCTGTGGCAAAATGTGTGTAAACACCTGTTAATTCTAAGTTTTTGCTGTGTTGGATATACTGATATAGCTCTGTCAATTGTTGGATATTTTGTACTCCAATACGTGCCATACCTGTATCAATGGCAATTTGGACAGAAAATTTTTTGACAGTTCTGTCAAAAAATAATTGAGTTTCTGCGGACTTCAGCCAGTCCAAATTGTCAATCGTTGGTGTGAGCTGATAATCTAACATCAATGGGGCTTGGCTTGCTTCTTGGACAGATAGCAGTAAAATTTCTGTATCACTTGGTAAAATTTGACGCAGCTGAATTCCTTCATCAATAGTGGCGACAGCAAAACGGCGAACTTGATTATCTTCATAAAGTTTCAGGGCAACTTCTGGAGCGCCGTGTCCATAAGCATTTGCTTTAAGAACGGCAATCATTTCACGTGCTTTTGTCCATTTCATGAGAGTTTTAGCATTTTGGGAAATTGCTTCTAAGTCAATTTCTAGCCAGGTTGGTCGTGTTAATTTCATCTTTTTATTATAACTCATTTTTAAAAATATTTGATGATAAAAATAATTAGACATGGCAAGGCTTTTTGTGTATAATGAACTTCATCATGAAAAATAAGAAAAAACATTTTTTGCGCTGGATTATTGGAATCTTTGTAGCGCTTGTGATTATTGATGTTGGAGTAACTTTATATTTTTATAAAGTAGCTTGTATTCGCAATGACAGTCCTGTCACGCAGGTAGCAACCGTAAGTAAAAATTATCATCTTGTACAAGATTTTGACAAATTGTCTGTAAAAACAGAAACAATCAAAAATGGTGGATTAAAACTTGATGCTTGGTACGTTCCTGCTACTGTAGCAACGAATAAAACAGTTATCGTTGTGCATGGTTTTCGACAAGATAAATCTGCGATGCGTCAATATGGAGAGCTTTTCCATCAGCTGGGCTACAATGTTTTGATGCCAGATAATCGAGCTGCTGGCGATTCTCAAGGTAAATTCATCAGTTATGGTTACAAGGATAAAACAGATGTTATCGCTTGGGCAAAAATGCTGACGCAACAAAATTCTCAAGTTCATATCACTTTGTTTGGTTTGTCAATGGGAGCTGCGACTGTGATGATGGCTTCTGACCAGCCTGATTTACCAAGTTCTGTCAAAAATATCATCGAAGATTGTGGATATAGCAGTGTTTGGAGCGAGATTACTTATCAAGGTTGGAGCGGTTATCATGTACCTGCTTTCCCTATTGTTTACAGTGTTTCAGCCGAAAATGCCATTCGTCAAGGTTGGTTTTTCCAACAGGCAAGTTCGACTTCAGCGCTCGCAAAAGATAAGTTGCCAATCCTCCTAATTCATGGCGGGACGGACACTTATGTCCCAACAAAGATGGTTTATGAAAATTACAAAGCTGTCAAAAAAGGCACACCAAAAGAACTTTTGATTGTCAAAGGCGCCGCACACGCACGGTCATTTGAAACTGACCCAACATTATATCGCTCAACAGTTAGCAAGTTTATGATGAAATATAATCCTGTCAAATAAATAAAAAAATCTGTCAAATCTGGCAGATTTTTTTGACAGTTCTGTCAAAAAATTTTTTCATCCTCATATCACTGATACTTGCAAAAATCACTGTAAAATGATCTTATATTTGAGTAGCAATTCGCGGAAGTGGCGGAATTGGCAGACGCGCAGGATTAAGGATCCTGTCGGGAATTTTCTTGGTGCGGGTTCAAGTCCCGCCTTCCGCATAAATCAAACTCGGATAACGAGTTTTTTTGTTAGCAAATTTATGGTAAAATAGAACACGAACTACATTTTAAAAGAGGTAAATCTATCATGATGAATATGCAAAACATGATGAAGCAAGCCCAAAAGCTTCAAAAGCAAATGGCTGCTTCTCAAGAGGAAATCGCAAATAGCACTTTCCTAGGCAAGTCAGCCCAAGACTTGGTGACTGCTGAATTTACCGGCGACCGCAAGCTGACAAAACTCAACATCAACAGTGACTTGATTGACCCTGAAGATCCAGAAACTTTGCAAGAAATGATTGCGGATGCCGTTAACGATGGCCTGACTCAGATTGAAAAAGAGACCGAGCAAAAGCTTGGTAAGTTTACTAAGGGATTGCCTTTCTAAGAATTTTAGCTTCCAGTTGTGGGGGCTTTTTTCTTTAGTTCATTTCGCAACAAGAAAAGGGCGACTTTACTGTGGGCCTTCCTGCAAGTGAAGGGGAGCTCAATCCGAAAAAAACAGGCCAAAAACCTGTTTTCATCATACTTATTTAGTATATTCTTCAACCAATGCCACAACTTCTTCCATTGTTGCACATTCTGTCAAAGCTTTGTTAGAAAGCTCTTCCATCTTCTTAGAGTCCAAACGTTTCATGAGTGAACGTGTTTGGAGAATTGAAGTGGCTGACATTGAGAATTCGTCAAGTCCGATACCCATAAGAAGCGGTACGGCTGTTTGGTCGCCGGCCATTTCACCACACATCCCAGCCCATTTACCTTCTGCGTGAGCGGCTTTAACAACGTTGTTTACCAAACGCAAGATAGATGGGTTGTATGGTTGGTAGAGGTATGAGACTTGTTCGTTCATACGGTCTGCAGCCATTGAGTATTGAATGAGGTCATTTGTACCGATTGACATGAAGTCAACTTCTTTAGCGAATTGGTCAGCAAGCATTGCTGCTGCAGGGATTTCAATCATGATACCCACTTCGATGTTGTCTGCAACGGCAACACCTTCAGCAATTAATTTTGCTTTTTCTTCTTCGTAAATCTTCTTAGCAGCACGGAATTCATTGACCAAAGCTACCATAGGGAACATGATACGAAGACGACCATGGACAGAAGCACGCAAGAGGGCACGCAACTGAGTACGGAACATGGCATCACCACTTGTAGAAAGTGAGATACGCAATGCACGCCATCCGAGGAATGGGTTCATTTCTTCTGGAAGATCGAAGTAAGGCAATGTCTTGTCACCACCGATGTCCATGGTACGAACAACGACGGGTTTACCATTCATGCCTTCAAGTACAGCCTTGTAAGCTTCGTATTGATCGTCTTCTGTTGGGAAATCTTGTGAATCCATGTAAAGGAACTCTGTACGGTAAAGACCGACAGCTTCCCCACCGTTTTCGTTAACACCCTCAACGTCTTTAGGTGTACCGATGTTAGCTGCAAGCTCGAAGTGACGTCCGTCAGCAGTGACTGTTTCAGCATCTTTCAATGCTGCCCATTCTGCTTTTTGTGCCGCATAAGCTTCGCCAGCTTTATGGAATTCAGCTTGTTCTTCTGGACTTGGTTCGATGATCACATCACCAGTGATTCCGTTAACAGCCAAAAGTTGACCTTCATTAACGAGTTCAGTGATGTTGTTTGTACCAAGTACAGCAGGGATTTCCAAAGTACGGGCCATGATAGCTGAGTGAGAAGTCCGTCCACCGATGTTTGTAACAAAGGCTTTGACGAATTTCTTATCCAACTGAGCAGTATCAGAAGGTGTCAAGTCTTCAGCAACGATGATCACTTCTTCGTCAATCAAAGCTGGGCTAGGCAATTTAACACCCAAAAGATTTGCCATCACGCGTTTTGTCACGTCGCGGATATCCGCTGCACGTTCTTGCATGTAGGCATTGTCTTCCATCCCTTCGAAGATAGAGATAAACATATCTGTCACTTCTTTGAGGGCTGGTTCAGCATTTTCTTTTTTCGCACGGATTGTTTCTTTGATTTGACCAGTCATTTCTGGGTCAGCAAGAACCATCATGTGAGCATCGAATACTGATGCGGCTTCTTCTCCAAGGCTAGCTACTGCTTTGTCCTTAATGATTTGAAGCTCGCTTGTACTAGCAGCGAGGGCTGCATCAAGGCGAGCTTCTTCATTGTCTGTGTTTTCAACAGTCTTTGTCTCGAAAGACAAGTCTGGTTGGACAAGCAAGTATGCCTTAGCTACGGCTACACCTGATGATGCAGCGATACCTTTAAGCATATTTGACATTATTCAGCAAGACCTTCCTTAACCATTGTTTCACCGATAGTTGCAAGCGCTTCGTCAGCGTCTGCACCTTCAGCAGAGATTGTAACGTCTGCACCTTGGCCAACACCGAGTGACATAACGCCCATGATAGATTTAAGGTTTACAGATTTACCTTTGTATTCAAGGTTAATTTCTGAAGTGAATTTTGAAGCTGTTTGCACGAGCAATGTAGCTGGGCGTGCGTGAATACCAGTTTCTGCAACAACGTGGAATGATTTAGATGCCATGATTGGTCTCCTTAATTTTTTGCAATTTTTAGGGTAGAGTCTCCTACCTTTTACCCGTTAATTCTATCACAAAGTGAAAAGGTTTGCAAGAATTTTTTATTGCAATGTTTAACGGCTTTCTATCAGGCCTCAAAGCAACTTTAAGCAAGCTTAATTTTCCACTGTCATCTGCCGGTTATGCTTGTAAAATTCGAGCAGGGTCCAGGCTAATAATAGAAGAATACCCGCAATGATGGCATAGGCCAAGCCGTCAGCCAAGAGCTTCTGCCCCTCGCTAAAGAAGTCCTCTATCTGGTCAGGGAGTCCTAAGATATTCAGACCAATCAAGGAGGCAACCGAGAGCCAGCCAAGCACCTGGACCAGGAGCTTGTTTTTGAAGTCGCCCATCATTCGCCTGCTGTTGGTCATCATAAGCAAGGGGAGCATAGAAAAGGGAAGAGCGAAGGCCAGGAAGACCTGGGAGTTGTTCAGAAGCATGTTTATGGCCTGGTGCTGTTGCTCGACATTTTCTGAGCGGGTCAAGACGACGGCTAAAAGCACTGGAATCAGCGAGAGCAAGCGGGTGACCAGTCGTCTCAGCCAAAGTGGTAACTTCAAATGCAGGAAGCCCTCCATGACAATTTGGCCGGTCAGTGTTCCTGTGATGGTTGAATTTTGTCCAGAGGCCAGGAGGGCAACGGCAAAGAGGGTCGAAAGGACACCTGTCTTGGCAAGTCCTTCTAAGACCCCGTTTGACAAGACTTCTGGTCTGGATAGGGCATCAAAGAGGCCGAAAAAGGAAGGGTCGCTGACCTGACCGCTCTTAAAGACGGCCACCCCCATAATCAAAAGGAGGGCATTGACCACAAAGGCGACCGAGAGCTGGATATTGCTGTCCCAGGTCGAAAAGCGGATGGCCTTTTGGATGGCCTCTTTTTTCTTGCGGTCAAACTGGCGACTCTGGGTCAATGATGAATGCAGGTAGAGGTTGTGAGGCATGACGGTCGCACCGATAATGCCGAGGGAGCCGGTCAGGGCAGTCGAGCCATTGACCATGTGCTGGCTGTCAAAGGCTTCAGGTCTAGGAATGAGGCCACTGGCGACCGCTGACCAGTCTGGATTAGACAAGGCCACCTGGTAGGCAAAGACGACGAGGATGACTAAAATCAGGGCGACCACGATGGCCTCGATTTTCCGAAAACCAATCCTGGTCAGAACCAGAAGGAGGAGGACGTCAAAGACTGTGATGAAGACGGCGAGCACCAGCGGGATATGAAAGAGGAGGTAGAGGGCGATGGCTCCGCCGATAACCTCGGCCACATCGGTCGCCATGATGGCCAGCTCTGTGATGACCCAGAGAACCAGGGCCAAGGGCTTGCTGGTCCGTGAGCGGATGGCTTGGGCCAGGTCCTGCTGGGAAACGATACCGAGCTTGGCTGACATATACTGGAGGAGCATAGCAATCAGGCTGGACATGAGGATGATGGACATGAGCAGGTACTGGAAGTTTTGCCCGCCCGTGATAGAGGTCGACCAGTTGCCCGGGTCCATATAGCCGACAGCCACCAGGGCACCCGGCCCCGAGTAGGCAAAGAGGGTCCGCCAGAAGCCTGATTTTTCAGGCACGGGGATAGTATTGTTGATTTCTTCCAGCGAAAGCCTGGTCTTATCGGGCTTTGCTGGGATACTGATATGAGAAGACATGTTTTTCCTTTCTTGATTGAGTGAATCAGGCTCAAGAAGCGTCGATAAAAAGCCCTGTCTGGCAGGCCAGATAAGCTTTTTTGTCTTTCTTCCTTGACATCTCTGTTTTAGATGCTTTGAATCCTGAGCCTTTTAGAATCAAAAGAGAAGGAATTAAATTGTGTCACATTTTAACCGAAGACGCCCTAGGGACGGGATTTCTGATGGTTTTATTGTAGCTTCTTTTTCGGGAAAAGTAAAGGATTGGAATTGAAAAAACAGCAGGGGGGTCCTGCTGTTTTTTTGTCGTTCTGATGTTGGTTCATTCCGTTCCAGAAATCCGGAAAAGACATTGTGGGGCCGGCAGTGAAGCCGTTGACTTCCATGCCTAAATCATAAGCCCCTTTGGGTCTTATGATTTGCCTTATGCCACGATGTCTTTTCCGGATTTCTTACACTTCATTCGTGCCTGTACTACTGTTGTTTTATGCTTTTCTGCTCGAGGTGGATTTGCCAGAACTATCTGCTAGAGAAAGAACTGAGCCAGCCTCCACATGTGTAGTGGAGGAAGTCTTGCCAAAACACCGTGAAATAGGCAGATGTCGAGACCGAAGGGCTCGACATCTAGCAATGGAACGCAGAGCATTCGCTTGCGGCCTCACAGTGTTTTGGCAAGACTTCCGGAACGGAACCATCCTATACTAGCCCTCAGTTCTCCCGTCCCAAACTCTCATGAATCTCCCGCAAGAGGCTCTCTGTCTTCTCCCAGCCCAGGCAGGGGTCGGTAATCGACTTACCAAAGATTTCTGGGCTCTCCTGACGGCCATCTTCCAGATAGGACTCAATCATAAAGCCTCGGACGGTCTTACGGATTTCGGGATTCCAGGCCCGGTTAATCAGGGTCTGGCGGACAATCCGGATTTGCTCCATGTACTTTTTGCCGGAGTTGTCATGGTTGGTGTCAATGACGATAAAGGGGTGTTTGAGGGCCATTTCATCATACATGTCCATGGTCTCGAGTAGATTGTCAATATAATAATTCGGCTCATTCTTCCCGTAGGCATTGGTCCCGCCCCTCAAGATAGCGTGGGCCATTGGATTGCCTGAAGTCTCGACCTCAGAAAAATCAAAGAGAAAGTGCTGGGACTGCTGGGCAGCGTAGATTGAATTGAGCAGGACCTTGATATTGCCAGAGGTCGGATTTTTCATGCCAACCGGCCCTGCAATGCCTGAGGCCATAAAGCGGTGTTGCTGGTCCTCGACCGAGCGGGCACCGACAGCGATGTAAGAAACCAGGTCATCGACCAGGATCTGATTTTCCGGATAGAGCATCTCGTCGGCCGTCGTAAGGCCTGTCTCTGTGAAAATCCGATAATGAAGCCTGCGTACAGCCTTGATGCCGTTGATCAGGTCGACCCGGCCGTCAGCATCTGGCTCATGCATGAGGCCTTTGTAGCCGTCGCCGTTGGTTCTGGGCTTGGCCGTATAGGCCCGCATGACGATAAAGACCCTGTCGCTGATTTCCTCCTGGAGCTTGGCCAGACGGCGGGCGTATTCGAGCACCGCTTCTTCGTTGTCAGATGAGCAGGGGCCGATGATGAGCAAGAGCCGGTCATCCTCTCCCTTGATGATGGCTTCAAGTTCCTGGTCTCGGGCTGCTTTTTTGAGCTTTTGGTCCTCATCCAGCTGGCTCAGGGCCTTGATTTCTGGAATATTAATACGAGGAGAGATTTCCTTAAATGCCATATATAGATGTTCCTTTAGTTAAAATCAAACAGGCCGGCAAATGCGGACCTGTGATTGTTATTTATTAGTATTAGAGGGCATGACGGCCGTGGCAGTTCTTGAATTTCTTGCCAGAGCCACAAGGACAAAAGTCATTACGACCGACATTGCTAAAGTCAAGCTCAGAAGCTGATTCTTCTTGGTTGACATCCGTCATGTTTTCTTGTGAAGCCGTCAGTACGGTCTTTGGACGTTCTGCTTCGACAGCCGTTTGCGGATTGATTTGGGCCTTCATCATCAGACGGGTCACTTCAAATTCAATCGCACCAATCATGTTGTTGAACATCCGGTAAGATTCTTGCTGGTATTCAACGATCGGATTATTTTGTGCGTAACCACGCAAGCCGACTGACTGACGCATGTTGTCAAGGGCGTCGATGTGCTCAGACCAGTTGTTGTCAACCACCCGGAGAATGACAGCCCGCTGGAATTCCAACTGACGTTCTGGGTCAACGAGTTTTTCCATCTGACGGCCGTAATTTTCCTTGACCTTGTCAAAGAGGAAGCTCTTTAAGCTTTCAGCATCCTTGCCAGCCAGGTCATCCGGAGTGATGGCCTTATCAGGCAGGAGTGAGCTTTCCACCCAGACAAAGAGGTCTTTGATGGTTTCTTCCTTGTTCAGGTCACCTGCAGCCGCGTGGGCATCAATCTGGCGATCAATCGTCCGCTTGAACATGCCCATGAGCTCAGGCGTCAGGTCGCGATCTGACTTGATAACTTCAAAACGCTGGGCATAGATGACTTCTCGCTGTTCACGGATGACGTCGTCATACTGGAGGACCTGCTTACGAGAGTCGTAGTTGTTCCCTTCGACCCGCTTTTGAGAAGACTCAATCTGTCGGGTAATCAGGCCAGACCGGATGACCGCGTCTTCGCCTTCGAGTCGCATCCGGTCAAGGAAGGCAGTGACCCGCTCTGAGCCAAAACGCTTCATCAGCTCATCTTCGAGGGACAGGTAAAATTGCGATGTCCCTGGGTCCCCTTGACGGCCGGCACGGCCACGGAGCTGGTTGTCGATACGACGGCTTTCGTGGCGTTCAGTACCGATGACGGCGAGCCCTTGATATTCTTCGTTTGGATGGTCAACGACACCAGGGCCAAGCTTGATGTCGGTACCACGTCCGGCCATATTGGTCGCAATGGTTACGGCTCCTTGTTGTCCGGCATTCATGATGATTTGAGCTTCACGGAAGTGGTTCTTGGCGTTCAAGACCTCGTGAGGAATTTTCGCTTCGACCAGCTTTTGAGAAATCAACTCAGAAGTCTCGACAGCAACCGTACCAATCAGGATTGGCTGACCTTCGGCATGGCGGGTCTTGATGTCTTCAATCACAGCCTTGAACTTAGACTCCAACGTTGGATAAAGTAGGTCTGGGTGGTCCATCCGCTTGATGGGCTTATTGGTCGGAATTGGCGTGATTTGGATGTTGTAAATCTCACGGAATTCCTGCTCTTCGGTCTTGGCGGTACCCGTCATCCCTGAGAGCTTCTTGTACATCCGGAAGTAGTTCTGGATAGTGATTGAGGCCATGGTCTTTGATTCATCCTGAATCGGCACGCCCATCTTGGCTTCAATCGCCTGGTGGAGGCCGTCAGAATAACGACGTCCTGGCATGGTACGCCCTGTAAACTGGTCAATGATCAGGACTTCTTGATTTTCATCCACCATGTAGTCGATGTCTGTCAACATGATGAAATTAGCCCGCAGGGCATTGTCAATAAAGTGTGTCAAAGCCACGTTTTCCATGGCGTAAAGATTGTCAATGTCAAAGAATTTCTCGGCCTTGTCAATCCCTTCTTCAGTCAGGCCAATGGTCTTAGATTGCAGGTCAATCTTATAGTCGTCGCCTTCTTCATAGTCGCTGTCGACGATATTGAGATTCTGACCATGCAGGGTCTTGGCAAACTGATCAGCCCGGTAGTAGAGGGCTGATGAACTTTCTGCCTGACCTGAGATAATCAATGGTGTACGGGCCTCATCGACCAGGATAGAGTCGACCTCATCGACCAGTGCGTAATTGAGCGGACGCTGGGTCATTTCTTCATAGCGGGTGACCATGTTGTCACGCAGATAGTCAAAGCCAAGTTCAGCAGAAGTAGAATAAGTGATGTCACAGTTGTAGGCTTCACGCTTCTCTTCAGATGACTTAGAGTTGAGGTTAAGACCAACCGTCAGGCCCAGCCAGTTGTAGAGCTCGCCCATCTCTGTTGCGTCACGAGTCGACAGGTACTCATTGACGGTGACCACGTGGACCCCTTCGCCGGATAAGGCGTTGAGGTAGACAGGCATGGTCGCTGTCAGTGTCTTCCCTTCACCGGTCCGCATTTCAGGGACGTCACCGTTATGGAGGACAATCCCACCCATGATTTGGACATGGAATGGATAGAGGCCAAGCACCCGTTTTGCGGCTTCACGACAAACCGCAAAAGCCTCGTAGAGCAGGTCATCGAGGGATTCTCCATTCGCCACACGAGCCTTGAGTTCAGGCGTCTTGGCTTTGAGCTCTTCATCAGAAAGTGCGGCCATGGCATCTGCGTAGCTTTCCACCTTTTGGGCCATCCGGTCCAGTTTTCTGAGCTCTTTTTTGTCGTTTTCAACGATACTTCTAATAAAATTTGGCATATTTTATAGGCCTAATTCAGGCCCTTCCTCCTAGACAATTCAGTCGTTAGTCCCTTTGATTATAGCACAAAAGGCCGGTCTTTTCAATTTTCCCAGCCTTATTTCGCTTCGTAGTGATAGTCGGGGTTGAGCTCATGGTCGAGGCTGGCAAAGGCCGCTTCCATGCGGCGGTTGATTTCCTCGATGCCTTCTTCGTTGGCCTTCTTCACATCTGAGATGTCAATCGGCTCGCCAAAGTTCAGGTCAATCCGCCTGCGTTTGAAGATGTTTTTTATGTCTGTCGGCCCTTGATAGACGCAGGGCACCAGGCGGACATTTGCCAGCTTACCGATGACGGCCACGCCACCCTTCATCTGGTCTGAATGCCTGGAGCCTGTCGGAAACATGATCATCGACTTGTCGCTTTCCTTGAGCATCTTGACGGCATATTTCATGGTCTTCATGCTTGGATTTTCACGGTCAACCGGGAAGGCCCCACAGTTACGGATCCACCAGGCTCCAAACTTGTTTTTGAAAAGTTCTTTTTTAGCCATAAAGATAAACTGCTTCGGCCTCGTCGCAAAGGCAAAGTAGACCGGCTCCCAGGCCATCCGGTGAGGGGCTACCAGGATGTAGTTTTCTGAGCGGTCAGGCAGGCGCTCCAGATTGTGGTAGTGGGCATTGCCGTTAAAGATAAAGAGCAGGAAGCGGACCAGACCGCGTAAGAATGAATAAAACATAATTTCTCCAAGATTTTTAGTCTTTTTATTTTATAATAATTTGTTGAATTTATCTAGTCTCTGGGGCTTTCCTGTTTTTAGTTGCTCCACTGCAAAAAAAGCCGGGATGCTATCGTGAGGCCATCTCCGTGGTTACCCCCACTCCGCTCTCCACGCTCGCTAAGTTGCTAAAGCAACTAGTCGCATGGGGGTAGCGAAGCCTAAGGGCTTCCATTCCTAAAGCTAGAGCCCTGCGGTCTCCAGCTTTGCCTTATTTCACGATAGCATCCCAGCTTTTTTGCAGTTCCGCCTTTTTTATTTTTATAAAAGTCTATACACTCAAGCCTCACTTCGTCTGCCGATAGCTAAAGAAGGACAACAGGCAGATCAAGAGGGCAAAGACTGAGAGGCTCCAAGGGTTCATCAGGACTTGGCTGACCAAGACGACCACCAGGGCAATCAAGACAAGGACGGTCACCATCCTCAAAAAGCCATTGGCTGTCTCTTTTCGTTTGAAGTACATCATAAGACTAGCAATCAGAAGCATAATCCAGACAATCGTAATCGTAAATGAAATTGAGCCTGCCACAAACTGCCAGAAACCATCTCCAAAGATCGCCGAGAGGATTACCCCCAGAAACAAGACTGCAGCCGAAACCATGATGGCCCTGGTCGGCACCTGCTTTTTAGAGAGCTTACCAAGCGACTTGCCCAGGCCATTTTCAGCATGCTGAACCCGTGAGTACAGCGAGCGTGAAGTCGCATAAATCGCTGAATTGACGGCTGAGAAAATCGCCACAATAATCACGACAAGAATAATCTTATCAGCATAAGGAATCCCAATCTTCTCAAAAATCAGGGCAAAAGGACTCGCAGTCCCCTCAGAAACCTGCTTCCATGGCAGGAGCTCAAGGAAGAGAAAAATTGGCACGACATAAAAGCTGATAATCCGGAAGAGAATCCCTCGGATGGCCTTAGGGATTGTCTCTCTTGGATTTTCCGTCTCAGCGACCGTTACTGCAGCGAGCTCAGAGCCACCAAATGAGAAGATGACAATCAAGAGCGAGCTCAGAATCCCACCAATACCGTGCGGAATAAAGCGGGTCTCCTGAGTCATGTGGCCCAGACTTGGCCCCAGGCCCATATGAAAGACATTCGTCGCAAGAAGAACCAGGCCGACCACAATCAAAAGAATAATGACAAAAATTTTAACAAAGGCCAGCCAGTACTCCGTCTCGCCAAAGGCCTTAACAGAATAAAGGTTGATGGCGGTCCCGAGGACAGCCACAATCAGGGCGTAAACCCAAAGGGGGACGCCTGGAAAGAGCATGGCCAAAAAGGTCGACACGCCTGCTTCTTCAGCGATGAGCACAGCCATCCAGGTCGCCCAGTAGACCCAGTCGGTAAAATGGGCCCATCTTCCACCAACATAAGGCTTGATGATGCCTGACATCCCAGCCTCCCGGCTCTGGCTATCGCCATGGACGACCATCCGCCCCACGCCATACATGACGACATAGAGGGCAAGGCCGGCCAAGAGATAGGAGAGGAGGACAGCAGGACCTGCCGCTACAATCGCAGAGGCAGAGCCCAAGAAAAGCCCAGAGCCAATGGCCCCACCTAGCGACAACATGACAATATGACGACTTTTTAGAGCGCCCGAGAGCTTTCGATTTCTTTCTTCATTTTCCATAGTTTCACCCTATTTCTATATTATTTTATTTATTTTAGCAAATCGTCTGAAAATTTTCAAGAGGAAGGACTTGCTTTTTTAATAAAAAAGCTCCCATCGGGGAGCTCTTGTTTAGCTTATTTTTTCCACTGCTCGTAATCGAGCTCTAAAATCGTCTCAGGCGAGAGGAGATGATAGGCTTGAAGACCGGCCTCTCTTGCCCCTGCGACATTATCGGCATTGTCATCGATAAAAACCGTTTCTTCTGCCTTGATGCCAGCAAGTTGACAGACCGCCTCAAAGCTTGACAGACGGGGTTTTCGGTCGTGTATATCATGCGAATAAAAGCTCGCTGTAAAGTAGGACTGTAAACTTCGATGACAGGTCTTTTGACAGGAAGCCTCAAAGCAATCGGCGTGAATCTTGTTGGTATTGCTAAAAAGATAGAGCTTAAAGTCCTTAGATAGGCGCTCAAGCAGGGCCATCCGCTCTGGCCTAAAGTCGGTCAAAATGCCATTCCAGGCCTGGATAATGGCTTCGTCTGAAGCTTCTATCTTAAAAAGCTCTCTTAGTCCCTCGCAGAAGGCCTCTGGACTAATCAAGCCCTCTTCCAAGTCCGTAAAGAGCCTGCCCTGCTTATTCAGGTTGAAGTGACTTTGAAAATCCTTTACACCCAATGACTCAAAACGCCGACTCATCTCTGGCAGGTCCAGGTCAATGATGACCGCCCCCAGGTCAAAAATGATGTTTTTCATTTTCTTACTCCTTCATATATGGGACACCGATTGCCCGTTCTCCGTTTTCCAGTTGTTCGTCAAAGGTCCGTTTATTGTTGCGGTCGTTGAAGAATCTGACGATAAAGTAAAAGATTGGGACAATCACAAAGAGCCAGTGGCCATAGAAGGGACTTGCAATGGCAATCCCCGTGATCACAAGGTTGAGCAGGAGGGTCATAAAGACACGACCAGCCCAGATTCTCCGCCAAAACATGAAGGATTTCGGCATATCCTTGAAATGACTCTTAGTAATCGAATAACTTAATCCTTCTTGAAAAATCAGAATCAAAATCAGGACCCCACCAAAATTCAAGGCTGAAAAAGGGCTCGGATTAACCATGATCCACTTGGTCAAAATCGGAATCAGGCTCAAAAGGCCAGTAAAGATAAAGTCTTGGACGATGATGCTCTCCGTGATTTCTTCCGTCAGGGCAAAAATCTTATGACGGTTGAACCAGAAATTGGCAATGACCACAAAGGAAACCAGGAAGACGCCGACGCTCTCGATGAACTCGAGATAGCCGACATGCTCGGACGGCACCGGAATCTCAAGGAGCATGATGGTGATGATGATGGCAATCATGCCATCTGAGAAGGTCTCAATATGGTCACGTAGCTTGCGTTTCCGGGTCCTGTCGTCCTCTTCAGCGTGGAGCTTCATCTCCCGCATCAACTCAGCATCGCTCATCTCAGCATAGTGGGGATGGGCCGCGAGAAATTCCTCCTGGAGCTCTTTTCTGGCCTGGATCATCTCAGGATTGCGTTTTAGCTCTTCATATTTGCGTTGCTGGCGGGGCGACATCCTGCTTTTTTTCGCCTCTCGTTGCCTCTGCTCTTCTGACTTGGTCGGCATGCCAAAGCTCTGGCCAATCATCCGACCAAGGCCTTCAGTGATGGCCTCTTCGCTCGGTTCATTCTTGATTTCTTTTGATTGATCTTCTTCCATCAGGCCTGTCCTTCTTTCGTGTCCAATATGATCGTGACCGGCCCGTCATTGACCAGACTGACCGCCATATCTGCCCCAAATTTACCTGCCTTGGTTGGGACGATTTCATTTAATTTTTCGTCAAATTTAAGATACATCTGCCGGGCAAAATCAGGCTGGCCAGCCCGGGTAAAGCTCGGCCGATTGCCCTTTTTCGTATTGGCATAGAGGGTAAACTGGCTAATAGAGAGGATTTCCCCCTGGATGTCCTGAATCGAGCGATTCATTTTGCCGACTTCATCTGAAAAAATCCGCATCTGGCTGATTTTACGGATGCTGTAGTCGAGGTCAACTTCAGTATCAGCATCCTCGATCCCCACCAGGAGCAGGAGGCCGGGACCAATTTGATTGATGACCTTGCCATCGATGGAGACAGAGGCTTCTTTGACGCGTTGGATGACTGTTTTCATATTGATAAAAACTCCTAAGTTAAGGCTGGTAAGATAACATTAAAGAAGACAAGGACAAAGACCAAGAGATAGGCCCACATCAAAAGATAGGTCAAATCAAACTTTATCCACTCTTTCAGCCTTGATAAGACGCCCTCATAGCCAACTGTGACAAGCACCAGCAGGGGGAGCATTGCTGAAATAAAATAGCGACCCTGAGGTTGATAATCACTAAAGAAAGAATAATAGACGGAAAAAAGGAAGGGAATGACCATGCAG
Source organism: Lactococcus termiticola (assembly GCF_003116835.1). GTDB lineage: Bacteria > Bacillota > Bacilli > Lactobacillales > Streptococcaceae > Lactococcus > Lactococcus termiticola. The sequence goes on along the minus strand of NZ_BFFO01000005.1, from coordinate 144,125 downwards.
GCCAGAAGTGATAGAAAGAAGATTGGACTGAGCAGTCTCTTCTTGATAAAACTGTAAATCACTCCTAGACCAAGGCCCAGGCTCAAAAGGCCGACATAAAATTGGTACATCCACGCCTTCATTGGAAAGGCCAGTGGACCAAAGACCCCTAAAAATGACTTCAAAGAAACAGAAAGCCAGCTCGTCCCCCTAGCCCAGCTAGGAAGGCTTGCGTTATCAGACCATAGCATTTGCCAGATGTCCTGATGGAGATGCTCTGGTGTCTGTCTTAGCGATGGCTTGAAATTCCCTTGACCATAAAGTTCTCCAAAATGATTGGAAATCGATGTCCCTAAAAAGTCATGAAATTTAAGATAATTCCAGATAAAGAACCAACCGGCCATTAGAAAGACCAGTAAAATAATGAAGAGCTCCTTCTTTATAAGGCCCTTGTAATCCTTTTTATGAGCTTGCAGATAGGTCACATTAAAAATGATGACACTGCAAAACACAAAGGCGCCTGCAAAATAATAAGTCAGAAGGGTCAAGGCAAGACCGACAGACAAGAGAAATGCCGTCAGCCAGCTCCAACCGTCTTCTTTTCCCCGAAGCCAAGCATAAAAGATAAGGTAAGTCGTGAAGACTGAGAAGGCATCGTTATTAAAATAGGTTGAAAGATAAAAAAATTGTGGCAATAATGCTGATAAGGTACAGAAAAAAAGAATAGGAGCCTGTCGGTCAAAGAGTTTTTTCCCTATCTGCAAGGCCAGAGCAATCACAGCTAAACCAGAGCCCATGCTTACAAAACGTGCAAAGACAGAAAAAGAGAGGCGACTAAAGGCCGTCGGCGAATAGTCCAGCGGTTGCTGAAGCAAGAAATGACCTGCCTTCACAAAAAAGGCCGCAATGATTGAAGGAAAATAAGGCTGAAAGGCATAAGAAAATCCCCAGACCGGAATCCTCACCGCTGTTTCTGTCCCGTAGGGAAGATGGAGGTAGTTTGCAATAAAGTTAACAACCGTCATCCGCGTCCGCTCGTCAGGAGCCCCGTTATTCGCTCCAAAGCTAAAATGCAGGCTACCATACAAGGCAAAAGCAAAAAACAGGGCAATTAAGGCCCAAAAATATATCTTTCCAAAAGTTGTCAACGGGCTTTTTTTCAGCTGATACTTCTCCCGTCGAAGTCCTAATTCATTGGTCATTGGTCATTCGTCCTCTTCACATTATAAATCTTAATTTTATCCCAAATAATCATAGCCGATTCCAACGGGCTCTCGTTAACTGGGACTATGTGATTGTTCGCCATTTTTATACTTTCATTGTACCAAAAAAAGCCAAAATTAGCTTTTAACTTCTGCAAATTCTGGCTCAAGCTTCATTCAAATGGAGCAAAATCTTCAATCATCTTCTCAGCACACTTCAGGCCGTCAATCGCCGCAGAGACAATCCCGCCCGCAAAGCCAGCCCCTTCGCCTGAAGGATAAAGGCCAGCGATGTTGATGGACTGGTGGCTCTCCTTGTCCCGCAAAATCCGGACGGGCGAGCTTGAACGGGACTCGACCCCTGTCATGACGGCATCTTTCCGGTCAAAGCCTTTGATTTTCTGACCAAAGGCAGGCAGGGCTTCTTCCAGTGCCTGGTTGATAAAGTCAGGGAAGAGCTCATGGAGCTCGGTCAGCTTGACACCAAGGGCATAGCTGGGCTGTACTTCGCCGATAGCCTCAGACGGCCGGTGTGCCAGGTAATCCCCCAGGAGCTGAGCTGGCGCCTGGTAAGTCCCACCGCCAAGCTCAAAGGCCTTCTTTTCCAGTTCCTCTTGGAAGTCAATGCCAGAGAGGACTTCTCCCCCCTTAAAATCTTCTGGAAAGACCTGGACAATCAAACCAGAATTCGCATTTTCCGCATCCCGAGCGTGCTCAGACATGCCGTTAGTCACGAGATGGCCAAGCTCTGAAGCGGCAGGCACAACAGTCCCTCCAGGACACATACAAAAGCTATAGACACCTCGCCCAGAGCTGGCCTTGTGGGTCAGGTGGTACTCTGCCGCACCCAGCCTTGGATGCTGGGCAAAGTCCTTATACTGGGCTTCATTGATCAAACTCTGGGGGTGTTCAATCCGGACACCGACTGCAAATGGCTTGGCCTCCATCTGGATGCCCCGGGCATAAATCTTCCGGAAGGTATCCCGGGCCGAGTGACCAATGGCCAAGACCATCTGCTCAGCCTCAAAATGCCGGCCGTCAGTCAGTGTCAGCCCCTTGAGCTGGAGATTATCTCGCTCGTCTTCGACGATGTCAAAGTCAGCCACTTGGGCCTCAAAATGGACTTCCCCACCCAGGCGAATGATTTCCTCCCGAATAGAGACCACAATATCCCGCAGGAGGTCGGTCCCCACATGAGGATGAGACTTGTAGAGAATGTCCTCAGGGGCACCGGCTGCGACAAACTCGGACAAGACCTTCCGACTCCGCAGGTCTCTGACACGGCTGGTTAGCTTGCCGTCAGAAAAGGTTCCCGCCCCGCCTTCGCCAAATTGGACGTTAGAGGCAGGATTGAGCTCGCCATTTTTCCAGAAATTATCAATGGCCTTGACCCGGTCAGCCACCTGCTGACCCCGTTCAAGCACAATTGGCTTGTAGCCCATCTGAGCCAGGAGCAGGGCAGCAAACATGCCGGCAGGGCCGAAGCCGACGACGATTGGCCGATGCTTCATCTGGACCTGTCCAGGCACAGGTAGCTTATAGCGGAAATCTGGCGTTTTCTGCACATTTTTAAGTTTTTTCTTGAGGAGGCTGGCCTCATGCGGAACATTCACATCGACTGTGTAGTTAAAAATGATGCCTTGACCATCCCGATTTCTGGCGTCAATGGATTCCTTGTAAATCCTAAAGTCTGACAGGTCTGAGACCGGCACCTTCAGCCGCTTCGCCACCATCTCTGGGAGCTTGGTCGTTGGCTCATCGATTGTGAGTTTGAGTTGTGAGAGTCTGATCATTTCATTTCCTTTTCTTGGCCTGCCAGCAATTCTGGCAAAAGCCCGCTCTTGCATTATAACAAAATCCCAGCCGAAGCTGAGATTTATTCACAGTCATAGCTGGCATCCGCCTGATTATCCAAGACCGCATCAATCCGGTCAAGGGTCTGATTCGCCAGCTTAACCGCCTCGGCTTCGCCTGACAGCGCAATCTCTTTCAAGCCTTCCATCGCCAGCTTCAAAGCTTCAAATTCTGAATCTTTTATCATCCATTCGTCCTCTTCACGCTGTAAACATCCGGCGTCATCTTGATTTTATCGACAATCAAGGTCAAATCAGCCAGACTCTTAATCCCTAGGGAAATGTGAATATTCGCCATCTTCATGTCCTTGGTCGGCTGGGCATTGATCGAAATCAGGTTCTTAGTCGTGTTAGACAGGACCTGCATGACGTCGTTCAAGAGGCCAGGCCGGTTAAAGCCGTAGACATCGATATTAGCGACATATTCCTTGCTGTGATTCTCGTCGCTTTCCCATTCAACGTCGACCAGACGGGCCTCGAAGTCCTCTTGACCCCGGACATTTTTACAGTCAGCCCGGTGGATAGAGACCCCACGGCCCTTGGTAATATAGCCGATGATTTCGTCGCCCGGCAGGGGATTACAGCACTTGGCAATCCGGACCAGAAGCGAGTCAATCCCAGAGACCGAGACCCCGCCGTCATGGCGGATCTTCATGACCTTCTTGTTTTCCCGCTTGACCTCGCCCTTCATCAGCTCTTCAGCTTCAGCCTTGGACTTTTCACGCTCGGCCTTACGGCGTTCTTCTTCGGTCAGACGGTTCGCCACAGTGACAGCTGAGACCTCGCCAAAGCCGATGGCAGCATAGAGTGCTTCTGGATTCTTGAAGCTCATTTTACTGAACAATTCATCAAAGTGCTTCTTGTCCAGATAATGACCGGCCACAAAGCCCAGTTCTTGTAGGGCATCTTGCAGGAGTTCCCGGCCCTTATTGACAGAGAGCTCCTTGTCTTGATTCTTAAAGAATTGCTTAATCTTATTTCTGGCCTTATTGGTCTTGACCAGCTTGATCCAGTCCCGGCTCGGCCCAAAGGAAGATTTGCTGGTGACAATCTCGACCCGGTCACCCGTTTTCAGCGTAATTGACAGGGGTTGCATCCGGCCATTGACCTTAGCACCTGTTGCATGGTCGCCCACCTTGGTATGGATGGCATAGGCAAAGTCAATCGGCCCAGAGCCTGCAGGCAGTTCTTGGACCTCGCCGTCGGGCGTGAAGACATAAATCTTGTCCGAAAGAATATCCTCTTGAACCGCCTTCACAAAGTCTTCCGCTGAGTCGCCGGCCTCTTCACGGAGCTCGACCAACTCATGGATCCAGTTCAATGTCTCAGAAATCTCATGGACGTCGACTTTCTCTTTAACACCCTTCTTGTAGGCCCAGTGGGCAGCAACCCCGTATTCTGCGACCTGGTGCATTTCACGGGTCCTCAGCTGGAACTCAATCGGTCCCTTAGGCCCGTAAACGGTCGTGTGGATAGACTGGTATCCATTGGCCTTAGGATTGGCAATATAGTCCTTAAAACGCCCAGGCATCGGCTTCCAGAGCTCGTGGATATAGCCAAGGGTCGTGTAGGCATCCGCCGTCGTCGCTGTGATACAGCGGATGGCCGTCAAGTCATAGATTTCGTCAAAGCGTTTTTTCTTGTCGTGCATCTTGCGATAGATGCTGTAGATATGCTTAGGACGGCCGTAAATCTCAGCCTCGACACCTGCCTTTTCAATATGGTGGCTGAGCTTGCCAATGACCTCAGCGACCAGCTCTTCCCGGTCAGCCCGCTTTTCATTCATCAGGCCACGAATCCGGTAAAACTCGGCCTCATCGAGGTAGCGAAAAGAGAGGTCCTCTAGCTCCCACTTGATGCTGGCAATACCCAGACGGTGGGCCAGAGGGGCATAAATCGCCATGGTTTCACGTGAAATCCGCTTTTGCTTGTCAGGGCGGAGATGCTTGAGCGTCCGCATGTTGTGCAGGCGGTCGGCAAGCTTGACCAGGATGACCCGGATGTCCTTAGACATGGCCATCAGCATCTTCCGGTGGTTTTCAGCCAGCTGTTCTTCATGGGAAAGGTATTCGACCTTGCCGAGCTTGGTCACACCGTCGACAATGTCAGCAATCTCATCGCCAAAGAGCTCTTTGAGGTCAATCTTGACAAAGCCCGTGTCCTCAACGACATCATGCAAAAAGCCTGCCGACACGGTCATCGCATCAAGCTTGAGTTTCGCCAAAATCCCGGCCACCTGGATGGGATGGACAATGTAGGCCTCGCCAGAAGCACGGTACTGATCGCTATGGGCGATGGTGGCACACTCCAGGGCCTTTTTAACCAGGATAAGGTCAGATTCATTCATGTAATCCGTACAGATCTGAACCACCTGGGCACCTGTCAATATGGGTTCTTCAGCCATGCTTTTCTCCTCAATAATCGAGTGCGATGAGCTAGAAAGTTAGGAAATTAGATAAATCCCAGAACCTGTGCAGGCACAGAACCTTGCGATTTTCTAAATTTCTAACTTTCTAAGCGAGCTCATCTTACATCTTGAATTAGATTTAGTTTATTTTATCATAAAATTCTGGTCAAAAAAAGCAATGACAGGGCCACTGCTTAGTGAAAAAGCTCATAATATGCGGAAATAGCCGACAGGGCATAAAGAGGGGCCGTCTCAGCCCTAAGAATCCTTGGCCCCAGACCAATCGTGCGGGCACCTGCCGCCTCAAAAAGCTGAATCTCCTCTTCAGAAATCCCACCTTCAGGGCCAAAAATCAAGAGGAGTCGTTTGGGCATTTCTTCGAGTGCCTGGGCAAAGACCGTCATCTCGCCTGATTTCGCCGATTCTTCGTAGGCGACAAGAATACTGTCAAATTCAGACAGGCGTCCTGAAAGGTTTCTAAAATTCTCAAAAAGCTGAATCTCAGGGATTTGCAGCCGCATCGACTGCTCAGCCGCTCCCAGGGCAATTTTCTCCAATTTTTCTGACTTCTTCGCCAGTTTCTTGGCGTCCCACTTGGCGACAGACCACTTGAAGGGTGCCGCCCAGATGGCCTTTGCTCCCAGCTCCGTCGTCTTTTCGACGATAAAGTCCAGCTTGTCGCCCTTGGGAAAGCCGACAGCAACCGTGACCTCAAGTGGAAGTTCCTGCTTGGCCTCTAAGACTTCAAGCAATTTAACTTCCTGCTTTTCCAGGTCGGTTACTTCGACCAGGCCGACCCGAGCGTCCTCAAAGACCAAGCGGAGCTTGTCGCCAGCCTCAGCCCGCATGACCTTAAAGATATGATGGCTGGCCGATTCAGCCTGAAGGGAAACCCGCCCGCCAAGCTCAGGCAGGGCCTGCTTCACAAAGTATTGATTAGCCACCGATCACGCCCGTCCTATCTTCTGTTTTCTTGAAAATCACGCAATTCCATTCGCCTTGAATCATCCGGGTCTCCAGGAAAAAGCCAGCAGACTCAGCCGAGGCAATGACCATGTCCGCCTTGTCAGCAATGATCCCGCTCATGATCAGGTAGCCCTCAGGCTTGACCAGGCGATAAGCATCCTCTGTCATCAGGACGAGAATATCGGCTAAGATATTAGCCACAATCACATCTGCCTCCTGGTCAATCCCCTCTAAGAGATTGTTAGCAGAAAGGGAGATATCCTCACAGCCCGGGTTCAGGTCGATATTCTCCTGAGCCACACGGACAGCCACATCATCGATGTCATAGCCATAAATCTTGCCCGCCCCCAGCAGACGGCTGGCAATCGAAAGCACTCCTGAGCCCGTCCCAACGTCAAGCAGGGTCTCACCGCCACGAATGACCTGCTCAAGGGCATAAAGGCTCATCTTGGTCGTCGGATGAGTCCCTGTCCCGAAGGCCATGCCAGGATCCAGCTTGATGAGCTTTTCAGTCGCTGAAGCCTGATAATCCTCCGTCCAGCTCGGCAAAATCGTCAAATCGTGGGTAATCCGGGCAGGCCTAAAGTACTTCTTCCAGGCATCTGCCCAGTCAGCCTCAGCCAGATTATCGGTCGTGACCTCAAAGCCTTCTAGGTCAAAATAGTCTGATAGACCCTGAATCTTGAGCTCCAAATCTGCCTTTAGTTCTACAATCGGCAGGTTTTCAGGATAGTAGGCCTTGACCTCAATGAATTCAGACTGCTCGATGTCAGGAAGAATCTCACCAAAGTTATCTTCGTGGGTCAGGTAATCAGCTGTATCGTTGATTTCCACACCACCAGCGCCTGCCTCGATGAGGAGGGCAGAGACTGCTTCTTCAGCTGCTCGTTTGATTTTTATGATGATTGCGTTCCAGTTGTTCATGTTTTTTCTTTCTTTTTGTATTTTTCAAAATAATGATTAAGGAGATTAAAAAGCTGTAAATGCTCTTCTTTAGCCCTCTTCTCATATCTTCCTCTTAGCTTAAGAACGTCACTTCTCCCACGATTATGTTTAAGATAGATGCTATTTCCATATTTTAGTTCAATATCTGAAATGTTCTTCCAGGCTATCAGCTTACTTTTTCTAATCCTACGCTTAGTAATCCCTTGAGCGTTGATTAAAATGCCCGGTCTTTTTAGCAATAATAGTATTAAATATATGGCAGCAAAAAACAAAACAAACATGATCAAAGTATAGAAAGGAAAGCCAACAAGCCAAGCTAGAGGCTTATTATGAACGTCGATACCAATCATTCCCCAGTATCTACTTCCCCCTAGAGGCAAGTAAAAGCTCCCCGATAAAATTTCCGGAAGATAAAACAAAATCGAAAGCGCTCCAATAAACGAGAAGATAATCCCTATAAAGGCAATAAACTTATTGATAAACAATTTCACTAATACACCGTCGCCTTCAGGAACAACTCTGAGCTTTCTCTCCTTCATTCCTACAACACCCTCGTCGTCCACTCCTCACAATTAATCACTTCATCGACCAAACCTTCATAAAATTCCGGTTCGTGGCTGACCATCAAAATCGTGCCAGAATAGGCCTTCAAGGCCCGCTTCAGCTCGTCTTTTGCGTCCACATCTAAGTGATTGGTCGGTTCGTCAAGGACAAGGATATTGCTCTCGCTATTCATCAGCTTGGCAAAACGCAACTTGGCTTGTTCCCCACCAGAGAGGACATAGACACGACTTTCGATTTGCTTTGCAGTCAAACCGACACGCGCAAGCGCGCCACGGAGTTCTGCTTGATTCCAACTTGGATACTCGTCCCAAAGGTCATCCAGCACTGTCTTGCGACTCGGCTCTTTGATTTCCTGCTCATAGTAAGCGATATGCTGGAATTCGCCCTTAACAACCTGACCAGATAAAGGCTTAATCAAGCCGAGCAAACTCTTCAAGAGGGTTGATTTCCCGATCCCATTTGAGCCGACAAAAGCAATCTTTTGCCCCGCTTCGACTTTGAAGTTAATTTCAGAAGACAGCTGTTCATTATAACCAATGACCAAATCTGTCGCCTCAAAAACCAGACGGCTTGGTTTACGACTAAACTTAAAGTCAAAATGTGGTTTTGGTTTTTCTGAGATTGTTTCAACAATTTCCATCTTCGCCAGCTTCTTCTCACGCGCTTTAGCCTGTCCACTCGTCGCGACATTTGCCTTCTTCTTGGCAATGAAATCACGCAAGTTTGCCGCTTCAGCAACTTGGGCATCATGTAAAGCTTCAAGCTGACGTTTTTTCTCCTCAAAGACACGCTCAAACTCAGTATAACTCATCGCATAACGTGTAATATCCTGCCCATGCACATGATAAATGATATTCACGACTTCATCCATAAAAGGCACATCGTGGCTGATCAAAATAAAGGCATTTTCATAATCTTTCAGATAATTTTTCAGCCAGAAAATGTGTTCTTCATCAAGATAGTTGGTCGGCTCGTCAAGCAAAAGAATATCCGGCTTTTCAAGAAGGAGTTTTCCAAGCAGAATCTTCGTCCGCTGACCACCAGACAGATCGGCCACATCCTTGTCCAGGAGATTGGTCAAACCCAGTCCCCGTGCTGTTTCTTCAACCTTGGCATCAATCATATAAAAGTCGCCAGCATCCAGCTCAACCTGGAGCTCTCCGGCTTCTTCCAGGGCCTGAGTCATCTCCTCTTCAGACATCTCAACCACCTTCATATAGATGTCATTAATTTGTGCCTCAATATCAAAAAGATATTTGAAGGCTTCAGACAGGGCTTCACGAGTTGTCTTTCCCTTGCCTAAGACCGCGTGCTGATCCATGTATCCGACACGGTGCTTTTTAGACCAGGTTACCTTACCCTCATCAGGAATCAATTTCCCTGTGATGATGTCCATGAAGGTCGATTTCCCCTCGCCATTGGCACCGACAAAACCGATATGCTCACCCTTAAGCAGGCGGAAGCTCACATCTTCAAAAATTGTCCGGTCGCCAAAGCCATGACTCAGGTTTTTTACTTCTAATATACTCATTTTTCTAAAATCCTTAACTCAACTTATCTAATATCTTGGGTACTTGTAAAACTTTGCTTCATTCAGCTTGGCCCTGCCTGCCTCAAAGGCTTCCCGGTCAAAATCCAAGCTAAAGGCCTCCGCCTCCTCATCAGCCAAAAAATCCATCAGGGCATCCAGCCCCTTGTCAGCCGTCTCCTGTAAAAAGTTGACAAAGTAGGCCAGAAACTCTTCTGACAGACCCTGCGGTGGATAGGGAATAGCAGCCAGATAATCTTCAGGCTCAAACTTTGACTTGACAGGATTGTAAAAAAGTACTGCATCCTCATAAAGCACGTTTTCTTCAGACTCTACACCGTCTGCATCCGTCAATGCCAGGCCATCAGGGTTTTCAGCCTCCAGCAAAAAGCTGACCTCTACTGCAAAGTTTCGCTTATCCCAGTTCATCTCTGAATCATAGCTAAAATTCTTGTCTAATTGCTGGTTTAAAATATCCAGAAAACCGTAGTCTGCCATTTCTTGAGCTCCTTGTTTTGTGTTAAAATAATTATATCAAAAAACTTAGAAAGACCCGCCTTGCAGATAAGAGATATCCAACCTAAAGACTTCGCCGATGTCGCTGACTTTGAAAATGAAAATTGGACGGGAATTGCGACCCCTGTCATCATGAGTTCAACAGCTGAGCAAATCATGAATAAAATCCTCCGAGAAGGGCGTGACTACTATCTGGCTGTAAACGATGATGACAACCAGATTCTCGGCATCCTTGACGCCGGCCTCCGCCATCCTATCCTCGCCTCCCGCCATGTCATGACTTTTGGCTTGATTGTCGCTGAAGACTTCAGGGAACAAGGCATTGCCAAAGCCCTCCTCAAGCACTTTTTAGAGATTGCTAGAAAAGAAGGCTTCCAGAAAATCAGCATGGAAGTCCTGGCTGGAAATGAACCAGCCATCAGCCTCTACGAGTCCTTTGGCTTTGTCCTCGAGGGCCGTCAGAAAAAAGAATTCAAAATCGAAGGCAGATATGTCGATAACCTGCTCTACGCCTACTTTCTATAAAACAAGTTTACAGACCTGTCAACTTCATTGACAGTCTAAAAATTAAAGGAACAAGATGCCACAACAAAACCTCGCCCGCCGCATGCGGCCTAGATCCATTGAAGAAATCATCGGCCAGGAGCATCTGGTCGGCAAGGGAAAAATCATCCGCCGTATGGTTGAGGCTGAGCTTTTGACATCGATGATTTTATACGGCCCGCCAGGCATCGGTAAGACCTCGATTGCCTCTGCCATCGCAGGGACCATGAATGCGGCCTTTCGGACCTTTAATGCGACTACAGACAGCAAGAAACGCCTCCAGGAAATCGCCGCAGAAGCCGAGTACTCCGGCAAGCTCGTCCTCCTACTCGATGAAATCCACCGACTGGATAAGCCAAAGCAGGACTTCCTCCTGCCTCTGATTGAAAACGGCCAGATTATCCTGATTGGGGCGACCACTGAAAATCCTTATTTCTCAGTGGTTCCCGCCATTCGCTCCCGGGTGCAGATTTTTGAGCTCAAACCGCTCGAGGCTAGCGACCTGGAAAAGGCCGTCAGCCTGGCCCTCTCTGACAAGGAGCGAGGCTTTGATTTTGAGGTCAGGCTTGACGATGAGGCCAAAAACTTCCTGGTCCACTCGACCAATGGCGACCTCCGCTCGACCTTCAATGCCTTAGAGCTTGCCGTGCTTTCTTCTACAGACCACCAGGTGACCCTAGAAGACATGGAAAACAGCCTCCAACGCAAGGCAGCGACCTTTGACAAAGACGGCGATGCCCACTATGACATCCTCTCCGCCCTGCAAAAATCTATCCGGGGCTCTGATGTCAACGCCAGTTTACACTATGCTGCCCGCCTCGTTGAAGGTGGCGACCTGCAGAGTCTGACCCGTCGCCTCATGGTTATGGCTTACGAAGACATTGGCCTAGCCAATCCTGATGCGGCCCTCCATACAGTGTCAGCCATCCAGGCGGCAGAACGCCTCGGCTTTCCTGAGGCCCGGATTCCCATTGCCAATATCGTGATTGACCTGGCCCTATCGCCCAAGTCCAACGCTGCCTACACAGCCATGGATACAGCGATTTCTGACCTTGGCAAATACGGCAACCTCCCGATCCCCAGCCATCTCCAGGACGGCCACTATGCCGGTGCCAAAAAACTCGGCCGTAGCGAAGGCTACCTCTACGCCCACAATTACCCCAACCACTGGGTTGACCAGCAATACCTGCCAGATAAAATCAAGCAGGCTGACTACTTCCAGCCTGATGATACCGGCAAGTACGAAAAGGCCCTCCATGCTAGAAAAGTCTGGATTGACGAGCAAAAGAGAAAGAAAAAATGACGGAAGCGATTGAATATATTCCCCTAAAAAGCATCGTGAAAAACCCCTACCAGCCCCGGACCCACTTTGATGAAGAGGCTCTCGAGGAGCTGGCGGATTCTATCAAGGAAAACGGCGTCCTCCAACCTATAATCCTGCGGGAATCCAAGGTCATCGGCTATGAACTCCTGGCTGGCGAACGCCGTTTTCAGGCCAGCAAGAAGGCCGGTCTCACGGAGATTCCAGCCATCGTGCGGGACTATGACGACGAAGAAATGATGCGACTCGCCATCCTCGAGAATCTCCAGCGGGAAAACCTCGACCCTATCGAGGAGGCCCGGAGCCTACAGGCCCTCAAAGACAAGCTAGTCCTCAGTCCAGAGGACATCTCTAAACAGCTCGGAAAGTCCAGAAGCTACGTCTCCAACAGCCTCCGCCTCCTGAAGCTCCCTGAATCCATCCTGACTAAAATCGAAACCGGAGAGCTCTCAGCTGGCCACGGCCGGACCCTGCTTGCTGTCAAGCAGGCAGACAAGCAGGAAGCTCTGGCCCTGCGGACCATCAAGGAAAAACTCAGTGTCCGCCAGCTAGAAAGTCTGATTTATCCGCCTAAAAAGAGTCCTAAAGCAAAGGCCATCAACCATGCTGAGGCCCTTGAGGAAGAGCTCAAGCAGATTATTGGCAACCAGGTTAAAATTAAGGCGAATAAGAAAAATCAAGGGCAGATTAGTATTAGCTTTGATGATTTGGAGCAGTTAGATTTGATTGTGGAGAGGCTTAAGAGGAATTAGATGCTACCGCTTTGGACACCAGGCTTTCAAATTCCTCTGGTGCGGAGCTCTCATTCCTCCAAAAAGACCGAAATACCAGCATTCTGCGAGATTAGAAAAAGTGTCCACTGGACACTTTTTTAATTACTCGCGTTATAAGCTTCAGCCGGAGCCAGCATCTGCTTGAGCTCGTCAGGACCTGTTGTACTTGACATCCGGAAGCGTGAGAGGGTCAAGAGGCCGTCCGAAGCTGTAGCTGCCTGGGCAACTGCCCCATTACGACCTGGTTCGGCCAGACCAAATTCATAGCCCAGTTGCTTGGCGACGGTCAGTGTATCAGCATTGTAGCCACCTGCCGGATAGCAGATGATATTGGTCGTGATGCCCAGATGTTGCTTCAAGGCCGCCTGCGAATCCCTCAGTTCAGCCGTCTGAGCGGCCGCATCCTGCGTGCCCAGGTCATTGTGGTCAACCGTGTGACTACCAAAGTCCCAGCGACCGCTGGCCTTCATCGTGTTCACATTGTCCCAACTCAGGATCCCGCCTTGCTTATTGTCAATAAATCCTGTGATCAAAAAGGCCGTCGCATGCATGTCATATTTTTCAAGAATTGGGGTCACATCCCGGAGATTGGTCAGTGAGCCATCATCAAAGGTCAGCCAGACCATCTTATTGCTGGGCTTTTTGTGCTCTGTAATGATTTTCTGGGCCTCTTCAGCCGTCACTGTGGTGTAGCCGGCCTCCTTCAAGGCCTTCATATCTGCATCAAAGGTCGCTGCTGACATCCAGTTGCTGTCGGTCAAATCAGAATCCTGGCCCGACACATAGTGAAACATAAGGATGGGAAGCTGGTTGTCGCCCTTACTGTCAATCCAGGTCGCATTGGCCATCTTGGGCTTAGCTTCACTAGAACTGCTTGCCTTCGTAGATGAGGCAGTACTGCTCGCCTGCTCGGTCTTCTCTGCCGGCTTTTTTAGAGCCTGCTGGACACGAGGATAGGCCAAAACAGCTGCGATACCAAGGATTAAAATGACCAGGAGACTTCCTAAAACCAGAGGAAACTTTGACTTCTTCGGCCTTCTTCTATTTCTTCTTTGCATAAGCCTAATTTTATCAAAAGAGCATCAAAAAAGATAGACTTCTGCCCATCTTTTTATGCTTAAAAATGCTGGCAATTTAACCTCGAAGTGCCCGCAGGGCATAGAGGATAGAGACCACATCGATGACCTCTTGAAAAAGTGCCCCGATGATAGCCGGGATCAGCCCGGTTACTGCAATCAGCATCAAAATAATACAGATGATAATCCCAATCAGAACTGCCTGACGGGCAATCTTCATGGTATCCCGGCTGATGGTCACAGCCGTCGGCACACAGTTGATATCGTTCTTCAGCAAGACCAAATCAGCCGCTTCGCTGGCCGCTGTTGCCCCGCCGACACCGACCGCAATCCCGACATCTGCCAGGGCCAGGGCTGGAGCGTCGTTGATGCCGTCACCGACCATGATGGTAGGCTTGTGCTCAGCCGACTGGATGGCTGCCAGCTTTTCATCGGGCAGGAGACTGGCGTGAACATTGCTGATATTGACCTCAGCAGCAATCTTCTGGGCCACCCGCTCGTTGTCGCCGGTCAGCATGCTGATTTCATTGATGCCGAGCTTCCTAAGACGGTTAATAGCCTCAGCAGCATTTTCCCGAATCTGGTCTGAAAAGGTCACAGCACCGATATACTGGTCATCCCGGCTGACATAGAAAGCCGTCTCATAGTCAAGGCCTTTAGGGGCATCGACAAAGCTGGCCCGACCAATCTTGATGTCAGAGCCATTGACCATGGCTTCAACCCCCATCCCTGGCACTTCTGCCAGACGGTCGGCCGAAATATTAGGGATGTCGCCCTTTTCAACATAGGCCACTAAAGCCTTAGCCAAGATATGGTTACTTTCCTTTTCCAGTGCGTAAACAATGGCCAGGAGCTCTTCTTCAGAAACAGCCTCGACCGGCTTCACCGCTTCAACCTCAAGCTCTCCATCAGTGATGGTCCCCGTCTTATCAAAGAAAATTGATTTGGCCACAGCCAACTTCTCAATAATCTGGCCATTCTTAATTAAAAAGCCATTTTTAGAAGAGCGACTCATCCCAGAAACAAAGGCAATCGGAGCCGCCAAAATCAGCGGACAAGGACTGGCCACAACCAAGACCTCAGCAATCCGAACCGGATTCCCAGAAATAAAATAAGCCACAGCTGCAATGATATAGGCGATGATAGTAAAAGGCACGGCATAGCGGTCGGCCAGGCGGACAAAATTCGCCGGCGTAGACTCAGCCTCTTTAACCAGGCTGATAATCTTTTGAAATTGCGACTCAGAAGCTGGCACTGTGGTCTGGACCTCGATGCTGTTGTTGCCGTTAATCGCACCAGACATGACGTTATCGCCCTTGACCAACTCATTGGGCTTGCTTTCTCCCGTGACCGAAGCTTCATTGAGGCTGGCCGCCGCAGAAAGTAGGATGCCGTCGATGGGAATCACTTCCAGCGGACGCACCACGAGGGTCGTCCCGACAGCAATCTCATCGAGGGCCATGTCTTTGATTTGCTCTGACGCCTTGACATGGGCAATGTCAGGCGACTGCTCCAAAAGACTCGACAGCTCACGGTTGGCCCGGCCTGCCGCATAGTCTTCCAAACTTTCTCCGCCGACCAACATTAAAATGATAATCAAAGAAGCCCAGTACTCACCCACGAGCAGGGTTGCAATAATGGCCGTAATCGCCAATAAATCGACACCGTAAGAGCCGCTACGCAGGGTTTTAATCATTTCCCAAAACATAGACAGTGCTAAAACGCCACCCGCGACCGTTACAATGCCACGCGAGACTAAGGGTGCCTTAAATACAAACTCGGCCAAAAGGGCTGCGATCGCAATCGCAAAGACCAAGACGAGTTTTTGCCAGTTTTTCATGTGTATTCCTCCAAAAACAGTTTTTCGTGAATCATTTGCCCTGTTTGATTTGAAGACGGCCAGCCTTGGATACTGTTTTTATCCAGGATAGCTGACGGCCTCGCCTCGCACTTTGAGTCTTTCGACGCTGAGCTGTTGACTGTTTGAAGTCTCACATGAGAATATCTTAATTATAACAAAGATGACCTTTCCAGCAAAATGGGAAGACTGTCAAAGTCTTTTGACAGAGGAGGGTCTATCAGGCTGATTTTCGCCTTGAACGCTTTGATTAGAGAATTCTGGCCGTCATTGCTTCCCTTGGTCGCATTGAAGTCTCAGAGCTCTCGGCAATCAAATGTCAAGTAATAATACTTTACAAAACTTGCATTTCAAAAATTTTATGCTATACTAGTAAAGTAAGTTTTTGCTAGACAAGAACAAAATCAATCACGGAGGACCAAAACAATGGCAGTACCTGCACGTCACACTTCAACATCGAAGAAAAACAAACGTCGTACCCACTACAAATTGACAGCTCCATCTGTTACATTTGACGAAACAACTGGCGACTACAGCCGCTCACATCGCGTTTCACTTAAGGGCTACTACAAAGGCCGTAAAGTCCGCGACGTTAAATAATTTAGTTAAGAAGAAAGGAGCCTATCATGGCAGCTGGAGTACGCTCACACGTTATTCTTGAACACAAAGAATCTGGAGAACGCCTTTATTTGACACAAAAAAATAAACGTAACACACCAGACCGTTTGGAATTGAAAAAATACTCTCCAAAACTTCGTAAACACGTTGTATTTAAAGAAGTAAAATAAAAAACAGCGATTTATTAAATCGCCGTTTTTTTGTTGGCAAAACTCAGTAGAATGCCAATGAGATAAAAGACTGCCATAAGGGCAAAAGAGATCTCTGCTCCAGCAAGAGCCTTGCTGGCCTGATAAAAGATAACCCCCAAGAGTGCCACGCCAAACAGAGAGCCAATCTGTCTTGCCACGTTAAAGATTGCTCCGGCAAAATTGCTGTGTTCGTCCCCTGCCTTTTGCATGGCAGTTGCCGTCATCGCTGGGACGACAATCCCCACGCCCAGATTAGCGATTGCATATATGATAGCATAGACAATATAAGGCAAGGTTAAAATAAAGGGCAAGACCGCTGAACCAAGCGTAGCTAAAACAAGGCCAAAGATAAGCATTTTATCTGTGCCAAATTTTTTAACCAGCCTTGAAAAAACTAAATTCCCAATCATAAAAACAATCATCATCGGAATCAGCTGGGCCCCGGCCTCAACAGCTGTCTTATGGCTTGCTGACTGGAGATAAAGGCCAAAGATAAAGAGGCCACCCATCATAGAGGCATTCAATAAAAAGGCTGTGATATTGGCGTAGACAAAGGCCTTATTTTTGAGTAAAGCCAAAGGAATCAGTGGATTAAGAGATTGCTTTTCATTCAAAATAAAGAGAAGCAGACTAACAATAAAGATAAGAAAACTCACTATCGCTGGAAGATAAGTCCAACCATGGCTTCCTCCCTCAATCAATGTATAGGCAAAGCTAGCCAGCATAAGCATACTAATCAAATTGGGAATGAAACTAACCCTTAAAGTCCTATTTGAAGTCGGGCTTAGAGCATAGCGATAAGCTAGAATCAAACCAATGATGCCAAAAGGAACATTGATAAAAAAGATACTCCGCCAGCCTAAAAATGAAATCAAAGCCCCACCTACAAAAGGCCCAAGACCTGATGAAACAGAGACAATCGCTGACCAGATACCCAACATTTTAGCCCGTTCTTTTTCATCAGTAAATGATAAAACCAGTAAACTTAGAGAACTGGGCATAAACAGGGCCGAACCAATCCCTTGCAAGAAACGAGAAGCTATCAACCAGGCCCCGTTTTGAGAAAAGGCTCCTGAGATAGACCCGATGGTAAATATAACTAAGCCTAGTAAGTAAATCTGTTTTGCTCCAAATTTATTGGCCAAGACCCCGCCTAATAAAAGCAGACTCGCAAAAGATAATAAATACGAATCAACAATCCAAGTCCCGCTAGAATTATCAAGGGATAAGGCCTTTTGAAGTGTAGCAACAGCGACGTTCATTACTGAAGCATCGAGTGTTGCCATGATAAAGCCAATGGCCAATGTGATCAAGATTAAGCCGTTTGAGACTTTTTTCTCTGTCATTTTAATCTCCTATTCTTAAAAATCTCTCTACTTTGTAAGCTCAGAGAGCCCAAGCTTCTAAGCTTTGATGATATAATTGATTCAGCTAAAAGCTGATACTTTGGAAGTATAGCACAGCGACAAGAGATTAAAAAGAACGGAAATAAAGTATAGTAGCTATACTTAAGGATAGATTTAACAACGATGGAACTTTTAGAAGATAAAAAATGTCTGGCTGGATCGGTTATCAATACATTAAAAGGCAAGTTCGCCCTAGAAATTCTATCAGCCATCCTTGATGGCCATCTACACTACGGTTATCTCATCAGAAATATTGATGGAATCAACCCCAGAATTCTCGCAACCCGCCTCAGAGCATTTGAGGAGGAGGGCATCTTATCAAGAAAGGTCCTGCCACTTATCCCACCTCAAGTCGAATACCGCTTGACAGATAAAGGAATGGCCCTCTATCCAATCATTGAAGCCATGAGAGACTGGCATTTAGAATACAACTAACGTCAGCCAGCAAAAAAGCTCAGCCAAACAGGCGAGCTTTTTTCATTTCTTCAGATTGAAACATCTCCTCCAGCATTTCATGTCCCTTTTCCTTTGTCAGCGGAAATTGGATGGCAGAAGTCCCTGTGATAGGTCGATTAGTCTTGATAATCAACTGGCCAATATTATATGTCGTCTGCGTATTTGTTAAATTCATCATCTCTTTAATCCTCATATTCCTTAAAATTACCAACAACCTTACCAATAATCCTTGGATTCTCTTCTAGGCTGAAGTACTTATCATCATATTTTTTATTAATCGAAACCAGTCTAAGGCCAGCTTCCTCACGGTAAACCTTCTTGATATAGAGGCTACCATCGACATCGACCGCATAGATAGCCCCATCATAATCAAAGCCCGTATCCTTAATCAAGACCACTGAGCCGTTGAGATAGGTTGGCTCCATCGAATCTCCTGAAACCCAACTTGCCACATCAAAACTAGGCAGGACCTCATCCGTATAAACTGTACTGTAGTCGCCGTCTCCAACCAGGCCACGCCCAGTGCCAGCCGACAGGCCTTCATAGACCTTGACCTCGGTCAAAGCTGGCCTCTTAGGAAAGACAAGGGGCTTTTCAGGACTCTTCTTTACTTGCGGCTTGCTAACTTCCTGAGCATAAGCCAGCAACTTTTCTTGTTGCTTGGGTTGCATGTTCTGTAAAGCCTCGATGATTGTGGCTGTGAGCTTGTCGGCAAGGAGCTGGGCAGGGCTGACCTTCAAAATATCAGATAACTGCATCAGATTTTCAAAACTAGGATAGGTCTTCCCCCGCTCCCAGTTAGAGTAGGAAGCCTGCATGATGCCCAGTTGCTCACAGAGCTCAACCTGGGTCATACCTCTCGCCTTCCGATAAATTTTGATGTTTTGTCCAAATTCCATAGTGTCCTTTTCAAAATATAGTTTCAAACTATATTTTTATTATAGCTTATTCAGCAAAATTTTGCAAGAAAAAATGACCCATTTTTTTGGATCATTTTTCTAAAATCTTAATACCTTCAGAACTGGCTACAATCACCTTTTTGACCATGTTGATGAAGAGGCCATGCTCAACCACACCACACATGCTCTTGAGCTCATCTGCTAATTTTTCAGGCTCTTTAATCACGCCTAGGTCCAGATCGATAATCAAATTCTTCATATCGGTCAACAAGCGCTCATCGCCCCTCATCCGCCAGCTCGGCTTATAACCCCGTTCTTCAAAGATACGGAAGAGTTGCTCTGCCCCATAAGTCACGACTTCCACGGGCAACTTAAAGGCACCCAACTGCTTACATGGCTTGCTGTCATCTACAATCCAGATGTAATCCCGAGAATAGCATGCCACCACCTTCTCCATCAATAGGGCACCGCCACCGCCCTTGATGCCGTTGAGCTCAGCGTCCACTTCGTCAGCCCCATCAACCGTCAAGTCAACATGGTCGACTTCATCGATCGACTTGAGGGGAATGCCGAGTTTTTCAGCCTGGCTCGCTGTCTCAAAAGAAGTGGTCACTGCCGTGATGCTCAAGCCTTCTTCTGTCATCAGCCTAGCAACTTCATCCACAAAATAAGCCGCCGTTGAACCCGTCCCAAGTCCCAGCACCATGCTATCTTTCACAAATTTTGCAGCCTCGACGGCCGCCGCCTGCTTTAGATTTTCCATAGTCTTATTATAACACGACTCGAAAAATCTTGATAGGGCTTTCTTAAATATTTTTAATCAGAAATTTTTCCAAAGGGATGGCCAACTGTCTCCTCAAAGCGTCTCAAATAAAAGCTTTGAAGCGTATAGCTCCCCAAACTGCCTAAAACATCCATAATCTCCTGGATTTTATTTTGCCCAGCCTCCCGGTCGATAAAACGATAGATAGCCAGCCCTTTTAGAAAATGAAAATCCATTCTGGTATAAAGCTCGTTTTCCCCAGGCAAATAAAGCTCCATCTGCTCGACCAGCTTCATGACCTCCTCTTCCGAGCCATCTCGTACAAGAATATGGCCGGCCCGTGAGGCAAAATTATAGATTTCCCGCGTGTATTTGGTGCTTCCTTGATAGCGGGTCAAAAATCGTCTTTCAAAAAAGTCTTTTAACAGCGATAAAATAAGACTTTTTGGCAACTGCTCGACGACAAAACCTGCAAAATAGATTTCATTGATCATCCACATGTCCACACCAAAAAGGTGCTCGTAACACTCTTCAGCCTCTTGCTCTGTCAAGCTCTGATAGCTTGCTTTAGCAGCCAGTGCTCCCCGCCTAAAGGCCGGCCCCAGATTGACCATCAAAAGATGAATGCTTCTCAGCTCATCCTTATCGCCTCGGTATCTTGCCCAGGCAATCCTCTGATAGCCCGCCTCATAAGGGTTCTGCTCAAAATTATCACAGAAGCGTTCATACTCTCCAAGACTGCTGTGCATGACCTGCATCATTTCTTTTAGCTTGCGAATATCTGGCAGGGTCTCATAATTTTCAAATCTGGAAAGGGCCCCTGCACTAATATACTGGCCAAAATCCTTTGATATCATACCCATCTGCTCCCTCATCTGGACAAAGGTATCGCCGTACTTCGTATCAATCCTGGCTTGCTTTCTCAGCATCTCTCGCCTGATTCTTTTTCTTCCCTTCATCTTTTCTCCTCCCTTTTAGCTTGATTTTATCACAAAGGATAGGCTTTTCCCGTCATGCTAAAGCCTAAAATTTGTAGCATTGGCAATGACTTAGGCAGGCTATGATAAAAATCCAAAACCTCATCCGTCAGTCTCCCCTTCATCGCCGGCTTATAAAAACTTGCTTGCAGGCTCCGGATGAGATTTGGAATGAAGATGCCTGACTCCAGCTTTTCTAAGGCCAGGCCTAGTTTTTCTCGCTCAAAGGGCGAAATCTCAGCATTTGCAAGCAGTCTCTTCAAGTCGTCGGCTAATTTAAGCCTTGTCGCTTCAAATTTTTCTTCCATAAATTACTCCTTTTTCTTTTATCATAACATGAGATTTTTTCATTTCCATTTTTGGAAATAAAAAAAGCCAAATCTCATCGATTAGCTTTCTTACTTCCTGAGTTTTTCTAACTCATCCTTTGTCAAATCCCGGTAAGATCCAGACTCAAGCCTACTATCCAAAAGCAAAGTCCCCATCCTCAATCGCTTCAGATAAGTCACATTCATATCCACTGCCCGAAACATCCGCTTGACCTGATGATAGACACCCCGATGAATAATCAGGCGAATCTCTGAGCTTTTCTCATTTTCATTTGTGGAAACAACGCTCAATTCTCCCTTAAAGGGATTCCCTTTTTCACCAAAAAGCTCGACACCTTCAGAAAATTGCTTGACCGTCTCCTCAGTCACCAGGCCGTCAATCTTCGCATAATACTCTTTTTCCACATGCTTACTAGGAGACAATAGTTCATGAGCCAAAAGGCCATCATTGGTCAGAAAAAGGAGGCCTTCTGTGTCCTTATCAAGTCGCCCTGCAGGAAAGATGTCCTTGCGATAATCCGCCGTATTCAGCAACTCAAGCACCGTCTGGTGCTGATTATCCTGGGTGACAGAAACAAAGCCGGCCGGCTTGTTCATCATATAATAAAAGAGGGTCTGATGATGCAACATTTTTCCATCAAAGGCAATCTCATCCTCATTGGCATCGACCTGAAATTTGTCAGAACGCACCAGGCTTCCGTTGACCGTGACCCTGCCTTTTTTTATAAAAGTTTTTACTTCTGAACGACTGCCTAAACCACAATCTGCCAGATATTTATCGAGTCTCATGCTATTATTTTACCTTAATTTTGTGTAAAATGGGTTTATGACATTAACACAAGAATTTGATACGATTGCGGCGATTTCTACGCCCCTTGGCGAAGGAGCCATCTCTATCGTCCGCCTCAGTGGGACAGATGCGATAAAAATTGCAAAAGAAGTCTTTCGTGGCAAGGATTTAGACCTGGTTGACAGTCATACCATCAATTACGGTCATGTTTACAATGATGAAGAGTTGGTTGATGAGGTCATGTTGTCCGTCATGCGAGCTCCAAAGACCTTTACCAGAGAAAATATCGTTGAAATCAATACACACGGCGGGATTGCTGTCACTCAAGAAATCCTCCAGCTCCTCCTCCGTCATGGGGCACGTCTGGCTGAGCCAGGTGAGTTTACAAAGCGGGCCTTCTTAAATGGCCGGATGGACCTGGCCCAGGCTGAGTCAGTCATGGATTTGATTCGGGCCAAGACAGATTTGGCCGCAAATATCGCTGTAAAACAACTTGATGGCTCACTGTCAACCTTGATTGCAAGCATTCGTCAGGAAATCCTTGAGACATTAGCCCAGGTTGAAGTCAATATTGACTATCCTGAATACGACGATGTCGAGACGATGACCAGTCAGCTCCTAGCTGAAAAAATTGCTGAATTTGAGCAACTTCTGAACCATCTCCTGTCAACTGCAAAACGAGGAAAAATCCTCAGGGAAGGCTTAAAAACAGCAATTGTCGGCCGTCCAAATGTCGGTAAATCAAGTTTACTCAACCAGCTCTTGAGAGAAGAAAAGGCTATCGTCACTGATATTGCAGGAACAACCCGTGATGTCATCACAGAATTTGCAAATATTGGCGGTGTTCCCCTTGAATTGGTTGACACAGCTGGCATTCGTGAGACAGATGATGTCGTTGAAAAAATCGGTGTTGAACGTTCAGTCAAGGCCTTGTCAGAGGCTGACCTGGTGCTATTAGTCCTTGACGCATCATCAACTTTGACCAGTCAAGATTTACAGCTCCTAGAGCAGTCAGAGTCAGCCACAAGGATTATCCTTCTCAATAAGACAGATCTGCCAGAAAAGATAGAGATTGACCAATTACCAGACAATTTCATTCGCATCTCTGTACTCAATAGTAAAAACTTAGAGGCAGTCGAAAACGAAATCAACCGCATTTTCTTTGCTGGCAACATCGAAGCAAAGGATGCTACCGTCCTCTCTAATGCTCGCCATATCGCCCTCGTAGAATCAGCTGTAAACAGTCTTGCTGAAGCTAAAAACAGCCTGCTAGCAGGTCTACCTGTTGATTTGATCCAGGTTGATGTGACTCGATGCTGGCAGGCCCTAGGAGAAATCACAGGTGACGGGGCTCCAGATGAACTCATCACCCAACTCTTCAGTCAATTCTGCCTAGGAAAATAATCAATCTTTCTCATTAGAAAAAAGCCTCATCAAAAGGCTTTTTTCTAATCAAATTCTCCTTCAACCTGGCTCTGCTGGATTAACCAGCGATGGACGGGCTCATCAGGTCTCTTAAAGACCTCAAGCGCTTCTTGTCTGGCCACTTCAAGGATATTATAATCATTGACCAGGTCAGCCACCAGAAATTCAGGCATACCGGACTGGCGTAGGCCAAAGATTTCTCCTGAGCCCCGCATCTTTAAGTCTTCCTCAGCCAGGATAAAACCATTTTGTGTTTTACACATGATTTCCATCCGTTTTTTTCCTGACTCAGATTTAGGATTCGCCACTAAAATAGCATAGGATTTTTTAGTTCCCCGGCCGACACGACCTCTGAGCTGATGTAGCTGGGATAAGCCAAAGCGGTCTGCATCCATGATGACCATGACCGTTGCATTAGGCACATCGACACCGACCTCGATGACAGTGGTTGACACTAGAACATCCAGCTTGGCTGACTTGAAATCCTGCATGATGGCATCTTTTTCCTCATTTTTCATCCGACCATGAAGAAGGCCTATCTCTACTTGACTTCCAAAGTAGGCTGTCAACTCACTGTAAAGTGCTTCAGCATTCTTCAAATCCAGGGCTTCACTCTCTTCAATCAAGGGCGAAATAAAGTAAACCTGGGCTTTTTTTGTCAACTCCTCAGCAATCCATTTCAGGACTTCAGGCATCTGTTCATGCTTTACCCATCTGGTCGTAATCGCTTGACGACCCTGAGGCAACTCGTCAATGATTGAAACATCCATATCTCCAAAGGCTGTAATAGCAAGGGTTCTAGGAATCGGTGTCGCTGTCATCATCAGAACATCTGGATTTTGACCTTTCTCTCGTAAGGTTTTACGTTGCTTGACACCAAAACGGTGCTGTTCATCTGTGATGACAAGGCCTAAGTCATGAAACTCAACCCCCTCCTGAATCAGGGCATGCGTCCCCACAATCATCTGAATCGCTCCAGATTTGAGCTCTTTTAGAATCTCCTTCCGCTCAGCTACTTTTAAGCCAGAGACGAGTAGGGCTATCTTTAACTCTGGAAAAGTTGACTGTAAACTTGCGGCATGTTGACGGGCTAGGATTTCAGTAGGAACCATAAGAGCCGACTGTAAACCTGACAGAACTGTTGCATACATTGACAGACTTGCAACCACTGTCTTTCCTGAGCCCACATCCCCCTGTAAAAGGCGATTCATATGGTAGTCAGACTTCATATCAGAAAGGATTTCATCCAGTGCCTTTTGCTGGGCAGCTGTCAACTCAAAGGGAAGACTGTCCTGTTTTTCCTGTAAAGCTAACGCATCAAAACTAATTTTCCGGCCAAATCTAGCAGCCTTTTCCTTATTTTTAAGGGCCTGAAGTTTCATCTGAAAATAGAAAAGCTCTTCAAATTTAACCCTTCGCAGTGCCTGCTTATGGGCTTCCATGTCCTTTGGAAAGTGCATGGCCACAATCGCTTCCTGTCTAGGCATCAGCCGGTATTTTTCAAGGAGATAATCCGGCAGATTTTCCTCTACATCAGACAAGACCTCAGCATCGAAGGCCGCCTGAATGGCCTTTACGAGCGTTGCCTGCTTCATTCCCTCTTTCAGATGATAGACCGGTGAAAAACCGTCATCTGCTTGGGCAATGATCTTCATCCCTAAAAGGGCCTGCTTGGCCTGCTCCCATTTCCCAAAGACAGCAATCTCCTTGCCAAGCTCTACCTTATCCGCCAGATAGGGCTGATTAAAGAAGGTCACTGAAATGACTGCCTCCTCCTGCTTAATTTTGAAGGACAGGCGGTTCCTTCCACGCCCAAAATACTGGACATTAGCCGGTGTGACAACCTCTCCAATCACTGTCGCCTTCTCCCCATCCATCAGCTCAAAAACTGAGCGACCAGCAAAGTCCTCATAGCGGAAGGGAAAATAGAGCAGGAGGTCCTGGAGGTTTGAAATGCCAAGCTTTTCAAAGTTCTCTGCCGACTTTGGTCCCACTCCTTTTAAGTATTGTATACTATCCGTAAGTTTCATAGTTCTTATTATAACAAAAAAACCAGCCTGAGAGCTGGTCTTTTCAATCTATACAAGTTGATTATTTAGCAATTTTAGCGAAGTATTCAAGAGTACGGATCAATTGTGAAGTGTATGACATTTCGTTGTCGTACCAAGCAACAGTCTTAACGAGTTGTGCGCCATCTACAGATGTTACTTCAGTTTGAGTAGCATCGAAGATTGAACCGTGAGTTTCACCGATGATATCAGATGAAACGATTTCGTCAGTGTTGTAAGCGAATGAATCGTTAGCTGCTTTTTCCATT
Organism: Lactococcus termiticola; assembly: GCF_003116835.1. Classification (GTDB taxonomy): domain Bacteria; phylum Bacillota; class Bacilli; order Lactobacillales; family Streptococcaceae; genus Lactococcus; species Lactococcus termiticola. Next base: position 118,423 of record NZ_BFFO01000005.1, on the reverse strand, counting down.
ACTGCGTTAATTTCTTCAGCAGTAACTTCTTTGTTGAGGATAGTTACAAGTTCAGTAACTGATCCAGTTGGTGTTGCAACACGTTGTGCGTGACCTTGAAGTTTACCTTGAAGTTCAGGAACGACAAGACCGATAGCTTTAGCTGCACCAGTTGAGTTAGGAACGATGTTTTCAGCTGCAGCACGTGCACGACGGAAGTCACCACCACGGTGTGGGCCGTCAAGTGTCATTTGGTCACCAGTGTATGAGTGAACAGTTGTCATTGTACCAACTTTGATACCAAATGCATCGTTGAGGGCTTTAGCCATAGGTGCAAGTGAGTTAGTAGTACATGAAGCACCAGAGATAACTGTTTCAGTACCATCAAGGATATCGTGGTTAGTGTTGAATACTACAGTCTTAACGTCGTTTCCGCCAGGTGCAGTAATAACAACTTTCTTAGCACCATTAGCGTGCAAGTGTTTTTCAGCTTTTTCTTTAGTTGCGAAGAAACCAGTTGCTTCAAGCACGATTTCTACACCAGATTCAGCCCAGTTGATGTTTGCTGGATCAGCTTCAGCAGTAACTTTGATGAAGTTACCGTTAACGTTGAAACCACCATCTTTAACTTCAACTGTACCGTCGAAACGACCTTGAGTTGTGTCATATTTCAACAAGTGTGCAAGCATAGCTGGGTCAGTCAAGTCGTTGATGTGTGCTACTTCAACACCTTCAACGTTTTGAATACGACGCAATGCCAAACGACCGATACGACCGAAGCCGTTAATACCAACTTTAACTACCATTATGTAGTTGCCTCCTTATTAGGGTGAAATTTTTTCAGAGCAAATGCCCTTACAACAAAGTTAATTATTGAACTAACTTACAAATAATATTTTAACACTTTTCCTAAATTTTGCAAGGAAAAGCGTTTGAAAATCCTTTCATGGTGGGAATGTCTAAAACTAGATGATGTAAAGGCTTTCACTTTTTATTCTTAGATTTGGATGCCTTAGAAAGACTGGAAAATAAGAGATTAAATTGTCCTCTAAAAGACATGATTTGATCAAAAATGTCCTCACCATCATGCAACATCTTGACGGTCACCCAGCCCAGAGACTCCGTGATGATAGAGGCAACGCTGGCATTGATCACACCACCCGCAATCGTTCCAACCGCAGGAATGAACTTCAAGAGATTACCGACAGCAGAACGGCCCAGACCTACAACCACCATCTCCTTTGCCAGTGACTTGGTCAAGCCTTCAGACCAGCTTTCTCCAAAAATCGCATAGAGGCGAGTCATCATGACCAGCTGTATAGGCACGAGCAAAAGAGCATCTGCAAAAGGCAGGGGGGTAAAGCCGACAATCGCGGCCGTCACACTGGCAAAATGGATGATTTTGTGAGCTTTCTTGCGGCTATCTCTGTCTAAATCCTTTAAGAAGTCATCAAAAATCTTGTCAAATTGCTCAGCTCTGGACTTTACAAAGGCTTCTGCCTGTTTACTGGTCTTGGCCAGTGAATTTTTAACGATGACGGCATATTTTTTAGGAATCTTCTTTAAGACGTCGTCAAAAAAAGCCCGAAAGTCTGCTTCCTCCTCTTTTGTTTCAAAGAGGTCAAGGTCTAATTTTTCTTGTTTCTTCATTACAATCCCCCATTCACATTTATTATAGAAAAAACATCCCTCAAAAAGAAATGTTCTACTTTATTATTCTATTTTCCAAAGAGGCGGGCGAAGAAGCCTCTATTACCAGCTGTCTTCATCTGCTCTTGAAGCTCAACAAAGAATTGTTGCTGGTCGCCCAGAGCCTTTTCCATCATCTCTTGTTGACGTTGGATCTGCTTGTCCTTTTCAGCCAACTGTTGGTCTTTTACAGTCAGTTGATGATGAAGTTGATCAATTTCAGAGTTTTTATCCCTCATGAGATTTCTGACCAAGTCTAACATTCCTGAGTCATCTTTTAAGGAAAGCTCGGTTGTCTGGCTCAAATCTGGCTTGTCAACCACTTCAGCTTCAGCAGTGACAACCTTCCCCATTAACTGTTCAAGCTGATGGATGCCTTCTTGCTTGACAACCGTAATGTTTTTTTCATTTTTTTCGACGTATTCTGAAGCAAGAGACTTTACACGTTTATTCATCGCTTGACGGGTTACACCAAAGAGCCCTGCGAGTTCTGTCACTGTTTTCGTATTCATGTTTACAATAATATCATAAGTCTGTCAATTAGTAAACCCCTGTCTAAAAGGATATTATTTCTCGGAAAGAAAGAAATATATTAAAATTAAATTAGAACTATTTTCGCAAAAAGGAGGACAGGATGAACCATAAAACTGAAAGTATAGAAAAAATAAAAGCCTATTACCATAAGGATCAGACGGGATTAAGCCAGAAGCAGGTCAAATTTTCTCGTGAAAGCTACGGCTCCAATGAATTTTCTGAAGCTAAAAAAGAAGGGATTTTTAAGAAGATTGGCCATCATCTCTTAGAAATCATGAATATCATTCTGCTGACAGTAGCGGTGTTTTCAAGCTATTTGGCCTTCATTGGAGATGGAAATTATACGAAGACTGCTGTCATTTTGATTATTGTCAGTATCAATGTCGTCATGGCTATCTTCCAGGAAAGCCGGGCAGAAAATGCCTTATCAGCCCTGAAAAAGCTCTCTTCTCCGACCTCAACTGTCATCCGTGATGGCAAGACCCAGACCATTCCTTCAAGTGAGCTGGTCTGTGGGGATTTGATCAAGTTGACAGCCGGTGTCCAGGTAGGAGCTGATATTCGACTGCTGTCAAGCAGTAGTTTACAGATTGACGAGAGTTCGTTGACAGGTGAATCTGAGCCAATTGAAAAGGATGCCAAGGCAGTCATCAGCCAAGAAGTGCCTTTAGGAGACCAGATTAATATGGTCTTTTCAGGGACTAATGTCTTAAATGGGACAGCAGAAGGTATTGTTGTCGCCGTCGGAAACCAGTCTCAGATGGGACAGATTGCCAGCCTCCTAGAAGAACAGGTCAAGGGAAAGACACCCCTGCAAAAACGGATTGACACCCTGGCAAAACGCCTTGCCTTCATCGCCTTTGGTGCTGGTGCCATCATCTTTTTCATCAATATCCTCTATGGGAATATTCCATTAGTCGATAATTTAATGACGGCTGCTGTCCTTGGTGTTGCTGCTGTCCCTGAGACCCTGCCTGTTATCGTCACACTGAGCCTGATTTATGGTGTGGAGAATATGGCCCACCGGCGTGCCATCATCCGTAATATTCCAGCCGTAGAAACCCTTGGAAATGCGACCGTCATTGCCTCAGACAAGACAGGGACACTGACACAAAACCAGATGTCTATCCAGAAGTTCTGGCTCCATGGACACCAGGTCTATGAACACGGCCATATCACGGATGCAGAGACCCGCTTCATTGAGCAATTTATCTTGGCCAGCAATGCCAGTGCCCACTTTAATAAAGAAGAGGAGAACTGGGAGGTCTTGGGCGACCCAACAGAAGCAGCGATTCTCCGCTTTGCCATTGACAAGGAAATCTATCCTTTCAAGCATGAAGCCAAGCGAATCATCGAAATTCCCTTTGATTCCAAGCGGAAAAAGATGACGGTCGTCCTTCCTTACGGTGAGAAATACCTGGTCTTGACCAAAGGGGCCTTTGACCGTCTGGCTCCAGATAATCTCCCTGAAGCCTTTGACATCCACGACCAATTTGCTGAATCTGCCCTCAGGGTTTTAGCACTTTCCCACAAGATTGTGGATAACTTGCCATCAGACCTGGAAAAACTTGAAGAAAATCAGACATTCCTGGGGATTGTCGGCATGATTGACCCGCCACGACCAGAGTCTAAGCAGGCTGTGACAGAAGCAAGAAGGGCTGGTATCAAACCTATCATGATCACTGGCGACCATGCCTTGACCGCCAAGGCTATTGCCTATGAGCTCGATATTTATAGAGAGAATGACCAGGTCGTTGATGGCATCCGGCTAAGCCATATGACAGATGAAGAATTAAAAGAAAATATTGAGAAAATTTCAGTCTACGCCCGGGTATCTCCAGAAGATAAGCTCAGGATTGTCAAGACCTGGCAGGAAAAAGGGCAGATTGTTGCCATGACTGGCGATGGGGTCAACGATGCTCCCAGCCTTCGGGCCGCTGATGTCGGGACGGCTATGGGTATCACAGGGACAGAGGTTGCTAAATCAGCCTCTGACATCGTCCTGGCTGATGACAACTTTGAGACCATCGTCGGGGCTGTCAGAGAGGGCCGGCGGGTCTATACTAACATCAAAAAGACCATCTACTACCTCTTATCGGCTAATGTCGCTGAAATTATGACCATGCTGATTGGTGCCATCATCGGCTGGGGATTGCCATTCACAGGGATACAACTTCTCTACATCAATGTCCTGGCTGATGGGATTCCAGGTTTCGGCCTCTCTCGTGAGAAGGCAGACAAAGAAATCATGGAGCGACCGCCGATTGGTGTGACTGAGAGCCTATTCTCAAGAGGTGTCGGAAAACGAATCGCTGTCTGCTCGACCGCCTTTATCATCACAGTCCTATCTGGCTTTGCTATTGGTCGCTTCCTAGAAGTAGGCGGTATGGTCGGCAGTCATCAGTTGGGGCAAACCATGGCCTTCATCGTCTTGACACTTGCTTCTACAATCAACGTCTTCAATGCCAGAAGCAATGAATCTATCTTGAAGATGGGCTTGTTAAGCAACCGGATGGTCTTTGGGACGACCTTGCTCTCGCTATCTATTACGGCTGTCTTTACTCAGGTGCCCTTCCTGATGAATGTCCTAGAAATCGTGCCGATGACCGGCTACCATTGGTTGATTGCTATTGGACTCAGCCTCGTATCAGTCCTTGTCATTGAGCTGACCAAGGCTATTCTCAGAAAGCAAGGCAAGCCTTTCATCCAGTAAAGTAAATGAAACAAAAAAATCAGCCAAAGGCTGATTTTTAATATAGTCCGTACGGGATTCGAACCCGTGTTACCGCCGTGAAAAGGCGGTGTCTTAACCCCTTGACCAACGGACCTGAGTTTTAACAACTTCATAAGTTTATCAAAATCTAAGAGCCTTGTCAAGCCTTATTTTTTTCAACAGATTTTTTCACAGGCCAAAGGAAAAGTCAAACTCAAAACATTTTTTTCCACATGCTTTTCAAGAGAAAAGTTTTTCTCCACTTTTGTGGAAAACTAATAAAAATAGTGGAAAATCAAGCTTCTTTTTGTGTAAATCTTTGAAATTTGCACAAATCCACAAGTTTTACACAAGCTTTTTTGCACAACTGTGAAAAAACTTCTCCTTTTATTTTGCTTGTGGAAAAAGTCTCTTCAAGATGATATAATAAAGCATACGATTTTTCCCATAGAAAGTAACAATATGCCCTTAACCAGCGAAGATAAGCAGTTTTGGAATCGGGTCAATGAACTCGCCAAAAAGCATCTTAAAGCTCAAGCTTATGAATTTTTTATAGAACCCAGTCAACTTCTTTCTGTTGAAAAAGGGGTGGCCTCCATTCTTATCGTCTCACAGATGCATAAGGACTTTTGGAAGGGACAGACGGACCTGATCCGAACCGCCGCCTTTGAGGTCTTTGGCGAGCCTGTCTCTATCAAAACCTACGCTTCAGATGAGCTTTCAACAGATGAGCTTGAAAAATTAAAAACTGACGACATTCAAGAAATCAATGAATTAGAACATGACCTGCAAAGTGTCCGTGAAAAAACACCGGTCGCACAAACTAAGGTCAACCCGAATAAGTCTTTTGAAAACTTTATCCAAGGGGATGGGAACCAGTTGGCCCTGGGAGCTGCTATCGCGGTTTCAGACAGTCCTGGCTCCATCTACAATCCCCTCTTTATTCACGGTGGCTCTGGATTTGGTAAGACCCATCTGATGTATGCCATCGGCAATGAGATGCTCAAGGATAATCCTTATGCCCGTGTCATGTATGCTTCAGCGGAAAACTTTGTCAATGACTATGTCACTGCAGCTACCAACGGTAAGCTCAAGGATTTTGAAAACACCTATCGAAACCTTGACCTCCTGCTTCTTGACGATGTCCAATTCTTCAATCCAGAGCAGGAAAAGACAAAATCTGAACTTTTCTATACTTTTAATGCCCTCTATGAAAAAGGGGCACAGATTGTCCTGACCTCAGACCGGCCACCCACAGAACTTAATAATCTGGAAGACCGTCTCGTCAGTCGCTTTGGTTGGGGCTTGACCACAGACATCACAGCTCCTGACTATGAGACCCGGATGGCAATTCTTATGAAGAAGTCTGAACATCTCGCCACAGAGATTCCTCAAGAGGTCCTGGCCTATATCGCTGGCCAGATTGACTCCAATGTCCGTGAGCTTGAAGGGGCACTGAACCTGGTCGACTTCTATGCCAAGACCAATAAGATGCAAAAGGTCGATATTGATGCCGCCAGCAAGGCCCTAAGAAATATCCAAAACAACCATGCCCAACCGCTCAATAATCTGACCGTTAAGAAAATCCAAGACGTGGTCTCTAAGCACTACATGGTCGCTGTTTCAGACATGATTGGCATTAAGCGAAACAAGGAAATTGCCTTTGCAAGGCAGGTCGCTATGTTTCTGATTCGGGATTTGATGGCACTTAGCCTGCCTGCCATTGGTGGTGAATTTGGTGGGCGTGACCACACAACCGTCATGCACTCTTATAATAAGATTTCTGAGCTGATGAATACCGATCAACAACTTCAAAAAGACATTGATCAAATCAAACAGAAGTTAAAATAAGTTAAAAAGTTTTCCACATTTTTTCCCGGACTTTTCCGAGAAGATTTTAGCACTATGACTGGATTACTTCAACTTTTCCAGTTTATCCCCTGACCTACTACTACTATTTATTATTAAATAATATATATAAAGGAGTCCCATGATTCAATTATCCATTAATAAAGCAGCCTTCCTCAACGCACTTCGGATTACCAAACAAGCCATTGGTTCTAAGGTAGCCATTCCAGCTCTCAGCAAATTAAAAATTGTTGTCAGCAATGAAGGCATTAGCTTAACAGGCTCAAACGGCCAGATTTCTATTGAAAACTTCCTTCCCGCTTCTGATAAAGATGCCAGCATGTTGATTTCAGGCACTGGTAGCATCTTGGTAGAAGCCAGCTTCTTTGATTCTGTCGTTGCTCAGATGCCAGATGTCACGCTAGAACTCAAAGAAATTGACAACCATCAGATTATCGTCACATCAGGCAAATCAGAAATCACACTGAATGGTCTGGATGCTGAAGTTTATCCACGAATTCAAGAAATTTCTAAGGAAAATCCTTTGAAAATCAAGGCTGGGCAACTCAAGGAAATCTTCTCTGAAACTGTCTTTGCTGTCAGCACACAGGAAAGTCGCCCTATTTTTACAGGTGTCCACCTGATGTTGACGGACAATAAGAGCCTCAAGGCTGTTGCGACTGACTCTCACCGGATGAGTCAGCGGATTGTGGAGCTTGAAAATATGACGGAAGACTTTGACGTGGTCATTCCTGCTAAGTCTATCAACAGCTTTAGAAATGTTTTCAACAATGATGATGAAGAAATCAATCTCTTTATTGCTCACAATCAAGTCCTTTTCCAAAATGAAAATATCAGCTTTTATAGTCGTTTGATTGAAGGAAATTATCCTGAAACAGACCGCCTGATTCCACAAGTTTCAGACTATACGCTGAGTTTGACCTTTGATGTTTCTGAGCTTCGTCATGTTATGGACCGGGCAAGACTTCTGGCCAATGCAACGTCAAACGGGACTGTCAAATTAACAGTTTCTGGCGATAGCGTAGTAACGACCGCCAACTCGCCTGAAGTCGGCTCTGTCCATGAAGATATGACTGTCCTTGCTAAAGAAGGGGCAGACATTGCCATCAGCTTTAACCCACAATATCTGATTGATGCCCTCAAGGTTTTGAAATCGCCTGAAGTGCAAATCCGCTTTATCTCAAATGTCCGGCCCTTTACACTCCAGCCAAGCATTGAGACCAACGACTTCGTTCAACTGGTAACACCTGTCAGAACCAATTAATTATGCTATGATAGACTTAAGAAAATCTTAGGTCTATTTTTTTGTGAGGCAGATATGCAGATTATTTATAGTGAAATCAATCAGGATTTAAGTGGAGAACTTCTGAATAAGGCTAGAAGCCTTATGGCAGAAGGCAAAAAGGTCTATTATATTGTGCCTTCTTCGATGTCTTTTGAAAAGGAAAAATCCATTCTTGAACGCCTGGGAGAAGGCGAAGATACGGCTGTTTTTGACCTTTTGGTGACCCGTTTTAAGCAACTGCCTTATTATTTTGACAGAAATATCTCAGACCAAGAGGCGGTTGAGCTCAGTCAAGTCGGCTTTAGCATGCTCTTTCGCAAGGTCTTGAAGGATTTTAGTCAGGAAGAAATCCCGCTTTATTACAGTTTACAGGCTTCGCCTAGCTTCTTAGATATGCTGGTCAATCTCAGAGAAGAGTTCTTGAGAGGGAATTTAAGTCCGGAAGATTTGGCTGGGACTGCAAAATTTGATGAGCTCAGCAGGATTTTGACAGCCTTTGAGGAAGCCTTAAGTCAGGATTATCATAATTTTTCAGACTTTCAGCTTTTGACAGCTAAAATTGCTGGGAATGAAGGACAAATCGTTCAGCAACTTAAAAATACGGTCTTTATCATCGATGGATACAGCCGTTTTTCTGCTGAGGAAGAAGCCTTTATTGATGCGATTAATGGCAAGGTTGATGATCTTATCATTGGGACCTACGCCAGTCAAACTGATTATAAGGCAGGGCAATTTGTCAATTCTGTTTACAGTGATGCATTGGAGATGATGGAAAGCTTTCGTCAAAAGTTCAGAGCAGATTTACTGTATTTAGATTCTAGTGAAGTCAATGAAGTTTACAGTAAGTTGACTGATATTGTCAAAGAGGAAAATAGCTATAGTATTCCTGAGCAGTTGACGAGTCTCAGTGAAAAAGATGCCGAGCAAGTCGAAATCTGGTCGGCTGAAAATCAGATGGCTGAAATTGAAGCGGTGGCAAAAGCTATTCGACAGGAAATTGTAGCAGGGCGAAAATTCAAGGATATGTTAGTCCTAGTCGGCGACCCGACGGCCTATGAAATTCCAGTCAAGCAGATTTTTGAGCTCTATGATATTCCTTATTTTTATGCCAAGGAAGAGTCAATGGCGAATCATCCCTTGATTGCATTTTTGGAGAGCCTTTATGCTATCAAAAAGAAAAATTATCGTTTTGAAGACCTGATTAACCTTTTGAAATCTGGACTTTACGGTCAGATTAGTCAGGATGAAATCGATGCCTTTGATCTTTATGTCAGCTCTTATAATATTCAAGGGCGAAAAAAGTTTACAGATGCCTTTACACTTTACAAAGAAGAGTTTTTTGCCTTTGATGATGTAGAATTAGTCAGAGAGCGATATTTTTCTCAAGATTCAGCCCTTCAAAACTTTCTCAATCAGACTGGAAAAAAGACAGGAAGGCATTGGTTATCATCGCTAGATCAGTTTTTTAAGGATTCAGAACTTCTTATCAACTTTAATGGCCTCTATCAAGAAGCACTTGAAAAGAGCCAGCAAAATCTTGCAAGTAAGCATGAACAGGTCTGGAAGTTATTAAATAAAAATTTTGAAGAATTTCAGTCTATTTTTTCTGATGAGAAAATGAGCATTTCAGATTTTCTGGACATTATCATTATAGGCTTCAAAAACGCTAATTATAGGCAGATTCCAGCCAATGTTGATGTTGTAAATGTCAATGATTATGCACTGGTCGAGCCTGCTGCAGCTGACATCGTCTATGCAATTGGCCTCAACCAATCTAATTTTCCCCGTATCCGTAAGAATAATAGCTTGTTGACAGATGAGGAAAGACTGGTCATCAATGAAGCTTCTGAAGAAGGTCGCTTTTTGGAGGCTGTTGAGTCCTTAAATTACAGCAAGAATTTAACTAGCTCACTCTCACTTGTTAATGCGGCCCATCAAAAATTGATCTTATCAAGTCCAGAAATCTTTGATAATGAACAGGACGAGACTTCTAATTTATTGAAGGTCATCGTTGACCGAGACAAATCAGGTAAAATTCTCAAAAGGATGAGAAGGACAAATCCAGAAGAGAGCATTAGCCATATTGCCAATCAGAGGGCGATGATTTCAGCACTTGGAGAGATTGAGCGACAGCTAGCGACGACAGGGATTGAAAAAAAAGAAGTCTTCTGGGGGAGTATTTTCAGGTTGATCAGTAAAAATAATCCTAAATTCCAGGACTTATTGTTGAGTTTAGACAGGGATATTGATACTGTCAACCTTTCTGAAGATACTGTAAAAGAACTTTACAATGACAAAATCAATGTCTCAGTATCAAGCTTTGAAAACTTCTATAACTGTGAATATCAGTACTTCTTGCAGAATACGTTGAGATTACAAGCTGTTGAACCACTAAGCTTAGATTCAAGGATCGTCGGAAATTTCTTCCACGAAGTTTTTGAAAAACTGATGGCAGATCCAGAGCTTTCTGAAGGACGATTTGATGAGAGCCTGGGTCAGTTGCTCAACGAGACTTATAGTAATTATGAGCTCTACTTTGAACAGGATGCCAGATCAAGGTTTGCAGCAACTAATCTTAAAGAGATTGTCCAACAGACATCTGTGATGCTTAAAGAAATTATTGCCAATCCAGATTTTTCAACACTGTCAACTGAAGCTTCTTTTGGTATTGGAGCAAAGGAACTTGGAAATTTTGAACTTTCATACCTTCGTTTACGAGGGCGAATTGACAGGATTGACAATTTCTTTGATGACGGCCTTGTCGCTGTGGACTATAAATCCAGTCGTCATGACTTTGATTTACAGTCAGCTTATGATAAGAAAAGTTTACAGCTTCTGACTTATTTGGATGTATTGAAAAAAAATTATCCAGAACAAAAAATCTGGGGTGCCCTCTATCTTCAGATTAAAAACGAGGCTTTGAATCTTTCAAAAATCAATCATATCTCTGAAATTGATGGAATGCTCAAGGATCAAATGAAGTATCAGGGATTAAGTTTACAGGAAAATCAGCCTGACTTTGTAAAAATTCAAAAGAATAATAAGTTTACTGAAGATGATTTAGACAAGCTTTTGAAGATGAATGAAGGTCACTTTGAAGAGGGTGCAAGGACGCTTAAATCAGGAGAAATCAAGATTAATCCTGTCAGAGAAAAAGGAAAGCCTAGTCTTTCTGGTTGTCAATACTGTAAACTCAAATCCATCTGTCGGATTGAAGCCAATCGTCATCTGAAAGAACATTCGAGAGAAATCAAGCTGAAATCAAATAAGGAAATTAAAGCTGAATTGGAGAAAGCATAATGCCAGACTTAAAATTGACAGCAGAACAAGAAAAAGCAATCTTTGAATCTGGCCATAATATCCTGGTTTCTGCAAGTGCAGGTTCTGGGAAAACCTTTGTCATGGCCAACCGGATTGTGGAAAAAATAAAGTCTGGTATTCCTGTGACAGGACTCTTTATATCGACCTTTACCAAGAAGGCTGCTGCTGAATTGCGAAGCCGGTTGGAGCGGGATATCAAGCTTGCGCGCCAGCAGGCCAACGATGAAGAGGCAAAATACTTATTGAGTCAGGCCCTCAAAGAACTCCCAAATGCAGATATTGGGACCATGGATAGTTTTACACAAAGACTTTTGAAGACTCATTTTAATGTTGTCAATGTGGATCCAAATTTTAGGATTTTAGCCGACCAGTCTGAGGCAGATTTAATAAAGTCTGATGTCTTTGATAGTCTGGTGGAATCCTATCTTTCAGAAGATGAGGAAGTGATCAAGGCTTATCCAATCGAAAAGTCTTCTTTTGAGAAGCTAATGAAGAATTTCTCAAAAGACCGGAATATCAAGGGTTTTCAAGAGACGGTTTACAGTGTTTACTACTATGCCATGGCGACTGAAAATCCACTTAGCTGGCTGGAAAATGACTTTCTTAAAGGCTTTAATGAATATAAGACTTATGCTGATTTAGATTCATCCCTTGCGACTGATGTTTTTGAAGCGTTGAATGACTTTTTTATCGCTTTAGACAAAGCCCTGGATGAAGCTTTGCTGACTGCCAAGACTAAAACTAAGGCTGAGACTGTTTCTGCAGGTAAGCAAAATCTTATAAAGACCCTTGAAACGAAAAATTATAAAGAATTTATAAGTCTTTTTGAGGGTTTAGATTTTAGTGCTTGGAAGCTTCCTGCTGAGTCTTCAATTGCTGTATTATTTAAGCAAACCATCGGTACAAAGACGAATTCAGGCATTGTCAGAGACTTGATTGATGAAGTCAAACATATTGACCTGATTGAGAAATATCAGCCCGAAGCTAGAAAAGTTGCAGATGATTTGAGAAAGTTTACAGCTCATTTTTACAGTGTTTACTTGGCCCGTAAACTTGAAGAGAATCTCCTTGAATACGGTGATGTTTCCCATCTTGCCATTAAAATTTTGACCGATTTTCCTGAAATTGCCAAAATTTATCAGGAAAAATATGAAGAAATCATGATTGACGAGTACCAGGATATCAGCCATACTCAGGAGGCCATGCTAAGGCTGTTGAGTAAGAATGGCGATGGGACGGACAATCTCTTTATGGTTGGAGATATCAAGCAGTCTATTTATGGTTTTCGTCAGGCAGACCCTAGTCTGTTTTATGAGAAATATAAAAGTTATCAGAAAAAAGAGAATCACCTGATTCGTCTGAAGGAAAATTTTCGTTCTCGTGGGGAAGTTTTGAGGTTTACAAATAAGATTTTCCAACATCTCATGGACGAAAGACTGGGCGAGATGACCTATGGCGATGAGGAAATGCTGGTCCAGGGGAATACGAGAGATTATCCTGAAGAGCTGAATGATGCCTATAATCCAGAATTTCTCATTTATCAGGAAGATTCATCTGCGACAGAAAAAGAGGGCGATGAGGTCTCTGATGGAGAAATCAGAATTGCTGCTGAGCGGATTTTGAAGCTTCGTGAAGAAAAGGAAATCGTCGTTGAAGATGGTCAAGAGCTAGAAAAGCAGGTCCAATGGAAGGACATTGCCGTCCTGGTACGTTCTAAGTCAAGTAATAATAAAATTGAGGATATTTTTAATTCTTATGGGATTCCTGTCGTCCTAGATGAAGGCAGGGTCGACTTTCTCAAGTCGATTGAAGTGACCTTGATGCTTGATGTCTTGCGTGCGATTGACAATCCACTTCAGGATATACCACTGGTCGCCCTTCTTCGCTCGCCCATTTTCCAATTCGACGAGGATGAGTTGACCCGGATTCATCTGCAGGCCTTGGAGACAAAGGCTTATTGGTTGAAGCTTCAGGGGATTATGGATGGACAAATGGCTCATCCCCATCTGATAGACCAGAAACTTGAAAATAAAATTGTCGCCTTTCTTGAGACTTTTGAAGTCTGGCGAAAGCTTTCTACAGAGATTCAGGTTCATGAATTACTCTGGAAAATTTATCTGGATAGCTACTATTTCGACTATGTCGGAAGTCTTGATAATGGCAAAATGAGACAGGCAAATTTACAAGCCCTCTCAAGCCGGGCTAAGTCTTATGAAGCATCGGGCTATAAGGGTCTCTTCCGCTTTATTAAACTGATTGACAGTTTCATGGCTCAAAATAATGACCTGGCTGCAGTCAATATTAAGTTGCCACAAAATGCCGTCAGAGTCATGACCTTTCATAAGTCAAAGGGGCTTGAATTTAATCATGTCTTCTTGATGAATTTGAACAAACGTTTTAATATGGATGACCTGAAAAAAGACGTCATTCTTGACCGGGATGGGGGAATTGGCATGAAGTATCTGGCTGATTTCAAGCAGGAGCCCGCTGTCAATACAAATTTCCCTTATGCAATGGTCAAGATGGAGACCTTCCCCTATCTTGCAAACAGAGAGAAAAAGGAACTTTCCAGTCTTTCTGAGGAAATGCGGGTCCTCTATGTTGCACTCACACGGGCTGAGAAAAAGCTTTACCTGATTGGTAAAATCAAGGACAGTAAGAGCAAAAAGGGGATGGATGACTATCTTTCTGCTGAGCTAGAATCTGGCCTTTTAGCTGATTCATTCCGCAGGTCTTCAAAGGGATTTCAGCATTGGATTTTAGCCCTTGAGCAGGCGATTGACCTTCCAATCACAGTAAAAATCATCGATGATAAGGCTATTCAAGGCTCTGAAAAGGCAAGTTTACAAAGGCCTAATTTTGAGCAGTTGCTTGAGGCTAGCAAGGCTTTTGATGGGATCATGGACCAGTCTGATGATATTCAAAAGGCTAAGGAAATCATGGAATTTAACTATCCTTATCCTGAAGCGACACAGCTATCCAGTATTCAGACGCCGAGTCAGGTCAAAAAGAGGGCTTATGAGCGACAGATTGAACTGGGCGGGATTGCTCCAGTTTCTGAGTATGTGACCTCTAAGGAGTTGACGCTTGATTTTGTTCAGAAAAAGTTGACAGCTGCGGATATTGGTACAGCAACCCACAGCTTCATGCAGGAGGTTGATTTCCATCAGATTGACTTGTTTAGTTTACAGGCTGTCTTGGATGGGATGAATCTTTCAGATGAACTTAAAGAAAAGATTGATCTTCCTAAAATATTGAGCCTTTTTGACCAGGAATTTGGACGCTTCTTGATAGAGCATGCTGATCATATCCGCAAGGAAGCTCCATTTTCGATGTTGAGGACAGATGATCTTGCCCATGAGCAATACATTGTCCGTGGGATTTGTGACGCCTTTGTCCTGCTTGAAGACCGGATTTTGCTCTTGGACTACAAGACTGACCGCTTTAAGTCGAAAGCTGATATTCCTGAAATCATGCAACGTTATGAGCTGCAAATGAAGCTCTACGCTGAAGCTCTATCAAAAGCTTATGGTGTCAACCAGGTTGACAAGTATCTTATCTTACTAGGAGGACCAGACCAGGTCTGGGTAGAAAAATATGAAGAACTATGATTTGGGTTCATATATTGAAATGAAGAAGCCCCATGCCTGTGTGATTAAGGCAACAGGGAAAAAGGCCAATCGCTGGGAAATTACCCGGATGGGGGCAGACATCAAGCTCCAGTGCACCAATTGCCAGCATGAAATCATGATGGGTCGTCATGATTTTGAGCATAAAATGAAAAAAGTGCTGGATGTCTAAATCCAGGCTTTTATTTAATTTCATAGAAATTTTGATATAATAAGAGAAGTTTTATTTCAAGGAGAAAAATATGTCTTTAACAGCAGGTATTGTAGGATTACCAAACGTCGGGAAATCAACCCTCTTTAACGCTATCACCAGGGCTGGAGCAGAGGCGGCCAACTATCCCTTCGCAACGATTGACCCCAATGTCGGAATGGTTGAAGTACCAGATGAGCGATTGACAAAGTTGACAGAGCTTTACAATCCAAAAAAGACAATTCCAACGACTTTTGAGTTTACAGATATTGCAGGGATTGTTAAGGGGGCAAGCAAGGGCGAAGGGCTTGGAAACAAGTTTTTGGCCAATATCCGTGAGGTTGACGCCATTGTCCATGTGGTCCGGGCCTTTGATGATGAAAATGTCATGCGGGAAAACAACCGTGAATCAGACTTTGTTGATCCACTAGCTGATATTGAAACCATTAATTTAGAGCTGATTCTGGCCGATTTAGAATCTGTCAACAAGCGTTATGCTCGGGTAGAAAAGATTGCCCGGACAGCGAAAGTCAAGGATGCAGTAGCTGAGTTTAATGTTCTCTCAAAAATTAAACCTGTTTTAGAAGATGGAAAATCTGCTCGTACGCTTGACTTTGATGAGGAAGAACAAAAAGTTGTCAAAAGCCTCTTTTTGTTGACAACCAAGCCTGTCCTATATGTGGCCAACGTTTCTGAAGATGAGGTTGGCGATGCTGATCAGCTCGACTATGTCAAGAAAATCCGTGACTTTGCGGCTACTGAAAATGCTGAAGTGGCAGTGATTTCGGCCAAGATTGAAGAGGAAATTGCTGAGCTCGACGATGAAGAAAAGGCAGAATTCTTAGAAAGCCTTGGCCTAGAAGAATCAGGTGTCGATCAGTTGACACGGGCTGCTTATCATTTGCTTGGTCTTGCAACCTACTTTACAGCAGGCGAAAAAGAAGTCCGGGCCTGGACCTTCCGTCAGGGCATGAAGGCTCCACAGACGGCAGGAATCATCCACACTGACTTTGAAAAAGGCTTTATCCGTGCTGTGACTATGTCTTATGATGACCTGATTGAATACGGTTCTGAAAAGGCCGTCAAGGAAGCAGGTCGACTTCGTGAAGAAGGCAAGGACTATGTCGTGCAAGATGGCGATATTATGGAGTTCCGCTTTAATGTCTGAGAAAAAAGAAAGTGGCCTCTTGGCTCTTTTTTAAGATGATTTGTTATAATGTTTGAAAGAGCTGATTTGTAAAAATCGGCCTTTTGACGTTTATTAGTAAGGATATTAAAAATGACAAAAATGTTAGTTGGCCTGGGCAATCCAGGAGAAAAATACACGGCAACCAAGCATAATATGGGCTTTATGGCCTTGGATTTATTGGCTGAGGATTTTGGCCTTAGCTTTAAGCAGGACAAGACCTTCATGTCAGAAATTGCTGAGACCTTTGTCAATGGTGAAAAGGTTTATCTTATCAAGCCACTGACCTTTATGAACGAGTCAGGTCGGGCGGTTCAACCTCTTTTGGCCTATTACAATATTGATCCTGAAGATTTGACCGTAATTTTTGATGACATGGATTCTCCTGTGGGTCGCCTGCGACTCCGTCAAAAGGGCAAATCTGGGGGTCATAATGGCATTAAGTCTATTCTTAACCATATTGGCACAGAAAAATTTAACCATGTAAAAATCGGAATTGGCCGTCCAAAAGGGGTAATGTCGGTTGTCAACCACGTTCTCTCTAAATTTGACGATGAAGATGCCCAGCCCGCTCAGGAAGGGCTGGGCAAGGCAGTTGATGCCATGAAGACCTATCTTGACAGCAATGACTTTATGAAGGCAATGAATGGCTTTAACGAATGAAAATTTTAGAATTTATAAATGATAATCGTGATTTACAGTCCTGGCAACAGCATTTTAATCGACATGAGCGGACACTGATCACGGGCCTATCAGGTACAGCTAAGGCCATGGTCATGATGAATGCCTATGTCAACCAGCCCGATAAATATGTGATTGTCACTGATAGCCAATTTCATGCCAATGAGCTCTATGATGAATTGACTAGTCTGATGAGCCTTGATGAAAATTATCCAGGCCAGGTTGTTCAGTTTTTCAGTGATGACAATGTTTATGCCGATTTTGCCTTGGCAAGTAAGGACCGGACGGCTTATCGCTTAGAAGCTCTGAATTTTTTATTAAACCCTGAGGCTCAGGGCTTTTTACTCTTGCCTATGCTGTCTCTTAGGACCTATCTGCCTAGTCCAGAAGCCTATCTTGAGAACTATCTGCTTTTAACACTGGGCGACGAGTACGACCCGGTTGAACTAACCCGTCTTTTGACTACTTCTGGTTATGAGCAGACCCAGCGGGTGATGGCACCGGGCGAGTTTTCAAAGCGGGGGGATATTATTGACCTCTATCCACTCGAGGCTGAACATCCGATTCGCCTGGAGTTTTTTGGCGATGAGATTGATGCTATCAAGGCCTTTGACGTAGAAAGTCAGCTTTCTATTGCAAACTTAGATAAATTAGAAATTTATCCGGCTTCAGAGAAGATGCTGACTGGCGAAGATTTTGAGCGGGGTGTCAATCAGTTGACAAAGCTTGTAAAGAAGCTTGACGACCCTACAAGTATCGCTTATTTTGAAGAGCTTATTTCAGCATCAAGCCAAAAATATTATCATCAAGAACTTCCTAAATTTCTGGAATATTTTTATGAGACAGAGACTTCTATTCTCGACTATATTCCGAAATCTACTCAGATTTTTATTGACGATTTTCAAAAAATTAATGAGGCCAACCATAAGTTTAACCAAGAATTGGCTGATTTTATCCTCTCTGAAAAGACCATGGGTCGCTCTCTTGAAGGGCAACACTACCTCTTAGACCGGATTCAGGAACTCCGTCATTATAAGCCGGCCAGCTTCTTTTCTAATTTCCAAAAGGGTCTGGGAAATCTTAAATTTGATGGCCTTTATAATTTTACCCAGCACTCCATGCAACAGTTTTTCGGCCAGTTAGAGCTCTTTTACACAGAGGTTGACCGTTTTATCAAGCAGGGCTTTACAGTTGTCCTAGCTGTGACTTCTGAGAAGTTTATTGACAGCTTGTCTGAGCTAGAATTTGACATCCACATGATAAATCCGGACGAGGAGCTAAAAGAAGGTCTTGTCAACCTTGTCAACTTATCTATCGGAAACGGCTTTAACTTCCTAGATGAAAAACTGGTCTTAATTTCTGAGGCTGAGATTTTTGGTAAGGACAGGAAAAAACGGGCCAGAAGGCTGAATATCACTAATGCTGAAAGGCTCAAAGACTACAATGAGCTGGAAATCGGCGACTATGTGGTCCATAAAAATCATGGAATCGGAAAGTATCTGGGCCTGCAGACCATTGAAATCTCAGGCATGCATCGGGACTATCTGACAATAGAATACCAGAAGGGTGATACCATCTCCGTCCCTGTCGAGCACCTGGAGTTGCTGAGCAAGTACTCTGCGGGTGAGGGGAAGGCTCCAAAAATCAGCCGGCTCAATGATGGCCGTTGGCGGAGGACAATTTCTAATGTTTCTAAGCAGGTCGAGGATATTTCTGAAGATTTAATCCGTCTCTACGCTGCCCGACAGGCTCAAAAAGGCTTTGCCTTTTCTGCAGATGATGCCAATCAGGAAGAATTTGACAATGCCTTCAGCTATGTGGAAACGGACGACCAGCTCCGTTCTATTCAAGAAATCAAAAAGGATATGGAGATGGAGAGGCCTATGGATAGGCTTCTTGTCGGCGATGTTGGATTTGGGAAGACGGAGGTGGCCATACGGTCTGCCTTTAAGGCAATTAATGATGGCAAGCAAGTTGCTGTCCTGGTCCCTACAACCGTCCTTGCTGAACAGCACTATCAGTCTATGTCAGAACGCTTTGTCAACTTTGGTGTCAACGTAGCAGTCCTGAGTCGTTTCCAGACCAAGACAGAGCAGGCAGAGGTCTTGGCAAAGCTCAAAAAAGGCAGGGTTGATCTCCTGATTGGGACCCATCGCCTGCTGAGTAAAGACGTCGAATTTCTCGATTTGGGCCTGATGATCATCGATGAAGAGCAACGTTTCGGTGTAAAACACAAGGAAAGACTCAAGGAATTGAAGACACAGGTTGACGTCTTGACACTGACGGCGACACCGATTCCAAGGACACTTCACATGTCAATGCTGGGGATCCGCGATTTGTCTGTGATTGAGACGGCACCGACCAACCGCTATCCCGTCCAGACCTATGTGATGGAGACCAATTATGCAGTTGTCCGTGATGCTGTCCTGCGTGAAATGGCTCGTTCTGGCCAGGTTTACTATGTTCACAATCGGGTTGACAGTATTGACAGTAAGGTCAGTCAACTGGAAGAATTGATTCCTGAGGCTAGGATTGCAAGTATTCACGGCCAAATGACGGAAAACCAGCTTGAGGATACCCTCCTTGCCTTTATGGCGGGAGACTATGATGTCTTGGTTACCACGACCATTATTGAGACCGGCGTAGATATTGCTAATGCTAACACGCTCATCATTGAAAATGCTGATATGATGGGACTTTCCCAGCTCTACCAGCTTCGGGGTCGGGTGGGCCGGACCAATCGGGTGGCCTACGCCTACTTCATGTATCGGCCGGAGAAGATTCTCTCTGAGGTCTCAGAAAAACGCTTGGAGGCCATCAAAGGCTTTACAGAGCTGGGGAGTGGTTTTAAGATTGCCATGCGGGACTTATCTATCCGAGGGGCTGGGAATCTTTTAGGGGCTGAGCAGTCAGGATTTATCGACAGTATTGGTTATGAGCTTTATTCACAGCTCCTTGAAGAGGCTGTCCAGCGTGGGATTGGTAAGACGAAGCAGAGAAGAATTTCTAATGTTGAAATCAATCTTAGTTTAGATGCCTTTATTCCAGATTATTATATTGCTGATGAACGGCAAAAAATCGAGATTTATAAGCGGATTCGCCAGATTGATAGCAGGGTGACCTATGAAGGCCTACAGGATGAGTTGGTTGACCGATTTGGCGAGTATCCAGATGAGGTGGCTTATTTGCTAGAAATCGGTCTCTTGAAGTCTTTTGCTGATGAGGCATTGATTGCTAAGATTGATCAGACAAAATCAGAAGTGAGCATCCTCCTTGAAAAGGCTGGGAACACCGTCTATCATCCTCAGGACTACTTTGAAGCCCTGGCTGAGATTGACCTCAAGGCCAATGTCGGCGAACGGGCTTCTGCCATGATTTTCCAGCTGAAGTACCAGAAGGAAAGTCCGATTGTCCTCTTGAACGCCATCATGGCATTTGCAGAAAAATTAGCTCAGATTCGCCAAAGGAATGAGGAAGAAAAAGAGCAAGCCTAGGCCTTTTTTCAGGCATGGGCTTTTATTTTGCCCTGAAATTATGTTATAATTTCCCCATGAGATTAGATAAATTTTTGAAGGTGTCACGCCTGATCAAACGCCGGCCAGTCGCCAAAGAAGTGGCTGATAAGGGTCGGATTAAAATCAATGGCAAGCTGGCAAAATCGTCCAGCGACGTGAAATTTGACGACATCATCAATATCCGTTTTGGAAATAAAATTTTAGAAGTCAAGGTTGTTGAAACCAAAGAATTTACAAGAAAAGAAGATGCGGAAAAGATGTATAGCATCATCTCAGAGACCCGTATCAAGGCGGAGGATCAGGAGTTAGAGCATGCCTAGAAATGTGATTTCCATGCAAGAAAAGCGTCCAGAAGAAAAACAAAGACCGCCACGTCGTCGCCACCTGGGGATTATTTTGATTGGGGCCATGCTCCTCTTTGCACTGGCCAGCATGAGCCTGGTCAATGCCTACCAGAACTTGCAAAAGCAGGTCACACTTGAGCAAGAAGCCATCAAAAAAGACAAGGATCTGGACGATAAGGCAACGCTTAAATCGACAGAAATTTCTAAGCTAAAAGATCCACAATTTATAGAAAAGTACGCCCGGGCAAGATATTCTTATTCTAAGAACGGAGAAAAGGTCTTTACAGCACCTGGTTTGGTCAATGGCGGAATTAACTCAGACCAATGATAGGAAGGGTTAGAAGTCTCTCGCATCATGGGCTTTTTATTGATTTTGAAGAGGCCGGCCTAAAGAAAAGAGGCCTGTTGCACTGGTCAGACTTGCGTAAGCATCCTGTCCGGCCTAAAAAGTCAGATCTGATTGATGTTGAGATTTTAAGAAGTCATGAAGACGGCAAAATTGATTTAAGAGAGGGCGAAAGCGACCTTCTTCAGCTCATGGCTCAATTTGAAGAGCAGTCAGCCAAAGGCCTAGAAGAACTAAGAGAAAAAAATAAGGAGAGCTTGGGATATTAGCATCATGCAGTTTTTGAAGGAAAAACTGAATATGGGTGTTGGCTTGGCGATGATCATCCTGATCATTCCAGGCCTTTTTGCCTTTCCGGGGAAGTCTGAAGCTAAGCCTGCTCACAGGGTTCTGGCTAAAGAGGAAGAGAAGGCTTCATCTCATCAGCAGGCCTATAAGGACATCCCGACTCGTCCCCTATCACTGAAAGAGCTGACCGCCTACAAGGATGCTGACCTAAAGGAAAAAGCAGGGACAATTTCAAAAATGACCCAGCTGAACATCCGTAAGTTGACCAAGGGAGCTTTTGAGCTGTCAGACGGTCGCTATATCCGGGCAGTCAAGGAGGACCTGGCTTCTGATGTCCTGATTTCTAAGGAAAACATTGACCAGACGGTTTATACGAGCGCTCAGACCAAGGTCTATTACAATCCCTACACCAGCTTTGACAAGGAAGTTTACAGCCAGTTGCCGAAGGGTCAGTCCTACTCAGCTGATAAGCTGGCCAAGACCCTCTGGGGAAGCTACTACGAGATTTCCTTTGACGGAGGCCAGACAGGCTGGGTCTCTGCAGATGATTTAAGCTTGAAGAACCCTAAGATGCTGGCCCTGCAAGACTTGCTCAATAAGAAATACAATAGCTCTGACTATTCTATCTATGTAAAAGAACTTGACAGTAAGTTTACAGTTGGAATTAATCAGAATCAGACCATGTATTCAGCCAGTCTTTCTAAGCTCCCTATCCTCTACTGGACACAAAAACGCATCAATGACGGTCAGGCAAATTTGTCTGATCAACTTTACTATAGCTCAGTCATCAATGGCTTCCCAGGTTCCTTTGAGCCTGCAGGGACAGGAGTCTTGTCAGAAATTCCAGATGAAAAAAACTATTCTCTCTTAGAGGTTATCAATGTTACGGCCAAGGATTCTGACAATGTCGGCAGCAATCTCCTGGCCTACTACGAAACCAAGCAATTTTCACAAGAATACCAGGATGCCATTACGAAGCTTGCCGGTCGGCCCTGGAATCCATCGAAACGAGAAGCCTCAGCTGAGATGGTCGGCCGGGTCCTTGAAGGCCTCTATAATGAGGGTGGAGCAGGTTTTAACTCCCTCTTTAATACAGCATTTGACAACATAAAAATCAAGGCTGGTGTCCCTTCAAATATCAAGGTGGCCCACAAGATTGGGGCGGCAGACAGCTATAACCACGATGCAGCCATTGTCTTTGCCGAACATCCTTATATTTTAGTGGTCGAGTCTTCTTCTGCTTCAGACCAGGAGATTGCCGATATTTCTAAAGATGTCTATGGAGCCTTAGAATGAAAGCTAGAGTTAGATTTTTAAGTCAGATTAAAAAAGAAAAATATTTTGAAAGGGGCTCTCGAGTCCTTCTGGCCCTCTCTGGTGGCCTGGACTCGATGACCCTTTTTCATTGGCTCTACGAGGCGAGAGATGAGCTAGGTATTGAGCTTGGCCTGGTCCATGTGAATCACGGGCAGAGACCTGCCTCAGATCATGAGGAGTCAGCTCTGAGAGCCGTGGCAGAGCAACTTTCACTGCCTTTTTATAGTCGAAAATTCACAGGCAATTTTTCAGAAGCTTCTGGTCGGGCCTTTCGCTATGCCTTTTTTGAAGAGGTCATGCGGGAATACGACTACGACAAATTGTTGACAGCCCACCACGCTAACGACCAGGTCGAGACCTTCTTGATGCGGATAATTACTGGTCGCCGTCTGCGTTATTTGGCGGGAATTGAGGAAAGACAGGCTTTTGGACCAGGTGAATTGATCCGCCCCCTGCTTCGTTTTAAGAAGTCGGATTTTTTAGAAGAAAAGCTCGACCACTTTGAAGACGAGAGTAATCAGGAGTCCGACTATTTTAGAAATCGGGTCAGGAATCAACTGATTCCAGATTTGGAGAGAGAAAACCCAAGACTGCTTGAAGGTATCTTGAGCCTGTCTGAAGAAATCAAGCTGGCCATGACGGTCATCCATGAGGATGTTCAAAGGCTGGGCCTGGTTTCAGATCAGGTCGACTTGAAGGCTTATGCTAGCCAGTCCCAGGCCATGAAACACTTTATTCTCCAGGAATACCTGTCTAAATTTCCAGAATTGGAAGTCAAACGGGAGACCTTTGACGACCTCTTCCATATTTTAGAGCGACCTGAGCAGTATGACCATGAGCTGGCTGACGGATTTCGCCTAGTAAAGACGGCAGACAGCTTCTCTATCGAAAAAGGCCAGAGAAAATGGCTTTTAGAAGTGTCTGACTCAGAAAGACCGGACTACAGGGCAGTCAACCTCCCTCTAGCAGGAAAAATCGAAGTCCGGAAACGCCAGCCGGCCGACGAAATCCTAGTCAACGGTCATCATAAAAAAGTCAGAAAAGTCCTGATTGAAAAGAAAATTCCGCTGGCCAAGCGAGAACTCTCCCTGCTTTTAGTAGACGGCGAGGTCTATGCCATCGGGGATATGGTCATTTCAGATTTGAGTAAAGGCCTTAAAAATGATAAAATGAAGAGAAAACTATGGCTAAGAGCCTACATTAAAGAGGAGAATTGAGCATGCTCGAACAAGACATTAAAAAAGTTCTGATTTCTGAGAAAGAAATTCAAGAAAAGACCGTAGAACTCGGTCAAATCCTGGCGACAGAATACGCTGGGAAAAATCCTCTTTTACTTGGTATCTTGAAGGGCTCTGTACCCTTCATGGCTGAGCTGATCAAGCGGATTGACATCCCTGTCCAACTTGAATTTATGACGGTTTCTAGCTACAACGGGACCATGGAATCTTCTGGCGAAGTTAAGCTCTTACTGGATGTGGACACGCCTTTGAAGGGCCGTGAAGTTGTGATTATCGAGGACATTATCGATACTGGCCGGACGCTGAAATACCTCAAGGAGCTCCTTGAGCACCGGGGTGCCAACGTGAAGATTGTGACCCTGCTCGACAAGCCTGAAGGCCGTGTGGTAGAAATCGATGCCGATTATACTGGTTTCACGATTCCAAACGAATTTGTTGTTGGTTTTGGCCTCGACTACGATGGCTACTACCGCAACCTTCCTTATGTGGGTGTCTTGAAGGAAGAGGTTTATTCTTCATAAAGTCGGCCTCAGACTTTAGTATGAAAAAGCCTTTGACCAATACTTACCATTAGCATTTTAAGGGGATTTGTACTATACTAGAAACTATACGAATCCTTCGTAGAATACACTCTTTAATGTCAGGAAACTATGAATAATAACAACAAACAACCAAGACAGGGTGGATTTGTCAAGAATGTCCTCATGTGGGTCATTCTGGCGATCATCGTCGTCTTTGGGATTCAATTCTTTGCTGGGGGAAGCAATCGGGGAGCAGTTGATAAAATCGACTACTCAACCCTGGTTTCTGACCTCAATGATGGCAAATTAAAAAACATCACGCTGCAACCTTCTGACAGCCTGATCACTGTTTCTGGAGAATACAAGACGCCAAAAACCGTCGATAATCCAAGCTCATTTCCACTGATTGGCCCAACAAGCCAGCAGGTGAGCCACTTCCAAGCCTTGATTGTGCCAACGGATACGACGATCAACAACCTCCAGTCAACCGCTAAAGACAAGGGCATCAAAGTCAATGTTGTTGCGGCCTCAAACAACGGTATCTGGCTCAATCTCTTGAGCTACCTGCTTCCGATGGTCCTCATGATTGGTTTCCTCTACCTTATGATGGGCGGTATGGGAGCCCGCGGTGGTGGCGGTGGTGCCAACCCGATGTCATTTGGGAAGTCTAAGGCTAAGCAGGCTGACGGTAAGACCTCTAAGGTCCGCTTCAGCGATGTGGCCGGCTCTGACGAAGAAAAGCAAGAACTGGTCGAAGTCGTTGACTTCTTGAAGAACCCTAAGAAATACCATGACCTGGGTGCCCGTATCCCTGCTGGTGTCCTCCTTGAGGGCCCTCCGGGGACTGGTAAAACCTTGCTTGCCAAAGCCGTTGCCGGTGAAGCTGGCGTGCCTTTCTACAGCATCTCAGGGTCTGATTTCGTCGAAATGTTCGTCGGTGTCGGTGCTAGCCGTGTCCGCGACCTCTTTGAAAATGCCAAGAAGACGGCTCCATCAATCATCTTCATCGATGAAATCGATGCGGTCGGTCGCCAACGTGGTGCTGGTCTTGGTGGGGGGAATGACGAACGTGAACAGACCCTCAACCAGCTCCTCGTCGAAATGGATGGTTTCCAGGATGATGGCAACTCAGTCATCGTCATTGCGGCGACCAACCGTTCTGACGTTCTTGACCCAGCCCTCCTTCGTCCAGGCCGTTTTGACCGTAAAGTTTTGGTCGGTGCGCCTGACGTTAAGGGACGTGAAGCAGTCCTCAAAGTTCATGCGAAGAACAAGCCACTCGGCAAAGATGTCGACCTTCATAGTGTCGCAACTCAAACCCCTGGATATGTCGGTGCAGACCTTGAAAACGTCTTGAATGAAGCAGCCCTCGTTGCTGCTCGTCAAAATAAGGCTGAAATTAATGCAGCTGATATTGACGAAGGGATGGACCGTGCCATGGCAGGTCCTGCTAAGAAGGATCGGACGCAATCTCTACGTGAACGCGAAATCGTGGCCTACCACGAGGCTGGACACGCCATTGTCGGTCTGGTTCTTGAAAATGGTAGCACGGTCCGCAAGGTCACTATTGTCCCTCGTGGCCGTATCGGTGGTTACATGCTTGCCCTTCCTGATGAAGAAATCATGCAACCAACGAACTTCCATCTTCAAGACCAACTCGCGAGTCTTATGGGCGGTCGTCTCGGTGAAGAAATTGTCTTTGGTGTAGCGACGCCTGGTGCTTCTAACGACATCGAACGTGCGACTAAGATGGCCCGTGCTATGGTTACAGAGTACGGTATGTCTAAGAAGCTTGGTATGGTTTCATATGAAGGTAGCCATGAGGTCTTCATTGGCCGCGACTACGGTCAAACGAAGACTTATTCTGAGGCTACTGCGGTCATGATTGACGAAGAAGTTCGTCGCATCCTTCAAGAAGCCTATGACCGGGCTAAGAAGGCCATTGCCGAACATCGTGACCAGCACAAGGCGATTGCTGAAGCCCTGCTCAAATATGAGACATTGGATGCCAAGCAAATTAAGTCCCTCTTTGAAACAGGAGAGATGCCTGCTGAAGATATTGAAAAACTTGAAAATGAAGTGCCAGAAGCCAAGTCTTATGAAGAAGTCCTCTCTGAGACCAACGCTGAAATGGCTAAGAAGGAAGCGGAGACTGCTGAGCCTAAGCTTGAGCCCGAAGCTTCTCCTTCTGATGATAATAACGGAGAAAAGGCTGAATAAGCCTTTTTTTGTTATAGACAAAGTCTTTTCGTTCCCTTAGGGAGATTCTGAAAAGTACTGTGAGGCCATCTTCGTGGATACAATTCAGGAATGAGTGGAGCAGAATGAGGGAAATTTAATTGACGTCACCGAATATAGACCTGGACTATCAAATGTTGAAGCAAACTTAGTTTTCTCTATTTGTAACTATGATTGAAGCGAAACAGACCTTCTGCCAAGGATATAACCATCTGCTAGTCTACTGATTTTAAGCTAAAAAGAGAGTAAAAATCGAATGAAAAAAATTTTTTTAGAAAAAAATCAACTTTATTCTTGACAAATAAAAATGGATTAGATATAATAATAAAGTACTGTTTTTGAGACAGCACAAGATAATGGTCCGTTGGTCAAGGGGTTAAGACACCGCCTTTTCACGGCGGTAACACGGGTTCGAATCCCGTACGGACTATTAGAATTTAATAATATTAAATTCAGTGGAGGATTACCCAAGTCCGGCTGAAGGGAACGGTCTTGAAAACCGTCAGGCGTGTAAAAGCGTGCGTGGGTTCGAATCCCACATCCTCCTTTTTCTTTTAAGAAAACAATTTCATAATATCGCGGGATGGAGCAGCTAGGTAGCTCGTCGGGCTCATAACCCGAAGGTCATAGGTTCAAATCCTATTCCCGCAATTACCTAAACACACGGCTCGGTAGCTCAGTTGGTAGAGCAATGGATTGAAGCTCCATGTGTCGGCGGTTCGATTCCGTCTCGCGCCATTTGTTAGAAATAGAAGAAAATGTGGGAAAGCTTCCTCTTTCCTGATCTGCAACCTTTCTGTTGTTGGACTGGTTCAGATTTCTTCCTTTGGGCGAAATCTTCGCTCAGTCCAACTAACAGAAAGCGGATGTAGTTTAATGGTAGAACCCCAGCCTTCCAAGCTGGCTACGCGAGTTCGATTCTCGTCATCCGCTTAAACAGTCTTAGGACTGCTTTATTTATGCATTTGGGAGTTTAGCTCAGTTGGTTAGAGCACTGTGTTGATAACGCAGGGGTCCCAGGTTCGAATCCTGGAATTCCCATTCAAGCCTAGCTTGAAAAAATTGATTTGGTTATCATGCCATAGGAGATACACCTGTTCCCATGTCGAACACAGCAGTTAAGTCCTATCGGGCCGGAAGTACTTGGGGGTTGCCCCCTGGGAGATAAGGACGTAGCCAAGTTGTTGATGCGGTTTAGCTCAGTTGGTAGTAGCGCATGACTGTTAATCATGATGTCGTCGGTTCGAGTCCGACAACCGCAGTACTTAAAGAAGTTCAGCTGTCGCTGAGCTTTTTTTTGTCTTTACAGGCGGCAGGACTTCGGGCTGATCCTTGCTTAAATCCTCTTGAGTTGGGGATTTGCTAGCGCCTTCGGCGGAGGCTTTGGAGATGTATGGTCTTATCTGATAAATTATTAAACAAAAATAGAAGCGATTTCATTTGCTTCTTATCCAAAAAAGTGTTAATATATCTTTAACGAGGAACACTGGAAGGTGCGAACTCAGTCCAACTAATTGACCGACTAAATTTGTATTGCATCGGGGTCCAAAGACATCAAGTGGCATGTAAAACCTTAGGGCGAACGGCTTGACTTGAGCAAGGACACCCACCTGGCGTTTGTGCGGGATCAATACAGGACTGGGTAAACGGCCTTCGATCAGTGTTCTTTTATTTTGCCCTGAAGTCAAAAAATCGTTTTTTCCTCACTTATTTCTTGCAATATTTTCCAAAAGTGATAAAATAGAAAGGTAGGTTTTTGACCTCAATGATGTTGCCTTCTTAGCTCAGTTGGTAGAGCAGTAGACTCTTAATCTATGGGTCGAAGGTTCGAGTCCTTCAGGGGGCATCAGTTAAAACAAGACTTAGGTCTTGTTTTTTTGTTAAAATAATAAAAAGCTCAGAAAGTCAGGGGGTCTTCAAATCAGATGGCGATGAGAAATGCGGAGACCAGAGGCCTCGTCCTCTTTAGCCGAAACTATAAGGAAAAAGATAAGCTAGTCAAGGTCTTTACCGAGTCATTTGGAAAGCGGATGTTTTTTGTGAAAAATTTTGCTAGGTCAAGATTTGCCAGTAGTCTACAGCCTTTTACGGCCCTCTCTTTGACTGGTCTGATGAACGAGGCGGGTTTTAGCTTTATCGATGACTTGAGCGATACAGAGCATTTTAGCCATATTGCTGAAGATATTTTCATCAATGCCCATGCCAGCTATATCATTGCCCTGGCGGATGCGGCGGTGCCTGATAATGAGTATGACCCGGCCCTCTATGGCTTTTTGATTAAGTCGCTAGAGCTGATGAATCAGGGGCTGGATATGGAAATTATCACGAATATCTTTGAGCTCCAGGTCCTGAGCCGTTTTGGGGTTAGTCTTAATTTGTCAGAATGTGTTTTTTGCCATAAGACGACGGGGCCTTTTGACTTTTCCTATAAATATTCGGCCTGCCTCTGTCCTGACCACTACCATGAAGACCCGAGGAGAAGCCATCTGGACCCTAATGTCCTCTACCTTTGCGGGCAATTTCAGGAGATTAGTCTGGCGGACTTGGAGAAGATTTCTGTGTCTGACCTGATGAAGGGAAAGATTCGGACTTTTTTAGATGGGATTTATGAGGAATATGTCGGCCTAAATCTGAAGGCGAAGAAGTTTTTGGACGGCATGGCTGGTTGGGCGGATGTGATGAAGTAGGGCTTTGTCACTTAGCAAATAAGATAGATAAAAAGCCTAGCAGCTGCTAGGCTTTTTATACTTGTCGTTCGATTTCTTCTCTTATCCGTCTGGCCTTCTCCGGATAATCGGTAATAATCCCCGCCACATTTAAGTGAAAGGCAGCCCGCATTTGCATTTCGCTGTTGATGGTCCAAAGGCGGATAGGCTTGTTGAGGATTCCGGCCTCCTCAGGATGCTTGAAGGCAAAGCTTTTCCTAGGGTGAATGCTGGCGATAAAGTCGCTACTGGCCCCCCGCCGGATGTTTTTCAGACGGTTGTAGGTCAGGTAGGAGGTCTCGACCTCGGGCTCTAGGGCCTTGAGTCTGGCCAGCGTATCTGGATTAAAGCAGGAGTAAAGATGAGTAAAGTCCCAAGGCTCAGCGGTCATGAGCTGACTGAGCTTTTCTTCAATACCAGGATAGTCATAATGGTCGGTCTTGACCTCAATGTTGAGGACCCCTTTGAAGTCAAGCTCATTCAAGAGGTCCAGGACCTCTCTGAGGCTTGGTACCCGCTCGTCTGAGTATTCTGGGGAAAACCAGGAGCCGGCCTCAAAACGCTTGAGCTGGGCCAGTGTGAGCTTTCTGACGAGTCCTTTACCGTTGGTGGTCCGGTCAATCTTTTCGTCGTGGATGACGACCAGCTCATCGTCTGCGGTCAGATGGACATCGAGCTCGACACCTTCTGCCTTGACTCGGATGGCCTCACGAAAGGCAGCGAGCGTGTTTTCAGGTCGATTGCATTTACTGCCTCGGTGGGCAAAAATAAGGGTCTGGATATCCTGGTCAGCCGGCCGGTGCTTATCGAGCCAGCGGGCTGAACGGTTTGATTTTCTTCGATCTAGGCTACGCCTGGCCTTGTTGACCAGCCGACTGAGTCCAATAACCATAAGGGCCTCGCCTTCCTATTTATAAGCTTTCCTGATATTCTTGCTCAATGGCGGCCACAAAGTCCAGCATGATCTGATGGCGACGTTCAGCCATCTTCTTACTGGCCGGCCGGTTGAGCAGGTCTTTCAGAAGGAATAATTTTTCATAAAAATGATTGATGGTCGTGCCCTTAGCCTTGTGATAGCTGGCCTTGTCGAGGTAGTCGACAGGCTTTTGCTCAGGGTCGTAAAGCACACGCTCGTGGGCCCAGCCGTATTCGAGCGTCCGGGCAATCCCCCAGGCCCCCATCGCATCCAGCCTATCGGCATCCTGGACGATTTGCCCCTCGAGGCTGAGGGCTTTTTTGCCGTCAATATTGGCAGAAAAAGACATCTGGTCGATGATATTAAAGACGGGTTCTGAATCGATTTCCAGCCCTTTGAGAAAGCCGGCGACTTCTTCCTTTTGCTGATCGACATCCGCTGTGATTTTTTCATCATAGCTGTCATGCAGGTAGGCGCTGGTCAGAACGAGCTCGCTGTCTGCATTTGGCTCCTCCAGCAGGATTTTCCTGGCGAGGGCCACCACTCTTTGGATATGATCAAAGCCGTGGCCATCCTGATTTTTTTCATGAATCGAGCGGGCGTAGTCTGCGATTTTGTCGAGTTTACTCATGGTTTTATTATAGCAAAAAAACGGCCTGGGCCGTTTAATTATGCTGTCTTAGGCAGTCTTTTACTGGACATAAAGAAGGCAACGATGGCGATGACAATCAGCATCAGGGCAGAGACGAGAAAGGCTGTCTGATAGCCCTGCAATGGATTGACCGTATGCTGGCTGAGCATGACGCTGGTAATGACCACAGCGACAATCGCACTGCCAAAGCTACTACCGACATTTTGGATAATCCGTTGGCCGACAGAGGCAGCAGGAATGTCGCTACGATCAAGGCCAACAAAGATATCAGTCATCATCGGCATTTGAAGGCCAGAGAAGCCAAGACCTCTGACAAA
The DNA here is from genome assembly GCF_003116835.1 of Lactococcus termiticola. Taxonomy (GTDB): domain Bacteria; phylum Bacillota; class Bacilli; order Lactobacillales; family Streptococcaceae; genus Lactococcus; species Lactococcus termiticola. Next base: position 86,950 of record NZ_BFFO01000005.1, on the reverse strand, counting down.
GAGGACGATAGCCAGCCAAATCAGGCTAGTATGACTGCCAGCAAAGACGAAGGGGAGGGTAGCGAGCAGGCAAATCGCTGAAGAGACCAGGACGACGCTTTTTGCCCCGATGGCGTCAATCAAACGACCAACCCTGGGGCGTGAGACCATCATCCCGAGGCCCTGTGGAATCATAATCAGGGCAGCTTCAATCACGCTGAAGCCACGGCTGTTTTGAAAGTAGAGGGGAAGCAGGAGCAGGGGACCATTCGCCGCAATCCCGGCAAAGAAAATCCCGATGTTAGCGGCGCTGTAATTGCGGTCTTTGAAAAATCTGAGCGGAAGTACAACCTGTCCATGACGTAGGCGGTTGTAGAGGGCGTAAATCAGGCCTAAGACGATTCCAAGCGCAACAAAGGACAGCATTTGAGCATTGAAGAAATGGCTAGGATTTTCTGAGCCTTGGACTAGGCCGTAAATCAGACTGGCAGAGAGTCCAGACAGGAGGATAATGCCAATAAAATCAAGCTTTGATCCTTTGGCAGTTGGCAAGAAGTCCTGTAATTTCCAGTGGTTGAGGAAAATGGAAATCAGGCAGATAGGCAGGTTAATAAAGAAGATAAAGCGCCAGTTTGAATACTCGACAAGTGCTCCGCCGATGACAGGGCCAAGAATCGGAGCCAGGATGATCGGCACAGAGATGACTGACATGAGTCGGCCCAAGAGATTTCTGGGTGTGATGCTCATGATTAGGGTCACATTCAAGAGGGTGATAAAGCCTCCCGCTAAGCCTTGGAAAATCCTAAAGAGGATGAAGAGGTCGATGCTGTTGGCAAGACCAGATAGGACTGAGAAGATGGCAAAGGCAGCCAGGGCAACGTTGAGCACATGTTTACCATTAAAGTGGCCGATGAAATAGCCAGCCACAGGGACAGCAATCGCAATCGCAAGCACGTAGCCTGTGATGCCCCACTGGACCATGTTCAGTGAAGCGTGTAGGTCGCTCTGGAGGCGGTTGACGGCGATGTTGACCATGGTGGAATCCAGCATGGAAGGAATGGCTGCGAGGACAATGAGCCAGGCGGCCTGCATCAATTCCTTTGGAAGTTTTTCTTTATTCATTAGGTTTGTCCTTTCTTTAGATACAAATGTATTTTATATTAAAAGAAGAACTTTGTCAAAAATAAAGTACTTTTGTACCTAAATGTGATATAATAATGTTATGGATAAAGAAAAAAACACCCGCCGGCGGGGCGAAGCGCTTAAAAATGCGATTTTTGAAGCGACCATGAGCCTGCTCGAAAAGGAAGGCTGGGAGGCGGTCACCTTTAAGACAGTGGCTGAAAAGGCTGAAACGACAAGGAGTGTCCTCTATCGACACTGGGAAAATCCTGAAAGCCTCCGCTATCAGGCTGTCATTTGGTCACTGCAGAATAATCCTGACTGGCATGGTTCAATTCGAGACCATGAGTTTACAGGAGATTCATTGCGGTCTGACCTGCTCGACATGGTTGCCTTTAGCAGGGAAAATGCCAGCCTTTTTCCAGAGGGCTTTATCAATCAGATTTTCTTTTATCAGGCGGCTGAACAGCTTTTTGATGAGATTGCTGCGACAAATATTGATATCATGGATAAGATTTTAGATCGGGCCAGAAAGCGGGGCGAGATACGGGGGGATATTGCTCGGGCCGCTAAGCTCTTGCCTTTCCAGCTTTTTCGCTATAACAATATGACGATGAATCGGGTCATGACGATGGAAGAGCTAGAGGAGCTGGTTGATGATGTCTTGTTGCCTCTCTATTTGAAGAAATGAAATGAGCTGTTGGAGCTCATTTTTTGTAAAAGAAAAAGGGCCGGAGCCCTTTTATAATGCCTTGTTAAGCCTTTTTACCCGCCTTGAAGAAGGCGATGATGAAGAGGATGGCAGCGATCAAGCTTCCGGCATAAATCAAAGCCACGATAGCGAGGATCAAGAGGATCCAGCGCCAAGTGTTGTTTTCGAGACGGCTGCCAGCAATCCAGCTCAGGATCAAAACAACGATCAAGCCGATAATGCCAAGGTGATTGTGGCCACCAGCAGCTGCTGGAATAGCGTCGAGAGCTTTCAAGATACCGGTCACGAACATGCCGATGATCATGAGAACAAACCAGATGGTTTGAAGAATGTTACCAATAAGTGCAAGTTTTTTTGCAGATTCCATGATTAAATTATTCCTTTAATTTTATTTGTATGACAAAACAAAATTTATTTTAACATAGGACTGGAGAGAAATCAAGTTGAGGGGCTTGGGGGCAGTGGCTTTTAGCTTGGCGGTGCTTATTTCATTCCAGAAAGGCCAACATATTGTAAAGCTAAAATATTACCAGACCTGAATGAGCTGTAAGAAATCTCCTGATTTTACTGTGAAAATGGCAAAAGTCGAGACCAGGGGGCTCGACTTTTAGCAATGGAAGCGAAGCTTCGCTGGTGCCTCACAGAAAAATCAGGGAATTTCTGGAAGTGAATGCTCCTCAGTAGCAGAACCAACCTACTTAAAATAATTAATCCCCATCGCATCCTTCACTTCATCAAGTGTCTGGGCAGCGACGGCCTCAGCCTTTTCAGAGCCGGACTTGAGCATGGCATAGACGTAGTCCATGTTTTTGGCGTAGCTTTCACGGCGTTCTCTAATAGGCGAGAGCTCACGGTCGAGGATGTCGAGGAGGTAGCGTTTGGTCTTGACGTCGCCGAGGCCTCCGGCCTGGTATTGGGCCTTCATTTCAGCGATTTGGGTTTGATCTTCATCGCGGCCAAAGACATCGAGATAGTGGAAGACCATATTGCCTTCGATCTTGCCGGGGTCTTCGACCTTGATGTGGTCGGGGTCGGTGTACATGGACATGACCTTCTTGGTCAGCGTGTCCAGGTCATCTGCCAGGAAAATCCCGTTATTAAGAGATTTAGACATCTTAGCATTGCCATCGAGACCAGGCAGGCGACCTGCGGCTTCGTTTTCTGGATAGAGGCCTTCTGGCTCAACCAGGACCTCACAGTCATAGGCATTGTTAAAGCTTCTGACAATCTCACGGGTCTGTTCAATCATAGGCTTCTGGTCGTTACCAACGGGCACGAGATTGGCCTTGAAGGCCGTGATATCAGCGGCCTGTGAGACGGGATAGGTCAAAAAGCCCGCTGGGATGGACTCGCCAAAGGCCTTCTGGGCAATCTCTGTCTTGACGGTAGGATTGCGTTCGAGCCGGGAAACAGAGACCAGATTCAGATAGTAGGCGGTCAGCTCAGCTAACTCAGGAATCTGAGACTGGATGAAGATGGTTGATTTTTCTGGGTCAAGGCCTGCGGCCAAGTAATCCAGGGCCACGTCGCCGACGGATTGGATAATTTTTTCAGGCTCTTTGGCGTGGTCAGTCAGGGCCTGTTGGTCGGCCAGAAAGACGAAGAGCTCGTGCTGTCCGGCATTTTGCAGGGCCACCCGATTTTTCAGTGAGCCGACATAGTGGCCAATGTGGAGCTTGCCGGTTGGCCGGTCGCCGGTCAAAATAATAGGTTTAGTCATTTTCATATTCCCTTCTAAAATAAAAAAGCAACCGAAAGCGAGATACGCTTACGGGTGCTTGTGCACGGTGCCACCGTTATTGAAATCAGCTATTATAGTGATTTCCACTCTTGCCCATAAGGGAGGCGGCCCGATAAAATCTGCTTTAAGGCAAGCCCATTGGGCGGGGGCGACCCACCTGCTTCCAGCATCCGCAGGCTCTCTGGGCGGTCGACATCCGCTTACTCTTCTTGCTAGAGACCATTTTACAGGACTTTGGGGAAATTGTCAAAATTTCTCAAAGAAAAATGAAAGCGACGAGCAAAGTTATTAGGCTTTTGGAGGCTCCCTTGTTATAATAAAGTCATAAAGATTTTAGGAAATTTTAGGAGATCTTATGAAAGCATTGATACAGACCTTTCAGAGCCAGAAGGGCTCGATTTTACAGGCGGTCTTTGAGCACTTGTCACTCTCGCTCTTTGCCGTTTTGATTGCCGTCTTAATTGCCATTCCGCTGGCGATTTTGGTGGCCCGGCACAAGCGCTTAGCAGGTGTGGTCCTGCAGATTACGGGGGTCTTTCAGACCATTCCCTCGCTGGCTCTTCTCGGCCTCTTGATTCCCTTTTTAGGCATCGGGACCGTGCCGACCCTTGTCGCCCTAGTAGTCTACGCCCTCCTGCCGATTTTTCAAAACACCTATGTGGGCTTAGATGAGATTGACCCTGCTTATTTAGAAGCGGCCGATGCCTTTGGGCTGACCCGCTGGCAGCGGCTGATCAAAGTCGAGCTTCCGCTGGCCCTGCCCGTCATCATCTCTGGTGTCCGGACCGCCTTGGTCTTTATCATAGGGACGGCGACGCTTGGTGGTTTGATTGGTGCGGGGGGCCTCGGGACCTTTATTGTCCAGGGCCTTCAGCAGAATAACTTCTCACTCATGCTCATCGGGGCAATAGGGGCGGCCCTGCTCGCCATCATCCTATCAGGCCTGGTTGCCTTCTTGCAGAAACGCCGGCCCCGTGTGGCGGTCTGGACCCTGCTCGTCCTCTTTGTCCTGGTCGGTGCGGTCAATGTCCAGCAGTCAGGCATTTTTAGCCCCAAGGAAAAGCAGACCATCACGATTGCCGGCAAGCTCGGTACAGAGCCTGAAATCCTCATTAACATGTATAAGGACATCATCGAGGCCAATGACAAGAATGTCGATGTCGTCGTCAAACCTAGTTTTGGGAACACGACCTTCCTCTTCAGCGCCCTCAAGGCCAAGCAAATCGATGTCTACCCTGAATTTACCGGTACCATCTGGACCAATCTGGTCAAGCAACCGGATGACTTAAAAAATAAGACTTTATCAGACAAAGAGACCTACAATCAATCTAAGAAACTCATTGCCCAGCAGTTTAACATGACCTACCTGGCTCCGATGAGCTTCCAAGATACCTATACCATCGCGGTCAAGAAGGACTATGCTGAAAAGAATGGCCTAAAATCCATCTCTGACCTGAAAAACGTCCAGGCGACCGCCCGGGCCTCATTTGACTCAGAATTTAAGACCTTGCCAAATGGCTATCTGGGCCTGGGTAATATCTACGGCCTGAAATTTGCGACAGAGCCGTCAACGCTTGATGAGACCCTGGCTTACACCGCCATCAACAGCGGCAAGATCGATGTCATCGATGCCTACTCGACCGATGCAGGCCTTGAGCAATTTGGCTTGGTCAGCCTCGATGACGATAAGAAGATGTTCCCGAATTATCAGGCAGCCCCTCTGATGAATACGGCCTTTGCTAAGAGCCATCCGGAGGTTGTCAAGGCCCTGGATAAACTGGCTGGCCACATCACGACCGACCAGATGCGGGAGATGAACTACAAGGTTGCCGTCGAAAAGCAGTCGGCAAGCAAGGTCGCAGAGGACTACCTCAAAGAAAGTGGGTTGATCAAATGAGTCAGATAAAATTTGAAAATGTCGGCCTGAAATATGGCGAAAAGGTTGTCACAGAGGGCATGAACTTTGAAATTCAACAAGGAGAAATCTTTGTCCTGGTCGGCCCATCAGGCGGTGGCAAGACATCGACCCTCAAGATGATCAACGCGCTGGTCATCCCGACCGACGGCTATGTCTACTTCGAAGACAAGAAAATCCGGGACTACGACCTCCAACAGCTCCGGCTGAAAATCGGCTATGTCCTCCAGCAGATTGCCCTCTTTCCCAATATGACGGTCAAGCAGAACATCGAGCTGATTCCTGAGCTGATTGGCTGGGACAAGGAGAAATGCCGGGAGCGGAGCCAGGCCCTGCTCGACAAGGTCGGCCTGCCTGCTGAGAAGTATGCTGGTCGCTTCCCTCGAGAGCTCTCAGGTGGCGAGCAACAGCGGATTGGGATTCTGCGGGCAATTGCGGCGGAGCCGGACTTGATTTTGATGGATGAGCCTTTTTCGGCCCTGGACCCGATTTCGAGAACAGCTCTCCAGGACCTGATTTTGGATATCCATGCCGAGTTCGGCACGACCATTGTCTTTGTGACCCATGATATGAATGAGGCTATGAAGCTCGGCGACCGGATTGCTGTCGTGGCTGACGGCGAGATTGCCCAGCTGGGGACGCCGGACGAGCTGAAAAACCATCCGGCGACGGACTTTGTCAAGTCCTTCTTTGGGGCGGCGAATTTTGACCAGCTGACCTTGAAGAGCCTGATTGAAGAGCTTGAGCTTGACCGGGAGGCAGATCCTGTCTGGAACAAGGCCGATGTCACGGCTCCCATAGAGCAGGTATATCAGGAGCTCAGCCAGAATGAGAGCCTGGCCATTTACGAAGGGGAAAACTTCCTTGGCAACATCGACAGGGCCACTGTCTTCAGGATTCTGGCAAAAAAATAAGAATGAGCAGTCGTTGACTGCTTTTTTCATTAGAAATTTAGTCATAGTGACTCTAAAAGATTTTTTCACAATCTCACAATGTGAAAACCTGCACAAATTAAGGAAATGAAAGCGATAAACATATTTCTTGCCTTTTAAGTTCACAATATAATATAATGAAGACATAGCGATAAATTTTACTTAACCTTTAATTTTTTCTAATCGTTTAAGATAAGAAAGAGGATTATGCAGTATATCAACTACCTAGGCCAGGATGCCTATACCAATATTGCAATGGACAGCTGGCTCCTCAAGCATCTCAAGCCTGAAGAGCCGGTCTTTGCCCTCTGGCAGAACAAGCGGGCCGTCATTGTCGGCCGCAATCAAAATACCTTTGCTGAGGTCAACCAGGACTATATCGACAGCCATGATGTCCAGGTGGTCCGCCGGGTTTCTGGTGGTGGGGCCGTCTACCACGATGAGGGAAACATCTGTTTCACCTTTTTCCTTCCTGTGGAGAGCTCGGCCCAGGTCAACTTCAAGCAGTTTGTTAAGCCTATGTATGATGCCCTTCAGAGCCTGGGAATCGATGCCCAGATTACCGGCCGTAATGACCTGGAAATCCAGGGCAAGAAGGTCTCAGGAAATGCCCAGCGTTATGCGGGTGGCTACCTGATGCACCACGGGACCTTGCTTTGGAACTCGGACGTAGACGCCCTGGTCCGAAGTCTGAGTGTCTCGGATGAGAAATTCATATCAAAAGCTGCTAAATCCGTCCGCTCCAGGGTTGGAAACATCAAGGATTACGCTCCTGACCTGGATATTAACACCTTCATCGAGAAGCTAAAATATTACCTTACCGATGAAGGAAAGGACGGCGAGCTGGTCTTGACGGACGAGCAAATTGCGGACATCAAGCGATTGAGAGATGAGCAATTTGCGACCTGGGACTGGAATTATGGCGAGTCGCCAAAATTCAGCTTTGAACACCATGAGAAATTTGCTGGTGGCGGGATTGACATCCAGGTCAATGTGGCTGAAGGTCGCATCACTGACATCAACTTTGTCGGCGATTTTTTAGGTGTCCGAGACTGGCGTGATATCAAGGATCAGTTTATCGGCCTGCCTTTTGATGTCAAGGCGGTCTACGAGGTCCTCGAGGCCAACAAGGCCGGCCAGTACTTTGGTACGATCACTAACGAAGAGCTTTCAAACATGTTCAAGAACCCTGACCAATAGGGCGAAGAAAGGAAAAATCTATGTCAAACGCAAAAGAAATCTTAGATTTTAAGCAACAATTAGAACTTCAAGACAGCAGCTTCCCCATGCTGCAAATCCTGGACGAAACAGGCAATATCGTCGACCAAGAAGGCTTTGAGCGGGCGGGTCTCACAGACGACCAGCTGGTTGAGCTCTTCAAAAATATGCTCCTCAGCCGTCAGGTTGATATCCGTTGCATGAAGCTGGCCAAACAGGGCCGGATGGGCTTTTTTGGACCTACAGCAGGCCAGGAGGCTTCACAGATGGCCTCTGCCTTTGCCTTCACTGATGAGGACTGGCTCTTCCCAGGCTACCGTGACCTGCCTCAAATTTACAGTAAGGGTTGGCCAATCTGGAAGGGCCTGCTCTGGAGCCGGGGACATTATTTTGGCAATGAATACACGACCGATGAAGGGGCTGAGGTCAAATCTTGGTTCCCGCAGATTATCATCGGGGCCCAATATGTTGAGGCTGCGGGTGTGGCCCTAGGCCTCAAGAAACGTAAGAAGGATGCGGTTGCCTTTGTCTACACAGGCGACGGCGGTTCTTCTCAAGGCGATACCTACGAAGGCATTAACTTTGCGGCAGCTTATAAGGCGCCAATGGTCGCCTTCATCCAAAATAATGGCTTTGCTATTTCGACCCCTCGGAATCTCCAGACCGCTGCTGAACACCTGGCAGCCAAGGGCTGGGCGGCAGGTGCTCCATCAATCGTCGTTGACGGTAATGATGCCATTGCAATGTATCTGGCTTCGAAAGAGGCCCGTGCTTGGGCGGTAGCTGGAAACGGCCCTGTTGTGATTGAGGCTATTACCAATCGTTTAGAGCCCCATTCTACAGCGGGCGACGACCCGCTTCGCTATCGGACCAAGGAAGACCTGGAAGCCTGGTGGCAAAAAGAGCCCTTGCTTCGCATGCGCAAGCTCCTGACAGACAAGGGGCTCTGGGATGATGACAAGGAAGTAGCCTATGTGGCTGAGCTTGATGCCCGGATTGATGCCGACATCAAGAAGGCCAATGGTGTTGAAAAACAAAAGATTTCTAACTTCCTTAAAAACACACTCGAAGTCCCTAGCCAGGTCATGGCAGAACAAATTCAGAAATTTGAAAGTGAGGGCAAATAATGGCAGTCAAAACCTATATTGCAGCAATTACTGAGGCACTTGACCTCGCTCTTGAAAAAGATGAAAATACATTAATCTTTGGTGAAGATGTCGGACAAAATGGTGGGGTTTTCCGGGCGACTGATGGACTCCAAGCAAAATATGGCGAAGACCGCGTCTTCAATACACCACTTGCCGAATCTGGTATCGGTGGTCTTGCGATTGGTCTGTCAACACAAGGTTTCCGTCCAATCATGGAAATCCAGTTTGGAACATTTATCTACGAAGTCTTTGACTCTATCGCAGGTCAAATGTCTCGGACACGCTATCGTTTCAATAATACACGACACAATCCTATTGTCTTGCGTACACCTTATGGTATCGGGACAAAAACACCTGAAATGCACGCAGACTCTATCGAAGGTCTGCTTGCACAGATTCCAGGCTTGCGTGTGGTGATGCCTTCAAACCCAGCGGATGCTAAAGGCTTGCTCCTTGCTTCGATTGAAAATAATGACCCTGTCATGTTCCTTGAAAACTTACACCTCTACCGTTCATTAAAAGGTGAAGTGCCAGAGGGCTATTATACAACACCACTTGATAAGGCAGCTGTTGCTAAAGAAGGAACAGATGTTTCTATCATTGCTTATGGTGGGACAGTGCCCCTTGCTTTGAAAGCTGCAGAACAACTTGAAAAAGAAGGAATTAATGCAGAAGTCCTTGATTTGCGTACGGTTGCGCCACTTGATATCGAATCGATTGGTAAGACGGTTGAAAAGACAGGTCGTGTGGTTGTGGTGCAAGAAGCACAGCGTTCTGCAGGGATTGCAGCTAACGTAATGGCTGAGATTTCTGAACGTTTTGTACTTTCGCTTCAAGCCCCTATTGGACGTGTCGCAGGACCTGATAGTGTCTTTCCATTTTCACAAGCTGAAAATGATTGGATGATTAAGGCAGAAGACATTGCAGCAAAAGCAAAGGAGATTGTGAATTATGACTGAAATTTTCAAAATGCCTGATATCGGCGAAGGAATGCACGAAGGCGATATCGCGAACTGGCTTGTCAAAGTTGGCGATGTTGTCAAAGAAGATGATCCTGTTGCTGAAGTTCAAAATGATAAACTCATGCAAGAAATCCTGTCGCCTTACTCAGGAACCGTTACGAAACTTTTCGTTGAAGCAGGAACAACTGTCGAAGTTGGCGCTCCTCTGATTGAGTACGATGGAGATGGCACTGGCGGAGCAACTACCGAAGCACCTAGTGCTGAAGCAAGTCCAGCTCCAGCTGCAGGAGGCGACACACAAATCTTCACCATGCCTGATATCGGTGAAGGAATGCACGAAGGTGATATCGCGAACTGGCTTGTTAAAGTTGGCGATGTTGTCAAAGAAGATGATCCTGTTGCTGAAGTTCAAAACGATAAACTCATGCAAGAAATCTTGTCACCTTACTCAGGAACAGTCACAAAACTTTTCGTTGAAGCAGGAACGACTGTCGAAGTCGGCGCACCATTGATTGAGTATAACGGCTCTGGAAATGCGAGTCCGGCAGCTGCGACTTCTGAAGCAGTAGCGGCAGCATTAGCTGCAAGCCCTGCCCCAGCAGCTGCAGCTCCAGCAAATGCATCATTGACGAAGACCGGTGCTGCAGGACGCGTCCTTGCGATGCCGACGGTTCGTCATTATGCACATGAGCATGGTATTGACCTGACACAAGTCCCAGCAACTGGTCGTCATGGTCATACCACCCTTGCTGATGTGAAAAACTTTGCCGCAGGAAATGTTGCGCCAGCTGCTCCAGTAGCGACTCCAGAAGCAGCGGTTGCCGCTCCAAGTCCAGCTGAACCAGCACCAGCACCAAAAGCTCCGCCAGCACCTGTTGCAGTTGCTGGTGAAGACCGTGTCGAAGCAATGAGTCCAACACGTAAAGCAATCGCGGCTGCGATGTCAACACAACATAGCAATATCCCAGCGGTGACAAACTTTGACCAAGTCGAAGTATCTAAGTTGGTTGCTCACCGTGCAACTTTCAAAGAAACTGCGCTTAAGCAAGATGTGAAGTTGACATACCTTGCTTATGTAACGAAAGCTTTGGCAGCAACGGCTAAGAAATTCCCAGAAATCAACGCTTCTATCAAGGGAACAGATGTGGTTTACCATGCTAGTGTAAACATCGGTATCGCTGTAAACGCTCCGACAGGACTTTATGTGCCAGTCATCAAGAATGCTGACAGTAAGTCTATCTTGACAATTGCAAAAGAAATTTCTGAACTTGCTGAAGCAGTCCGTACTGGTTCGATCAAACCAGACCAAATGCGTGGTTCAACGATTACGATTTCAAATATTGGCTCAGCACGTGGCGGATGGTTTACACCAATTATCAATGGTTCCGATGTTGTTATCTTGGGCTTGGGTTCTATCGTGAAAGAACCTATCGTCAACGAAGAGGGTGAAATCGTTGTAGGTCAAAATATGAAGTTATCAATGACCTATGACCACCGTTTGATTGATGGCATGCTTGGACAAAGCTCGCTCAACTATTTGAAGAGCTTGCTTGCAGATCCTGCATTCATGTTGATGGAAGTTTAATGTCAATAGAGTTTACGGCATTGCAAACTCTCCTCTTCTGTCATTATTAACTGTAAATTTAGTTGACAGAGGCTTCGCCTATGGTGACAGCTAGAATCAGCCTAAAAGCTGGAACGAAAGTCCCAAATAGAAGAAAAGAAAACAAGAAAACAAGAAAGAAGGAAACAACATATGGTAGTAGGTGCACAAGCTACAGATGTAGATTTAGTTGTGATTGGCTCAGGCCCCGGAGGATATGTCGCTGCGATTCGTGCGGCTGAGCTCGGGAAAAAAGTAACCATCATTGAAAAGGATAATGTGGGTGGCGTCTGCTTGAACATTGGTTGTATTCCATCAAAAGCCTTGATCAATGTTGGCCACAAGTACCAAGACTCACTCAAAGAGTCTGAGAATAAGACACCTTTTGGCTTGACCGTCGAGTCACCAAAACTGGACTGGGTAGCTGCTCAAAAGTGGAAGGATGAAAAGGTTGTTGCTCAATTGACAGGCGGTGTCGGCATGCTCCTTAAAAAGCATAAGGTTGACATCATCAAAGGGACGGCCGAGTTCGTTGACAATGAAACCCTGAATGTTGAGCAGGAAGACGGTTTCCAACTCCTCCACTTCCAAAACGCGATTATCGCGACTGGATCACGTCCTATTGAAATCCCAAGTTTTCCATTTGGAGGTCGTATTATCGACTCAACTGCAGCGCTTAGCCTTAAAGAAATTCCTAAACACCTCATTATTGTTGGGGGCGGAGTTATTGGTTCTGAACTCGGTGGTGCTTACCGAAATCTTGGTGCGAAAATTACAATTATCGAAGGCCTTGATCATATCTTGAATGGCTTTGATAAAGAAATGTCTGATATCATTCATAAGCGTGTCATTGATGCAGGCAGCGATGTCTTTACATCAGCTAAAGCGATTTCTGCTGAACAGACAGATAAAGATGTTACACTCACTTTTGAGCAAAATGGAGAAACTAAGACTGTGACGGGAGATTATCTTCTTGTTTCGGTCGGTCGTAAACCAAATACTGACTTGCTTGGCTTAAACAATACCGATGTGAAGCTTACAGACCGCGGTCTGATTGAGGTTTCTGACTCATATCAAAGCAGTGTTCCCCACATCTATGCCATCGGTGACGTAGTCCCTGGTCCAATGCTAGCACACAAGGCTTCATTCCAGGCTAAGGTTGCAGCGGCAGCTATTGCTGGAGCTGATGAAGCAGTTGACCTCCATGTGGCTATGCCTGCTGTTGCCTACACTTCTACTGAACTGGCAACGGTTGGTGAAACACCTGAATCAGTCAAAGACCGCATGGATACAGTAAAAATCAGCAAGTTTCCATTTGCAGCCAATGGCCGTGCCCTTTCTATGGATGATACAACAGGATTTATCCGTCTGATTACAGAAACGAAAGAGGGGGCTATCATTGGTGCTCAAATCGTTGGCCCTGGGGCTTCTGATTTGATTTCAGGTCTCGCTCTTGCTATTGAAAATGGCTTGACTTCTAAGGATATCAGCTTGACCATCCAGCCTCACCCAACTCTTGGTGAAGCAATTATGGATGCGGCTGAAGTTGCAGACGGCATGCCGATTCACGTTTAAGGGGAAATTTTATGCCTTTGATAAATATTGATTTGTCCGACCAATGGTCGGCTGACGAGCTCAGACTCATCGCAGACGGTATTCACAAGGCCGTCCTCTCAAGCTTTGGCGTGCCTGAACGAGACCGCTACCAGGTCATCAGAAAGCATGCTGCCGGCGAAATCATCGCTCAGGATACAGGCCTTGGCTTTGAGCGGGAGCCTGGGCGTGAGATTGTCATTCAAGTCGTCTCAAGAAAGCGGACGGAAGCATCTAAAGTCGCCTTTTACCAGGCGGTGGCAGAGAATCTGGAAGCGAGTCTTGACCTTGACCCCAGAAATCTCCTGATTTCCATTGTTGAAAATGGGGATGCAGACTGGTCTTTTGGCAATGGTCGTGCCCAGTTTTTGACGGGAGAATTGTAAGTAAGAAAAGCACAGAATTTCTGTGCTTTTTTATCTGACGTATAATCATATAAAAAAGCACTGCCTCAGTGCTTTTCTTCTGCATTCTTTTCAAAGTGCTCAACGAGCTTGCCGACCACATCCGTCTCAAGCATCTTATGAATCTGCTTAATCGTACTAAAAATCGCTTCAGGACTAGAGTTGCCGTGGGTCTTGACGACTGGGGCCTTGAGGCCAAAGATTGGGGCACCGCCGGCAGAGTCAGTGCTCATCGTATTGCGGAGCTTGCTGAGTTCCTTCTTGACGAGGGCACCGCCGATTTTGGTGCCGAGGCCACCATTCATGATGCCGTCTTTGATTTGCTTCATCAGGACACTGGCAGTTCCTTCGATGGCCTTCAAAACAGCATTTCCTGTGAAGCCGTCAGTCACGACGACGTCAGCCATGCCACCGGCCAGGATGTCCCGGGACTCGATGTTGCCGACAAAGTTGATGCTGACTTCATTTGACAGGAGCTCGTGGGCTTCTTTGACAAGGGGCGAGCCCTTAGATTCTTCGGCTCCGTTTGAAAGGAGGGCGACCCGGGGCTTGTTGATATTACGGACATTTTCAGCATAATAACTACCGAGAATAGCGAAATCAAGCAGGTGCTCGGCCTTGTTTTCAGCATTGGCACCCAGGTCCATCATGTCAAAACCCAAGCCATCAGCTGTAGGCAGTGTATTCATGAGGGCTGGACGTTCGATTTGCTTGATACGGCCAACGATAAAGAGGCCGGCGGCAAGCAGGGCTCCAGTGCTACCAGCCGACAGGACGGCTTGGGCCTCGCCGTCTTTGACTGCCTTGACCGCCCGGACCAACGAGCTGTCCTTCTTCTTGCGGATGGCCTTGAGGGGCTCGTCGTGGAAGTCGATGAGCTCGGTAGTCTTGATGATACTGATATTTTTCTCGTCGCTCAAGTGCTTCTTGATGGCCTCAGGGTCGCCAAAAAGCAGAAATTCAATATCTGGAAAGCTGGCACGGGCCAGTTCTACACCTTTTACAATGGCTTCAGGGGCGTAATCTCCGCCCATAGCATCAACTGCGATTTTCATGGAATCTCTTTTCAAATTTGATAATGTATTTATATATTATATCAGATTTTTTACTAACTGGAAAAGCTTGCTGTTTAAGGAGAATTGACTTCTTTCCCTCTATAAAAAAAGGCTAAAAATCGAAAGGGCTCTATCTCTTTCAGCTCCCTTACTATCCGTCTTCACCGTCATAAAAAAGAGCCTTACTAGGCTCTTTTCAAATAGGCTTCTAATCGCTCTAGGACGGCACTGTTTTGGTGATCCCCAATCATCTCATCCGCCAAGCTCAAGATCTCAGGCACAGCATTGGACACCGCAACGGCGTGCCCCGCGAGCTTGAGCATCTCAAGGTCGTTCATTTGGTCGCCAAAGGCCATGAGATGGCTGGCGTCCAGGTCAAAATGCGAGAGGAGATGGCTTAGGCCACTGGCCTTGCTGACGCCTTCTGACATGATGTCAATCGACTTAAAGCCGGTCGTGGTCGCCCGGATGCCTGACATGCGGGCGTTGATCCAGTCTTCACAGGCCCGGATTTCATCGGGTGGAAACTCGACACAGACCTTGAGGAAGACGTCGTCAATTTCTTCAGTTGATGAGACGACCTGCAAATTCTCATAATAAAGGCTGGCAAAGTCCCGGAAGTCCTGGGGGCTGGACTCCAGGCAATAAAAGCCTTTGAGGCCAGAGACCAGCATCCGGTCTTCGGCCAGATGGGGATTCTTCTGGAGGAGGCCGATGAGCTGTTTGCTCTTCTCGGCTCCCAGTTCGCTACTGTAGAGGATTTCCCCCTTGTATTTGACCAGGGCCCCGTTTTCTGCACAAAAGGCAATCTGGTCCCGGAAGTCAGCAAAGACCTCCTCTAGGGCCAGCATCTGCCGGCCAGAGGCGGCACAGAAAATCAGGCCTCGCTTGTCAAACTCCTTGAGAATCTCAGCGAAACGGGCCTTGTCATAGCCCCGTTCGCTGTCCAAAAAGGTCCCGTCCATGTCGCTGGCAAAGATTTTATAAGTCATATTATTCCGCCCAGAGCGCCTTGACCTTGGCCTGGACTTCTGCATTTTCCAGGAAGTCATCATAGTTTTCGCCAATCCGGTCAATCACGCCATTCTTAGATAAGACGACGATGTGGTTGGCCAGGGTCGAGATGAACTCATGGTCATGAGAGGCAAAGAGGATGCTTCCCTTGAAGCTCTTGAGGCCATCATTGAGGGCTGAGATAGATTCCAAGTCCAAGTGGTTGGTTGGGTCGTCAAGGACCAGGACATTGGCACGTTGGAGCATCATCTTAGAGAGCATGACCCGGACCTTTTCCCCACCTGAAAGGACATTGACAGGTTTGAGCGACTCGTCGCCCTTGAAGAGCATCCGGCCAAGGAAGCCACGGAGGTAGGTATTATCGTCTTCTTCCTTGGTCAGGACAAATTGACGGAGCCAGTCGAGGATAGATTCATCAGTGGCAAAGTCTTCGGTATTGTCCTTAGGCAGGTAGGACTGGCTTGAGGTTACACCCCATTTGACCTCACCTGTATAAGGGATTTTACCCATAACAGCTTGCAAGAGGGCTGTCGTCTGGATGTCGTTTTGTCCGATGAAGGCGGTCTTGTCGCCAGGATTTAGGATAAAGCTGATGTTGTCGAGAATCTTTTCGCCGTCGATTTCGACAGAGAGATTGTCCACACGGAGAAGGTCGTTCCCGATTTCACGTTCTTGTTCAAAGCCGACAAAAGGATATTTACGTGAAGATGGCACGAAAGTTTCGACTTCGATCTTGTCCAGCATTTTCTTACGTGAAGTCGCTTGTTTGGATTTAGAGGCATTTGCTGAGAAACGCGCGATGAAATCTTTGAGCTCGGCAATTTTTTCTTCAGCTTTACGGTTGGCGTCGTTTTGCAGGCGAAGGGCGAGTTCAGATGATTCTTTCCAGAAGTCGTAGTTACCAGGGTAGAGTTTGATTTTGCCATAGTCGAGGTCAGCCATGTAAGTACATACATTGTTGAGGAAGTGACGGTCATGGGAAACGACGATGACGGTATTTTCAAAGTTAATCAAGAAATCTTCGAGCCAAGAAATCGCTTGGATATCCAGTCCATTGGTTGGTTCATCGAGGAGGAGGACATCAGGTTTACCAAAGAGGGCACGGGCCAGGAGGACTTTGACGTGTTCGCCTGAAGTCAAGTTACTCATGAGGTCACGGTGGAGTTCCACAGGAATTCCCAAGTTTTGGAGGAGTTGAGCGGCTTCAGCTTCAGCCTCGTAACCGCCCATTTCACCAAATTCAGCTTCGAGTTCAGCTGCCCGCATGAAGTCGTCATCTGTCGAGTCTGGATTCATGTAGATGGCATCTTTTTCTTGGGCAATCTTGAAGAGCTCTTCATTACCGGCCATAACAACATCGATTGGTGCTTGGTCTTCGTAGTCAAAGTGATTTTGACGAAGGACTGAAAGACGTTCATTTGGATCCATAGAAACGTGACCAGTTGAAGGTTGTTGGTCACCTGAGAGAATTTTGAGGAAGGTAGATTTCCCGGCCCCATTTGCCCCGATCAAGCCGTAGCAGTTGCCTGCTGTAAATTTAATGTTGACATCATCAAAGAGTTTGCGGTCAGAAAATGTTAATGAAATATCAGAAACTGTAAGCATGTATTTTTCCTTATCTTAGTAGTGGGATAGGCCTATTTTACCATATTTTAAGGGGATTTGAAAGCTTATCTTTTTGGATGCCTTTTCACAGATTAAACTCATTTTATGCTTATTTTAGTCTAATTTAAGCAAGCTAAGTTATAATCATTTTATTCCAATAAAATTTTCATTAGTTTACTCCTAAAAAGCAGCTTGTGGTGGGCTGCTTTTTTCTGTTATTTTCACTTTGTTTTATGGATAAAAGTTCTTGAAAATAAGATAAATTTTTCATATAATGTTACTGAGGAGAAAGAAAAGCTGAAGGGAGGAGCCTCATGAAAATTAAATACCAGTTGTTGAACCAGCAGGAAATGTATGCTGTCTTTAATGGCGTGCCTGATTTTTTACGTCAGCAGAGCATGGAGCTGCCAAGGATACCGGATTCGGCAAGGGTCGTCATGATGGAAATCAACGACGAGCCCTATCCGTTTGAGGGTAGCGTGGCTGAGCTCTTTTATGAGCTGAGCCGTTGAGCGGTTTTACAAGTCCAAAAAGACAAAAAGCTGTGAGGCTAAAAATCACAGCTTTTTTTATTTTATCTGAGTTGATTTGTGAGACTTTCTTAGTTTTGCTGGGCCTTCCAGGCCTCGAGGCCCCACTTGTGACTGCCTCGCTTGAGCTTGAGGAGGGCATCTTCATAGTCAAACCAGACCAGCTTGTTAAAATCTTCCAAAGGAGCATGGTCAAAATTGACTGTCTTGAGGCTGTAGATATAGGCTGGATTGTAGTAGTGCTGGTCCCGGTGGGAGCTGTAGAAGTACTCGTCAGCTTGGCCGAGGAAATTACCAATCTCCATTTCAGCCCCCAGTTCTTCAAGAAGCTCCCGCTTGAGGGCAGACTCCTGGTCTTCTCCTGCTTCAATCTCGCCACCAGGCAGATAAAAGGCCCCATTCGGTGTCTGGACCAGGCAGATTTTACCGTCAATTTCACGTGAAACAATCGCGTAGACGCCGTATCTTGGCTGGTAGTCGACGCTTTCTAGTTTTTCTCCGAAGCTTGGGATTTGAGTCATGTTGGCCTGCCTTTCTAATTAGTTATATTATAACAAACGAAGCTCATTTTTGTTATAAGTAGCACGCTCTGCGCTAGCTCATTAGGAAAAAATTGTTGTTTTTATCTTTTTCCGTTATAATATTAAAAAAGGAGCGACAAAATGAAAATACGTGGTTTTGAATTTGTTTCTGGAGCTGAGAAGCTTGGCCTGAGCCTGCCCAAGCGGGAAACCCATCAGGCAGCGGGCTATGATTTGGCGGCCTCGCAGACGGTCAGCTTTGCTCCTGGAGAAATCAAGCTGGTGCCGACGGGCCTGAAGGCCTACATGCAGCCTGGTGAGGTGCTCTATCTCTACGACCGATCGTCAAATCCCCGAAAGAAGGGACTGGTCTTGATTAACTCGGTGGGCGTGATTGACGGCGACTACTACAATAATCCGGGCAATGAGGGCGAGATTTTTGCCCAGATGCGAAACATCACAGACCGAGAGGTTGTGCTGGAGGCTGGAGAACGGGTGGTGCAGGGCGTCTTTGCTCCTTTCCTGGTTGCTGATGGCGATGAAGATGTTACAAAGTCTGAGCGGGCCGGCGGTTTTGGCTCGACTGGGCATTAAATATATTTTATTAAAGGAGGTCCACACATGGGACTTGAAGATTTGACAAAAGGTTTAGACCTTGGTAACTTAGGCGACTTGGGCGAAAAGGCTCAAGACCTGATGGGAAATGTTCCCGATGACATGAAAAATCAAGCCTCTGGCATGATCGACGAGCTGACTGAAAAATTGCCAGACGGGATTGAAGATCAAGCCAAGGGTGCGATTGATGGCTTGAAGGATCAGTTCGGGCTTTAATGAGTTCTTGACCTTAGCTGTCGTTCCGTTACAGAAATTCCACAGAAGACACTGTGAGGCTGCAAGCGAACGCTCCGCGTTCCATTGCTAAATATCGAGCCCTTCGGTCTCGCCGTTTGCCTAATTTCACGGTGTTTCTGTGGGATTTCTTTCACTTTACTGGTAGAAAAGTTAAAGGGAAGGGGAGCTGAAACAGCCTAAAAGCTTATCATGACTGTAGCGGAAGAAAACAGGGTGACCTGCTGTGAAAAAGGCAAATCGTAAGACTGCTAGGGCTTATGATTTAGGCATGGAACGCTTCCGGCCCACAGCAAGTCGCCCTGTTTACTGGAGCGAAAGGGTCCAAGAGAGCAGTATCCCCAGCCGTTTCATTTCCCCATCAAGCCCTTGACAAGTGTGCTATAATGTAGAGTATGAATAGCCTGCGGATCCTGCATTTGAACGACCTTCATTCTCACTTTGAAAATTTCCCAGTGATTGAGCGTTTTTTTGCGGAAAAATCTGAGGAGGCAACGGGCGACGTCCTTCGCTTTGACCTGGGCGACAATGTCGACCGGGCTCATCCCTTGACTGAAGCAACGGCTGGGCGAAGTAACATTGAGCTCATGAACCGCCTTGGGCTGACGGCTGCGACCATCGGCAACAACGAAGGCCTCGGCCTGACCCACGAGATGCTCAGCCATCTCTATGACCAGGCCAATTTTGATGTCCTCTTGTCTAATCTGACGAATACGCCCTTTGGGCAGGGACCAAAAATCATTGAGACGAGCTGGGGGATGAAGGTCGGTATCATCGGCCTGACAGCCCCTTATGACCGGGCCTATCCACTGGCTGGCTGGGACTTGCGTTACCCGATGGATGTCCTAGAGGAGCTTCTTCCGCTGGACTGCGACTTTACGATTCTCCTGTCTCATCTTGGGAAGCCCCGTGATGAAGAGATTGCTGAGCGTTTTCCAGAGATTGACTTGATTATCGGGAGCCACACCCATCATCTCTTTGAGGATGGCTCAAAGGCCAATGAGACCCTCCTTGCGGCAGCGGGCCGTTACGGCGAGCATGTCGGCCTGATTGACCTTGATTTTGAGGGCAATCAGCTGGTCGACTCAAGGATTCATGCCTATGATACCCAGCTTTTGCCAGATTTGCCTGGCGACAAGGAAAGGGTATCGGCTTGGGAGGATGAGGGCCACAAGCTCCTCCAGCAGGTCCAGTTTGAGGCCCTGGAAGAGGGCTTGACCAATACGGCTCCTGACTATCCAGCTAGTCATTATCTCGCCGAGCGCTTTTGTGAGCAAAAGCAGGTGCCGGCCATGCTGCTGGCTTCTGGCCTCCTGGTCACGGACTACCTGCCGGCCGAGCTGGACTTGGACATGCTCCATGACTTTTTGCCTCATTCGATTCGTCTGGTCAAGTTTACTTTTACAGGCGATGAATTGAGCCAGGCCCTGGCTGAAATCACACAGAACGCCAGCTTTATGGTCAACCAGACGATTCAGGGCATGGGCTTTCGGGGCAAGGTCTTTGGCGAGCTGATTTTGCACAATTTGACTTTTGAAGAGGGCAAGGCCAGCTACCTGGGCCAGCCGGTCGAAGCCAATGAGACCTACGAGGTCCTCATGCCTGACCAGTACCTCTTTGCCCGCTATTTCCCGATATTGAAAGGTTTAGGCCATGCAGAGATTCTCTTTCCTGATTTTCTGAGAGAATGCTTTGCCCATGCACTAAAGAAGAAAGAGAATCATGCCTAAAGAAGTAGATGAAACGAAATTAAATTATAATAAATACCCGGGCGAGCATGTCATTGCCATTGACGAGGTCGTCAAGGTCGGCGAGAAGACCTTTCATTTGGTCAGAAATGTGAAGGAAGCCTTTAACACTGAAAAGCTGGAGCAACGCTACAATGGCATCCTCGACCGCTATGACTACATTGTCGGCGACTGGGGCTTTGAACAACTTCGCCTCAAGGGCTTTTATTCTGAAAGTCGCAAAAAGGCCAGTCCTGAGCAGAGAATCGACCATCTGGAAGACTATCTCAATGAATACTGCAACTACGGCTGTGCCTACTTTGTCCTGAGACGCATCCGCAAGGCGGGCGAAAAAGACCTGCCTTATGCCAAGGAGCGAGTCTTTGAAGATGGTCCTAAGAAGCCAAGACTCGATAACCGCAAGCGGAATCGCAAAAAGCCTTCCCAAGCTAAGGCTGACAATAATAATGGCAAAAACGCCGGCAACAACAAGCAAAACAAGCCGAACAATAATAAGCCCAAGGATAAGCCCGGCCAAAAGCCGGGAGGCAAGCAAGGCTTTGTCATCAGAGAACGCAAGTCCAAAATAGAAAGCAAACATGGAAAATAAAGAAAGCATTTACGGATTAACACAGGAAGCCTTGATTGAATGGGCGCTTGCCAATGGCCAAAAGAAATTCCGGGCGACCCAGGTCTGGGACTGGCTCTACCGCAAGCGTGTCCAGTCTTTTGACGAGATGACCAACCTCTCGAAGGACTTCATTGACCTCTTGAAAGAAAACTTCATCATGAATCCCCTCCAGCAGGTCGTGGTCCAGGAGTCTGAAGACGGCACGGTCAAGTACCTCTTCATGTTGCCTGATAAGATGATGATTGAGACCGTCCTGATGCGACAGAGCTACGGGCTTTCTGTCTGTGTGACCACTCAGGTTGGCTGTAACATGGGCTGTACCTTCTGTGCTTCAGGGATTTTGAAAAAAGAGCGGGATGTTACAGCTGGTGAGATTGTCGCTCAAATCATGCTGGTTCAAAAATACTTTGATGAACGTGGCCTGGATGAGCGCGTATCTCACGTGGTTGTCATGGGTATTGGTGAGCCATTTGAGAACTACGAGCACTTGATGAACTTCCTGCATGTCATCAATGACGACAAGGGTCTGGCCATCGGTGCCCGTCATATCACGGTTTCAACTTGTGGCTTTATGCCAAAACGTGTTGAAGAGTTTGCCCACAACGGCCTCCAGGTCAATCTGGCGATTTCTCTCCATGCTCCAAACGATGAGCTGAGGACTAGCCTCATGAGGATTACCCGGAATGCTCCTCTCGAGAAGCTTTTCAATTCGATTGATTATTATACTGAAACAACGAACCGCCGTGTGACCTATGAGTACATCATGCTATCCGGCGTCAACGACAGCCCAGAGGTCGCCCAGGAATTGGCGGATCTCATCAAGCCTCGCAATAAGCTGGCCTATGTCAATCTGATTCCTTATAATCCCGTCGCTGAGCATATCAAGTATGAACGCTCAAAGCCTGAGGATGTAGCCAAGTTTTACGATGTCCTCAAGAAGAACGGCATCAACTGCGTGGTTCGGCAAGAGCACGGAGCTGATATTGATGCGGCTTGTGGACAGTTGCGGAGTAAGCAGTTGAAGAAGGATGAGGTTGGGGCTTGACGATAAGGTCCGTTTCGTTCCGGAAATTCTGAAAAATACTGTGAGGCCCGCAAGCAAACCTTCGGTTTCATTGCTAAATGGCGAGCCCGAAGGTCTCTCCATTTGCCTTTTTTCACAGTGTTTTTCAGAATTTCCTCCACTACACTTGTGATAAAATTGGCTTATTCAATCCTTATTCAGAAAAATTAATTTGACAAAAAGAGGCCTTCGTCCTCTTTTTTCGTGAAGTCATTTATCCGGTTAAAGCCCTAAGAAAAAAAGGCTAACGCCTCTGCGTTAAGCCTGTTTTGGAGGATTTACCAGGCAAATCCCCACCAGGAAGATTCCCGTCTTCATTACTCGCATCAAGCAATTTCTTAAAAGCCAGAACCGCCTTGGAATTTTCCCTGCGGATGATGATTATCCTTAAAGCATGGGACAAATCATTGACCTTCCTGCTCAGTAATCTCCGGATTGAGGATAAGATTATAGATCTCATCGAAGACAATCCGCTGTTTTTCAGTGAGTTTTCTAACCATATTTCACCTACATTATCCCCGCATAAAAGGCAGAGCAATAAAAACAATCATCAAGGCCACAAAAATCAAGCCACAAGAGACCTTATAGGTCGTCGGCACCCATTTCCAGTAAGCCTTGGGTGGGATGAAGGCGGCGAGCAAGACACCGCCAAGGGCTCCGCCGATGTGGCCCCAGATGTTGACCTGGCCGAGCTGGAAGAGGTTGATGAATATTTGCAGGATAATCAGGACAGCGAAGGTCTTCCCGATTTGCTTGAGGCGTGGGTCACCTGTGAAATAACCCAGGGCAGCGATGGCTCCAAAGAGGCCAAAGACGGCCCCTGAAGCACCGGTCGAAAGGACGTCTGGAGCCAGAAAGAAAATGGCTGAATTGGCGAAAATACCAGCCAAAAGATAGATGATCAGGTATCGCAGGTGACCAAAGATTTCTTCGATTAAACGGCCCATAAAAAAGACAATCAGCATGTTGGAGAGGACGTGTCCCCAGCTGGCATGGACGAAGATAGGCGTGAAAAGTCGCCAAATCTGGCTGGGATCAGCCAGGATATGAGGGGAAAAGATAGCTCCAGACTCCAGCAGGGCCTGGCCTGAGCTCACTTGTCCTGAAAAGGTCGTGAGCTGGGCAAACCAGACCGCCAGGGTCAGGAGGACGATGAGATAGGTCGACCGATGGTCGAGCAGGTCTTTTTTAATATTTTCAGGCTTCATGGGTTTCCTTTTTTATAGGCTAAAGATGGCGTTGACGGGGATGTCATGGCTTTCTGGCTCAAAATCAATGACTTGAAAGTCGTAGCAGACCGAGGCTGTAGGGCCAGTAAAATCAGCCAGGTAGCGGTCATAGTAGCCTCCACCAAAACCGATGCGGTGGCTGGTCTTATTCCAGGCAAGGCCTGGGACGATGATGAGGTCGGGGCTTTCAGCCTTGTTGGAGTTAGGCTCAGCGATGCCAAAGGCTGACTGAGTTAGGCTGTCTTTATCGTAGCTGGCAAAAATCATCTGCCGGCCTGGCAGGGTCTTTGGGATGAGGATTTGCTTGCTTTCATCTTCAAAGAGACGGGTCAGGTCAAACTCAAAGTCTTGAAACATGTAGAGGGCAAGGCTTTTTGCTTTTTTATAGCTGTCAGAAGCCATCAGTTTATCGAGGATGAGGTCAGTCTGTCTTTGTCGCTCAGCCATCGGCATCGCTTTGAGCTGTTCTATCATTTGCTTGCGATAAAAGGCTTTCTTTTTCATACTATCTATGTTATCATAAAGGTGTAAGTTTTTGTTTTATAAATTGCTGTGTGTCACCTTGATCCACCATTTCTAAACAGGCTTTACAAAATGAAAAGAAAGGAAGATCAAAAGAATGGCACAAGGCACAGTAAAATGGTTTAACGCTACTAAAGGCTTCGGTTTTATCACAGCTGAAGACGGAAAAGATGTATTCGTACACTTCTCAGCAATCCAAACCGACGGTTTCAAAACCCTCGACGAAGGACAAAAAGTTGAATTTGACTTGGAAGAAGGCCCTCGCGGACCTCAAGCAGTCAACGTAACAAAATAAGATTTTTTGAAGGTTGGCCGTGTGGCCGGCTTTTTTTGTGCCTTGCAGGCGGCTTTTCCCTTCGGGTTTGGGGATGTTTCTAATAATGGAGTGCTCGGGGAGCTAGCTTCGACTATTTCTAAGTCTGATTTAGTCTCCCTGCGGGAGCCGTCATCAGCCTAAGAAATAGTACTTGTGGATCTCCCCTGTGCGGAAGACTAAGCAGCAAAGCTGCTTGTCTTCCCATTATTAGAAAATTCCCTTTTTACTAGGCCTCCGGCCGTTTGGCTCCGCCAAACCCGCAAAGCGGTCCGCCGACGGCGGGAGCGGAGCTCTAACCCAAGGGGATTTTCTAGTAGTGGGATTACCGACAGCTCTGCTGTCGTGTAATCCGCGGAGCGGAAATCCGCAAGTAGCAAATCTTAGCCACTCGACGGCTCGCGTAAGCGAGACTAAGAGGGGCTTAGAGTTGCTCTTAGTCTCGCTTACGCGAGCACCCACTACTAGAAACATCCCCAGCCCCGAAGAGGAAAGGCCGGCTGCAAGCCACCAAAATGCAGGTTGACGACAAAACTAAATTAAACTAAAATAGAGACCATGAAAGATTTAACACAGGGAAAAATTTTCAAGGGCTTGATTCTCTTCACACTTCCCCTTTTATTGGGGAATTTTTTTCAAGTCCTCTACAATACAGCAGATACGCTGATTGTCGGTCAGACGCTGGGAAAGGATGCTCTGGCTTCGGTCGGGGCGACGGGGGCAATTAACTTTTTGATCATTGGCTTTGCCCAGGGGCTGACCTCTGGCCTGACGATTATTACAGCCCAGCGCTTTGGGGCGGGTAACAAGGTCGGTGTGAAGAAGTCTTATGCGACTGGCCTTTATTTTACAGTGGCGGTTTCGGTCATTCTGGCAGTCCTTTCCGTCCTTTTTGTGGGTGATTTGCTTCGCTTTATGCAGACGCCGGCGGAGATTTTCGAGGGGGCCAGGACCTTCTTGACCATCATGCTGGGCGGGATGATTGCGACAAATCTTTATGCCTATCTGTCCAATGCCCTCCGGAGCCTGGGTGACTCAAAGACTCCGCTCTACGCCTTGATTGTCGCCAGTATCCTCAACATTATCTTTGAATATGTGGCCATCCTCGGCTTTCATCTGGGTCTTTTGGGTTCTAGCTCAGCGACAATTTTGGCCCAGTTGATTTCTGTGGGCTTTCTCTTCTGGCATATCCGGCGAAAGGTGCCAGCCTTCCGCCTTCAGCGGGAATTTTGGAAGTTGAGAAAATCAGAATTTATCGAGCACTCAGGCCTGGCTCTGCCCATGGGCTTTCAGTCCAGCATCATTGCGATTGGCTCGATTACACTGCAAATTGCCCTCAATACGCTGGGGACCAATGCGGTCGCAACCCAGGCCATTGTCTCAAAAATCGACCAGTTTGCAATGTTGCCAATGATGTCAATAGGCCTTGCCATGGCTACCTTTGCCGCTCAAAACTTTGGAGCCAAGCAGTACCTGCGGATAAACCAAGGCCTTTACAGGGCTCTGGGGCTGGCAGTTGGCTGGGCGATTTTCTTTGCCCTTGTCCTTAACCTGCTCCATTTCTACTTTACGACGGCCTTTATCAGCCCTTCGCAGACGGATGTCCTCGAGCTCTGCCAGCATTACTATCTGGTCAATGGGGCCTTCTACTGGCTCCTGGCCATCCTCTTTGTGACCCGCTCGACCCTGCAGGGCCTGGGCGACGCCAAGATTCCGACCATCTGCGGGGTGATGGAGCTGGTCATGCGGGCAGCGGTGGCGATTCTCGGGGTCTACCTGATGAATTATACCGTCATCATTGCCTCTAACCCTGCCGCTTGGATTGGCTCGACGGTCATTCTGATTCCGACGACCATTGCCATGCTCCGGCGTTTTTCGGCCCGGCATCGCCAGGATTTATTAGTATCATAAAAAAGCTGACGCTGTCAGCTTTTTCTTTAGGGCAAGATGCCCATGAGTTGGAAGTGGAAGCGGTAGTAGCTGGCCAGTTCGCCAGCGTCACAGCTACTAAATTTATCGAGACATTTTTCAAGCTCTTCCATCCCCTTCTTCTTGTCTTCAAACTGCAGGCAGTAGACGGCTTCGGCAATGGCGATAAGATTGATGGCGAAAAAATCCCGCTTGATTTCAAACTTATGCAGGCGGTCAGCCATCTGCTGGGCCTTTTTCTGCTTACCCCGACTGGCAAAGAGAATCATAGCCCGGCTGATGAGCTGGACATGGCTTCTCAGATGACAGAAGTGATAGCCCAGGCTGTAATTCCGGCCCTGGCTGGCCTTGATGAGCCGGCTGATGTCGCCGCTTTTGAAGTGGAAAATGCAGAAGTAGGCCAGCTTGAGGTCTGGAAAGGTCCAGTAATCTAGGTTCTCGAAGTAGGCGAGTAAAAAGTCGCAGTCTTTTTTAGAGAGCGTAACAAAGCAAGCCTTAGCGGCCAGGGCAAAACGGCATTTTCCCTCGCTTTCGGCCTCTAAATAGAGGCTCTCGAGGCCTTTAATATTTCTTGAAAAATCATAGTTCTCCAGGTCGAAAAAGAATTCTGTTTCATAATCGGGAATAAAATGATTGATTAAGAGTTCATATTCTGCCAGGCTGACATTCATTTCTTGCAGGCAGACGGCAAGTTTATCGATGGCGAGCATGCTTTCTCCTCGCTCAAATCGGGCAATATTTGAACCATCAATCCCAATCTTGCTCAGGGCTGAGAGGGGGAGGCCATTTTTGTGACGGATGGCTCGAAAGACTTGCCCATATTTTGAATAGGACATTTTTCTTTCCTCTTTTCTTATGGTACTAAACCTTACTATAACACAAAAAAAGCCCGTAAACAGAGAATTTAAGAGGCTTATTTACCATGATAAAGTCAGTAAAATTAGGGATTTTGGACGATTTGAAGCTTTCTGTTCATCTGGTCCTGGTCGTTCCAGAAAACAGCCCCAGGCTGTAGTGGGGCTGTTTTCTGGAACTCTTGCTTCCTATTTATAAATAACAAAACCCAGTCTATTGAGACCGGGTTTTAGATATAGACAAGTGAAATGGAAGAACTCCCGCAGATTCGCTGTGAAAAAGGCAACTGGCGAGACCAAAGGGCTCGACAGTTAGCAATGGAAGGCGGAGCCTTCGCTTGCGGGCCTCACAGAAAATCGGAGGGAGTTCTGGAATGAAACGACTCAAACGAATCAATCCTTATTTATCCAACTCCTCATAAAGCAACTTCTGAGCTACAGCAGGATTAGCCTGCCCCTTAGTTGCCTTCATGAGCTGGCCGACGAGAGCTTTAGCGGCGTTTTGCTTACCGCCACGATAGTCTTCGACAGATTTCGCGTTGTTGGCAAAGACTTCCTGGATAATTGGAATCAAAACAGCCGGGTCAGAAATCTGTACGAGTCCCGCCTTTTTGACAAAGGCTTCGGCTGAGCCACCGTTTTTGGCGAGCTCGATGAAGACCTTCTTGGCAATCTTCGAGCTGATGGTGCCGTCAGCAATCAGAGAAAGCATCTCCGTCAGGTTTTCTGGGCTGAGCTTGATGTCTTTGAGCTCGAGCTGTTCAGCATTCAGATATTGAGCCACTTCACCTTGGAGCCAGTTTGAGACGAGTTTGGCGTCAGCACCGAGTTTAACGGCTGACTCAAAGAAGTCAGAGGTCGCCTTGTTTGCCGTCAGCTGCTCAGCATCGTATTGGCTGAGGCCAAGTTCTGATTGATAACGTGCCCGACGTGCTGAGGCAAACTCAGGGAGTTCTGCCCGCATCTCAGCAATCCATTCATCAGAAATCTCGTAGCGAGGCACATCAGGCTCTGGGAAGTAGCGGTAGTCAGATGAACCTTCTTTGACACGCATAAGAATCGTTTCGCCGGTCTTATCATCAAAACGACGGGTTTCCTGACGAATTTCTCCACCGGCCCGCAAAATCTTGGCCTGGCGGTCAATCTCAAAGGCCAAGGCCTTTTTGACATTGCTGAAAGAGTTCATGTTCTTGACTTCAGTCTTGACACCAAATTTCTCAGCCCCATAAGGACGCAGGGAAATATTGGCATCACAACGCATAGAGCCCTCTTCCATCTTGACATCAGAGATGCCGGTGTACTGGATGAGCTCCTTGAGGGCGACCAGATAGGCGTAGGCCTCGTCAGCATTGCGCATATCAGGCTCAGAGACAATCTCAATCAGAGGCACACCTTGGCGGTTGAGGTCGACATAAGAATAACCGTCTGTCCCGTGAGTGTTCTTGCCGGCATCTTCTTCCAAATGCGCCCGCTCGACCCGGAGGCTCTTCTTGCTACCGTCTTCAAGGGTCACTTCGATAGAGCCATTGTAGCCAATCGGTTCATCAAATTGTGAGATCTGGTAGGCCTTGGGATTATCAGGGTAGAAGTAGTTCTTCCGGTCAAAGTGCATGGACTGGTGGATGTCCATGTTGAGGGCAAGCGCCGCCTTGATACCGGCGTCAATTACGCCTTT
This sequence comes from Lactococcus termiticola, assembly GCF_003116835.1. Taxonomy (GTDB): domain Bacteria; phylum Bacillota; class Bacilli; order Lactobacillales; family Streptococcaceae; genus Lactococcus; species Lactococcus termiticola. Next base: position 58,104 of record NZ_BFFO01000005.1, on the reverse strand, counting down.
GTTCATGCGGGGCAGGACACCAGGGAGACCCCAGTCGATGAGGTTGGTGCTGCTATTGGCTTCACCACCAAAGTTGGCAGGGGCTGGTGAGAAAATCTTACTCTTGGTATTGAGTTCGACGTGGACTTCAAGGCCAATGATGACTTCAAAATTACTCATTAAAATTCCCCTTTCTCAAAGATATGTGGTTGTTTTTTATGGTGGTCGGTCGTTGCCTCAAAGGCAGCAGCGACCTGATAAATCGTCTCTTCATCGTAGCGTTTCCCGATGAGCTGCATACCGACAGGCATGCCGTCGGAGAAGCCTGCAGGAATCGAGATGCCTGGCAGTCCCGCCAGATTGACAGGGATAGTCAGGATGTCGGCCAGGTACATAGAGACAGGGTCCTGGGTCTTTTCACCAAAGCCAAAGGCAACAGTCGGAGCTGTTGGACCAAGGATGAGATCGTAGTTGTCAAAGACCTTGTTGAAGTCCTCAACAATGAGGGTTCGGACCTGGCCAGCCTTCTTGAAGTAGGCGTCATAATAGCCGGCAGAAAGACTGAATGAACCCAACATGATACGGCGTTTGACCTCATCGCCAAAGCCTTCGGAGCGAGAGCGGACATAGAGGTCTTCCAGATCTTTGATGTTATCGGCCCGGTAGCCAAAGCGGATGCCGTCAAAACGTTGCAGGTTTGAAGAGGCTTCAGAGCCTGCGATGATGTAATAGACTGCCACGCCGTACTTAGAGTGGGGCAGGCTGACCTCTTCGACGATGGCTCCGAGGCTTTCCAGGTGCTTAGCAGCATCGATGATGGTCTTTTTGACACCCCCGTCAATTCCTTCGCCCAGGTATTCCTTGGGCAGGGCGATTTTCATGCCTTTGATATCTTGACCAATTTTTGATGTGAAATCAGGCACAGCGATATCTGATGAGGTATTGTCATTGTCGTCAACACCAGAGATGACTTGGAGCAACTCAGCTGATTCCTTGACGGTCTGGCTGAAGGTCCCGATTTGGTCAAGCGAGCTGGCAAAGGCGATGAGGCCAAAGCGGGAAACCCGGCCGTAGGTCGGCTTCATGCCGACAATCCCAGAATAGCTAGCAGGCTGGCGGATAGAGCCCCCTGTGTCAGAGCCGAGGGAAAGGCGGACCTGTCCTGAAGCCACAGCAGAGGCAGAACCTGATGAGGAACCACCAGGGACCTTGACCTTGTTCCAGGCGTTCTTGGTTGGCTTGATGGCAGAGTTTTCCCCCGAGCCACCCATGGCAAACTCGTCCATGTTGGCCTTACCGATGATGACCATGCCGGCCTCGTCAAGTTTGTTGACAACGGTGGCATTATATGGTGGAATCCAGTTGTGGAGCATCTTTGATGCCGCTGTGGTCAGGATGTCTTTGGTGACAATATTGTCTTTGACAGCCAGAGGAATTCCGTCTGTCAACTTGCTGGCGTCAATCCCACGGGCGTCGATAGCAGACGCTTTTTCCAGGGCTTCTTTTTCAGTGACTGTGACAAAGGCGTCAACCTGGGCTTCACGCTCTTTGACATCAGCAAGCGTCGCCTGCGTCAACTCAGTGGCTGAAATTTCCTTGTTGACCAGGAGCTCATGGAGCTCAGAGATGGTTTTATCATTAAAGCTCATGCGTCACCTCCATCAGCCAGCATGGCTGGCACCTTGATAAAGCCGTCTTGGGTCTCAGGGACTTCACGCAAAATCAAGTCCCGGTTGACAGGCTCAGCAGGGACATCTTCACGCATCCGGTTGACATTGTCAGCTACATTCATAGTAAAGGCAACACCGGTCGTGTCAACCTCATCGAGGCTTTCCACCATGTCGATAATATCGCCAAGTTGGCTAGTGAAGCGAGTGATTTCCTCAGCGGAAAAAGCCAATTTTGACAGGTCAGCAACGTGCAAGACCTGGTCAGTTGTAATTTTAGTCATAACTCCTCCGAAAAATTTGGCAGAAAGACTGCCTAGTCCTAACTATTATAGCAAATTTTGGCGATTTTGAGGGGCTTGTAAAGACTTGCTGAAAATGTAGGGCAACTTAAATTAAAATTATTCATTAAATTCTTGATTTTTAATCAGAGAAGGAATATAATGGCTCTAATTGTGGAGACAATTGGGAACGATAGTGAACAGAAGAGGGGGGGGAGAAGTATGAGCGAAAAAGATGAGCAGGGCTTGAGGCCTAGCATAGAGAAGCTCTTGAAACAGGAGCCCAAGAGGTTTAAGATGGATGCTGAGCGGTCCTCTCTCATTGAGAGATTTCAGGCTTATTTGTCAAGAGAAGATATTGGAGCGGATACAGAAATGCTGGTTCAGATTGCTTCACGTAAAATACAAGATGGCTCGTTTACTAGCTATAATGCTAGAGATTTCATCATTTCAAGCTTTATCGAGCTGGAAGTTTCCTCAAAGATTACACTCAATCCTACTGAAAAAGAATCTCAGACAATGATTTGGAATGAGGAAAATGATATTTCGGCTAGGCGTTCGGCAGGCCTGCAAACCGGAGTGGGCTTCATCTTCTTTGGATGATGGATGATTAAGTAGAAAGTAGAGAGACGATGAGAAAAGAAGATTTATTAAGCAAGCTGGACGAGTTATTATCTGATGATGAAGCCTCTTCTACAAGCAGGCAAATCTTTGACATCGCAAAGACTAAACTAGAAACCCAAGCATTTGATGCGATTGATGCTGAGGATTTTATTGAACGAAATCTCTCCGAGATGAAGCTTACCAGTGGCAAAAAATTAAGTCAAAAAGAGGATATGTTTTATAGGCGACTCCTCCGTGGAGGACTGGGACTGGCGAAAAATCCTGTCTTTGGGAAGAAGTCGGGCCTGGAAGCACTGCAGGAGGTCCCTGGGATTTTCAGGGAAATCCAGGAGGAGAAGAATAAGAATGAGCACTAAGCAGGAGAGACGGTAGATGAAAAGCAAGCCTAAATTCCTCATCATTGAAGGAGATGGAGAAAAGCGATACGCTTATAGCTTTGAGACAGGAAAGTTCTATAAGAAAATGTACAAGACCAATCAAAAACTTAATGTCTCGGTCACTTTATTTGGCTCGCTGTTGACGTCATTGATTTACAATTTCTTTGATCATCTCCATAGCGATTTAGGTGCACCCAGCATCTTAGGGATTTTAACGCTGGGGACATTTGTTTTTTGTTTTATTGTGGCCTTATTGGTAATTTTTGCTTCAAAGCGATTTGTTCATCCAGAAGCTTTTTAAGAGCTTACTGATGAGCTTGAAATAAGGCGTCTCAAAGAGAAACTCTCCTCTAACAGAAATAAGAAATTGACATTGGTCTGTGTTGCCATCATCATCATTTTACTATCTGTAGCGAGTCCCCTGGTTGGCTATTTTCTCCAATCCAAGGATATGTCGATTTTAAGTATTTATCTTAGTATAATGCTTTTAGTTAATCTCTTGATTTATCTCATCTATTACGGGGTTCGTCTCAGGAAAAATAACTTGAGGGTCTTGGATGATCTTGGATAATAGACAAATCAAAAAAGTGCCAGCATCAGCAAGCACTTTTAATATAGACTTCTATTAGAAATTCCGACCTGCCAACTTCTCAAAGAGGCCGTTATTAAGCACCTTGAGGTAGGTCCCCTTCATACCGAGTGAGCGGGATTCAATCACGCCGGCAGATTCGAGCTTACGCAGGGCGTTGACGATGACTGAGCGGGTGATGCCGATCTTGTCAGCGATGACTGAGGCGATGACGTGGCCTTCTTCGCCGTCGAGCTCTTCCATGATGGCTTTGATGGCCTTCATTTCAGAGTAAGAGAGGGTGTTGACGGCCATAGATGCCATGGCATCCTTACGGATGTTTTCTTCCATCTGCTCAAGCTTGAGGTTTGAAAGTTGAACACCGATGACAGTGGTCGCAAGCTCAGTTAAGACCAGGTCATCTTCTGAGAACTCGCCCTTTTCACGCCACATGATGAAGGTACCGAGACGCATGCCTGAGCCATAGATTGGAGCAAGCGTGGTCACACCGTCAGGATAGTTGCCCAGGACCTCTTCAGGGAAGATGGACAAAGGCTTGTCGATGGTCAGGTTAGGCAGGGTGTCGTAGATACGGACTGCACCATGGACATATTCTTCAGGCAATTTCTTGTCATAGAAGAATTGGTCAACACGGGCATTGTTGGTGTTGTAAGGGAGTGAGTAACCGAGAAGTTCCCCCTTGGTATTGATCACACAGGCGTTACAGTCGATGACTAGGGCTAGACGCTCAGTCATGATGTTGTATGGCAATTCCTGCTGGAGGTCAGTCGCCCCGTCCTGCAAAATGGCTGTGATTTTTCTTGTTTTTTCTAATAAGCTAGGCATGTTATCTCCTTAATTTTTCAAGTCAAAACTGACTTGAATTGTAGTTGCTATTCTTAACATTCGACCATATTATAACATAAATCACAAATGGCGACAAGCAAAACTTTCAGAATTGTTGTAAAAAATGAAAAAATAAGCCTTGAGGCTTATTTTTACTGCTTATAAAGTTCATTCGCTGCCTTGAACACTAAGCCTCTTTATTAAAATTCTATCATGCTTTACTCATATTTTCAAATATTCACTGGAGCAAAATAGAGGCTATTCTATCGCCGATATTGCCTGAGGAAGCGCTCCATCTTATCATGGATCTCGGCGAGTTCTTCGACCCGTGGTAAATACACGATGCGGAAGTGGTCGGGCTCCTTCCAGTTGAAGCCACGGCCGTGGACGAGGAGGATTTTTTCCTGCTTGAGGAAGTCGAGGACAAATTGCTCGTCATCGTCAATCTGGTACATTTCCCGGTCGATCTTTGGAAAGATGTAAAAAGCGGCGTTTGGTTTTACGGCGGATATGCCAGGGATGCTGTTGATGGCTTCTGTGATAAATTCCCTTTGCTCATAGATTCGACCACCAGGCTGGAGGAGCTTGTCGACCCGCTGGATGCCGCCGAGCGAGGTCTGGACGACGCTCTGGGCCAGGACATTTGAACAAAGTCGCATCGAAGCCAGCATGTTTAAGCCTTCGATATAGCCTTTGACATGGGATTTATCGCCAGAGAGGACCATCCAGCCCACCCGAAAGCCAGGGATCAGGTGGCTCTTAGACAGGCCGCTCATGGTCACGACAAATTGCTCCGGAGAGGCAACAGAGGCGATGGAGACGTGCTCCTGACCGTCCATGACCAGGCGGTCGTAAATTTCATCGGAAAAGATAATCAGGTCGTGCTCAAGGGCCAGCTTTGCGATTTCTTCAAGGACAGGCTTGGGATAGAGGATGCCGGTCGGGTTATTCGGATTGATGATGACGATGCCCTTGGTGTTGGGCGTGATTTTTGATTTGATGTCGTCAATGTCGGGATACCAGTTGGCCCCCTCGTCGCAGACATAGTGGACGGGACGGGCTCCGGCCAGAGAGACGGCTGCTGTCCAGAGTGGATAATCCGGCATGGGAATCAGCATCTCGTCGCCGTCATCGAGCAGGCCCTGCATGGCCATGACGATGAGCTCAGAGACCCCATTGCCTGTGTAGACGTCATCAATGTCGACGCCCTTGATTCCCTTGAGCTGGCAGTACTGCATAATGGCCTTGCGGGCAGAGAAAATCCCCTTACTGTCAGAATAGCCCTCAGAGTCGACGGCATTGCGGACCAGGTCACGGATGACCTCATCAGGTGCCTGGAAGCCAAAAGCTGGCGGATTGCCAGTATTCAGTTGCAAGATTTTTTCGCCATTGAGCTTCATCTTATCGGCATAGTCGAGGACAGGGCCCCGGACATCATAGCTGACATGGTCGAGTTTGTGGGATTTTTGAAAGTCTCGCATAGGCTACTCCTTTTATAAGAAATCAGGCTTGTCGCCTGATTTTTTAATTATGTTGATAAACGCTGAAGTCTTTGATGCCAGAAACATTGACCGGCTTATAATTAACCTTGAGGGCCATGGACAGGCTATCTGGGACCTTTTGACCTGCCTCGAGAATGACATACTTGTCCTTCATGTCGGCCACGGCAAGGTCATAGGCCTGCTGGAATTTCACAGGGTAATGACTCGGCACATTGTCGACAGAGGCGACACGACTGGCTAGGAGGTTGATGTTTTTATCAGGAGCTAGGACATAGACCCGGTCCCTGTCTGTGGTATTGGCTGAGACATAGCTGGCAAGCGTCTTTTCCTGGCTGTTTACGGATTTATTCACAAAATGATAAACAGCAGGCAGGGCCAGGGCAAAGACCAGCATGATGAGCGGTGTATAGAGGTACTTGCTCAGGTAGCCAAAGACATCCTGCCGGCCCTTGGCCAGGCTTTCTCCGATAAAGAGGATGAGGAAGGGCAGGAGGGCCAAGATATTGGTAAAGTCATAGGCCTTGCTAAAGAGAATCAGCAGGAAAGTCAGGATAGAACCCAGGAGCATCAGGATGTGCCAGGTCATGGCAGGGCCTGATTTGTGGAGGTTTCTAAAGCCTTGATAAAAGGCAAAGATAAATCCTGAGATGATCAGGGCCAGGACACTGTGCCAGAGATTGTTTATCGAGAGGCTGCTCAGGCTAAACTGGCTGAGGGGCATGATGATGGACTGCTCGATTGAAGTATAGAGGGTCTGGGCGTTCAGAGCGTAGTAGGCGGTCAGATAGCCGATGACAATGAAGCCGAAGATGCCGGCCAAAAGCTGGTAGAAGCCTCGGCCAAAGCGACGCTGGCTGATGTTGTAGATGAAAATCGCAATGATGCTAAGTGCTGGAAAGAGCAGAAAGATCGGCGAAATCGTCAGGATAATCGCGGTAAAAATACCAAAGAGGATGAATTTTTCATCACGGCCATCATGATGGATGTACTGGTCAACAAAACGGGCAATCCAGAGGGCAAAAGGCAGGGCAAAGAGGCTGGCTGTATCTCCCCCGTGGGCGATGCCGGCAATGATGAAGATGCTAAAGCTTGCAACGGTCAGGCTCAGCTTTTCGCTCTGGGTCTGCCTAAAGAGCAGGTTGTGAATCAGTAGGGCACTAAAGAAAAGGGCAGCCAGGCTGAAGATATAGAGCAGGAGCGTGGTCCCTAGTGTGTTTCCAATTTGGTTAATCAGATAGAAGAGGCTACCGCCATGGCCGTAAAAGTCATTGTAGGGCGTTAGGCCGAGTTGCATGGCAAGACCTGAATAGAGGTTTTGCGACTGGCCTGAGCTTGCAAGGATGCTCCAAAGTGGGAAACTGTAGAAGCTGGCACTGGCGATGAAGCTGACCAGGAGAAGGATAGGGTAGGGTACTGCCTTTCCGGCCTTCTTTTCTTCTTTTTGCTTGTCGTGGCTGAATTGTCGGCGACCTCGGCTGGAGTTGCTTGCTGTTCTAGGAGGGCGGCGAGTTGCTTCGCTTTCGACAGCTTGGTCTTCGTGAGAAGCAGGCTCCTGAGCAGTTGCTTCGACTTGTTCATCGGGGCTGTCTTCGATTTTAGCAGTTTCAGTTTCAGTGTAAATGTCAGTTTCTGGACTGCTGTTTTTATCATGTCGTCTTGAGCGTGAGGCTGACTGGGCCCGCTGGCTGCGACTGTATTTGGTTTCATTTGGCATGATGAATTTCTTCCTTAAATAAGCTTAGAAAACGAGCTATATATTAGCGTTATAAAGCATTATACCAAAAAAAGGGGTGGGACTCAAACTGCTTGCAAATAGAAAGCTGGAGGCTTATTCCTATGATTGCCGTTCCGCTCCAGCGTCTGGGCCCTTTTTCCGTGAGGCCGCAAGCAAACCGCTTTGCGGTTTCATTGCTAACTCTGAAGCCCTGCGGTCTTCAGAGTTTCCTTTTTCACGGCTAAAGGGCCCAGGCACTGGAGCTACACTGGTTTAGTTTCTTTTTGCAGTTGTGAGTCCTGGGGAGGGGACTGAAGTCGTCCTCATGTGAACTGTGCCTAAAAGGAGGCCTTGTGGCAAATATGCAATAAATTAGGCACAAGTGGAGTGGAGGAAATCTGAGCCCATCATAGTGGAATATGGCAATTCAGAAGACCGCAGGGCTTCTGAATTAGCAATGAGACCGCGAAGCGGGCTGCTTGCGGCCCCACTATGATGGGCTCAGATTTCCGGAACGCAACGACTCTTCCCAAGTCTAAGGAGGAAAACTCCATTTTTGTTCAGTTTCGAGGCAACAAAAAAGCCCATATAAAGGGCTTTCCAAACTTTAGTCTTCCTGTTGCTCCATGAAGGCGTTGAAGGTGTCTTCGATGAGGTTCCACTCTTCTTCGTTTTCTTCTGGGATAGGCTCGAGGTCGCCTTCTGTGCCGTCTTCGTTTTGTGTGAAGGAGTAGGCTTGGATTTCGACTTCGCCGTTTTCGTCTTCTTCGGCCTCAACAGGCATCACGAGGACATAGTTCTTACCAAATTCTTCCTGGCCGTCGATGGTCAAAAGAATCTGGTAGAGGCTTTCATTGCCGTTGTCGTCAACCAGTGTGATGAAGTCTTCATCATGGCTGTGGTCGTGTTCGTGGTCATGAGTGTGTTCTGTCATGAGATTTCCTTACTTAAAATAATTTCTGGCTGTCAAGATAATTTTGTAAAATGAGGACAGCTGCGAGTTTATCAATGGATTTCTTGCGGTCTTTGCGACGGACACCGCCATCAATCAGGACTTTTTCAGCCTGCATGGTGGTCAGGCGTTCATCCTGATAAAAGACGGGAAGGCCAAAACGCTCGGTCAGAGCCTCGCCGTAGTCCCGGCTCGCCTGGGCCCGAATGCCCTCGTCGTTGTTCATGTGCTTGGGCAGGCCAATGATGACCTTCTCAGGCTTCTGGTCAGCGATGAGTTCGGCCAGTCGTTCAAAGCCGAGCTCTCCTTTTTCCGTGTTGACCTTGATGGTCTCGACAGGCTGGGCGGTCATGCCGAGCAGGTCAGAGATGGCGACACCGACGGTCTTTGTCCCGACGTCAAGGCCTAAAATTCGGCTGTACATCAGAGTTGCACACCGTGGGCTTTCAAGTAGTCCTTGATGAGCTCTTCGACGATGTCATCACGGTCGAAGCGACGGATTTTGTTGCGGGCTTCGTCGTGGCGGGGAATATAGGCAGGGTCACCAGAGAGGACGTAACCTACCATTTGGTTGATGGGATTGTAGCCCTTGGCTTGGAGTGCCTGATAGACATTGACCAAGGTCTCGCTGATTTCTTTTTTGCTTGAATCATCAAATTCAAAGCGGACAGTTTCATCGGTAAAACTCATAGAGACACCTCCTTATTTTTGCGTGTGTAAAATTTTACGATATAGGCTTATTATAAGCTATTTTTCATGATTTATCAATTGATTTTCATTTATTTCTTATGATATGTGCTTCATTTGGTCGCTAGCTTGCAGAAAGCCGGACAAACGCTGTGAGGCCCCCAAGTAGACAGCTTTGCTGTCTACTTGCTAAATGGCGAGCCCTTTCGTTCTCACCATTTGCCTTTGCTCACAGTGTTTTCCGGCTTTCTGCAACCTAGCTGGTTTATTTAATAAATCATGACTAGCTGGGAGGGCTGTCCTGCTCTTGAGGCGGGGTTTTGGGTTATGGCAGGATGTTGCCTGCGGCGAGGTAGAGGGCGTACCAGTCGTCGTGGCTGAGGCTGATGTCGCTGGCGTCGGTGACTTCTTTGATGCGTTTAGGGTTCATCGTGCCGATGATGGTCTGCATCATGGCTGGGTGGCGACTGATCCAGGCGATGGCGATACCGCTTGGTGTGGCATTGTATTTTTCAGCCATTTCATCAAGCTTTTTATTGAGCTCTGGGAATTTTGGATTGCCGACAAATGGGCCTTCAAAGAAGCCATACTGGAATGGAGACCAGGCCTGGATGGTCATCTTGTTGAGGCGAGAATAGTCGAGGATGCCGTTGTCATGGACAAGGCTCCCTTCGTCTTTCATGTTGACGTGGAGGCCCGCATCAATCATGCCGGTGTGCATGAGGCCAAATTGGAGTTGGTTGAAAATCAGGGGCTGTTTGACCGCTGTCTTCAAGAGCTCGATTTGGCCTGGGTTTTGATTGGACACACCAAAATGACGGACCTTACCAGCTTTTTCAAGGGCATCAAAGGCTTCAGCAACCTGCTCAGGCTCGACCAGAGCGTCTGGCCGGTGGAGGAGCAGGGCGTCGAGATATTCGACCTGGAGGCGTTTTAAGATGCCGTCCACGCTTTCGATAATGTGGTCTTTGCGGAAGTCAAAGGCGACTCCAGGGCGGATGCCGGTCTTAGACTGGATGTAGACCTGGTCACGGCTGATCGACGTCTTCTTGAAGGCTTCACCGAAAATCGTCTCGCACTCGCCACGGCCGTAAATGTCGGCGTGGTCGAAGTAGTTGATTCCACCGTCAAAGGCCGTCTCGAGGACCTCGACAGGTTTTTTGTCAGGCTCGTTGAGGTGCATCAGACCAAGCACAACCTGGCTGGCTTTCATATCAGCGATTTCTAAATTTCTCATGTTTCCCTCCTTTTGATTACGTTTTCATTATAACATTTTTAGAATAGAAAGGGAGGATGATGTGGTTTTTGATGTTTTGGAGGCGTTGCGTTCCGGAAATCTGAGCCCCTCATAGTGGGGCCGCAAGCAGACAGCTTCGCTGTCTCATTGCTAATTCATAAGCCCCTTTGGGTCTTCTGAATTGCCTGATTCCACTATGAGGGGCTCAGATTTCCTCCACTCCACTAGTCCTAAGTAATAAATACCATAATCTCTGAGAGAAGGTGTTTTGCTAATACAGTGGAGCTTCAGGTCAGGCAGGCCGTCGTGGTGAAATTTGGCAACTCTGAAGACCGCAGGGCTTCAGAGTTAGCAATGAAACCGCAAAGCGGTTTGCTTGCGTGCCCGCCACAAAGGGCTGTCTGCCCTGAAGCGGAACGACTCCAACAAAGCAACAAAAAAAGAGCGGTACACCGCTCTCCATCAGTCTTGATTAAACTGTAAGTGAAGCACGTCCCTTACGACGACGAGCTGAAAGGACGCGACGTCCGTTTTTAGTCGCCATACGTGAGCGGAAACCGTGAGTGGTCTTACGTGGTTTTTTATGGGGTTGGTAAGTACGTTTCATTCTAATTTATTCCTTTCTCGAGAATCTCTGCATAAAGCATACCAAACAATTATATACTAAGAAATCAAACTTGTCAAATTTCTTTAGTCACAACAATATATCGATTATACTCCTGGCCCTCAGAATGGCTCTTTACACCCGTTTCACGGGCGAGCAGACTATGAATCGCCTTGCGTTCGTTGGATTGGAGGTCATTGATATAGACGGTCTCACCCTGGCGGGCACGCTCGGCGGCCCGGTAGGCGAGGCTGTTGATATAGGCCTTGCGTTTTTCGTGATAATCACCGACATTGACCGCCACATTCAGGTGTTGGTCTGAGATGCTGTTGGCATAGGCTTTGGCAATCAACTGCAGGCTCTGCAGAATCTTGCCGTGCTTGCCAATCAAGAGGGCATCTTGATCAGAGGTCAGGTTGAAGACGAGGATGTCTCGCTCTTTTTTGACCTCTGCCTTTGAAGGGACGCCCATACCTGCGGTGATTGAGGTGAGGTATGAGCTAATCCTTTTTGACGCTATGTCTTCGGCATCAAGGCTAAGTCCTGTTTCAGCCATTTCAGGCCCACTGACCTCAGGAGCATCCTGGGCCAGGTTTTCTTCAGGGACAATGGCCCGAGCTTCTTCAGGGGTTGGGACCTCGAGGGTGCCGTCAGCAATTTGCTGTTTGGCCTCTTCAATCAACTGGTCACGTTCTTCTGCAGAAAGCTCGCCTTCGGCCTCTTTTTCAGCGGCTTTGACGGCCTTGACGACTTGGCTCAGCTCGAGTGTCGCTTCCATAGCGGACTGGGCCTTTGGTACGCCGAGGTTAACTTCTTCAACGTCGATACCACGTTCAGCCAGGCGGTCAGCCTTTCTGACGGTTTCTTCTTGGATGGGCTCGATTGAGACACGGGCCCGCTTTTTACCAAAGCCAAGGAAACCCTTTTTTTCTTTTTGTTCAACGTAGATATGGACGTTTTCACGATTCACATCCAGTCGCTTGAGGCCACGTTCTACCGCTTCCTCAACTGTATTTCCAGTAAAAATAGTCATTGTTTAACTACTCCTAACCTTATTTCTTTTTCGCCTTCTTCATGGCCTTTTCACGGGCCTTGATTTTATCTTTTTCGGCTTTTACTTTTTCTTCACGGGCTGCAATGATCTTCCATGGATTGGCTAAGACCAAAGTTTGGCCGACCTGGAAGGCATTAGATACCACCCAGTAGAGGGCGACACCGGCTGCGATATTCCATGAAATAAAGAGGATGAAGACCGGCATGATATAGGTCATGCTTGCTGTCATGCCGTTACGCTCAGGGGCTGATTTCATCATGAGCCATGAGCTCAGGAAGGTAAAGGCAGCAGCGAGAATAGGGAGGATGTAGATGGGGTCTTTCGTCCCGATGTCAAACCAGAGGAAGGCTCCATGTTTGAGGAAGTCAACCCGGGTCAGGGCCTGATAGAGGGCCCAGAGAATTGGCATCTGGATGAGGAGGGGAAGGCAGCCCATATAAGGGTTAATCTTGTGCTCAGCGTAGAGCTTTTGCGTTTCCTCCTGCATGAGACGACGGCTATCCGGGTCTTTGCCAGGATATTTTTGCTGGATTTTCTTGATTTCCGGCTGCACTTCTTGCATGCGTTGGCTGGACTTGATTTGGATGTTCATCAGAGGCAGTAGGACTGCACGGATGATGACGGTAAAGAGGATGATCCCAATACCGGTCAAGCCACCAAAGGACAAGAAGTGGATGATCTGGGCAAAGGCGTAAACAAACTGATCCCAAGCATTGCTTGAGTGCTGTGTTACAGCAGCTTGACCACAGGCCGAAAGAAGGACTAACGCAGCAGCTGCCATACTAAGCAGGCTTATTTTCTTCTTCAATCTTTTTCTCCATTGTGATAGATTTTTGATAGTTTGAGGAGATGTTTCAAATTTGATTGGACGGCTTGGAAATCGAGTGCTTCAACCCCAGGCCTTGCGATAAGGACAAAGTCAACGGCTTCGATGTTGGCTTCCATGCTCCGAAGGGCATGCCGCATCAGGCGTTTGACCCGGTTTCTGGTCACTGCATTTCCAAGCTTCTTGCTCACAGAAAGTCCGACCCGGTAGTGGGGGACACCTGTTTTGAGCTTATAGACCACAAATTTTCGATTGGCAAAGCTATCTTTGGCGGCAAAAATCTGATCGAAATCCTTCTGCCGCTTTACACGATATGATTTTTTTATTGCCAAAATTTCTCTCCGAACTACAAAGTATCAGCTACATTTTAGCATAAAGACCGGGATTTGTCATTTTTAGGTTTTGATTAGGGCTTGGGAGGTGGGGCTGTTGACTTCCAGAAATCTAGGAAAGATGCAGTGGGGTCATCTTTGTGGCTACCGCCACTACGCTCTCCAAGCTCGCTAAGTCGCTGAAGCGACTAGTCGCATGGGCCAAGCAGCCCACTTCGCGGTCTCATTGCTAATTTAGGAGCCCTTTGGTCTTCTAAATTGCCTTATGCCACTGCATTTTCCTAGATTTCTTCCACTCTACAGCCTGGCTGACAGGGTTTGAAATCTACCTAAGAAAAGGTTTGATTGGCAAGAGTGGAGTGCAGGAAATTCTGAAAAAAACACTGTAAAAGAAGGCAAATGGCGAGACCGGAGGGCTCGCCATTTAGCAATGAAACCGAAGGCTTGCTTGCGGCCTCACAGTGCTTTTTTCAGAATTTCCGGAACGAAACGGACACCATGCAAGGTTTCTATTCCCCCAAATCCCCCAAAAGCTGTTTTAACATATAATCGAAACTGTCTTCAGCCGGATAGGCCTTCTGGAAGTAGCCCAGACGGGAGAGGGTGATAAAGCCGTGGAGGCTGGAGCGAAAGAGACGACTGCGGTGGTAGATTTCTTCGTCGGTCAGCTTGAAATTCTCCAGCGTCACCCGAATCAGGCGGATGTTTTCGATCGCAATCTCCTCGAGCTCAGGGCTGTCGCTCTCGTGGATGATGTTGAGCAGGTCGTAGACCTCGCTGTATTTCTCGGCGAAGCTCTTATAGGTCAGGGCGTAGGTCTCGAGGGCGGCGATGGGCTTTTTGCCAATCATGGCCCGGGTGAGCTCCTGGTTCAGCTCTTTTTGTAGCTGGATGGCTGTGGCCAGGCGGACCTCGCCCATGTTTTTGAAGTGGTTATAAAGCGAGGGAGCTTTAATAGAAAAGTATTCTGCCAGCCTCGGGAAGGAGACTTTCTCAAGACCCTGCTCTTTTGAAAGCTCGATGCAGGCCTGGACGATTTTTTCTTGGGTTAATGCAGCTCTGGGCATGATCTGATGTATCCTTTTTAATGTTTTAGGAAAATTATAAAACTATTTTTATTAAAAATCAAGAACTTGGTCTAGTTGACAAACTACTAAAGATAGTTTTATAATAAATTTATCATGACGGAAAAAATTAAATCTAAATTTAGCTTCCAGGCTGACTGGCAGAGAAACCTGGTCGTGCTCTGGTTTGGTTGTTTTATGACCGGGGTCGGTAGTTCGCTTATCACGCCCTTTATCTCGCTTTATGTCTCCAGTCTTGGCCATTTCAGCAAGACTGAGCTCAATCTCTGGAGCGGGGCCATCTTTGCGGCCAGCTTTGTGGTGCTCGCCATCGTTTCCCCACTCTGGGGCAAGCTGGCTGATGAAAAAGGCCGTAAGCTTATGCTCCTTCGAGCCAGTCTTGGTATGGCCATTACCATCACGCTGATGGCCTATGTGACTGCTGCTTGGCAACTTCTGCTCTTGCGGATGCTCCTCGGCGCCTTCTCAGGCTTTATCTCCAACTCTATGGCCCTGATGGCCAGCTCTTCTCCGAAGGAAAAATCGGGCCGGGTCATGTCGGTTTTGACGACTGGCTCTGTGGCCGGGACCCTGATTGGCCCGCTGATTGGCGGTGTCCTGGTGGCCTGGGTTGGCTACCGTCACGTCTTTAACGTGACCGGTGTCATCATGTTTTTGGTCTTTCTCCTGGCCCTCTTCTTTGTCAAGGAAAATTTTACGCCGGTCAAAAAAGACCAGGTCGCCCAGGGCTTCAAGCAGGTCTTTTCATTGTTCAGCCATCCTGCCGTCATCTGGGGGATGTTTTTGACCACCATGATTACCCAGATGACCAACCAAAGCATTAATCCGGTCCTTTCCCTCTATGTCCGAGAGCTCATGCATTATCAGGGAAATATCACGTTGATGGCTGGGATTATTGCGGCGGCTCCTGGCCTTGTTACCCTGGTGGTTGCACCCCAGCTGGGCCGGTTGGGCGATAGGATTGGCCAAAAGAAGATTTTAGGGGCCGGCCTCTTTTTCTCGATGGTCGTCTTTGCAGCGACAGCCTTCTCGCAGTCTGTAACCTTTCTCTTAATCATGCGGTTTTTGGTCGGTGTGTCAGACGCCGCCATCTTGCCGAGTGTCCAGGCGATTTTGGCCAAGGAGGCTCCGAGACAGGTCACCGGCCGAATCTTCTCTTACAATCAGTCTGCCCAGGCTATTGGGGCCTTTGCAGGACCCTTGCTTGGTTCTGTGATTGCCGGCTTTATTGACTACCGCTATGTTTTTGTAGCTTCAAGTATTCTGGTTATCATTAATTTGTTTAATTATTTTACCCATACAGGCGGGCTGAAGAGCCGGGCCTTGTGGTCATAAAGGAAAAAAGGCGAACCCTTGCGGTCTCGCCTTTTGCCTTTTTCACAGTGTTTTTCAGAATTTTCTCCACTGCACTCCTAGCTCAACAGGGCTAGGTTTTTATAATTCTCTAAGGAAACAATCACTATAGTAACGCCTTTTTAGCTGCCTCAACCTGAGCCCGGACCTGCTCAAATCCAGTCCCGCCCAGTGAATTTCTCCGAGCCACCGCCGTCTTAGATTGTAAGACTTCATAAATATCTGCTTCAATCAGAGGGCTTGCGGTCTGGTAATCCTCAAGACTGATGTCCTGCAGATAAGTGCCCTTTTTCGTGCAGTCTAAGACGAGTTTTCCGACAATCTCATGGGCCTGACGGAAGGGGAGGCCCTTGCTGGCCAGATAATCGGCGAGCTCGGTGGCGTTGGAGAAGTCTTTTTCTGTAGCCCTGGCCATGATGTCCTTGTTGACGCTCATCGTGGCCAGCATGCCGTTCATGACTTCGAGCGAGGTCATGATGGTGTCGGCTGAGTCAAACATGCCCTCTTTGTCTTCTTGGAGGTCCTTGTTATAGGCGAGGGGAAGCCCCTTCATGAGGCTGAGCAGGCCCATGAGGTTGCCGTAGACCCGGCCTGATTTTCCACGGATGAGCTCGGCCATGTCCGGATTTTTCTTTTGGGGCATGATGGAAGAGCCAGTCGAGTAGGCGTCGGATAGGCTGACAAATTGAAACTCATGACTGCACCAAAGGATGAGCTCTTCACAGAGGCGGGAGAGGTGCATCATGAGGAGGGAGCTGTTTGACAGAAACTCCAGGATAAAGTCCCGGTCAGAGACGGCATCGAGCGAGTTGGCATAAGGCGCGGCAAAGCCAAGGAGCTCAGTCGTCCGCTCGCGATCAATCGGGAAGGTCGTCCCAGCCAGGGCCGCAGCCCCCAGGGGATTCATGTCCGTATGCTTGAGGTTAAATTCAAATCGGTCGGCATCCCGGCTCAGCATCTGATAATAGGCCATGAGATGCTGTCCAAAGCTGATAGGTTGGGCGTGCTGGAGGTGGGTATAGCCGGGAGCGATGGTCTCGATGTTGTCTTCAGCCAGGTCGACTAGGGTCTGGCGGAGCTGATGGAGCAGGCCGAGGACATCTCTTATTGTCGCCTTCAGATAAAGGTGCATGTCGGTCGCCACCTGATCGTTTCTCGAGCGGGCCGTGTGGAGCTTGCCTGCGACAGGGCCGATGGTCTTGTGCAGATGGGTCTCCATGTTCATGTGGATGTCTTCATTTTCGATGTTAAAGTCGATCTCGCCGGCCTCCAGCTTGTCTTTGAGTAGGCCGAGGCCGTCAGCGATTTGCTGGGCTTCATCAGACGAGATAATGCCGGTCTCACCCAGCATGGTCACATGGGCTAGCGAGCCTTGCAGGTCAAAAGGGGCCAGCCTTTGTTCGTATGTGATAGAGGCGCTAAAGGCCTCGGTCTTTTTGTCCAGGCCCTGCTCGAAGCGACCGCCCCAAAGTTTCTTTTCTGGCATAGTTTTTCCTTATTATCTATTGAAATTAATCTTCTTCATTTGAAGCGCCATTGACCTGTGTATTGACCACAGAAGGCAGGCCCCAGAGCTTGATGAAGCCGACAGCTGCAGCCTGGTCAAACTGGTCGGCAGAGGTATAGGTCGCAAGAGCCTCATTATAGAGGGAATTGCTGGCAGATTTCCGACCGACCGGGATGGCGTTGCCCTTGTAGAGCTTGATTTTCACAGTGCCGTTGACGACAGTCTGCGTGGCATCGAGATAGTGAATCAGAGCCTGGGTCGCTGGATTGAACCAGAGGCCATTGTAAATCAGGTTGGACAGCTCATTTTCGATGACGGGCTTAAAATGGGCGAGCTCCCGGACGAAGGTCAGGTCCTCTAAGTCCTTGTGGGCCTTGAGAATGGTGATGGCGGCCGGACATTCATAAAATTCCCGGGACTTAATGCCGACCAGCCGGTTTTCGATGTGGTCAATCCGGCCCACGCCGTGCTTGCCGGCGATGATATTGAGCTCTTTAATCAGCTCAGAGAGGAGCATTTTCTGACCGTTGAGGGCGACAGGAAGGCCGGCCTCGAAATCCAGTTCGATAAATTCAGCTTCATTTGGGGCATCTTCGACAGAAGAGGTCATAAAGAAGGCATCCTCTGGGCAGGTGTTCCAAGGGTTTTCAAGGACGCCGGCCTCGATGGCCCGGCCCCAAAGGTTCATGTCAATTGAATAAGGGCTCTCAAGCGTGGTCGGCACCGGCACGCCGTGCTCCTTGGCAAAGTCGATCTCTTCCTCCCGAGACCAGTGCCATTCCCGGACGGGGGCGATGACCTTGATGTCTGGGGCAAGTGCATTGATGGCGACCTCAAAGCGGACCTGGTCGTTGCCCTTGCCGGTACAGCCGTGGGCGATGGCGGTGGCCCCGGTCTCTTTGGCGATTTTCACGAGTTCTTTGGCAATCAGAGGCCGGCTGAGGGCTGAGACGAGGGGATATTTATTCTCATAGTAGAGATTCCCCTTGATGGCAGCACCGACGTAGATCTTGGCAAATTCTTCCTTGCAGTCGATGACGTGGGACTCGACGGCACCGACGGAGAGGGCCTTGTCATGGATAAACTGGAGGTCTTTGCCCTCACCGACGTCCATACAGGCAGCGACCACATCGTATTTTTCTGAGAGCCATTTGACGGCGACACTGGTATCTAAACCGCCTGAATAGGCGAGTACAATCTTTTCTTTTGTCATGGGCAGGTATCCTTCTCTAATTTAATATATATGCATTATAATGCATAAAAATACATTTGTCAACTCTTTTGGTTAAAATTGATTAAACATTGTTATCAAAGAAAGGCCGGCCTTGTATATCATTTTTGAGGGGGAGAAAACTTTGATATAATTAAAATATAAAAGGAAGAGGAAATAAAAAGTTAGAGTCATGGAGCCATGGCAGAGTGGTAATGCAGCAGGTCTTCTAGGCTGGACCTGTCTACCGCCAAGCGGCACAGGGGTTCAATTCCCCTTGACTCCTAATAGTTGCCTACTCCTTTTCCTCCCCTCCTCCCTGGGGAGGTTTTTTTGTATGAGTTTCGAGCCAAAAAATGCGACCAAAGGAAGCATTTTTGGCCGAAACTCAACAAAAAAAGTTGCAGATAAGGAAAACGCAGTTTTCCTCCTTCGTGCTAAAATTTTGAGGTCTCAATGCGACAGAAGGAAGACATTGCCGCCGCAAAATAAAAAAGTGGATAAGAAAAACGCAATTCCCAAGCTAAAACCCAGCCATTTCTAATAGGAGTCCGATTAAGAAGATGGTCAAACATTCCAATCCTGAAAGCCCTTCCTTCTTATGTTAAAATAAAAGAAAAGCGTCCTCAATAAAGGAGAAAGCATGAACATATTAGAATACGATCCCTACCTGGAGCCCTTCAAGGAAGACCTGTCCAAACGGCTTTTTGACTTTGCCAGGACCAAGAAACGCTTACTGGGTGTTGATGGCCGATTGACGGATTTTGCCAATGGCTACAAGTACTTTGGCTTCCAGCAAGAGGCGGACCACTGGACATTTCGGGAATGGGCTCCCAATGTTGAGGCGGCTTATCTGGTCGGGGATTTCAATGACTGGGATGGCAAGAGCCATGAGCTCAAGGCCGGCTACGGCGGGGTTTGGGAGCTGGTGGTTCCTGGTAAATTGCCGGTCGGCTCAAAGGTCAAGGTCCAGCTGATGGTTGATGGCAAACCCCTTTACCGGGTGCCTTCCTATATGAATTACGTCGTCCAAAACGAACGTTACGAGATGGACGGGGTCATCTACGAGCCCAGCTATCAGTTTAAGCATCAGGCACCAGCCCTAGGCAAAGAAGCCCCGCTGATCTATGAGGCCCACATCGGGATTTCGACCGAAGAATACCGAATCAATAGTTATCGGGAGTTCAGAGAAGATGTCTTGCCAAGAATCAAAGCAGACGGTTACAACACGATTCAGCTCATGGCCATCATGGAGCATCCGCTCTACGCCAGCTTTGGCTACCAGGTCAGTAATTTTTATGCGGCTTCTTCCAGATTTGGGACGCCGGACGAACTCATGGCCCTGATTGACGAGGCGCATGGCATGGGGATTCGGGTCCTGCTAGATGTCGTGCATTCTCATGCGGTGAAAAATGTCGGCGACGGCCTCAATCTCTTTGACGGTACGACCAGTCAGTATTTCCATGAGGGGGAACGGGGCGAGCACCGGGAGTGGAATACCAAGCTCTTCAACTACGGGAAAGACGAGGTGATTCATTTTCTTCTCAGCAATCTCAAGTTCTGGCTGGATGTCTACCGTTTTGACGGTTTCCGCTTTGATGGCGTGACCAGCATGCTCTACCATGACCATGGCCTAGGGACAGCTTTTACAGACTACAGCAAGTATTTCTCCCTAAACACAGATGTTGAAGCCGTGACCTATCTTATGCTGGCTAATGAATTGATTCATGAGTTCAGACCAGGGGCAACCACGATTGCTGAAGATATGTCTGCTATGCCCGGCATGGCCCTGCCGATTTCAGACGGCGGTATCGGCTTTGACTACCGGCTCTCGATGGGGATTCCGGATTATTGGATTAAGCAATTCAAGAAGAAGACCGACGACCAGCTGGACTTGATGGAGCTCTGGTGGGAGCTGACCATCCGACGGCCGGGCGAGAAAAACATTGGCTATGCGGAAAGCCATGACCAGGCACTTGTCGGTGATAAGACCCTCATGATGTGGCTGGCCGATGCTGAGATTTACACCAAAATGGATATTCATAGCCAGAGCCTTGTGATTGATCGGGCTATCGCCCTCCACAAGCTGGTCCGCTTAGTCACTTTTAGCCTGGCTGGCGAAGGTTATCTTAATTTTATGGGCAATGAATTTGGCCATCCAGAATGGCTGGATTTCCCACGCGAAGGCAATGGTGACGACTACCAGCACGCCAGACGGCAGTGGTCGCTGGCTGAAAACGAAGGCCTCCGTTTCAAATACTTACTGGCCTTTGACCAGGCGATGATTGCCTTGGAGCACGACCATGACTTTTTGGCCAAGTCCAATGAAGTCCAGCAGAAATGGGTCAAGAATGAAGACAAACTCCTGGCCTATCAAAAGGGCGAGCTCCTCTTTGTCTTTAATTTTCATCCGACAGAAATGAAACAGGTCAGCTTTGCGAGCGGTCCGGTCGAGCTAATTTTTGATACGGATGATGCGAAGTTTGGCGGCTTTGGGCCCAGGTCGAGCTTTAACTATGAAGCAGGAAGCTTCTCTGCTGAGCTGGCTGCCAGGTCGGCGATGGTCTTTAAGCTGACCTCTAAAGATTGACTTCTGAAAAAGCAGGGAAAGAGGAATCAATTTTCGAGTCAAAAACGTTGACGTTTCTAAAGCTGATTTGTAAACTAAAGTTAAGAAAGGAGAGAAAGTTAGAATTTTTAAGGAGGAAATAATGGAAGCTGTATTAAAAGTCTCTCCAGAACAACTGGAGAAAGTTGAGAGAGAGCGCTTAACCTTCCTGGTCCTGCCCAAGACTGACTTAGAAGCTGGCGAGAAGTTCAGACTCGTCGCCTACGGCTCTGACGTTGAAGGCAAGACAGGCTACCTAGCCTATGACCCCTTATATAAGGGTTACAAGGCCATGCTGAGAGGCTGGTCTGGACGTTGCTCCAATGACAGCCGCTATCTGACGACCGATGAAGCAGACGGCCAAGAGGTTCGCCTGCTCAGTAAGTTGGATAAGCTGGATGATGAAGCCTACCTCTACGATTATGATCAGGCCATGATCCAGGAAGAACTGGGTCAGGCCGAGATTCCAGATGATGCAGAAGTTCTATTTTTATTAAAGGAGAAAAAATGAGCGATAAATCACACAAGGCGACTGCCTACCTCGATGACAAGGTCATCGCAAAAACCGATGCTGCTGTCTTTTTAGAAGGCAATTACTACTTCCCTAAAGAAGACGTTTCTCTCGACTATTTCGGTGAAAGCAGCCGGACCTATACTTGTCCTTGGAAGGGCTTGGCTAACTACAAGCACCTCCAAGTCGACGGCAAGGTGGTCGAAGACGCTGCCTGGACCTATCAGGCCCCATCAAAAGCAGCAGAAGAGATCACAGGCCATATCGCCTTTGACCAGAGTCTGGGCATCCGCGTGGTTGCTGAGGCATGAAGGTCAGGCTGTTGCCGGATGATTTATGATTAATGATTAAGAAAGAGGCAACTGAAATTGCCTCTTTTTTATAGCCCTCTGAAGGATTTTAGGTTAAAATGGAAATATGACAAATATCGAGCTAAGGTCAGACGAGCGCGTCGATGAGATTGCAGCCTCTGGCATTCAGATTATTCAAAGCCGGGAGGTCTTCTCCTTCAGTATTGATGCGATTCTTCTGGCCCGCTTTCCCCAGCTTCCAGGGGCTAAGGGGAAGATTGTCGACCTCTGTGCTGGCAACGGTGCGGTCGGTCTTTTTGCGGCCTCAAAGACCAAGGCCCATATCACAAGCGTAGAAATCCAGGAGCGACTGGCTGAGATGGCTCAGCGGTCGGTTGCCTTGAATGGCCTCAATGAGCAATTTACCATCATCAATGATGACCTGAAAAATAGCATGGAGCACCTCCAAGACTCTAGTACTGACCTGATTTTCTGCAATCCTCCTTATTTTAAGGTCGACGAAGACAGTCATATCAATGAAAACCATCACTATACGCTGGCCCGACATGAGCTGACGACCAATCTGGACGAGATTTTTTCTCTTGGGAAACGCCTTCTAAAGACCAACGGCCACTTTGCCTTGGTCCACCGTCCAGAGCGCTTCTTCGAGATTATCGACACCATGCGGGCCCACAATCTCCAACCTAAATGGATTCAGTTTGTCTATCCCAAAGCCGACCAGCCGGCCAATATCCTCCTGATTGATGCCATCAAAGACGGCAAGGAGGGAGGAGAGGTCTTCCTGCCACCACTGATCATCCATGAATCAGACGGCTCTTATACGAAGGATGTGGATGAGATTTATTACGGCGAGCACTAAAAAAACGAGAGGGACGGCCTTCTCGCCTTTTTTAATTTCACGTGAAACATTGATAAGTCATTATGGATTCATCACTCGAATCACTCATATAGCTCTTGAAAAGATTTTGCAGGGCATGCTGAAAGCACGGATAGTGCGACATGACAAAGCAGATATCTAACATCATTCTGCGAGATTAGAAAAACTTGGGGTATCCCAAGTGGATTTGCTGATATTTAGTCGGCAATCAAGGCTTTTTAGGCTATGCTTGAGTAATTACTTAGCGGCCTAGCGCGAGCCTACTATAAAATCTGACAACTAACAACATTCTGCGAGAAAAGAAAAAATGTCCCCCGGACATGTAAAGTTGTGAACCTGTTTCAAGCCGTTTCACCATAGTCTCTAAGCTCATCGCCGCTTCTGGAAGCTCGGATAGTGCGACCTGAAAAAGCAGATATCTAACAACATTCTGTGAGAACAGAAAAACTTGGGGTATCCCAAGTTTTTTCAATAAAGCATATCGTAAATTTCAATCGCTACAAGGTCGATGTCATCAAAGAGTGCAGGGTCTTTTTGTTTTGGATAACGCAGTGAAAATGCCTCTTCTTCAGGAATGTAGCTGACGGTCAAGAGGACTTCGCCTTCACGTTCAAAATTGTAGGTTTCTTTTGGATCTGCCGCATCGATCAGGCGATTCAAGCGGTCAATAATCGTTGTTAAGTGTGATTTCATAAGATTTCCTTTCACAGTTAGGGGGCTTATTCAGCGTCCTTCTTATCTATTTTAACATAAGTCTGCCAATTTTTGGCGAGTTTAGTGGCTTTCCGGGCAAAAAGCCGGGCACGACTCTGCTCGCGTCGCATGGATTTTCGGATGGCGACAGGCATTTGACGGATGCTGTCCTCGACATTTCCAGGAAATTGCTGGGCCTCGAGTTGCTTCTTTTGATTGTAATCAATAATGGTATCCAGATAAAAGAGATAGACCTGCTTAGCAAAGTTTTCAGCGGAAATCTCATAGAGCTTGTCTTCAAACTTCTGCTTGTCAATCGCTTTTTTCTCCTGACAAACATCAATCATCATCTGGGCGAGGCCGGACTCATCATCACAAAGCTCGCCAAACTCACTGTCATCAATGAGCTCAGCCAGGTAAGGATTCCAGATGGCGAGCACTCGGGTGCCGGCAGCTAGGGCCTCGAGAAAGGTCAGACCCTGGGTCTCAGAGGTTGAAGCTGAGATGAAGTAGTCCGCTGCCTTGTAGTAGTAGGCGGTCTTCTTGTTTTCAACCTTGCCGGTAAAGAGGACTTGCTGCTCTAAGCCGAGTTCAGCCACCTGCTCTTTGAGATTATCTGCAAAAGGTCCGTCGCCGACGATGACCAGCTTGACCTTGGCTGAAGCCAGAACCTCAGGAAGGGCGGCAGTCACAGCCTGGATGTTTTTTTCAGCAGCAATCCGGCTCAGGCTCAAGAGCATGGTCTCATCGTCAGCAATCCCCAGCTTTTCACGGAGTTCAGCGACTTCGGCGTTAGTAATATCGTCCCGCTTGAATCTTGAAATCTCAATTCCTGTCGGAATGACCCGCTTGGCCTGGCTGACCTCGTAGCTATTGACTGTATCCAGCACCATCTCACTCGGGCAAATCACGCCTTGAGTCCCATGCAGGAAATTCCGGATGATGTATTTGACCATGCTGGGGCGAATCAGGCGGCCCTTGGCAATATAATGCAGATAGTCTTCATACTTGGTATGCATGGTGTGGATGACCGGCACCCGGAGCTGACGGGCGACGAGCTTGCCCAGAATCCCCATCCCAAACTCGGTCTGGGTGTGGATGATGTCCAGATGATACTCCTGGGCAATCTGATAGGCGGCAAAGACGCCTTTGATGACGACCTTACGCTCAGCTAGGGAGACAAAAGGAATCGACTGGAGGCGGACGATGTTGTCCGGCTCATGGTCGACATCGGCGGCAGGGTCAGTCGTCGTAAAGATATGGACCTCGTGGCCGAGCTTTTCAAGCTCCATGCTGAGGGTCTGGATGCTGGTCGCAACACCAGAGATTTGTGGAAAATAACTGTCTGTAAATAAACCGATTCTCATGACTTTTCCTTTATAGACGCATGGTCTCTTCATAGGCAGCCTTGAGCTGCTCTGCGATAGTTTCAATAGAACGGGACTGGGCAATGGCATAGCCGGCTTGGGTCTTGTTGACATCACTATGGATAATGCCTTGGATGGCCTTGACAAAGCCCGGCACATCGCTCGCAAGGCTGGCCGCCTGCTGGTCAAGCCAGCCCTGGTAGACCGGGATGTCACGGACGACCACATTTTGTTGGCTGGCCAGGGCCTCGAGGACGACGATGCCCTCGGTTTCTTCTCTGGACGGGAAGAAGAAGACGTCAGCCGCCGTCATTGCCCCCTCAAAGACGTCGCCCTTGATATAGCCGGGGAATTCGACATTTTGGGGATGGTCCTTTTGGACCAGGTGTCTGACCTTGGCTGGCACCGTCCAGAGGTTTTGATAGCCAAACCAGATAAAGCGGGTGTCAGGCATGCTTTCAGCGACCTTGACAAAGTCATCAATGCCCTTTCTCATAAAGTAGAGGCCGGCCGAGATGACGACCTTTTCGCCGGCTTGAATCTTAAAATGCTCACGAAATGCGGCTTCTTTAGCTTCGTCCCGTTGGTATTTCGCCAGGTCAATCCCATTTGAAATAGGAAGGATGGGGCAGGTAATCCCGTAGCCCTCAATCAGGCGCTTAGAATAATCTGTCGGCGTGATGATAAGGTCGGCCTGCTTGTAGAAGTGCATCAGATAGCTCTTAAAGAGGGGGGCAATGAGATTGGAGCCGATGAAGGAGTTTTGAAAGTCCTCCTTGGTCGAGTGGCCGTGGAAGATGACCTTTTTTCCTGCCTTCTTGGCCTGCTTCAAGAGTTTCCAGGCCTTGAAGCCGTATGTGTTTAAGTGGAGAATGTCGTAGTCGTCGGCTGGATCACGGGTCCAATCGATGTTCATCAGGTCCAGGGCCCGTTGCTGGTGTTTCATGGCCCGGCCAATCCCTGAGCGACTGAGAAATTCTTCCGCTTCTAAATAGAGTAAAATTTTCATCTGACTCTTATTTTATCACAAAGCCAGAGGAAATGAAAAAGGCTTTTTGTTAATTTTTAGGAGGGGCTGGGCTCCGCAACAGAAAACTCGCCATTTCCTGTGTGGCCGCAAGCAGACCGCTTTGCGGTCTCATTGCTAAATTGGGAGCCTAAGGTCTCCCAATTTGCCTTTTTACACAGTGAATGCCAAGTTTTCTATAGCTCCGCCCTGGCCAAAATGACCTCTGGGGAGAGGAAATAAGTACAAGTGGAATGGAAGAATTGCTGGCCATCCGCAGTGAAAAAAGGCAAGTCTGGAGACGCAAAGGGGCTCCAGACTTAGGAATGGAAGCCGAAGGCTTCGCTTCCGGCCTCACTGCAGATGGCCAGCAATTCTGGAATGCAACGTTTCCCGCAAAAACTAACCTACTTCAACCTCTCCTGTAATTTCTCCACAAAAAGATAAGCCGCAGGGCAGGTGACGGTGTTTTTGATCGTCAAGTGGTTAATCTGATAAATCTTCTTCCGGTCGGTATGCGGAAACTCTCGGCAGGCCTTGGGGCGGACCTCGTAGATGTCGCAAAGCTTGTCAGGGCCTAAAAATGGGCAAGGCATGCCCTTGAAAATCTTGTCTCCGTCTTCATCGACGACCAGGTATTCTTCCTCAAAATCCGCCAACTTCATCCTCAAAAACTTGGCAATCCGCTCAATATCAGCTTCGGTAAAGAGTGGCCCCAGGCTCAGGCAGCAGTTGGCACACTGGGTGCAGTCGACCTCGGCAAAGACTTCCTCGTGGATTTCTTTTGTGATTTTATCAATGTTCTTCGGTGCTTTTTTCTTGAGGCTGGCCAAAAACTTGCGATGTTCCTTCTGCTTTTGGAGGGCCAGATCCCTGTAGTGTGCGATGTCCATTTTGTTATTATAGCATAGTCTAAAGGCCTATGCTATAATGGATTAAAGCTATTTTAAGGATATGGAGTTTGTTGAGTTATGAAGTCATTTTTAGACTTGGATAAAAATCTGCAACTCCGCCTAGTGATCGTTTTCCTAGGCTCTTTTTCTTATGGGACGGTTTTTTCGTCCATGACCATCTACTATAATATGTATATGGGCCTGGCCTTGACAGGCCTCCTGCTAGCCCTGATGTCTCTGGCAAGTTTTATTGCCGGCCTTGTCGCAGGCCACCTGGCCGACCGCCTGGGGCGAAAGCCTGCCGTCGTTGGTGGTGTGATCCTCCAGGTTCTTGGTGCCATCATGGCCTTGGCTTCCAATTCGCCTTTGGGCGTAAATCCCTGGACGACCTATTTTGCCTTCATGTTGATTAGCATCGGCTTTTCTTCGATTTCTACAGCTGGCAATGCCATGATCATCGACCTATCAGACGCTAGCAATCGAAAGACTGTCTTTGCCCTGGACTACTGGGCTCAGAATCTCTCAGTTATCTTTGGTGCAGCCATCGGAGCCTGGCTCTTCAAGCATTATTTCTTTGAGCTCCTCTGGATCCTCCTTGCGACCATCCTCATCGAGCTCTGGATTGTCGTCTTTCCGATGACTGAGACCCTGCCCAAGGACTTTGAGGCCAGCCGGGAAAACATCTTTCATGCCTACATGACGGTCGCCAAAGACAAGACCTACATGATTTTCCTTGTGGCCAATATCCTCTCGATCAGCGTGATTTTTCAGTTTGACAACTATCTGCCGATTCATCTGGCCGACCAGTTTCAGAGCTTCTATCTCTTTGGCCTGGAAATCTACGGCCAGCGGATGTTTACGATTTACCTGATCATTGCCTGCGTCATTGTCGTTGCCTTTATGGGCCTGGTCAATCGCTTGACAGAAGGCTGGAAGAATTTGACCGGCTTTAAGATTGGTGTTGTTGTCATGACGGTCGGGATGGCTTTGAGCTTTTTGACCGTGACCTGGCTGCCCATGGTCATTGCCGCTGTCGTCTATACCATCGGCGAGATGATTTATACGCCCAACGTCCAGGTTATCGGGGCTGACCTGATGGACCCGGAGAAAATCGGGGCCTATAATGGAGCCAGCTTCATCCGCCAGCCGGTCGGATCGATCATTGCTGCTGGCCTGGTTTCCCTGTCGGCCTGGGTCGGCTCTGTTGGTGTCTCAGCCATCATGAGCCTCCTGACCATCCTAAGCATTCTGCTTGCCAGCCTTGCCGTCCGCCGACATGAGAAAGGTTTATAAAAGATGAACGATTTTAGAAAACTCCATCCGGCCATCCAGCTCCGGATTTTCATGGTCTTCGTCGGGACGCTGACCTTCTCGACGGTCGGCTCATCCATGACCATCTATTACAATCAGCATCTGGGTGCCGGGATTACCGGCTTTTTGCTGATGGTCTCAAGCCTCGTGACCTTTTTTGTCGGCCTCTGGGCTGGCCATCTCTCCGACCGGCTGGGCCGTCGGCCAATCATGCTGTATGCGACTCTTTTGACGAGCTTGGGTGGCCTGATTGCCGTCTATGCTAACTCGCCTTGGTATTTTAATCCCTGGCTGACCTACCTCGGTTTTTTGATTCTCGGCTTTGGTTGGGGCTTTTACAATACGGCCAGCATGGCCATGATGGTCGATTTGACGGATTCTGACAATCGTAAGATTGTTTATTCATTGCAATATTGGGTCATCAATGTGGCGATATTGCTGGGTTCAGCTATCTCTGGCTGGTTCTTCAAGCACTATCTTTTTGAGCTTTTGATTGCCATTACGCTGGAGGAAGTCCTTAGCTTTGTCCTGGTTTTCTTCTTTATTGACGAGTCTTTTAACCCCAAGACGGCTGAACACAAGTCAGAAAGCAATATCATCAAGGCCTACCGCTTTGTGGCCCGTGACCACACCTTCCTTTATTACTGCTTTGGCTCGATTTTTACCATGATGATTTTTGGCCAGGTTGACTATTATCTGCCAGTCCATCTCTCTGACCACTTTATTACTAGTCATCTTTTTGGCTTTGAAATTTACGGCCAGCGAATGCTGACGATTTTCCTAATTATTAATACGGCCTTGATTGTTGCCTTTATGGGGACGGTCAACCGCCTGACCAAGCACTGGTCGAGGAGCTGGGGCGTGGGACTTGGGATTAGCATTCAGGGCCTGGGCTTTATTCTGGCGATACTTTTTCGTGATTTTACCGGCCTCGTCGTCGCTTCAGTCATTGCGACCCTGGGCGAGATGATTTTTGTGCCTTTTTCACAGGCTTTAAGAGCCGACCTCATGGACGGAGATGCCGTCGGGACTTATTCTGGAGCCTTTTCTGTGGTCAACCCCATGGCTTCTATCCTAGGCTCGCTTTCGGTCTCTGCCTCAGTTTTCCTGGGCAATACAGGGATGGCTGGCCTGCTCTTTGTCGTCGTTCTGCTTGGACTCTTTCCGATACTGACGGCTGTGAGGCGACATGAAAGGCCTGTTAAATAAAAGTTGCAGAATTTCTAGAATGAAAGGAAGCGAAAGCTTGTTAAGCAACAGGCTTTCTTTTTTATCTGCTATAATAGAAGCATGAGAGTTGTCGCAGGAGAATACGGGGGCCGGCCCCTCAAAAGCTTAGCCGGAAAGACCACTAGACCCACGACCGACAAGGTCAAGGGCTCGATTTTTAATATGCTGGGTCAGTACTTTGAGGGCGGTCGTGTCCTCGACCTTTTTGCAGGCTCGGGTGGCCTCTCGATTGAGGCTGTCTCCAGAGGCTGTGACCAGGCGGTCTTGATTGAAAAAGACCGCTCAGCCCAGGCGGTCATCCAGGAAAATATTACCATGACCAAAGAATCCGGCAAGTTTGAGCTGATGAAGACCACGGCAGAACAGGCCATTCCAAGGCTGTCAGGCCAGTTTGACCTCCTCTTTCTGGACCCGCCCTATGCCAAAGAGCAGATTGTCGCCAATCTGGAAACTCTTCAGGCCAGGGATTTGCTGGCAGACCAAGCACTCGCCGTCTGTGAGACGGATAAGTCTGTCGAGCTTCCTGAGAGCATCGGCCAGCTCCAGCAAATCAAGCAAAAGACCTACGGCATCTCAAAAATTACGATTTACGAAAGGCAATAAGCATGAGCCAAAAAATAGGCCTATTCACAGGGACTTTCGACCCCATGACTCTGGGGCATTTAGATATTATCGAGCGGGCGAGCAAGCTCTTTGATCTCCTCTATGTCGGCATTTTTAACAATGACCAAAAATCGCCCTTATTTAAGACGGAAGAACGCCGGGCCATGTTGGAAGAGACCTTGGCTGATTTTGACAATGTCAAGGTCATCGTCCATGAGGCTGAGCTCACAGTCAAGGTAGCTGAAAAACTGGGCGTGACGGCCCTTGTCCGCTCTGTCCGAGATGCTAGTGACCTGGCTTATGAAGAAAATATGTTCTATTTTAATCTGGAAATGTCAGGCCTTGATACCCTGCTTTTGATGGCCCGGCCTGAGCTCAAAGCGCTGAATTCGACCCGGATGCGGGAGCTCTATCACTTTGACCAAGACCTGAGTGACTGGCTACCTGAGCCGGTCAAGCGGGCCTTGGAAGCTAAGCGAACGAGCGATGGAGACTAAAATGAAAAAGCATAAAATATTAAAACGGACCCTTTGGATTGTCCTGCCCATCCTGCTTGTGATTGGGCTGGTTTATCCCCTGCCTTATTATCTGGAAGTCCCTGGCACGACTGAATCGGTCGGCCGGATGGTCCAGATTGAGGGCAAAAAAGACGACCATAAAGGAAATTTCTTCCTGACGACCGTGAGCGTCTCCCAGGCCAACGCCCTCTCCTGGATTTACGCCCAGTTTAACCCTTTTGCCAGTGTTTATTCGGCCCAGGACCTGACTGGTGGCCTCAACAATCAGCAGTACAATCTGGTCAACCAGTTTTACATGCAGACGGCTCAAAATACGGCTGTCTACCAGGCCTTTAAGCAGGCCGGCAAGCCCTATGACATGAAGTACGGCGGGGTCTATGTCCTCGACATTGCCGACAATTCTAGCTTTAAGGGGAAACTCCAGATTGCCGACACCATCACAGCGGTCAATGGTAAGAGCTTTGAAAATTCTAAAGCCATGATTGACTCAGTCGCTGGCGAAAAGGTCGGAGACCCGGTCAAAATCGAAGTGACCCGGATTGATGGCTCCAAGCATGATTTCACAGGTAAATTTGTCAAATTATCTAATGGTAAGACCGGCATTGGCATCAGCCTGGTCGACCACACCGAGGTTGTCACTGACCCCAAGGTCACGATCAACGCTGGAGCTATCGGTGGCCCATCAGCCGGGATGATGTTTACGCTGGAGGTCTACAGCCAGATTACCGGCAAAGACCTGAGGGCAGGACGCGAGATTGCCGGCACCGGCACCATCAATGAAGACGGGAGCATCGGCCAAATCGGTGGGGTCGACAAAAAGGTCGTGACCGCTAGTAATGAGGGGGCAGAGCTCTTCCTCGTGCCCGACTCAGGTGATAAAAACCCTGATAATAACAACTATCTCGCCGCTAAAGCATCGGCCGAAAAAATTCACAGCAAGATGAAAATCGTCGCTGTCAAGACCATTCAGGGGGCGATTGAGAGCCTAGAAAAGGACTAGACCATGACCTCTACAAGAAAAATCAGCCTCAGGGCCTGGCAGATTATAACGCTTTTTGTCCTCTGGCTGGCCAGCATGTTTCTGCCAGCGACCGTCAAACAGCAGAAGCTCCAGCAGACCGTTGACATCCAGCAGGCCAAGGCAAATTATTTTTACTTTCTCATGCATGAGGCCTTCATTGAGGGCCTGGTCTTACTGGTCTTGATTGCGTTCGCCCTCATTCTCTATCTCATGAGAAAAAAGACCGTTACTTACTGGTCTTTTGCTGGACTGGTCTACTATGTCTACGCCTTTGTCATCCGCCAACTTCTGAATCTCTCCTGGGACGGTCGGGGCTTTAGTTTGGCCACTGGGGGCTGGCACTACTTTGGCTGGTCTTATCTGGCGATTTTATTGCTCGGCCTGCTCTTCATGCTGGCCCTGCATTTCTATTTGCTTGAAAACCGGCGGGCCAGCTTTGACATCCATCTGGACCTGGCTTCCGGCTACCTGCCTGACCAGTACGGGAAACATGCTCCGGAAAGTGCCAAATATAAGGGACAACCGGTCGTCTCCTTTCCCATCCGTCTGACCGGCCTTCCTAAGGATGCCAGCTTTGTCGCCCTCTCACTGGTCGACTACGATGCCGTTCCGGTCGCGGGCTTTCCGTGGATTCACTGGCTGGTCGCCAATATTCCAGTCGTCAACGGCCGGGTCGACCTCCCAGAAGATTACAGTCGCCTGGCCGAGGATATCGTCCAGGGCCAGAATTCCAACGCTTCATTTTTTGTCGGTGAAAAGGATAAGGCGATTAGCCAACGCTATGTCGGTCCGACGCCTCCTGACAAGGCCCATCGCTATCGCCTAGTCGTCACGGCCTTTCCTTATAAGATTGGCCTCAAGGAAGGCTTTCATTGGAATGAGCTCTTGCGGTCTGAGGAAGACTTGGGGATTGCCCGGGCGGAGATTGATTTTTGGGGGCGGAGTTAGCTTTTAGAAATGTAAAATAAAATTATTAAAAAAACTTCGCAATCTGTAGCGAAGTTTTTTTAATCCCTTAAAGCTGATCCCTCAACAAATCCTTAATCTCATCAATCCGAGGTTGACGTGGATTTGCAGGTGTACATTGGTCGTCGTAAACCAGGTCAGCCAGCTCGTCGATTTGCTTTTCGAGGGCTGCCTTCTTGACACCGTTTCCTGTCAATGTGGTGTCGATGTCGATAGAGTCGGTCAATTTCTTGATTTCCTTGATCAGGTTCTTGACAGAACTAGCGTCATCCTTACCGCCGAAGCCGAGGTAACGTGCGATTTCAGCGTAGTCAGCTTCAGCACGGTAAGTTTCATAACGTGGGTAAGGCGTACGTTTCACGTTTCCTGTCACGGCATTGAACTTGATGACATGTGGCATTGCAATGGCGATAGCCAAACCGTGAGGGAGGCCGAAGGCACCACCGGTCTTGTGGGCAATGGAGTGGTTGATACCGAGGAAGGCGTTGGCAAAGGCCATACCGGCAAGTGTTGCGGCATTGTGCATATTGGCACGGGCCTTCTTGCCTTCCTTAGTTGGATTGCTAGGATCGTAGTTATATGAATTCGTCAGATTTTCAAAGATCAGCTTGATGGCTTGCATTGAAATAGGTTTTGTGTAATCAGAAGCCATGACAGAAACATAAGATTCAAGCGCGTGACTGAGGGCGTCGATACCAGACCAGGCCACAGTGCGTTTTGGCACAGTCATAACAAAGCTAGGGTCAACAATCGCCACTTGAGGTGTCAACTGATAGTCAGCCAATGGGTATTTCACGTGTGTTTCATCGTCAGTGATTACGGCAAATGGTGTCACTTCAGAACCCGTACCAGAAGTAGTAGGGATAGCAACCATCTGCGTTTGATGTGGATGGTAGAATTTCACGATACGCTTACGGATATCTGTAAACTTCTGTGCAAATTCTTCAAAGAGTTCCTTGAGGGCTGCGTCGTCAGAAAGGTCAGCCTCTCCACGTGAAGCATATTCGTAAATCAAACGACCGATCTTACCGGCATCAAGTGGAGAACCACCACCGAGCAAGATGACTGTATCAGGTTTGAAGTGATCCATTTGACGGGCGATTTCAATGGCTTGTGAAAGCAATGGGTCAGGTTGTACATCTGAGTAGATGGTCGTCTGAACTTGTTTAGGACGAATTGCGAGTTGTTCGAGGACTTTGTCAACGAAACCGAATTGAACCATACCAGGGTCAGTGACGATGAAAGCACGGTGAACGTGTGGCAATTCTTGAAGATAAGTGATTGAGTTTTCTTCGTAGTAGATTTCTTTTGGCAAGCGAACCCATTGTGGGCGATTACGACGCTTAGCCACTGTTTTAATATTCAAAAGATCGTATGTGCTTAAGTTATGTGATAAGCTATTTTTCCCCCAAGAACCTGTTCCGAGTGTCAATGATGGACGCATTGCATCAGTGTAGATGTCACCGACACCACCGATTGAGTCAGGCTGGTTGACAAGGACACGAGCAGCTTCGACAGCGATACCGTATTCTTTAACAAATGGATCATCCATGGCACCGATTTGGATGGCGGCATTGTGTCCAGCACCTTGATAGTTCAAGAGACCGCGGACGATTTCAATCCCATCTTCACGGGATTCTGCCTTATAAATAGAGAGTAGTGGAGAGAGCTTTTCAGATGATAGAGCTTCGCCAATATTTTTCTTGTCGAGTTCAAAGAGGAGGACATCTTTGTCTTTAGGCACTTTAACGCCAGCTTGCTCAGCGATCCATTGACCAGAGCGACCAGCGACAGGACCTGTGACTCCGAAGCCTTCACCAGCACGTTCAACAAAGACGAAGTCTTCAATCTTCTTGTAGTCCTTTTTAGGAACCAGGTAGGCACCCTGCTCTTGAAGTTTCGCCATGAATTCGTCGTAGACTTCAGCAGCGACAACTGCTGAATTTTCCGTTGCACAGATCATGCCGTTGTCGAAACGCTTAGACAAGAGGAGGTCTTCAACGGCCCGTTCCACGTCAGCTGTAGCATCAACGAAGACGGCACCATTACCAGCACCAACACCAAGTGATGGATTCCCTGATGAAAGGGCGGCGTTGACCATGCCAGGCCCACCTGTCGCAAGGATGGTTGCGATGTCGTGATTCTTGATCAAGGCTGTGGTATTGTCAAGGCTTGGTTTTTCAACCCATTGAATGAAGTTTTCAGGGGCACCGGCTTTGAGGGCTGCTTCATAGACGATTTGAGCGGCGTGAGATGAAGATTTTTGCGCTTGTGGGTGGAAGGCAAAGACAATCGCGTTACGTGTTTTTGCAGTCAAGAGTGACTTGAAGATGGCTGTAGAAGTCGGGTTGGTGGTTGGGACAATCCCAGCCAATACACCGAGCGGTGCTGCGATTTCTACTGACCCTGCGACTTCATCTTCGCGGATGACACCGACGGTCTTATCGTTCTTGATAGAATTGTAGACTGACTCAGAAGCGAAGCGGTTCTTTGTGTCCTTGTCTTCGACCACGCCACGTCCTGTTTCATCGTGGGCTTCATGGGCGAGCTTCAAAGAGTTTTCGCTGGCTGCGAGCGCCATTGCTGCGACAATCTTGTCGACCTGTTCTTGTGTGTAGCCTTCAAATTCGAGGACAGCTTTTTTCGCTTTTTTAACGAGGCTGCCTGTGTATTCGACTGCTTTTTCGTAGTTAGCTGCTTTTTCAGCAGCAGTAAGTGCTTTTTTAGTTGCCATATTTTCTCCTTGTGAACTTTATCACAAGACAATTTTAGCAAAATGTGAAAGAGCTGTCAAGCATAAATGTGAATTTCTTCACTTAATTCTGAAAAAAATAGGGAAAGTCAGACTTTCCTCGAGATGCAGACGAAATCCGCTGCCTTCCAGAAATTTTTCAAAAAGCACTGTGAGGCCATCTCCTTGACTCTGCCACTGCCCTCTCCATGCTCGTTAAGCTGCTAAAAGGCGAGCCTAACGGTCTCGCCTTTTGCCTTATTTCACAGTGTTTTCGCAAAAATTCTTCCACTTATAATTTAGCCCTCAGTGACATCACAGCTGTCCCTTCAGGACTATAGAAATCCTTTTGTTTCAGCTCCAGCTGGCCGGTCGCCCGGTCCCGCTTAAATAGAGTAAGATTGTCAGAATCCTGATTGGCAACGATAATGTACTTGTCGTCCTCATTAAAGTTAAAATCACGAGGTGTCTTGCCCTCAGTCGCATACCAGTCTTCGAGCTGGAGCTTGGTGCCGAGCGGGCTGACACTGTAATGCACCAGTGAGTCGTGGCCCCGGTTTGAGACGTAGAGGTCTTTTCCGTCAGCAGAGAGACGGATGGCCGCCACGCCGTTAAAGCCAGTATGGCTCTTTGGCAGGGTTGAAATCCGTTGGAGGAGGCTGAAGGCCCCCTTTTCTTCATTGTAGGAAAGGACTTCGACTGTCGAATTCAGCTCGCAGGCGAGATAAGCGACCTTCTTATTGGGGTGGAAGGCCAAATGCCGAGCTCCAGCCCCTTTTTCTGCACTGTAAATTGAAACCAGATTGAGCTTGCCTTCGTCAAGGACGTCATAGACTGTGACCTCGTCCGTCCCCAAGTCACAGGTGACGAGCCGGCCGTCTGGCGTGACATCAGAATAGTGGACATGGGCAGATTTCTGCTCTGGCTTGGGACCAAAACCTTCGTGGCGGACCAGGTCAGTCAGCTTGAGACTGCCGTCGACCCGCTTTTGATAGACCCGGATTTCGCCCAGGTGGTAGTTGGAACCGTAGACCAGCGAGCGTTTAGGGTCGACCGCCACATAAGCCAGGGGATTGCCGGGGCTGGTCACGTGTCCCAGTGGCTTGACTTCAGCCTCGCCGATCTGAAAGGCGGCAATTCCGCCACCTTCGCCATCAATGGCAGGGCAATAAATCCGGTCTTTTTCATCTCTGGCCAGATAAGTCGGATTTTGCACGCCGACAAAGAGCTTGTGCTCAGAGAGCTCCCCTTTGACCGTATCTAAAATCACGCTGTAGATGCCTTCTGACACACGTCTCGTGTATCCTCCGATAAGTAGTTGTTCTCTCATGGCTTCTCCCTTTTTTTATTTTACATTTTATTAATCTTTGTATCATTATTTTATCATAGAAAAGCCTTTGACAGAAACAATTTCTCTCCAATATTTAAGAAGGATTGGAGGCATTGGCCAGCAAAAATATGCTATAATGCTTTTATGAATAAAATCTTGGAAGTGAAAGACATCCATTTTCAATATGATAAGGAAGGCGACGTCAAACAGCTGGACGGGGTCTATTTTGCGCTGGAAAAAGGCGAATGGGTCTCTATCATCGGCAAGAACGGCTCTGGAAAGTCAACGACGGCCCGGATGATTGACGGCCTCCTTGAAGCCAGCTCGGGTAGCATCCTGATTGATGGCCAAGAGCTCACTGTCGACAATGTCTGGGAGCTTCGCAAGAAAATCGGCATGGTCTTCCAAAATCCAGACAATCAATTTGTCGGGGCGACCGTCGAAGACGACGTGGCTTTTGGTATGGAAAATCAAGGCGTCCCAAGAGAAGAGATGATGGAGCGGGTTGACGATGCCCTCAAGCAGGTCAACATGCTGGACTTTAAGAAGAAGGAGCCGGCCAGACTCTCAGGCGGCCAAAAACAGCGGGTGGCCATCGCCGGTATCATCGCCCTCAGGCCTGAAATCATTATCCTCGATGAGGCGACCTCCATGCTTGATCCGACGGGCCGTTCTGAAATCATGGCGGTCATCCACGAGATCAAGGACAAGTACAAGCTGACCGTCCTCTCAATCACGCATGACCTGGAAGAGGCGGCGAGCTCTGACCGGGTCCTGGTCATGAGTCAGGGTAAAATCATGCGGGATGCAAGGCCTGAAGCCCTCTTTGCTTCAGGCGACGACATGATTGAGATGGGGCTGGACGTGCCTTTTAGCTCAAACCTCATGCAGGATTTGGACATGACAGAAGAAGGCTATCTGACAGAAGAGGCTCTGATTGAAAAGCTACTAGGGAAATTAAAATGACAGAAATTATAAAGATTCGCTACGGCCTCTTGCGGGCCTTCATTTATACCGTATTACTGATTATCATTGCCTTTAATGTACCGACGATTGTGGGGCTGATTTTGTTGCTCCTTGCCATCGTCTACTTTATTGTCAGCCTGGTTCATTCAAGGAAGGTCCTGCTTGCGATTCAGCCGGAAGGCCTTGTTGTCTGGCCAGATGACCGCAAGTCCTTTGGACCGATTGCCTGGTCTGATGTGACTGATATTCAGCTGGTTAAGAGAGTAGAAAATCCACTGGATATGAAGAGCTATCTCTGCGTAGATGTCAAAGACAGAGAGCAATATCTCAAAGAGGAATCGGCAGCTGACATGCTGATGGCGGTCAATTCCCTCCAGGCCAAGCATGCCATGGGGAGCGAGCAGACCGTGATTCTGCTTGATATCTCAAACGCCAGTCAAAACAAGAAGGAAATCCTCAGGCTCTGCCGGGAAGAATGGAAAAAGAAGCAATGATTGAATTCCAAGCGGTCAATTATTCCTATCAGCTCAAGACCCCCTTTGAAAGTCGGGCTCTTTTTGACATTGACTTGAAGGTGGCATCAGGCTCTTATACGGCCATCATTGGCCATACGGGCTCAGGCAAGTCGACCATTCTCCAACAGCTCAACGGCCTCTTGCAACCGACCAGCGGTCGGGTCCTCGTTGACGACATTGCCATCGAGCATGACAGCAAGCAAAAGGACATCAAGCCAGTCCGCAAAAAGGTGGGCGTGGTCTTTCAGTTTCCAGAAAGCCAGCTCTTTGAAGAGACGGTCCTGAAGGACGTGGCCTTTGGTCCGCAAAACTTTGGCGTGAGCCTGGAGCGGGCGACCGAGCTGGCTAAGGAAAAACTTAGTCTGGTCGGCCTGCCAGAAGAGCTCTGGACCCGCTCGCCCTTTGAGCTTTCAGGGGGGCAAATGCGGCGGGTGGCCATTGCTGGGATTCTTGCCATGGAGCCTGAAGTTCTGGTGCTTGATGAGCCGACGGCGGGACTTGACCCCAAGGCCAGGATTGAGATGATGCAGCTTTTTAAGGACATTCACTCTAAAGCTGGACAGACCGTTGTGCTCGTGACTCACAACATGGACGATGTTGCTGATTTTGCAGACTTTGTCTACCTCTTAGAAAAAGGCCGGATTATCGCTAGTGGCAAGCCCATCGAGGTCTTTCAGGATGTGGAGTTCTTAAACAGCCACGAGCTGGGCGTGCCCAAGGCGACGGCCTTTGCCCATAAGCTAAGGCAGGCTGGTATTGCCTTTGAACAGCTTCCTATCACGAGGGCTGGCCTAGTCACCGCCCTCAAAGAAAGGGGGGCTTAGGTATGCAAAATATGATTATGGGCCGCTATATTCCGGGGGATTCGATCATCCACCGGATGGACCCGAGGAGCAAGCTCCTGGTCATGCTGGCCTTTGTGGCTGTGATTTTCCTGGCCAGCGACTGGCTGGGTTATGGGCTCTTGATTATCTATACCTTTCTTGGGGTTGCTCTGACAGGGATTTCGCTTGGCTACTTTCTCAAGGGTCTCCGGCCGATGATTGGGATTATCCTCTTTACAGTCATCTTTCAGATGCTCTTTACGACGGGCTCTCACGTGATTTTCCATTTTGGGATTATCAATATTTCGACGGAGAGCATGGTCAACTCGGTCTTTATCTTTTTCCGTTTTGTTCTGATTATCTTTGTCTCGACGATTTTGACCCTGACGACACCACCGCTGAGCCTGGCTGATGGTATTGAGACCGGCCTTTCGCCCCTGAAAAAGCTGAAAGTACCGGTCCATGAGCTTGGCCTCATGCTTTCAATTGCCCTGCGGTTTATCCCGACCCTGATGGATGACACGACCATGATTATGAATGCCCAAAAGGCTAGAGGAATGGACTTTGGCGAGGGTAATCTGATTCAGAAAATCCGCTCTGTGATTCCTATCTTGATTCCCCTCTTTGTCAGCTCTTTTAGGCGGGCAGATGATTTGGCCATTGCCATGGAAAGCCGGGGCTATCAAGGTGGTGAAGGGCGAACGAAATATCGCCAGCTGAAATGGCGAAAACAGGACAGCCTCCTGCTATTAAGCATGGTCTTGCTTGCCGTCCTACTGATTTTATGGAGAACAATAAAATGATTACAATCAATGTTGAAAGCCTAGAAAACGCAGAGATTTTCTGGAAGGAACTGGGCTTAGAGGAAAAGGTGGCCCTGAGCGAGAGCTATGATTTTAAGCCTCAGACCCTGGCCATTGACGTCGAATATATCGATGACATCTATGAAAAGGTCGAAGAGCTCGGCCTGGAGCTCTCAGAAATCTCGCCTGCAACAGACGGCAAGCATCTCTTCAGCTTCAAGACGCCGGAGGACAACAGAGTCATTATCGTTGGCGATTGGGTGACCGAGCCCTATAGCCATGATAAGCGAACGGCCTTTTTTGAGAATATTAAGCAGGTCAGCCTGCTTCAGGCTGAGGATATTGAGGAACTTGACGAAGAGGCCGTGATTCTCTTTGGACGGGTGACCTGCCCTTGGACCCGCTATTTCTCTCAGCAGCTCGCCGAGATTTCCAGCAAGATTTACTATGTCGACACGGAGAATACAGACTTGAGTCCAGCCCTCCAGGAGGCCCGTCGGAAGTATGATGCTCCGACCGTGCCGACGGTGATTAGACGACAGGCGGATGGTGCTTTTGTGAAGATGGACCGGTCGAAGTTGACATTGAAGGAGTTTCTGGAAGACTAATGAGTGCTCCTGGAAGCTTAGTTTAGACCTGATTAAATTTGTTGATAATCTCATGAAAAAGCTGGGCTGAAAGGCTTGACAGCACTAGAGAATTTGATACAATGAAATTATAAAAGCGGTGGGGAACTGGTTCTTCCCCACCGCCATAGGTCTACTAGACTACTGAATAACGACTAACGCTGATTTCTGTCGGCGTTTTTCTTTATGCTATAAGCGCTGGTCAGCTGAACAGCAAGCCTGCCTAAGGCAGAAAGAACAATCGAAATTGCCAGGGCAAAAACGATGGTCATTACCGCACTCCTTTGTCGTAGTATTATACATCACGATCTCCTTTCGTCTACTAGGAAAATGCAAAAGGGCTCGCTTAGTACTCATACAACGACCTATGACCTGCTTCAAAGTAGCGGACTATCCACAAGTCAAGCTGATTATAACATGAAATAAGCCTCTCATTTAACTAAAAATAGAGGTCTTTTCTCATCAGTAGCCCTGGGCTGCGTGGGTCCCAGCTACCTGGCCGGTCACAAAGGCTGCGGTAATGTTGTAACCGCCCGTATAGCCATTGATATCAAGCAACTCACCGGTCATATAGAGGCCGGGCATGAGCTTGCTTTCGAGGGTCTTGGGATTGATTTCCTTGAGGCTGACTCCGCCACCGGTCACGAAGGACTTTTCGATGGGGAAAGTGCTGTCGATCAGGATGGGCAGCATTTTGAAGAGTTGGGCCAGGCTGTCTGACTGCTTTTCGGTCAGGGTTTTGGCCATCATATCAGGGCTTAAGTCGGCCCGTTCTAGGTAAAAGTCGAGGAGGCGTTCCTGGGTCAGGCTGGCCAAAGCGTTCTTCAAGCTCTTTTTAGAGTCTCGGGTCAGCTGGATGATGTGCTCTTTGAGCTGGTCGAGCGATTGCTCTGGAAACAAGTCAAGGCTAAGCTTGACAGGCTTCTCACCCTTTGCCAGTAACTGATTTACAAAGCTAGAGCAACGAAGTGCTGAAGGGCCAGAGAGGCCAAAATGGGTAAAGAGGAGGTCGTGGACATGGCTGGTCACGGCTTTGCCTTTGCTGTTGAGCACAGAGAGGCGGACCTCCTTGAGGCTGATGCCCTGGAGGGTCTTCTTCATGATAAAGTCTTCTGAAGATTTTAGGGCAGATTCGGTCGCGTAGAGCTCGGTAATCCTGTGGCCTGCTGAGCGAGCGAAGCGGTAGCCATCGCCTGATGAGCCGGTAGAAGCATAGGTCATGCCACCGGTCGAGAGGATGACGGCTGGGGCTTCAAAGCGCTCGGTCTCCGTCTCAAGGCCCTTGATTTGGCCTTCTGCTATCAGGAGTTTTTTTACGGTCTGGCCAGCAAAGTGGGAGACGTGTAGGCTTAGGAGTTTATT
The DNA here is from genome assembly GCF_003116835.1 of Lactococcus termiticola. Taxonomy (GTDB): domain Bacteria; phylum Bacillota; class Bacilli; order Lactobacillales; family Streptococcaceae; genus Lactococcus; species Lactococcus termiticola. The sequence continues at coordinate 16,627 of NZ_BFFO01000005.1, read as the reverse complement.
ATAGAGGGCGGCAACGATAGTGGCGGATTTATCCGTCACAGGAAAAAGCCGGCCGTGGTCCTCTTCTTTGAGCTTGACATCATTGGCCTCAAAAAAGGCCCGGATGTCTTGATTGTCAAACTGGGCAAAGGCAGAGTAGAGGAAGCGACCGTTGCCAGGGATATGGGCGATGATCTCGTCGACGGGGGCGGCGTTGGTCACATTGCAGCGGCCGCCGCCTGTCATCAAGAGCTTCTTGCCGACCTTCTTGTTTTTGTCAATCAGGGCCACCTTAGCCCCGTTTTCCGCCGCAGCGATGGCGGCCATCATGCCAGATGGGCCTGCGCCTACGACAATCACGTCAAAAGTTTTCATGATTTGATTATAACATGGCGGCTGGGATTTGCTACAATAGACTTATGAAAACATTGACGGATGAAATATTGAGGAAGCTGATTAAAGAACGGCCGAGGCAATCTCATAAGGGCGATTATGGCCGGCTTTTAATCATTGCAGGCAATGAAGAATACGGCGGGGCTGGGATTTTAGCGGCTTCAGCCGGAGTTTATAGCGGGGCGGGTCTCGTGACCTTGGTCACGGCTGAGAAGAATCATACGAGTCTGCATGCCCGCCTGCCTGAGGCTATGGTCCTGGATTTTTCGGCCTTGACCAGTGACTTGATTCAGTCGGCGGATGTGATTTTGATTGGGCCGGGGCTAGGCTTAGAGCGACCGGACCTGCTTGGGCGCGTCCTAGATGAGCAGAAGGAAGAGCAATGGCTGGTCATCGACGGCTCAGCCATCAGCCTCTTTCAGGCTGGCCTGAAACATCCGGATAAGACAGTCTTTACGCCCCATCAAAAGGAGATGGAGCGTTTGAGTGGGCTGACGATCGCTGAGCAGACGCCAGAAGGCCTTCAAGCCTTTGCAGATGAGCTGGGGGCAGGTCTGGTCGCCAAGTCTGAGGCGACGAAAATCTTTTTTCCAGATATGGAAGCAAGCCTCTTGACACTTGGGACACCGGCCCAGGCGACTGGAGGCATGGGCGATACGCTAGCTGGGATGATTGCGGGCTTTTTGGCTCAATTTCCACAAAAAGAAGCGGTGCTTGCTGCGACCTATCTCCACAGTAAAATTGCAAGCGACCTAGCTGAAGAGGCCTATGTGGTCCTGCCGAGTCAGATCATCGAAAAAATTCCCCAATATATGAAGCGGGCGAGTTTGCAAAATGGCTAGCTTTCTGCTATAATTATTCTTTGTGAGTAAAGCTCATAACTTACGGGGGACTCAACCCTCGTCATTAGTCCAAAAGGAGGAAAAATCAATGACTAAATACGAAATTCTCTACATTATTCGTCCAAACATTGATGAAGAAGCAAAAAACACACTCGTTGAACGTTTTGATGGTATCTTGACTGACAACGGTGCAGTGAATCTTGAGTCTAAAGACTGGGAAAAACGCAAACTTGCTTACGAAATCCAAGATTTCCGTGAAGGTTTGTACCACATTGCTACTTTTGAAGCTGAAACAACTTCAGAAGCAACAAGCGAATTTGACCGTCTTGCTAAGATCAACGCTGACATTCTTCGTCACATGATTACTAAGGTAGAAGCTTAATTTTAGGATTAAGCAGGAGGGCTCATGATTAATAATGTTACTTTGGTTGGGCGTTTGACGCGTGACCCTGAACTTCGTTACACACCAAGCAACGTCGCAGTTGCGACCTTCTCTCTTGCGGTCAACCGCCGTTTCAAAAATGCGGCAGGCGAGCGTGAGGCAGACTTTATCAACTGCGTGATTTGGCGTCAGCAGGCTGAAAACTTGGCCAACTGGGCTAAAAAAGGTGCTTTGATTGGTGTGACGGGTTCTATCCAGACTCGGAATTATGAAAACCAACAAGGGCAACGTGTTTACGTGACTGAAGTGGTTGTCGATAATTTCCAGACCCTGGAGAGTCGTGCGGTTCGTGAAGGCGGAGTGGCTGGCGGATCTTATTCTGCTCCAGCAAGCTCTAGCCCAGCACAAGCTGCTCCAGCTGCTAGCAATAATAATCCAACGCCGAACTTCGGTCGTGATGCTGACCCATTTTCTGGTGGCACAACGATGGAAATCTCGGATGATGACCTTCCCTTTTAACACGACGCTATAAGGGCGACTGAAGTCGCTCATTATAGCACGACAATTCCTATGGGAATTGCCTAGTCGTCTTACTTGTCTCGATTTCAAGCATTATCGGCTTGAAATCGAGACAGCGTAATATTTGGATAAAATAAAATAAGGAGAAAAAACTATGGCACAACAACGTCGTGGCGGCTTCAAACGCCGTAAAAAAGTTGACTTCATCGCTGCAAATAAAATCGAAGTCGTTGACTACAAAGACACTGAACTCTTGAAACGTTTCATCTCAGAACGTGGTAAAATCTTGCCACGTCGCGTGACTGGAACTTCTGCTAAGAACCAACGTAAAGTGGTTACAGCAATCAAGCGTGCACGCGTAATGGCTCTCTTGCCATTCGTAGCGAATGACGAAAACTAAAATTTGAGTTCGGCTTTCAGCCGGACTTTTTTTGTCCCTTTTGGGCTGGGATAGGGCTAGTAGTGGAGTGCTCGTGGCTTGCTTGGCTAAAGTTTTGAGACAGCAATGCGACCAAAGGGAGCATTGAGGTCCAAAACTTGCCATGCAAGGTTGCAAATAAGGAAAGTGAAGCTTTCTTCCTTGCATTGAGTGTTGCTAATCCCTGCTTAGCCAGCAACCCTACATCATCGATATGAGGAGGCTGTCCTGGAAGTCTAAGTGCTAAAGCACTAAGACCCTCGGGCAGTCTCGCTTACACGAGCCGTCGAGTGGCTAAGATTTGCTACTTGCGGATTTCCGCTCTGCGGATTATACGAAAGCGGATCTTTCGATAATCCCACTACTAGCCCTATCCCATTGTTTTGAGCTTCGCTCTCGCCTCTGGCGAATCGCTTCGCGTGGGCAGGGGGCAGAGATGAGAATAGAGAAAAAGCCGTGGCTCACGGCTTTTTACTATAGATAGGGATTATTCTGCTTTTCCTCTCCGACGCTGGTTCTTGGGCCGTGGCCGGGGTAGATGACATAGTCATCGGGGAGGCTTAGGAGTTCGTTGTGGATAGAGGTCAGGAGTTGCTCTTGATTGCCTGTTGGCAGGTCAGTTCGGCCAATGGTGTGGTAGAAGAGGGCGTCTCCGCTGAAGACGATCTTTTCTTTTTCAAAAATCAGGCTGACACCGCCGATGGAGTGGCCGGGCGTATAGCGGACGCTGAGCTCAGTTTCGCCAAAAAGATAGGGAGCCCGGATGATATAGGCATTGGGCTGGGCGGTCGAAGTGACTGGCTGTCCTAAAAAGAGCTGGGAGGCATTGAGCTTGGGGTCTTGGAGCCAGCTGTGTTCCTCTGCATGGAGAAAGAGCATCGCATCAGGAAAGGCTAGTAGGAGCTCATCCAGCCCCATGATATGGTCAAAGTGGGCATGGCTCAAAAAGATACTGGCGAGAGGCTTTCCGCTGGCCTTGAGGTCAGCAATCAGTTGTTCCGGCTCACTGCCCGGGTCAATTACGAAGTTAAAAGAAGCATTGCTCAGGAGATAACTGTTTTCCTGAGCAATGCTATTGGTGTATTTCTTGATGTCTAAGGTCATAATATCCTTATTGGTTGGTAATGGTCAACTCGTTGCCTGAGCGATACATGCCGTCTGGCATGGTCCAGTCAGCAACAGAGCTTGGGTCTGGGTAGAGGCTAGTCATCATGGCCTTGAAGACCTTGGTGGCGATGTAGAGGTTGTCACCGTAGATGGGTTGCAGGCGGTTGCTGAAACCAGTCCAGACAGCCATCGAGTACTGCGGTGTCACGCCAGCGAAGTTTTCATCGGGGGCAATAGAGCCACCTTGGAGTGAAGCAACAGAGATACCGGCATTATCTAGGGCCTGATTGAGTTCATCGCCTGTATAGTTAGAAGTACCGGTCTTACCAGCTTCAGGAAGGCCTGGGACCTGAGCGGTTAGACCAGTTGACAGGGCTGGGATGGCATCGTCGTTCCCTTTGACGACCCCTTTGAGAATATCGGTTATCGTGTAGGCCGTTTGTGGGGTCATGGCCTGATTGCGTTCAGGCTTGACCACTTTTTCCTTACCATCAGGGTAGACAATCTTGTTGATATAGTAAGGCTTGGTGTAGACACCACCGTTTGAGAAGGCCGCATAGGCTGCTGCCATCTTGAGTGAGCTGGCACCGTATGTTGGGTTGTTGTTCCCTTGTCCTGCAGTATTGGATGAGATTCCGTTGGCATATTGGAGCCCCCCACCGTCTGGATCGTTGAAGTTAAAGCCGAGGTTGGTCAAGAATTGATTCGACTTATCGAGACCTACAGCAGCCAGCGTCTTGATGGCTGGGATGTTACGAGAGAGGGTCAGGGCTTGACGGACAGTCAAGTTCCCCATGTACTTGTTATCCCAGTCGTTCAGCTGATCGCTACTATTAGGATAGTAATAAGGGCCAGTATCAGCGATATAGGTGCCGGTGGACTTGTAGATGCCGTTTTGGAAGGCAGGTCCATAGTCGACGAGGGGTTTCATGGCAGAACCCCAGTCCCGGTCGGTCTGGACGGCTTGGTTGTTACCGAAGACAACATTAGGGTCTTGGCCTCGGCCACCAATCATGGCTGTGACCGCACCGGTCTGGACATTGATGAGGGTTGAAGCCACCTGGATGTTATCCGTAAATGGCACATAGTCGGTGGTGTTGACGATGTTGTAAAGGTTCTGCTGGGCGGCACTGTCAAGCGTGGTATAAATCTTGAGGCCAGCATTAGCCGCATCTTCGCCGGTCAGCTGGTTGGCTTCAGCGATGGCTTCCTTGAGGAAGTTGTCGTCTTGAGGCGGGATGTTGACGGAGTTTTTGAGCTGTTGGAGACCGTCGGTAATCGGTGTATTGATGGCTTCTTTTTGCTGGGCAGCTGTGATTTTGCCGTATTTGAACATGGCGTTGATGACCAGGTCGCGACGGTATTTGGCAGCCTCGGGATTGGTATAAGGGTTGTAGGTCGTTGGGGCCTGTGGCATGCCGGCCAAAAGGGCAGTTTGAGCGATGGAAAGCTGGCTCAAAGACTTACCGTAGTAGGCCTTAGCGGCAGTGCCCATCCCGTAATAACCGTTGGCCATATTGACTTTATTGACATAGGCTGTGAAAATTTCTTCTTTGGTCCACTTTTGGTCAAGCTGGAGGGCCATCCAGGCTTCTTGGACCTTGACTCTGAGGTTCTGGTCTTTGGTAGAAGTTGAGAAGAAGCTCAGCTTGATGAGCTGCATGTCAAGGGTTGAACCCCCGTTGACAGAGCCACCTTTTGAGTTATGCAGAAAGGCTCCAGCAATACGAATTGGGTCGATCCCTCGGGTGTTGAAGAAGCGGTGATCTTCGATAGAAGTGACCGCATTGACCAGCTGGACAGGGATGTTGTTAGTCTTGACCGTGTCACGTTGCTCAGCACCGAGGGTGGCTACGATGTTGTTGTCCTTGTCGTAGACGACGGTGGACGGCTGTGACTCGAGTTTATTGATATTGAGCTTTGGGGCATCCTTGGCGTAATAGTAAAAGACCGCACCACCTGCAGCAATCGCAAGCAAGATGACGGATAAAACCAGGATAAGACCGACCTTGAGACTGGTCAGTGTGATGCGTGTGGCCAAAGAGCGGTTTTTTTTCTTGGCAGCTTTTGCTTGTTTTCTAGCGATGATCGGTCACCTCGTATAAGCTATTGATGATTTCCAGATAGGGGACTCTGGGAATTTGTTGCGTGGCAATGGCATATCCATTTTCTCTAATGAGGGTTATGGGCATAGACTTGAGGCCTTCGTGTTCCAGATAAAACTGAATCAGTGGCTCGGCCGGCAGATAGTAGGTCTCAGTGAGACTGGCAAAATGCAGGAGGACAAAGGCAATCCCGCCCTGGTCTAAGACAGCCTGCATGTGCTCTATCTGGTGCTTGTGGAAGTTTTTGAGGGGGAAACTCGTCTTCTGCTGGGTTTCCTTGGCCTCAAAATCAAGATAGTAGCCCTGGTAGACACCGGAGTAGTCAGTGGTTGAGGCCTGCTTGAAGTAAGCTTCCGTGATTTTTGCCCGACTTCTTTGAGGGTAGTCGACCCTTACAATCTGCACAGGTGTCGGTTTTTTGTGAATGACTGCGATGCCGTGGGCCAGGTAATATTCATTGGTCGCATTGATCTCAGATTCAAAATTCATGCCCCGCTTCCCAAACTGGACCGGAGCAGCTTTTTTAGGCACTGCAAGCTGTTTGAAGCTCTGGCCATTTGGATATTTGATGGGCATGACTTACCTTTATAAGAGTGCAGAATAGTTGTATAATGTTATTATACCACATTTTTAGGAGAAAAAAACAGTTATGAACAGCCTTCTCATCGCAGGTTACTCGGCTTCTGAGCTAGGAATTTTCACAGATAAGGATCCCAAAATCGAAGTCATCAAAAAGGCCATCCGAAGAAGGTTGGAAGCCTATGCTGAAGAGGGCTTAATCTGGTTGATATTTACAGGAAACACAGGCTTTGAATACTGGGCCCTCGAGGTTGCCCAAGAAATGAAGGAAGAATATGATTTCCAGCTGGCAACCATCTTTGATTTTGAAGACCACGGGCAAAGACTCTCAGAGGCTAGCCAGCTGAAAATCGCCAGCTTCAAACAGCTCGACTATGTCAAATATTGCTTTGACAGCTATGCCAATCCCAGCCAGCTCAAGGCCTACAATCAATACCTGATTGACAAGGTTAACGGGGCCTTTGTCTTTTATGATGAAGAGCATGAGACCCGACTGCACTGGTTGGTCGATATGATGAAGGCTAAAGAGGGCTTTGCGGTAGACTTTCTGACTTTTGAGGGACTGCAGGAGATTGCGGAGGAGTATTATGAGTGAGGAGGGTTGTTCCGCTTAGGGCTAGCTGGGATGCAAGCCCGAGGCAGAAAGTGAATCCTTCGACTTCCACACCTAGATTTTGAGCCCCTCCGGGTCTCCAAAGCTGATAAATTCCACGCTTGATCCCAATTGCCCTGAAGCTCCACTAGTGCTACTGAGGTTGACTTGCCAATTTTCCAGTCAAAAATAGCACAAGCGGAGTGGAAGAAATCTGGGGAAATGCAGTGGAATAAGGCAAATCTGGAGACCTCACAGAGGGCTCCAGATTTAGCAATGGAAGGGCAAAGCCCTTCGCTTGCGGGCCCCACTGCATTTCCCCAGATTTCTGGAACGAAGCGGACCTTAAAAGCAGAAACCCCAGCTGTTAAATTTTTTTGACAGCCCTATTGAAAGCCGGGTCCTCTTATTATATAATAGGAGCATAGTAAAAATAGCGGAGGCAGCTGTTGATCAATTTATACCTATCACCATCATGCACGAGTTGCCGGAAGGCAAGGGCTTGGCTCAATCAGTATCATGTAGACTATACCGAACACAACATCCTGACCCAGCCCCTGACCATCGAAGCCTTGAGGGACATTTTGGCAAAGACTGAAAATGGGACAGAAGACTTGATTTCTACCCGTTCTAAGGTCTTCCAAAAGCTCAATGTTGACCTGGACAGCCTGACGATCAATCAACTCCTGGAGCTGGTGACCGCCTATCCCAACCTCCTGCGACGGCCGATTATCACTGATGATAAACGCCTGCAGATTGGTTTCAATGAAGATGAAATCCGCAGCTTTTTGCCAAGGACCTACCGGCAATCAGAGATGCAACATTCTAAAGATACTTTGGTAGAAGCGTAAATGAAAGAACATTATAGCTATCCACTGGATTTAAGCTGGACTACTGATGAGATGTCGACAGTGGTCTCTTTTTTTAATCAGGTGGAAAAATTTTATGAAGACAGGGTCCAAAAGGCGGATTTTCTTGACAGCTATCGGGCTTTCAAGACGGTCGTCCCCTCAAAAATGCAGGAGAAGCAACTCGGCCGTGAATTTGAATCGGCGAGCGGCTATTCGCTTTATCGGGCCGTCCAAGAGGTGACTAAGAGTGAGCGAGCAAGCGTCCAATTTTCCAAATGAGCAATTAAATTTAGCCAAAGGCTGGGTTCGTGAGGCCGGCATTTTTTTGAGGAGCCACCTCGATGAAGCCCCACAGGTTGCGACCAAGAGCCGTTATGACGACCTGGTCACCAATTTTGACGGTCAAGTCCAAGAAGAGTTGGTATCAAAGATTCTGGCTCATTTTCCTGACGACAAGATTTTGGCGGAAGAAAACGGCAAGTCAGAGCCTGATTTTGACCTAGCGAGCTCGAATTTTTGGGTCATTGACCCGATTGATGGGACGACCAACTTCATCGTTCAGAAGGCTGAATTTGCCGTCATGCTGGCTTATTATCAGGCAGGCAAGCCCCAGTTTGGAATGATTCTCGACGTCATGGCTGACCGGCTCTTTTGGAATGATGCCGAGCAGAGTTACTGTGAAGATGAGGCCCTCCCAGTTCGCTGGCCTGAGCTTGAGACCAGCCTTCTTGCCCTGAACAGCTACATGTTCAAGAGCAATGCTAACCACCTGCAAGAGCTGGCGTCCAAGTCACTTGGTGTCCGCAATTTTGGCTCGGCTGGCATCAGCTATGTGAAAATCCTGGAAGGTCGGATCTTAGGCTATGTCAGCAATCTCTATCCCTGGGATTATGCTCCAGGCAGCATTCTCCTCTCAAAAATCGGCTTTGACAGCTGGACTATCGAGGGTGATTCTCCAAGCCTGATGGGCCGTGAGAAGGTCTTTTCAGGTCCTGTCCATCTGAAGGACGAGGTGCTCTCAATTTTGAGTCAATCAGAATTGTGATATAATGGATAAGAAAATTTGCTTAGAAATAGAGAAAATATAATGGATAAAATCATCGTCAAGGGTGGCCAAACGCAACTCAAGGGAAGCGTTGAAATTGAAGGGGCAAAAAACGCTGTCCTGCCACTACTCGCAGCGAGTCTTTTGCCAGCGACGGGTGAGACAGTCCTTCGCAACGTGCCGATTTTGAGTGATGTCTATATGATGAACAAGCTGGTCCACCATCTCGGTGTTCAGCTGAGCTTTGATGAAGCAGCGAAAGAAGTGCATGCGACGTCAGCGACGGAAGTCAAGACCGACGCCCCTTATGAATACGTCAGCGAGATGCGGGCGAGCATCGTTGTCATGGGGCCAATCCTGGCCCGCAACGGCATGGCCCGGGTCTCAATGCCTGGTGGCTGTTCGATTGGTTCTCGTCCGATTGACCTTCATCTGCGGGGCTTTGAGCTTATGGGAGCTGAAATCACACAGACCGCCGGCTACATTGAAGCCAAGGGTCAGCTCAAAGGGGCTTATATCTACCTGGACTTCCCTTCTGTCGGGGCGACTCAGAACCTGATGATGGCAGCGACTCTTGCTGAAGGTACGACCACGCTAGAAAATGCTGCCCGTGAGCCTGAAATCGTTGACCTGGCCAATCTTTTGAACAAGATGGGGGCCAATGTCAAAGGTGCTGGGACAGATACCATCATTATCAAGGGGGTCAAGGAGATGCATGGGGCCAACCATGCCGTCGTCCAAGACCGGATTGAAGCCGGGACATTTATGGTCGCGGCTGCCATGACTCGGGGTGACGTCCTCATTCTTGAGGCGATTTCTGAGCACAACCGGCCCTTGATTTCTAAATTAAAGGAAATGGGCGTGACCTTTATCCAAGAAGAAGAAGGTCTGCGGGTCATTGGCCCTGACCGCCTGAAGGCGACCAATGTCAAGACCCTGCCCCATCCTGGTTTCCCGACCGATATGCAGTCCCAGATGACCGCAGCCCAGGCTGTTGCTAAGGGTGAGTCGAGCATGACGGAGACTGTCTTTGAAAATCGCTTCCAGCATCTGGAAGAAATGCGACGGATGGGACTGAATGTGGAAATCACGCAAAAAACAGCGATAATCCAGGGCTCAGACAAGCTCCAAGGGGCCTCTGTCAAGTCGACAGACCTCCGGGCCTCTGCCGCCCTCATCCTTTTAGCTCTCGTTGCAGAAGGCAAGACCACGGTCCGCAAACTCAACCATCTGGACCGAGGCTATTATAAATTCCATGAAAAACTCGCCTCGCTGGGTGCAGACATCGAGCGGGTGCCTGACGAAGCTTAGATAAAGCTTAGATGAGCCTTAACTGAAGAGGAAGCTTAATGTTTAAGAAAACAGTAAAAATCCTAGGAATGAGAATCTCCCTCCTCCTGCTGGTCGTCATCCTCCTCATCCTTGCCGCGGCTGGTGGTTTGATGCTAGGCTACGGCATTCTTGGCGGTGGAAATCCAGGCCGAGTCTTTACGCCAGGCCTCTGGCGAGATGTGATGAATAAATTGAATCCTTAGATGGTCGGCTTTGCCGGCTTTTTTTCTTGGGCTTGAGGGCTTCCGTTCCAGAATTCAGGCCAGAGCTCTAGCCTGAATTCTTCCACTGCACTGTTTTTCTAAAAGCTGGTAAAATCCAAGCGGAGTGAAAGAAATTAGGGAATCTGCTGTGCTAAAAGGCAAGTTTGGAGACTCCTTAGGAGGCTCAAAACTTAGCAATGAGACCGCAAAGCGGTCTGCTTGCGTGCCAGCACATCAGTTTCCCTAGTTTCTGTAACGAAGCGACTCCACAGACCAAGCCAAGAGAGCCGACCATCCAAGCTATGTTATAATAAAAGAATATGACAAACGAAAAAAACAAACTCCTCTTAATCGACGGCTCATCCGTTGCCTTTCGGGCCTTCTTTGCCCTCTATAACCAATTGGACCGATTTAAGGCGCCAAATGGCCTTCACACCAATGCCATCTATGGTTTTCACCTTATGCTCAACAACCTGATGGAGCGGATTCAGCCGAGCCATGTCTTAGTTGCTTTTGACGCTGGCAAGACCACCTTCCGGACCGAGATGTATGCAGACTACAAGGGTGGCCGGGCGAAGACACCTGACGAATTCCGCGAGCAGATGCCTTTTATCAAGGAAATGCTCGAAAAACTCGGTATTCAGCACTATGAGCTGGTCAACTATGAGGCCGACGACATTATCGGGACACTGGATAAGATGGCTGAAGCCCCTGGCACCAATTTTGACGTGACGATTGTCACTGGCGACAAGGACATGATTCAGCTGACCGATAGCAATACCACGGTCGAGATTTCCAAGAAAGGCGTGGCAGAGTTTGAAGCCTGGACACCGGCCTATCTTATGGAGCAGATGCAGTTGACACCTGAGCAATTTATCGATCTCAAGGCCTTGATGGGCGATAATTCCGATAATTATCCAGGCATCACCAAGGTCGGTGAAAAGACCGCCCTCAAGCTCCTTCACGAATGGGGCTCGATTGATGGCCTTTATGAAAATGTTGATAAACTTAAAGCTTCTAAGATGAAAGAAAATATCATCGCTGACAAGGAGCAGGCCTATCTGGCAAGGACGCTTGCGACCATCAATACAGCGTCGCCTATCGAGATTGGCCTCGATGATATCAGCTACGACGGCCCTGACAGCAATGAAGCCCTCGTTAAATTCTACGATGAGATGGGCTTCAGACAGCTCAAAGAGCAGTTTTTGTCAAACAATGGCGAGGCCATCAAGGAGCTGGAAGTCGACTACCAGGTCATCGACAGCGAGCCCCAAGTCAAGCCCGACGACTTTTTCTATATCGAGACGCTGGAAGACAACTACCACAAGGCCGACATCCTGGCCTTTGCCTGGGGGAATGATAAAGAAGTCTTTGTTTCTAAGAATCTCGAAGTCCTCAAGGCCTTTCCATTTCCGGAAAACACCTATGACTTTAAGAAGAACAAGGTCCTCCTGAGTCGTGAAGGCATTGAGCTTGCCCCTGCCCAATTTGACAGCATGCTGGCAAAATACCTGCTCTCAACGACCGAAGACAACAAGATTTCAACCATCGCTGAGCTCTACAATGTCGGAAAACTCGCCAAAGACGAAGAAGTCTACGGCAAGGGGGCCAAGCAGGCAGTACCTAGCGATGAAATCCTCTTCCAGCACATTGCCCGCAAGCTTCATGTGCTCGCCGCCAGCAAGCCTGCCCTCATCAAGAGCCTGGAAGAAAACGATCAGTACCACCTCTTGACCGACATCGAACTGCCTCTGGCGGATGTCCTGGCCAAGATGGAAATTGCCGGCATTGCCGTCAAGGCAGACACGCTCAAGGCCATCGGCGAAGAAAACGAAGCCCGACTCAGCAAGCTGACCCGGGAAATCTATGACCTGGCTGGAGAAGAGTTTAATCTTAATTCGCCAAAACAATTAGGCGTTATCCTCTTTGAGAAGCTCGAGCTTCCAGCAGGAAAGAAGACCAAGACCGGTTATTCAACGGCGGTTGACGTCTTAGAAGGCCTGGCTGGTCAATATGAAATCGTCGCAAAAATCCTCGAATATCGACAGATTGCCAAGATCCAATCAACCTATGTCCAGGGCCTGATGCCACAAATCATGGCAGACGGCAAGATTCACACCCGCTATGTCCAGGACTTGACCCAGACCGGCCGTCTCTCATCGGTGGATCCGAACCTGCAGAATATCCCCGTCCGCCTGGAAGAAGGCCGGAAGATTCGCCAGGCCTTTGTGCCAAGCCCTGGCTCAGTCCTCTTGAGCTCAGACTACTCTCAGATTGAGCTCCGGGTCCTGGCCCACATCTCCCAGGATGAACACCTGATTGAGGCCTTCCGTCACGGAGCTGACATCCACACCAGCACAGCCATGCGGGTCTTTGACATTGCCAATGCTGAAGATGTCACAGCCAATGACCGGCGGAACGCCAAGGCTGTCAACTTTGGGGTCGTCTACGGCATTTCTGACTTTGGCCTGGCCAATAACCTTGGCATCAGTCGCAAGGCAGCCAAAGAATATATCGAGACCTACTTTGAACGCTATCCCGGCATCAAGGCTTACATGGAAAATATCGTCCGTGAGGCCCACGACAAGGGCTATGTCGAAACCATGAGCCACCGCCGTAGGAAATTGCCGGATATTAATGCGAGAAACTTTAGCGTCCGCTCTTTTGCCGAGAGGACGGCGATAAACTCGCCCATCCAGGGCTCGGCGGCCGACATCTTGAAAATCGCTATGATCAATCTGGACAAGGCCCTGTCAAATTCTGACTTGAAAGCCAAAATGCTCCTCCAGGTCCACGATGAAATCATCCTCGATGTGCCAAAAGAAGAGCTCGATGAAGTCAAGAGCCTTGTGAAATCAACGATGGAAGAGGCGATGAAGCTTGACCTGCCACTGAAAGTTGATGAAAATACAGGATTGACCTGGTATGAGGCGAAATAAAAAAGCAGGACCTAGAGTCTTGCTTTTTTATTTGTTATACATGGCAACAGCAGAGTAGTGTTGATAACGCATGATAAGATTTGGATCAAAGGCCTTGTTATTGTTAGGATTCATCTCACGGCCGTTTGAATTATTGGAATCAAAGATCATCCATTGGCCATTAGGGAGAAGTTTCTTGATGACAACATAGTGGCCGACCGATGTAAATGGTGAACCGTTCAAGTAGTTTGGTGAAGTTGCTCCAGAGACAGAGACCATCCCACCCTGGCTGAGGACCCGGTTGATGGTTGCGATGTCTGCAGAGACATACCAGGCGTTGAGGCCAAAGTGCTGTGCAATTCTCAAGACGCTGGCACCGACATCATTCCAGGCAATCGCTCCATTTGCATTTGCCCAAGGGAGGGTATCTGCCGGCGTAAAGTTGGTCTTTCTCAGTGCATTGATCGCCATTGTTGTAGAAACAAGGCCACAACCTCCGTCCCAGATAGGGTCGCCGCCGTAAAGCAGGTTGCCCCAGCGAGAATCTTGTTGTGTAAAGACAGTATATCCGAGGCTATCCTTGTGGAACATTGGTGTAGGAACGGGCTGGTAAGTCGTATAGACAGGATCTTTTGTCCCGTACCAGGCGATGCCTTCATATTTCCAGCCAGTCTTCATGAGCTGGTCGCGTTCGTAACTGCTTGATGTGGTAAAGTGAGCCCCGATTCCCGCTTTAGGGTTATAGAGGCGGAAATTGCTACGTCCAGCAGTTGCCGATTCGGAGTAGTAGGCGGTTCCTTCACTTGACCAGTGGTACTGAGAGGTCAAGACACTGACTTCATGGGCATCTTTTGTATAAAGGTGCTCGCCTGATTTTGGATTGTAAACGCGGAAAACAGCTGTCGCTGAGCTCTTAGGAGCCATCCAAGAAGCCCCCTCGTATTTCCAGTCACTCATGTAAATACTCAGGAGGGAAGAAACCTCGTCTGTACTTGTAGTATAGAGGTGTTCCTGGTTTCTTGAATTGTAGAGCCGATAGACGGGAATCGAGCTGTTTGTCTTCACTGCCTTGGCAGTAGGGCTGGCGGGCAGTTGGCTAGATGTGGGGGCAGGAGCAACTGTTTCAGCAGCAAGCACGGGGCTTGCGACAGCTAAAAGACTAGCAGTCACTGCACTATAAATCAGAACTTTTTTCATATTGATATAAAATTATCCTATTACTATTAAATATATATCTTAAATAAAACTATTTTAATAGTAGCATAAAAATAAGTCTGAGTAAAGAAAAAGGGGGTTAGCGGTTTCTTGAGCCACTAATAGCTCGAATAAGCCAGACGATAATCAAAAGGCCAATGACAAATAAGACCAGATGAAGACTGATAAAGGCTAAACCAAAGATAAATTTTGCAATGATTAACAGCAAGATTGCAGGCAACACATACTTAAAAAAGCCCTTCAGAAACCAGAAAGCAAACAAGGCAACTAAGACTAAAAAGATGAGGCTCATGGCTTCCTCCTTAAATTTGATAGCTCTATTTTATCATCAGAAAATCCTCGAGCCCTCAGCCTTTCGTCTGATTTCAAAAGCTGTTATAATGATAAGAAAGGAGGCATGCTATGACTTATGAATTTCAAAATCCCAGTCAAGAAGTGATTTTTGACTATCTTAAAAAGGCCAAGACCATCGCTGTGGTCGGCATCAGCAAGAAGACAGATCGGACGTCTTATCTGATTGCCGAGGGCCTGCAGAAAAACGGCTACAAGATTATCCCGGTCAATCCAGTGATTGCCGGCGAAGAGGTCCTGGGCGAAAAGGTCTATGCCAGCCTTAAAGAAGTACCCGAGCATATTGATATCGTCGATGTCTTTCGTCGCTCTGAGTTCTTGGCTGACGTGGCCCGGGACTTTATCGAGACGGATGCAGATGTCTTCTGGGCCCAGCTCGAGCTCCAGTCAGAAGAGGCCGAGCAAATCCTGCGGGAAGCCGGTCGCAATGACATCGTGATGAACCGCTGTATCAAGATTGAATACGCCTATATGCCAAAAGAACCTTGAAAAATCAAGGTTCTTTCTTATTTTTGAAGAAAATCCTGACAGATTTCCTGACCATAGCACCTTTTATCTACCTATTTTAGGTAAATTAAATGGTTCTCCAAACATTCTGTACCCAAAGCCCCGTTCTCTCAAACGTGTTTCTATTTCCTCCCAGATGTCTTCTGTACCCAAAAATGCGACTGTTTCAATCGTTGCTTCGTTAATGATAGAGAGTGCATGGTTCAACAACTCCTCATCATTCACTTCTTGAAGTAACTCATGAATTCTTTCTGCCAATATCTTCACCGCTAACCTAACTAATTCACGCTCTATCTGGCTTTGATAGGCTTCATCATCAACTAACTCAGTATAAGCAGCCAGCCGATTTGTGAGAGCTGAAAATTCCTCATTTGCTTCGTACATAAAGACCTCCCGATTTGATTTTGTCCTGTATTCCAGTATAGCGCAAAATTTAGTTCATTTGAGTTAATACTGCCAGATTTTATCTCTTTGTTATGTCGCAACCATTTTGATAAATTTAATACTCCTCTCCCTCGAACCAATCATCTTCATTTTTTTCAAACAGGTCTGTAAAATCACTTTCATTTTTCAAGGCTTCGCCAACATATTTCTTGTAAACCTCCGCAAATTTTTTCGACTCTTCTGGGGAATAGCCAATCAACATTTGCTGGACTCCTCGCAAAATTTCGACTTCTTCGTGAACTGCAAAAAGCAAATTTTGCAATTCAATCACTCGCTTCGTCAACGTTGAAAATGATTTTCCAAAGGCTTCTGTATTTTCATTTTGCGCATCAGCCAATATTTTTTGAGCATTTGCGCTGACTTCATAGCTGTCAATGACTTGTTGCCAGCGCCTATCAAAGTAATTTTTGTTTCGACCAAGTTCAATGTCGTAAAGATAATCATTCAAAATCTCTGCGACTTTTTCATTGGCAAAAACTCCTTCTTTTTTCGCCAACTCTTGAATTCCTTTTTTGGTTTCTGTCGGAATTTTTCTAATTAACCAATCTTCTGTTTTCATTTTGTTCTCCAATTCATATTTTTATTGCAATTTTTTATATAGCGTAGCGAGAAAGTTTATTGATTTTAGCTTGAAAAGCTGAAATCAGAGGGAACCCTTGTACTGCAAGGATATACAG
The DNA here is from genome assembly GCF_003116835.1 of Lactococcus termiticola. Classification (GTDB taxonomy): domain Bacteria; phylum Bacillota; class Bacilli; order Lactobacillales; family Streptococcaceae; genus Lactococcus; species Lactococcus termiticola. The sequence goes on along the minus strand of NZ_BFFO01000005.1, from coordinate 168 downwards.
CTTGCTGTATATCAGTTTCCCTTATGCTCCTTTAAGTAAAATGATGTTATCCTAGAAAAATGGACAGCCGTTTAGGTAATTTGGTACACTCAATTTATGGTTAAACGATATGAACAAGGTTTCAAAGAAACTCTAGTAGAACTTTATGACTCAGGGCAAAGTGTTCCG
>NZ_BFFO01000004.1 GCF_003116835.1 Lactococcus termiticola | reverse complement strand
GAGAGGCTCTGTGATTCTGCTAGAGATTTTGAGGTTACTTCGCTTTGGGAAAGGCTGCTGCTCAGACTTTGACTGTGAGCCTCACTCAAACTTTGACTCATTGACTGACTTCCACTAAGTGAAATCGAGAGGGAGCTAGACAGAGAGCCTGCACTACTCTGGCTTAATGAAGTGCTCAGAGAACCGGAGAGGCTCTGTGATTCTGCTAGAGATTTTGAGGTTACTTCGCTTTGGGAAAGGCTGCTGCTCAGACTTTGACTGTGAGCCTCACTCAAACTTTGACTCATTGACTGACTTCCACTAAGTGAAATCGAGAGGGAGCTAGACAGAGAGCCTGCGCTACTCTGGCTTGATGAAGTACTCAGAGAACCCGAGAGGGATGCAGAGGCTGAGGACGATCCACTCTGCGACATGCTACTGCTCAGGCTCTGACTCATGCTTTCACTTGAAGACAAGCTTCCGCTCAGTGAAAGTGAGGCTGAGCTGGATCCAGAAACTGAACTGCTCAATGAAGTAGAGGCTGAAATCGAAGCTGATAGTGAAACACTAGCTGAGCTAGAAGCACTCCTACTTTCACTTTGACTTTCACTCGTTGACAAGCTCGTACTCATCGAAAGAGAAGACCTGATAGACTCTGAAATCGCTGTACTCGCTGAGCTTGACTCACTCTCTGATAGGCTCGTACTTGTAAGCTCACTCTCGCTCAAACTTTCACTCAAGGATAAGCTTGCACTCGTTGATTCAGATGCCGATAGACTTTCAGAATGCGACAGACTGCCAGAGAGGCTCTGACTATCGCTGAGACTCCTACTACTTGATCCAGAAGCTGATACAGAGATACTCTCCGAGACGGACTCACTGTCTGAAAGACTGCTACTACTGCTCTGACTCAAGCTCGCACTCTGACTTTCACTCTGACTTTCACTGCCGGAAAGGCTTATGCTACTTGACAAAGAAGACGAAACCGAGCTACTCTCCGAGCTAGCTTCACTCTCAGAACTACTAACGCTCAGACTTTCGCTCAAACTTTCACTCGAAGACAAGCTCATACTCATTGACAGAGAAGCCGAATTAGAAGCTGATTCTGAGCTACTCAGTGAGGCTGAAATGCTCAGTGAAGCACTCCTCGAGAGCGAGCTAGAGGTCGACAGACTCGCTGACTTGCTCTCAGAATCCCGTGTTGATGCAGATTCGCTACTGGACAGCGAAGCCGATATACTCGCACTCGTATGCTCAGAGACTGAGTGAGAGTCCGAAATCGAGGCACTCACTGACATCGAACTACTCGAGCTCCTAGACAGGCTGCTACTCTCCGAAATCGAGTCATTGATGGACTCAGAGAGGCTGAGATACTCGCTGACACTGTTGCTCTTGCTGACCTCGGTCGACTGGCTCTCGCTGGCCGACAGACTAGCTGAGAGGCTGGCACTACTTGAGTTGGACTGGCTGTTACTTGTAGAAATGCTGGCTGAAATCGAGCTAGAGGTCGACAATCGCATAGAATCACTGGCCGACAGGGAGGCTGACTCTGACAGGCTCTCATGCTGGCTCATCGACTCTGAGATCGACAGCGAGCTACTCAGTGAGATGCTGGTAGAGTTGGCCAATGAATCAGATATTGAAAGTGACTGTGAGCCACTTTGTGAAATACTCGTCGACAAACTCGTCGAGATAGAAAGCGAAGAAGACTCAGAACTCGATGCTGAAACTACAATCGAGAGGCTCGTTGAGCTTTCCAGTGATTCAGACATGGAAATCGAGCTGGAAATACTGTTGGATTGGCTGGTCAACTCAGACTGGGAGAGCGAGCTGGACAGGGAGCTTGACCCTGAGATGCTCGCTGAAATACTGCTTGAGACAGAGAGGGATTCCTGTGTCGACAATGAGCTCGACGCTGACTCTGACAGGGAGACTGAAAGCGAAGCCGAGCCTGAGATAGATCTGGACTGGTTCAATGAGGCTGAGCTGGATTCTGACTCAGAGACACTGGCCGAGCTGACTTCAGAGAGGGACTCACTCATGGACTCGGAGAGGGAGCTTGAGGTCGATAGCGATGACGTGTCGCTCAAGACATAGTGGGCCGACCAGCTATTGCCTGTCGTCGCATCATAAGTGCTTTCTGGAGTCACAGTAGACGGACTGGCCGATGAGCCGGTCACATTACCGCTCGGGTCGGTCAAGACCAGATTCCAGACCTGGCCACTACTGTCGGTAATCGTAGCCGGGGCCTGGGCTGAGAAGGAATAATCTGAGCCGGTCAGGCCACTGCTATTGGTCGTCCCATTGGCCACGCCCGCCGTGGTTACATTGTCCGGTACACCTGTGACGACAAGGCTGGCAGACTGGCTGGTTGCCGTCAGGACGACTTCAAAGTCATTGGTGTCGGCCTCGTAGACGTCAGGGTCGGCTGTGTTTGAATGAGCTCCAAAGGTCCCTGAGACATTGCCTCCAACGACGGTCCCGCTGTCACTCGCAATCGCATCGGCCAGGCTATCATAGAGCTGGCCGTTCGGGGCCTTGTATTGGGCAGTATAGCCGGCTGGGATATTGGCGGTCAAGCCGTCAATTTTTCCGTCGGTCGCTCCATTAAGGCTGGTCATCGCAATGGCTGGGCCTGTCGAGCCCTCGGCATAGCTATAGGTCAGATTGGCCTGCTGGGCATCTGGCGAATACTGGATGTTCAGGACATTGCTCGAAGCATCTTGAGCCACGACCAGTGAGGCGGGCGAAGATGAGGCAAAGCTGTAGCCTGTTGGAGCATCTGGGGCGACGTAGGTATATGACCCGGAGGCTGAGCCTGGACTACTGCCTGGGGCTCCGATGTTTAATGTATCGCCGACGTTGGCTACGATGCTGGAGCTAGTCCAGGCCGGGAGGGTTTGGCCAGTGGCGGAGTTGGTGTAGGTCACGCTGGTCGTCTGGCTAGGCTGAGCTGCAGAGAAATTGCTCACTGAGACTGACATTTCAGAATAATAGGTCGCATTCCCAGCATCAAAAGCGAGCTTCATCTGATTGGGAATCGTTACAGTCTTTGTGACGGTCTGGCCGTAAGAGGTAAAGCTCAGCGTCCCGGTCGTGGTCGTATCGCCGACAGAGGTCGGTGTCCAGCTGAAGCTAAAGCTGGTTGCAGCATCGGTTGCATTGGTTGCTCCTGAGGTAACGACTGATGTTGGAGCAGTATCATTACTACTACTACCCTGGGCAATAACATTTCCTGAATCATAACCTGATCCAAGGCCTAGAAAGCCATTGTCCACGGTCATGCTGTACCAGTTACCAACGAAGTAGCTGTCTGTCCCGAGGCCATCAACACCGATGTAGTCATGATTGGGAGTGGCATTGGCGAGCTGAGTATCCGTGGTCGAGGTTGGGGTCAGCAAAACACCGAGAATATCTCCCAGGCGATTGTTTGCAGCACTGGCATTATTGGCCTGCATAGTCCCCGAGATACTCACGGCCTGAGTCATATCAAGCGGTGTATTGAGTTTGGTGTAGTTTTGCGTACTACCGCCGTTAACCCCGAAGGTATAGGTGCTCCCAGACCAAGAATAAGTTGACCCACCCTGCGATGTCCACTGACTGCTATTCCAGGAAGTCGCATCAAGCGTATGGTTCCCGGTGTCCCACTGACTCCCCGCCGAGATGACTCCGACCCCGGCTGTATCAGCAAAGGCTGGGATTGTCGTCGATTGGGCGAGCTCAAAAGCCACTTCGGTCGCAGCGACGCCTAGTGCAGATGTCCCACCGCCAAGCAGGGCGTACATCCAGCGCTTCTTGCTCTTGTAGGTCCGATAGTGGATTTTGTGTTCTGGTGTGAGTTGGAGCTTTTTCCTTTTTGTATGAGGCATAGAATAAATTCCTTTCTATGTAACATCAATTTTTCTGATTTTATTAAATCATCCCTTATATCGTCTTTTCTCTTAGTTCTATTTTATCTTTTATTGGCTCATTTCAGAAACAATATACGAGAAAAAACCAGATAGCACAAGGCTTTCCGGCTTTTCATTAGAAAATTATGTAAATTAATTTTTTAGCTGAAGAGTCGTTTCATTCCAGAAATCCCGGCCTCCTGCTGTGAGGCCCGCAAGCGAACGGCAAAGCCCTTCCATTGCTAACCTTGGAGCCCTACGGTCTCCAAGCTTGCCTTTTCACAGCAGGAGGCCGGGATTTCTTCCATTCCACTTATAAAATAGATAAGCTAAAGCTTCATCTTAAAATCAACCGCAGAGCCCAAAGGCATGACCTTTTCATCCAATGCCTCTGCTAGCTTCTTAGCGAAGCTTAAATTCTGCAAACAGTTAATATCCTCGGTATAGAGGGTCACATCCCTGTCTGTCGGGTTCAGAATTGTCGCAAAGACCGTCTCTTCATCAAATCGCAGAATCCCTAGGACATCCCCTGTATAGAAGACGGAGAAGTCGCCCTTAGTCAATACTGCTTCTGCTTTCCGCTTGGCAATCCAGCCCTTGTAAGCCTGATAGGGCTCCTCCTTGATATTATCCCAAGGGAAATACTTCCGGTTCGATGGGTCTTTCAGGCCAGTCAGACCAGCCTCATCGCCATAGTAGAGGCAGGGCACGCCGGGGAGGCTATAGAGCATGGCGACGGCCATGGCATGGCGGTCTTCACCGACCATGCTGATAATCCGCTCTGTGTCATGACTACCCAGGTTGTTGAGATTATTATACAGCACATCTTCAGGGTAATTTTCCTTGAGCATCATCATCTGATGGGCAATGTCATGGGCCGAGAGCTCCTGCCTCAAAAAGGCCAGAATCATGTCTCTGAAAGGATAATTCATGACCCCATGGAGGCTATCGCCCAAGATATAATCTCGCCGCTGGCCATAGGAAATCTTGTTCGATGCGTCCTCCCAAACCTCACCAATCAGGACCTTGTCAGGATAGGTCTTGAGCTTCTCCCGGATTCCCCGGATAAAGCTGTCAGGGAGCTCATCGGCGACGTCCAAGCGCCAGCCGTCAATGCCGGAGGCCGTCCATTTATCAAGGACAGAGTCGGGATTGCCATAGATAAAGGCCTGGAAGTCCTCATTGTCCTTATCGACCTCAGGCAAATCAACAATCCCCCACCAGGACTTGTAGTCATTGGGATAGTCGTTAAACTTAAACCAGCTAAAATAGGGACTGTTCGGGTTCTTTGCGGCACCCTCGTCATCGCCGTAGTCGCCTGAAAGGTTGAAATAGCGGGAGTTCTTGCCGACGTGGGAGAAAACACCATCGAGGACCAGTCGCATGCCCTCGTCGTGAAGGGCCTTGACCAGTGCCTTAAAGTCCTCCTCCGTCCCCAGCATGCTGTCGATTTCCAGGTAGTCATTGGTGTCGTAGCGGTGGTTGCTGGTGCCAGAAAAGATGGGGTTCAGGTAGATTGCCGTCACGCCCAGTTCTTTCAGATAAGGAATCTTTTGGATAATCCCTTGGAGATTGCCACCAAAGAAGTCCCAGCGGACGATATGGCCCTGCTCGTCCTTGACATAGAAGGGCTCATCGGCCTGGGTCCCATAAATAAACGAATTCTTCTTGGGATGGTTAATCTTGCCGTCCGGATTGCCATTGTGAAAGCGGTCGGGGAAAATCTGATAAAAGACCGACTCCCGGTACCAGTCAGGAGCCGGATCAGGCACAGAGATACAGGTAATCTGATAGGGGCGAATCTCGTGCTCAGCCATATAGAGCACGCCCTCGCCACCCAAATCACCTGAGCCATAGTAGTGCTTGACCACGCCCCAGTCAGAGGGCTCAGAAATCTCAAAGTAATAGAAATAGAGGCCGGCCCCGACATCAAATTTAACAGAGACAGAATAGAGCTCGTCGTCCATCTTCTGCATGTCAAATTCATGACGTTGGCCAAAGTCCCGCCGGATAATCAGCTTGACCTTGGCTGGTCCGCCTGTGACCTTGAAATTCATATTCATGACAGAGCCGACCTGGATGGCCCCAAAAGGCTGTTTGTATTCAGAATGCCAGGCATTGAAATAGTACATAGGGTCTCTTTTCTAGTCTGATTCGTTTGGTTTACATAATATTTTACGCATATTCGACATAGGCTAATAAAATAAGAAAGGCAAGACCGGAGTCCTGTCTTACTTATGGCTAGCCACTAAGCCTTATTGGCCTTGATATACCAGATGTCGTCAGCGTACTCTTGGACGGTCCGGTCAGATGAGAACCTACCGGCATTGGCAATGTTGGCCAGACTGGCCTTGGTCCAGGCGGTCTGGTCTCTGTAAAGAGCCTCGACTTCAGCTTGGGCACGGACATAGTCATCAAAGTCACGGAGCACAAAGTATTCGTCATTGTAGGTCGTCAGTGAAGCAAAGATTTCAGGGCCTTCATTGGCGATATTTGGGATCGTACCGTCTCTGAAGGCGTTGAGAATCCTATTAAGCACTGGATTGGACTTGTAGATGTCATGGGCGTTGTAGTCGCCACGAGCATAGTAGTCATAGACTTCATCCTTAGTCAGGCCAAAGATAAAGATATTTTCATCGCCGACAGCGTCCTTGATTTCGATGTTGGCTCCATCAAGGGTCGCCATGGTCAGGGCACCGTTCAGCATGAGCTTCATGTTCGAGGTCCCTGAAGCCTCTTTTGAGGCCAGACTAATCTGCTCTGAGACGTCTGCTGCTGGGATGATGTATTCAGCTAGGCTGACGTTGTAGTTTTCCATGAAGACAATCTTGAGGCGACCAGCGACATCAGTGTCGTTGTTTATTAAGTTGGCAATCTCATTGATGGCCTTGATGATGGATTTGGCGTAGTGGTAGCCAGGAGCTGCCTTTGAGCCAAAGATGAAGACCCGGGGATAGATGTCGATGCTTGGGTCATCCTTGATGTCAAAGTAGAGCTTCATAATGTGCAGGACATTGAGGAGCTGACGCTTATAGGCGTGCAGGCGTTTGACTTGGACATCAAAGATGGCTTCTGTATTGACCTCAATGTCATTGCGTTCTTTGATGACCTCAGCAAGGCGGACTTTATCTGCCTTTTTGACCGCCTGGAGTTGGCTCAAGAAGTCTGGATTGTCCTTGTAATTTTTCAGAAGGACCAGCTCGTTGAGGTCATGTCGCCAGGCCCGGCCGATGGTTTCGTCAATCAGGCTGGAGAGCTTTTCATTTGAAATCTGCAACCAGCGACGTTCAGCAATCCCGTTGGTCTTGTTGTTAAAGCGTTCAGGATAGATAGTGTAGAAATCGTGCAGGACCACGTCTTTAATCAGGTCTGAGTGGAGCTTGGCCACGCCATTAGTCGAATGTGAGCCAATGATCGACAGGTGGGCCATGTGAATCTGACCATCCTTGACAATCCGGGTGCTATGGACCAGGGTCGGGCCGACCTTAGGCAGGAGGTCCTTGGTCCGCCGGCGGTCGATTTCTAAGATAATCTGATAGACACGAGGAAGCAGATTTTGGACCATGTCTTCCGGCCACTTTTCCATGGCCTCAGGCAGAATCGTATGATTCGTATAAGACATGACCTTAACCGTAATCTCCCAGGCCTGCTCCCAGGCCAGTCCCCAGTCGTCAATCAAGAGCCTCATGAACTCCGGCACACAGAGGGCCGGATGGGTATCATTGATGTGGACAGCTACATATTCATGGATTTGACTGATAGGAGCCTTGATGTGCTTCTTGTAGTGCTTGAGAATCCGCTGGAGGCCTGCTGAGACAAAGAAGTATTCCTGCTTGAGGCGGAGCAGACGGCCGTCGTAGTTGGAGTCGTCCGGATAGAGCTCAGCTGAGAGCTGGGCGGTCTGGTTCATGTAGTCCAGATTTTGGAAGCGGACGTCCAAGTCTTCTGGGATTTCAGACCGCCAGAGGCACATGTTGTTGACGGTCGAATTTTCGTAGCCGACCATGGGATTATCGTAAGGGACGGCTAGAACCCGCTCCTGGTCCCTATAATGAGGCTTGAGCGAGCCCTTTCCGTCGTCTTCTAGCCAGACCTCACCACCAAAGGTCACTTCGACCGCCTGCTCGGGACGCCTGACCTCCCAGGGATTGCCGTTGTCCAGCCAGGAATCCGGTAGTTCACACTGGTAGCCGTCGATGATTTTCTGCTTGAAGAGGCCGTAGCGATAACGGATGCCATTCCCGTTGCCAGGCAGGCCCTTTGAGGCCAGCGAGTCCATAAAGCAGCTGGCAAGGCGGCCGAGGCCTCCGTTACCAATGGCCATGTCTGGTTCTACTTCTGCCAGCTCGTCCAGGCTGACATTGAGGTCGCTCAAGGCCTCTCTGACCGTGTCCATGATGCCCAGGTTCAAGAGATTGCTCTTGAGCATCTGGCCGGGCAGAAATTCGATAGAAAAGTAGTAGGCCTGCTTCTTCTGACTCTCATCCTTATAAGCCAAGTCCTCCTGCCAGATCGGAGCATAATAGCTCTTGACGACATCGGCCAGGCTCTGGAAGATTTCCTGTTGACCGGCCTGTATCAATGGCTTTGCGTACTTATCTGTCAGCGTTTTTTCAAAATCTTGTATGAATTGTTCTTTTGTAAGTTCCAAATGTCACCTCACTTTATTAAAGAATGGCCTTATAGAGCTCCAAGTAGGCCTGGGACTTGCTGGTCCATGAGAAGTCCTCACTCATCGCCGAAGCCTGCATTTTTTTGATGGTCTCAGCTTCTTTTTCAAAGAGCTGGAGGGCCCGCATGACCGTATCTCTCAGGACACTGGCGTCAAATCTGACAAAACCAAAACCTGTCCCTTCCTTGTAAATCGGATTATAAGGCTTGACCGTATCTTTCAGGCCACCAATTTCATGGACAATCGGCAGGCTACCGTAGCGCATGGCAATCATCTGCGAGAGGCCACAAGGCTCAAAAGCAGACGGCATGAGGAAGAAATCAGATGCTGCATAGATTTCCTGAGCCAGCTGGAGGTCAAAGTCAATCACGGCCTTAAAACTGGCTTCATATTTGCCAGCATAGTAGCGGAAGCCTTCTTCCAGGTCTTTATAGCCCGTGCCAAGTAAGACAATCTGGACATTACCGGCAGAGAGGAAATGGTCCATCTCAGCCAGCACCAAGTCAAAGCCCTTCTGGGTCGTCAGCCGGCTAACCATGCCAATCAAAGGCACGTCAGGGTCAATTGGTAGGCCGAGTCGTTTTTGCAGGCCCTGCTTGATTTTCACCTTGCCGGACAGGTCCTGTCTAGAGAAATGCTCTGTGAGCAGGGGGTCTGTCTCAGGATTGAAGACCTCATAGTCGATGCCGTTGACAATGCCGGTCAGCTTGCCCTTGACATAGCCGAGAACGCCGTCCAGACCACAGCCAAATTCTGGCGTCTGAATTTCCTGGGCATAGGTCTCAGAGACCGTGGTCACCCGGTCAGAATAGAGGATGCCAGCCTTGAGGAAGTTGATGGCATTGTTGTGTCTGACCACCCCTTCAAAATAACGTTCCATCCCCATGCCAAAGAGGTCGGTCAGGACCGTCGGGTCCATAGAGCCTTGAAACTCGATATTGTGGATGGTCAGGACGGTTTTGATATTATCATAGGCCTGAATCCAGTTGAATTTTTCCTTAAGAAGAAAGGGAATCATGGCCGTGTGAAAGTCATTGACATGGAGGACGTCGGGGATAAAGTCCAGCTTTTCCATGAGCCGGCAGATAGCCAAATCAAAGAAGGCCCAGCGTTCACCGTCGTCATAGTAGCCATAGAGCGTATCCCGGTTAAAGTAATACTCATTGTCTAAAAAGTAATACTTGACCCCGTCGAGCTCGAGGCTCTTCACGCCGACATATTGCCGTCGCCAACCAACCTCGACGTAGTCATAGCAGACATCCTCAAGCTGGGCCTTGAAGCTATCTTTCATCTGTTGAAAATAGGGCAAAAAGACCGCGACTTCATCAATCTCGGCTTTTTTAGCAAGCGCTTTAGGCAGGGCACCGGTCACGTCGCCCAGGCCACCCGTCTTGAAAAACGGGGCAGATTCGCTTGATGCAAATAGTACTTTCATTGCTCTCCTTTTGCTTTTTTACATAATTTGATATATTTATCCCGCGATAATGTCTTCTGTAATCCGGCTCCCTTTAGCAATGACAAGTGGCTCGCTGTCGGGCTTGCCGATGATTTTCACGCCCGGCTCAATCACGACGTTCTTGTCGAGAATGGCGTTTTTAATCTGGGCTCCGGCCTTAACCGTACTGCCCGCAAAAATTAGGCTCCGCTCGATGTCGGTATTTTCTTCGAGATTGACTCCCCGAGAAATCAACGAGCCTGTGACCTTGCCCTTGACGACACAGCCAGACCCAAACTGGGAGCCATTGACGTCGCTCGTTTCAGCAAAGAAGGTTGGGACTTCGTTCTTGATTTTCGTATAAATCGGCTTGGCCCCATAAAGAAGCGAAGTAAAATTCTTTGGCTCCAGCATCTCCAGATTGGCCTCAAAATAAGTCTTGATATCAATGATATTGCTGGCGTAGCCGGTGTACTCATAGACGCCGACCCCGTCGAGCTTTGAGAGGTGGTTACGGATATGGCGGTTGACAGAGGCAAATTCCTCGTCGCCATTGGCATGCCGCTCCCGAATGAAATCTGAGAGGAAGTCGGTGTCACAGATAAAGGTATTCAGAAGGAGATTTCCGGTCGGCTGTGGGTCTTCCAGGTCCTTGTGGAGGATGGCCAGTGGCTTTCCGGTCTCTTCATCGAAGCGGAGGACGCTGTCATAGGGATTGAGCGAGTCTGAGGATGCCTTCTTGTAGACGGCTGTGACCTTGTTGCCTGAGGCCTGGTGGACCTTGAGGACAGCCTGGAGGTCGACATTGGCCAGGATTTTTGAGCCAATCAAGACAGTGTATGGAGCCCTTGACTTCTTCAAGAATTCCAGCTGGGTCTCATAAAATGGGAGGCCCTGCTCCTTCTTGCGTAGAAAGTCCTGCATGATATAGACAAAGAAATGACTGCCAAGGCTAGAGAGGCCCCATTCCTTGCCTGAGCCAATGTGGTCGTAGACCGACTGGGTCTCACCTTCATTGAAGGTCAAAAGAATGTCTTTGACATTGGCGTTGGCCAAGGATGATAAGGGAAAGTCAATCATCCGGTACTTGCAGTCAAAGGGCAGGGTAGAAATCGGCCGATTGTCTGTCAGTGGCTTGAGATTGTCATAAGTCGTGACATTTGACAAGAGTGCACACATTTTGTTGCTATTGTTCATTGTTGTTTTCCCCCACGATTTCCTTATGGCCGACCACCTTGATGTCGTCTGGCGTTCCGATGATTTCTACATTGTTGCCAATCCTGGCATTTTCGCCGACAATGGCGTATTTGATGGTCACATTGTCACCAATAGAACAGCCCGACATGATGAAACTGTCCTCAATAAGCGACTGCTCGCCGACATGGACATTTTGTGACAGGATAGAATGCTGGATTTTCCCTGCAATATAACATCCGTCGCCAATCATGGCATCATTGACATGGGCCTCGGCTGTGATAAAGTGCGGGGTCGAGATGTCATTTCGGCTGTAAATCTTCCAGTATCTGTCTTTGATATTGAGCGGCATGTCCAGGTCGAGAAACTCCATATTGGACTCATGGAGGCTCTTGATGGTGCCGACATCCTTCCAGTAGCCGTCAAAGCGGTAGGTAAAGACATTGTCGCCGGCTTCAAGGTAGTGGGGAATGACGTCTCCGCCAAAGTCCTCCATCGGATTGCCTTTTTCGTAGCCATTGACCAGGACCTCTCTCAGGCGTTTCCAGTTGAAGATGTAAATACCCATTGAGGCCAGGTTGCTCTTTGGCTCTTCAGGCTTTTCTTGAAACTCGATGATTCGGCCATTTTCGTCAGTCGCCATGATGCCAAAACGGGAAGCATCCTCCATGGGTACCTCCATGACAGAGACCGTCAGGTCAGCGTTATGGGCCTTGTGGGTCTCCAGCATTTCTTCGTAGTCCATCTTGTAGATGTGGTCACCCGAAAGAATCAGGACATAATCAGGGTCCTGGCTGTCGATATAGTCGATGTTTTGGTAAACAGCGTGACTCGTTCCTTCAAAGAACTTGGAGCCGTCCTGGGCTGAGTAAGGTTGCAGGATGGTCACGCCGGTATTGATGCCGTCTAGACCCCAAGAAGCCCCGTTCCCGATATGTTCATTGAGGGCCAGAGGCTGGTACTGGGTGATGACACCTACATTTTTAACATTAGAGTTGGTACAATTTGACAGGGCAAAATCGATGATCCGATAACGGCCACCAAATGGAACAGCAGGTTTTGCAATGTCTTTGGTCAGTTGCTTGAGTCGGCTCCCCTGGCCTCCAGCCAGAATCAAACCTAACATTTCTACACTCATAATCCTTCTCCCTTTTATTGTTTTTGTAATTATAATCTCATTTTACACCAAGTCATACCCATCCTCCAAATGATATACGGGTAAAAGCCTGATAATGAGGGGAATCATCAAAGACCGTCTATTATCAAAAACACCAACTTCACTCAAAATTTTTAGATTCTTTTCAGTTATAGAAAGCCTTTTCTTAATTTAATTATAGCTTTGTTAGAGATATTAAGCAAATATTTGTGCCTTGTTTCTGAGGTTAGATTTATGGCATGAATTTGGACATTGCGTTCCAGAAGGCAGGGCTGAATGCTGCGAGGCCGCAAGCGAACGGCAAGCCGTTCCATTGCTAACTTTCGAGCCCTATGGTCTCGAAAGTTGCCGTTTTTCACAGCATTCAGCCCTGCCTTCTTCCACTTCATTTATGCTTTTTTTGCTGTAAAATTATCAGATTTCTTTTTCCTTGCTTTGTGTTTACATAACATTTTACGTCGAGTAATACATTGGAATAGAAGAAATTTGCCAAAAATGCTTCAGAATAAGGCAAATCCAGAGACCAAAGGGCTCTGGATTTAACAATGAGACAGCGAAGCTGGCTGCTTGTGGCCCCACAGCATCTTTTGCCAAATTTCTTGAATGAAACGGCATTATTACGACACAAAAAAGAGCACGAACAGTGCCCTCTTATACTTAAGCAGAAAGCTTCACAGCCTTCTTCCAAGTTAATCCGCCATCCGACTGAACAATCTCAGCCGTCAGCTCAGAATCTTCCACCATCGCGGTCTCGACAACAAAGTCAGCCATGTCAATAACTTCCTTGGCAGACTTTTTGACGCCGCGCTGGTTGTTGATCATGACAAATTGCCCAGGCTGGATATACTTCCGCAGTGAGTTGGATTCGCAAATGATCATGCATTCATTACCCACTTCTTCAAGAAAAGCCTTGAAGCCATCGACCAGTGAATCCTCAAAGGCCTTGAGCATGAAGACCCGGTCACAGCCTGACTTGAGCATCTCCATGGTGTCTTTCTTGCCACGGGCATTCTTTTCTTCGATGAGCTCGTAGCCATCAGAGATGCTGGTGCAGATGCCACAGCCTTCTTCGCCACGCTGGCAAACACCACGCTTGCCACGGATGGTAATAATCTTGAGGGCGACAATCTTGTGCTCGTCCTTATATCTGGCAATGATGTCTTTTGCAAAGAAGGTCTTGCCAGAATTTCGCCCAGTCGCTCCGATTTCGAGGAGCTGTGGGACTGGAATCAGATTTTCCATGATATTTCCTTATCTAAATTATGTAACTGAGCTCGAAAGACCAGAAAGCTTGGAAATTAGACGACCTGACTCCAAGCCCTGCGGGCTTTCCTTCAGTTCCCTAAATTTCAAGCTTTCTAAGCGGTCTTCCTCACATCTTATGCATGCTTAGTAACATGCACATGCAGTGACTTCATCAGGGGTTGTTCAGACTGATGGCTCATGTCGCTCACGCCAATCAGGGCATTCAGCTCAGGCATATAGCCTGCTGTACAGCCACGCGAAATGTCGTAGCCAATCACCCGGAAGGCTTTGACTTCACGGACAGAGCCGTCTTTTGCTGTCGCCTTGATGTCGACCAAATCACCTGATTCAAGGCCACGCATCTTCATGTCTCTTTTGTTCATGAAGATCATCTCACGGATGTTCTTCACGCCACGGTAGCGGTCGTTATTGGTATAGATGGTTGTATTCCACTGGTCGTGGCTCCGCATGGTCTGCAGGGAAAGTGCCCCTTCTGCTTCTGGAATCACGTTTTGCAGTGGAGCCAGTGAGAATTCAGCCTTACCGCTAGGAGTTAGGAAACGGCGTTCCCGGGCAGGTTGAGGACGACGGAAGCCACGTTTTTGTTTCACATTTTCATTGAAGTTTTCAAAGCCAGTGATGACACGGCTCATAGAGTCACGAATCACATCGTAGTCATCCTTGAAGGCCTGCCAGTTGACTGGCGAATTAGGAAGTGTCGCCATCGCCATTTCACAGATAATCGCGACTTCTGAACGAAGGTTCTTAGAAGCTGGACGGTTCTTTCCTGCCCCAAGCTGGATCCAGCTCATAGAGTCTTCGGTAGAAACCATTTGCTTACCAGCCGCCTGCTTGTCATACTCAGAACGAGCCAAACATGGCAAGATCAAGGCTTTTTTACCGTGGGTCAAGTGACTCCGGTTCAATTTCGTAGAAACTTGAACGGTCAGATTACATTTGCTCATGCCTTCAGCTGTAAAGGCTGTATCAGGAGCAGCCATCGTAAAGTTGCCGCCCATACCGATAAAGACCTTGATGTCACCTGTCATCATGCCGATACAAGTGTCGACAGTACCTTTACCGCGTTCGCGTGGTGAAGTGATGCCGAGTTCCTTATCAAGGGCGACAAGGAAGCTTTCTTCTGGGTGGTGGTTAATCCCGACAGTACGATTACCTTGGACGTTTGAGTGACCACGGATTGGTGAAGGACCGGCACCTGGACGGCCGATATTGCCACGGAGCAAGAGCACATTCATGATTTCACGAATGGCGTCGACAGCAAATTCCTGTTGCGCCAAACCAAGACACCAAGCGATGATTGCCTTATCAGCATCAAGGTAGATTTGACCGGCTTCACGGATTTCTTCTTCGGTCAAGCCTGATTGTTCCATGATATAGTCCCAAGAAGTTTCTTCGACCAGCTTACGGTAATCTTGGAAGGCCTGAGAGTACTTGTCAATGAAGTCATAGTCAATCGCCCCTTCGACACCAGCAGCATCTGCCTCAAAGACGCATTTAGCAATCCCGCGGAAGAGGGCCATGTCACCAGACAAACGAACTTGGAGGTCAAGTCCTGAGATGTCTGTGGCATTGAAGGTCGCCATATTGATGAATTCGTGAGGGACGATGGTCTTCGTAGAGGCCGCCTCACGCAGGGGATTCACGTGAACCAGTTTACCACCGTGTTTCTTGATGTGGGCAAGCTCTGTCAGCATCCGGGGTGTATTAGAGGCAGAGTTGGCACCAACCACGAAGAGGGCATCAGTCTGACGCCAGTCTCTGAGGTCAACTGTTCCTACACCAGTAGCAATCGATGCGTTCAAGGCACGGCCGGTCGCTTCGTGACACATATTTGAACAGTCGGGTTGATTATTGGTCCCATAATCCCGGGTGAAGGCCTGATAGACATAGGTCGCTTCGTTTGAAAGCCGGCCTGAAGTATAGAAGGCGGCTTGATTTGGATTATCAAGGCCATTCAATTCTTCGGCAATCATCTTATAAGCATCATCCCATGAGATGGTTTCGTACTTGTCTGTTTCAGGATTATAGCTCATAGGATCGGTCAAGCGACCTTCGTTTTCAAGGTCAAAGTCGGTCCATTTTGAAAGTTCAGCCACTGTATGTTTTGAGAAGAATTCTGGCGTTGTCCGCTTAGAAGTCATCTCGGTGGTGGCGTGCTTAATCCCATTTTCACAGATGTCCAGCATGATGCCATCTGGATCATTAGGCCAGGCACAGCCTGGACAGTCAAAACCAACACAGGGATGGTTCATCGTCAGCATGGCCCGGGTACCACGGTAAGGTTCCATGGTCCTCATGACAACCTTACCCACAGACATGGTCGCCCCCCAACCTGCCGCAGCGTGGTGGTAGGGTTCCTGAGACCAGGCCTTATCCGTCTTCGGACCAAATCCTCCCTGACGTGGCTCATTAGGCATCAAACCGAAATTCGTTTGCGTTTTATTTTCCATAGTGATCATACCTCTCATTTGGATAGACTTTCTTATCCTTTATTATCCTAAAAAGCCTGTTACTAGTCAAATGATACCGGTGTCAAAAGAGTTGTACATATTTGCCTTTTTTGTGTAATGTTCGGGCCTCGTTCCATTTCAGAAGCCGGGGAGTAATGCCGTGTGGCCATCTGTCGCTGGTATTTCCTGAAACATCTTTCTACGAAAAACAAAAAAAGCCCACAAATGGACTTTTCTCAAAAACATCTTATTCAGCAAATTTGTTGTCTTTGATGTTGTAGAATGATTTGATTCCTTTGTATTGACCGATTTCAGCCAATTGATCTTCGATACGGAGCAATTGGTTGTATTTAGCGATACGGTCTGTACGTGAGAGTGAACCAGTCTTGATTTGGCCAGCATTTGTAGCAACAGCGATGTCTGAGATTGTTGAATCTTCAGTTTCACCTGAACGGTGAGAAACGATTGCTGTGAAGCCAGCTTCTTTAGCCATTTCGATGGCTTCGAAAGTTTCTGTCAAAGTACCGATTTGGTTAACTTTGATCAAGATTGCGTTTGAAGCACCTTCTTTGATACCACGTGCAAGGTAGTCAGTGTTTGTAACGAAGAAGTCGTCACCAACGAGTTGAACTTTTTTACCAAGACGTTCAGTAAGTTTCTTCCAACCAGTCCAGTCGTTTTCGTCAAGACCATCTTCGATAGAGATGATTGGATATTTTTCTACGAGTTGTGCGTAGTATTCAATCATGTCATCTTCAGAGCGGAGTTCCCATTCTGATTCAGGTTTGTTAGCCAATTTACCGAATTCGTAAACACCTTTTTCTTTGTTGTAGAATTCTGATGAAGCAGCATCCATAGCGAAGACGATATCTTTACCAGCAACATAACCAGCTTTTTCAATCGCTTCAAGGATAACATCGAAACCTTCGTCATTAGATTTAAGGTTAGGAGCGAAACCACCTTCGTCACCGACAGCAGTTGAGTAGCCTTTAGCCTTCAAAACTGATGCAAGAGCGTGGAAGACTTCAGCACCGTAACGAAGCGCTTCTTTGAAAGTAGGCGCACCGATAGGCATGATCATGAATTCTTGGAAGTCGATAGAGTTGTCAGCGTGTGAACCACCGTTGATGATGTTCATCATTGGAGTTGGCAATACTTTAGCGTTGAAACCGCCAAGGTAGTTGTAAAGTGGAACACCAAGTTCATCAGCAGCAGCACGTGCAGCAGCGATAGAAACACCAAGGATAGCGTTCGCACCAAGTTTAGCCTTAGTAGGAGTGCCGTCCAAAGCGATCATAGCGCGGTCGATAGCTTGTTGTTCAGTTACTTCGTAACCGATGATCGCTTCAGCGATGATGTTGTTAACATTATCAACTGCTTTTTGAGTACCTTTACCACCGTAACGAGCTTCACCGTCGCGGAGTTCAACAGCTTCGTGTTCACCAGTTGAGGCACCTGAAGGAACCATACCGCGGCCGAAACCACCGTCTTCAGTGTACACTTCAACTTCGAGTGTTGGGTTACCGCGTGAGTCAAGGACTTCGCGAGCGTAAACATCAGTAATAATTGACATTTGAGTCTCCTTATTTTTACGTGCTGAGCACTTCTTAATACTCTCTCATTTTACTATTTTTCGATCATTACTTCAAGTGAAAATGTTCGCAAATTAAATTGTAATCCTTTTCATTTCCTTAATAATATACTTGCCAATCTCATAGAGGTTCATCAGCTGAAAGAACTTCAGGAGCAGGTGGCCTTCAGGGATTCGGATGACCATGCTGATGACAGCAAAGGCAATCAGCAACAAGGCAAAAATATAAATTCTACAACACTTCTTCTGCCAAGCCTTAGGCTTTTTGTACTCTACAATCAAGGCGGTGATCACTGCTCCAGTCACGAAGAGCGGCGACAGTGTGGCCAGCAGTTGCCAATAACGACCGTCCAGCAGGTCAAAGATGGCCAGACTAGCCACAAAGAGGATATTCAAGAGCAAGCAGACAAGGCCAGATTCTGATTTGGATTGATTCATCGCATGTCTCCTTTATTTTTAGGATAACATGGCTTTTTGTGGCTTTCCGGATTTGAAAATAAAAAAGAGCCCCGCTCCAATCATAGGAGTTCAAAGCTCATCAGAACAGGATGATGGTCACTCGACTTAAAATCATTAGAAATTGTCCGAATTTCTTTCTCTTTTATATTATCAGATAGGATGAAACCATCGATGATACCAAAGGTATTTTTAGGATTTTCCTTATCATAGGGCGTCCCATTTGACCGTACGGTTGGCCCATTCGTCGGAGCAAGGGCCCTCAAGCCTTCCGGAAGGTCAGCAAGCGGAAAGGGCTTGAGCCAGGTCAGCTCTGGATGAGCCTCGCCTGCTAAGACATGGTTAAAGTCGCCTCCACAAATCACATAATCGCCCGCCTTTTGGTATTTCTCAAGCATGCTAAACAGGGTTAACAACTGCTCTCTTTGAATGACTTGATTTTTAATGAAGGCCGATAAATGAGTATTAATAATAACCAGCTTCTTATCTGATGCTTTTACTGGAAAAATATTGACACTAAAGGCCCGGTCCAGGTCAAAGAACTTGGCAAAATTTTGCTCTATAGGCAGTTGGAAACGCGTCGCCGACTCCAAACGATATTTTGAGAGAGTCAACAGGCCTGATTTCGCCTTACCTATCGGCTTTTTAATCGGATAAAAAAGATAGGCTGAAT
Source organism: Lactococcus termiticola (assembly GCF_003116835.1). GTDB lineage: Bacteria > Bacillota > Bacilli > Lactobacillales > Streptococcaceae > Lactococcus > Lactococcus termiticola. The sequence continues at coordinate 163,197 of NZ_BFFO01000004.1, read as the reverse complement.
CGTAGTTTTGGGCCAGACTTGAAGCATAGTCAGGAAGTTCCTGCTTAAAATAAGTAGGCTGGTCAACCTGCCAAGAGCGGTCCCCCTCCCAGTCTACCTCCTGGAGGCCGATAAAATCAGGATTAGCTTCCTTAATCAAGTCTAAGTCTTCTTTCAGAGCTCCAAGAACCGCTGCTCTCGAAAAGGCTCTGGAATTACTTCCGCCATCCATGAAAAAGTCATATTCAGCAGGATAAGAAGCATAGCCAATGTTATAGGTCATGATGTTATAGACTTTCCCGACCTCAACAGGCTCAGAAGATTTCTCCTGATTTTCAATTTCAAGGGGCTGATTATCCGGAATTCGATGATACTGAGCATAGACATAGATGATGTAGGCAAGGATCAGAAGGATAAAAACAGCAATAATAATTAAGAAAATCTCTAACATTATTCTGCCTCTTTAATCATCGCCAGGACCTCATCCGTCGAACGAACTCGGCCCAGTCGCTTAAAAATCCCCTCTGTAATGGCCTTGTGAAGGGCTGGATTAAAGTCTGTCATGGCATCCTCGACCGCGATGACATTGTAATTCGCCTGGTAGGCCTCTCTGGCCGTAGTATCCACGCCAATTGTCGTCGCCAGCCCCGTCAAAATAATCGTGTCAATCCCCCGACGGCGGAGCTGAACATCAAGATCCGTTCCGTAAAAGGCTCCCCAGTTGTGCTTAGCCACATGAATCACATTCTTATTATTTTGGTCATAGGCAGATTCCTGGATAAAGTCGCTGAAATCAGCCGCAGGCTGACTAGCCGGAGCAATCATCGCATCCGTAATCGGCTTCAGTGCCTCTCCCCCATGATTTTTCACATGGACGAAAACGACCAATGCCTCTGTGTTCAGAAGGCTATTCGTTAGCTTTTCGTTCTGGGCTAGCAGCTCTTCTGCTGAGTAGGGAGCCAATCCCTCACGACTTGCGATACCCTTTTGCATGTCAATAATGACCAGTGCTGTCTTTTTTAGTGTTAATTTGTCCATATTTCTTCTCCATTTTTTATGACAATGTTTGATTTATTTTATAGAACGCGAGCGTCCTTGCCGCCTTATCTGGCCAGCCTGGTCAAGAGGGCTCGGCAGATAGCTAAAGCTAATCTCTCCCGTCTCCTTATCCACAGCGGTCAGGCGAAGCTTCAGACGATTCCCCATCTTGAAAATCATCCCCGTCCGTCGGCCAATCAACTGCATCCGCCGTTCATCATAGCTGAAAGCATCCTGCTCCAGACTCTCAATCGGCACTAGCCCGGCCACCGTATTATCCAGCTCAACAAAGAAGCCATAGCGGTTCACAGCAGAAATCATCCCTTCAAAATCCTGTCCAATGAAGTCAAACATGTATTCTGCCTTCTTCATCTTCTCGACCTCTCGCTCAGCCTCGACTGCCCTGCGTTCACGCTGGCTTGACTGATGGGCAATCGCTGGAAGTAAGTCCTCCCAGGTCTGGACAGTCTGCCCTGTTGGCTCAGCTAGCTCACGAATCAAGCGATGGACAATCAAGTCCGGATAACGACGGATAGGGCTCGTAAAGTGAGTGTAGACAGGAGCTGCCAGGCCAAAGTGTCCCCGGTTTTCCTCAGAGTACCTCGCCTGTTGCATAGCCCGCAAGAGCATGTTTGAGAGGACCTGCTCAGCCGGATGGCCTTTGATTTCTTCTCTGAAAGTGTGCAGACTCTCCTTGCTCAACTGAGCCGGAAGCTTAAAGCCTAGCGAGCTGACCAGCTGGCTAAAGTGCTGCAATCGCTCAAGCTTTGGCTCCTCGTGAATCCGATAAATAAAGGGGAGGCCTCGTCGCTCAAAGTCAGTAGCCACCGTCTCATTGGCCAAAAGCATAAAGCTCTCAATCATTCGCTCAGCTGTCTTCCGCTGGCGTTTTTCGATACTGCTGGCCTTGTCTCTATCATCGACCATGATTTTCGCTTCTACTGTCTCAAAGTCAATCGCACCACGGGCTTCCCGCATTCTAAGCAGTTGCTCATGAAGGACAGCCATCAGCTCAAGACTCTCAAGAAGATGGGGATGGTCCTGACGACTTGCCTTATCACCTTCGAGAATAAGATTGACCTTGTCATAGGTCATCCGCTCAGCTGTACAGACCACAGACTGGACGATTCGGTAGCTCAGAACCTGGCCCAAACTGTCAAGCTCCATGATACAGGACTGGGTTAGCCGGTCTTCTCTTGGATTGAGTGAGCAGATGCCGTTTGACAAGGCTGGTGGAAGCATGGGCACGACCCGGTCGGTCACATAGACAGAGCTGCCCCGCTCGTAGGCTTCTTGGTCAATCGCAGCATCTTTTTTTACATAATATGATACGTCAGCGATATGCACGCCGAGCTCAAGATTCCCATTTTTAAGTCTTTTGACATGGACCGCATCATCCAGGTCTTTGGCATCTGCCCCATCAATCGTAAAGACGATTTCATTTCTAAAATCCTCTCGATTTTCTAATTCTTCAGGATGAATCTGACGATCGATTTTAGAAACTTCTGCCTCTACTGATAGAGGAAAGTTAGGACTGATTCCCATAGAAGCTAGGATTTCCAATACATCCAGCCCTTCGTCTTCAGGTCGCCCTAAGCGCTCGACCACTTCTCCAAGCATGGTCTTAGGATGCTTTTTAGACGGCCATTTCAGGATTTTCAGACGAACCAGCTCGCCTTCTTCAGCCTTCATACCTTGATTAGTGACAATAATGTCAGGCAGTTTCTTATTCCGCAAGCTTACCCTGCCAATATGTCCTTCCGCCAAGGCCTCATGAAAGATTCCGACCCATTCCGTCTGAGCCCGCTTGACGACCTGAATGACCCGGCCTTCCGCCTTTGTCCCCTTGAGGTAGTGGGCATTTTTCGTGATTTCAACAGCCACCTCATCCCCCTCTAGGGCAAAGGACGTCTCATCCTTAGGAATATAGACTTCTTCATCATCATCACCGCCAGGCAAGCTTACAAAGCCATAGCCCTTGCTATTGCTTCTAAAAATCCCCTGAAGGTCTTTAACAGCAGTAGGAGCGACCAGGCGCCCCTGTTCATTAAAGGCGACCAAACCGGCTTTTTCAAGTTCTGTGACCGCTCCAAAAAAGGCTTTATAATCAGCCTTTTCATCTAACTGTCCCAAGATTTCAGCCACATCAAAGGCCTCGCCTGGCTGTTCCTCCAGAAAATCAATGATTTTATCTTTTAACATAACAATAAAAGCGAACCATTAGCAGTCCGCCCCTTCTCTTATTTTGTTGACAGAATCACGAGGATAAAGCCCACCAAGAGCCAAACCCCAATCATCACTGCCGTAAAACGTTGCATGATGGCTTCAAAACCGCGGGCCTTTCGGCGTTCAAAAAGCTCGCCAGTCCCGCCTGAAAAGGCATCAGCCGCCCCATCCTGCTTAGAGGGTTGCATCATGATAGCAACGATGATAATCACTGAAAGCACCAGCATCAGCACGATAAGGACATTGTATAGTGTGTGTTCCATTTTTATAAACTTTCTTTTAGAAGATTAACTTAAAATCATTATATCACAAATGAAAGCTATCTCCAAATTATCGCACGTACTTGAAGGTAACCCGCTGAAGGCCTTTCGCTGCGGCCCCCTTATTGATTTTCTGCCAGGCATTCCAATCTGTGGTCCCCCTCAGCTCAAGCGAGGCATAACCCTTGTTAGAAACAGCCATACCGATGCCGGTTCCTCCATAAAGAAGGGTCGCCCGGTGGCCGTACGGGTAGGTCTTTTTATCAACATTTCCGACCTCATTGTACCAGTTGACTAGCTGAAGATAGGCCGTTTCTTGGTCGGAACCACGATAGCCATAGGATGAGGCATTATAGAATTTTTCTTCTGGCTTTTTGCCTGCTGCATGGTCGACCATAATGTTTTTCTTGTCCATCACAGCAACATCAGCCTTGGCATATTTCAACATCAGACTGTCCACATGTGTCATTGCCTTGATCCCGTTGATTTGTCGGAGTTGATTCATATAGTAGACCATCCACTTGCTGATGGCATCTGAATTAGGCCGATAGTTAGGATTGTATTTGAGGGTCACCGTAATATTAGCCGGTGTCGTTCCTGAAGCATTCGCATACCAGGCGATGCCCTCATACTTCCAGCCCCGCTTGACCAAGGTATTCTTCTCGAGACTGCTTGCTGTATTGAGGTGGGCCCCAATCCCTGCTTTAGGATTATAGAGGCGATAAACCTTGACTTTTCCGCCAGAATGGAAGGCAACCCCTTCATAGGTCCAGCCTCTTCTTGCCAGCGTATTTTTTTCATTCAGACCTGTCGTATAGAGGTGCTCTCCTGACCTAGAATTATAAAGACGATAGACACTTGCTCCCTTGCTTGGAGCAGAGAAGGTCACCGTGTCCTGTTGCCAATAAGCACTCTTGGTCGGCAGTGTATTCCATTCATTGTAAGAACTATAAAGGTGTTCTCCTGTCAGAAGATTATAATTTCGATAAATGGTCGCCGCATGGCCTTCCTTAGTCATCAGACCTGAAAAAAAGACCACTGCCATCATTGCCAGTAAGCTAATCAATGCTTTTTTCATGCTTGCTCCTTTTTTATTGCTCTTAATATTATGCTTGAATCATTATAACATAGATGTTGCAGGGGACAAAATCATCTTTGTCTTCTTATTACTTAGATTGATATAATTACTTAAACTTGATACAATATTAAATGAAAATATATTAGAGGTTAAAATTTATGAAAAAAACACTCGCCACAATCGGTCTTATCACCGCGGCCTCCGTCATTTCTTTGGCAGGGGGGGCACATTGCCCAAGCCGCCAGCACTAGTCAGCCTGTTTATCGCCTCTATAATTCGAGGAATCACGAACACCTTTATACTCTGAGCACCAGTGAAGCTTCAAACCTTCTTAAAATCATGGACAGTGACTGGAAGTATGAAGGCGCCTCATGGATGGCCCCTAACAGCTCATCTGTCCCTGTCTACCGGGTTTATAATCCTAAATCTGGAGAACACCTCTACACCAGAGATGCTAACGAAGCCTCTGTCCTCGTCGCCAGCTATCACTGGTCTAACGAGGGAACTGCCTTCTACTCTGATGCAAAACAAGGCAAAGCAGACTATCGCCTCTACAATCCAGCAGCAGGTGTCGGTAGTCACTTTACCACATCAAGTAGCTACGAACGTGACCAGCTGATCAAACAGGGCTGGAAGTACGAAGGAATCGCCTGGTATGGGACAACTGATCCGGTGGTTACCAGCTATGTTCCACCTAAAACACCGACTTCACCAAAGCCATATGCCAAGGCCCCTGTCTATTATTCACAATGGGACCCTCGCTGGTCTAATGTTCGCATTGGTCCTGCTGGCTATACTGTTGGTCAGGCCGGATGTGTGCCTACTTCTATCGCCATGGTCCTCAAGGGATCTTATGGCATGAATCTTGACCCAGGAACCGTTGCCCAAAGGGCCAATAATTACATTCCAGGATCAGAACCTTTTGGTATGAATGGACAAGACCTTATCCGTACCGTTAATTCATACGGTCATAACGTCGAAGTGGTCGGCAGTCAGCAAAGGGCCATCGACCTCCTTAAAGCAGGCTATCCTCTTATCTTCTTCATTAATGTCGGAACAGGCCACGCCGTTGTCGCTTATGGCTACAACAATGGCACAACAATGGTCAATGACCCTTGGCACCGCCAGTTCTATCCAAATGGAACAGGTACTGTCTCAGGCCTCTGGGCAATTCCATCTCCATTGACTGAAGACTGGAATGCAGGTCGGCCAGTATTTGCAATCAAATAGGTGGCAGCATGAAAAAAATTCTTTCTTTTTCTCTCTTACTATTAGTGTTGACGAGCTTAACAGCTTGTGGAAGTAATCCTTCTAAAAGCAGTGCTAAGCCTTCTGAGTCTTCCAAAGCTAGCTCTGTGGCCAGCACGCCTAAGGAATCGACCTCACAAAGCCAAACTAGCTCGACGAGCAAGCCTGACTACAGCTCTGCTAGCAAAGCTCCTGAAACGAGCAGTCCAACCAGTCCAACAACGCAAACACCAGCATCATCTTCAGCAAGTTTGCAAGACGATAAGACTGATTTGAGTCAGGCCCGCATCAGCCTCTATACGGCAGGCATCAATTCGGCCAGCCTAACGGACGACCAAGTGCTTTCAGCTTGGAGAGAAGCCAAGGCTCAGCATATTGATTTTATCAGTCACCTCAAGTCACTCTATCCAAATCTTTGATGCTTTGAAAAACGTCGTTTACTAATAGTAAGCGACGTTTTTTCTTATCCAAAATTCATTGAAAGACTTGCTCTATCATAAATTTAATCTACAAAAAAAGCTCCTGAGAGCATTTTTTTAGCCTTCCAAAGCCTCAACATACTTATAAGCTTCTTGGGCAGCTTGAGCTCCATCACCCACAGCCGTAGTAATCTGGCGGAAGTCCTTCTGACGGACATCACCAACGGCATAGATACCAGGGACGCTAGTCTTCATATGGTCATCTGTGATGACCCAGCCTGCTTCATCGGTCACGCCCAGGTCACGGATGCTTTCAGTGACAGGGTCAAGGCCAACATAGATGAAGACACCGCCAAATTCAGCCTCGCTGACTTCACCTGTCTTGACGTTCTTATATGTGACTGTCTGGACTTTCTTATCATCGCCCTTGATTTCTTCGACAGCAGAATCCCAGATGAACTTGATTTTATCATTGGCCATGGCACGTTCTTGGATAATCTTTTGGGCACGGAGCTGGTCACGACGGTGCATGATGGTCACGCTCTTGCCAAAACGGGTCAGATAAAGTGCTTCTTCAACGGCAGAGTCACCACCACCGACAACAAGAATCTCTTGTTCTCGGAAGAAAGCACCATCACAGACGGCACAGTAGGAAACGCCACGAGCACCGTACTCATCTTCGCCGGGTACATTCAGCTTGCGGTGGTTGGCACCAGTTGCGATGATGACAGTCTTAGTCTCAAAATCCTCTTCTTCTGTGTGGACAATCTTATAGTCGCCCTTGTCCTCGATGCCGGTCACAAAGCCATAAGCATTGACGACACCCAAGCCTTCGAGTGGCTCGTACATCTTCATTGAGAGGTCTGGCCCCTGGATGCTTTCATAACCGGGATAGTTTTCTACCTCAGCTGTATTATTCATCTGGCCACCAGGCACACCACGCTCAAGGAGGAGCGTCTTCATATCACTTCTCGCCGTATAAAGGGCAGCAGTCATTCCTGCAGGCCCAGCTCCAATAATGATGCTATCGTATCGTGTATCGGTCATTACAATCAAATCTCCTTTTGTTTTTTCTTAGCTACAGTTTACATGAGTAAACATTAAAATGCAAGCAAGTCGTCTTATAAATGTTTGGCTCTTAGAATCACGAGGAAACCGAGCAGGGCAAAGCTCAAAATCGGGATGGTTAAGACGGCTACCAGGATGGCATCCATGACCCTATTTCGTCGCTCTGCCCTTGATTTCTCAGGATTTCTTACCAGAAAGGCAAAAATATAGAGACCACAAAGGACCGCTATAAGGATAAAAGAGAAGATAAGGCCCTGGATATAGAGCTCAAGAATCAAACCAAACAATTATATATTTCCTACTTCTATACTTTTATTGTGTCGCATGAGGAAGTCACGAACCCGGTCGTTCTTCGGTCTATTGAAGACCTCTTCAGGACTGCCTTCTTCGATAATCTTGCCTTTTTCAAGGAAGAGGACCTTAGTCGCCACATTGTAGACAAAATCCATCTCATGACTGACAATGACCATAGTCTGGCCGGCCTTAGCCAGCTTCAAGATTGTCTCTTGGACCTCATAAACCAGCTCAGGGTCGAGGGCAGAGGTCGGCTCGTCCAGGAGCAAAAGCTTTGGATTCATCGCTGCAGCCCGGGCAATGCCGACCCGTTGTTTCTGCCCGCCAGATAAGAACTTAGGATAATAGTCCATCCTGTCTTCGAGGCCGACGGTCTTCAAGCCTTCTTCTGCCAGGCTTTTCGCCTCTTCTTTAGAGAGCTTCTTGACCTGGGTCAGGCCCTCCATGACGTTTTCCAGGGCTGTCTTTCTTTCAAAAAGATTGAACTGCTGGAAGACCATAGCCGTCCGCCGTCTCAATTCTAAGATTTCTTTCTTGTTAATGTTAGCAAGGTCAACCTTAAAATTATCTATCTCTATTATACCAGAATCTGCCTCTTCAAGATAATCAATCGAGCGGAGAAAGGTCGATTTGCCGGCACCAGAGGCACCAATCAGAGCAACCACATCGCCTTCATTAATTTCAAGGTCTAGGCCGTCTAAGACCTTGACGCCTGAAAATTCTTTCGTTAAGTTTGAAATTTTAATCATGCCTTGCTTCCTCCATTATCAAAAGGATTTTCTTTGACTGAGAGGCCTGTCCTGAGCTGTTTCCCAGGCTTCATCTTAATTTCTAGACTCTTTTCAACCCAGCGAATGAGCAACTCTAAAATGATGACCATTGGCCAGTAGAGCAGGGCCAGGGCTGAATAAGTCTCAAATTGTCTGAAATTTGAACCACCGATAATCTGGGCCTGGGCCGTCATTTCGACCACACCAGCGACAAAGGCCAGCGAGGTTGACTTCAAGAGGCTAATCAGTGCATTTCCCAGAGGGGCGGTCGCTACAGTCAAGGCCTCCTTGACCGTCACCCGCATGAAGACTTGGAAATTCGTCATGCCGAGGGATTTCGCGGCCTCAATCTGACCATTGTCGACCGACTGGATAGCCGCACGGATGGTCTCTGAGCCATAAGCCGCTTCATTGAGGGCAAAGGTAATGATGACAAAAAGCATGGGCGGGATGCTATTGACCGTATAGTTGGTGCCATAATTCATATTGATGGCCTTCAAAATCAGTGGAATCCCAGTGTAGGTCAAAAAGAGCTGGACGATGATGGGCGTCCCCCGGATAAAGCTGACAAAGACCGCCCGGAGCTGGTTGAGGACCGGAATCTTGTTCAGATGAATCAGTGCCAAGAAGAGCCCCAACAGCAGTCCAAAGAACATGGCCACAAAGGTGATGATCAGCGAGGCCGGAATCACACTGGCAATCGGGCCAAAGGCTGAAATAAAGGCCTTCCAGCTGAAAATCTTTGTGAAAAAGAGTTGCCAGAAGTCATGAAAACTGTACTGGCCCTGATTTAAGAGGAAGGGCGAGCTCAAGAGCAGGAGGACGACAATCAGAATGGCGACGCCCAGAAGAATTTTTTTATTGCGTGACATGTTAAACCTCAAGAAACTGCCTCATGACGAGGGCAGTTTCTTCTTCATAAAATATTTAATTTTATTATACTATTTTTATTGCTTTTTATCGCCTTAGATGACTTATATCAGCCTTATTTGAAAAGCTCAGCCTTTGGGACAAAGTCGCCACCAAAGTATTCCTTAGAGAGCTTAGAGAGAGTCCCATCGGCCTGGAGCTTCTTGAGCTCGCCATCAACGTCCTTCTTGAGCTGTTCACCGAGCTTATCCTGGCCAAAGATAAAGTACTCGTAGCCATCGTGCTCAGGGTCTCCTGAAGTCGTGTCAACAGACTGGACCTTGAGGTCGTCAAATCCTTGCTCTTTGACCGCCTGAGTCAGGCTGATCTTGTCATAGAGCATGAAGTCAATCTTTCCGGTGTCAATCTGGTTGAGACGGGTGTTGATTGAAGTCTGGTCTGAAGCATAGCTGATGTCAATCTTCTTGTCAGGATGGGCCTGGTTCCAAGCCTCGATTTCCTTGCTATAGTTTGATGAAGGATTACCAATCGTCTTCTTGCCGGCCAATGAAGCAAAGTTACTGTAACTGCCTGACTTGACGGCAACAGCATTTTGGCTCTTAGAAATTGGACTTGAGAAGTTAAAGCTCTGAGCCCGTTCCTTGCTCCAGCCAAAGTCATTGGCCCCCATCTGGTAGCGACCGCTCGTGATACCCGGCGTGATGCCTGAGAAGTCGACCGTCTGGAACTTGACCTCATATTGAGGGAGCTCCTTGAAGACAGCCTTGGCTACGGCGATGTCGTAACCTGTCAGATTTCCCTGACTGTCAGAATACTCAAAGGGCTTGGTGCTTCCGTCTGCAGCGATGACAATTTCTGTCTTTTTCGCCGAACTGCTATTGCTCTCTTTAGAGCTTGAATTTCCGCAGGCAGCCAGGCTTCCCAGTGCGATGAGGGATAAGCCGGCTGCGATAGAAAATTTAATAGACTTTTTCATTTCTTTCTCCTTAAGAAGGATATAAAATATGATACCATCCGTCTTTATAGGCCATCATAAAATTTCTTTATGGCTGGCCATAAGATTTTTTAATGGCAGCGAAAAGCTTGCTAGGACTGATTTGATACCTGGTCGATGATGGGCAGGAGCTTTTTGAGGTCCCGTTCGTCCAGATGATAGGCGGCTGCTTTCCGAGTGGCCGGCTTGGCACAAAAGGCGATGCCGATGCCTGCGGCCTGGAGCATTAGAATATCGTTGGCCCCGTCTCCGACAGCGATGGTCTGGCTTAGAGGAAGGCTATTTACTTCTGCCCAGGCCTTTAGGGTCGCAAGCTTAATCTCTGGGCTGATGAGCTCGCCCTTTAGACGCCCTGTAAGGCGACCTGACTTGACTTCCAGCCGATTAGCCAGGGCGTAGTCTATTCTTAGCCTATCGACCAAGCGATCGACGATTTCATGGAAACCGCCGGAGACCAGGCCGACCTTCCATCCACGTTCATGGGCTTCCTTGACAACTGCTTCTACCCCCATCGTCAGACTTATTTTATCATAGACCTGGTCAAAAACACTGACGGGAAGCTCATTTAAGAGGGCGACCCGATCCGTCAGGGCCTGACGAAAGTCGAGCTCCCCCTTCATTGCCCGAGCCGTTAACTCTGCGATCGCTTGTCCTCGGCCTGCTAGTTCGCCCAAGAGGTCGATTACTTCCTCATTGATGAGGGTGCCGTCGACATCCATGACCAGGAGTCGCTTTTCTTCTGCCATGCTCAGCCTTCTTTCTTGATAAGGCGGACCCGAATAATATTTTCCTCAGCCTCAAAACGCTGGACCAACTCTTTGAGTTTACCCTCATCCTGCTCGTCTAAGTCTAAAAGTGTATATGCAAATTCTCCGCTCGCCCGGTTAATAATATTGTCAATATTAATATCTTCCTCTGAGACCGCCTGGCTGATGCTGGCGACGACATTGGGGACGTTCTTATTGATGATGGTAATCCGGTAGGGTGTTCTCAGGGCCTGAATCACACGGGGGAAGTTCACAGCGTTAATAATCTCGCCAGTCTTGAGATAGCTGCTGATAGAATCGGCCACCATCCGGGTACAGTTGAGGCTGGCCTCTTCTGTCGAGCCTCCCAGATGGGGGCTTACAAATATTTTCTCATTATGATAATAAGTCTCTGAGCCAAAGTCCGTCGCAAAGTAAGAAATTTTGCCTTTTTCAATATAGTCTAAGAGATCTTCTTTCACGACCATCTCATCCCGGGCAAAATTGAGCAGGACCACGCCTTCTTTCATCTTCTTAAAATTTTCTGCCGAATAAAGCCCTCGTGTTTCGGCTGTCAATGGCGTGTGAATCGTGATATAGTCGGCCGCTTCAAAGATTTCAGAGATCTCGTCGACCCGCTTGACCCGGTGGGAAATCTCCCAGGCACGCTCAACAGCGATAAAGGGATCATAGCCGACCACCTTCATGCCGAGCTGCAGGGCATCATTGGCAATTCTTGAGCCAATATTGCCCAGGCCGATGATTCCTAAAGTTTTACCTGCAATTTCACGACCGTTAAAGGCCTTCTTGCCATCTTCGACCGCTAGGTCAATGGCCTGATCAGATCCCAACTGCTGGGAGAGCCACTTGTTGGCCGGTTTTAGCTTTCGACTGCCAAAAATCATCATGGCAAGGACCAGCTCTTTGACCGCATTAGCATTGCCTCCAGGGGCATTAAAGACCACAATCCCCCGGCTGGCACAATCCTCGATGGGGATGTTGTTGAAGCCTGCACCAGCCCGGCCGATAGCCAATAGCTCGTCCGACCAGTCATAGCCGTGAAAGTCCTGAGTCCGGCAGATAAAGGCCTGGGCTTCTTCTTCAGCGACCTTGTCAATTTCAAAAGCCTCGCCAAAAGAGCGGAGACCCTCCTGATCAATGTTATTTCCAATCGTTTTAATCTGATAAGTCATGATGTTTTTCCTCAAAAGCTTTCATGAAGTCGACCAGTGCCTCAACCCCCTCTTTGGGAAAGGCATTGTAGATACTTGCCCGCATGCCTCCGACAGAGCGGTGGCCGGCTAGATTCTTGAAGCCAGCCACTTCTGCCTCTTTGATAAAGGCGGTGTCTAGCTCTGCTGTTGGTGTTCTAAAGGGGACATTGCAGATAGAGCGTTCAGCCTTAAATTTTACTGGATTATTATAAAAGGAACTAGCGTCAATAGTATCATATAATAGTCTGGCTTTTTCACAATTCCTGGCCTCTAGGGCCTTGACACCTCCTTCTGCCTTGGCCCATTCAAAGACGAGACCAGACATGTAAATGCTAAAGGCCGGTGGTGTATTGTAAAGCGACTGATGCTCCGCCAAAATCCGGTAATCTAACATTGAAGAAAGAACCTCATCCTGAGGCAGAAAATCCTCTCTCACAATGACGACCGTCATCCCAGCCGGTCCCATATTCTTTTGGGCACCCGCATAAATCAAAGCAAAGCGACTGACATCATAGTCGACAGCTAAAATATCAGAGCTCATATCCGCCACCAAGGGAACGCCATTCGTCTCAGGCAGTTCATAAATCGTCGTGCCCTCAATGGTATTGTTCATCGTGACGTGCACATAGGAGGCCTCTGGGTCAATCATCAGCGGCTCAAACTTTGCAAGCTCTGCAAAATGCTCATCCTCACTAGAAGCAAGTAAAATAGGCTCAAAATTTAATGTCTTAGAAAGTTTAACAGCTTCAGAATACGCCTTCTTGCCAAAGGAGCCAGAGACGAGATAATAGGCCTTCTTCCCAAGCACCAGATTCATCGCTAGCATAGAAAACTGGAGCGAGGCCCCGCCTTGAAGAAAGAGGACCTTATAATCGTCTGGAATCCTCATCAAGTCTCTGAGATTGGCTTCAGCCTGCTCTAAAATCATCGAAAACTCAGCTCCCCGGTGGCTCAGCTCCATGACCGACATGCCTGAACCAGCATAGTTCAGAAGCTCCGCCTGGGCTTTTTTCAAGACTTCTTGGGGCAGGACAGCAGGCCCTGCAGCAAAATTATAGACCATCAGTACACCTCACATTTTTGTATATTGTAACATATTTTTCTGATAATTCAAGCCAATATAAGAAAAAGAGTAAGGCTCAGCCTCACTCTTATGCTTTTATAACTTTTTCTTCAGGTATTGTCCGGTATAGGAAGCTTCTACCTTGGCCACATCCTCAGGTGTACCAGTTGCAAGAATCGTCCCGCCACCAGCACCACCTTCAGGACCGAGATCAATGATATAGTCTGCCGTTTTAATCACATCCAAATTATGCTCAATGACAACAATCGTATTGCCTTGGTCTACGAGACGTTCCAGGACCTTCAACAAGGTCGCAATGTCTTCAGAGTGAAGACCAGTCGTCGGCTCATCCAAGATATAGAAGGACTTGCCATTACTGCGTTTCTGGAGCTCGCTGGCCAGCTTCATCCGCTGAGCCTCCCCACCTGAAAGGGTCGTCGCAGGCTGTCCAAGGGTCACATAGCCCAGGCCGACATCAACGATGGTTTGAAGTTTTCGCTCAATTTTAGGAATATGGCGGAAGAACTCCAAAGCATCTGAAACACGCATGTCCAAGACCTCTGAAATATTTTTCCCTTTATAATGAACTTCAAGGGTTTCAGAGTTATAGCGACGACCATGACAAACTTCACAAGGCACATAAACATCTGGCAAGAAGTGCATCTCAATCTTGATAATCCCGTCGCCCGAACAAGCTTCACAGCGCCCGCCCTTGACATTAAATGAGAAACGTCCTTTCTTGTAACCACGGATTTTCGCTTCATTTGTCGAAGCAAAAAGATCCCGTATATCGTCAAAAACGCTTGTATAAGTCGCTGGATTTGAGCGAGGAGTACGCCCAATCGGACTTTGGTCAATGTCAATCAAACGCTCAATACCTTCAAAACCAGTGATCGACTTGTGCTTGCCTGGTTTTTCCGTATTGTGGTTCAGCTTTTGTGCCAGTGCCTTTTTAAGAATGCTGTTGACCAGCGTTGACTTTCCAGAACCAGAAACGCCAGTCACAGCAGTCATCACACCGAGTGGGAAGCTAGCTGACAAGTTTTGCAGATTGTTTTCAGCAGCACCTGTGATTTTCACTTGATGCTTTTTGTCAATCTTGCGACGTTTTTCAGGCACAGGAATTGACTTCTTCCCTGACAAATATTGTCCTGTCAAAGACTTTTTATTTTTCAAAACTTGTTGAGGCGTTCCAGCAGCGATGACTTCACCACCAAGGTCGCCAGCACCGGGACCGATGTCAATCAAGTAATCCGCAGCCATCATCGTATCTTCATCATGCTCAACGACGACCAGCGTATTGCCGAGGTCACGCATTTTTTGCAAACTTTCAATCAGACGGTCATTATCGCGTTGGTGGAGTCCAATAGAGGGTTCGTCCAAGATATAGAGCACACCAGACAAGTTTGAACCGATTTGCGTGGCGAGGCGGATACGTTGTGATTCACCACCTGAAAGGGTCCCAGCAGAACGTGACAAGCTGAGATAGTCGAGACCGACATTTTTCAAGAAGGTCAATCGGTCAGCGATTTCTTTCAAGATAGGTCTGGCAATCATTTCTTCTTGCTCTGTCAAATTTAAGTTATTCGCATAATCCAGGCTATCGCTCAAGGCCAGCTTAGAAAACTCAGCAATATTTTTCTCGCCAACTTTTACAGACAAAGCTTGGCTGTTCAGACGGTCACCATGACAAGTCCCGCAAGGCAATTCTGTCATGTAAGAACGTGCCATTTCACGCGCAGACTCTGTCATACCAGATTTATAGCGGCGCCAAAGGTTTGGAATGACACCAACAAAAGGCATGTCCTGGTCGCGCAGGCCAAAATCACCCTCATGATAAAAGTGGAAGGTCTTATTGCCAGAACCATTGAGAATTAAGTCCTGGTCTTTTGTCTTCATCTTCTCCCAGGGCGTGTCCCTGTCAATATTAAATTGCGTGCAGAATTGCTCTAACAGAGCAGGATAATAGGTCGAAGACTTCCCATACCAATAGACAATCGCCCCTTCGTTCAAGGTCTTAGACTTATCAGGAATCAAGAGGTCTTCATCTGCCTCAAGCCGCATACCCAGGCCGTCACAGTCAGGACATGAACCAAATGGTGCGTTAAATGAAAAGAGACGGGGCTCTAATTCTGGCACCGTAAAGCCGCAGACAGGACAGGCATAAAACTCGCTGAACAAGAGTTCATTGCCATCCATCGTGTCAATAATCACATAGCCTTCAGACTGATGAAGGGCAGCTTCGACAGAGTCGAAAAGACGGGAGCGAATGCCTTCCTTGACAACAATACGGTCAATCACGACTTCGATATCATGCTTTTTATTCTTATCAAGCTCAGGGGCTTCCGTCACATCAACGACTTCACCGTCAATACGGACACGCACATAGCCGTCTTTTTGGACCTTTTCCAAAGTCTTAGCATGCGTCCCTTTTTTAGCACGGACAATCGGCGCCAAAATTTGCAGACGGGTCCGCTCTGGCAATTCTAAAATTTGGTTAACAATCTCTTCAGGAGACTGAGCAGAAATCTTGCCGTGACCATTGATACAGTAAGGCGTCCCAACACGGGCATAGAGCAAACGAAGATAGTCGTTGATTTCGGTCACTGTTCCAACCGTTGAACGCGGATTTTTACTCGTTGTTTTCTGGTCAATAGAAATGGCAGGTGACAAACCGTCAATACTGTCAACGTCTGGCTTATCCATATTGCCGAGGAATTGACGCGCATAAGCCGAAAGACTTTCTACGTAACGCCGTTGACCTTCAGCATAGAGGGTTTCAAAGGCCAGACTTGATTTTCCTGAGCCAGAAACACCTGTGACGACAACGAGTTTGTCGCGGGGAATTTCTACGTCAATATTCTTAAGGTTGTGCTCACGAGCACCGTGTATCACA
Source organism: Lactococcus termiticola (assembly GCF_003116835.1). Lineage (GTDB taxonomy): Bacteria > Bacillota > Bacilli > Lactobacillales > Streptococcaceae > Lactococcus > Lactococcus termiticola. Next base: position 147,034 of record NZ_BFFO01000004.1, on the reverse strand, counting down.
ATTTTATTTTGTGGCATTTTTAATTCTTCTTTTCTGTTATTGTTAAGTTTGTTGCTCTGCCGAGGTCTTGGAAAGCAATGCGACCAAAGGAAGCATTGAAGCCCTAGACCTCGCGAGTGAGGTTGCAAATAAGGAAAGCGAAGCTTTCCACCTTAAGCAGCTGACTAATGTTATAGATCCAATAAAAATAGTCGTTGACATCATTAATTATCGAGCTTCATTGTAATCTTTTTCCCGACATGCTTCAGGATTTGATCTTCCAGCAGGTGAATGTCATCCCGCACTCCCTTGCCCATCTCACGATTGCAGGCATCAATCCTCGCCCGGGTCTCGCGCGCATTCTCTCTGGCCTCTGCCATGAGCTCGCGGAAGGCCTCATAGCTTTCTGCCGCTCGGACTTTTTCTTTCAGGTCGTGATGGATATAGTCACTAAAGCCATTTAACTCTTTTTCAAGCAAGGCATGGCTGGCCAAAATACTCTTTTTTGCATCGCCAAGATAAGGATAGCGATCATCGATGACAAAATTCAGGCGAATCATCTGATAGTCAATATCGGTGATACAGCGGTCATAAAAGCGGGCATTTTCACTGATCCGCTCTTGACGTCGCTCTGAATTAAAGTCGCTGGTCAGATCCTTATCTGCATAATAGGCTTCTTCTAAGAGGTCCATATGATATTGGATGGAATGCCTCAAGGCCAACTGAGTCATGTGAAGATAATCATAAAACCAACGGATAAAGTCATCTTTTTGCTTGTTGAGCTGGCTAATCACCAGAAGATTATGATGCTGTTTTTTTGAGAGCTGGTACTGCCAGTAAGTTATGATTGAATAGACAATCACCGCAATACTGGACAGGATACTTAAAACTGTAATCATTTCTCTATTATATCATCTCTGTCAAGAGGGGGCTCAAGATTGAACTAAAAAAATGCTATAATATTAGAATGACTGAAAAAGCTTACTATACCTATGTTCTCCACTGTGCGGACGATACGTTATATTGCGGCTACACGGATGATGTGGCCCGCCGATTGACGACGCACAATGAGGGAAAGGGGGCAAAATATACGAAGGCGAGGCTACCTGTCGAGTTACTCTACAGTCTGGATTTTCCAGATAAGAAACTGGCCATGAAGTGTGAGTGGTGGTTTAAGCACAAGCTGACTAAGACTCAAAAGCTAGCGCTGATAAGGAAAAAAGCCTTGCGGGAGGCTTTTGAGGAGTATATGGAGGGGCGGCAGTAGATCCTTCTTTTTTTGTTCATTCCGTTCCAGAAATCTGGGCCCAGTGCTGGTGTGGCCGCAAGCAGACAGCTACCGTGTCTCATTGCTAGTTTGGAAGCCCAAGGTCTCCCAAACTTCCTTTTTACACCAGCACTGGGCCCAGATTTCTTCCACTTCATTAGTAGCTTAAAAATTGTATACGCCTATATCAAATGCTGACATTCCCGCTGAAGCAATAGAGAAAGTCCTAATATAAAATTTGCAAGATTGAAATAGAAGAAATCCCGGAAAACAGCTGTGAAAAAGACAAGTGGCGAGACCAACTGGCTCGACACTTAGCAATGGAAGCGAAGCTTCGCTTGCGTGTCTCACAGCAGTTTTCTGGGATTTCTGGAATGAAACGGAATCAATGAAGCAAGCCTATTTCTTTCCCCGATTTCTCGCAACCAATAAGAAGGTCACGACCCCAATAATCATCAGCCCAAAAATCCACCACTTATAGGCTGGAAAAAATTTAGCCAGACGGTTGAAGGCAAAGAAATAGAGAAAAATCAAGACAAACTGTTGCCAAGTTTTTAATTTACTCATCCTTTTTCAATCCTCACTGCCGTCCCATAAGCTGCGACAGAATCAATGTTCTGGAAGGTGGAGCTGTCAAAACGCATGGCAATGACGGCGTTGCCGCCTTTGGCTTCGGTCGCTTCGATCAGCCGTTCAATCGCATGGTCGCGGGTTTCACGCTGGAGCTTGGTGTAGCCCTGGATTTCGCCACCGACGACGGTCTTCAGGCCCTGACCGATGTTTGAGCCGATGTGGCGGGAACGGGTGGCCAGGCCAAAGACCTCGCCATAGACCTCTGTGATTTTGTAGCCTGGGATGTCATTACTTGTCACGATTAATAGTTCTGCCATCTTTTTCTCCTTTTATTTGATTTTCTTCAAAATCTCATCGATGATTTCGTGAGAGGTCAGAATGTTCTTTTGTTTCAAGCCCTCAAGCAGTTCAGCCCGCTGCTCTGGCTGGTAATTTTCTACTGCTGCAGTCAGGCCCTTAAAGATGTCATCAAAGCCCCGGTTATAGGTCGCAGGATTCCAGCCGTTCATGCCCTTGACGCTCTTATCAATACCAGTCATCAGCTCCAGCTGGGTCAACTCTGACAGCTTTCTGGACTCATCAGGGCTCTCGACGATAAATTCCTCGTTAACCGCACCTGAGTCCAGATTCATGCTGGCAAGCCCTGTCGCTGTCTTCGTATCTACCAGGACATTGACCCGGCTGAGCTTGCCTTCAGCATCCAGCTTCACAGAAGTCTGGACAGACTCAATCTCATCATCCAGAAGGTAAATCATAGTATCCAGCGGATGGATGAAAACATCATAGAGGAGGAATTGGGCGTCACCCTTATGATGCATGAGGTTCTTCGTCGCCTTGACGGTGTTCTTATTTGGCAGGCTCTTGAGCTGGTCGGTCAATGGGGCAAATCGCCGATTAAAGCCAATGACAAAAAGGACTTCTTTTTCTTCTGCCAATTTCATCAAGGCCTTGACTTCAGCTAGATTTTCAGAAACTGGCTTATCCATATAGACATGAACACCGGCTTCGATATAGCGTTTGGCCAGGGCGAAGTGCTCGCTCGTCGCCGCATGAATCATGACCAGGTCCACCGTCTCAAGGGCAGACAAGTCTGTGGTTGCATACTCAAATTTATATTTCTTCCGGACTTCTTCAGCCTTCTCCCAATTTCTTGAGTAAAGAATAAAGCGCTGCTCTTTTTGGGCGGCCGCATAGACCGGCAGATAGGCCTTTCCTGCGATATTTGATGTGGCTCCGATGACTCCGATGATCATAGTTTTACCTTTTCCTTATCTTTTCCTATATTTTAACAAAAAAATAGCGGCATCGCTGAGGCTATCCGCTATTTCTCATTATTTGTTTTTCTTATTGACCAGGCTGTAAACAGGGAAGCCGACAATCACTACAATCAAGCCGATGATGGCTGGCAGCTGGTAGCCAAGGAATGAACCAGTCAGTGTCATCACAAGGATAAAGACACCACCGAGTGTCGCAATGATTGGAATCACTGGATAAAGCGGTACTTTGTATGGACGAACCATATCAGGTTCTTTCTTCCGGAGGACAAAGACGGCGATGAAGACCATGGTGTAGAAGAGCCAGTTGGCAAAGATACAGAGGTTGGTCAAAAGACCGAAGGCCCCACCAGCCGCTGCAAATTCACCAGAGGCAGGAATCAGTGTTGTCAAGAGCATGAGAACAGCGATGATGATTTGCAGGATACCAGCATTGACAGGGACACCATTTTTAGAGAGCTTGTTCAGCCAACCAATCTTGTTGTCTTCAGCAAAGGCGAAGGTTGCACGAGAGCCGGCCATGGTGTAGCCGTTAATGGTCCCGTAAACGGAAATCATGATACCGATGGTAATCAGAGTACCAGCACCACCACCAAAGAGCTTGTTGGCAACCATGCCCGGAAGGATAGAAGTGTTTCCAGCGTTAGCAAGAAGGCCGTTTGAGCCGTCAACACCAAGGGTCCGGATGTAGGCAGCATTGATGAAGACATAGATCAATGTGATGGCAATCAAACCAAAGATGATCGCACGAGGCAGGTCCTTCTTAGGATTCTTCATTTCACCGGCAACGTTACCAACATAGATCCAGCCGTCATAGGCAAACATGGTTGCCAAGAGACCAAGACCGATGGTCTGAGCCAGCGACGGATGATTGGCCACAGCAGAACCTACCGCTACAGGGAAGAGCGAGAAGCTTACTGGATGGGGGTTCACCAAGAGACCAACAATGATGATTAAGACGATAGGGATGAGCTTGATCACGAGGGTCACAGACTGGATGCCACCTGCAACCTTGGCTGAGATAAAGTTCAGCAGGGTAACAGAGAGCGCTGCAATCAGGCCGACGACAATGGTCAAGACCCCATTTGAATCCTTCAGACCAAAGAGATTGAGGAACTGAGCCGCAAAGACGGTAGCCAGGGCTGCAATCTGTGCAGGGTAGTTGATGAGCATCTGTGCCCAACCTGTGACAAAGCCCCAGGCCTTACCGAAACCACGCTCGATATAGCGGATGAGACCACCAGTTTCAGGGATAGCAGCGGCAAGTTCTGCGGCCGTCAGACCACCTGCGAGCGAGAGAATACCACCCAACAACCAGACGAGCAGGTGCAGGCCAGCATTACCTGTGAGGCCAGCAATGGTCCCCGCCTTGAAGAACACGCCAGACCCGATAACGGTCCCCATGACCATTGCGAGGACAGGGAAGAAGCCTAGCGTCTTCTTAAATTCTTGTTTTTCTTCCATGGAAGCTCCTTTTTAATAAAGAAAATTTAATTAATAAGTTCGTTGCCGACAAATCCTTGTCAGCACGAAGAGCAGCCCCTTTGGCTACTCTACTATTTTAGTCTTTTTTGGGGTTTTGTGCAAGCGTTAACATATGTTTTTTTGCTGGCACAAGGCTGGGCCCTTTGGGGTTTGGGATATTTCTAGTATTGGGTGCTCGCGGAACTAGCTTCGAGTGTTGCTAAGCCCTGCTTAGCCAATAACCTCACATCTTCGATATGAGGTCAGGCTGTCCCGGAAGTCTAAGTGCTAAAGCGCTAAGACCCTCGGGCAGTCTCGCTTACGCGAGCCGTCGCATGGCAAAGCAACACTACTTGCGGATTTCCGCTCCGCGGATTATGGGAAAGCGGAGCTTTCTCATAATCCTACTACTAGAAAATCCCCTTGGCTTAGAGCTTCGCTCCCGGCTTTCCCCGGATGGCTTCGCCAAAGATAAAGCTTCTTAAGCTTTAAGCTTTTCCCCAAGCTTTTCAAGCATGTCTTTGGTCATGGCGTCTAAGTCGTACTTTGGATTGAAGCCCCATTCTTCTTTGGCTGCTGTGGCGTCGATTGAGTTTGGCCAGCTGTCGGCGATGCCTTGGCGGATAGGGTCGACATCGTAGTCCATGGTGAAGTCTGGCATAAATTTCTTGATAGACGCTGCAATTTCTTCTGGCTCAAAGCTCATGGCTGTGATGTTGAAGGCATTGCGGTTGATGAGCTTATCAGCTGGGGCGTTGAGGAGGTCAACGATGGCATCAATGGCATCAGGCATGTACATCATGTCCATCTTGGTGCCTTGACCGATGAAGCTTGAGTAGTGGCCGTTCTTGATAGCTTCGTAATAGATGTCTACGGCATAGTCGGTCGTACCACCACCAGGCAGGGTCTTGTATGAAATCAGGCCTGGGAAGCGGACACCACGGGTGTCAACCCCAAATTTGCTGTGGTAGTAGTCGGCGAGGAGTTCCATCGAAACCTTAGTCACGCCGTACATGGTGTTAGGGCGTTGAATGGTTACCTGTGGTGTATCATCCATTGGTGTGCTTGGGCCGAAAGCTGCGATACTGGATGGTGAAAAGTGTTGCAGACCCAGCTCACGGGCAGTTTCCAAGGCATTGACCAGGCCACCCATGTTAAGGTTCCAGGCCATCTGTGGCTTAGCTTCAGCGACGGCTGAAAGGAGTGACGCCAGGTGGATGATGGTATCGACGCCGTTATCTTTGGCGATGGCCATCATCCGATCACGGTCCATGACGTCGAGAATTTCAAAGTGGCCGTCAGTCACGACAGGATTGCCTTCGAGTTCACGGACGTCGCTGGCGATGACATTATCGACACCCAGATCACGGCGGAGGCGTTCTGTCAGTTCTGAGCCGATTTGTCCAAGTGCACCAGTGATGAGTACTTTTTTCATGTGTTCTTCTCCCTTATCTTTATTTTCTTAAATTGCAATATTGTATGAAACAACTTAAATCAATCCAATTTCCTTGCCGACCTTGGCAAAGACAGCGACCGCATCGTCGAGCATTTTCTTCGTATGAGCTGCTGTAGGCATGGCCCGTACACGACCGGTTCCCAGAGGGACAGTAGGAAAGACGATAGGCTTCACGTAGACCCCATTTTCAATGAGTTTTTTAGAAAACTCTTGAGTCTTGCTTTCATCGCCCAGAATCACTGGTGTGATTGGTGTTTCAGAGACACCCGTATCAAAGCCAGCTTTCTTGAGCTCTTCTTTGAAGTATTTGGCATTGTCCCAGAGTGTATCGACATATTCTGGATGATCGTGCATGAGGACAAAGGCTTCCTTGGCCGCCGCTGCTGCACCTGGCGTGAGCGAGGTAGAAAAGAGGAAGGGACGGCCTTGAGACTTGAGCCAGTCAATCAGGAGCTTAGAGCCGGCCACATAGCCACCTACGGCACCGATGGCCTTAGACAGAGTCCCGATTTGGAAATCAATCTTGTCTTGGAGGCCGAAATGCTTGACCGTTCCAGCACCGCCACCCATGACACCTGAGCCGTGGGCATCATCGACATAGGTAATCAGGTCGTATTTTTCAGCAATCTCAACAATTTCAGGCAATTTAGCTACGTCGCCGTCCATTGAGAAGACACCATCCGTGATATACATCAGCTTATTGTATTCGCCTGAGGCCTTGGCTTCTTTGGCCTTAGCTTCAAGGTCAGCCATGTCCTGGTGTTTTACCCGGATAATTTTCGCCCCAGAAAGCCGGCAACCATCGATGATAGAAGCGTGATTGAGCTCATCAGAGAGAATGGCATCGCCTTTTTTCATGACCGCTGAGATGGCTCCCATATTACAGTTAAAGCCAGACTGGAAGGCGATAGCCGCCTCAGTCCCCTTAAATTCAGCGATGGTTTTTTCAAGGTCAATGTGGATGTCGAGCGTTCCGTTGATGGTCCGGACGGCACCTGCACCGGCTCCGTACTTGTTGCTTGCGTCGATGGTCGCCTTGATCAACTCAGGACGGGTCGCAAAGCCCAGATAGTTATTTGAAGCCAGGTTGATGAGCTCCTTGCCCTCGACTGTGATCATTGGGCCATTGGCTGAATCAAGCACATCGATGGTGTTGAGCAGGCCCTTGCTTTTCAGCTCGCCCAGGCCTTGTTCCAGGAAGTCTGTTAAAACTTTTGAAGTCATTGATAAACCTTCTTTCTTTTTTAACATCGGGAAATAGAAAATGTAACCGATTACATGAATCATTCTAACATTTTTCACAAAGTCAGGCAAGAATTCACAAGCCAGAATTTGATTTTTTATTGAAACTAAATGCAAGCGTAATCTTTCTAGTGAAGTGAATAATTGTCAAAATATTAAAAAACAGGGCCAGCAAAGGTCCTGTTTTATTATTTTAGAAGGCTTGAACAACCACTTCTTCACAAACTTTTTCTTCTGCATCATTAGCAATCAAGAAATGGTCAACCACTGACTCGATACGAGAGAGGTCAACGTTACCACCAGAGACGATAGCGACAGTCTTCTTACCCTTGACGTATTCGTCTACCTTGCCGGCAAGAATGGCTGCAGTCGCAAGGGCTCCAGCACCTTCAACAACGATTTTTGTCCGTTGCATCAGGTCTTTGATGGCCAGCTCGATTTCGTCTTCAGTCACGAGGACCATGTTGTCAACGATTTGGTTGACCACTTCAAAGGTCAAATCGCCTGGGTAGGCCACGTGACAGCCATCAGCGATAGTTGGAGCTTCGTCATGATGAACCTTCTTGCGCTCCTTAAATGAAGCGGTCATGCCGTGGCAGTTTTCAGCCTGCACACCGATCACATTGATGTGTGGGTTGAAAGATTTAAGGGCAACAGCCAGACCTGAAATCAGGCCACCACCTCCAACTGGACAGAGGACAGTGTCAACATCCCAGAGTTGGTCAAGGATTTCAAGACCGATAGTTCCTTGGCCTGCCATGACTTCCTTGTCATCATAAGGTGGCACGTAGGTCAGGTTGTTGTCTTTGGCATACTGTTCGCAGAAGGCCTTAGAATCATCAAATTGGTCGCCTTCAAGCATGACTTCTGCACCGTAGCCCTTGGTTGCTTCAACCTTGGCTTTTGGAGCACCCTTCGGCATCACGATGATGCTCTTGATACCCAGCAATTTTGAGGTCAAGGCCACACCCTGAGCGTGGTTACCCGCTGAACATGCAATCACGCCACGGTCTTTTTCTTCTTGAGAAAGTTGGGCAATTTTATTAAAGGCCCCACGGAACTTGAAAGAACCAGTCAACTGCATGTTTTCAAGCTTCAAGTATACTTCGCCACCGGTCTTGGCAGTCATGAACATGGACTGGAGGAGTGGTGTGTGACGAGCAAATTGGTTTACGGTGTTTTGGGCTTTTTTGATATCTGTAATGGTTACAGGTAGGTTTTCTAAATTTGTCATGATTTTTCTTCCTTAAATTTTGACTAGATTTAATTAAAGTTCAGTGTATTCAACGTCGATAGATTCCGCAAGGGCTTTAGAAACGACTTTACCTTTGTAAACGCTAAGTCCTGAGTGGAGTTCTTCGTCCTTCAAGGCTTCATCAAGACCCTTAACTGAGATGTCTTTGAGGAATGAGATATTGCCCTGAGCCAGTGCGATAGTGGCAGTACGTGGTGTTGCACCTGGCATGTTTGGCACAGCGTAGTGAATGATGCCGTGCTTGATGAAGACTGGGTCAGCGTGGTTGGTGGCGTGGTCGATGGTTTCAACTGTACCACCCTGGTCGATGGCGATATCGACAATCACTGAACCTGGTTTCATAGATTCCACCATGTATTCTTTGACGAGTTTTGGTGGCTTAGCCCCAGGAATCAAGATGGTAGAAATGAAGACGTCAGCGATTTTAATGTTTTCTTCAAGGGCTTCCGTCGTAGACTTAACGATTTCTACATTCTTGCCGGCATAACGTTCTTTAAGCTGTGCAATCCGGGCATCGCCAAGTTCGATGATGATGACCTTACAGCCGATGGCAACCGCCATATCAGCCGCATTTTCAGCAGCATTACCACCACCGAAGATGACAACAGTACCTGCTTCGATACCAGGAATACCGGGAAGGAGGATGCCTTCGCCTTCATGTTGTTTTTCAAGATAGTATTGACCGATGTTAACGGCACGACGACCAGCAATGGCTGACATTGGCTTCAAGAGCTCAAGGACGCCATTGATAGAGATGTTTTCTCCAGAGATAGCTGTCACGCCCACTTCCATCATCTTTTCAACACAGGCCTTGTTGGCTGCCAAATGAAGGAAGCCCCAGATGATTTGACCTGGCTTGAAGTACTTGTATTCAGACTCCATTGGCTCTTTGACCTTGACGATGAGCTCAGCCTCCCAAGCAGTCTCAGTGTCCACGATTTTGGCACCTGCTGCTTCGTAGAGGTCGTTTGTAAAGCCACATCCTGCACCTGCATTGCTGTCAACGAGGACTTCGTTGCCTGCTTCAACGAGGATCTTCGCATTTTCAGGGGTCATGCCGACACGAGCTTCACCTTGTTTAGGGTCTTTGATTACACCAATTTTCATTTTGGTCTCCTTTGGAATTTTTACATTATTTGATAGGCAGGTCCAGATTTATGAATCCGCCTTCACAAATTTAATGATAGCACTTTCACAAACTTTTGACAAGGCTTCATTGGCGATGACATCTATTTTTAACAGGATTTTATTCCGAGCTTCCCTATTCTTTATCTTCCGTAAAAGGATAGGAAATTCGCCCGAAAAACTAAACTGTCTGCTCTTACTCAGAAATATTTTTTCCTTCTAGAGGCTTTGTTAACGGTTTCACTAATGTTAATGTATGAAATAAGCCTTTTGTGCGTTCTGAAAACAAAACGAATTTTCTCCTTCTGAAGATAGAGAAAAACTGCCCAAAAGGCAGTCTTCAACTGATGTTTTCCTTATTTTTTGATGGGCTCCCATCTTTAGAACGAATGACAATCAGATGGCCTTCGGCAAAACTGAAGCTTACTTCGTCATCTTTGAACTCATTGCTCGCATAAATATGGCTAAAGCCCTGGCCGGCCTCAAGCTCATACTTGGCTCCCTGAATGGCCAGGCTCTTCTGAATACCAACCTCAACAAAGCCCAGGTACCTATAGGATGGGTCATTCTTGATTTGGTGGCTTCCTGCAGGAAAATAAGTCAGCTCATTTTGCGGGTCAAGCAGTGTCACCTGCCTGCAATGTTCTTTGAACTCTTCAGAAATAGGCATAAAAACATTGGTCAAAAGATGGTCAGCCCGACCACCCATGCCACCAATAATCGTAACCTGGGCTTTCGGGTCTTGCTCAAAGGCCAGCCTCAAGCCGACTTCTGTGTCCGTGTCGTTCTTTTCAGCCGCTAGCTCAACAAAGCTCTTGGCATGGACCTTGACCAGGCACTTCTCCTTCTCAGTAATCGAGTCAAAATCGCCCACAGCAAGGTCTAAAGGGAGTTTTTGCTCGGTCAGCCAGAGACTGCCCCGGTCGACACCGATGATAAAGTCAAAGGCCTCATCAGGCAAAAATGAGGGCAGACCAGCCACCACAAGAATTTTCATCGTTCATCTCCATTTCCAGAAATCACATTGCGTTCTAGCCGGCTCTCCAGCTTGTCAATATTGCCCTTAGCAATCTCTTCCAGCGACAGGCCCAGGTAGCGGGCTGTCGTCGCAAGATACCAGAGGACATCGCCCAGCTCTTTAGCAAGAGCCTCCTTGTCTTCAGCCTTGATACGGCCTTCCTGGTCACGAATTAGCTTCTTGACCTTGTCAGCCACTTCGCCCGCCTCACCTGGCAGACCTAGGACCTTATCGATAAAGGCTAGATCGACCTGTTCTATATCCGTAATTGGGCCGTTAACGTCAAACTTTATAATTTTTTCTTGGTAGTCGTTGAGATTCATGATTTTATTATAGCAGATTGGGGATTGAAAAAAGTGACTAAAGCCACTTCTTTACATTCTTTCTAAGCTCCGGAATAACTTCTACCTCAAACCAAGCATTCTTAGCTAGCCAAATATTATTTCTTGGCGAAGGATGCGGCAAAGGCAACATTCTTGGTAGAAAATCTTGATAATTTCTTATCACTTGGGTCGAAGGCATGGTCTTTGGAATGTCCAGATAATAGTGCTGAGCATAGTTTCCTATCAGGAGCGTAAACTTTATCTCTGGCATGAGTTCCAAGAGCTCTGGGTGCCATTTTTCTGCAAAGCCTTTTCTGGGTGGCAGATCCCCCGATTTTCCTTTACCTGGAAAGTAAAAGTCCATGGGGAGAATCGCAAATTGCTCCGGCTTATAGAAGTCTTCTTCAGTCACACCGAGCCAATCTCTAAGACGATCCCCAGACTTATCTTTCCAATAAATGCCTGCATCTTGGGTCTTTTGACCTGGTGCTTGGCCAATGATCAGGATTTTTGCCTTGGGATGGACAGCATAAAGCGGGTCAATGCCCGCTTTGCTATAGTTTTGGTTCATCTCATCAGCTTTAATCGCTTCAAAGATGTCTTTTAATTTATCTTTCATTTTCAACAACAGTATCTCCGCCACGGAAGAATACGAGATAAAGGACAATTGCGCAAAGGATTGTGAAAGCTGTCAAGACGAGGAAACTTGTCTTGAGGTTGCCAATACCAGCAACAACGAATGGATAGATGAATCCACCAAGTCCACCAATGGCACCGACAAATCCTGTTACAGCACCTGTATTTTTCTTAGAGACATATGGCACCATCTTGAAGACAACACCATTACCAATCCCTGCGAAGACAGCAAGGACGAAAATCCCTGTCATGAGGATAGCAAAGCTATGGCTGCCTGCTGCAAGAATCAGTGTAGAGATGAGAACACCGCCAAAGACAAGCATCAAGAGCTTCTTAGGAAGAATCTTATCGGCCAGCATACCGCCCACTGGACGCAATAAAGTAGCAACTGCTGAAAATCCAGCTGCCCAGAAACCAGCAACGACCAAGACCTTGGCAGGTGAGTCTGCAATGACAAAGTGGTTGACATTCCCTTTACCAATCAAGGTTGGAATCAAGTTACCAAAGGCCATGAATGATCCAAAAGTCAACATGTAGAAAAGTGAGAGATACCAGGTATCTTTTTCCTTGGCTACTGAGAGGGCTTGACCGATAGTCTTATTCTTATCCGTTGGCATTTCTTTGGTCAAGACGGCAAAGAGGATGATAAAGATGACCATGAGGATGACCAGGAAGGTATAGGCCTTGCTGATGTCTTTGTTGGCACCGATGATCGTAGGCAAGATGAGGGCTGACACGGCGTTACCGATATTACCCATGCCGGCGATACCAAGGACAAGACCTTGCTTTTCTGCAGGGAACCAGACAGAAACGTATGAGATGGCAACGGCAAATGAAGTCCCTGCCATACCGAGCAAGAGGGCCACCCAGAGCATGACGCTGTAACTGTGGACATGAGGGATGATCAAGAGGGGAATCAGTGTAAAGACCATGAGGGCCAGATAGACCTTCTTCCCACCTAGGCGGTCTGAGAGAATTCCCATCGGAATGCGGGCGATAGAGCCAAGCAAGACAGGAACAGCAACTAGCATTTTTTGAGCTGCAGAACCTGCTTCAAAGCCGAGCTTGGGGGCAAAGGCTGTGGCTAGTGGTGCGATGCTGGACCAAGCCATGAATGAGACAAGCATGGCGAGCGTTCCCATGATTAGGGCCATGGTCGCCGCATACTTTTTATTTTTTACATTTTCCATTGTTTTTAGTTTTGTTTTCCTTTTCTAATGACTGTCTGGCCAAAAAGTCAGCCAAGCAGCATAATATTTTTAAGGCATCAAACCTGTTCTTAAACTTGTAATGCCTGATTCGAGGTAGGCTTTGAGACAAGTGAGCATAAAGGTCCAACCTGCTTTCCCCCCCATCAGACTATCGAGAATATCTTCATACTCAAAGCTGAGAATTTCCGAAAGATTAGGGTCTGTCAGCAAACCTTCAAAATCCTTAAAACCTTGTTCTTTGACTTCTACCAAACTTTGAGCAGGACCAAGTGCTTTAATAGCAATAGTCACCACTCGACTGTCTGAACTTGGTCCCCATTCAAAGATGATTCGACTGTTTTCTTTGAGGTCAAGGACGCGAAGGTCAACTTTACCTTCAAATTCTTCGTAGCTGAGCTGAATTTCTTTATCCACTTCCCAAGTCGCTGAAGCATTTGAAAACCAGAAGTTTCCGATGCGGTCAGGATTGATAAAAGACTGATAGACTGCTTCAGTTGGCGCTTTAATCAGCATTCTTGTTTGAATTTCAATCATGTTTTACTTTCTAATGGCTTGAAGCACCCGTCGTCGCATCAGCTGTAGGTGCTGCATGGCCTCCACCATGTCCGCCAGCATCTGACGCACCGGTCGTCGCATCGGCTGCGCCAGCATTCCCACCAACCAAACGTTGACCTGTTTCTTTCAAGTACCAGTCAAGCCAAGGTTTGAAGTTAAAGACAATTTCATTGATCCCAGCAAAATTACCATTGGGATAATACATGGCTTGGTAATTGTGAACGTTAATCAAGCTTTCTGGTGTCCCAGGAATAACGGTACGAACGTATTCTTGATTGTTATTGCGGAGGCTGCCAATCACCCATTCTACATTTTTCATACGCGCTGCTTGTAATGAACCGTGAACTGTACTCAAACGGTTACCGACTTGCTCGGGAACACGTTGCGCCAACATCGTAGAAGCTTCTTGCGCCTGATTATTATAATAGAGGAATTGGTTATTATCATCTGAATAAGTCAACTCAAATGGCATGGCTTGGAGGAACATGTTGAGTTGGTCAACGGTCAAGAGGCCATTATCCAATTTGACATAGCTATCGCCAGAGACTGCACCGACCTGTGCAGCCGCTTTTTCCAACCATTCTGGATCATCTGGGTCAATCCCAGAAATCGTTGTTTTAATCGGATGATTGCAGTCGAGATCTTCAGAAGCGATTGGTTTAGGTACTTTCAATGGTGTGACCACCTCAATGTATTTAATAAAATTGTCAAGACAGCTTTCCAAGAATTGTACTGTGCCTTGATTGGTGATATTGCCTTCATTATCAAAGGCTTCTTTAGCTTTACCGAGGAGGAATTCATTGCCTGGCAAAACATAAGCATTCACACCTGGGGCATCAAGAATTTGACGCAGTTGGAGCTGGGCACGAGACGAGCCTTGGTCATAGTATGAGGCACCGATAATCATAACAGGCTTATTTTCAAAAGGATGAAGGTTGAAAGAAAGCCATTCAAGCGTGCTTTTCAAAGCAGCTGTGATGGTATGATTATGCTCAGGTGTGGCAATGATAACCCCGTCTGCACGTTCGATTTTATTGTTAATATAAGTCAAAGCAAAGTTGTCTTTATGCAGTTCTGCTTCGTCTTGATTAAACATTGGTACATCTTTAATTTCTAAAAGTTCAAGTTCAAATTTGAGTTTGAATTGCTTTTGGATGTACTGCAAAAGCATGCGATTATAGGATTGCTCAGCATTTGAGCCAACAAGTGCAACTAATTTCATATCTCAGCTCCTCTCTTAAAGTGTTTCCCAGTCAAAGTCTTCCGCTTCTTTTTGCAAAAGAGCTTGGGCATGACTCAATTTTTCATTCATTTTGACAAAAAGGCGGAAGTCAGTGAACAAGGCTTCAAGCTTTTGAGTAAGCTCAATATCATTGAGATTCCCCTCACTATCAAAAGCCTGGAGGGAGTGACTGAGCAAGAATTCAGAGCCTGGCATCACACTGGCCTTGAGCTCTGGTGCATCCAGAATCTGGCGGAGCTGCTGCTGGGCACGTGATGAACCTAGCGTACCATAGGAAGCTCCTGTAATCATTACCGGCTTATTCAAGAATGGATAGATACCATAGGATAGCCAAGCAAGAGCATTCATGAGGCTTGCTGGAATCGCGTGATCATACTCAGGCGTTGCGATAATCACACCGTCGGCTGCATCAATCTTAACCGCCATCTCAGTAACCACTTCTGGTAACTTCTTTTCTGCCGGTTTGTTAAACATCGGCAAATCTTTGATTTCGATCAATTCGATCTCAGCATCTTTTTCAAAGTGCTTTTGAATGAATTGAAGGAGCTTGCGATTTGTAGAGTTGGCATTATTAGTACCAACGAGACCAATCAATTTCATTGATTCTCCTCTTTTCTATTCAGGCAGGGCCTGGAATTTATTTTTCATGCCGTCAGACAGCAAGATTTTCTGATTTTTTAAAACGATAATTCCTTCGATGTCGGGAACAGCATTAATGGTTGACATGGCCGTCCAGAGGTCCAGACCAAAAAGTCGGCTGCTCCAGATTTCACAGGCCAGTGAAGAACTGGCTTGGATGGTCAGGCTGGCCATCTCTGTCTCGATGGGCTGGCCTGTCTTCCGGTCAAAGATATGATGATAGCACTGACCGTCCAGCTCAAACTGGCGTTCGTAGATGCCAGAGGTGACGAGCGAAGCATTCTGGATAGGGATGAGGCCCATGTGTTGGCCTCTTTTTGAGCCGGGCGCTTGCAGGCCAATCCACCAGAGGCCATCTGGCTGCTTAGAATTATCGCCGTAGACAAGGACATTGCCCCCCAGATTGATTAAGGCGGACTGGACCGGCCTCGTCTTCAGCCAGGCCATGAGCAAGTCAGCAATATAACCTTTGGCCAGGGCACCCAGATCGATTTTCATGCCAGATCTCGCCAGAAAAACCGACTGTTCAGCATCGTTGAGCTGGATTTGCTCTGGATCCGTCAGCTTTAAGGCCTGCTCAATTTCCTGCTCAGAAGGCTTTCTGGCATCATCAAAACCAATCCGCCAGCTTTGAACGACTGGGCCCAGGGCGATGTCGAGATTACTCGGCTCAGCTAAGCTCTCCTCTTTACCCTTTTTGATGAGTTCATAAAGTTCTCCTTGCACACTGACGGCGTTCAATCCCGCTGCCTGGTTAATCGCTGAGAGCTCAGAATCCGCATCATTAGCAGAAAAGCGATGATTATAAAGCTTGAGTCGCTCGATGGCTTCATCGAGAAGGGCTTCTAGCAGCCCTTCTTCTGCTTCAAAAAGCAGGTCGATGGTCGTGCCCATCATTTGGACTTGTCTTGAGGCTTGTTTCATCTTTAAGCCTCGGCTAGCCAGGCCTTGAGCCAGGCTTTTCTTAAAGCTTCTGTGGACAGGTCAATCTTATCCGTGAAATCCGCTTCATTATAAATGCTCGCAATATAATCTGCTGGCTTAAATTTGTCAAGACTTTCTGAGTCATCTTCCGGTCGGACCAGTAAGAGCTTAGGGAGTGCCTCATGGTTGAAGCTCTCTGTGAAGACGATGTCTGTATCTGGATCCACGAAGTCGCGGATTTCTTCTTCTAAGCGCTTGGGCTTTCTGACTTCATGCCAGAAAAAGCCAGAATCATTAGACAGGGCCACCTGCTGGCAACCAGCCTCGGAAAAACGGGCGGTGTCCGTCCCTTCGACATCCATTGCAACGCAGTGGTGGCTGTGCTTAAAGGTCGCCACTTTAAGATCGAGCTCGCGGGCAGCCTTGATAAAATCAATGGTGGTCGTCGTCTTTCCAGATTTCTTTCGTCCAGCGATTTGTAAAATTTTCATGATTTCTTTCTTATGTTAAAATAAAGCTATGACAATAGGAATTTTACTAGCTGGAGGAAAATCCTCCCGCTTTAAGCAAGGCGACAAGGCCTTATTTTTTGATGAAAGACTCGGTCAAAGCTGGCTTGAGATCGCTTTTGACAAGCTCAAGCAAGTCTCTGATGAGGTCTTTATCTCAGCATCAGCCACAAACTATGAAAAAATCAAGCAGGACTTAGCCGGTGGCCATATCCAACTTGATCATTCCGATTTCTCTGGTGAAGGGCCACTCTCGGCACTTTACAGTGTGGCTAAGCACTTTCCTCAAGGACAAGCTCAAGACTATTTGATCCTGTCTGTTGATAACCCCGAAATCTCCATAAATTCCCTAAGAAGCTTGATGCGTCAGCCTAATCAATATGCTGAAAATCATTTCACCATCGCATATCTCCGTTTTTCAGCTGACGATATTGAAAGCTATCTTCAAACAGGTCAACGCCGAGTGATTGGATTTTTAAATCAGTTAGCTGCTTCGGCCATCCAACTTCCAGATGAGGAATTAGTGAATCATAATGAAGCCTGAAAGAGTAATTTATCTTAATAAAGTGAATGTGTCTCTTCCTCGAACAATTATAATACTTCTGAACGCTTCATAACATCTGCAGCAAAGACTTTATAAGCTTCTAAAGTCTTTCTATATGCTCCAGCTGCACCACCATTATATTGAATATCGTTCTCACTTATGTATTCAGTTTTTTCTTCTTTATATTTCTTATATGTTTCAGGAACTAGCCACATCGGACATTTTAAGCCTTGTGCGACTGATGGGAAAGTGTTATGAGTATACATTACACTATCTTCACCTATAGGTGTTTTTAGAGCATCATCTCCAATATTAGCTATGTTATTTGGTTGAATATTTTCCTTGATAATCTCAGGGATTAAGTTGACATACCTGTAATGGGCAGAAGCTAAGTTATATTTGTTTGGATTTTTTGTAGGTGAATATTTTTTTGCATTATAGATGGTAAATCCTATAAATTGAACAAAGTGTTCTGGAAATTTAGCTACCTTATTCTCTCCAATAAGTTTTTTAATCGTATCAAACTGCTTCTGCCACTCAATGAACTTCCAATATTCTTTATTCCATACAGACTAAACATGTCTGGAAGTGTTGGAACAAAAAATCCATCTACTGTTGAAATAATTGTTTTATTCATGACTCCCAAACTTGATGAAGTATCCACAATAACATAATCACAATTATACTTATCACCGTACTCTTGACATAGTGTCCTAAAAGCGGTTATAGTCCTTATACTCAGTGGATCCCCTTCATATAGTCGATTCCAACGGTCTGAAATTGTTGCTTCAAACTGATATAGAGATAATCTTCCGGGCAAAATCCACAAATTTTCTCTTAATTCTTTTGCAGGTGGAAGATTATCAATATCATTTTGTCCATCTTGTACAGGTTTTAGTAGGAAATGAACAGATCGTGGTGATTCCAATATTTCATCACCGAAATTTGCTCGTGCACTTGAAAAATCCTCCATATAAGGCTCTTCCTTTGCCCAAATATCTTCCAGTTCTTCCTCAAACATTGAGTTAATCGTCAAATTGCACTGAGGATCCAGATCAACAAAAAGAACTCGTTTTCCTAGCTCTGCCAGAGCACATCCCAAATGGTAACTTAGAGTCGATTTACCAACACCACCTTTGTTATTAAAGAGTGAAATAATTTTCATTTAAACCTCCTATCTGATTGTGGAACTTATTTTGACGATACATTCCTTTTCGTCTTTTCCTTAATTCCAATTTTGCTGAAATATTTTCTAAAAATTTTTTCCAGGATAACGACGATAAACCACAAAACGACGTGTCAGATACTGCATTGGCACATAAAGGGCATGGACGAGACGGGTGTAAGGGAAGAAGCCAAACATCGCAAAGCCACAGATGATGTGCAGTTTATAAAACAATGGAATATTTGCCATCAATTCATATTGAGGATGAAGGACGAAGAGTGTCCGTCCCCAGATAGAAATCGTTGTACGGTAGTCAAATCCTGGTGTCATTGGACCCGCCCAGAAAGAACTGAGCATGCCAAGGACAATCGTAATGGTCAAGGCAATAATAACGATATTGTCATTGATTGATGAGGTCGCAAAGACGCGTGGATTGCTAAAGCGACGGTAAGCCAAGGTAATCACACCGATAAGCAACATGACACCGAAGACACCACCAAAGCCGAGAGCAAGCACTTTGTGGTAGATTTCATTGCTGATGCCAATCGCTTGTGTCCAAGACTCCGGAATGAAAATCCCGATAATGTGTCCACCAAGGACACCGAGCAGACCAAGGTGAAAGAGGATTGAACCCCAAATCAGCGTTTTCTTCTCCATCAATTCACTTGATTTCGCTGTAACAGAACCCGGCTTTCTCATGCGCCAGATGGTTCCAAAGACAAAGGAGAGCATCATTGCATATGGGAAAACAACCCAAAGTAAGAAACTTCCAAAATTAGCCATTTACTTCTTTCCTTTCGTTAATGAGGGCATAGCGTAAGGTATTTCTAATCACTGAGATCAGACGAATATATGGCTCGTCTTGGATCTCTTTCGCAGCTTGAAGGATCTCGTAAGTACCATCTTCCAAAACGTCAAAGAGGAGCTGCAAATCCTCTAAACGTTCATCACCAGCCCATTCGCCCATGCCGAGAAACTCAAGCATGCTTGGCAAATAGTCTGTCAGTTCAGCCGCATCAAGGCTGACCCCAAACATCTCATAAAGCATTTTCAACTTAGCAAGCACGCCACCACGTTCACGACTATCATCAAAACGATAATAAGTCGTATACAAGGTAATCCGCTTGTTGAGCTCGAAAATCCCTGTGTATTCTTCTTTGAGCACCATCAAATTCTTGCCTTGCAAGGCCTCAAGGATGGCGATGACTTCTGCTTTTTCCTCAGTCTCTGGGAAGAGTCCTTTGACTTCAGCCAGAAAGTCTGATGTCAAAAGCTCTTCCTCAGGGAAGTCCATCATTTGAGCCAAAATAAGATAAGCATTTCTCAGCTCTTCAAGTTTTTGAGCACTAATCACGCCATATGCCTCCGTAGAAGCTTTCCGCATAGATGTCTGCACCCTTAGTGCCATTTTGGGCTTTTTGAATCATAGAAGCGTGCATATCTGCAAGTGAGCAACCGTTACATGCTTCATAACCAACAGCACCTTGAGCTTTATCAGGAGCTTCCATGTAGTCTTCACGGTGAGCTTTAGGAATCACGAAACGATCTTCATATTTAGCGATGGCAAGGAGACGGTAAAGGCTACGTGCTGTGTCTGCATCAAGTCCAACTTCTGCAAGTTTAGACTCGTCAAAGGCCTTACCAGAAGTTTGAGCACGCATGAATAAACGCATCATGGCAAGCTTGTAAAGGGCTTGTTTGACAGGTTCGACATTACCAGCTGTCAAGATAGAAGCCAAGTAATCCACTGGAATACGCATTTCATCAATGCCTGGGAAAATCATTTCAGGATTTTGAAGTGTGTTTTTACCTTCGAAATAGCTCATGATTGGGCTAAGTGGTGGGCAGTACCATACCATTGGCATCGTACGGTATTCTGGGTGAAGTGGGAAAGCGATTTTTTCTTCGATGACCATCTTGTAAATCGGAGAATTTTGAGCCCCTTCAAGCATTTCTTCAGAAATCCCTTCTGCACGCGCTGCAGCAATGACTTCTGGATCGTATGGATCGAGGAAAACTTCAAGTTGACGTTCGTAGAGGAGCTTTTCATCAGGTTCGCTCGCTGCTTCTGCCACACGGTCTGCATCATAAAGCATCACACCGATGTAACGGATACGACCAACACAGGTTTCAGAACATACGGTTGGCAAACCTTCTTCGATACGTGGGTAGCAGAAAGTACATTTTTCAGCCTTGTTGGTTGACCAGTTGAAGTAAACTTTTTTGTAAGGGCAACTTGACATACAGAAACGCCAACCTTTACATTGGTCTTGATTGACGAGGACAATCCCGTCTTCATCACGTTTGTACATGGCGCCACTTGGACAAGCTGACACACAGGCTGGGTTCAAACAGTGTTCGCAAAGACGTGGCAAGTACATCATGAAGGCTGTTTCAAAGTTTGCCTTAATGTCTGACTCGATTTTTGCAATATTGGGGTCGTTAGCGATAGAAGCTTCACCACCTGCAAGGTCGTCATCCCAGTTTGGTCCCCATTGGAGATCCATTGTTTTCCCTGTGATTTGTGATTTTGCACGAGCAACTGGTTGGTGCTTTTGTGCTTTACCAAAAAGATTTTGGTAATCATAAGTCCAAGGTTCGTAGTAGTCATCGATTGTTGGCATATCGTTGTTGTAGAAAATTTTGAGGCTGGCTGCTTTTTCTACTTTACCACCAGATTTGAGGGTCAATTTACCATGTTTGTCGAGTTTCCAACCACCTTTGTATTGTTCCTGGTCTTCCCAACGTTTTGGATAGCCGACACCCGGTTTGGTTTCGACGTTATTGAACCACATATATTCTGCTCCTGGGCGATTGGTCCAAGTGTTTTTACATGTTACTGAACATGTATGACAGCCGATACACTTGTCGAGGTTGAGGACCATCCCGATTTGAGCTTTAACTTTCATATTTTTCCTTTCATACGTACTGCGTACGGCTTTGGCCCTTCGGGCTTGGGGATATTTCTAATAATGGAGTGCTCGGGAAGCTAGCTGCGACTATTTCTAAGTCTGATTTAGTCTCCCTGCGGGAGCCGTCATCAGCCTAAGAAATAGTACTTGCGGATCTCCCCTGTGCAGAAGACTAAGCAGCAAAGCTGCTTGTCTTCCCATTATTAGAAAATCCCCTTTTTAGGGCTTCGCCCTCGCCTGCGGCGAATCGCTTCGCGTTATTAGAATAAGGACTTCGCCTTTCCGCCTTTGAAAGGCGGACCGCTTCGCGGGTTTGGCTTAGCCAAACGGCCGAAGGCCAATCCCAGAGGGATTTTCTAGTAGTGGGATTACCGACAGCTCTGCTGTCGTGTAATCCGCGGAGCGGAAATCCGCAAGTAGTGTTGCTTTGCCTTGCGACGGCTCGCGTAAGCGAGACTGCCCGAGGGTCTTAGTGCTTTAGCACTTAGACTTCCGGGACAGCCTGACCTCATATCGAAGATGTGAGGTTGTTGGCTAAGCAGGGCTTAGCAACACTCGAAGCTAATTCCGCGAGCACCCATTACTAGAAACATCCCAAGAGCAGAGTGCTGCCCGCTCAAGGGTAATTAATTTTCGTCTGACCAGTCTACTTTTTTGAGTTTTCTGACGTTGACGTAGAGATCACGTTGGTTTCCGATAGGGCCGTAATAGTTGAAACCGTATGAGAGTTGGGCATATCCACCGACCATTTGGGTTGGTTTGATGTGGATTTGCGTTGGTGCGTTGTGTGAACCGCCTCGGTTTCCTGTGATCGTAGAAAGCGGTTCTTGGATTGTCATATCTTGTGCGTGATAAGCATACATTGTGCCTTCTGGCATTCTGTGTGAAACGACAGCACGCGCAGTCATGACCCCATTACGGTTGTAGAGTTCGAGCCAGTCATTATCTTTGATCCCAGCCTTCTTCGCATCAACATCAGAAATCCAAACATTTGGTCCACCACGGAAAAGAGTGAGCATCATGAGATTGTCCTGATACATGGTGTGGATATTCCACTTACCGTGTGGCGTCATGTAACGGAGCGTAATTTCTGAGCCATCTGCTTCGATATCTTGGTCTTTTGGACCCATGACTTGTGGAGGCAATGTTGGCTTATAAGTCGTCAAGGCTTCACCATACTCTTGGAAGATTTCATGGTCAATATAGAACTGTTGACGTCCTGTCAAAGTACGGAAGGGTACAAGACGACGAATCTGCAAGGTAAAGCTAGAATAACGTTCGCCGTCAGTATTTGCTGATGTTCCAATCGGTGTTGGAATAGATTCCATTGGTTGAGCCGTGATATTCTTGAAGTTCATATGCACAGAACCATAGTCCTGACCAATGTCTTTCAATGGCACACCGTGTTCTTCTTCAGCTGCCGCCCAAGCCTTGTTATTAACTTTACCGTTGGTGGTGGATGACAAGGTAAGAATGGCATCTGCAACTTTCTTGGCATCATCAAGTTTTGGCAAGCCATCTTTTGTCGTACCGAGCGTTGCTTTAAGTTCTTCATACTGATCAGCAATCGAATAAGTCAAACCAATCGCACCCACTTTACCATTTTCCATGAGTGGGCCTAAGGCATTGTATTGGTCATAAACTTTAGTATAATCACGTTTCACGAGCTTAAAGTTAGGCATGGTTTGACCTGGAATAGCTTCGATTTCACCTTTCTTCCAGTCCTTCACTTGCCCCATTGGTTGAGCAATTTCCCCAATCGTATCGTGAGCAATCGGACTCGCATGCAAGTCATAAACAGGCTCTGTGAATTCTTTTTCAGCCAAAGCTTGGAATTTCTTAGCAAGCTCGCGGAAAATATTCCAGTCTGTCTTAGACTCCCAAAGTGGACTCACCGCAGCGTTAAATGGATGAATAAAGGGATGCATGTCTGTTGAAGACAAGTCTTCTTTTTCATACCAAGTTGCTGCTGGCAAGACGATATCAGAGTACATTGGTGTGGCAACCATACGGAAATCCAAGTCAACGACAAGATCGAGTTTCCCTTGGACTTCTTCCTCGTGCCATTCCATTGTTTCAGGGCGGAAGTTGTCATTTGTCTTGGCAAGGAGACCATTTTCAGCTCCGAGCAAGTGTTTCATGAAATATTCTTGACCCTTACCAGAACTTGAGAAGAGGTTACTCCGCCATACAAAGAGACCTTTAGGTTGGTTTTCTTTCTTGTCTGGGTCTTCAGCAGCAAATTTTAGGCTGCCTGCTTTCAATTCTTCAACGAGTTTAGAAACGACTTCTTTTTCATCTGTCGTGCCGTATTGTTTGACGAAGTCCAAACTGTTGCGGTCAAACTGCGGATAGCTTGGCTGCCAGCCAAGGCGAATCGCCATTTGGTTATAGTCAGCAGGGTGTTTATAGGAATTGCTTGAAGCTGTGTACAATGGTGATTTCAGGGCTTCATTATCCAGCTCATCATATTTCCATTGGTCACTTGCAAAGTAGAAGAATGAGGTTCCTTGTTGTTGACGGGCACCGCCAGTCCAGTCTTTTGCGAAAGCAATCGTTCCCCAGCCTTCAGCAGGACGGAGTTTTTCTTGACCCACATAGTGAGCCCAACCACCACCAGAGACACCTTCACAACCTGTGAGCAGGAGCATGTTGATGATAGAACGGTAAATCATGTCTGAGTTAAACCAGTGGTTGATACCGGCACCCATGATAACCATTGATTTTCCTTCTGTTTCAAGGGCATTTTGTGCAAATTCTTCTGCGATTTGGATAATCAAGCTTTGCTTAACACCCGTAATCGCTTCTTGCCAAGCTGGCGTGAAGGCTGATGTCGCATCATCATAGCCTTTTGCAGCGAGTTCATCATTGCCTGTACGGTCAATCCCGTATTGAGACATCATCAGGTCAAAGACAGTCGTTACACGCTGTTCTGTACCGTCTGCGAACTGGATTGTTCTTGAAGGAACATTACGCGTGAGGATTGATGCGCCTTTTTCATCGAAGTAAGGGAAGTCAATCTTGACCATATTGTCCAGACCGATAGAAAGCTGTGGCTTGATGCCGTCAAGCTTCAAGTTCCAGTCTTGACCGTGTTCCCAACGTTGACCGATGGTTCCGTTTGGCGCTTTGATTTGTCCGTCGACTTCGTCAATCAGGACAGGCTTCCATTCTGCGTGTTCGTCAGCTTGACCGAGGTCTGACAGGCGAACGAAACGACCAGATTGGAAATGACCGCCATTTTTATTGTCCAAAGTAATCAAGAAAGGCAAGTCAGTATATTGTTTTACATAATTTGTAAAGTATTCAGTGCTTTGATTTTGGTAATATTCTTGAAGAATGACATGCGTCATTGCTTGTGCAAGGGCTGCGTCTGTACCAGGTTTTGGTGCCAACCAGTTATCTGCAAATTTAACATTTTCAGCATAGTCAGGGCTGACCGCAACAACTTTTGTTCCCTTGTAACGGGCTTCAGTCATAAAGTGAGCATCTGGTGTACGTGTCAATGGCACGTTTGAACCCCACATCATGATGTATTGTGAGTTATACCAGTCACCTGCTTCAGGAACGTCCGTCTGCTCACCCCAGATTTGAGGGCTAGCAGGGGGAAGATCAGCATACCAGTCATAGAAACTGAGCAATTCCCCACCGAGCAGTGAAAGGAATCGTGCGCCAGAAGCATAAGAAATCATAGACATGGCTGGAATTGGAGAAAATCCTGCAATCCGGTCTGGACCATATTTCTTAATAGTATAGGTCAGCATCGCCGAAATCATTTCCAGTGCATCGTCCCATTTCACACGGACAAGCCCACCACGACCACGCGCAGCCTTGTATTCTGCTGCTTTTGCTGGATCTTCTACGATAGATGCCCAGGCTTTAACAAGATCGTCATTGTTGGCTTTTCGTGCTTCTTCCCAAAGTCCCCAAAGGACGCCACGAATGTAAGGGTACTTAATACGAAGCGGACTGTACTCATACCATGAGAATGAGGCACCACGCGGACAACCACGCGGCTCATAGTCAGGCATATTAGGGCCACAGGTCGGATAATCTGTCGCTTGGTGTTCCCAAGTAATCAGTCCTTCCTTGACATAAACGTTCCAGGAACATGAACCCGTACAGTTGACACCGTGCGTGGTACGGACGACCTTGTCATGTGACCAGCGACGCCGGTAGATATTCTCCCAGCGGCGGTTGTTTTCTTCAAGCTGGCTAAATGAGCCATTGAACTTTTCGACTTTTGAGAAAAATTTAGGGGTTCTCATAGGATTCTCCATACCTTTTCGATGGGAGGAAAAGGCTTTCATTGTAGAATTAACTGATTATATTATAACGCCAAATTTTTTGTGTTGATAGATTTAAACTGTGTCAAACTTATTTAACACAGTTAAGTCTAGGATAAGTTTTTAGCTCAAGGCCAAGATACAAGAAAAACTCCGCCAATTTCCTACTTAAAAAGAAAAAGTCCAGCCCTAATGAGGCTGAACTCCTTTCTGAAAAACCACTGTTAAAAGCTTTTATCTTATGCCGGAGCATTCTCCTTGTCCAGCATATCCAAAATGCTATGCAACCAGTCGTGGATGTTATTGACGATGGTTAGGTATTTCATTGTATTGCTCCGAAGCTCACGGACAAAGGCAATCATCTGATCTTTTTCCGTATTTTTCTTAAAGGCCATTGCCGTCACTGAGCGACGGGCAATACTGAAACCTTTTTTTAGATCTTCTTCTTCAAAAGATGAAAAGAAGAAATCCAGTTGGTTATGCAGCTTCACCATCTTTTCATGGACAAAAAGCAGCATTTGAAGACGTTCGTCATCCTGTGTCGCTTCGTCGTCAAAGCGAGCAGCAATACTACCAACCGTCGCCCGAACATATTCTACCATCATCTCGGTCTGAAATTGTACAACATCATAGACTTTTTCCAGATTATCAATATTGGCAATGACATCTTCTTTTTCAGCTGTATCCTCTTGTTCAGAGAGAATCTTGATGATTTCTACATCCTCTTGCTCAGCCTGGCGCTGTTGTCCAAATGTGTCGTTAAAGATTGGCTCAAATGCTGTTAAAGCATTGCTAAATTCTTTTCTAATATCCATGTTTCTCCTCTTCCTGCTCTCGTATGATAAAATAGAACAAGAATATAATTTTTATTCCTATTATTTTTAACACTTTTTAGGAAATAAGGCAAACCATGACATATAATAATGAACGTTTCGACAGGCAAGTCCGTGTCGGAAGAATCGGGCAAGACGGGCAAGAAAAGCTTTCGAGCTCCCATGTTCTCATCATCGGTGCAGGAGGTCTTGGCAGCAATGTCGCTGAGCAACTGACCCGTGCCGGAATTGGGCGCATCAGTCTCTTTGATGACGATCGAATAGAGCTCAGCAACTTGCAAAGGCAAAGCCTTTACAAAAACAGTGACCTTGACCGCCTAAAGGTAGAGGCTAGCAAAGAAGCACTTCTTGCAATCAATCCTGATTTGACAATTGATGTCTACTCAGAAAAATTTGAAGCTGAGCATTTTGAGAACTTTTCAGAAGTTGATCTTGTGCTCGACTGTACGGATAATTTCCTTGCAAGACAGGCCATTAATGACTTCTGCCTTTATTATCATCTTCCCTTTGTTTTTGCATCAGCTGCTGGCACAAACGGGCAAGTCATGGCGATAAAGCCCGGGCAAAACTCGCCATGCTTGAGCTGTGTTTTCCCTGACTTACTGGAGCTTGAGAAAGACTGTGAAACCTTAGGAGTAATTACCCCACTTCTTCCACTCATTGCTTCTTTAGAAGTCTCTCTTGCCTTCCAAATTCTTATCGAACCTGAAAAAGTCGACTGGGAAAGCCTTCATATCGTAGATGCTTGGAGGCTCAGTATTGATAAGTTCAAAGTCAAGAAGCGAGATAATTGTGAAGCTTGTCAAGTTCAAAGTCAAAATAATAAGGTGAAATTTGATAAGAGCTGTGGCGGTGTCTATCAGGCAATATTTTCAAGCTTTGATAATGACAAGTGGCTAGCCTATTGTGAAAGTCAAGACTGGCCACTTAAACGCAATCCTATTGCCAGCCGGATTAGTATTGATGAAGAGCGCAGTATTACTGCTTTCCGGACAGGCCGTCTCCTCTTCTATCAATTTGAAGAAAACGACGCCAAAGCGTTACTAGAAGGAGTCATCGCCAATGTCTGAAAAAATCGAATTAAAAATCGCCGTTTTGACAATTTCAGATACTAGAAACTTTGATAATGACAGCTCTGGTGATGAAATTACTCAACAACTTCAACAAGAAGTCACTAGGAAAATTGTTAAAGACGACATTCTAGAAATCCAAAAAGCAATCAAGTCCTGGCCAGACTTTGACGTCATCATCTGCAATGGCGGCACAGGCATTGCAAAACGTGATGTGACTTTTGAAGCCCTCAGTCCTTTTATCAGTCAAGAAATTCCAGGCTTCGGAGAGCTCTTCCGGATGCTGAGTTTTCAAGATATTGGAAGTCACGCTATTGCTTCACGCGCCACTGCATTTTTCACAAAACAAGACCAACTCATCTTTGCTCTTCCCGGCTCAACAGCTGCTGTAAAGCTTGCTATGGAAGAAATTATCAATAAAGAAGTCTATCACCTCATCAAGGAAAGAAGAAAATAATGCCTCAAAACATCACTGACGGAGACCTTCAAAAACTTCTACACATTGCTCTCCAAAGCCTAGCTATCCAAAAGACACTTCTTGAAAATCAAGTCGCAGAGCTCAACAAAGAAATGCGCACTCTGGAACGTGATGATGAGCTTGAAAAGCTTGATCACAGCATTCTGCTTATCTCAAGAGACTATGACCACTACAAGGCCATGCTGGACCCGACCATCAAGATTGACCTTGAAAATTACTACGATTAGTCAGCTTAAGTATTTTTTAATCTTAATTTGTTAGTATAATTAAAACGCTTTAGAAAGGCCGTCACATGAAACGTCACTTCAAATTTCTCGCCCTCACAGCAGTCGCCCTCTCTGGCCTCTCACTGGTTGCCTGCTCAAACAAGGCTAACCAGGCTTCTGATGACAATGACCCGGCCGTCCATCTTCATTACTCTGCTGCGGCCAGCCTCCAAAAGTCACTGACCAAGGCCTATGCCAACTTTGAAAAAACGCATCCTAAAATTAAAATTGACTTTGATTTTTCAGGATCTGGTGCCGTCCGTGAAAAGGTCGAGGCCGGAGCCCCGATTGATGCAGTCTTTTTGGCTTCAAAGGCCGATACAGAAAAGCTGACCAGCTCTAAGAAAGCCACTGAGGCTCAGGCAGTCCTCGGCAACAGCCTAGTGATGATTGCAAATAAAAATTCGGATATTGAAGAAGCTGACAGCATCACTGATACATTGAAGACTGCCCAAAAAATCGCCATCGGCGAGCCTGCTACCGTCCCTGCCGGCAAATACGCTGAAGAAAGCCTGGACAAGCTCGGCCTCTTATCCAGCCTCAAGTCTAAGTTTGTCCAGGCCTCAGACGTGACCCAGGTCCTCTCCTACGTCGCTGCTGGTAATGCTGATGTCGGCTTTGTCTACAAGACTGACGCCATGAACAATAAGAATGTTAAAATTTTAGCGACAGTGCCAGAAAATCTTCATGAAAAAATCAGTTATTATACAGCGACTGTGACGACGACTAAATATAATAGCCAGGTCAAGGTCTTTAATGACTATCTATCGAGTCCTAAGGCTCAGAAGATTTTTGCCAGTTATGGATTTAGTAAGAAATAAAAAATGAAGGCAAATTTTTGCCTCATTTTTATTTACAAAAAATTTGATAAATTACAAGTTCAAGTTAAGCAGCCAAACTCATCTCAAGTGAACGCTTATAACCAAAGACAAATTTATAGCAAAGACAAACTGATGTGAATTAAAAAAAAGCCCTCACAGGCTTTTCTTCTCTTCAAACAGCTCTTTCGCTATCCGAATCCCATTCAAGACCCGGGGAAAGCCACTATAAGGAATCAGATGAATGAAGGCTTCAAGAATCTCTTCCACTGTCCAGCCTGTGTTCAAGGCCCCTTGAATATGAATCTTGAGCTGAGGGGCGGTATCACCCTGACTGACTAGATTCGTAATGGTAATCATCTCCCGCATCTTTATATCTAAAACTGGCCGGTCAATCACGTCCTCAAAAGCTCTCTGAGTCCAATCATCAACGATAGGAGCCAGGTCCTTCAAACTCTCTGTGACCAGGTCACTATTGGCCTTACCAATCACTTCAATCCTGGTCTTTAGACCTCTTTCATATGTCATCACTATTTTCTCCTTTCATGTGATATAATCATTATAAACCCTCAAGTTAACTTGATAGCAAGGCATAAGATGAAAAAGAACTATAAAATTTCAGAAATTGCGGACTTGACTGGTTTTTCAGTAGCCACCCTTCGCTATTATGAAGAAATCGGTCTTATTAAGCCACAGAGAAATCAGAGCAATTACCGGAGCTTTAGTGAGCAAGACCTCTCCTGGCTAGAATTTATACAAAAGGCAAAGGCTACTGGCATGTCATTAGATAAAATTCTCGAATATTCTCATCTCAGAGAGCAGGGCGACAGCACGATAGAGGCCCGCCTCCTTCTACTCGATGAGCAAGAAGGCTTACTACAAGCTAAAATCCAAGAACTCCAAGGGCATATCGCCTTTATCCAAAACAAGAAAAAGTCCTATCAAGACTATCAAAACCAAGACTTATGACCCCCATCATTCACTCGCTCATCGTCAGTAGCATCGCCACAGCCATCGCCTTCATCCTCATGCTCCCCCTGGCCTATCTGGGGGCCTTTAAGCGATACGCCGGCAAGTGGCTCGTCGAAAGCCTGCTTCTGCTCCCTCTGGTCCTGCCACCTACTGTGGTCGGCCTTTACCTTCTCCAGGCCTTTGGCCACTACGGCTTGCTCGGCCAGGCTCTTAACTTTTTTAATCTGACCATCATCTTTAATTTGTCAGGAGCCGTGATTGCCAGTAGCATCATCATCCTGCCTTTGGTCTATCAGGGTCTAAAGTCGGCCATGGCTGCAGTCCCTAAAAATCTGATTGATGTCGCTGCCACACTTTCTGCCAGCCCTTTTGAGGTCCTCTTTCGAGTGATTCTACCCAACTGTTGGCCGGCTGTTCTGGCTAGCATCCTGCTATCCTTTTCCCGGGCTCTGGGCGAGTTTGGGGCCAGTCTGATGGTGGCTGGCTACATTCCTGGCAAGACGGACACGATTGCCAATGCCATCTATTTTGCCGTTCAAAATGGAGAGGATACACGGGCCCTCCAGCTGAGCCTTGTCAACGTCCTCTTTGGCCTGCTCGTCCTTTCGATGATCTACGCCTTGACCAATAGGAGAAAAATATCATGAGCTTGTCTGTAAAAATTCATCATCAACTCTATCCTGAACGGCTGGATTTTGAGGCTGAGCTCGACCAGCTCATCACAGGGATTTCTGCCCCTTCTGGTGCTGGTAAGACGACCATCCTCAATATCATCGCCGGCCTGACCCGGGCTGACCAGGCTGAGATTTCCTTTCAAGGTCAGGTCTGGGAGGACAGGAAAGCCTTTGTTCCCGCCCACAAACGGAATCTTGCCTATGTTATGCAGGAGGTCGCTCTCTTTCCCAACATGAATGTGCTTGATAATGTCGCCTTTTCGAGAAGAACAAAAGAAAAGGCTTCACTGGGCGAAGACCTTAATTTAATTGAAAAATTAGCCCAAGAGCTCTCGATTGAGGCCTTTCTCCATCAGCCCATCCAGAAGCTCTCTGGCGGACAAAAACAGCGGGTGGCATTGGCCCGGGCCCTCTATAGCCAGCCCAGCCTCTTATTACTAGATGAGCCTTTTAACGGGCTCGATGAGGCAACGACTGAACAAAGCATGGCCCTCATCAAAGGCATCATCCTAGAGGCTCAGATTCCGACCCTGATTGTCTCCCATCGCAAGAGCGAGCTTGAGGCCCTCTGCGACGACATCATTAGTATTACTAAAAAAGCCTGACAATCAGGCTTTTTTCTTATCAAATTCCCGCTCTACGAAATAGCCAGCCAGCCAGATGGCTAGGAGAATCCCTAGCATCCCGACGAGCATGGCGGCTAGGTCAGCCATAAGAAGCTTTGAATTAAGAATCTCAGAAAGCTTATAATGCAGGCGGACAAACCAGAGGACCAGGCCGACAGATGAGCCGAGGAGGCCGAAGAAAAGCGTGTTGACGGCTGTCCCCAGGATCTGCTGGCTGATGATCAGTCGCTGATTGCGGAACTGGCTGAGGGTCATGGCCTCGTCCTGCTCGATGACCTCAAAGAGGTTGGCAGTCAGTGCCATAGCGGCTTCGGCCACAGCTCCAATCATCGAGATGACAATGACAACGATGGCAATATTAGAAAAATTAACGCCTATGGCAGTCGATAGTTCTTCTAATTCTTCTGTATCTTCAATGGCAAAGCCTTGAAACTGGCCCAGGTACTGGAGGAGGACGACTAGGGCCAGCAGACTCAGCATGACAATCAGACTGCTCTTGAAGGCGATATCCGTAGTCTCAGCCTCTTCTGATGACAAAAAGATGGCGACAGCCAGGATAATCAACGAGAAGACAATGACGACCAGGATAGCGTTGAAGCCCAGGGCAATCAGACTAATCATGACAATAATCAGGCCAAAATTGATGGCCAGGCCAAAGAGATTTCGCAAGCCCTCTTTTTTTGAAACAAAGAGCATCAAGAGGACCAAGATAGCTAAGAGGACAATGAAGCTATTCATGGGCAAGACCCTCCTTTCTGGCTAGGGCAAGGCTGACGACCAAAGCTGTGACCGGCACAGCAAGGACGATACCAATGGCCGAAATGACCGTCTGCAAAAGGCCGAGATTCAGGGCGACCGTTGCGATATATGACCAGCTGTTGCCGTTTCTCAAAAGAAGGACGGTCAGCGGGATGGTCTCTGCCATGAAAATCATGAAGAGGATGTTGGTCAGCGTGCCGACGATTTCCTGACCAATGTTAATACCAGACTGGAAATACTGGCCCTGGCTCATGACTTGGCCATTGAGGTCGTTCTGCCGTTTGAGTCCAAAGAGGCCGGCCACGATGTCGCCCGTCCCGTCCATAATGGCCCCTAAAACCGAGATAATCGCACCTACAAAGAAGAACTGACTTGGATTTTGGGTCACATAATTCAGATATTCAAAGTGAACACCAGCATTGCACGTCAAATGAAGGACTATGCCCGTCAGGCCAAAGGTCAGAAGACAGGTCAGGACGGTCGTCAGGAGACTATAGAGCATCTGCCTGGTCGCCCCCAGCACAAAGTAAAGCGAGCTGGCTGCAAATGCCAGGGCCAGGAGGGAGAAAATCAGAATCACATTAGAGCTGGCCAGATGAATGTCAAAGAGGAGGGCCACAATGAAGTAAAGGAGATTCAGCAGAAGGCTGGCAAGTAGCAAGAGGCTAGCCTTCCAGCGGACAAAGCTCAGGAGCAGGCCGATAAAAAGGACTGCCAGTGCAAGAATCACAGCATCCCGCTTTTGGCCGACAATCTGGAATTGTGTATTATCATGAGAGGCCTTAAGCAAGAGCTTCTGTCCAGACCGATAAAGCTGGCCAGTGACCTGGGATTGGGGGACAGTATTCGTAATTTCGAGTACTTTGCCCTTCTTCCCTGTGTTTAAGAGCTTGATTTCTAAGACTTGCTGGACATTCACATCCCGGTTATTAAAACTGTCAGTAATCCTAGCTTTTTCGCTGGACCTGACCTGAATGACCTGGCCGACAGGCTCCTGATAAAGGAAGCTGTTTTGCTCCACAATAAAAAAGACAGCTACTGCAAGCAGTATGGGAATGATAAATTTTTTTAGAATAAATTTAATCATAATCTGTCTTTCTTAGATAAGGAATATCAGGGCTAGAATCGTCAGAATAAAGAGGAGGGCGAAGGCAATGATCAAGCCGACCGGATACTTACTGACAGCCTGGTCCTGACCAATGATAAAGCCAAGACTGGCCGTTTCTTGATTGGGCAGGCGAATTAACTGTGGATAGTCCAGGGTCTGCGTATTATTCAAGAGGCGGACGCTGGTCTTTGTCGGATTGGGATTGCTGAGCTTAAAGCGGTAATTGCCAGCTTCCAAGTCAGTAATAATCGGAAGGCTGATGTCTTCAGCCGGAATATCCAGGCGAGGGAGTTCCTGCTTATCGACAGTCTGCCAGCCCTCTGCCGTCTGCTTTTGAATCTCCAACTTGAGCTTGCCTGTGCTTGCTGTCTCCCAGATGATCTGGTCGGCAGGCACAGGGAGCTTAAAGGCTTGGGTCAGGCTCTCGCCCGGCTTCATCCAATAGTCGTAGAGCTCATAGCCATAGCTCTCCGTCGAGTGTTGCTGGGAATTGACGACGATTTTCTGCTTGGGCTGGACTTGCATTACCGTGGCCATTAAAATGACAGAAAGCAGAGAGAGTCCTGCCATAATCCAGGGAAGGGCAAGCTTCTTCTTGTTAGGCTCAAAGACCGCTTCATTCAGGCCAAAAAGATTTGGCAAGGACATGGCGACCGCTATCAAAAGCAGTCCAAAGGTCATAAATTGATAGCGGGGCTTGACCTCCCAGAGCAGGCTGTGAAAGAGGCTGATGCCCATGATGCTCAAGAGCAGGAAGCCGTAAAGAGAAACCACGTCCTCGCGTTTTTTCCATAGCGTCAGCACAATCGCAAGCAAGAGAACAGCCATCAGGGCCTTGGCATAGGTCATCCAGAAGATGTTGATGGCTCCGATGTTTTGAATCAGGAAAGCAGGACCGTGCGTCCAGTTGTAGCTTGCTGAAAAGAGGGTGTAGTCCGTCCCCGTCGCAAAGGTCCCGCTGGACCATAGGGTCGCAAACTTGACGACAAAGAGGGGAATGATGAGAATATTATAATCTTTTAGACGCTGGACAATCCCTGCAATATCAGCTTCTTTAGCCGTCGCAAAACCTGGGTGATAGAGGGTATAATCTCGGTCTGTCGGTGTCCATTCGCCACCCGACCTAAGATTCAGCCCCTCATAGAGCCAGTTCCAGATGGGAAAGACATGGGGATTATTGAGGTCATAGCCGACAGCGGATGCAATGCCCTGATTGGCAAGGACAGCAAGGACAATCCCTAGGACTGAGCCGAGAATCATGAGGAAGCTGATTTTTACCAAAGGCTGGTATTTGCCCTGCTTTTTCCAGGCCAAAAGGCCAATGATGGCAAGGGCTACCATGATTACGACTGCATTGGGCCGGGTCAGGTAGGCAAAGGCAAAGGCAAAGGCCGTCCCAATGAACCCAGCCAAGCTTAGCCGTCCCCGCCCCAAGGAGCGGTCCAGAATCCAGGCCATGACCGCCAGGCTCAGCATAGCAATCCCGTCAGAATAGGCGACATTGAGCAAGAAGCCATACATCGGAGCCATGGTCAAGAGCAGGGCCATCATGAAGACAGCAAGGCTCGCCTTCTTCTTCCAAATAATCCGCATGACCAGGAGCCAGAGGCTGGAATTGATCAGAATATTAAAAGTATAGAAAATCGCATAATATGACAGATGAGTCAGGCCGGCCATCTTGATAAAGAGCATGTAGAGGGCAACCAGAGGCACCAGGTTGGGATACATCTGAATCCAGATATCCCAGCTCCTGCCTCCTTCTATCAGCCGGGTCGCCTGGGCCTGGATGTGCCAGGGATCACCAAAGACACCGGCGTGGGAAAGGTTGATGACCAGGACCTGCAAGATGACAAAGGCAAGGAAAAGCCCGATGAAGACCTTTTTGAGCCTTGAAACAGAACTGTCTTCAAGCTTTCTATAAAGCCAACGCAGGCCAAAAAAGAGACCAACTGCAAGAATCATCACAGACAGGGGCTCTACAAAGCCAACATCTGAAAAAGGCTGGAGGAGCATGAAGACAAAGGCCAGTCCAAAGAGAACCAGCAGGCTCTTCTGCATGATGCTAGCGAGTCTTTCCATTAGCATGGCTTGCCCCCTCCTTCTCCTGCTTTTTTGCTCGTCTTCCCTTCAAAAAATCTACCAGGCCCATGCTGGCCAAGGCCACCATGATTGGCGTGAAGTTATAAAGGTAGCGGGAATTGGCCTCCCAGATGAGGAGAAAGCCAGCGAGACCGACCACTGCAAGGCCAAGGATAAACCATTCCGTCTTGCGTTTCCGCCAGAGACTCAGGCCGATTTCATACCACATCAGTGGCACCAGGGCAAGCCAATAAAGCATCTGGGCGGTCCGGGTAAAGAGCCAGCCTGTGATATTGCCGACATGGGGATTTGGCTCCCAGGTCGTGTAGTCAAAGAAGTAATTGATAAGGGGATTGGCGTGGCGATAGGTATAGAAGAAATCGTTGAGGTCGCCGTTAAACCAGGTGTAGACGATTTTCCGGCCAAGCTGACGGAGGAAGCCTCCGATGCCCTCTTGCTTGAGATTATCAATCAAGAGCTCACGGTCGGCTGTCTGCCGGGCCGTCTTGTCTTCAAAGCTCATCGAATACTCAAGAACAGCGTGGTTGTAGCCACCAGTCTTATTATCCGGAGCAAAAGACATGGTCACCCAGTGGAGGAGAGGCAGGTTGTATCTGGCATTGGCCGTCTCTGTAAAGGCAGGCTCTGAGTGGATCACGGCCTTAGCCATGCTGTTGGTCGCAAAGAAGGTCACGACGAGCAAAGGCAGGACGATGAGCAACTGCTTCCACTTTTTATTTAGGAGCAGGTAAATCAGGGCTGCAACAAGGACAATCGCCACGGTTGGCTTGATGACATAGCCGACAAAGATGAAGACGAGGGCCAAGAGCCAGAAGAGGATTTGCTTAGGCAGAGACTCTGCCCGCAAGGCCCATACCATAAAGAGGAGGCCAAAGACCACAAAGGGAAGACTGGCCGTATCAGTATAGAGCTGGGCCCCAAAGATGATAAATGGCCAGAAACCAAAGGCAGCGACGTTAAAGAGGAGGGCATACTTCTTCTCTGAAATCGTCTTGACAATGTTAGACATGGCCAGGACTGAAGCTGAAGTCAGAGCTGCTCCGACCGCTGTCATAGCCCAAATTGGCGGGAAGAAATCCGTCATTGGCCCAAAGACTCTATTTAGGATAATCGCATAAAACTGCTGGTTGGCATAGGTCAGGTAGTACTGGAGGCCGGAAAGGTCGCCGTAGCCCTGTGTGAAGGGCAGATGGCTAAAACTGGCTCCCTTCAAGGTCGTGATATTCCGGTAGAGCTGGAAAAAGTCCCAGTTATGGGCAGAATCCGGCACCCAGATGATAAAAAAGAAGGGGAGGACAAAAAGGAGACCGGCTAAAATCCAGCTACTTCGCTTGTAGAAGCTGTTTAGCCCTTCTTCTGCCATACCTTCTACTGCCTTGGCCGTCCTGTAAATAAAGACCAGATAACTAGCAGAAATCACCATGAGGATATTCCCCATGATGACTGCTAGAATATTTTTCATGGCCCAATGCCGGGTCATAAAGAAGATGAAAATGTTCACGCCGATGAGAATCAGGGCAAAAATCCCCGCCCAAATCAGCTTCAGACGCTTATTTTGTGCTTCTTTTGAATTCAACATGATTATCCTTTAAGACTTCTTCGAGAAGTTTATTTGAACGGCCCATGACAAAATAATGATAGTCCTTGCCCATATAGACGAAGTTCAGGCTATTTTTCTTCAGGCGGACATGGCTGATATAGGCCAGGTCAATATTGACCATGCCAAGCCGGAAATCCCGGGTAAAATAGAGATGGTGCTTGCTGGCAAAGAATCGCCGTTGCCGGATTAAGAAATAGAGATAGGCAATGATTAAGACCATGAGGAAGGCCGTCAACCAGTTGAACTGAAGGTTATTCTCATAATAGAGGACCTGCTCAAAAGAAAGGAGAATGACCCACCAGATCCAAGCGACCTTGAACTGGTTATGAAGTGGTTGAAAATATCCAGATTCCATGTGGACCTCCTTTACTTTTTAGTCGTTGAGCTAGGGGCAGTTGCTGATGAAGTCGCTGTCCCGGCATTTTGCGTTATTTTTTCTTGGGCGAGCTTGGAGAGCTGGTCTTTAAGAATCGGTTCATTGGTCTCAAAGAGGCTCTGAGTGCTGATACCGTGGTTTTCAGACAAGAGTGACGTAGACTTGGCCTTCAGGTCTTCTTGCTCCTTGGTCAGGCGTTTGTTGGTCGCAGACTTAGTATAGCTGTAATCTCCAGCGTCAACTGGCTTGAAGCCTGCTGGTGTATAGAAGCGGAGCAGATCGCCTGTGTTGAGCGTGTCAGACATGTCAAGCAAAGTATTAACCTTCTCTTGGACAGACTTGACATAGGCCTTCTGCTGTTCATTGAGCGTGATTGGCTGGCCGGTCTTCGTATCATAGTAGACATTGTCGGTCGCAGAGGCCTTGGTTATAGATGGTGTCACGAAGCCCCGGTTTCTGAGGGCAACGAAGGACTGGCGATTCTTGGCCAAAAGGTCCTGACCAAACTGGATGTAGTTGTTGGTCGAGATGCCAAGCAGGTGCTCAAGGGTTGGCATTACATCGATTTCCCCTGCATACTCGCTGGAAATCTTACCATCGGTGTGGCCTGGAATATCGACCATGAAAGGCACCCGCTGGAGCATGGTATTATCAAAGTCAGTCCAGTTTTCAGGGTCTTTGCCGAGGGCCTGGGCGAAGTATTTAGTATCAGCCCCAGAAACCCCGTAGTGGTCGCCGTAGAGGACGATGACAGACTTATCATAGAGGCCGGATTTCTTCAGGTAGTTGAAGAATTCTTGGACCGACTGGTCGAGATAGTGGGCAGTGACAAAGTAATTGTCGACCAGGGCGTTGCCGGTGTTGGTCGTCTTAAACTTAGGGTCTTGCTCGTCAGGTTCGATGCCGGTGTAAGGCGTGTGGTTGCTGACAGTCAGATACTTGGTATAGAAGGGCTGCTGGAGTTGTTCCAGATATGGAATCGAGTCAGCAAAGAGGTACTTGTCTTTGACCCCCCAGGCCGTCGAGTTTTGACTGTTTGGCTCGAAGAAGGACTGGTCAAAGAAGTTTTGATAGCCCATGTTTCGGTAGACATTGATACGATTATAGAAACTACCGACATTACCGTGGAAGACGGCAGATGAGTAGCCCTCGTTTTGCTTCAAGATAGCAGGCATGGCCTGGAAGGTCTGCGTACTACCCGACTGAGTAAAGAGAGAGCCGGTAGAAAGGCCAAAAGTCGAGGTCTCCAGCATGTTTTCAGCGTCTGAGGTCTTGCCTTGGCCAACCTGGTTGAAGAAATTGCTAAAGGCGTAGACAGAGCCACCTGTACCCTTATTGTTATAGAGGGAATTGAGGAAAGGCGTGACTTCTTGTCCATTGATTTTGAGGTCGATCAGGTCCTGTTGGAAGGACTCCAGATGAATCATGATGACATTGCGGTTTTTAGCAATGCCGAAGGTGCTGGCGTTTGGAGCCAGATAGCGGTCAGCCTTAATATATTCTTGGACCTTGGTAAAGTCAGATTTTGAGGCGAGTGCCCGGGTTTGATTTGCCACATGGGTGTACCAGCCATTGGTAAAGAGCCAGGGGCCAAGGCCGAGATAGCGGACGACATAGGTGTCATCATACTGGGCCTGGCGTGAGACCAGACGGTGCTCGGTCATGTCGCCCCCCCAGAAGGTCAGGCCAAAGACCATGAGTGAAACAGAGAAGTATTTGAAGGCCTGGAAGGCTCCGATATGGCGGTCATCCATCTTGATTTTCTTGAAGGCAAAGAGGACAACAACAATGATGATGTCAATCCAGAAGGCCAAATCATAGAGGTGGACAGGGATGGAATCGAGGGCAAAACCCTTGCCAACCATACCTGCCCCACCTGAGATGGTGTTAATAGAAAGATAGTCAGAAAACTCACGGAAGTAAAGGACGTTCCCGTAGACCAGGAGGCTCCCCAGCAGGTTCCAGATGAGCGTGGCCAGGTAAAAGAGCTGGCTCCGCTTGATAAAGAGGCTGGTGGCCAGGAAGAAGGCCGTGAAGCCGAGGGGATTCACAATCATTAAAAGGTAGTCAGCCAGGTTTTCACTGTGGAGACCTTTGAACACCAAAAAATAGGCCAGCATGGTTTTAATCCAGATGAAAAGAATGGAATAACCGATGATGCCTAGTCTTGTATTAAAGCTGTGTATGAGTTTTTTCAAGGTAAAGTCCTCAATGTTATCATTTTTCTGTAAAATTAATCAAATATAGATATACTACAATTTTACCATATTAGGTTGAAATGCTTCTTAAATCTGCAAATAGTGGGTGACTGGTTCCTTTATAAGTGGACGTTTCGTTCCGGAAATCCGCTCGGATGCAGTGGACCCGCAAGCGAAGCCTCCGGCTTCCATTGCTAAGTTCGGAGCCCTACGGTCTCCAAACTTGCCTTTTTCACTACTTCCGAGCGGATTTCCTGCACTTCACTTGGGGCATATAGATTGCACCTTTCCAATACAGAAAGTTCAATATTATGTAAAATCAAATTGGTACGAGTGGAGTGGAGGAAATTCTGAAAAACACTGTGAAATACGGCAAATGGCGAGACCGCAAGGGCTCTACATTTAACAATGCAAGCGAAGCTTGGCTTGTGGGCCTCACAGTGCTTTTTCAGAATTTCCGGAACGCAACGTACTTCACGAACAAACATTACAACTAAACATGATCCTCCAAGCGCACAGAAATAATCTTAGACACCCCTGCATCAGCCATGGTCACACCGTACATAGCTCCAGCCGCAGCCATAGTCCCTCGGCGGTGGGTGACGACGATGAATTGGTTGCTATTGTCAAAGTGGTTCATGTAGTCTCCGAAGCGTTTGACATTGGCCTCATCGAGGGCGGCTTCGACCTCATCGAGGACGACAAATGGCACGGTCCGGACACGGAGGATGGCGAAAATCAGGGCCAGAGCGGTCAGTGCCTTTTCCCCACCACTCATCAGGTTAAGACTAGCCAGCTTCTTGCCTGGTGGCTGGACCTTGATTTCGACACCCGCAGTCAGCAGGTCATCGCTGGTCAGCTCAAGATCCGCCTTCCCGCCAGAAAACATCTGACTGAAGGTGCTCTGGAAGCTCGAGCGAATCGCATCAAAGGTAGATTTAAAACGGACAACGACCTCATCATTCATGTCATTAATCGTCGCCATCAGCATGTTCTTGGCCTCAAGAAGGTCATCCTTCTGGCTTGCCAAAAACTCATAGCGTTCATTGACCTCATCAAACTGAGGTATGGCCTCGAGATTGACCGGACCAAGCGCCCGAATCTGCCTTTCTAGGCGACGGAGCTGGCCTTCAGCTTCGTCAAGCTCGACATCGAGGGCTTCAGCCTTGGCCATCGCCTCATCAAAGCTCATTTCATAATCGCTAACCAAGCGTTCTTGAGCCTTTCTCAGTCCTGCCTCGGTCTGCTCCAACTGGAGCTCTAGGCGGGTCTTTTGAGTATGGAGTTCTTGATTGAGCTGGATGGCTTCCTGGTTTTGGGCTTCCAGGTCTTCCATTTGAGCCTGGAGATCCTCCCGCTCAAAGCGGAGGGAAACCTGCTTGACAGCGAATGCCTGGAGTTTTTCTTCGGTCTCCTGAAGCTGGGCGGCTGCCTGCTCACGGCTCTTATCATCAAGCTGAGACAGGTCGTCCCGGCTGGTCAGCTCTTCGATTTCTCTTGTGAGCTGGCTGAGACTGGCCTTGATACGACTGCTGTCAGAGCTGATGTGACGGAGCTCGCCCGCCATTTCAGACTGGCGAATTTTAGCCTGGTTGAGGCTGTCCGTCTTCGTGTTTTTAAGCGCGTTGAAGGCCTGGCTGTTGGACTTGACCTCTTCGAGCTCCTGGTCAAGCTTGGCCTTTTGGCCGGCAATTTTTTCGAGTTCCTGCTTAATAGCACTGTTATCAACTTCAAGCTCGGACATCCTGCCTGTGCCTGATTCTTCGGCAGAGAGATTCATCAAGGCCTGAAGATTAGCCTTCTGCTTTTGGGACTGCTCGACTTGGAGGGACAGACTCTTTTCAGCAAATCGCTTGTCTTCACCGAGTTGACGGGCTTCGGTCAGCCTCTCCTCAAGCCCTGTCTTTTCCTTCTGCAAGGCTTGCAGGGCCTGCTCTGAAGATTTTAAGGTTGCTTCAGAAATCTTGATTTCCTTAGAAAGTTGTTCAATTTCAGAACTGGTAAAGGTCGTGTTATTTCGCTTGCCAGCCCCCCCTGCATAAGAACCACCGGGGTTAATCTGACTGCCCTCAAGCGTGACAATCCGGACTGAATAGCCCATGCTTCTGGCAATCGCTGTCGCATGGTCTGTCGTGTCCACGATAATCGTCGTCCCTAAGAGGCTAGAAACCGCATTATATAGCCGGTCGTCAAAATTAACCAGATTGATGGCCAGGTCAATAAAACCAGGCATGCCTGAAATCTGCTGGTAGCGGTTGAATTCCCGGGGCTTGATGGTTGTCAGTGGCAGGAAGGTCGCCCGTCCCAGGCGTTTTTCTCGGAGGTAGTTAATGGCCCGCTTGGCGGCCTGCTCATCCTCTGTGATAATGTTTTGACTACCGCCAGCAAGGGCGATGTCCATGGCCGTATTGTACTTGCTGTCAAAGGTCAGGAGGTCGGCAACCACGCCAATGATACCGCCAATATTGCCTGCCGCCTGCATGACAGAGCGGACGCCCTGGTAGAGGTTGCTGTGGCTGTCCCGGATATTCTCAAGGCTGGCCAGTCTTGCCCTCTGCTTGTTGAGGACATCCATCTTGGCGTACATGTCCTGGCTCAGTTTTTCTTCCTGGGATGACATGGCTACGAGCTTGGCTGACTGGCTCTTGTAGTCTTCGAGCAGGTTTTCGATTTCAGCTGAGAGCTCAGCGAGTGAGGCTTCAAGCTTCTCGAGCTCTTGCCTTAGCGCCTCATATTTTTCTTGGTTTTCCTTGTCGGATTCAGACTGCTCAGACAGGCGTTTTCTGATGCTGTCGAGCTCGGCCTGGTTGCGGGTCAGCTGGTTGGAGCGTTCCGCCTCGTACTCGACCAGCTCGAGATAACTGGTCCTGAGGCGTTCTGATGCAGCTTCTGGGCTCTCTGAAAAACCCTGGACCTCAGCTTCGAGCTCTAGGATTTCCTGGTCAAGCCTGCTTTTTTCTGCTTCGAGCTTGGCCTGCTTTTCGATCAATGATTCGAGCTCTGCTTCAAGCTGGCTGACCTGTCTGCCCAGCTCTTTGGCCCGCTCTTCCCGTTCAGCCTGACTCTTCTCAGAAGAGGATTTTTCAAGGTCAAAGCGTTCGATTTGTCGCTCCAGCTGGTTTTTGAGCTCGGTCAGCGAGAAATTTTCAGCCTGGAGCTTTTCCTGGTCGCTCTCAACCTGGCTACGTCGGGCTTTGAGGCCGGCCACTTCTGCTTCATAGGCTGACTGGTTCTTGGCCTGCTCGGCGAGCTCCTGATTGACCGTCTTGAGCTCAGCCTTCATATGCTCGTATTGCTGGCGTTCATTGACGATTTGGGCAATCAAGACTGACAGGGCCAGGCTGACCCGTTCTGATTCCAGGCCTTGAAATTTCAAAGCCACATCCCGCTGGGCCCTGAGGGGCGTCAGCTGGCCATTCAGCTCAAAGATGATGTCTTCTAGCCGGTCTAAATTATCCTGAGTGCTGGCGAGTTTGGACTCTGTCTCCGCCTTGCGATTTTTGTACTTCAAAACTCCAGCTGCTTCTTCAAAGATGCTCCGGCGTTCTTCAGGCTTAGAATTAAAGACAGACTCAATCCGCCCTTGAGAGATAATCGAGAGGGAATCACGCCCCAGACCCGTATCTGTAAAGAGGTCATGGATGTCCCGAAGACGGCATTTCTTGCCGTTAATCAGGAAGTCTGAGTCGCCATTGCGATAAAGACGGCGGCTAATCACGACCTCATCATCCTCATCGTGGCCAGCCAAATAATCATCGCTATTATCAAAGGTCGCAATGACCTCGGCGTAGTTGAGCGCCCGGCGTTTTTCGGTTCCGGCAAAGATAACGTCCGGCATCTTGCCACCACGCAGGCTCTTGGCCGATTGTTCACCCAGGACCCAACGCAGGCTTTCAACGATGTTGGATTTCCCCGAACCATTGGGACCGACAACTGCGGTGACCCCCTGGTCAAATTCTATTTTTGTCCGGTCGGCAAATGACTTAAAGCCGACGATTTCCATTTTTTTCAGATACATTATGCTTGCTGTCCTTTGATGGCATTCTCAGCGGCGGCCTGCTCAGCAGACTTCTTTGACTTGCCGACACCACGGCCGAGCTCCTTGCCGTCATTGTAGACAGCAGCTAAAAATTCGAGGGCATGGGCAGGACCATTTTGCTCGAGAATCTTGTATTCAATCGGTGTATCGCCGTGAACCTGCAGGATTTCCTGGAGGGTCGTCTTGTAGTCGACCACACGGACATAGTCGTCCGCCTCCACATGGGGCACGACCACACGGTAGATAAACTTCCGGACAGCAGAAAGGCCAGCGTCCAAATAAAGGGCTCCAAGAAAGGCCTCAAAGAGGTTCTCAAGAATGGTATCCCGCTCCCGACCATGCATCTTTTCTTCGCCTCGACCGAGGAGCAAAAAGTCACCAAACTTACAGCGGCGTGAAAAATTCGCCAGCGATTCTGATCGGACAATCGACGACCGCATCTTAGAGAGCTCGCCTTCGAGCTTCTGGGGAAACTCCTGATAAAGGTATTCTGAAATCGTCAGTGACAAAGCCACATCTCCCAGAAACTCCAAACGTTCATTGTTTGCAATTTTTGGCAGGCGTTCTTCATTGGTATAGCTCGAGTGGGTAAAGGCCTTCTGGAGCAGGCTCTCGTCCTCAAAGACAATACCAAATTCACTTTTGAGGTGTTCTTGTAATGGGTCCATGGTTCCTCCTTTTGTTCAGCTTGAGTTTTACCCTTTATTATACCATATTTTAAGGCCAAGAATCCGAGATATTTACAAACTATTTACATCTTAATAGGCTTATCTTCTGCTATAATAAATAAGAGGAGAACATTTTATGTCACAAACAAAAATCCTAGCCCACCGGGGAAGCTCTGCCTACCGGCCAGAAAACATGCTTGAAGCCTTTCAACTTGCCATAGCGCAGGGAGCTGACGGAATTGAAATCGACGTCCAATTTAGCAAGAATGGAGAAATCGTCGTTGCCCACGATGAAAAAATTGACCGGGTCTCAAACGGGCAGGGCTACATCAAAGACTACAGCCTGACTGAGCTCAAGGCCTTTGACTTCAACCAGAAATTCCCAGAGCAGGACCGGGCTGAAATCCCAACCTTGCGAGAACTCTACAGCCTCATCAAAGACAGCAAACTCACGGTCAACTGCGAATTTAAGACCACTGAAGTCCTTTATCCTGGCCTCGTCAAAGCCACTATCAAGCTGGCCGAGGAGTTTGAGCTCACAGACCGCATCCTCTATTCTTCTTTTAATCACTACAGCCTC
Organism: Lactococcus termiticola; assembly: GCF_003116835.1. GTDB lineage: Bacteria > Bacillota > Bacilli > Lactobacillales > Streptococcaceae > Lactococcus > Lactococcus termiticola. Next base: position 102,269 of record NZ_BFFO01000004.1, on the reverse strand, counting down.
AAAGAAGCAAAGGCGATTTCGCCCAAGTCAGAAATTGGCCTCCTCTACGAGCTGGCCATGGTCGACCCCTGGCTCTATGCCCAGCATGTCGGAGCTGAATATATTCATCCGCCCTATCAGGTCATTCAGCATCTGCCTGAGACGGTCAAAGCCTGTCATGAAGCGGGCATTGGCGTCAATGTCTGGACAGCCAATGATAGCGAGGTCATGAAGGCCATGTTTGAGGCTGGTGTTGACAGTATTATCACAGATAAGCCTGATTTGGCCCTCAAAATAAGACAAGAATTTGAAGAAAAGAAAGCTTAAACTTAATATGGAAATCACACATCCCACAATAAAGGCCAAGGCAAATAAGGCCGAACGTTCATGGATGCTCTACGACCTGACGACAAACGCCTACGCCACCATCATCTTGACCGCCATCTTTCCCATCTATTTTAATGCAGTGGTCGGACACAGCGTCCTAGGGCTTGAGCTTAAAGGCTTTGCCTCAAGCTTCGTCATGCTTCTGACGGCCTTTCTCTGTCCTATCCTCGGGGCAGTTGGAGACCTGCCCGGCAAAAAGAAACGCTACTGGGCCATTTTTGCCTTCTCAGGTGCTGCCCTCACCCTTGGCCTCGTCTTTGCCTCTGGCTGGCAACTCCTCCTGCTCTTCTTTGTGCTTTCTAATATTGCCTATAACTGTGCCTTTCTCTTTTATGATAGCTTTATCACAGATGTCACGACCCCAGAACGGATGCACCGGGTGTCTACACAGGGCTTTGCCGTAGGCTATATTGGGGGTGGCCTCGTCACACTGATTATTTCAGCTGTCCTCCTGTTTACGATGGGGACGAGCAATCCTTTAGCCGTCAAGCTGAGTTTCCTACTGACCGCCCTCTGGTGGTTTGTCTTTAACATCCCGATGCTGAGGAATGTCAAACAGGTCCACAGTAATCCAAGAGGACTCGACCGGGGACTCTTCCGAGAGCTCTGGGCAACCCTCAAGGATATTTGGGCAGACAAGGGCCTGCGTTTCTATGTCCTGGCCTACTTCTTCTATATCGATGGCGTATCGACCGTGATTACGATGGCGACATCTTACGGTAGCGCCCTCGGCCTCTCTTCATCTATGATGATTTTGGCTTTGATTCTTACACAGACCGTTGCTGCTCCATTTTCTATTATTTTTGGTCGCCTGGCAACACGTTTTAATGCTATTCGGATGCTCCTAATTGCGATTGCTATCTACGTTATCATTTGTATTCTAGGCTTTGAGATGGGGCGGATGATTGAGACAGCCCCGAGCGGCCCTGCTCATGGCCTTGCCATCAGCCATGGCCAGATGATTTTCTGGATTGTTGCCTTTATGGTCGGCATGGTCCAAGGCGGTATCCAGGCCCTCTCTCGCTCCCAGTTTGCCCGGATGATTCCAACAGAACGAAGCAATGAATATTTCGGATTCTTTAATATTTTCAATCGCTTCGCCTCAATTTTGGGACCAGCACTCATGGCAGTAACCACACTGATGACAGGCTTCTCTTCATTTGGTATCCTGTCGCTTATCATTCTATTTTTCTTAGGTGCCCTCCTCCTCCTTGGAGGCCGAAAACACTTCCAAGAAGCCAACTAAAAAAAGCAGCCCAAGCTGCTTTTCTTATTGCCTTAAATCAATATGTCGGTTAATCTGCTCGATGATAAACATCCCGATGATCAGGCTGACAAACTCACCGCCTGCCAGCGTTGCCCAGGTGATCCAGAAGGGCAGCTGAAGCATAAAGTGTAGCTCTGCCGCAATGGTCACCATGCTGATGGCAAAGAAGACACTGAAGACCAGGAAACGCAGATTGACTGCACCGCCAAGGATTCTCTTGCCTTCAAGTCGCTTGGTAATCAGGACACCCAGTCCCAGGAAAATCAGGGTTGATCCTCCACCGACCAGAAAGTCCACCAGGCCAAGGTTACCAGGCACGATGACATTTGAGATGGCCACACCGAGCGTGACTGCCCAGAGATAGCGTTTGTTGTAGAAGGCCATAAAATTAAACATTTCTGAGAGGCGGAACTGAATCGGTCCGACTGCCAGATTAAATGAGGCCATGAGATAGGTCACGATGATATAGAGGGCACAAACAATCGCCCCCCGCACCAGTCCGTTGACTGAAAAGTGTGAGTTGGTATTTTCCAAAATATGCTCCTTTAGCAGTCTTCGCTGCTTCTAATATGCTTGGGCAAAGGTTGATAAGTCCCAAGGATCGCTTTTGCGACCTTTTTATTGTAGCAGATTCTGGCTGGTTTTCATAGTTTTGGAAATCCTAAAATCGTCAGAAAAAGTCGAGGGCTTATTGACAGCTACTCGACTTTTATCTTTTTTCATCATTTTATTTGATTGTCCAGCCCCCATCAATAGGAACAACCGCTCCACTCATATAGCTGGCTGCAGGGCTGGCCAAAAACAGGCTCAGCTCTGCCACCTCTTCGGGCTTAGCCCAGCGACCTGCTGGCGTCTCTCTGGCGACCCATTTAGCCATCTCGCCGTCATTTTCCAGAAAATCCTTGGCATTCATCGGCGTATCAATGGCACCTGGGGCGATGGCGAGGACCTGAATGCCAGATTTCGCTTCGTCCAGAGCTAACTGCTTCGTAAAGCCGACAATGGCATGTTTGCTGGCTGTATAGGCCAGGCCACCACCGCCTGCAACCAGGCCCGCGACAGAGGCCATGTTGATGATAACCCCTGACTTTTCGGCCTTCATCAGAGGCAAAAAAGCCTGAGTCATGAGAAAGACAGAATTCAGATTGGTCTCTAAGATCTTCTTCCAATAGGCAAAACTGGTCGACGACATGTCACTGTAATCGTCCAAGACACCTGCCGTATTGAGCAAAATATCGACCCGGCCTAATTTTTCAGACAGGCGCTGGACAGCTCCTTCATCCGAGACATCACAGAGCTCCAGCTGAAAACCGGGCTCAGCCAAGTCCTGCAGGTCTACCCCAATCACTTCAGCCCCGGCCTTCTGAAAGGCCCGAGCCTGGGCAAGGCCAATCCCGCTTGCTGCCCCGGTCACTAGGACCCGTTTCCCTGAAAAATCAATCATCGACCAGCTCCCAGTCGTCAGCCAAGACATCGCAAGGGGTCGGAGCCCACATCGAAAAGCCCTCGCCTTCGCCGTCTACATTGATCAAGAAATAAGGGGTCACGTCAAGCCTTTGGCCGGCCGTCTCAATGCTGTCATAGAGCTTCACATAGTTTTCAGCTCCGCCCCAGCCCTGGGTCCGAACAGCCTTTTTGCCTGCCTTGAGCAGGGGTAAAATTTCTTCAAAAGTCATATTTTTCCTCATTCTATTTAGGGTAAAAACAACAAAAAGGAAGGCCAAGAGCTTTAGCTAGAGCTTTCCTTTTTGTTGTACAAGCAGTCATATTTTAGCCAATATCCGCTCCAACAGGGATTTCAGGGTCGACGGTCAAGACCTTGAGCTTGCCGTCAAACTCAGCAGAGAGAATCATGCCCTCAGAGACATACTTCTTCATCATCTTCCGAGGTTTAAGATTTGCGACAATTTGCAATTTCTTACCGACGAGCTCTTGTTCGTTCGGATAGAATTTCGCAATGCCTGATAGGATGGTGCGGGTGCCCTTGTCGCCAGCGTTTAGCTCAAACTTCAAAAGCTTGTCAGAGCCTTCGACCTTCTCGACAGAAATCACTTCAGCGACCCGGATTTCAGCCTTGTCAAAGTCTGGGAATTCGATTTCTGACTTATTGAGAATCAGTTCTTTTTCTTCTGCCATCTCGTCTCCTGTCATCTGTGCCTTAATATATGCAACTTCTTCATCTCGGTCGAGACGTGGGAAGATAGGCTCTCCCTTGGCAACGACGGGACTTGTATAGGTCATGCCAAATTCCAAGTCTTCCAGTGAGAAGCTTTCTTGACTCAGGCCAAGCTGTCCGAAAATCTTAGTTGATGTCGCATGCATAAATGGTTGCAGGGTCGCCGCAATGATTCTAAGATTTTCTGCCAAATGATAGAGGACATTATTAAGTTTTGCCTTATCCTCATCTGACTTGGCCAGAAGCCATGGTGCCGTCTCATCAATGTATTTATTGGTCCGAGAAATCAAGCTCCAGATGTCTGACAGGGCCACAGAAAATTCAAACTTGTCCATGGCGGCGTGGTAGCCTGCCAGGGCTTTTTCACGGACTGTAGCCAGGTCAGCATCAAATTCAGTGGCAACACCTGTATTTTCAATTACACCAGCGTTGTACTTGTTAATCATCGCAACGGTACGGTTCAAGAGGTTGCCCAGGTCATTGGCCAGGTCAAAATTAATCCGGTCGATGTAGCTATCCGCCGTGAAATTCCCGTCATTTCCAAAAGGCATAGCCCGGAGAATGTAGTAACGGTAAGGGTCGAGACCATAGCGTTCGACCAGAGGCTCAGCGTAGATGACATTGCCAAAAGACTTGGACATCTTGCGACCGTTCACCTGGTACCAGCCGTGTCCGAAGACCTGTTGAGGTGGCTCCATGCCCAGGGCATGCAGGAAAATCGGCCAGTAGATGGTATGGAAGCGGAGGATGTCCTTGCCGACCATGTTCACGCCCGGCCAGAATTTCTGATAAAGGCTGTCATCTTCACTTTGGTAGCCCAGGGCTGTTACATAGTTAAAGAGGGCGTCGAGCCAGACATAGATGACATGCTTAGGATTCGACTTGATCGGAATCCCCCAGGTAAAGGTCGTCCGGGATACGGCCAGGTCTTCGAGGCCGGGCTTGATGAAGGTGTTGATCATCTCATTCTTACGAATTTCAGGCTCGATGAAATTAGGATGGCTTTCATAGTATTCCAACAGCCAATCTGCATACTTACCCATCCGGAAGAAATAAGACTCTTCTTCGACCCACTCGACTTCGTGCCCGCTCGGTGCGACACCGCCTGTGATTTTGCCATCAGCGTCCCGATAGACCTCTTCCAACTGACTCTCTGTGAAGAACTCTTCATCAGAGACAGAGTACCAGCCAGCGTATTTGCCCAGATAGATGTCATCTTGAGCCAGGAGCTTTTCAAAAATCTTCTGGACAGCTTCTTCATGATAGCCATCGGTCGTCCGGATGAATTTGTCATACTTTATATCTAATAATTCCCAAAGTTTTTTGACATCTTCAGCCATCGGGTCCAGATATTGCTTAGGCGTAAGGCCGGCCTCTTTGGCCTTGTTTTCAATCTTTTGCCCGTGTTCATCGAGTCCCGTCAGATAAAAGGTCTCGTAGCCCATGAGTCGCTTGTAGCGAGCCAGGACGTCACAGGCAATGGTCGTATAAGTTGAGCCCAGATGCAACTTGCCTGAAGGATAATAGATCGGCGTCGTGATGTAGAAAGTCTTGTTTTCTGTCATGTTTTTCTCCATATTAGCAGGCAAATGAGACCCGCTTGTTTACAGTGTTTCAAAGAAAATTATAGCATAATCACGGGGCAAATGCTTTTATGCTATAATGATTTTTATAATATTATAGAGGATACTAAAAATGACTTATACTTTTATTTCATGGAATATCGACAGTCTCAACGCCGCCCTGACAGGAACCAGCGAACGGGCAGCCTTATCTATGGCTGTCGTTGACAAGCTGGCCGGCCTCAAGCCTGATGTCCTAGCCATTCAGGAGACCAAGCTCAATGACGACCCTAAGAAAACAGATAAAATCTTAGGCTTACTATCTGAAAAATTTCCAGAATATGAGATTGTCCACCGAATCTCGACACCACCAGCCCGCAAAGGCTATGCCGGCACCATGATGCTCTACAAGAAGGCCCTCCCAGAGCCTGTCGTGAGCTTCCCAGAAATCTCTGCCCCTGACACCATGGACAGTGAGGGACGGATTGTAAGCCTCGAATTCCCTGACTTCTTTGTGACAACCGTCTACACGCCAAATGCAGGCGATGGCCTCAAACGGCTAGACCTGCGTGGCGAATGGGACGATGCCTACCGGGCCTATCTTGAAGGCTTAGACCAGCAAAAGCCTGTCTTTGCCTCAGGCGACTTCAACGCCGCCTATCAAGAGATTGACCTGGCCAATCCCAATAACAACCGCAATAATCCAGGCTTTACCGACCAGGAACGTGAAAAATTTGGCCTTCTTCTGAAGGCTGGCTTTACTGATAGCTTCCGTCATCTTCATGGCCAGATTGAAGGGGTCTACAGCTGGTTTTCACAGCGGTCTAAGATGGCTAAAATCAACAATACCGGCTGGAGAATCGACTACTGGTTGACCTCTGACCGGGTCGCTGACAAGGTCAAGAAGTCTGAAGTCCTCGATACCGGGGCCCGGCAGGACCATCTTCCTATTCTTTTAGAAGTTGACTTGTGAGATAAAGCGCTGTTTTAGATCTTTTGAGGACAGCTAGCCAGATTAAAAAATCAGATGCTTTACACTTTACTAAGAGTTGCCTCGGCAACTTTTTTTATTTCATCATTTTTTCTAGCTCACTTAACAAAAGTAATCGCATTGACTTTGACTCAAAAATCATTACATGATAAAATTGTCATATGATGAATAAAGCATATAAAAATAAAAATCTCTTGCTCTATCTAGTCGCCCTCGCACTCTATCTCCTTGCAACCTTTCTCCCCTTCCTGCCTTACGGAATCGCAGTCGTCTGCTACCTCCTATCGATGCTTCTGGCAGGTTCACATCTGATTCATGAGGGTTTTAGAGAAACGATTAGGGCCAGTATTGCAGCTAGAAATTTCATTCCTAATATCCATATCCTCATGCTGTTGGCAGCTATTGGCTCCATCCTCCTCACTGCCTTCGAGGAGGCCAGCCTCCTCATCCTGATTTTTGCGGCCGCCCATTTTCTTGAAGAATATGCTGAAGCCAAAAGCCGACGAGAAATTACGAAGCTCATGGCCATCAGCCCGCAAAAGGCCCGCCGGATTGGCCCGGATAATCAATGGCAGAGCGTCGATGTCAGCAGTCTGCAAGTCGGCGACCGGCTCATGGTCCTGCCAGGCGACCAGATTGCATCCGACGGCTCTGTTATCTCTGGTCACAGCACGGTCAATGAGGCCACCATCACTGGCGAGAGCATGCCCAAGGAAAAGATGACCGGCAGTCCCCTCTACGCTGCAACCATCAACGGTAGTGGCAGTCTGACCATGGAGGTCGAAAAAGAGGTCCTCAATAGTCTATTTTCTAAAATTCTTAGAATGGTCGAGACTGCCCAGAAGAATCTGACCCCTAAAGCCTCCCGCATCAAAAAGCTTGAGCCCTTCTATGTGAAGACCGTCATCTACCTGATCCCTGCTGTCTTTTTAATTTTTATGCTCACAGGCCTCTCTATCTATGCTTCTTATGAAAAAAGTCTGATTTTCTTAGTCGCTGCCTCCCCCTGTGCCCTGGCGGCATCAGCCATTCCGGCCAGCCTTTCTGCCCTCTCTCGCCTGGCCAAGGCCGGCGTCCTCTTCAAAGGAGCTAGCTACCTCTCTGAGCTGACTGACATCCAAAAGATTGTCTTTGACAAGACTGGCACACTGACCCGTGGCAAGCCTGAGTTGACCGACCTAATTTTTCTAGATAAAGACAATGAAGCCCTCTACCGGATAATCATCGCCAGCATGGAAAAAGAGGCCAACCATCCTTTGGCCGATGCTATCCGAGAGGCCCTGCCCGATGGGGCAATCCTGGATCTAACGGTCGAAAATAAGATAGGACAGGGACTCCTAGCAGATTATCAGGGCCATCACTACCGCCTCTTCAAGGCTGAGTTGGAAGAGGAGAATGTCCTGAGCCTTGCCAGCCAAGGCAAGACCGTCGTCAACCTTCAAAAAGATGGCGAAAGCGTCGCCCTCCTAGCCTTTCGAGACCTCCCCCATCCCAAGGCTCAATCCGCCATCTCCTACCTCAAGCAGGAAAAGATTCAGCCGGTCATGCTTACGGGCGACAATCGCCTAACGGCTAAGGCCCTGGCTGATGAGCTGGGCATTGACAAGGTCTTTAGCAACCGCCTCCCCAGCGAAAAGTCTCATATCATTGATGAGCTCAAGGAGGAAGGACCTACGGCCATGATTGGCGACGGAGTCAACGACGCCCCTGCCCTAGCCAAGGCCAATGTCGGCATTGCCATGGGCCAGGGGACGGACGTCGCCATTGAGGTCGCTGACGTCGTTCTCATGCAAAACGACCTCTCCAAGCTCGTTCTCGCCCACAGGACTGCCAAGTCAATGAATCGCATCGTCTGGGAGAACATGATTTTTTCCTTCTGCATGGTCATCTTCCTTGTCAGTCTTAATTTTATTGCCGATTCTAATATCAATCTCTCTGTCCTGGCCCACGAGGGCTCTACCCTGCTTGTCATCCTGAACAGTCTTAGACTTTTACTTCCAGATAAAATTGTTGTAAAATAGAGTTATTCTAATGAAAGCAGGGCCAGTATGTCAGAGACAGTCATCAGCCAAATGAGCGAGCTCTTTGGCGTCTTCTCCAATCCAAATCGCCTCAAGATTCTCCTGGCCATCAAAGAAGCTGGCGAAATGAACGTCAGCCAGCTTGAAGCAAGCGTCAGCCTCAGCCAGTCGGCCATCTCCCACCAGCTTGCCAGCATGCGGGAAAGCCGGATTCTCAAGGTTGAAATCGCCGGAAAACAGCGGATTTACCGCTTTGCTGACAAGCATATCGAGGAGCTTTTGGAAATTGTGATTCAGCATATGTCTGAGGCTTGAGGCTGACTTAGGTAGAATTTCCTCAAGACAAGGGTCGATATCAAAAAAGAGCTCAATCTGAGCTCTTTTATCATTGCTTCATTGATTCTTTTTGGCGAAGATGGCAGAGACAATCAGGACAATGATGATGGCTCCGACAATGGAGGGAATCAAAGCCATGCCTGCCAGGTGGGGCCCCCAGCTTCCGAGCAACATCTGGCCGAGCCAGGAGCCGACCAGCCCTGCGATGATATTGGCAATACAGCCCATCTTATCGCCTTTTCCTGTGATGGCTCCCGCAATCAGACCGATCAGGGCACCAATAATAATTGACCAAAGCATAAGCATCTCCTTTCTTTTTTATCTTTAATTTCATTTTAACATTTAGTATAATAAAGTTAAAACAATATAAGGAGAACTCATGTACACTTTTTACTGGTATCCAAAATGCTCGACCTGTCGCAAGGCCAAGGCTGTCCTTGACCGCCATCAGGCCAACTACACTGAAATCGACCTCAAGGCAAATCCGCCAAAGGCTGAAGACTTTTTGACCTGGTTTTCCCAGGGAAATTTTCCTGTCAAGAAGTTCTTTAACAGCTCAGGCCTGGTCTACCGTGAGCTTGGCCTCAAGGATAAGCTGGCAGGCTTGAATGAACAAGAGGCGGCCGAGCTCCTGGCTTCTGACGGCATGTTGGTCAAGCGACCTTTGCTAATAGACGAGGCAGGTCAGCTCTTGCAGATTGGCTTTAAGGAAGAGGCATATGAAAAAGAGCTTGTTTGAGCTCTTTTTTGCTTAGAATAATCCTGATATCAGGCCTTTCTCATCAATGTCCATCCGCAGGGCTGCAGGGGCCTTGGGCAGGCCTGGCATGGTCATGACGTCTCCAGTCAGGGCCACGATAAAGCCAGCCCCAAGCTTTGGAATTAGGTCACGCACTGTGACCTCAAAGCCTGACGGTGCTGCAAGTAGGCTAGGGTTGTCAGAGAAGGAATACTGGGTCTTTGCCAGGCAGACAGGGAGCTCAGACCAGCCGTTCTTCTCGATTTCCTGCAGCTGACGACGGGCCTTAGGACTGTAGTTGACCTTGGCTCCGCCGTAAATTTTTGTCACGACGGCTTCAATTTTTTCTTCCGTTGACTTGTCCAGCTCGTAGAGATAGTGGAAGTCTTGGGCTGGGCCTTCGATGGCTTCTGAAACCTTGTCGGCCAAGTCGAGACCTCCCTCACCACCTTTGGCAAAGACTTGAGTCAGGCTGACTTCAACACCGAGTTCAGTAGTCATCTCGGTCAGCTTGGCCACTTCTGTCTCTGTGTCGTCGGCAAACTGATTGACAGCAACGACAACAGGCCGACCGTAGGTCTTCATGTTCTTGATATGGCGTTCCAAATTGGCAAAACCACGCTCAAGTGCAGGGACATCCTCGGTCGTCAGCTCCTTCTTGTCCAGGCCACCGTGCATCTTCAGGGCACGAATGGTTGCCACTACGACAATGGCATCCGGTGTCTTGCCAAGCTGGCGGGTCTTGATATCCAGGAATTTTTCCCCGCCCAGGTCAGCCCCAAAGCCGGCCTCAGTAATGACGATATCAGCCAATTTAAGGGCCGTCCGGGTCGCCAGAATCGAATTACAGCCGTGGGCAATATTGGCGAAGGGGCCGCCGTGTATCAGCGTCGGTGTGCCTTCAAGTGTCTGGACCAGATTCGGCTTGATGGCCTCTTTCAGTAACATGGCAATGGCTCCCGCCACGCCCAAATCAGCTACCGTCACAGGCTCACGGTCATAAGTACTGGCTACAACAATCCTAGCAATTCTTTCTTTCAGATCAGTCAACGAGGTCGCAAGGCAAAGGACCGCCATGATTTCAGAGGCGACGGTAATATCAAAGCCGTCTTCACGGGGCACACCGTTGAGCGGTCCGCCAAGGCCGACCGTCACATGCCGGAGGGCCCGGTCATTGAGGTCAACGACCCGTTTCCAGCTGATCCGTCGGGGGTCGATATTCAGAGGATTGCCCTGCTGGAGTGAATTGTCAATGAAGGCTGCAATCGCATTGTTGGCCGCTGTGATGGCATGGATGTCTCCTGTAAAATGCAGGTTAATTTCTTCCATCGGTACAACTTGGGCATAGCCACCACCAGTCGCTCCACCCTTGATGCCCATGACAGGGCCGAGGGAGGGCTCACGCAGGGCGACCATGACATTTTTGCCTTGGCGGTTAAAGGCATCGGCAAGACCTACAGTCACCGTAGACTTGCCTTCGCCAGCTGGTGTCGGGTTAATCGAGGTCACGAGGACCAGCTTGCCTTCAGGATTGTCCTTGACTTTCTCCATGCTTGAGAAGGGGATTTTCGCCTTGTACTTCCCGTAAAATTCGATATCATCGGCTGTCAAACCCGCCTTTTGGGCAATCTCAACGATTGGCTTCATGGTCGTTTCCTGTGCGATTTCAATGTCTGTCTTCATCTCGGCCTCCTTAAGCTTTCTAACCATATTCTAACAAAAAAAAGTATTCCAAAGAATACTTTTTTTTATATTGCCTAGATTGAGCAAATTATTGTTCGGTTTTTTTGTGCTGTATAAGGCATTTATCAAGTAATAACAGGGTGATACAGATTGCTTAAAACATTTTTTATTTCTATCTTCATTAAATCCAATTAATTTTTGTTCTATTCCATATCGTAACTAATATTCCATGAGGAATTTAGGTTATACCACGGAGTAAATGAATTTAATCTTAATTGACCATTTCTCCACAAATCAGAAGAAGTTAGATTATTTTTATAATCATTCCAATTGTCACCTTCATAGAATTTCACACTCTTGGGATAGGCTCGCTGCATTCTTTTAGTAAATGTTACTTTCTTTGTTGCCTTATTAATAGTTATTAAAACTTGATTCTCAACTTTACCATTATAATATCCAAAACTTCCATTACCTCCTGACACTAGAGCTCCTCTAGCTTCATAGCCTCCATTAAAATCTGGTCCGATATAATATGGTCCTCCTGGGTATATGTCTTTATTTTCAAGCGTATAATTCAATAAAACTTGATTGGTGTTTAAAACTTTATAGGAAGTATTAGTGATTTTCTGTCTAAACTTTGTTGTAGCACTATAGTCTTGACTGATTGAACCATCTCCATTAAACTTTACACTTCCAACAGTTTTCCCTTCATATTTCTGTACTAGCAATCCCGATTTTAGAAAAGTCAAAGGAGAAATTGACTCGCTCGTATTCTTACCACTATTTTCTGAAGCCACCCCACTCGCTTTAGCATACCAAGCAGCACCCTCGTATTTCCAGCCTTTCGAAACAAGTACTGATTTTTCATATGCATTAGCCGTATATAAGTGAGCACCATTTCCAGCTCCGGGGTTATAGAGGCGATAAACAGTTTTTGAGCCTCCAGAATGAAAAGCAATGCCTTCGGACTTCCAGCCTAGTTTTACCAAACTATTTTTCTCAAAATTAGAGCTAGTGAAAACATGCTCACCAGATTTTGGATTATAAATTCTATAAACATTTGTCCCTTTATCAGGTTCATCAAAGGTTACTGAATCTTTCTGCCAAGCCTTAGACTGTGTTGGCAGGGTAATCCACTCGTAGTGAGAGCTGTAAAGGTGTTCGCCTGTCGCAGTGTTGTAGTTTCGATAAACAGTGGTATCTGCTTTCGCAGAAAGTCCTGCACTTGCGAGTAAGGCACTTGTTAAAACAATTCCTGCCATCGTGGTGATTTTCCAAATTTTTTCCATTTGTTCCTTCTTTTCTTTTTAGGTTTCGTAACGTTTGTTACGTTTACGAATAAATTATAACCCCCCGTTTAATTTGTCAAATAATTTAACAATGAGGCTCTGACACCTCTCAAAGGAAAATGATAATGTCCTAATTATACGAAAATGGATTTGTCCTAAAGAGTAACCGCGAGAGCATGAGAAAGATTAACTTGAGAAACAATGAATAGTTTTTGAAAAAAATCGGGATGACCCGATTGGCTTTGAAATTTTTATTATTGGGCTAATTCTCACTTGTCTTAAGGATCAACTCCTTTGCTAGACTTTTGACAATATGCTGCTCCAGAAAACTAGTTATAGCATTTTTCTGTGAGAGAAGAAAAAATCGGGTTATCCCGATTTTTTTATTTTGCAATCAGAGTCTCAAGCCCCACCTTCATCATGTCAGTGAAGGTGTTTTGACGTTCTTCAGAAGTTGTCACTTCGCCGGTCAGGATGTGGTCTGAGATGGTCATAATACCAAGGGTTTGCACATTATATTTGGCACCCAGGTAGAAGAGGGCAGCTGCCTCCATCTCGATAGCTTTGACACCGAGCTTGCCAAGGGCCACGCCGTCTGGGCCTCCGTAGAAGAGGTCAGATGACAGAACAGTGCCGACGTGAGCGGTCAAGTCCATGTCTTTGGCAATGTGGTAGGCCTTGTCCAGGAGGTCAAAGTCAGAGATTTGCGGGAAGTCAAATTGTGGGAAGTCATTGCGGATGACTGCTGATGTGGTCGCTGCAGCTTGAGCGATGACCAGGTCACGAACGTGGACGTCTTCATTGATAGAGCCAGCAGTTCCGACACGGATGAGCTTCTTCACGCCGTATTCCGTGATGAGCTCATTGGCGTAGATAGAGATAGAAGGCATCCCCATCCCTGTACCCATGACTGAGACCCGTTCACCCTTGTATGTCCCGGTAAAGCCGAGCATGCCACGGACATTATTAAACTGAACAGCATCTTCCAAGAAGTTTTCTGCGATGAATTTTGCCCGGAGTGGGTCGCCCGGCAAGAGGATTTTATCTGCGATTTCGCCTTTTTGGGCTTCGATATGAGGTGTTGGCATAATTGCTCCTTTATAATTTTTCTGTATTTTTATTTTAAGTCTGCTAAGATTGACTTCCCAATTTCGCCTGGCTTCACGTCAAAGTTGTCCGCAATCGTCGCTGAAATGTCTGCGAAGTTACCGATTGGTAAAGCTTGAGGTGTTGTAAAGCTCTTAGAATAGCTGACAAATGGGATATACTCACGGGTGTGGTCGGTCCCGACAAAGGTCGGGTCATTGCCGTGGTCAGCTGTGATAATGAGGAGGTCATCGTCATTCATAGCTTCCATGATTTCAGGCAAGCGTCCGTCGAGGTCTTGGATAGCATCCCGGTAGCCTTCTGGGTTACGACGGTGGCCAAATTTCGCATCCATATCGACCAGATTGACAAATAGGAGACCTTCTTTGAAGTCAGGCAGGGCCATGGCCTTGAGCATCCGGTCTACGCCGTCCATGTCGTTCAGATTGTGGCCCATGTCCTTGTTAATCCCTTGGCCATCGTAGATGTCGTGGATTTTACCGACTGAAATAACCGGGTAGCCCGCATCGTCCAAGTGGTTGAGGACGGTCTCGCCAAATGGTGCCAGGGCGAAGTCACGGCGGTTGGCTGTCCGCTCAAAGTTGCCAGGCTTCCCAACATAAGGACGGGCGATAATCCGGCCCAGCATCCATTCTGAACCTACAAGTGTGATTGAACGAACATATTCACAAATCTTCATGAGCTCGTCGACTGGAATCACATCTTCGTGGGCTGCGATCTGGAGGACTGGATCAGCTGAAGTATAGATAATCAGCTCGCCGGTCTCCATCTGGCGGGGACCAAAGTCATCGATAACGGCAGTCCCTGAGTAAGGCTTGTTGGCCTCGCGGATGACCTTACGACCAGAGAAGGCTTCAATCTTTTCAAGCAGGTCTTCTGGAAAGCCGTCAGGATAGACAGGGAAAGGGTTCTTGATGTCCAAGCCCATGATTTCCCAGTGACCAGTCATCGTGTCCTTGCCTTGTGAGACCTCTTCCAACTTGGTGCTGTAACCAAGCGGGCTGTCGGTCGGAGCAACCGTCTTCAAGGCAGTGATATTACCCAGTCCCAGTTTTTGGAAGTTAGGCACATCAAGGCCTACTTTTTCAGAAATGTGGCCGATGGTATTTGCCCCAGTGTCTGGTGTCTTTTGATTGAAAAATTGGTCAGCATCAGGTGCTTCGCCAATCCCTGCAGAGTCCATGACAATGAGGTGCACACGCTTGAATTTTTTAGGCATAATCTCTCTCTTTTCTATAAAAGGTTCTGACTTAATTATAACAAAAAAAACGGGAGAATTCCCGTTCATTTTTGATGATTTATGAGCCTCTATTGACCAAAATAAACCTGATGAGCCTGAACCCCGCCATCACGAGCCTCAAGGAGTTTCGTCACGGTCACAAAAGTATAACCCTGGGCCTTGAGCTGGTCAATAATCTGGGGCACTGCTGCCACAGACCAGGGATGAATGTCATGCATGAGGATGATGGCCCCTGGATGGGCGGCAGACATGGCATTTTGGACCACTGGAGCCGGGCTGTTATAACGCCAGTCGTTGGTATCGATGGACCAGTTGACGGCGGCCAAGTCAGTCAGGGCGAGGGTCGACTGATTATAGCTACCATAAGGTGGTCGGAAGATGTTGGTATTCTGACCACTGAGGCTGTTAATCGTATCGTGAGCTGAAAGAATCTCCTGCTTTGCCGCTCCAGGACTGAGTGTGGTCAGGTCCTTGTGGTCCCAGGTGTGGCTAGCGACTTCGTTGCCAGCAGCAGCCTCTTGCTTGATGATGTCTGGATTTGCCTGGGCTTGTTGGCCGAGGGCAAAGAAGGTGGCGACTACGCCTTTTGATTTCAGCGTTTGAAGGAGGCCAGGTGTGGTCTGAGGATTGGGGCCGTCGTCAAAGGTCAGTGCGATGAGTTTTTGACCCTTGGTTTCTTCTGCAACCTTAGCAGCCTCAGCAGCAGCTTTTTTCGCAGCTTCTGCTGCTTCCTTTTGCTTGGCGACGACTTCCTTGTCCTTGTCCAAGCGCTTTTGCAGGCCTTCCTTGTCTTTGGACAGATAGTCACTTGACAGCTGGTCGACCAATTTTTGAGCCAGACTGGTGTCTTCTTCTGTCGGCTTGGCATCAGCCTTATCTACGGCAGAACTGGCATTATTAAGTTTGATCAGGTCACTCTTTAGGTCTTTGATGTGCTCTGTGGCTACGGTCTTATCGCCGTCCTTGAGCTCATCAGCAAGCTTTTGAGCAAGCTGGATGTCTTCGGGCTTGCGACTTTTTTTAGCCTTTTCTTCAGCGTCAGCTTCCTTGGATTTTAGGGCGGCGTAGACCTGTTGGTCATGGTTGAGCTTGATGGCAAGTCCTGTGCCACCGATGCCTATGACAAGCAGCGCGATGACTGCGATTGTGATGTTTCTGTAGTTGTACTTTTTCTTCCCTATCCTTTTCATTTTCTACTCCCAAATATGATAAAAATATTTTAGCATAGATTTTCCCAAAATCTAACCATGCTGAATCATAAAATTATTAAATTTTCTCTTTCTCTAATACATCAACAGAGAGATCAGCCTGGATGGCCTTTTTCGTGGTCTCCCCGATGGCGATGATGTCTATAGGAAAGGGATGCTTTTGATAAATCTTGTAAAAACGTTGCCAGCTTGAAGGGCTCGTGAAATAGACGCTATCCAGGGCCATAAAATTGATTAAATTCTCTAGCAACTCTAAGTTTGCAACATCCTCCTGATGTTCATAGCAGACGACTTCCTTGGCTCCCAGGGTTCTAGCCAGGCTGTCGTCAGCCAGGTTGCTCTTGGGATAGAAAATCTTCTGACCAGGGGCTGGCCATTCACTGATGAAGCTGGCCTTTGTGGCAATGCTTGGCATAAAATCCACAGCAAAGCCTAAGCTTTCAATCTTTTCAGCTGTTTTCTGCCCGACGGCCGAAATCTTGAGCTCTCCGGGCTCCAGATGAGCAAGGATAGACTCCACCGGTCGCTGACTGGTAAAGACCAGCCAGTCTGAAGTCTTGAGCTCTGCCAGGGCTTCCGGGCTCAAGGCTAAAAGCTCATAACGCACGAGCGGAAGCTCCATGACCTCATAATCCCTGGCCTCAAAAAAGGCCTTGTCTTCACGATTATCAGGCCGCATCAATAAAATTCTTTTCATTTTAATCTCTCAAATGCCTCATTGGCAAGCGCGAGTGGGTCAGGCCCTGTCAGGCGGACCGTCCTGCCCTCGTCTTCAAGGTCACTGGCCAGAAAGGCAGAGAAGGCCCAGCCTTCAGCTGTCTTTAGAGCCAGACCACCGATCGGAATCTCGCAATTTCCATTCATTAAGGCCAAAAAATGGCGTTCTGTCTTGGCTGCCAGCTCGGTCTCAGCGTGGTTGAGATGGCTTAGAAGCTCAAGGAGCTCCTGATCATCCCGCCGGCATTCGATGCCGAGGATGCCTTGGGCGACAGCTGGGATGCATTCTTCTGGGCTAAATTCCCGGATGGTCAAGCCTTCCAGATAGCCCATCCGCTCAAGGCCGGCACAGGCGAGGACGACGGCGTCCAGGTTCTGCGTCTTGATTTTTTCAATCCGGGTTTCAATCTTACCACGGACAGGCTCGATTTCCAGATTTGGAAAAAGCTGTTTCAGTTGTTTGCCCCGGCGAATCGAGCTGGTGCCGAGTCGTAATTTACCTTCATAGTCAGGTTCTTGATTGTAGACGATACAGTCATAAGGATTGGCCCGCTTGGGATAGGCGGCTAGGGTCAGCTCGTCAGGCAAAATAGCCGGCATGTCCTTCAAGGAATGAACCGCAAGGTCAATCTTGCCTTCTAAGAGCTGTTTTTCCACCTCTTTGACAAAGATGCCCTTACCACCGATTTCAGCCAGATGAGAGACTTGATCCCGGTCGCCCTGGGTGCTGATGCCGACGATTTCGACTTCCAGCTCAGGCTGGAGCTCAATCATCTGCTTGATGACCAGCTCTGTTTGCTTCATAGCAAGAGGACTCTTGCGAGTCCCAACTTTTATTTTTTTCATGAAATTGTCTTAAACGCTTTCTCTGCGGCCACTAGGGTCGCCTTGATATCTTCTTCAGTGTGGGCTGTTGACAGGAAGGCAGACTCAAACTGGGATGGGGCCAGATAAATGCCTTCTTCCAGCATGACCTTGAAGAACTTAGTAAATCGCTCAGTATCAGATGTTTTCGCTGTCTCAAAATTGACGACCTTTTCATCTGTAAAGAAGAAGCCGAACATGGCCCCGACCTGAGAGGTCTGAAGGGGAATCCCGTAGCGGTCAGCAAGGCTCTGCAAGCCTTCCAAGAGCTCTGAGACCAGCTTTTCCATCTGCTCATAGCTTTCTTTGGTCAGCTGACTCAATGTCTCAAAACCAGCCGTCATGGCCAGTGGATTGCCAGACAAGGTCCCTGCCTGATAGACAGGACCGGCCGGAGCCACCTGCTCCATCAAGGCAAGAGGGCCACCGTAGGCCCCGACAGGGAGGCCACCGCCAATGATTTTACCAAAGCAGGTCAAGTCAGGCTCAACGCCATAGACAGCCTGGGCTCCAGAAAATCCAGCCCTAAAACCAGTCATGACCTCGTCAAAAATCAAGAGGCTACCAGCTGCCTTCGTAATATCACGCAGGCCCTCAAGGAATCCTGGACTAGGCGCTACACAGCCCATATTTCCTGAAACAGGCTCAACGATGATCGCCGCCAGCTCTTCGCCGTAGCGGTCAAAGGCCAGCTGGACAGCGTCCAGGTCGTTGTAGGGCACAGTAACAGTCTCAGCAGCCACGTCCTTAGGCACGCCTGGGCTGTCTGGCAAAGCGAGCGTTGCGACACCAGAGCCGGCATTGACTAAAAGGCTGTCAGCATGGCCATGGTAGGCCCCTTCAAACTTGAGGATTTTATCACGGCCTGTCACACCACGAGCCAGGCGGAGGGCCGACATGGTCGCCTCTGTTCCGGAGTTGACAAAACGGACCATCTCGACAGAAGGCACCCGGTCGATGACCAGCTGCGCCATCTTGGTCTCGATTTCTGAGGGAGCCCCAAAAGAAGTCCCTTTGACGGCCGTTTCTTGCAGGCTCTTGACGACCTGGTCGTTGGCGTGCCCTAGAATCAGCGGACCCCAAGAAAGGACATAGTCGATGTATTCTTTGCCGTCAATATCATAGAGCTTTGAGCCCTTGCCATGGTCAATAAAGACGGGTGCCATGTCGACAGACTTAAAGGCACGGACAGGTGAATCTACGCCTCCTGGCAGGACTTTTTTAGCTGCTTCAAATGCGGCGATTGATTTTTCAAACATCAGGCCTCCTCCTTGAGCCAGTTGGCGACATCCTTGGCAAAGTAAGTGATAATCATGTCTGCTCCAGCCCGCTTCATAGAAACAAGCTGTTCCATGACGATACGTTTTTCGTCAATCCAACCATTTTGAGCGGCTGCCTTGACCATGCTGTATTCGCCAGAGACATTATAGGTGACAATCGGCAGGTCGCAGTTGTCTCGGACCTGACGGGTGATGTCGAGATAAGACAGGGCAGGCTTAACAATCAGCATGTCCGCCCCTTCTTTGATGTCAGAGTTCATTTCACGCAAGGCTTCACGGCTGTTGGCCGGGTCCATCTGGTAGCCCTTGCGGTCTCCAGATTGTGGGGCTGAATCTGCCGCATCGCGGAAAGGTCCGTAGAAGGCCGAAGCATATTTGACGGCATAAGACATGATGGGAATGTCCCAGTAGCCTGCCCCATCAAGGCCTTCACGGATGGCGAGAACAAAGCCGTCCATCATGTTTGATGGGGCGATGATGTCAGCTCCGGCCTTGGCCTGGGAAACGGCGGTCTTGACCAGGAGCTCCAGGCTCTCGTCATTGAGGACACAGCCATGGCCATCAAGTGGTCCACAGTGTCCGTGGTCGGTGTATTCGCAGAGGCAGGTGTCGGCAATGACTAAAATGTCTGGAAATTTCGCCTTAATCATCCGAATGGCAGACTGGAGGACAGCCTCGTCATTGTAAGCTTCTGAGCCGACTGCGTCCTTGTTGTCTGGAATCCCAAAAAGCAGGACAGCTGGAATCTTGAGGCTTGCGACTTCCCGCATTTCTTCTTCTAGGCGGTCCAGTGAAAACTGATATTGGCCTGGCATAGAGGAGATTTCATTCTTGATATTGTGGCCTTCAGTCACAAAGAGCGGGTAAATCAGGTCTTCCCGGCGGACGTAGTTTTCACGGACGATGTCCCGCATGACGGCAGAGCTTCTCAGTCTGCGGTGGCGGTCAAATGATAAATTCATACTTTCTCCTTTTATTTAATCGCAAAAATTTGCTCAATCAAGGCGAGCTTTTCTGCTGAATCCTCCTGCTGGCTCAGGTCTTTCACAGCCAGAATAGGGTCCCGCAAGAGCTGGTTGACAATGCTCCGGGTCAGCTTATGAATGACCTTGGTCTGGTGGTCATCCAGCTCAGGGAGGCGTTTGGTCAGGTTGTCAAAGACATCGGCCTGGACCTTCATGCCCTTGGCCTGGAGGCTCTTGATGACGGGGACCGCTTCGAGACTACTAAACCAGGTCTCAAAGTCAACGACCTTTTCATCAATCATGCCTTCAACGACCTGGACAGCCTCCTGTCTGGCGACCAGATTGTCATCAATCAGTTGTCGCATGGCATCCACGTCAAAGACCTGGACCTCGTCAAAGGCCTGGACCTCTGGTTCCACATCGCGTGGCACCGCCAAATCAAAGATATAAAGAGGAGCTTTGGCCCGCTTTTCACGGACAATCCGGATGAGGCTTTCAGTAATCAAAGGTTTCTTGGCTGAAGTCGCCGAAAAGACAATGTCAGCCTTGACGAGCTGGGCTTCTAGGTCATCCAGACTGCTTGCACTAGCTTGCTGTTTTGAAGCCAGCTTTTCAGCCTTTTCAAGCGTCCGGTTGGCGATATGAAGACGCTCAATTTTCTGAGCCTGCAGATAGGTCGCTGAAAGCTCAGCCATCTGGCCAGCCCCGATGACCAATGCCTTGGCCCCGTGAAAGTCAAAGCCTTCCTGTTTGGCCAGCTGGACAGCAGCGGAGCCGACAGAGACGGAGTTTCGGCTGAGGGCAGTTTCAGTATGGGCCCGTTTTGAGAGGGTGATTGCCTCTTTGAAGAGCTGGTTCAGAATACTGCTGGTCGCCTGATTTTCCTGGGCAAAGGCAAGACTGGCCTTGACCTGGGCTAAAATCTGCTCCTCGCCCATAATCAGAGACTCGAGGCCACAGGCCACCCGGTAGAGGTAGCGGGCAACTTCATCAAAACCCTGATGGCTGATGAGGACCTGCTCGACCTCCTGCTGGTCAATGTGAAACCAGTTGGCGAGGAAGCGTTTGATGTAGTCTTCTCCCCGCCTGATTTGGTCGACCACAGCGTAGATTTCCGTCCGATTGCAGGTCGAGAGGATGACATTCTCAAGGATGGACTGTTCCTTTTTGAGCTCGGCCATAGCAGCGGCCAGTTCTCCCTCAGCGAAGGCGTACATTTCACGCACTTCGACCGGGACCTGCTTGTAATTGATAGAGATTGCAATTAATTCCATGATTTTTTACCTAAAGTATATTTTATCACAATTTAAGCTGGCTGATGGGGATTATGATATTGTCAGACAAAGAAAAAAGGCCAGGCCTTTTTCTTATTTTTTATTTCATTAACGTAAAAACTTCGCAAGGGCCAGGAGCTTTTTGAGGAGGACGAGGATGCCCGCTGAAACGGCTACCCCTGCTACTGCTGACATAACGCCAATGGCTCGGAAGCTTCCTTTAGCAGGACTGCTGGCTTTCTTAAAGCTTTCGGCTGAGGCCTGCTTCCCTGTGATTTTTTCCTTCTTGGAATCGACCTTAGCCTGACTTTCCTGCTGGCTTGAAGGCTTAGCTCCGGCGACTTTATTGTCCGGCTTGATTTCTGCTGGAGCCATTTCTTCTGGACTCACTTCTTGCACAGCTGAGACGATTGGACTTTGACTTTCCGTCTTTTCATTTTGAACTGTCCTGAGATGATTGACTTGTACATCTCGAGAAGGGATTAGCTGCTCCTTATGGATAGGACTAGTTGGCTTCTTTGACTGCTCAGATGCTTGATTGCCTTGACTTTCCTGATTGGACTGGCTATTATTATTGTCTTGAACGGGCACAGTTGGACTTTTCGTCTTCAGTTTTCTATAGAAAACCTGATAAGTTTTGACATTTTCATTAATATTAATGCGACCAGGTGCTGAAACAAAGGCATAGCCCATGACATTTTCCACATCAAAAATCGTCCTGCCGTCAGCTCCAGCTTGGCCTGGTGCATTGATGGCAATAGCTGTCCCAATAGGGGCGACCAGACTTGTTGAAGGGGCAATCGACTGCCCTGTCTCCTGATCAATGTATTCGATACGAACACGTGTGCTCGGCTTCTGTACTGAGAAGTGGTTCCCCTCACTGATAAAGCTCATCATTGAGTAATTAGAACCTGTAGAGGCAACTGTGGCAAGCTTCATCTGTGTTTTAACAGTGATTCTTGAAGAGAGTTGATAGCTTGGGGCAGTCGGGCTTGACACTGTATAAGTCAGGCTTCCTGACAAGGTCTGATTGTCAACAGACAGGCTTCTGAGCTCAGGAATCCAGGTTACCGTCATCAGATTGGTCAAATGGGCCGTGGATTGACTAGGACTTGTCTGCTCCTGCAGTCCGGCATCAGGGGCATCAGCATTGGCATAGCCAGTCGTCTTGATTGTCCCTCTGCTATCAGTCGTACGAATAGAGAGATTGCTGGCTCCGCCTTTTGGCGTGCTAGGTTTGACAGCTTCTCCATCTGTCCCTGGATTGCTATGGAAATCACGGCCGATAAAGCTACTATCAGCAAGGCCTGCAAGCCCAAGACTTCCACCCGTAGCCGTCTGATTAACATCCCTGAGCGTTTCATCACTAATCCCAGCCGGCATTAAAATAAAACCAAGTGCATCGCCAGAATCCATACTATTGGCCTTGTCACCAGGATTATCCGAGGTCAAGCTGGTCGTAAAGGTCCCAGAAAAGCTGGCGGGACGGGTCATGTCCATGACATCGGCAAAGAGCTCAGTCCCGACCCTGTTGGGCTGATTGTCGACCAGGACGGAAGAAAATCGGTTGGTAGGGGCAAGGCTTGCAGCACCATATTGGTGCCAGCTCGAAAAAGCCGAATAATCGCTTGATGGATATGCGGCTTCTCCTGCACTTACTGATTCTCCAGGCTTAATGCTGTTGGCCTGGCTTGCCACTGCAGCCAGGGCAGGGACAGTCGGCATGACCACGGTCCCCATGATTACTGAAGTTAAGAGTAAGCCGGAAATCCTATTAAATTGAAGTTTTTTCTTTTTCAAAACAAGACTCCAGATTTCAGTTCGACTTATTTATTACAAAACTATTATAACTCGTTTTCAATCAATAGTAAAGATTAAAGAGGGCTTATTTTGCATTTTTTTCATCTTCTTCCCGGATAATGTAGACAGGCCGTCTCTTGGTCTCCAGGAAAATGTTACTGATATATTTCCCAATGATGCCGAGCATCAAGAGGACAAAGCCAAAGCAAAAGAGCATGATGACAATCATCGAGGTCCAGCCATTGACCGAATGGTGCCAAAAGAGCTGGCGGACGACCAGGAAGATAATGGCCAGAATCGTGATACTGACAAGACTCAGGCCACTAAAGGTTGCAATTTCAAGCGGGGCTTCAGAAAAATTCACAAAGCCGTCAATGGCGTATTTGATCTTGCTGGTCAGATTCCACTTGCTCTTGCCGGACTTGCGGACCTGATTATCATATGGTAAATATGCCTTCTTAAAGCCAACCCAGCTGAATAAGCCCTTAGAAAAGCGATTGTACTCAGCCAGGCTCAAAATCGCATCAACAACCGGACGTTTCATGAGGCGGTAGTCTCTGACACCAGAGATAATCTCGGTCTTCGACAGCTTCTTCATGAGGGCATAAAAAAGCCGAGAGGCCAGGCTGACGAACCAGGCTTCCCCCTTGCGATCACTGCGGACGGCGATGACTGTATCCAGGTCGCTGGTCTCAAGCATGGGCAACATTTCTATCAGGAGCTCAGGCGGGTCTTGAAGGTCGGCGTCTATAAGAGCGACCAGCTCTGAGCGACTGGCCCGGAGACCTGCTAGTAGAGCTGCTTCCTTGCCAAAATTTCTTGAAAAAGAAAGGTAGTGAGCGCTCGTCTCAAAGCCAGACTTAGCCTGGGGCTGGTAGGATTTCACCAGCTCTAAGGTCTCATCTGTCGAGCCGTCATCAATAAAATAAAGCTCAAGATGGAGGTCCAGAGCTGTTCTCAAGGCATCCAGCCGGGCAAAGAGCTCGGGCAGGCCCTCTGCTTCATTGTAGCAGGGGATGATCAGGTCCAGATGCTGTTTTTCACTTGTCGTCATCCTAGGCTCCTCCTAGATTTCCTGTCAATAAGTCTTCAGAACGCTCGAGGAGGCTGTCCTCCCAGAGCTTGGCCTTGGCCTTTGGATTTTCCAGCTCAATCTTCAAAAGCTGGAGCCCCTCGTCGACATTGTTGACCTCACCATTTTCCAGACTCTGCATGAGATAGGCGACAGACTTACTATTGAGATAAGCAGAATCGACCGTCGCATCATAGCGTCTCGCCTGCTCCAGGGCTGATGAGAGTTGAGCCAGCAGTCCTGACCTCTCCTTTGAGCGCTTCTTCTGCAGTCTCTTGAGAGTATGCTTGTAGCCAAACAAGAGGACATTTGCCATGGCAGATTTCATCAATAAAAAGTGGATCAAAAGACCAATCCAGGCCAGGGCAATCCCAAGGGCAAACAAGATGGCAAAAATCTCAATCTGATCATCACCCAAAATCTCGTCAAAGACAAAGAGCTTGACCCCAAAAATCAGAAAGAGGGCAATAAAAAGACCCGTCGTCACATCCGCCCTACGCTTCAACTTCAGCTCCGCCTGCTGTTCCAACTGCTTGTCAAAATCGAGAAGGGCCTTGTATCGACCTTCCAGCTGCCCCAGTGCCCTATTCAGTGCCTGGATTTCCTCTAAATCCTTCATCGCTCCTCCTTTCTCTGTCTATTATAAACTCCTTATATTTTAACATATTTGAAGGTGACTGTCAGACGACTCGCCCATGGAATAGACAGTGGTCGGAGGTCTGTCGAAATGCTCGGAGTTATAGAAATAACTAAAACCCGTATAGCTAGCAGGAGTGGAATGGAAGAAATTCCATGGACCCGCTTTGAAAACAGGCAACTGGCGAGATCAGCGGGCTCGACATTTAGCGATGGAAGGAGGAAAGCTGCGTTTTCCTTATCCTCAAATTCTCTTGGAGAGTTCTGGCCCTCAATGCTCCCCTTGGTCCTATCGCTAGCTCAAAACTTCTAGCAAAAAAGCCTATCAAAGATAGGCTTCATCATAAAATGACTATTTCAAATGACTCACGACATTCAAGCGGTTAAGAGCTCGGTGAAGCTCGACTTCTGCCCGCTTGATTTCGTCAGGTTTTTGTTCCGTTTTTGCTTGTTCAATCTTGCGTTCTGCACGGAGCTTGGCCCGTTCAGCACGGGAGACGTCGATGGCCCGGTCACGTTCTGCGGAATCCGCAACGATCGTCACCAGACTATTTTTGACCTCGATAATCCCGCCATTGACCGCAATATAGTCAACGTGGTCATCATCGTCAGGCCGTCTCACTTTCAGCTCAGAGATTTCAAGGCCAGCAATGGTCGAAATCATATTGGGCAAAATCCCCATGTCTCCAGCAGTCGTATGGGCAAGAATGAATGTCGCATGGTGATCATAGACCATACCTGCCGGTGTAATTACCTGCAGGGTCATGATATTTTCAGTCATGCATCAACCTCCTATTAGTAGCCCATCTTCTTGGCTTTTTCAACCGCATCTTCGATTGGGCCAACGCTGTTGAAGGCTTCTTCTGGGAGATGGTCATATTTCCCTTCAAGGATTTCCTTGAAGTCTGAGATGGTCTTCTCGATTGGCACATAAGAACCAGCGATACCGGTAAATTGTTCGGCAACGTGGAAGTTTTGTGAAAGGAAGAATTGGATACGACGAGCACGTCCAACAAGGACTTTTTCATCATCTGACAATTCATCCATACCAAGGATAGCGATGATATCTTGCAATTCACGGTAACGTTGCAAGACACGTTTAACTTCCATCGCTACTTCATAGTGTTCTTGACCAACGATTTCTGGGTCAAGGGCACGAGAGCTTGAAGCGAGTGGGTCAACGGCTGGATAAATCCCCATTTGAGTCAAACGACGTTCCAAGTTAGTTGTTGAGTCCAAGTGAGCGAAGGCTGTAGCTGGCGCTGGGTCAGTATAGTCATCGGCTGGGACATAAACGGCTTGGATAGATGTAACAGAACCCTTCTTAGTAGAAGTGATACGTTCTTGGAGTTGACCCATTTCAGTAGCAAGTGTAGGTTGGTAGCCAACGGCTGAAGGCATACGACCCAAAAGGGCTGAAACCTCAGAACCTGCTTGCGTGAAACGGAAGATGTTGTCGATGAAGAGCAAAACGTCTTGACCTTCAACATCACGGAAGTATTCGGCGATGGTCAAACCGGTAAGGGCCACACGCATACGTGCTCCTGGTGGTTCGTTCATTTGACCGAAGACCATGGCAGTCTTTTCAATAACGCCGGATTCCTTCATTTCGAAATAAAGGTCGTTCCCTTCACGAGTACGTTCTCCGACACCTGTGAAGACTGAGATACCACCGTGTTCTTGGGCGATATTGTGGATCAATTCTTGGATAAGGACGGTTTTACCAACACCGGCACCACCGAAAAGTCCGACCTTACCACCTTTAAGGTAAGGGGCGAGCAGGTCGATGACTTTAATCCCTGTTACGAGAATTTCATTTGCTGTAGAAAGCTCGTCAAAGGTAGGAGCCTTCTTGTGGATAGGGCTACGGTCTGCATCTTCTGCAAAGTCTTCGCCACCATCAATCGTGTCCCCAAGGACGTTGAAGACACGACCCAGCGTTGTTTTACCAACAGGGACGGAAATGGCTTTACCCGTATCCAATACCTCAAGACCACGGGTCAAGCCGTCTGTAGAATCCATGGCAATGGTACGAACCGCACCGTCACCAAGTTCCAAGGCCACTTCAAGCGTGATTTTAATTTTTTCACCATTGACATCTTTGTAGACAATCAAGGCGTTATTAATCTCAGGCAGATTCGCATCTGACGGGAATTCCACGTCAACGACGGGACCGATAACCTGAGTAATTTTACCAGAACTCAATGTTTTTCCTCCTTATTTTATTCTAGGGCTGATGCACCGGCGACGATTTCAGTGATTTCCTGAGTAATCGCTGCCTGGCGGGCCCGGTTATACTGGATGGTCAAGTCGTTTATCACGGTCTTGGCATTGTCAGTCGCGGTCCGCATAGCGGTCATCCCTGCAGCATGTTCTGCTGTTTTTGCATCAATGATGGCACCATAAATCATGCTCTCTGCATATTGGGGAAGGAGTTGGTCAAGGATGACTTCACGGCTTGGTTCAAGCTCAAAGGTCGTGAGGTCCTTACTTGCTCCTTCTTCCTGTCCATCTACTGAAATCGGCAGCATCTTTTCAATCCGAGGCTCGCTGATCAGTGAGTTCACGTGGTGATTGTAGCAGACATAGAGCTCATCAAAGCTCTCATCTTGATAAAGGCTAACAGCCTCTTTGACAATCTCACGGACCTCATCAAAGGTCGGCTGCTCGGTCAAGCCACGCATCTCATAGGCAATGTCAATATTGCGCGCCTTGAAGAAGTCAGCCCCCATGCCACCAAGGGCAAGGATAACGTATTCTTCAGGCTTGTCATGCCGTTCAGCAAGACGGGCAGTGACGTTTTTCAAGATATTGGCATTGTAGCTTCCAACAAGGCCACGGTCAGAGCTGATGACCAGATAACCGGTCTTCTTGATTGGCCGTTTGATCAGCATGGGATTTGTACTGCTTCCCGTATCATGACTGATCATGTCGACGGTCACATCGTGGACCTTCTTAGAATAAACCTGATAAGACTTGGCTGCAGATTCAGACTTCTGGAGCTTGGCTGCAGAGACCATCTGCATGGCACCAGTGATTTGACTGGTCTTCCCAGTAGAAGTGATTTTAGTTTTGATTTCGTTAAGTGAAGCTGGCATAATCTAGCCTCCCTTATTTCTCGATGTAGTTAGTGGTTTGTTTGAAGGCCTTAATCGCTTCATCCAACTTCGCTTCATCTGGCAAATCTTTTGTATCTGTGATCACTTGGAGCAAATCAGCATTATTCGCATCAAAGAAGTCAAACATCTTTTCTTCAAAGTCAAGAATATCGTCAACAGGCACATCATCCAAGAAACCATGTGTCAAAGCGTAAAGTACGAGGACTTGCTTCTCAACAGGCAATGGCTTGTGGAGTGGTTGTTTCAATACTTCTACTGTACGACGACCACGATTCAATTTTGCTTGTGTCGCAGCATCAAGGTCAGAACCAAATTGTGAGAAGGCTTCAAGTTCTTTAAATGAAGCTAAGTCGAGACGCAGAGTACCTGCAACCTTCTTCATGGCTTTGATTTGTGCAGAACCACCGACACGGGATACGGATGATCCGGCATCGATCGCTGGACGGATACCTGAGTAGAATGAATCCAAATCCAAGAAGATTTGTCCGTCAGTAATAGAGATAACGTTTGTCGCGATATAAGCAGAGATATCTCCGGCTTGTGTTTCGATGAAAGGAAGAGCAGTCATTGAACCACCACCGAGTTCATCAGAAAGTTTCGCTGCACGTTCAAGCAAACGTGAGTGGAGGTAGAAGACATCCCCTGGGTAAGCTTCACGTCCTGGTGGACGACGGAGCAGGAGACTCAGTTCACGGTAAGCAACGGCTTGTTTAGACAAGTCATCGTAAACGACCAAAACGTGTTTTCCGTTATACATGAATTCTTCACCCATTGCAGCACCCGCATAAGGGGCGATGTAAAGGAGTGGAGAAGGTTGTGATGCTGATGCAGTCACAACGATAGTGTAGTCAAGGGCACCGAATTTACGCAAAGTTTCAACTTGTGTACGTACAGTTGATTCTTTTTGTCCGATGGCAACATAGATACAGATCATATCTTGACCCTTTTGGTTCAAGATGGTGTCGATTGCAACTGATGTTTTACCGGTCTGGCGGTCACCGATGACCAATTCACGTTGGCCACGTCCAATTGGAACGAGGGCATCAATCGCTTTAAGACCAGTTTGAAGTGGTTCAGAGACTGATTTACGTTGCATAACACCTGGAGCTTTTGCTTCGACAGGACGTGTTTTGTCTGTCTTGATTTCTCCAAGACCATCGACAGGTTGACCGAGTGGATTAACAACACGACCAATCAATTCTTCCCCAACAGGGATTTCCATGATTTTACCTGTACGTTTAACAGTGTCTCCCTCACGGATGCTGAGGAAGTCACCAAGGACGATAATACCGACGTCAGTTGAGTCCAAGTTTTGCGCGAGACCCATAGAGCCGTTTGAGAATTCAACGAGTTCTCCACTCATTGCATTTTCAAGACCATAGGCACGGGCGATCCCGTCACCGACGTATGTGACAACACCAGTTTCAGCGACTTCGAAGTCTGGTGTGAAATTTTCAATTTGTTGTTTAATCAGCGAGCTGATTTCATTTGCATTGATTGCCAAATCTTGCTCCCTTCTTATAAGATTTGACTGGCGATTTTAGCCAGTTGTGTTTTGATTGAGGCATCAATAATTTTTCCTCTGGCATTGATGATAAATCCACCGAGGATACTTTCATCTACAGAGTTTTTGATGCTGACTTCGTTGAGGTCGAATTTCTTCTTCGTCAACTCTGTCATTTTTTGAATTTGTGCATCAGACAAGGCCTGGCTTGAGATGACTTCAACGTCTGAAATCTTAAACATCACATCCGCTGAGTTCTTTACTTCAGCAAGGATAGCTTGAAGACTTGCAAGACGTCCGTTAAGTCTGATCGTGTTTAGGAAATTTTGCATGATGGGACTTGCACCCTTCTTCAATGTTTCCAAGACTTCAGACTTTTGACTGTCAGCGATAACCTTGTTAGCAAAAAAGCTATGAAGGTCATTCGCTTCAAAGGCCTTGCTAAGTTCATTCACTTCAGCAAGGATACTTTCAAGTTGGCCTTTTTCTTCAGCCACTTCAAGTAAGGCTTTGCCATATTTTTGAGCGTTTACTGTTGTCATAGGCTCTCCTTACTCACCAAGCTTAGTCAGATAGCTGTCGATCAGCTCTGATTGGGCATTGGCGTCAAGGCTTTTACCGATGAGTTTTTCAGCGATTTGTACAGAAATGCCAGCAACTTCGCCCTTGACAGAGCTTAGGGCTTCCTTACGTTCTTGGTCAATTTCTGCTTGTGTGCGTGTCTTGATGGCTGCAGCTTCTTCGTTTGCTGTTGCCACAATCTTCGCACGGTTTTGTTGAGCTGTGTCATTGGCTGTCTGGATGATCTGTGCAGCTTCTTGTTTAGAGCCTGAGAGTTCATCTTGACGTTGTTTTACCAATTCTGCAGCCTGCTTGTTTGACTCTTCTGCTGCGTCAATATCATCTGCGATTTTCTTGGCACGGGCCGTGAAAATGCTGGTGATTTGCTTCCATGCCAATGTGCGGATCAAAATCATAAGAATGATAAAGGCCCCGCTCACGACAATAATATTGCCTAAGACAGTATTTGGAGCAGCTTCAAGTAATGTGATCATTGTAGATACTCCTTTCCTAATGTTCTGCTAAAATTTTATGGCTGATGTAGAGGTTACTCAAGAGGACAAAGACGTAAGCTTGAAGGGCTGAGATAAAGAATGAGAAGCCAATCCAAACCACGCCAAGAATCCAAGTCACAGGAAGCATGAACCAGCTTGGATGCAACATTTGTGCAATCAGGCCGAGCATGACTTCACCTGCGAAGATGTTTCCGTAAAGACGAAGACCAAGAGAGAGTGTGTTTGTAAACTCTTCAAGGATATTCATAGGAAGCATCGCTTTTGGAGCCTTCCAGAAGGCATTTTTAAGATAACCTACAAAACCAAATTTTTGTACGCCAAGCGTATTGGCTAAGACGATGATCAATACGGCCAGGGTCAGGTCGATTGTAGGATTCGCCGTTGGTGACTTCCAGAATGCGACATCATGTGCCCCATCGATTTTCGTCACCAAACCAATCGTGTTGGCAATCAAAAGGAAAGAAAAGAGGGTAAAGCTCATGAGCGTAAAGCGGCTGGCTTCGCGGCTGCCAAGATTATCTTTGTTAATCCCAGCGACGAAATCGACCACCCACTCCAGGACATTTTGCTTACCTGTTGGCTTGAGCTGCATTTTACGCGAAGCCCAGAAAACCAATCCAAAGACAATGACTACGGTTAAGGCAGTCATGACTGTAATCGTCCCATCAAAAACAATGGGGCCGACATTAAATGTCCATGTAGATTCCATATCTTTTCCTTTCTATTCTAATTGTTTGAAACATTTCCTCTAAAAGAATTAGAAAAGGAAGGCCATCGCCAAGGCGATGAAGAAGGTACCTTCGGCAAAGGCGATACCCAAGAACATGTTGGTACGGAGCTTGCCTTCCATTTCTGGTTGGCGAGCGACAGCATTGATAAAGCTTGATACAACAAGACCGTCACCAATCGCAGCACCAAGGGCACCAAGACCGATTGCAACTGCTTTGAGGGCGTTAAGTGTAATATCCATTGATAAATCCTCTTTCTATTTGTGCTTTAATGCACGTTTTCAATTACTCTATTATTATAGACCTAAAAAATTTTGATGTCAAAATAAAGGTCAGCTTTTTTTGGGGTTTTTTCACAGGGCTGGTTTGGGCTTATTTGAAGAAGCGATTTCCACGGCTTTAGGAGACCTCGCTCCATAAATATTGCAACTTACTGTGGGGCCACAAGCAAACCTTCGGTTTCATTGCTAGATTTGAAGCCCTGAGGTCTTCAAATCTGCCTGATGCCACAGTAAATTGCAATATTTATTCCGCTCTGCAGGTCTGAGATTTGGTCGCTATTAAAGTTTGGAGTTTCTTAGTAGCGGTAGCTAAATCTTATTTTTGGCTTTGTAGTGTTCTATCATGTCGATTGCCTTATTGAACTTTCCAGGCTCTGCGAATCTTATGATTTCAAACGTATGCTCTTTATAAAACTTATAATCCTCGAGTGAAAGTTCCAGGCTTTTAGCAGCCTCCTCGTCGGACATAGATTCATAAAACTCGGCATCCTTTACCCACTTTTCTTCCAGCGATAATGGTCTATCAGTCATTTTATATCTCCTGATTACCTAGTCATCAACAGTGCAGTGGAGGAAAACAGGGGAAACTACTATGGAATAAGGCAAATGGCGAGACCGCTAGGGCTCGACATTTAGCAATGAAACCGAAGGTTTGCTTGCGGGCCACATAGTAGCTTTCCCCTGTTTTCCGGAACGAAACGGCTCCAGCAGAGCGCCTATCAACTCAAGCGCTCTTCCTTCACATAATCAATCGGCAACCATTCCAGGACGCGTTCGATTTGCTTGGCCCAATAGTACCATTCGTGGGTTCCGTCGGCGGTCTCGTAGGTCAGATCGAAGCCTGCGCTTTGGAGTTTTTCTGCGATGGCTTGGTTGGCTGGGTAGAGGTAGTCTTGATGGCCACACCAGGCGTAGAGTTTTGGCTTGCTGGCTGGGGCTTTTAGAAGCTTATTGAGGTTGTTGTCGGATTGCTCAAAGGCTTCTAAGCTTCCAAAGAGACCATTCCAGTAGGCTGGGTTGGCTTCTTGTGCTGCCTCCATCCCTTCAAAGCTGAGGGCACCAGAGAGACTGGCCGCATGGCTGAAATAGTTGCTAGATAAGGCAATCCGGTAGGCACCGTAACCGCCCATTGACAGGCCAGCGATGAAGTTCTTCTCTGGTTTTTGAGACAGGTTCGGAAAGAAATTCCTGATGACCTGAGGGAGTTCTTTGGCAATCGCATCATAATAGTGCATGCCGTATGTCGTGTTGACATAAAAGCCCAAATCGGTCGAAGGCATGACAATCGCCAGGTTGCTATGGCGGACCAGACGCTCGATGGCCGAGCGTTGTAGCCAAGAGTTTTCATTGCCTGACATGCCATGCAGGAGATAGAGGACGGGGATGTCGCTCTTTGTGATGGCCTCCACCTTTGAGCTTTCAGGATAAATGACATTGACCTGTCGATTCATCTCGAGGACCTCTGAGTAATATTCAATCTTTAATAAAGCCATGATGCTTCCTTTCTTAGACAATTTAATGAAACCGGATACTTTATCATTATAGCATAGTCAGCGGGTCTTTTTGATTTCCCAAAATTCCTGGCTATAGTCCAGTCTGATGGCCCCCTGCTGGTCGGTCCGATAGACTGTCACGCCCGCATCATCCAGGATTTTGAGGACCTCTCTGGTCGGATGGCCATAGCGGTTTCTTTGTCCTGCGGAAATCAGGGCAATCTCAGGCTGTATGGCAGAAATAAAGGCTGGGTCGCTCGAGCCCTTGGAGCCGTGGTGTCCAGCTTTTAGCACATCTACCTTGAGGTCGGGATAGTCTCTGAGGAGTTCGCCTTCACCAGCTTTTTCCAGGTCGCCAGTAAAGAGGAAGCTCTTGCCGTAAAATTGGCCGTAGCTCACGATACTATCGTTGTTGTCTCCCTTGCCCGTATAGCCTGGACTGAGGACTTCAAGCTGGCTGTCAAAGATGGGGAGCCTGTCTCCTCGGCTGACCTCGTGGACCTTGAGCCTTGAGGCTACAAGCTTTGCTCGGAAATCCGGCCGGGTCATCATACCTGGGGAAACCCAGACTTCTTTGATAGTAAAGTTTTCTGCCAATCTTAAAAAGTCGCCAACATGGTCTGTGTCCGCATGGGTCAATAGCAGGACGTCCAGCCTGCTGATTCCTCTCGACCTCAGATAAGGAATCAGCGTGAAATCGGCATTGGCCCGCTTGTCGCCCTGCCTCCAGGACTCCCTATCCTGGCCAAACTCCACTCGGCCACCTGTATCAATGAGGATGTTCTTGCGATTTAATTTATCCTGGAGCAAGAAGCTATCGCCCTGGCCAATATCGACCATCGTGATGCTGGGACTTAGGCGGAATTTTCCTAAAAAAGACAGGCAAATAAAGGCTATCGCCAAGAACAGCCAGAACCTCTTCTTTTTATAATGGTCAATCAGGAGGCCAGCAAGGATGAGCAAGGCCATCAGGGCGAGCAAACTCGGCTTGCCAAAGACAATCGGACGGGGCAGGAGCTCGTAGACCAGCTTGACCAGGTCCTCTAGGGCGATGAAAATCTGATTGAAGCCATCCCAGCTCAGGCCTGTGATGTAGGCAAGCAGGAATATTCCCAGCAAAAAAGGCAGGAGGAAAAAATCAAAGAGGATGGCAAAGGCGAAGGTCAATAATATCGAAAAAGGCTGAAAGATGGAAAAATGATAAATCAAGAGTGGAAGGACCACTGTCGACAGGGCCACAGAATGGGCCAGCCGTCGCTTCCAGGCCGGCCAGTCCTGAAACTTGCCCTCCAGCATGCCGAGGACAAAGGCAAAGGCCAGGCTGAGGCTCCCGCCAATAGTCAAGAGAAAATGCGGGCGGAAAATCAACAGAATAAAGAAAGCCACCGCAAAATTGTCAAGACCTCTCAGAGGGATGTTCTTCTGAAGAAGGGCTCTAAAGATAGCAATCCCCCAGCCCGTCATGAAGCCGTAGAAGATGGAAAAAGGAATAAGAAGCCAGGGCAAGTGTTCTTTGACAAGGCCCAGCCTCAAAAGGAATTTTCTCAGGCCATCCAGAAAAAAGTTGACCTGCATGCCTGAAAGGGCAAAGAGATGGATGATACCAAGGCTCGTGTAGATGGAGGCCTGCTCGTTAAAGGACTTAGGGAGGTAGCCCAGCAGGAGGCCGGTCATATAGGAGGACGTAGGCTCTGGGAAATGCGACTGGATGAAGACGATAAACTTTCGTCTGAGCAGTGGCAGGTCAAAGTCCTGGCTGAGCTTGATGTCGTTAATGGTCTGAATATTGACTTGCCTGTAGATGCCCTGACTCGCCAGATAGGCTTGATAGTCAAAGCCGTCAAAGTTTCTCTTCCCCTCTGGGACTGTGATTTCGCCTTCGATGACAAGGCTGGCCTTTTGATCAAGGCCCTTGAAGAAGGCTTGTTCCTCCTGGCTTTTCAGCCGGTAGAAGGCCTGAAAGTTCTGACCCTCAGCACTTCCCCGGAAGCTTAAACTGTCGCCATTTACTTCTATGCTATCTGGCTCAATGTTGATGGCTCGCACTTCTTCTGGCTTGACTGCCCTTGCCTTTTGCTCCGTCCACTGCGTTAAAAAAAGAAAACTGGCCGGAAGCACTAAAAGCAGGGGAAGACTATAGTATCCCCTGTAGATAGCCATTCCAACCAGGAAGAAAAAGACCACTAATAGTGACCAACTAAACTGAAAGATTAAAAAGTAAAGGAGGACAGTCAAAAAGACCAGATAGATCCAAGGATAATTGACAACTTTATTCCAGTCGAATGAGCTCTTTAAGCTTTTCAATCGTCTTCTCCCCAAATCCCTTGACCTTTCTCAAGTCTTCAAGCTTTTGAAATTTGCCGTGCTCTGTCCTGTAATCAATGATGTCCTGGGCCTTTTTGGCTCCGACACCTGTGATAGTCTGGAGTTCGGCTAGGCTTGCTGTGTTGATGTTGACCTTGCCTTTGGAGGTTGTTGAGCCAGCGGGCTGGCCTGCCTCAGCGACAACAGCTTCACCTCGTCTAGCCACATAGATGACGGCTTCGTCCTGGAGCCTTGCTGCCAGATTGATGGACTTGCTATCGGCCTCATCCAGAAGACCTCCGGCCAGCTTTATCAAGTCTTCGACCCTGGCATTCTTCGAGAGCTCATATACTCCCGGCCTTTTCACTGCTCCTTTGAGGTCGACGCGGACTTTCTCGTCTCCTGAAGTTTTCGATGATGTGTTAGAGCTCTTCGTTTCCAAATTTTGAGCGGGTTTCAGTCGTCCCGCCTCCTGGCTCGGCCTAGGACTTCTGAAAATCAGAAAGCCTGCGACAACAATAAGGCCAAGGCCGATAAGTGCTAAAAGCTTGAGATGTTCCTTCATCCATTCTATGACTTGATTCATGCCTCTTATCCGAAAAAGAAAAGCAAATGTCAAAAATGAAGAAGGCTCTGCTTTTTCCATCTGACAGCTTCTTTGAAGTGTTTTTGGCCTCAATGCTTCCCTTGGCCGCATTGCTTGCTCAAAACTTCTAGCAAAAAAGCCTGGCATCTGCAGGCTTTTGGTCTATTTACCACGAATATTCGCAAGCAACTGCTTCATAATCTTCTCATCACTATAAGAAATCACGTTTCTCGCATAGATTTTCTCGCCGGTCTTGGCAATCAATATCGTCGCCAAAAGCTGGAGTCCTAGGGAAATCCAGGCCTCCGTCGCCGATGAAAACTGGATGGCGAAACGGCTAGTCATCAAAGTCGGACTGATAAAGGGAATGAAACTCATGACCTTCAAAATCAGATTGGAGGGCACAGAAGCCCCGGCAATCCCGCCAATATAACCAATCATCGACAGAAAAGCAATCGGCTGGGTTGCCTGCTGGACCTGGGCCTGCTCATTAACCAGAGAGGCCACGATAGAGGCGAGGAAGAGATAGCCAAGAGTGCCGACCAGCGACATGGCAATCAGATAAAGGCCAAAGTTCAGGTCAATCCCTGCGAGAAGGCCAGACAACTGCTTGACCGTCTCCTGATTTTTGACAAAGGGATAGGCGACCCCAAAGCCCAATACATAAAGGCCAATCTGGGTCAGGGCCAGCATAATCACGCCCAGAATCTTCCCATAATACTGGACCTTGGCAGAACTCGCCGCCAGGAGAATCTCCATGATCCGGCTGGACTTTTCATTCCCGATTTCCTGGCCAATCACGCCCACATAGAGCATGAGGAACATAAAAATCAAGATAGAAGAGACCGTACCGACAGCGGCATTGGCTCCCCGCCTGGCGTCTCCTGAGGCCTGGCCTGCCGTCTCAATGCTGAGTGAGGCTGGACTCAGCAGGCTCTTGAGATTGTCAGCTGAGAGGCCCAGCCTCTGGGCTTCCTGCATCATCTTGCTCTGGTTTAAGGCCTGCTGGAAGCTCTTTTCATCAAATTTAGCGACACCAGAACTACTGGTCGTGATTTTATAGTGGCCGTCAGATTCGGTCAGATAGCCATCGATGTCGCCCTTGTCAAGGGCGGTCCTGGCTTCATCGAGACTGGACTTGTCGCTCAGGTCGGCATTGAGCCGGCCGTCGGCCTGGAGAAGCTGATGGAGGCTGGCGTTATTAACGACGGCCAGCTTTGGCGTGGCATTGGAGCTTGAGCCAATGATGAAGCCGATGCCAAGGGAAATAGCCGCGACGATAAAGGGCGAGAGGACCAGGGCCCAGAAGCCTGCCCCCTTGACCCGAGTTCGATAGATGTTTTTGGCAACCAGCCAGATTTGTGAGCTCATCGCTTGACCTCCTGATGCTCTTGAGTCGCTTCCATCCGGAAGATTTCATCCAATGTCGGAGCCGACTGCATAAAGGCCTGCACATAGCCTTTTGCTGTGACCTGCTTAAAAATCTCCTGGCCGGCCGACTCGTCAGACAAGATAGCCAGACGGCCTGGTCCCTGCTTGGCTAGGCTTTCCACACCAGAAATCGCAAGTAGGGCCTCATCAGCCAGCTCTGACTCCAGATAGACCCGCGTCTTGCCATAGCTGTCACGGATGGCCTGGAGCTCGCCTTGGAGGACGGTCTTTCCGGCTTTCAGCATGGTCAGCTGGTCGCTCAAGAGCTCGACGTCAGACATATTATGATTTGAAAAGACAATCACGGCCCCACGCTTGCTGGCCCGCTTGATTTCTTCTCTGAGGAGCTGAGTGTTGACCGGGTCGAGGCCGGTAAAGGGCTCGTCAAGAATCAGAAAATCCGGCTCATGCAGGAGGGTCGCAATGAACTGGACCTTCTGGGCGTTCCCCTTAGACAGGGACTGGACCTTGTCAGTCAGCTTACCGACAACCTGAAGGCGGTCAAACCAGTCTTTGAGCTGGCTTCTCGCATCCTGGCGTTTCATTCCATGCAATTCTGCAAAATAAAGCAACTGCTCTTCGACGGTCAGCTTCTGGTAGAGGCCCCGTTCCTCAGGCAGAAAGCCGATACCTTGCTTGGCCTTCTGGTCGATGGGCTTGCCCTGAAAGCTGATCCTCCCTGAATCAGCCTTGATAAAGTCCAAAATCATCCTAAAACAAGTCGTCTTGCCGGCCCCATTTTGGCCAATCAGGCCCATGACCTGGCCGGGCTCAACGGTCATCGAGAGGTCATCCAGGGCCTTTTTCTCGCCAAATGACTTGCTGAGCTGTTCGATTTTTAGTGTCATAAAAACTCCTTTCTTATCTTCATTATATCATTTGAAATATTGATTTCCAAAATTGGAAAAAGCCTGTCTATTCAGACAAGCTTCTGTAATTTTCCATTGAAGAGACCTATGAGTGGGCGACGAAAATGTAGTTTCTATCGAGGAAAGTAGGAAGATACACCGCATCCGCCGCACTTCTCATAGGGCCCCCTAAACTGACAACTTTTTGAAACAGGTGTTAGTCCCTGCTCTCCCATCAAAAAGCTTGTCAACTATCTATGTGTAAGCAAGAAAAACTCCCCCTAAAATCAACCTTCTGGCCAGAGGATGATCAGTCCTCATGCGGTTCATTTAGAATAAAACTTGCTTACAAATAATACTATAGCACACAATTTCATAAAGCAAAATAATCAATGAGACACATCTTGTAGCCCTTGATATTCGTGTGTCAAGGCTTCGTAACTTTCATTTTTGAATAAGAGGACACACGGTGTGTCCCATTTTTTTTGTGGAGGGTTTTCATTCGTGGTAAAATTAGGATATTATGAAGATTACAACGGAGAAGCAGCAACAGATTATAGATGCCTATTTTTCATTGGCAGAAGAAAAGAAGGGAAAACGTATCAGCCTCAAGATGATTGCTGAAAAAATCGGCATCAGACGAGAGAGTATCATCAAGTACCATTTCAAGAACACGGATGCGATTCTCAACCACATCCACAAGATTATCGAGCAAGATTTGACCCAGATGTTTGAGGATTTCTTAGACTGCGGTAAAGGTTCTGAAGAAGACATGATTAACTTCATCAAGCAGGACTTTCTTCCCTTTCTCTATAGTAAAAAGGAATGGATGAGGCTCTTGTATTATACGGGGATGGATCCCTACTGGATTCAGTTTTTGGAGGATAAATATACGCCACTGGCCGTCATCTATATCGAACGCCAGGGGAATAACTCGAACGTCCCGACTGAGTTTCTGGCCCGGATCATCGTCAAGCAGATCATGGGGATTACCTCAGCCTGGCTGATGGCGGATAAGGCTGAGCCTTCGTCGCTCTTTGCGGATAAGTTTATTGAGGCGATGAAGATGGCACCTTTTGAGATTCTTAGTAAAAAACCTTGAGCTTCGCTCAAGGTTTTTAGCTTGGATTAGAGCTCTGAGTTAGCAATGCGACCGAGGGGAGCATTGAAGGCCTGAGATCTCCAAGCCTCCAGGTGCTTAGAAGATACTGCTAAAGTAGCAATGCGAACATTAGGCGGTATCTCTATGCAAAGGGACCGTTCCAGAAATCCCGCCCCAATGCTGTGAGACACGCAAGCAAAGCTTCGCTTTCATTGCTAAAAGTCGAGCCCTTTCGGTCTCGACTTTTGTCTTTTTCACAGCATTGGGGCGGGATTTCTTCCACTCTGTCTGATTATTTGAGATTGTTTTTTTCTTTGTAGCGGGCTATCATGTCTTGAATTTTGTTATCTGAGCGATTGATATCAAACACTTTAATATTAACTCATGATGCTGTT
Organism: Lactococcus termiticola; assembly: GCF_003116835.1. Classification (GTDB taxonomy): domain Bacteria; phylum Bacillota; class Bacilli; order Lactobacillales; family Streptococcaceae; genus Lactococcus; species Lactococcus termiticola. The sequence goes on along the minus strand of NZ_BFFO01000004.1, from coordinate 62,809 downwards.
GATAAAACCTATAGTCATCTATACTTAGGCCCAATCCTTCTGCGAACTGTTCCTCTGATTGATTCTCATAAAACTCCGCATCAATCCTCATCTAATCTTCAATACTATTCTTCTCAATATCCCTCAAAATCCTAGCAATCACATCCCAATCCAAGTCAGCAATCCCTAAAACAGGCTTGACCTGCTCCTCCTGCAAGACCAGCTCCATCCAAGCAATCCCGTACCACTGCTCAAACTTGTAGCCTGAGCCGTTAAATTGGCCAATCAAGCTGAAGCCGAGCTTCTCGTGGAAATGGATACTACCGGGATTAGGGACGGTGATACAGGCGTAGGCACGCTGATAGTTAAGGGCAGTCAGGAGCTTGAGGAGGCGGTGATATAGGGGCTTACCAAGGCCTTTTCCTCTGGCTTCTTCGGCAAGGTATATCGAGAGTTCAACGACCCAGTCGTAGGCCTTGCGTTCACGATAACGACCAGCGTAGGCGTAACCTTGGATTTTTCCGCTTTCTTCATCAACAGCGACGATATAAGGAAAAAGAGCTGAAATGCTCTTGATTCTTGCTTCAAATGCTTCGAGACTTGGGACCTCGTACTCAAAGGTAATCGCCGTCTTTTCGACATAGGGCTTGTAGATGGCCAACAGTTCTGCTGCATCTTCTGGCCTGGCGAGTCTGAATTCCATTTATTTCCGCTTTCTAGCAATCATGTGAATTGGGGTTCCTTCAAAGACAAAGGCCTTACGGATTTGATTTTCAAGGAAACGCATGTATGAAAAGTGCATGAGCTCTTCTTCATTAACAAAGACGACGAAGGTCGGTGGCTGGATGGCCACTTGGGTCGCATAAAATATTTTCAGGCGTTTGCCCTTGTCGGTCGGTGTCGGGTTGATAGCGACGGCGTCCATGATGACGTCGTTCAAGACAGAGCTGGTAATCCGGAGTTTCTGGCTGGCAGAGATTTCCTTGATTTTATCAGGGATTTTGCCGAGGCGTTGGCCGGTCTTGGCTGAGACATACATGATAGGGGCATAGTCCAGGTACTTAAATTCCCAGCGGATGTCTTCTTCCCATTGCTGCATAGTCTTATTGTCCTTGTCGAGGGTATCCCATTTATTGACAACGATGATGATGCCTTTACCTGCTTCGTGGGCAAAGCCAGCGATACGCTTGTCGTATTCCCGGATGCCTTCTTCAGCATTGATGACCATCAAAACAATATCTGATCGGTCAATGGCACGCATGGCACGCATGACAGAGTACTTTTCAGTATTCTCATAGATTTTCCCAGATTTACGCATTCCGGCCGTGTCAATCATGACAAACTCTTGGCCGGTCTCGTCTGTAAAGTGGGTGTCAATGGCGTCACGCGTCGTCCCAGCAATCGGTGAGGCGATGACCCGCTCTTCGCCGAGGATGGCGTTAATCAGGGAAGACTTGCCGACATTAGGACGGCCAATCAAGCTGAATTTAATCACATCCTCATCGTCTTCCTCTTCGATCATCGGAAGCTCTTTGACGATAGCATCAAGCAGGTCACCGGTCCCCAGGCCATGAACGGCAGAGACGGGATAAGGGTCACCAAGACCCAGGCTATAGAAATCAAAGATTTCCATCCGTCGCTCTGGATTATCGACCTTGTTAACCACAAGAATAACGGGCTTATCGGTCCGATAGAGAATTTGTGCGACGGCCTCGTCAGCATCAGTAATGCCGGTTTCCCCGTCGACAACAGCAACGATGACATCGGCTTCTTCCATGGCAATCTCTGCCTGGGCACGGATTTCAGTCATGAAGGGCTCGTCAGAAAGCTCAATCCCTCCAGTGTCAATGATATTGAATTTGCGAGTGAGCCATTCGCCCTGGGCATAGATCCGGTCACGGGTCACGCCAGGCGTGTCTTCGACAATGGAAATCCGTTCACCGGCAATCCGGTTGAAAATCGTCGATTTTCCGACATTAGGTCGGCCGACGATGGCAATAGTTGGTAGTGTCATAGTGTTACTTTCTAGTCTTCTGGATTGGGGTCCGTTTCGCTACAGGAATCTGAATGATTTACTATGGGCCGCAAGCAAAGCTTCGCTTTCATTGCTAAATGTCGAGCCCTTCGGTCTCGCCATTTGCCTTTTTCATAGTAAATCATTCAGATTCCTTCCGCTCCACTCATTCCTTCCCAACCTATAAAAGGTTTAAGATTTTAGGCACGAGTGGAGTTCCAGCCTTTTGGATAAATTGCCGTGGCATAAGGCAAATTTGGAGCCTAAAGTCTCCAAATTTAGCAATGAGACCGCAAAGCGGTCTGCTTGCGGGCCCCACAGCAATTTAGCCGAAAGGCTGAAACGGAACGAACCAATACAGCAGACTGAAGCCTTTTATAAAAGGCCTTTTGCTTTCAAATTTTCTGTTGAGCTCTTGAGCTCAGGCTGTCCCCATTGGCTGACCATGCGTTCTGACCAGGTGGAGTCGACACGACGTTGGCCTGCATAATCAGTCTGGACCTTATCGTAAGCCTTGATGACTTCTTCATCTTGGACGACATATTTCTCAGGAAAGACGACCGTCTCATAAGGCAGACGGGGCTTGACTTCATTGAGTCGGGCTGGCTTACCTAGGGCAATGCCAAAGAGCGGGTAGGTATAGTCTGGCAGGCCCATCACATCTGAGATTTCAGCCGACTGGTCACGAATCAAGCCGACCATAACACCGCCGTAACCCAGGCTTTCCGCTGCGACCAAAATATTTTCAGCAGCCAAAGCCGCATCAATCGAGCTGATAAGCAGAGACTCTACACCAGCTGGCTGGAAATCCCCACCGTTCATTGTGACCGCCGTCTCCGCCCGCTTGAGGTCGCCAACAAAGACGAGATAGTGCGAACTATTAATAATCGACTTCTGAGGCTGGTGCTCGTAAATCGCCTCTTTTTGCTCTTTGCTCTTGACGACGATGATTGAGTAAGACTGGAAATTCTTCCAGTTTGAAGCGGCTCGTCCCGCCTCAATCAGGTCTTTGATGACCTCATCGGGAATGACTTCCTCCGTAAAATTACGAACAGAAGTATGTTTTTTCATTAAATCAATCACATTATCCATGTCGGCGATTGCCTCCTTCTAGTCTAAGTTCACGAGCCAAGTATTTGATTCGTTCCATAACACGCTGTGCAGGCCATATATCTTCTTGACGCTTGGTTTCAGCAAGGTGCTGTGTAAGATCTTCCATCGAAAGATTTGATGTGAAGAAAGTTGGTAAGTCTTCTTGCATACGATGTTGAAGGATAACTTGAAGAATCGAGTCACGAATCCAAGCATTGTTGGTTTCCCCACCGATGTCATCAAGGACTAAGACCTCAGCACGCTTAACTTCTTCAGCTCGTTCAATAACCGTATCAAAATTATTTCCAAGAACAAAGGTTGGGTAGTGAATCAGTGTTGTGGTAATGCCTTTTTTAGCAAGCTCTGTCGCCATGGCAGCCATCATATAAGACTTTCCTGTCCCAAAATCTCCGTAGACATACAGGCCTTTTTCTGTTTTTGGCTCCGCAATAAAATTGGAAATCGCTTGATAAACCTCTATCCGAGACTTATCGTCCAGAAGGACATCCTTCCATCGCACATCTTTCATCGTCTTTGGTAAGCCGATGACTTGAACGCGCCGCCGCTGCGATTGATTTTCTTGAAGTGCTGCCAGTTCAGCTGTCGTCTTATAAGAGACATCCGCATAGCCTTGATTCATAACAAGCTTTGGTTCATAGCCTGATGTTGCTGAATCTTCACCAGCATCAAAAGCAGCTTTAGCTTTGACATATTCATAAAATTTAGAATAAGAGCGTTGAATCTCATCTGTACTTAGCTTATGTTCTGCTATAAAAGCCTTTACTTCTGGATGAGCCAAAGTTTCAGCAACGAGGCCATCAAATTGCTGCTTGATATCGCCACGTTTTTTTAGGATTTCACCAATTGACTCCATTTACTTGTCTCCTTCAATTTTCCTGAGGGCTTCCTCACGGATACGGTCAAGCTCAGCCTGCTCTTCGGCAGTGGTCTGATTCACATAGTTGCTATTTGACCATTCGGGGGCTTTCTTAACTTGCTTTTGAGCAAATGCAGGCTTCGTTTGTAGTTGCTTCGCCTGCTTCTCTTTTTGCTGAGCTCCCCAACTTCTAATCCGCTCAATCGCTTGCTCAGCTGTCAAAATCTTGCTGGCTGTCCAGTCATTGGCCAGGTTTTGAGCCTGGTTTCGGTTGATGTTGGCCTTTTGTTGGACGGCTAAATAATAATAGAAAATCAGATTCTGAACTTCTGGACTGATGTTAAACTTGCCCAGATCCACCAGAAGGTGCTTCTCATCGTCTGTGATGCTGGTATTCTTTTGCTTCTTCAGACGGAGCAAGAAGTCTTCTGGCTTGTGAGCCTTGGCCGTTCGGATGATTTCCCGCTCGGTGACGGTCAAATCCGTCGTCTTGGCCTGGCCTGAAGCCTTAACAGAGAGCTTGTCCAGCATCCTACTGGTATTGATGGTCTGATCCTCGTTTAAGTTTTCAGTCGCCAGTGTAAAAAGCTCAAACCAGTCGAGGCCAAATTTATCAGCCATGCTGACGATACTGAGCGTGTCAGCCCCTTCATCATTAAAGCGGATGCTCCGGTCCCGCATGATTTTCTTGAAATTGTAGAGGTCAAAATTGCTTCTTGAGGCCCGGATACTTGGCCCCTTGTCAAATTGGACCGGATAAACATCTGAGAATTTTTTAGAAATCTCCTGGCCCTTGAGCTCTTCTCTGAAGCTGAGGGCTGAGACCTTCTGCTCGCCGATATAATAGGCCAGTAGCTGCTTATAAAAGTCATCGGCCATAAAGTCGTCAAAGGCCAGCGGGCTCATCAGCTCGATATAGAACTCATCGCCCCCATCTTCAGCAATCCTAATCAGGCCAATAGCAGAGAGACGTTCAGTCGCCTCTTCAAAGTCATTGACACTGCAGTCGAGATAGTCCAGCAGGTCCATAATCCGGCCCTGATAAAAGGTCCGCAAGAGCTGGTAGACCACATAGGCATCCTTGCCGATAATCGGCAAATAGAGCAGGCTAAAAGCGTCGGCATCAAAGCTGACCTTTCCTCGATTCACAATATGAAATTGATCTCCTGCTCGCATAGTCTTATCTACTCACTATTTCTATTTCTTGGTAATGTTTTTCAGAAGCTCTTCCAACTCCTGGACGTCCTTAAATGAACGGTAGACGCTGGCAAAGCGGACATAGGTAATGTCATCAATGCCGGCCAGTTCTTCCATGACCAGCTCGCCGATGGTCTCGCTTTCGACCTCGTTACTATCGAGCTGGCGGATTCGTTGCTCGATTTTATTGGTCACAGATTCGATGTCTTCAGATGAGACCGGCCGTTTGTAGGCCGAGCGGACCAGGCCGTCGATGATTTTCTGCCGGCTGAAAGGCTCCCGCTTGTCATCCTTCTTGATGACCAAAATCGGCATTTGTTCGATGCGTTCAAAGGTGGTAAAACGGTTGCCACATTCTTCACAGACACGTCTGCGACGGATGGCATCCTCTGCCTGGCGTGAGTCGACGACTTTAGAATGTTCAGATTGGCATTTTGGACATTTCATGGCATTCTCCTTATTTTTTAGGGAATTGGGCCTCGAGCCGGTAGATGACCTGGCCTTTTTTAGAAAATTTCATTTCGTATTCGGTCATGACGTTTTCTTCAGCAAAAGCTTCGTCTTTGTGAAGGTCCAGCCAGACCTTTTGCAGGGTCATGCCGTATTGGCTCATACTGGCCAGTGAATACTCAAAGAGGCCCCGGTTGTCCGTCTTAAAGTGGACCTGACCCTCAGATGGCAAGATTTCCTGGTAGGTCTTGAGGAAGTTGGCATGGGTCAGACGACGTTTTTCGTGGCGAGTCTTTGGCCAAGGGTCTGAAAAGTTCAGGTAGACCAAGTCCACCTCGCCTGGAGCAAAGTATTCGGTTAGCTGAGAGCCATCGACCAGCATCATCTGGACATTGGGCAGGCCTGCTTCTATGGCCTTGTCAAGGGCATAGGACAGGACGGAGAGTTGCATGTCAATGGCGATGTAGTTGATATCTGGGTGCTTTTCTGCCATGCCGGTAATAAAGCCACCTTTTCCGCATCCGACCTCGATATGGATGGGATGATCATTGCCAAAACGCTCAGCCCATTTCCCCTTGAAATCGGTCGGATTTTGGACGACGATTTGTTGATTTTGCTCGAGGAGCTCTGCTGCTCCTTTACGATTTCTTACGCGCATAAACTTCCTTTTTAATAGCGAAAAGGAGAGGTCGCCCTCTCTACATTCCTAGAATAAATCGTTGAAGGCTCGAAGAGCCAGGATTTCTTCATTCACATTTTTTAAGTCACCATGGCCTGCGTCCACAGCAATCTGACGTAGGAAGCTCAATTTCCCATACCAGGCAATCTTCTCCATCAGCTTATCCGTCGGGACATAGCCAGAATACTGGAGCCAGGCCTTCCAGTCAGAAGGTTTGATATAGTGGCTCAGAATATGGGCAATGTCGACACAGGGGTCGCTCAAGAAGACCGTGTCCCAGTCGACTAGATAAAGCTTTTGGGTCTTGTCTTCAAGCATCCAGTTCTTGTGGTTGACATCGCCATGGACGACACGAATCTCATCTTCTTTGAGCTCAGGGATACTGGCCTTGAGCTCTGCGATGACCTTGGTCAGGTAAGAATTGGTCTTGAGCAAGTCGACGGAATTTTCCGCCTGCTCAAGGAGTACAGCCGGCGTGACCAGCTGACTTCCCATTTTCTTATAAGACTCGACCAGCTTGTGGGAGCGGTGGAGGTGGGAGAGGATGACGTTGATCTGGGTGTCCGTCATGTCGTCTGGGCTCAATGTATGACCAGAAATCCAGGGCTGGGCTGAGAGCGTATCGCCCTCGATGGTCCGGCTGGTCCAGAGGACACGTGGCGTGATGCCTTCCATGACGATGGATGCCAGGAAGGGGTTGCCGTTCTTTTTAATGAAGAGGCGTTCCTTGTCTACTCTGGCTGAGTAGGCATTGCCTGAACTTCCCTTGATAGGGGTCATGTCCCAGTTCATCCTTCTCCCTCCTTTCTATAGAATGTGAAATTGTATTGACTTATTTGTGGTCAGGGTAGTGAATCAAAATGGTCTGTGTCAAAATATCAGCGTACTGGTAAGACTCAGTAGTCTTAGGGCCACGCAGGGGGATATTTTCGATGACAAAGTGCGTGGCATAGGCTTCAATCAAATTGACCTTATGACGGTTTTCCCGCTTACGGCCAAATTGCGATGTGATTTCAATCGTTTGACCCAAGTGAGCCTGCACTTGTTCACGAATATCGACGATTTTTCCTACTTCTTGATTTTGATTATCCAATTTTTACCTCTTTCTCTTCTTTTTGAAGAATTTGGTTGGGGTTTCTGCTCTTTGGGTCCGTTTCGTTCCAGAAATCTGCCCGATTGACCGTGTGGCCACAAGCGAACGGCTACGCCGTTCCATTGCTAAATCGTGAGCCCCTACGGGTCTCCCAATTTGCCAATTTTCACGGCCAATCGGGCAGATTTCTTCCACTCCACTCGTGACTATTTTATAATCACCAAAAACTTGTCGTGTTAGTGGTAAGCTACTCCATGAGCAGAGACCTATCCCAAAAGGTCCTCATTCATGTTGTAAATAGGCATAAGTGGAGTCACAGTTTTTACGCAAAAACACTGTGAAATATGGCAAATGGCGAGACCAAAGGGCTCGACATTTAGCAATGGAAGCCGAAGGCTTCGCTTGCGGCCTCACAGTGCTTTTGCGAAAAAACTGTGACGGAACGCCCAAAGACATTCGCTAGATATTATAACATGAATCAGGCCTAAAAATCTAGTCTGGAAAGCGATTCTCGATGTTTGAAAAGCGGTTATATTCCTTGAGGAAGAGGAGCTCTACTGTCCCCCGGCTTCCGGAGCGGTTCTTTTCAATAATGACTTCGACCTTGTTATCGATTTCCGCAGGCAGGCCTGGGCTTTCATCGTCGCTGTCTCCCCGCTCATAGTAGTCATCCCGGTATAGGAAGGCAACGATGTCGGCATCCTGCTCAATCGAGCCGGATTCACGGATGTCGGAAAGGACAGGTCGCTTGTCTTGCCGTTGCTCCACCCCACGGGAGAGCTGACTGAGGGCAATGACCGGCACCTTCAATTCTTTCGCCAAAATCTTGAGTTGACGGGAAATCTCAGAGACCTCTTGTTGGCGGTTTTCCCGGCCAGTCCCTGAAATCAACTGGAGATAGTCAATGACAATCAGGCCAAGGTCATTAGTCTGGGCTAGCTTTCTTGAGCGAGCACGGATTTCTGTGATTTTAATCCCTGGCGTGTCATCAATATAAATATCAGAGTTTGCCAGCGTCCCCATGGCGATAAAGTACTTGTTCCACTCTTCATCATCGAGCTGACCGGTCCGCAGGTGCATGGACTCAATCAAGCCTTCAGCAGCCAGCATCCGGTTGACCAGGCTCTCCGCCCCCATTTCCAGAGAGAAGATGGCTACGGCCTTCTTCTGCTTGGTGGCAATGTTTTGGGCGATGTTCAGTGCAAAGGCGGTCTTACCCACGGCGGGACGTGCGGCCAAGATAATTAGCTCTTCTGCGTGAAGGCCGGTCGTCATGGCATCCAGCTCATGATAGCCAGTCGCAATCCCTGTGATATTCGAGTCCTGCTGGGCCCGCTGTTGCAGGTCGTCATAATTGAGCTCAAGGACATCAGCAATCTTGCGGAAGCTTGAGCTATTTCTACCCTGCTGGACATCGATTAAGGCTTTTTCTGCCTCAGCCAGGATGTCCTCAGCCGGACCGTCCTGCTCATAGGCCTTGTCAACGCTGGTCGTCAGCTTTCTGATAAGCTGGCGAAGGAGGGATTTCTCAGCGACAATCTTGGCGTAGTATTCAGCATTGGCAGCCGTCACTACGCTATTGGCCACCTCAGCAAAGTAGGACACCCCGCCAATGGTCTCAAGGTCGCCCTGGCTCTCAAGGCGGGAACGGAGGGTCAGCGGGTCGATGTTGATCCGGTTGTCGCTCAGGTGCTCCATGGCTTGGAAGAGAATCTTGTGGGCCGTCTTATAGAAGTCGTCGGCAGTAATAAATTCCTTGACTTCAATTAGGCGGTCTTCATCCAGAATAATCGCCCCCAGGACAGCTTTTTCTGCCTCATCATCCTGGGGCGGCGTCCTCAATAGGTTAATTTCTGGCATGCTTAGGCTTCTCCAACCCTGACTTTAAGCGTCGCTGTCACATCCTTGTAGAGCTTGACTGGCACGTCTTTGATGCCGAGGGCACGGACAGGATTGTCAAGGACCAGCTTGTGCTTGTCGAGCTTGATTTTATACTGTTTTTCCAGGGCTTCAGCGATTTTCTTAGAGTTGACCGCACCGAAGAGCCGGCCGTCTTGACCCACCTTTTCGCCGATTTCAACGATAAAGTCTTCGGCTTCAAGCTTGGCCTTGAGCTCTTTTGCTTCAGCAAGGAGTTCAGCTTCCTTCTTTTCGTTGGCCTTGGCTTGGCCTTTGACCTCAGAGATGGCCTGGGCTGTCGCTTCCTTGGCTAATTTTTTCTTGAAGAGAAAGTTTTGAGCGTAGCCTGATGGGACTTCTTTGACTTCGCCTTTTTTTCCTTGGCCTTTAACATCTGCTAAAAATACAACTTTCATGAGTTACTCCTTTATTAATTTTCTTGATGATTTTTAATGATTTGAATCAGGTCAGCCTTGACTTCAGCCATGGGCTTTTCATAAATCTGGGCGGCCGAGCTGTTGAAGTGGCCACCACCGCCCATTTCCTCCATGATGCTCTGGACATTAAAGCCGTTAAATGAGCGGGCGGAAATAGAAATATAGCCATTGGGATGATGGCTGAGTGCAAAGGCTGCCTGGACACCGGCCATGTCGATCAGTGTATCAGCGGCCTTGGCCGTGGTCACAGAATCATACTTCTTGTCTTCTGGTGCCACTGACAAGACCATCTTGTCTGCGACCATTTCAGCTTGAAGGACGATTTCATTGACCTGCTTGTAATCCTCAAAGTCGGTCGCCATCATAGACTTGATGAGGTTGTTGTCAGCCCCCTGACTTCTCAGATAGGCGGCTGCCTCAAAGGTCCTTGAGGTTGTTGACTTGGTAAAGCCCTTGGTATCCATTGAAATCCCGGCGAGGACCACTGAGGCCGCAGGGACAGACATCCATCTGCGACCGCTCGAGTGAAATTGCAGGAGCTCGACAGAGAGCTCAGAAGCTGAGCTGGCCGACGACTCGATATAAGAGAGCAGGGCCTGATTGGGGAAGTCTTCATCACGGCGGTGATGGTCAATAACGACCACCTTGCCAAAAGACTTGTAGAAGTCCAGATTCAGCGTCTGAGCGGTCTTAGAATGGTCGACCATGATCAGCAATGAATTGGCCTTCTTGTGCTTCTTGGCCGTCTGGAGCCTGAGAATATGGCTCTGGCCGTCTTCAGTCTGATTGAGCATCTCAATGGCCCGGCTCACGTCTGGCAGGAGTTGCTCTTCATCGTAGACGACGAAGGCCTCCTTGCCGGTCATGTTGGCAAAGGCCTTCATGGCCACGCCGGCCCCAAAGGCATCCATGTCGGGATAGCGGTGGCCCATGATAAAGACATTGTCTGACTCAGTCATGATGGTCTTGAGGGCGGTCGCCACGGCACGTGCCCGGGTCCGACTCTTTTGAGAGACCGACTCAGAATTCCCACCAAAGTAGACAGGATGGGCGTTTTGAGCATTTTCTCTGACGACCACCTGGTCGCCACCCCGGACCTGTGCGAGTTCGAGGTTGTTTTGAGAGACCCGGCCGATATTGGGGAAGTCGTCGAAACCGTAAGAGACCCCGATAGAGAGGGTCAGTGGACTGCCTTGTTCAGCTGACAAGGTCCGAAATTCATTGAGGATAGAAAACTTATCTTCCATCAAAAATGATAAAGTCTTATAATCTGAGAAGAAATAATAGCGTTCAGCATTGAGGCGGCGGAGATAGATGTTCTTCTCCTTGGTAAAGTCCTCCAAGAAGCTCGTAATAAAACTGTTAATTTTAATCCGCTCAGCATCTGAGAGGAGGTCGGTCGCGTCGTCGTAATTGTCAACAGAAATCGCGCCAATCACGGCCCGGGCATCGTTGTAGTCGCCTCTGAGCTCGGCTTCTTTGGTCGCTTCAGCCAGGTAAATCAGCTTCTTTTCTTCATCGATGCGGATGCTGTATTTCCGGTCGCCGACGGCCAGATAGCCCTCGTCGCTGGCTCTGACCACGATGTCCTGGATGGTCTTGGCTGTCAGCTGACTTTCATTGCCCCGGTAGATAAAGTCGACATAGGGGTTGAACCACTCAGGCTCAAAGCTCTCTGCCGTATAGCGGATGACACCGATTGGCATATTGTCAAGCGTGGCATTGAGCGAGTTTTCAGCCTCGTCATTAATTTTTCGGATAAAATTAAAACGGCGGATTTGGTTTTGTCTGGCCTGCCTCAAAAGTAGGATGCTAATGACGATATTCAGGACCAGTAGATAGACGAAAATGATCCGTTTTTCTTCAAACAAAAAGAGGCCTGCCGTCTGCAAAATTTGGACAATGACCATCATAGCGATGATAAAGCGGGTCAAGCGATCATTCTCTTGCATCAGATTTCCTCCTCTCTGATTTTATAACATTTCTGCTAATTTTTCTTTTACTGCGGTCAGACTCGGAAAAATCTGGTCTGCCGCCTCTTGATTCATACCAAAACGGTCATCCTTGATGGCCCAGCATTCGAGGCCAGCCGCCTTAGCTGAAGCGATGCCTTTTTCTGAGTCTTCGATGACGATCACTTCATCTTTGGCGAGCCCCAAGGCCTCAAGCGTGATCAGGTAGATTTCTGGGTCAGGTTTAGAGTGCTTCAGGTCAGAGCCAGAGCGAAGCAGTTCGAAATATCCTGCCAGCTCATTGACCTTGAGATTGTGCTCAATATCTGACATGGCTGTACTTGAAGCCAGTGCCATCCGGATGCCTTTATTTTTCAGAAACTCTAAAATATCTCTGACATCTGGAAAGAGCAACTCTGTATAGGGCAGGACATTGCCCTTTTTATGCTTATCATAGGCTGAGAGAATCTTTGCTTTCTCCTCAGGACTGTAGGCATCGCCTAAAATCTTGTCCCAAACATCCTGCATCTTACCACCGATGAAAAAGCTGTGGGGAAAGCCGGCCAGAGAAATCCCCTGACTGGCAAAGAAATCCTCCCGGCGTTTCAGATAGTAGTTTTCAGTGTCTACCAGGACACCATCCATATCAAAGATAATCGCTTTTACTGTCATAAATACCTCGTTTCTATTATAACACATCTAGGGGGAGATGTCCGGGCTTTCTTTAGCTGGGGTGTTTGGGGCTGGAAATGCTTTTTTTGTTTGTGCCTGGGATTCGCTTCACTCCGCTCAAGCTGGAACTAATCGGCGGAACATGGTCTTTGTTCTAAACTGCCGATGATTTTCAGACGCTTCGTTTCGCTTGGGTGGTACTGCTAAGCTTTGGCGGTCTAATTTGTAGGCTCTCCTACTTCTCTCAATGAAACACAATATTACTATCCACCGCAGTGATGGCAAAGGCCTTATCAACAGGCCAGAATGATAATTGACCTCTCACAAACGCACACCGTCTTTCACAAAATTACCATCTGGACCACTGAGCTTCTCGCCAGATCCTTCTATATGCTTCCACGCAAACTGTTTATCCGTCAAGTCCAGATTACTTGCTCAGGCAACCTTCATGTTTTGCAATGTCAAGACAGTTTCCTCGACTCCTCGCTTTGAAATGAATAAACACATAAACACAGACAGATCCACCCTTACAGCACTCGCCAAGCAAAACGTAGTGTGGGAAGTTCATCGGCAAATTAGAATTCAGACCATGTTCCGCCGATTAGCTTCCCCTTGAGCGGAGTGAAGCGTATCCCAGGCACAATCTATATATCCCGCATATAAAAAAGCCCCGTACATGGGACTTTTCTTACGTTTCCGGAAATCCATCAATCCTCCACATCCAACTGTGGCCACTTCTTCTTAGCCACCCGCTTCTGGCGGTCGAGCTCCCGCTTGATTTTCCGCTCGGGGGCAAATCGCTCCCAGTGCTTTGGCTTCAAGATTTTATGGGTCTCTGTGTCAAAATGGGCCTTGCCGTCTGGGAAAATCTTGGCCATATTTGAGGTGTGGACGGCCTGGAAGATTTCATAAGGGTCAACACCTGAGAGGACCAGACTACCATAGGTCAGATAGAGCAGGTCCATCAAGGCATCGACCTGACCGGTCAGCTTGTCCTCTGGATGTTCTTTGCGTTTGACCTTCTTGACCGCCTTGTCAACATCGGCGTGGAGCTGGTCTACCAAAAGCCTAAAGACATCCGGATTGTGCTCTGAGGCCGCATAGAGAAATTCCACGATTTCCTCGACCTTAAAGTCAGCCCGGTGGCTGGCCTCTTCAGCCTCGTAGGCAATCGGGTATTCCTGGGTCCGACCGTCCATCTTCTTGTGAAACTCCTTGACCTGGTTGAAATTCCGGTCTTTAGACACAAAGGACTTGCCGGGGATATATTGGACCAGACCATAAAAATCAAGGGCCTTGGCAATCCCATCCTGGTTGTTGCCGTCAGTCACGTAGTCGGCGACCTCCTTGATGGCAGGGCTGGCATTTCCCATGGCCACACCGTAGCCGGCCGCTTCAAGCATGGAGAGGTCGTTGTCAGAATCCCCAAAGCAGACGGTCTCGTGGATATCAAAGCCGTAGTGCTCGCCCAGCCACTGGATGCCTGAGAGTTTACCAGCATCCTTTGGAATCAGGTCAATCGAGTAGGAGTTTGAGCGTGTAATCGAGAGCTCAGAGAACTCGGCCGCGATGCTGTCGGTCTCCTTGGCGGTCGCCACCATCATCATCTGATAAATCGGTTCTCTTAAAAGTTTCAGGTAATTATTTTTTGGAGCAAGCCTGCGGACGACGTGCTTAAAGGAATTTCTCGCGATGCCTGAGGTCCCTGAAGGAAGGATGCCTGCCAGCATGCTGGCAAGTCGGGTCTCGCCAAATTTCAAGAGGCCTGAGCCACCAACACCGTGGGCAGTTCCCAGCGAGATTTCCCGGGCATTTTTCTGGGCATAGCGGATGAGCTTGCGGACAACCTTCTTGTCCATCGGCTTTTCGTAGAGGACTTCTTTGGGGGTGAAAATATATTGGCCGTTGTAAACGACGGCAAAATCAAGGCTGAGCTCTTCCATCAAGGGCAGGCAAAAGGCCGGGCCTCGCCCTGTGGCGATGCCGACATAAATGCCGTTCCGGTGCAGGTCGACGATGGCCTGCCGGGTTGAATTTGAGACGGACCGCATCGAGTTAAATAGGGTCCCGTCCAAGTCAAAGAAAACTGCCTTGATTTCCATTGCTCCTCCGTATGAATATGAACTTGGCTTATAGATTAAATTATAAGCTATTTTTATGTTTTTTTCACTGCTTAGGCAAAAATCCTTGGTCTTTAGATTCGTTTCATTCCGGAAAAGCGAAACTAAGTCCAACTAGCTTCCTTATCCCTATTAACCTATACTATAATCAATGACTAAACAAAGCAATCAGCACCCCAAACATTGTCCTTTCCAGCCAAATCCGCTATAATTAAGCTATGACTAAAACGACCTTGAAAAAAATTCTGGTCCTCCATACTGGTGGGACCATTTCGATGGCTGAAGATGCTAATGGCCACGTCCATCCCAATGCTGAAAATCCGATGGTTTCGGCGACCATTCCACTGGACAATATTGAGTTGGTCACCGAAGACATCTTTAATCTGCCCAGCCCCCACATTACCCTCGACCACATGCTAGTCTTGAAAGAACGCCTGATTCGGGCCTTCAATGAAGAGAGCTTTGATGGGGCGGTCATCACGCACGGGACGGACACGCTCGAGGAGACGGCTTATTTCCTTGATTTGACCATTCCCCGTGGCAAGCCTATCGTCATGACGGGTGCTATGCGGTCAAGCAATGAGCTCGGGACTGACGGGATTTACAACCTCCTCTCTGCCATCCGTGTTGCCATCAACAACGACTCAAGAAATCGTGGCGTCCTGGTCGTCCTCAATGACGAGATTCACTCGGCCCGCTATGTGACCAAGACCCACACGACCAATATCTCGACTTTTCAGACGCCGACCCACGGCCCTCTGGGACTCCTGACCAAGAACAGGATTATCTATTTCCACCAGGACACCGAGCACCAACAGCTCAATGTCGAGTCAGCCAAGGGCAAGGTCCCTATCATCAAGGCCTACGCTGGCATGACCGGGGAAATCTTTGACATGATTGACATCGACCGGCTGGACGGCCTGGTTGTCGAAGCCCTGGGTGCCGGGAATCTCCCCCCTCAGGCCTATGAAAAACTCAAACCATTGCTCAGTCAAGAAATCCCTATCGTCCTCGTCTCTCGTTGCTTCAATGGCATCGCAGAGCCCGTCTATTCTTACGAGGGCGGGGGACAAGCCCTGCAAGAATCCGGCATCATGTTTGCCCCTGAGGTCAATTCCCAAAAAGCCCGACTCAAGCTTATCATCGGTATCAACGCCGGCTTAAAATTAGCCAGCCTGAAATCGTTTATGGAAAACTAAAGTAGAACAGAAAAAAGAAGGTTAGATTGCCTTCTTTTTTGATTTGTGCCTAAGATTCGCTCCGTTTCGCTTAGTGGCTACTGCTAATCTTTAATCGGTCTAACAGCTTTTCTGAGGACTGAAGAGCATTATTACTGATGACTGGAGGTTGAGGATAGGCTTGTTGCTCAAGATTGCTAGGACTCCTACTTATAAGAATCGTTCTAAGCATTCCAAAGTAATCTCAAAGAAAAAGCAAAGCTAACGCTCTTTTAACAATGACGCAGTAGAACTCCTTAAAAATCAGCTACAGCCTTACAGCACTTGCCAAGCAGAACGAAGCCTGGGAAGATCATCGGCAAATTAGAACTCAGAGCATGTTCCGCCGATTAGCTTCCCTTCGAGCGGAGTGAAGCGAAGCCCAGGCACAATCTCTATATTAAAAAATCATCCCCTCTGGAATGATTTTTTTCTTTACTGACTCTCAGCTGTTGCAGCCTCTGTCGTACTGTCAGCCGGTACAGCATCGCCCGTAGCAGAGTCATCCGCCGAAGCATCGCTACTATCGCTAGCACTATCATCAGTGCTCGAGCTGCTATCTCCATCTGAAGATGATGACGAAGATGATGAAGCATTCGCCTCCGATGAAGCCTTGGCATCAATCGAAGCCTGAATAGAAGACGACTTAGACTCTGAAATAGAAGCCAGGTCAGCCGCATAGGCGTCCTTGGACTTGGCATAGATACCAGCCTCCATGTCAACCACCTGCGGAGCCGTGATCTGCTTGGCCACATTAGGATAATAAGGCAATTTAATCGCCATCTGACTCAGTGGCACCCGGACCTGATTGCCATCCGTCATGTCGATGGAAATAAAGTCTTTGGTCGCATCGGTCGGCGTCTTATTGACCGTCGTCATCAGCTTTTGCAGACTAGGCTTCAGACTTTCGTAGGCCTGGACAAAGGTCTTGGTCTGCTCATCGCTGAAATTAACCAAGACCGGTAGGCCTTTGACATCAGCAATCTCCTTGCTCTTGTCAATATAGGCATTGTCCAGGACCAGATAGCTCTTGTTGGACTGCTGGACATAGGCCGCAGGGGCATGCTCGGTTACTAGGGCCGTGAACTTATTTGGAAAGCTGTATTTAAGCTTGACCGCCTCAACATAAGGATATTCACTGGCGATTTTCCCTTCAATGATCTTTTTATGGCGTAAAATAGAGAAAATAGAGTCGCCCTGATGGAGGCCAGAGCTCTTGACGACAGCCGACGTCTCCTCATGCTTGTTGCCAGTTACGGCAAAGGCACCAATCTTGCTCATCGGCGACATGAAGTAAAGCGAGCCGAGCAGGACAACGAGAACTACCGCCAGGGCCGGCCACATCTTGATAAAGATAGGACGGATGGTCAGCCAGTAGGGCCTTTTCTCGTCTTCTTCTACTTCCTCAAAGGTCTCGTCATCAAATGCTTCATCAAATGCTTCATCAGAAAGCCCTTCAGCCTCATAAGGCTCAGCTTCTTCCTCAGAAAAGCCTTCGCCCTCAGCCTCATAAGAACTTTCCTCTTCCACTTCATCCTCTTTTTTCTTGCGTCCAAAAAGATGACGGGCCTTCCCGCCTTTTTCTATTGATTCAGCTTGAGGATTGGCCTTGGCGAGCTCTTCCTGGTATTCCAGGTGCTTCTGTTGCCAGGGGGTCAGGTCCGTCTTCTTGTCGTTTTCTGTCATTGCACCATTTCTTTAAGGAGTTGATAAAGGCGTTCGCTTGCATCTGGCACACCTGCCAGAAGGCTGGCCTTATGCATCTCCTCATATTTTACCTTATTTTCGAGAATTTCGGAAATAGCTTGCACCAGCTTATCAGCCGTGAGCTCAGCATCTTTGACGATGACTGCAGCCCCCTGGTCAACATATTCCTGGGCATTTTTAGTCTGTTGGTCAGCCGTCACATTAGGGCTCGGCACATAGATGGCAGGGAGCCCCAAGGCCGTCACTTCAGCGATGGTCGTTGAGCCAGAGCGACCGAGGAAGAGATGGCTCTTTGAGAGCAGGTCAATCATGTTGTTGATGTAGGGCTGGATTTCAATGTTTTCCTTGTCACGATACTGCTCAAAGGTTTCTTTGTAGTCTTCATAATAAATCTCGCCTGAGGCATAGATGGTCTTAAAAGGGGCCTCAGCCAGCTTAGGCAGGGCAGACACAAAGGCTTCGTTCAGAGTCAAAGCTCCCCGAGAGCCACCGAAAATCACGACGGTCGGCTGGTCAAATTTTTGATTGACCTTAGCCGAGTCAGCGATTTCCTGGGCCCGTGGATTGCCAGTAAAACTGGTCTTTTCAGCTGGGAAATATGACTCTGCCGCATGAAAGCCGACCGCAATCTTTGTGACGCGTTTCGCCAAAAAGCGGTTGGTCACGCCCGGATAAGAATTTCCCTCATGGATAAGTGTAGGAATCTTGAGCTGGGCCGCTGCATAGACCACAGGGCCAGCCACATAGCCTCCGGTCCCCAGGACCGCATCCGGAGCAAAGTCCTTGATGATTTTTTTTGCCTGGCCAACCGACTTCAAAAATTTAGCGACCGTCCTGAAATTTTCCAGCGAAAGCGAGCGTCTAAAACCCTGGATGTCGACCGTCTTAAAGGCCAGGCCAGCCTGGGGCACAATCTTGCTTTCTAGGCCTTTTTGGGTCCCGACATAGAGGACTTCTAAATTTTCATCTTGTGTTTTTAAGTAGTTAATAAAGGCAAGGGCAGGATAGATATGTCCTCCCGTCCCACCACCTGTAACGAGTAGTTTCATTTAGGCTCCTTTTTGAGCAGTTTCAAAGGCGGAAATAAAGAGGTCGCCCCGTTCTTCAAAGGTCTTGTACTGGTCCCAGCTGGCACAGGCCGGGCTCAAGAGGATGCTATCGCCAGATTCAGCCTGACTAAGCGCCAAAGCTAAAGCTGTCGCAACATTTTCAGACTTGATGACTGGGATCGCCAGCTCATCAGCCAGGGCTTCGAGTTTCGGAGCTGTTTCGCCAAAGACAATCATGCCCTTGAGGCCCGAGATGTACTCAGCCAGCTCGTCAAAGCTGTTGCCCCGATCGAGCCCGCCAGCCAATAACCAGAGTTTGCTGTTGTCAAAGCCAGAAAGCGCCTTTTGAGTCGCCAGAATATTGGTCGCCTTGCTGTCATTGTAGACCTTGACGCCAGCGACCTCGCCCAGGTATTGATTTCTGTGCTTGACACCTGAAAAATGGCTGAGGGTCTCCTGGATAGCCTGCTTGCCAATATCGAGGAGCTTGGCCACCACAATCGCTGCAAGGGCATTTTCAAGATTGTGCTCGCCAGGCAGGGCTAGGTCAGCCTCCGCCATCACGACTTCGCCCTTGTAATAGAGCTTGCCGTCCAGACTATAAGCCCCATCGACCTCACGGCCTGTCGCAAAGGCCAGGACCCTTGCCTGAGTCTTTTCAGCCAGTGCCAGCGATTTTTCCTGATTAAAATTAAGAATCAAGACATCCTCATGTGTCATGTTCTTCTGAATCTCCCACTTGGCCGCCTCATAGGCTTCTTGTGAACCGTGGTAGTCCAGGTGGGCAGAAAAGATATTGGTAATGAGGGCAATCTTAGGCCGGAAGCTCCGAATCCCCATCAGCTGGAAGCTCGAAAGCTCAGTGACTAAGAGCTCATCGGCCTTGGCGGTGCTTGCCACTTCTGATGAGGGAAAACCGATATTTCCCGCCAGCTTGGCAGTGCGACCAGCAGCATTCAAAATGTCCGCAATCATGGTCACAGTCGTCGTCTTGCCGTTAGTCCCCGTCACGCCGATAATGTCGGCTTCTGAGACCTGATAGGCTAGCTCAACTTCAGTGATGACGGGAATTCCAAGTGCCATCGCCCGCTCCACCATTGGATTTTCATAGGGAATCCCTGGGTTTTTTACCAAAAGCTCAAAGTCTTCCTGGTCAAAGAGCTCGACTGGATGACTGCCACAGATGACTTGAATCCCTTGTTCTGACAGGATTTTCGCTTCATTATTGCCTTCAAAAGCCTTGCCATCATTGACCGTAATCTTAGCTCCCAGCTCCATCAAGAGCTGAGCTGCCGCAAGCCCCGACTTGGCCAGACCAAGCACCAGGACCTTTTTATTTTCATAGTCTGAAATCTTTTTCATTCCTACACTTCGTTTTCTTGATTTTTTATTATCTCCCTATTTTACCGCTATTTTGGGGATAATTCAAGCCGTTGCTGGGAGGGCATTTCAGTCGTCTCACTAACTAAAAAAGAGCCTTAGCTCCTTCTTAAATCAAAACTTCCTTAATCTTAGGAATCTTCATAATAAAGGTCGTCCCCTCGCCAAGTGCAGACTGGACTTCTATCGAGCCCTGATAATTTTCTACGATATGGCTGATGATAGAAAGTCCCAGACCGCTTCCGCCGACGTCCCGGTTTCTAGCCTTGTCTGCCCGGAAAAAGCGGTCAAAGATGTGTTCAATATCTTCTTCGCTGATACCGTAGCCACTGTCAGCAACAGAGGTCATCAAGTAGCCGTCGTCTTCGGTCAGCTTGACCTTGATATGACAGCGGTCCTCTGGCGAGTACTTGATGGCATTGTCTATCAAGATGGTCAGGGCCTGCTCATAGTGATTTTCATAGATTTGAGCGATGGCCTGCTGGACCTGGCAATCAAAGCTGATGTCCAGCTCAGGATTAATAACCCGGAAGTTCTTGACCATGTGCTCAATCGAGTTTTCAAGGTCAGTTACTTCGTGCTGGTGCTCGTCGGTGGCATTTCCCAGCCGGCTGAGTGTCAGCATGTCCTCGAGCAGGCTCTTCATCCGCCGGGTTTCTTCAAGGCTGGCCTGGAGGCTTTCCTCCAGAATCTCAGGGTCGTCCTTGCCCCAGCGGTTGAGCATGCTGATATGGCCGTCAAGGACCGCCAGTGGCGTCCTCAGCTCGTGGCTGGCATCATAGGTAAAGCGTTGTTGCCGTTCGATGTAGGAATTGATCTGCTTGACCATGGTATTATAGGCCTCGGCCAGGTCTTCAATCTCATCTCTGGTCTCAATAACCAGTGGCTTGTAGGCCCTTGTCGGGTCCTTGGCCTGCTTGACCATGGCATCGTGCAGTTTTTCAAGCGGTCGCATAAAGTGACTCGCCATAAAGTAGCCGGCAAACTGGGCAATGAAAATCGCCAGAATTTCTAAGATTACCAGGCTGACCAAAAGCCGGGTCCGGATACTATAGTAAAAGCTCATGTCATAAAAGGCCTGCAGATAGCCGATGACCTGACCCGTCGTCCGGGAAATAATCCGCCGCTCAGCCATATAGCCTGGCGTATCGCCACCCACCTCATGAATCGTGTTATCCGCTGTCCCCCTGAGACTGTAGGTAATCTTTGAGGTCGAGTAAATCAAACGCCGGTCGACATTGTAGACATAAAAAGACTTTCTGGCCCCGACCATCTCGCTCAGCGTCAGTGGCTGTAGGACCTTCTCATCATCGGCCTGCTCTTCATGATGAACCTCGTTTTCCTGGGCATTTTGCAGGAAATTGGGCAGGTTGGTAAAGCTCAGAGGCACCTCAGAGGCCGACAGGGCCCGCTCGACATTGTCCATGGCTGAGAGCATATTCCGCTTTTCTTCAGAAATAAAGGTCGAGAGGGTCAGCTGATAAATCAGGATGGAGAAAATCGTAAAGGTCACAAAACAAAAGATGGTATTGGCAAAAGCCCATCTGAGCATGATCGAATGCCTAGCAGAAGGGTTCTTTCGTTTGATCCTTGTGATAAATCGCTCGAGGCGGTCAAATAAAAATTTTGCGGTCATATTTCCTTTAGGAAAAGGGCCATCAAAACATGGCCCCTTAATTAGTTGTGTTCACGCATGACATAGCCAAGGCCACGCACGGTTTGAATGTAGCTTTCCTGTCCCATGACGTCAATTTTATTACGCAGGTAACGAATGTAGACATCGACGACATTGGTCTCTGTCCCTTCTTCGTAGCCCCAGACTTGTGAGACCAAGTGTTCACGGGTCACGACGTCGCCCACATTTTTCATGAGGGTCAAGAGGAGATCGTACTCACGGCGGGTCAAGTCAATGATCTGATTGTCACGTTGGACGGTCCGGTTGCTCTTGTCGATGACCAGGTCACGGAATTTGGTGTTGTCGCCCTTGTTTTCAGGGCCTTTGATCTGCTCTGTCCGACGGAAGAATGACCGGACACGGGCCAGGAGTTCTTCGATGGCAAAGGGCTTGGTGATATAGTCATCAGCACCGATGTCCAGGCCGGCCACCCGGTCCATCGTAGAGTCCCGGGCCGTCATCATGATGATCGGCGTTTGCTTTTCCTTACGCAGGCGGCGGGCCACTTCAAAGCCGTCAAGTTCTGGCAGCATCAAATCGAGCAAAATGAGGTCATAGTCTTTAGAGAGGGCCTCGTCCAGTCCTTTCCGTCCATTTTCTCTGATTTCAGTAGTATAGCCTTCATGTTCTAATTCAAGTGATACGAAGCGGGCAAGATTTTTCTCATCCTCAATAATCAAGATTTTTTTAGTTGGCATGACTTCTCCTTTATGAGATAATTATAAGATTTTCTAACAACCGTAGTTTTATTATAATATATTTCTCATAAAGTTGCAAGCTCTATTCTTGAGATTTTTTCTTGATTATTTTTCGTTGAGAAAATCGCTTAATCCAGCGAATGGAGAGGCTTTTTCCTTGGCCTCTTTTTCCTTTTCAGCCTGGGCCTTAGCATAGGCTTCTTCAGAAAGCACCGTCCAATTTTGACCTGCCGGAAGCGCTTCATCTTCTTCTGATTCGTCTTCTGCCAGAATTTTTAAGGGAATTTCTAAGAGGATATTATCGGCCACAGATTCGTCCAAGTCAATCAGGTCTTTTTCAAGATTGAAAATCATGTCCGAGTTGAGTAACTCCTCATTATTCTTCATTTCATCTTCTGTCGAGAAAATTTCTGAGACAAAGACCTCCATCGGATAATCCACCGGCTTGAGCGAGCGAGATGAAGGCAGGGTCAGATTGGCCTTGAGCTGATAGTCCAGATAGTAGAGGCCGTCGTCATAAGCGACAGAGCCGATGGCTTGGACATTCTTAGCATCCAAGATTTCCTGAGAGCGTCCTTTGAGCTCTTCTGCTAGTTCCAGGCTTTCATTAAAATCGATGTACTTTTTTTTATTTATTTCTGAGAGTGACCATTTCATGGGATTTTTCCTTTGCAAGTTATTAGTTATATTATAACTGAAATTGCTTGAAACGACAACAAGGCTTTGGTATCACTTTCTTACATTTATTTTCACCAGAGTGAAGAAAAAATCCACCAACAAAATTGTCAGCAGATTCTCATTCACTTATTCGCTTGCCAAAATCTCAAAATCAATCTTGTCATCCACAAGCTTGACAACAACCTTAGACCCAGCCGGAATCTTCCCAGCAATAATCAGCTTCGCCAAAGGATTTTCAATCGCCTTCGTCAGATAACGTTTCAGCGGACGTGCACCATAGGCTGGCTCATAGGCATTTTCAGCAATCCAGCCCTGGACCTCGTCAGAGAGCTCCAAACTGACTTCCATTTCTTCAAGGCGGGCCTTAAGTTGACCAGTCATCTTGACGATGATGTTCTTGACATTATCAATGGTCAACGGCTTAAAGAGAATGGTATCGTCAATACGATTGAGGAACTCAGGCTTGAAGTGCATCCGGAGTTGACTAAGAACAGCTTCACGCGTTTCTTCTGTCAGCTCGCCATTGTCAGACAAACCGTCCAGCAAGAGCTGTGAACCAACGTTTGAGGTCATAATCAAGACGGTGTTTTTGAAGTCGACGAGGACACCCTTGCTATCTGTCAGACGGCCGTCATCCAGTACTTGAAGGAGGATGTTAAAGACATCGGGATGGGCTTTTTCAATCTCATCAAGCAAGATGATGGTATAAGGATTGCGGCGGACGGCTTCCGTCAGCTGGCCACCCTCATCATAGCCAACGTATCCTGGAGGGGCTCCGACAAGACGAGAGACGCTATGCTTTTCCATGTATTCGCTCATGTCAATCCGGACCATGTGCTCTTCGGAGTCAAAGAGGTTTTCAGCCAGGGCCTTGGCCAGCTCGGTCTTACCGACACCCGTAGGGCCCAGAAAGAGGAAGGAACCGAGCGGCCGGTTAGGGTCTTGGATACCGGCCCGGGCACGGATGATCGCATCAGAAACGGCTTCGACAGCCTCGTCCTGACCCACCACCCGTTGATGAAGGGTCTCGTCCAGATGGAGGAGTTTTTCACGTTCCCCTTCGACCAGCTTCGTAATTGGGATTCCGGTCATCCGACCGACCACTTCAGCGATTTGTTCTTCAGTGACAGATTCCTGAACCAGGCTCAGGTCTTCAGACTTGCTCTTTTCTTCGAGTGCCTTCAAGCCAGCTTCCAATTCTGGAATCTTGCCGTAGCGAAGGGCTGCAGCAGCTTCGAGGTCATTATTGTTCTGCGCTTCTTCTAGCTCATGGCGGGCCTGCTCCAACTCGGTCCGCTTGTCAGAAATCGCATTGACTTCCTTCTTTTCAGCCTCCCACTGGGCCTTGAGCTGGTTATTTTCTTCGCGGAGCTCAGCAATTTCAGCCCGGA
Organism: Lactococcus termiticola; assembly: GCF_003116835.1. GTDB lineage: Bacteria > Bacillota > Bacilli > Lactobacillales > Streptococcaceae > Lactococcus > Lactococcus termiticola. Next base: position 38,553 of record NZ_BFFO01000004.1, on the reverse strand, counting down.
GAATCTCTAAACGTTTCTTAGAAGCATCGTCCGTCTCCTTTTTAAGAGCGGCTTCTTCAATCTCCAGCTGCATAAGCCGGCGGTTGGCCTGGTCAAGCTCGGTCGGCAAAGAATTCATTTCCACACGAATCGTTGCACAAGCCTCATCGACCAGGTCAATGGCCTTGTCTGGCAAGAAGCGGTCAGTAATATAGCGGTTTGAAAGTGTCGCAGCGGCAACCAGCGCGTTATCGTGAATCGTCACGCTGTGGTGAATCTCAAAGCGTTCTTTCAAGCCACGCAGGATTGAAATCGTGTCTTCAACCGTAGGTTCCGTCACCAAGACCTTCTGGAAACGCCGTTCCAGCGCCTTGTCTGTTTCCATGTACTTGCGATATTCGTCCAGGGTCGTTGCCCCAATCAGATGGAGCTCGCCACGGGCCAGCATCGGCTTCAAGAGATTGCCCGCATCCATCGAACCCTCGGTCTTCCCAGCACCGACAATCGTATGAAGCTCGTCGATAAAGAGAATGATTTGGCCGTCTGACTTTTTAACTTCATTGAGGACGGCCTTCAGACGTTCTTCAAACTCACCACGGAACTTGGCACCCGCAATCAGGGCTCCCATGTCCAGTGAAAAGATGGTCTTGTCCTTCAGATTTTCAGGCACGTCCCGACGGACAATCCGCTGGGCCAAGCCTTCGACGATAGCGGTCTTACCGACCCCGGGCTCGCCGATGAGGACAGGATTGTTCTTGGTCTTTCGAGAGAGGACCCGGATGACGTCACGGATTTCTTCGTCACGACCGATGACTGGATCCTGTTTGCCAGATTTGACCTGGGCAACCAGGTCGACCCCGTATTTTTCGAGGGCCTTGTAGGTTTCTTCTGCATTTTGTGATGTCACGCGTTCTCCTCCTCTGAGTTTTTCGAGGGCTTCTCGAGCCTTTTTTTGGTCAATGCCTGCGGCTGTCAGATAGGCCGTCAGTGCGTTCTTCTTCAGGCTGAAGAGGGCCAAAAGTAGGACCTCTGTCGACAGGTATTCGTCGCCGAGCTTCTTGGCCTCTTTATCTGCTTCATTAAAAAGTTGGAAGAGTTCATTTGAGAGGCTCTGGCCATAGCGGATAGTATCGCCTTGGACTGTCGGAATCTTGTCGATTTCCTTTTCGATAGCCTGAATAAAGGCTTCTGTGTCAAGTCCCAAGTCCTTATAAAAGTTTTCAGAAAAACTATTGGGCTCGATCAGAGCTCTCCAAAGATGAGGAATTTCGATATTTTGATGTTGTCTAGTTTGTGCAATTTGTTGTGCTGCCGCAAGGCTCTGCTGCAAGCTTGTTGTCATTTTTTCAATGTCCATTTTTATAAACTCCTGTCATAAAAACTTGTAGGATAATCTCATTTATTTCTCACTACCTTTTCATTATAACGCTTTGGTCAGTAAAGGTCAAACTATTTAACTGGAAATTTGACATTAAAAAAAGAGCTCTTATTTAAGCTCATTTGCGGCTTCAATCAGCTTTCTCAGGCGATGGTTCACGCCCGACTTGCCGACAGGCTTTTCTAATAATTCTCCCAGCTCTTTCAACGAGCTCTCTGGATGTGCCAGCCTGAGTTCAGCAATCTCGACCAGCTGGGGCGAGAGCTTGACCAGGGCCTGCTTTTCCTTTAATAGACGGATAGCCTCAATCGCCTCCTGGGCGGCCGAGACTGTCTTATTGATATTGGCATTCTCAAAATTTGACTGGCGGTTAGCCAGGCCCCGCATCTCCCGCATCATCTTGGCCTCTTCAAACTTGAGCCTGGCCTGCATGGCCCCAATCAGGGTCAAAAAGTCCATGATTTCTTCAGCCTTGGTCAGGTAGAGAATGTAGCGATTTTTCCTGGCAATGACCTTGGCATTCAGGTCAAAATTCATGAAGACGGCCTGGAGCTCTTCAGCATGCTCTTGGTAGACACTGGCAATCGAGAGCTGGTACTCGCCCGACTCAGGATTATGGATACTGCCATTGGACAGAAAGGCCCCCCGCAGGTATTCTGGCTGGAGCTTGACGTCTGCCTTAACACTGGCAGGTAAGCCGGTCTCCAGCATCAGGCTATCGGCCAGCTGGAGCTCGTCTAAGAGTTGATTGACATTTTCATCTAAGAAAACCTGGTAGACCCGGTTTTTGGATAAGGTCGTCTTTTGATGGACCCGGATTTCCCCTTTGACATCGTAGAAATCTTGGAGCATCTGGTAGATGTACTTGGCGATGGCGGCATTTTCCGTCTGGATGCTGAGGGTTAGCTGACCAGAAATCCCAAGACTGCCGTTCATCCGAATCAGGGCAAGGAGGCTGGTCTTGCTGGCTGGAAGGCTGGTCAGTTCTTTTTTGATGTCACTTGAAAAACTCATCAGTCAGCCTGCCTCTTGGATAAGCCCATGATTTCCCGGGCGACCGCCTCGCCATCATGGAAGGCTCCACCCTTGACCAGCCTGAGGAAGTTGTTGGAGATGACCTTGACCTCTTGCTCTTTGAGGCCGGCAAAGTCGTGCTTGACCTGGACCAGATACTCATCAAAGGCATTATTGTCCATATAGTCTTGCGGGACCTGCTCGATATTGACCAGAACATGGTCAATGACCTTCTTGCCCAGGTGCTCGTGAAGGACCCGGACATGGTCGGCGTCAGTAAAGTTTTCTGTCTCCCCCCGCTGGGTCATAATATTACAAACATAGACAACTTTAGCCTTTGTCTCTAAAAGTGCCTTGTTAATGTCAGGAATGACGACATTGGGCAAAATCGAAGTATAGAGCGAGCCCGGCCCCATGACGACCATGTCAGCATCCATGATGCAGTTGACCACATTTTGCGAGGCAATCGGAGCCCCACCTGTATCAGTATCGGTCAGGTAGACATGACTAATCAGGCCCTCATGCTTGCCAATCGAGCTCTCGCCAGCGACCTCTGTCCCGTCTTCAAAGACGGCATGCAGAGTCAAGGCCTGGTCGCTCGATGGATAGATATTACCGGAAATATGGAAGAAGCGCCCCAGGGTCCGGATGGCCGTCGAAATCGAGCCCTGCTTTTCAGAGACCGCAGCAATCAGGAGGTTCCCCAGCGGATGGCCAGCCAGCGGGCCGTCAGTCTCATCGAAACGATATTGGAGGATGTCAGCGTAAAATTGCGGCATGTCAGACATGGCGATGAGGACATTTCTCAAGTCGCCTGGCGGCGCGATATTGACAGCGTTGCGGATTTTTCCTGAAGAGCCACCGTCGTCGGCAACCGTCACGACAGCAGTCAGGTCAATGTTTTCCTTGCGGAGGGCATCAAGAAGGACGGGAATCCCAGTCCCGCCCCCGATGACGACAATTTTAGATTTATTCATTAAAATATAGTAACTTTCTTATGAGCGATTGACCGTCTCTTTGCGACGGTCCTTGTCCCGGTGGCTGGTGTTCAAATGCCAGTTGTCTTTGAGAGCTTTTGAGACCCGTTCAGCAAAGGCGACAGAGCGGTGTTGACCACCGGTACAGCCAAAGGCGATGTTGAGGACAGACTTGCCTTCTTTTTGATAGGCCGGCAGGATTGGCTCGAGCATGGCCATCAGGTGGCTATAGAAATCCTCAGACTCCTTGTGCTCCATGACATAGTTGTAGACGTCCTGGTCTTGGCCGGTCTTGTTTCTCAGCTCAGGAATGTAGTGGGGATTCGGCAAAAAACGGACATCAAAGACCAGGTCAGCATCCAGAGGCAGGCCATACTTAAAGCCAAAGGACATGACTTCGATCCTGAAGCTAGACTCAGTCGAGCCGGTAAATTTCTGGAGAATCTGGGCACGAAGATTACGAGGGGTCAGCTCAGAGGTGTCAATGACGACCTCAGCCAGATTTTTCAGGTCAGAGAGGATTTCACGTTCAATTGTGATGCCGTCAAGGACCCGGCCGTCAACGGCTAGTGGGTGGCTCCGACGGGTTTCCTTGTAGCGGGCGACCAGCTCTTCATCCTTGGCATCCAAGAACAAGAGCTTGAAGTTAACATGAGGCCGGTCTGAGAGCTCAGTAACAATGTCTTGGAGCTCATCAAAGAAGGCCCGGCTCCGCATGTCGACGACCATGGCCAGCTTATTGATGCCTGGCTTCTTTGGCTCGACAGCCTGGTCGCCTTCGTCAAATTTCACAGCATCATAAGGGGCTGAGTCGGCTGTTAATAATTCGACAAATTTAGTAATCAGATTTGGTGGCATATTGTCGACCGTAAAATAGCCCATGTCCTCAAAAGACTGGATGGCGACGGTCTTGCCTGCCCCTGACATCCCTGTGATGATCACAATATCAAGTGTGTTATTGTCCATGATTCCTCCTTAAATATAAAATCTTAATCCCTTAGGATAGTAATTTTTCAGTGTTTGATTGGCAACCTTGGCAAAACCTAGACCGTTGCCTTCAGACAGGACCTGGACCCAGCCTTTGACAGTAGCCTCTTGGCCTGGCAGGGCCTCGCCTGCGACATATCTGGCAAAGTCAGACTCATTTAGACTGACATGTTGTTTGACCTCGTCAGGCCTCAGGGCCAGACCCAGGGCAAAGCTTGGCTCAAAGCGGTTTTTCTTAAAGGTTCCCAGATGTAGGCCATTTCTTGCGATTCTAAGTCTGCCCAAGTCTGGCGTAGCCTCAGGCAGGAGATAGAGCTGGTCGCCAAAGACCTGGTAGACTCCGTGCAGCTGGACGGTCAAAGCCTCTTTTTCAAAGGCCTGCCAGAGCTCTTTTTGACCCTTGTTCCAGTTAGACTTGGCGGCTTTGAGCTTGGGCCGGTCATCTTTTTCTCTGCGATCTTTGAGCCGGGCCAGATACTGTCCTTCTCCCCGCTGGAGATGGGGCCAGCACTTGGTCTCAGCCGTCTTTTCAAGCGAAGGATACTGCTCGAGGAGCCAGCTGGTCATCAGCTCATCCTCTTCAGGGGCCCAGGTGCAGGTCGAGTAGACCAGGCTTCCGGCAGGAGCCAGCATCTTCATGGCTTCTTCAAGGATTTCCTTTTGCAGGATCGAGCATTCCAGAGGATAATCCGGCGTCCAGTATTGCATAGCATCCGGGTCCTTGCGGAACATCCCCTCGCCTGAGCAGGGGGCGTCAATGACAATCAGGTCAAAGTAGTCTGGAAAGACCTTGGAAAGTCGCTCTGGGCTTTCGTTCAAGACGACGGTGTTTTTGGCTCCGAAGCGTTCAATATTCTCTACTAAGATTTTCGAGCGTTTGCCCGAGATTTCATTGCTAATGAGGAGTCCTTCGTTTTCCATAAAGCTCAGGAGATGGGTCGACTTGCCACCAGGGGCGGCACAGAGGTCAAGGACCCTCATGCCAGGTCTGGGAGCTGCAAGCTCAGCTACGGCCTGGGCGGCTGGTTCCTGCGAATAGACCAGGCCGGTCGCATGGGCGATGGACTTGCCAGAAACCTTGCCATAGTGGCCCAAGCGACTGTTTGGTATGGCATCTGGAAAGTCTGCAGTCTTGGCCTTGAGCGGATTGACCCGGTAGGCCGACTCGGCAGGCTGATCAAAAGAGGCCTTGAAGGCGGGAAATTCCTCGCCTAAAATGCCTTCATATTTCTCCAAAAATCCTGCTGGAAATTCCATTTTTTCTCCTTAAACATTAAAGCATCGGGCTAATCAGGCGGGCCAGGCCCTCCTTAAAGCGGATGGCATAGCTCCGTTCTTCATAGTCAGACAAGAGCAAGGGCTTGCTGTCGTCTAGGTCCTTGATAAAGTCGCTTCTGAGCTGTTGACTGAGCTCCCGGTCATAGAGGTTGATATTGGCCTCAAAATCGAGCTGGAAGCTCCGGTTGTCAAAGTTGGTCGATCCGACAGAGGCAAAACTGCCGTCGACGATAATCATCTTGGCATGAACAAAGCCCTTTTCATAGGTCCAGACCTCAGCCCCGTGCTTGACCAGGTCGGCTGAAAAATAGTAGGTTGCCCAGTAGACCAGGGGATGATCGGGCTTATTGGGAATCAAAAGCTTGACCTTCACGCCCGAGAGCAGGGCCAGATAAAGGCTCGAGAGCAGGGCCTCATCAGGGATAAAATAAGGGGTCTGGATGATGATTTCCTCTTGGGCCCCAGAGATCATCTTCATATAGTTGAGCTTGATTTGCTCTTTTCGCTCGTCAGGCCCTGAGGTCACAAACTGTGTGATGACCTGGCCTGGCTCAGCGGTCTCTTCAGGAAAGTAGACTTCTTCTTGGTCGATTTCATTTTTATGCTGACTGTTCCAGTCGAGGATAAAGCGGTGCTGGAGGGAGTAGACGACGTCGCCAGTCAGGCGTAGCGCCGTGTCCCGCCAATAGCCAAATTTCTCTGTGATGCTGACATATTCGTCACCAACGTTGAAACCACCTGTGTAGCCGATTTTTCCGTCAATGACGACGATTTTTCTGTGAAGGCGGTAGTTGGTCCGGGGATTGATCAGTGGCAAAATCAGCGGAAAGAAGATCGCGACGTGACCACCGAGGTCGGTCAGCGCTTTGAAATGTTTGAGCTTGGTACCGTTGGAGCCCCAGGCGTCAATCAAAAGGCGGACCTCAACGCCCCGTTTTCTAGCGTTGACGAGGGCTTCTGTGATTCCCTTGCCCAGCCGGTCCATCCGAAAGATATAGTATTCCAAGTGGACATGGTGCTCGGCCTCGTTGATGTCGTTAATAAGTGCGTCGAATTTATCTCGACCGTCATCATAGATGGTAACGCCCGTATTGCTTGAGACGACGGACTTTTCCTCGACAAAAAGCATGTGAATGAGTTGGCCAATCACATGATTGCCTGTGATTTTTTTGATAAAATCTGTCGAATGAAAGGCCTGCCTGGCATCAGCCTCCTGCATGTCAAAGCCCTTGTTAGAGCCCTTCTTCTCCTTAAAGACCCGGATGTGGGAAATCCCACGGCCAATCAGGATGTAGAGCAAGAAGCCAAGGACGGGGAGGACATTGATGACAAAGAGCCAGGACCAGGTCGAAGACGTGGACTTCCGCTCCCGAAAAATGATGACCATAGACAGGCCAACATTGAGGAGAAAGACCAGTGCTTCTATCATTGCTAAAATGTGCATAAAAACCTCTTATATCCTATTATAACGGAAAATGGGGGATTGGGCAATTTTTCCCTTTTGTTTGTGGTCGCTCAAAAAAAGCTAACTTTAACTGTGGGGCCACAAGCAGTCAGAGATGCCCAGCAATCGGCAAATTAAAAAACTGCCAAATTAGGCAAGTCTTTATAATCATTTCTCACGTTTTAATAATCCAAAGAGGATACCTGAGACCAGTGCACCAATCAAGATAAAGAGGAGGTACAAGAGGGGGTTATTGGTCAGGGCAAGAACAAAGACACCGCCATGGGGAGCCATGAGTTTGATGTTGGCGAGTCCGGTCAAGCCTCCTGCGACGGCTGCACCAACCAGGAAGCTCGGGATGGCACGAGCTGGGTCACTGGCTGCAAAAGGAATAGAACCCTCTGTGATAAAGCTAAGCCCCATAACAATATTGGTCAGGCCTGAATTGCGTTCTTCAGGGGTAAACTTTTTCTTGAAAAGCAGGACAGCAATCGTGGTCGCAAGCGGTGGCACCATACCACCCGCCATGCAGGCTGCCATGACAACTGAACCTCCGTGAACCACAGTCGCAGCAAGGGTTCCAGTCGCAAAGATGTATGAAGCCTTGTTGATTGGGCCTCCTTGGTGCGACTCTTTCGCTTAGTCACTGTCCCATCGGCAGCTATCTCTGTGATTTTCTTATTTCCCTTAACCAGGTCAAGATTTTCGTCAATGACTGCCCATCCCACTGAATTGGTCCCGATGTCCAGACCAATCGTATAATTTTTCTTTGTCATAAATAATTTCCTTTTTGAAAACGTTTTAACTTATAGATAACTTATATTATAACAAAAATTCTTGATAATTAGGGAGGCATCCCGTTTTCAAGCACAAAAAAACAGCGTTCAAAACCGCTGTTCTTCACTGTCCAAAGGACTTATTACTTAACTTCTTCAAAATCCCCATCAACAGTCTTATCATCCTTCTTAGCTTCGCCACTTCCAGCTTCTGCTCCACCAGCAGCCTGTTGTTCAGCGGCTGCCTGCTCATAGAGTTTCACGGCCAGGTTTTGAGCTTTTTCGTTGAGGGCTTCGAGCTTGGCCTTCATGTCGTCCATGTTACCAGCTTCTTGGGCCTTTTTGAGTTCATCAAGAGCTGCTTGAGCTTCGTCACGTTCAGTGTCAAAGCCTTTGCCTTCAGTTTCTTTGATGGTCTTTTCAGTTGCGAAGATGGTTTGCTCTACTTCATTTTTGAGGTCAGCTTCTTCTTTACGCTTAGCATCCGCATCAGCGTTAGCTTCAGCATCCTTCATCATCTTTTCGATTTCTTCATCGCTCAAGCCGTCGCCTGATTTGATGACAATGGTCTGTTCCTTTTGAGTGCCCAGGTCTTTCGCCTTAACTGAGACGATACCATTCTTGTCAATGTCAAAGGCAACTTCAATTTGTGGCACACCACGAGGTGCAGCAGGGATATCTGTCAATTGGAAACGACCAAGTGTCTTGTTATCCGCAGCCATTGGACGTTCACCTTGGAGAACATGGATGTCAACAGCAGGTTGATTGTCAGCGGCAGTTGAGAAGACTTGTGATTTAGATGTTGGAATAGTTGTATTACGGTCGATGAGTTTTGTGAATACGCCACCCATTGTTTCAATACCAAGTGAAAGTGGAGTAACGTCAAGCAAAACAACGTCTTTGACATCACCAGTGATGACACCACCTTGGATTGCAGCACCCATGGCAACAACTTCGTCAGGGTTCACTGATTTGTTGGCTTGTTTGCCAGTTTCTTTTTCAACCAATTCAACGACTGCAGGGATACGAGTAGATCCACCTACAAGCAAGACTTCGTCGATATCTGAAGTTGAAAGTCCAGCATCAGAGAGGGCTTGACGAACAGGTTCGCGGGTTGCTTCAACTAAGTCATGCGTCAATTCATCAAATTTTGCACGGGTCAAAGTCATTTCCAAGTGGAGCGGTCCAGCTTCACCAGCCGTGATGAAAGGCAAGCTAATTTGAGTTGAAGTCACACCTGAAAGGTCTTTTTTCGCTTTTTCAGCAGCATCTTTCAAACGTTGAAGCGCCATCTTGTCTTGGCTGAGGTCGATTGCATTTTCTTTCTTAAATTCAGCAACCATCCAGTCGATGATTTTTTGGTCAAAGTCATCACCACCGAGTTTGTTGTTACCAGCAGTGGCAAGGACATCAAAGACACCGTCACCAAGTTCAAGGATAGAAACGTCAAATGTACCACCACCAAGGTCGAATACGAGGACTTTTTCGTCCTTATCTTGTTTGTCAAGACCATAAGCAAGTGCTGCGGCAGTTGGTTCGTTGACGATACGTTCTACTTCGAGACCAGCGATTTTACCAGCGTCTTTTGTTGCTTGACGTTGGGCATCGTTGAAGTAAGCAGGGACAGTGATGACTGCTTTATCAACTGTTTCACCAAGGTAAGCTTCAGCGGTCGCTTTCAAGTTTTGAAGAATCATTGCTGAGATTTCTTGTGGTGTGTATTCTTTACCATTTGCAGAAACTTTTTCTGAAGTTCCCATCTTAGATTTGATAGAGATGATGGTATCAGGATTGGTTACTGCTTGACGTTTTGCAGCATCACCGACTTGAATTTCACCATTTTTGAAAGCGACAACTGATGGTGTTGTACGGTTTCCTTCTGGATTTGGGATGATTTTTGATTCAGTTCCTTCAAGAACTGCGACTGCTGAGTTTGTTGTACCTAAGTCAATACCGATAATTTTAGACATAATATTTACCTTCTTTTTTTATTTATTTTCTTGGATAGTTTTACGACATTTCGGTCGAGTCTTATTTTATTGAGCCACTACGACCATGGCAGGCCGGAGCAAGCGCTCATGAAGTTGATAACCTTTTTGGAAGACTTGAACGATATGGTCGGCCTCGTGCTCTTCATCGACCGGCACAGTCTGCACCGCCTGATGGAGCTGCGGGTCAAAAGGACCATCGGTCGCAATCTCTGTCACCCCTTCTTCTTTGAGGGCATTGAGCAGGCTTTCTTGGACCATCTCCAGACCACGCTTAACATCGTCTGTCAAGCCTTCAACAGCCAGGGCCCGCTCAAGATTGTCAAGGCTTGGCAGGACTTTTTTGGCCAGGTCTTGCGAGCGATATTTCACGAGATTCAAGCGTTCTTCATTCGATCGACGCTGGATATTCTGCATTTCTGCATTGGCACGGAGGAACTTGTTTTCCCATTCTTCAGCATCGGCACGCGCCTGGTCGAGCTCTGAGATTTCCTCTTCGACGATGTCTTCGAGCGCTTCTTCAGTGAGCTCTTCTGTCACTTCTTCCGTCGGGTTTTCGACTGCTTCGTTTTTGATTTCTTCTTTATTTTCTTCAGACATAAAGCCTCCTTTTAAGTTCGTATTTCATAGTGATTGCCATCCAGATAGCGGTAATAATCGGCCAGCTTCATGCTCAAGACCTTGGCGACTAGGTCAAGGACCGAGAGAATCCGCTGGTAGTCCAGGTCGATTGGCCCCGCCAGGGCAATCGTTCCCAGACCCCGATAAGGAATCACAAATTTTTGAGAGATGAGGCTGACTCTTGAGAGCTGACCTACGCCATCAATGCGGACACTGCGGAGCTCTTCATCTTGTGTGACCTCCCGGATTTCATGAAGCATCCGCTGGTCATCTGAGAAGAGCTTGTAGAGCTCGGCGTGATTGTCTGTCGCATAATCAAAGATTTTACTGCGACCAGCAATGGTCAACTGCTCAATAAAGAGTTCTGCAAAGATGTGATCGACAAGCTTCAATGCGTCTGCCGTGACCTTAAAATAACGCTGGACCACCTGGGGAATCTCTGTCCGCAAGCGATAGTGCACGTCGAGCAGGGTCTTGCCGACCAGGCGTTCATTGACCATCTCGACAAAGACCTCCAGGTCTTTCTCGGTCATCGAACGAGGCAGGTTAAACTGGGCCGAACGGACTTCGCCCGAGCTCAGTCGGCTGACGGCCAGCATCGAGTGGCTGTCCAGCATGACCGTCTCAAAGCTAGCCAAACTCTGCTCACTCTGGGGAACATTTAAGACAAATGTGGTCAGTCCTGTTAAATCTGAGGTCACATTTGCGGCGAGTTCCAGGATGTCAGAGAGACGATAGAACTCCTTGTCGAAGGCCTTCATGACCTGGAAGAGGTCATTTTGGCTAAACTCTTCGATAGAAAGACCATGCTCAACATAGTACTGGTAGCCAGAGGCAGAAGGGACACGGCCAGAGGAGCTATGCTCCTTCTGGATGTAGCCCAGCTCTTCGAGTGCCTTCATGTCATTTCTGATGGTGGCACTAGAGGCCTGGACCATCTCAAGCAGAGCCTTGGAGCCCACCGGGGCATGGTCTTTAGCATAGAGGCTAACGATCAGGTTTAGGATTTGTTCCTGTCTTTTCGTGACCATGGCAGGCCTTCTTTCTCAAGATTAGCACTCACAACTCTCAAGTGCTAAAATTATTATAAGTCTTTTCTAAGAGCATGTCAAGAAAAAAGTCTAAAAAATTAGCACTCTAAATCCAAGAGTGCTAATTTTATTATTTGACCAGTTTCAAAGGCTTGGCAATGGCCCAGATAGAGGCCAGTGTCACAAGAATGACCGCGGCCTCAAAGAGGGAGTTGATATTCTGCTGGTTGTTAAACCACTGCATGGCGTAATTGATCAGGGTCAAGAGGACCGCAATCTCCATCAGGACAAAGGCGACATTGAAAAAACGAAGGGCCAGCAAAATCAAGAGGGCAAGGACAATGATATAGATGACCACTTGAAATTGATTGACCAGACTGGGCAGGCCAGCCATCAGGTCCCGCAAGGTATTGCCGGCACCAGTGGCCACCTGGGCAAAGAGATTATCGACCGCAAAGAGCCTGCGGTTAAAATCAATCAGTGTATAAAAGAAGAGGACAAGATTCATGTAGAGAATCAATCGAGGTCTTGAAAACATAGGACTTTCTAGTTATTCTGGAAGTTTTTTCAGATAATCTTCGAGGGTCAGATTGTGGGCGACCATGTATTTGGCATTGTCGACACCGACATAGCGGTAGTGCCAGTCTTCATAGTCAACCCCAGTCGAAGCCATGCCGTCCTTTGGAAAACGCAGGACAAATCCGTATTCAGGCGCAATTTTTGCGACCTGCTCAACGACGCTCGGGTCAGACTGATTAAGCGAGTTGACCGTCGACATGTCAAAGGCCAGGCCAGTCTCGTGTTCTGAAGCTTCTGGTGGCTGTGAGTAGGTTTGGACGTTCTTGGTCGCTTCTTCTTTAGAGATGGCTGGGCCACCTTCATTGACACTGCCGGCCCCGCCGACCATCTCATTTTCGACGTATTGGTTGAAGAGCTGGGTCTGGTAGGCGACTGAGCGGTAGCCAGAAATCAGGTGCTCTGACGGGTCAATATTTTGGGCAGCGGCCAAAAACTCGCTTGTCGCCTGGGCAATCCGGCTGTCGACCTGGATAGAGCCGATGGTCGTTAGCTCCGGATTCATCTCCGGCTTGAGGTTGTCACGATTGACCAAGACCAGATTCCAGTCGGCTTTTTTGGCGTCTGGCAGGCCTGAGTCAGAGCTCGACTTGTCGCTTGAGCCTTGGCTGTTCTGGCTCGTCAGCGTGGTCTTTTGGCCTTCTGAGCTAGCAGACTTCTTCTTGTGGCCTGATATAGCAAACCAGCTAAGCCCAGCAATCAAGAGGACCAGGACCAAGAGGACCGGGATAATCCGGCCCAACTTGAGTTTTTTCTTCTTTTTAGTTCTTCTCTGCATTTTGCTTCATTATCTCCCAGCCGAGCTTGCGATATTCCATCGAGCCTACGGCCTCTATCTTAAATTTTCCGTCTGCATAATCAAGCAGGGTCACTGAGCCATTGTCCAGGGCATGGGGACGTTCTTTATCGGGCCTCAGGAGCTTGACAAAGGTCGAGATGGTCAGGCCATGGCTCACAATGACGATATTCTTGTCGCCCCGTTTTTCAGCCCGCTCAGCCATATCATGAAAACCGGTCAAAATCCGGTCTCTCAAGACCTCCCAAGGCTCAGCCCAGCCAGCCGTGTCCACCTCATAGATGGCATTGGCAATCTCAGCCAAATCCCCTCCAGCCCGTCCAGCATCGGCGAATTTACGGGGGAGAACCCCATCAAAAAGCTCGCCATCATAGGCTCCATCAAAGGAGCCAAAACACCACTCCCGGATGCGTTTGTCCATCTCATAGGGAATGCCTTCATTGTCAGAATTTCTAAGAATAAAGCCCATGGTCTGAATCGTCCGACCAGAATCAGACGAATAGGCCGCATCAAACTTGATGCCACGTTCCTTAAAACCAAGGCCAAGCTCAGTGATTCCAAGCTCACCCTCAGCCGTCAGTGGCGTATCCGACCAACCCTGAGCCCGACCAATCGTATTAAACATCGTTTTCCCATGACGCACCAAGTAAACTTTGACCATCTTACACTCCTTAAATATGCTTTAATCTTTTACCATTATAACACATCTCGAAGGGACTGACTTCCAGATATGGAAAGAGGCCTCTAGCTGTTTCCTTCCTTTTTTCAAGAGACTCAAGCAACTTTGGCAGCTACAGTGAAGCTTCAGGAAGCCGGTGGAAATGCCGTGAAAATAGGCAAATGGCGAGAGCATCGGGCTCGACTTTTAGCGATGAGACCGCAAAGCGGTCTGCTCGCGGGCCTCACAGCATTTCCACCGGCTTCCTAAAGCGGAACGGCAAGACCACAAAAAAACACCCTTAAAAGAGGATGTCCAAAGCTTATTTCTCCAAGAAGCTCTTAATCGCCGTCACCTGTGCTTGAGCATAGGCTACTGGGTCATTTTGAGCTGCTTTCATTTTTTCAGCGACTTGAGCTTGGACTTTTTCAGTCACTTGCTGGGTCACTGCTTCTTTTTGCTCGTCGCTCGCTCCGTCAGGGAGTTGTGCGAGGGCTTCTTTGATGTGTTCTTCAGTCAAGGCCTTGACCTGTGCTTCTTGAGAAGCCTTGGCAGACTCAGCAATCTTAGATTGATTGGCCTGGAGCTTCTTGGCTTCTTCTTGATTCACGACAAGGATGGTCCCCTTAGGCACGCGGACAACATTGGTCTGCTTGTAGAGCTCGCCAGCCTCGCCACCGACACCAAACATGGTCTTGGCAAGGTTATTCGCCCATTCCCAGCGGACAGTAGTTGTCACGACTTCAGCTGTCTTATCAGAAGTTTCTTCATATTTAGAAGTCTTCTTTGTGGCTTCGACAATGTTTTTCGTATCTGGAGCAAAGTGCTGGCCGACCTTCCCGTCATCTGCCGTCTTATAGGTAAAGACGTAGTTGCCAGTATTGTCGCCGACCTTGATGGCTGTGACCATCTGAACAGGAATGTTCATGGTCTCAGTCGAGGTCACCTTCTTCATTCCCCAGTGATTGTTATCATGGAAAATGAGGCCAAGGATGGACAGGAAGGCAAGGATTGTTGCGAGCCCTCCGATGATATATTGGGCAGGCCCCTTCACGAAGAAGAAACCAAAAACCATGAGGGCAGTAAATATTACGATAAGTAAGATAATCATTATTTTTCCCCTCCTTCAAGTGCGTCAATTTCACGTCCATCAGGCGTATGTACTGTCTTACCCTTGTGGAGCATGAAGGCTGCCAGGAAGCCAATCACTGCAAAGGCAAATGAGATGGCAAATGAAACGTGGAAGCCTTTAAGTGCGGCATCAATCGCCTTAGAAGCGTATTCCAAAGGATTGCTGGTCTGCAAGCTGTGGGCTGGCATGGCATGGTTGGTAATGTTTTGTGTTACTGATGCAAGCAGGGCCACACCGATGGATGAAGCAATCATACGCAGTGTGTTGTTTGATGCAGAACCTTGAGCTGCTTTTTCAACAGGCAAGGCATTCATCGCTGAAGTAATCAGCGGCATCATGATCATACCGATGGCCACGAAACGCATCCAGTAAGTGATTGTGATGAAGTGTTCTGGCGTAGAAGCCGTCAAGAACATGTATGGCAGGGTACCAATAGCCAAGATAATGAAACCAACCAAGGCAAGTGGACGGGCACCACGTTTATTATAGATAGAACCTGCGATAGGTGACATGACAGCCATCATGATTGACCCTGGCAAGAGCAGGAGGCCGGCATTGAAGGCTGAGAGGCCGTGCACGTTTTGGACGTAGACGGGCAACATGAGTTCGACACCCATCATGGCCACAGTATTGATGGCCGCAATAATGGTTGTCCAAGTAAATTGCTTCACTTTGAAAACTGAAAGGTCCAGGAAGGGATCCTTCATCTTGAGCTGACGGACGACGAAGACGATGATCAAAATCAAACCAACAATGATAGGCAGGATAACTGAAGTCATATCGCCCCAGCCGTCTGAAGCCACGTTGGTAAATCCAAGAAGGAAGAGACCAAAACCGACCAGTGACAAGAGGAGTGAGAGGACATCAAGCCTCATATCCCGGTTAGGCAGGACGTCGTGCATGATGAATGGGGTCAGGACCACTGAGATCCCAACGAAAATCAAAGGAATCAAGAAGATCGTCCGCCAGTCACCCAATTGGATGAAGCCGAGGAATTTTTCATGGGTAGAAAGAATCCATCCGGCATATGTTGGGCCAAGGGCAGGAGCGAGTCCGATAACCAGGCCACCAAGTCCCATTGGGACACCGATTTTATCAGGTGGGAAGATGTTGACAATGACCACTTGGAAGAGTGGCATTGAAATCCCGACACCCATGGCTGCGACGATACGACCGGCAAGGAAGACGCCCCAGCTTGATTCAGGTGCTGAGAAAGAAATGAAGATTCCAGCCCAAATGAAGATATAGGCAGCAAAGAAAAGCCATTTCGTAGAAAATTTCGTAATTAAGAAGGCAGAAACAGGAATCATAATCCCGTTGGCCAGGAGGAACCAGGTAGATGCCCCCTGTGCCGTTGCCAGTGTGATGTCAAATTTGCCCATCAATGTAGGATAGGCGGTCCCCAAGAATGTTTGGGTCAGCATCCCACCAAAGGTGGCAATCATCATCAGTGCGAACATGAGACTGCGTGAGAATTTCTTCCCATGAACGTCTTTTGTGTAGTCTTTTGCAGGGGCAGTTGATTTTGATGATGCTTCAGCTTCATTTGAAGCTTCTGAAGTCATTGCTTCTGCTTCAGTCGCTGTCGCATCAACTTTTTCTGTTGCCTCTTGCGAGATGTCTTTTGTTTCTTCAGACATTTTTTTCCTCCTCTTCTTGTTCTTCAGCACAGGCAATTTTAATTCCTATTTCCAGGAAATTTTGGAAAGACTGGACAAATTTTGTCGCCTCTTCTTCTCCCATTTCCGCAAGGATTCTTGCCACGTGGCTAATAGCTTTTTGTCTTTGAGCGTCAGCGATTTCACGACCTTTTCCTGTAATCCCTACGAGGATTTTACGCCGGTCCTCCCGAGAAATCTCTCGGGTGACCAGGCCTTTTTCTTCGAGGTTGTTGAGGATGGTCGCCACTCTAGCTGTACTGGTGTCAGTGTATTTGGCAATGTCTGACGGCATTACCGGCTTTCCTGAACTCTTGTAGAGATAGAAGAGCACCTGACGCTCACCATGCGTGTAGGCATGAAAACGACTCCAGACCTCAGTCTGACCTTTGCCTTTGACACGATGCATGAAGGTCTCAGCAAGTTGGTTGTAATCCATTTTCATTCCTTTCTAACAATATAATTTATTAACGCCGTTGATTATTATAAATCTTTATTTTTTAGAATGCAAGGATTTGGATTTGATTTTTTGATTTTTCTTCTTTTGAGTCGTTTCGTTACAGAAAAAGGCCGAGGAACTGTGTGACCCGCAAGCAGACGCCTCCGGCGTCTCATTGCTAAAACTGAAGCCCATGCGGTCTTCAGTTTTGTCTTTTTCACAATTCCTCGGCCTTTTTCTTCCACTCCACTGGTCAACTGAATTTATCAAAATACTTTCATTTTAGAAACTCTAAATTTGTATATCGTTATTTTAGATGAGAGAAAAATGATAAAATAATGACAAGAACATGAGTCGTAGAAAAATGAAAGGATTGTTGATATGACACCCAATGAACTGCATACTGTCGAAGAACAGATTTCTGAAATAAAGACCTGGTCGCCTCATAAAAAGAAAATGTATGGCATGGCCATCCTGGGCAATCTGGCCCTGACCCACAAGCCGATTGTGGCCAGCAAGATTCAGTTTAAGAAGGGGGCTCCGATCAAGAAGCAAAAGACACTGGTCGTCCCACCCAGCCAGGCCGAATTTGCCCGGGATGCCTTTGAGCTCCTCGAGCAAATGCTGGAACTTGATGTCATCCACCTCCGGCAAACAGCCGTCAAAAAGCAGACGCCGAGCGATGACCTCCTACGTTTCAGCTATATGATTGCGGCCGATCCTGAGCCAGACACACAGCACATTCTGCATGAGCAGGTCTGGATTAAAATCATCGAACAAGACGCCGAGCCCCGCCTGACCCTCGTCGCGACCGGCGATTTTGAGGGCGACTTCCACTATTATACGATTACTGAAAATGACGAGCCCCTCCAGTCGACCATCAGTATCAAGGGGTCAGGTCTTTATGAAATCCCTCAGGAGACGAGGAGTTCGATTTATATGACGGAGAAGGCTTTGGATTACTAGGTTTTGGAGCTACCTGTTGGTGGTTCTTTTTTTATTGGTTAGGATACTCCAGAAAAGCCACCGGCCGGGACTTTTCTTCCATTTTTAATTTTTAGTCTAAAAACAATAACCTAGTCTCATTATCATTCATTTTAGAACACGCCTTCCTGATTACATTAAAAACTTCACAGCAAGCGCCATGAAGTTTTTTACATATTCTCAAATAAAATCCGCAAGTGAAGTGAAAGAAATGTCCCTAAAGAGAAGCCACCGCATCAAACACTAACAACTTCTTCTTTAACAGCCTTCTTAGCTGTCGCCATCATCAAACGAATCCGGTTCAACTGATTCACCGCAGACACACCTGGGTCATAATCAATCGGAGCCAAATTCGCCCCAGGATATTGCCGGCGGAGTTCCTTCATCATCCCCTTGCCGACAATGTGATTAGGCAGGCAACCAAAAGGTTGCAGGCAGACGATATTC
Source organism: Lactococcus termiticola (assembly GCF_003116835.1). Taxonomy (GTDB): domain Bacteria; phylum Bacillota; class Bacilli; order Lactobacillales; family Streptococcaceae; genus Lactococcus; species Lactococcus termiticola. The sequence continues at coordinate 20,390 of NZ_BFFO01000004.1, read as the reverse complement.
TTCACGCCCTTCTGCAGAAGCTCGATCATCTCGCCAGTCAAGAACCAGCCTTCGCCAGTGTGATTGCCGACTGAGATGATGTCCTCAGTATTGGCCGCAATCTCATAGATGGACTCAATCCCATCAAAACGCTGAGACTTCCGCAGTGCCTTATCCATTGGCTTTTCAAGCATATTGATAATGCCCAAGAAAGTTTGTGCAAACAATTTATTTTTCTTAGCAAAGCCGATTTCATCGGATTTCCAGATTTGATTGTAGAGGCTGTAGTTCATAAAGCCAATCAAGTCAAGGACGACCGCCTCGCCACCTTCTTCTTCGATGATGGAGACGATGTCATTATTGGCCGTCTTGCTGTATTTGACGAGAATCTCGCCGACCACGCCCACACGGGGCTTCTGGATATCGAGCAGTTCGATTTCATCGAATTCTTTGACAATCTGCTTCATATTGCGGTTAAACTCAAAGATAGAGGCAGACTTGATGTTATGTCTTGCCTTCTTTAGCCATTTAGCATGCAGAGCGTTGACAGAGCCTTCGACTGCCTCATAAGGGCGGGTCCGGTAGACCACCCGCTCAAAGAGGTCGCCGTAGAGGACGGCAATCATCATCCGGGTAATCATCGGCACGGTCATCTTGAAGCCTTCGGTCTTCTCGGTTCCCTGGTTACCCATAGAGAGGGAAACTACAGGAACTTGTGGGAAGCCAGCGTCAATCAAGGCCTTCCGCAAAAGCGGGATATAGTTGGTCGCCCGGCATCCGCCACCGGTCTGGGTCATCATGACGGAAGTATTGTTCACGTCATATTCGCCGGATTTCAGAGCCTCAATCAACTGACCAATCGTGATGATGGCCGGGTAGCAGGAGTCGTTATTGACGAACTTGAGGCCGTTGTTAACCGACTGTTGGGTTTCAGGCAGGACGACGACATTATAGCCAGAAGCCGTAAAGGCCAGGTCAATCAAGCCCTCCTGGTGAATCGGCGAGAGCATCGGCATGAGCAGGGTGTGCTTAGCCTTCATTTCTTTAGTAAAGGTCGGGATTTCAGGCAGAATTTCCTTGATTTCTTCTGTGGCCTCGATATTTTGTCTTGAGCGTTCAGCCACGGCGGCCTTCAGGCTCCGCAGGCGGATGCGGACGGCCCCCATGTTGGAGCCTTCGTCGATCTTGAGAACCGTATAGAGCTTGTTGTGGCCCCGCATGATTTCTTCGACCTGGTCGGTGGTGACAGCGTCAAGGCCACAGCCAAAGCTGTTGAGCTGGACCAGTTCCAGATTCTTATTTTTTACAACCACATGAGCTGCCGCATAGAGACGGCTGTGGTAGACCCACTGGTTGACAACCCGCAGGCCAGTCACTTCGCCCAGGTGGGCAATGCTGTCTTCAGTCAAGACATGGAAGCCCTCTTGCGTGATGATATCAGCAATCCCATGGTTAATCTCAGGGTCCAGATGATAAGGACGACCTGAGAGGACGATGGCCTTTTCCTTGTTCAGGTTAATCTTGACAAGCAAGTCCTCAGCCTTTTCACGGAGGTCAGCCTTAAATGCCTCCATGGCTTCAAAGCCATGTTTAACAGCTTCAGCCACTGCTTCCAGCTCAAAGCTATAGCCATTTTCAGTCAGCGAGGCCTGGAGGTTCTTCGCCATACTTTCAGGATTGGCCAGGTTAATAAATGGATGGAGGTACTTGACCTCGCCATTTCTGATTTCATCCATATTGTTCTTGATGACCTCAGGATAAGACTGGACAATCGGGCAGTTATAGTGGTTCTGGGCATTTTTCTGCTCTTCTTGCTCATAGAGGACACTTGGATAGAAGATCGCCGGGACATCCTGGTCAATCAGGCTTTGGATATGTCCGTGACTGAGTTTAGCCGGATAGCAGACCGTATCAGAAGGAATGGTCTCAATACCCTTTTCAAAGAGCTCCTTGTCAGAGCGGGGCGAAAGCACCACCCGGAAGCCCAGCTCTGTCAGCATGGTATGCCAGAGGGGATAGTTTTCATACATGTTCAAGACACGGGGAATCCCGATTTCGCCCTGGGTCTGCTTCTTCTTGGTCAGACTCCGGTATTTGAAGAGCTTTTTATATTTGTAGTCGACCAGGTTGACCTTCTTGTCAGAGCGGTCAAGCTTGATTTCAGTCGCCTTTTCCTGGCCCCGTTCACAGCGATTGCCTGTGACAAACTTGCTGCCGTCGTTAAAGACAGTCAGCGTCATCTTACAGTTGTTTTCGCAGAGTCCACAGACCATAAATTCCTTTTGCGTACTAAAGGCCTCAAGCTCAGCCAGGCTCAGCATGCCGGACATCTCGCCGGCTACTTCATGCTCCATGGCAATCAGTGCAGAGCCGTAGGCCCCCATGAGCCCTGCGATACTAGGACGGACGACCTCACGCTCAGAGATTTTCTCAAAGGCACGGAGGACGGCCTCATTGTAGAAGGTCCCACCTTGGACGACAATCTTCTCCCCCAGCTCTTCAGGCCGTTTGACCTTGATGACCTTGTAGAGGGCGTTCTTGATGACAGAGTAAGACAGACCGGCTGAAATATCACCAACCGTCGCCCCTTCCTTTTGGACCTGCTTGACCTTGGAATTCATAAAGACGGTACAGCGAGAGCCAAGGTTGACCGGATGCTCTGCCAGCAGGGCAATCTGGGCAAAGTCCTTCACATCATACTTGAGGGAATTAGCAAAGGTCTCGATAAAACTTCCACATCCGGAACTGCAGGCTTCGTTCAGTGAAATCGAGCTCAGAGCCCCATCAATAATCCGCATGGCCTTCATGTCTTGACCACCGATGTCGAGGATAAAGTCAACGCCTGGATTAAAGTAATCAGCCGCCTTATAATGGGCCATGGTCTCGACCTCGCCCAGGTCGACCTTGAGGCCAGCCTTAATCAGATGCTCGCCGTAGCCCGTCACAGCAGACTTGGCGATGTAGACATCCTCAGGCAGGAGCTTGTAGAGAGCTTTTAAGACAAAAATCACAGACTCCAGCGGTTCTCCATTATTGGAACCATAGTGGTCAAAGAGAATATTCCCCTCGCCGTCAATCAGGACGACCTTAGTCGTCGTAGAGCCTGCATCAATCCCGAGAAAGGCCGGCCCATGGTGGTCTGAGAGGTTTTTATAGTTGGCAGAGGCCTGGGCATGGCGGGCACGGAAGGCTGTCAGCTCTGCTTCATTTTCAAAGAGACGATCGAGCGTGTCCTGGGGAATCAGGCTGTCACTGGCATCATTTTGAAGACCGGCAATCAGCTCGCTTACACTGGCCTCCCGCTTTTCTTCATTGAGAGCGGCCCCCATGGCCACAAAGAGCTGGGGATTTTCTGGAAAAATCACGTCTTCGTCGGCCAGATTCAGTGTTTCAATAAATCGCTTGCGGAGCTCGCTCATAAAGTAGAGGGGACCGCCGAGAAAGGCGACCTTGCCCTTGATTTTACGACCACTGGCAAGGCCTGCGATGGTCTGATTGACCACGGCCTGGTAGATGCTGGCTGCGATGTCCTCCTTGCGGACCCCTTCATTGAGCAGGGGCTGGACGTCGGTCTTGGCAAAAACACCACATCGGCTGGCGATAGGATAAATTTTTTCGTAATTTTTAGCGAGTTCATTGACACCGTTAGCATCAACCTTGAGCAGGGCTGCCATCTGGTCGATAAAGGCCCCCGTCCCGCCGGCACAGGTCCCGTTCATCCGGAGCTCCTGACTACCATTGTCAAAGAAGGTCATCTTGGCATCTTCACCACCCAGCTCAATCATGACATCCGTCTCTGGAATCAAGGCCTCAATCGTCAGACTAGAGGCAATGACCTCCTGGACAAAGGGCAGATCCAGCACTTCAGCAAGCCCCATCCCACCTGAGCCCGTGATGGCAAGCGAAAGCTGGACGTCGCCCGCCTCAGCCATAAAGTCATTTAAGACCTTAACCGTCGCCGCCTTAACATCCGAAAAATGCCGTTCGTAGCGGGAGAAAATCAACTCCCGATTTTCATTAAAAATGACCAATTTGACTGTCGTAGAGCCGACATCAATCCCTGCCTGATAATTCTCCATCTTGTACCTCTGAAACAACAAGCTGTTGTTTATTTAATATATTGTTAATTATATCACATAGGCCGTCTTATAGAATCATCATATTCGGGCGATATGTGATTTATACGACAATCTTAGGCGAACTGTCAATTATGACAAAAGTCTTTGACAAGGATAGTCTGTGTTTCCATTTCTGGAATGGCTTATAATATAAGCAACAGATTCTCATCAAATGATGGATAAACAACAGGAGGTTGAAATGGCTAAATTAGACCTGAGAATCAAACGGACCCGAAGCATGATCCGCCAGGCATTTTTTGAACTTTTAAGAAAGAAAAAATTTGAAAAAATTAGCATCCAGGAAATCGCAGATACTGCCATGATCAACCGGGCGACCTTCTACGCCCACTATGCCGACAAGGAAGACCTCTATGACAGCCTGATTGACGACTTTATCATCGACTTTATCGCTGTCCTCGATGAGGTACAGCCCGTCGAAGAAAACCGAGTCCAGGTCAAAAAGCTTGAAGGCATGCTCAGTCGCTTCTACAGCTTCGTCCGCCTCTATCCAGAGCTCGCCGAAATCGTCATCGACAAGGCCCAGGACGAAAAGGTCATCGTCCGCTTCCTCGCCATCTTAAACGAACGCTACGAAAGCCTCCTTGCCCAACTCGAGGTCAGAGAAGAAGACATCATCGTCCCCAATGACTTCGTCCTCTCCTACATCCTCTCAATCTTGACCGGCACCATGAAGTGGTGGGTCAATGCAGATAGCCAGAGCATGAGCCCGGATGACTTTGCCAGACTGATTATCAAGCTGATTTCTAACGGCCATTTGACGGTCCTGGGTGTGAATATTGAACGGGATATATGAAAAAACTGCCAGAGGGCAGTTTTTTTCATTATTAAATCGCCAAGTCAAATTTAAGCTGTGGCTTCACAGGCTCGTAGTCCTCAAGCACAAAATCCTCAGGCTTGATGTCAAAGAAATTCGTCCCATCTGGTACATTGAGGACCAGGCGAGGCTCCTTGTTAGAGATTGGCTCGCGGCTAAGGAGTTCAGCCGCCTGCTCAAACTGATTGTCGTAAATATGAAGATTGTTGACAAAATAGAAGAATTTACCGACCTTCCATGAAAAGTGCTTAGCAATCATCATTTGCAGGGCCACATATTGCATGGCATTGATGTGATGGGCCACCAGCATGTCGTTGCTCCGTTGAATCAGGGTCGCATCCAGATAGATCTCACCGTCAGCCTCACGGCGGACGTCAAACATGGTCTGGAAGGCACAAGGCAGGAGACCTTCGGTCTCTTCAAAGTCCTCATACTGCCATAGGTTGATGATGTTCCGGCGGTTCCAGGGGTTCTTTTCTAAGCCGTCAAGCAATTTTCCGATAATATTATGCTTCTTGACAGTAGCCCCATAACGCTGACCAATCGTGCCATCTCCGATGCCCCATTCGCCCCAGTATTTCACACCGTACTTGTCTTCTAAAACTGAAAGCTCGCTGGTCTGGTCCTGGTAGATCCACATCAGCTCTTTGATGGCCGATTTGATAGGGATTGGGCGGAGGGTTGTGATGGGAAACTCACCTTTTTGCAAGTCATAGGTCACAAAAGAACCCGTGATATACTTGCTGTTAGCGGTTTTTCCATCCTTGTATTTTGGCCGGGCATTCTCTGAGAAAACGCCATTGTCCATGATATTCTTGATATTTTCTTTGAAAATTTTGTCAGCAAACGTCATTTAATAACCTTTCTTAGTGACTCTTCGATTTGTCCGCCACAGTAGCTGTTTCCATATTTGGAGATAGTGTCCGTAGAGAACTTCTGAAAGACGGGCAACTGCCAGATTTCATGGGCATAGGCTAGGGTTAGGGGGGCTTCTTCTTTCAATAGCTGATAAATATCCTCAAAGCGTTCTGCCATGGTCATCCAGAGCGTAGCAGAGACAATATCAGCGACCGTCAGATCTTCTGTATCGAGTAAGAGGCCCGTCTTAGAAGCTGCCAACTCTGCCTCCCAGAAGCTCATCCACTTCTTAAATCGAGGCAAAAAGGCTTGCCACTTCTCAGCTGTCCACATTTCACGGCCACCCTGAAGCGTGAGTTCATCAATCAGGTCATTGGCATCGGCCACAATCTTGACGGTCGTTGCCCGGCTGGTCGCATCATCAGGAATCAAGCCGAGCTGTTCACCAAGATAAAGGGCAATGGCAGGCATCTGGGAAAGCGCAAAGTCACCCGCCTCGTGGTCAATCAAAAAAGGAGGGCCCATAAAGGGAATGGGCTGTTCAGCCGATGTCTTTTGCATGAAAGCAGGAATGTCCTCACCTTCAGTCCAGCTCGCCCCTGCATAGGTCAAAATGGCCCGCAAGAAATGGCCCCGAAAGGGAACCGGCCAGTAATAGAGCGTATAGTCAACTTTTTCAGTCATTTTCATTTCCTCAATTTCTTAGCTCAATTTTAGCATAATGCCTAAGCTTTTTCAGACAAATACTCCCAGCGTTCGTACTTGCCCTCAAGCTCGGCGGACTTCTCGTCCAGCTCCTTTTGAAGATCGGACAAGAGGGCAGAATCCGAGCCATTGGCCAGCATTTCATCGTTGATGGATTCAATGCGATTTTCCAAAGCCTCAATCTCATCTTCAATGACTGCCCATTCCTGCTTTTCCTGATAGGTCATGCGGACTTTCTCCGTTTGCCGGCGGCTGATCGCGGGCTTGCTATCCGTTTCCATTTTTGGAAGTTCTGCCTTTACCTCTGACTTCACAGCCAGATAATCTGAATAAGCTCCAAAGTAGTGGTTAATCGCTCCCTCTTCAAAGGCCAGAAGCTCCGTCGACACCTTATCCTGGAAATAGCGGTCGTGACTGACCGTTATGACTGCCCCTGGGAAGTCTGCCAGAAAGTCTTCAAGGACCGTCAAGGTCGCAATGTCCAAGTCATTGGTCGGCTCATCAAGCAGGAGGACATTAGGCTGGAGAAGCAGGATTTTCAAGAGATAGAGCCGTTTCTTTTCGCCACCAGAAAGCTTGCTAATAAGCGTCCCATGTGTGGAACGTGGAAAGAGAAATTGCTCCAACAAATTTACGACAGAAAGCTGTTCGCCAGATTTTAATTGACTGGCAGAAGCGACTTCTTCTAGAAAATTAATGATGCGCTTATTTTCATCAAGTCCACGGATTTCCTGGCTGAAATAGCCAATATTAACGGTTTCGCCGATGTCTAGCTTGCCAGAAGTCAGCTCCAGCTCGCCTGCGATGATGTTGAGCAGGGTTGACTTGCCGACCCCGTTGTCGCCAACAATCCCAAGCCGGGCCCGGGGTTGGACAATCAGGTTAAAGTCACTGAAAATCTTACGGTCAGGATAGCTAAAGCCTGCCACTTCAAAGTTGATGACCTTTTTACCCAGACGTTGACTGGCAATATTCACAGCCAAGTCGCCTTCGGCTTTCCCAGTCTTCAGACTGTCTTCCAGGTCCTCAAAACGCTGGATTCTGGCCTGCTGCTTGGTTGCCCGGGCTTGCGGAGACTTGCGAATCCAGGTCAGCTCTGACTTGTAGAGCTGCTTGGCCTTATGGGTCGCCGCGGCCTCACGCTCATCATCTTCGGCCTTCTTTGCCAGATAGTCCTGATAATTACCCTGGTACTCCTTGAGTTGACTGTTGTCCAGCTCAAAAATCCGGGTTGCCACATTATCCAAAAAATAACGGTCGTGGGTCACGAAAAGGACGGTCCGCTTAGCATTTTTCAGGTAATTTTGTAGCCAGGCAATCGTGTCGACGTCCAGATGGTTGGTCGGTTCATCCAAAAGCAGTAGGTCACTGTCGTTGACCAGGGCCTGAGCCAGCTGAACTCGGCGCTTCTGGCCACCAGAAAGGCCCTTGATTTTTGTGCTCGGGTCAGGAAGCTTTAACTTTGATAGGACCGTCTTCACATCCGCCTCTACCTGCCAGGCATCCAGGGCATCCATCTGACTCTGAGCGTTTTCTAGCTTGTCCAGGTCTGTCAGGGCCGCCTCATAAGCCTTAATCGCCCGCATTTGTGGCAGTTCGTCATCAAGCACCGCCTCAAGAATGCTGTCTTCTTCGCTAAAATCAGGCTCTTGAGTCAGGTAGGTAATCTTATAGTTGCTGGGCTTATCAAAGGGAGAGCGGTCTCCGTCGAAGCCTGATTGGCCTGAGATAACGTTGAGGAGGGTCGTCTTCCCCGTCCCGTTGATTCCGAGTAGGCCAATCCTGTCCAGGTCGTGAATCATAAAGCTGATGTTATTGAAGACCGTCTTATCGCCGACGGATTTGGTGAGATTGCTACTAATGAAGTCTGGCATTTTAACTGTGTTTTCCCTTGTTTTTACTTGCTTTTAATTATAGCATATTCGGGGGGCAAGTCATTTGACGAGTTTTCCGATGTACGTTATAATGAACATAAAGAATCTGAAAGGAGATCAGCATGGAACAATTCGCCACCACGCCCACAAAATTTAGGGCCAACCTCTTTCATCTGCTCGAAGATGTCGCTGATAACTCAAAAGAACTGACGATTACCCTAAAGACCGGAAGGAACGCCGTTGTCATTTCCGAAGAAATGCTCAATCACTTTCATCAACTTGAAGTTGAAAAAGAATACTGGAAGCAACTTCGTCAGCTAGAAAATGACCTTCGCCAAGGAATGAAGGATGTCGAAGAAGAAAACTACGTTGACATTGATGATTTAGACTGGGGCACAGGACCCAGGACCTAGGGAGGAGACCTGATGACAGAAGTTAAAGTCCTCCCCAAAGCTCAAGAACAACTTAAAAACATCCGTTTTTACCTTCGTTTCACGCTTCAGAATCCTCAGGCTGAAAAAAACTTACTGACTGCATTATATGATAAGATGAAGCTTCTTGCTCAAAGGCCTGAATCTTACCCACTACTCACCGATCTCATTCCTGGCATTGACACAGAGGGCGTTGATTTTCGACGACTTCTAGTAAGTAGCTATGTCATTCTCTACCATTATGATGAAGTAAGAGATATGGTTTTTATCCAGCATATAATTCATCAGAAGCAGGATTATACCCTCCTTTTTTAGGGCTAGGGCCAGAGATAAAGTATCTATATCAGCCCGCTTCAATACTTTACTAGCGAATTTATAGATAATAGAGAGCAAAAAAAAATCCCAGCCAAATCCATTTTTGACTGGGATTTTTTTGCAATCTCTAATTCCTGAGAAAACAAAAAACAGGCCTAAGCCTGTTTCAATTATGCTAATTCAGCAACCAAATTCTTCAATTGCGCCTTAGTATGCACTCCAACGATCTGCTTCACTACTTCGCCGTCTTTTTTGAACATCAAAGTAGGGATGCTCATGATGCCGAAGCTTTGAGCAGTACCTGGGTTTTCATCAACGTCCATCTTGACAATCTTAAGTTCTGATTCGTCAAGTTCTTCTGAAAGTTGTTCCAAGATTGGGGCTTGCATGCGACAAGGGCCACACCATGTTGCCCAGAAATCGATGAGGACGAGGCCTTCTTTTGTTTCTTCTTCAAATGTTGCGTCAGTTACGGTATATTCCATTTTTGGATCTCCTTATTAGATGATAGACTTATTATAGAGCAAGGCTTTTTTATTTGCAAAAGATTTGTTTGTAAAGTCGATGGGAATTTATCATTTTAGAGTAGCGATCGTCGCACCAGAGCCTCCTGCATTAATCGGAGCATATTCGTAACCCTTGATATGGCGGTGTTTCTGGAGCTTCTTCTGGACCATCTCACGGATAACCCCTGTCCCAATCCCGTGGACAATCGTGATTTGAATCAGATTGGCGAGCAGGGCCTGGTCGATATAGTTATCTAGGGCCAGCTCGGCCTCTTCATAGCGCATACCCCGCAGGTCGAGCTGTGCCTTGACATTATTGCTGACCTTTCGGCTGACCTGCTTGGTCTTGGCGGGCTGGTTCTTGGCCTTTTCTTCTTCGGTCAATTCAAATTCTGACTCGGCAAGCTTTGTAGTGGCAGAGCCCATCTGGACGGTCCAACGGCCGTCTTTTTCGAGGCGGACCAGTTTACCACGTTGACCATAGCCGAGGACCATGACTTCAGCCCCCTGCTTGAGGCCGCGCTGAGCTTTGGCCTTCTTGAGGACCTTGTTTTTGCTGACATCCACATTGGGAATCAGGTCTTCAAGCTCGCCACGGGCGGCGATAATCTCGTGTGGTTTAAGGAGAGACTTTTCATTAAGATGTTTGAGAATTTCTTGGGCCTCAGCTGAGGCAGTCTTGACGACCTCTTCAGCTTCTTTTCTGGCCTTTTCCATCTCATGCTCTCGGTTGCGTTCCAGCTGTTTCAGGGCCTTGCTGAGGTCCTTGTGGAGCCTTTGATTGTCCAGCTCTAGCTGGCGAATATTATCGGCCCGCTCAGCCACTTCGAGCGTCTTTTCTTCAAGGCGGGCAATCATCTGATTGACATCCTGCTCAGAATCTGAAATCTGACTGCTCGCCCCCTGGACAATATTCTCCGGCAGGCCCAAACGCCTTGAGATTTCAAGGGCATTGGAGCGTCCAGGTACACCAAGTTGTAGGCGGTAGGTCGGCTTCATTTCATCAATGTCAAAGGCCATGCTGGCATTGAGGACACCAGCTGTCTCGACGCCGTAGGCCTTGAGCTCAGGGTAGTGGGTCGATGCCATGCTCTTAATTTTCCGACTTCTTAAATCTTCAAGGATGGCAATGGCAAGTGCTGCCCCCTCTTTAGGGTCGGTCCCTGCCCCAAGCTCATCAAAGAGGACCAGGCTGTTGTCGGTCGCCTTGGCCAGGATATTGACAATATTGGTCATGTGGCTGGAGAAGGTCGACAGACTCTGCTCGATGGACTGCTCATCCCCGATGTCCGCGAAGATGTCATCAAAGACATGCAGGCGACTGCCCAGCTTAACAGGAATCGGCAGGCCGGACTGGGCCATCAGGTTGAGCAGGCCGACCGTTTTGAGGGTAATCGTCTTCCCACCTGTATTCGGGCCTGTGATGACAATGCTATTGAGCTGTTCGTCAAAATCAATCGTGTTGGCCACAACGACCTTAGGGTCAATCAGGGGATGGCGGGCCTCAAAGAGCTTGATGGTCTTTTTGCTAGAAAGCTCGGGGATGCTGGCTTTGGATTTGACCATATAGTCGACCTTTGCAGCAATCAGGTCAATATGACCAATCAGCCAGGCGTTTTGGCGGATGTCTTCTGTATGCGGCTTGAGTTCTTCGGCAAGAGCCTGAAGAATTCTTGCAATTTCATTTTTCTCCTCAATCCGCTTTTGATGGAGGGCGTTGTTGGCAGCGACTGCAGCATTAGGCTCAATATAGAGGGTCTGGCCAGAAGCTGACATGTCGTGCACCACACCGGGAATTCGGTTTTTACTCTCTGCACGTACTGGCAGGACCTGCCGGTCATTACGGATAGTCACGATGGACTCTGTGAGATAGCTCGTGTTCTTAGACAGGAGCTCCTGCATGATTTTACGGATATCGGACTGATGCCGCTTAATGCTGGTCCGAATACTGAGAAGTGCTGCTGAGGCCTCATCATAAATGCTACCGGCCGCATCAAAGATACTCAGGGCGGCATTCTGACTTGAGAGGTCAATGAACTTTCCAAACAAGTCCTCTAGGCTTGGCACTTGAACATTGACCGCAGCCTCAAAATAGCGGGTCAAATTAATGCCTGCTTGGATGACTTTTTTAATTTCTGCAAACTCAGGACCGTTAAGGCTAGCGTCTAGCTCTAGGCGGCGGAGGCTCTCTGAGAGGTCAGTGGTCTTGCTAAGACCGATCGGCCCGTTTTCTTGTTGCAAAGCCTGAAAATCAGCCATCTCATCAAAGAGGGCCTGGATTTTTTTTCGGCTGATCAAGGGCTGAAGCTCAGCCAGCTCCTGCTTGCCCTGGGCTGTGACAAGGCCAGACTCAAACTGGGCCTTGACCTGGTCAAATTCCAGGATATTTAATATTTTTGAATTCATAATTTCTCAAATAAAACTCAACCCAGAGGATTGAGATGTGTGATGTTTTGGATAAAGGTATTTTGCAAGATGCTCGAGCTAATCGGTGTGTGGAGGACCATAAAGCGGACCAGTCCTGAAGCGTAGAGCTGTTCTTGGACATTGCCCATCGGCACAAGGGCCAATAGGGTAAAGGCCATCTGGAGGCCAAAATAGGTCGTCGCAAGGCCTAGGATACCGGCAATAATCTTGCCCTTTCGCCCAAAAGGCATGGCAACAATATGGAGTAGGAGGCCCAGCAGGCGGGCAATCGTAAAGACGACCAGAAAGATAATCAGGAAGGCCAAGCCAGCGTAAAAGGCATCGTCGGCACGAAACAAGAGCTGGGGATTTCCAAAAAACAAGAGCTTAGAGTCCTGCGTCGCACTGGCAAAGGGCACCCAGCTCGTCAGCGTCTTAGCCAGACCCTGATAGCCAATCCCTGCAATAACTGCGGCCACAAGGGCTGCCAGACTATAGATGACCTGTAAAATCAGGCCTCTTGAATAGCCAATCATAAAGGCCCAAATCAAGAGGATAATGATGACGAGATTTATAATCATGCTCTTATTTTACCATATTTCAGCGACTTTGCGTAGGAGCGAGCTGGATAGTCTCGGCCCTGACAGCCTCTAGGAATCGCCGGTCGTGCTCTATCAGAATCATGCTGGGCCGATGTTGATGAATCAGGTCAATCAACTGGTCTTGATTAAAGACGTCCAAATAATTTAAGGGTTCGTCCCAGAGATAGAGCTCAGCCGACTCTGTGAGGGACTTGGCGAGGGCGACCCGCTTCTGCTCGCCCTGGCTCATGCTCTCGATAGCCTGTTCAAAGCTCTTTCGCTCGAGTCCGAGTTTTCTGAGATTGTTATAAAAGAGCTCGAGGTCCAGATGATAGTATTCGGCCAAGTCTCTTAGCTGGCCTCTGTAGCTCTGATTCTGACTGAGGTAGGAGATTTTAAGTTGATGCGCTTTTTTAATCTCTCCGGATAGACTAGCATCAAAATCTGATAATATCGCCTTTAGGAGGCTGGTCTTGCCTGAGCCATTAGGTCCTTCGATAGACAGGATGTCGCCAGCTTTTAGGTCAAGGCTGACGGGCTCAAAGAGGGGCTGATCATAAGAGAGGATGACTTCCTCGAGGCTCAGTAATACAGGACTCTTGCTCTTTTTGGTATTCATAGTCAGCGGATTAATCTTCTCGATGTTCTTCAGGAGGCCTTCTTTTTCTGTGATTTCCTGCTGGAGCCTTCGCTCAAGTTGTTTGGACTTTTTCATCATCCGAGCAGCCCTGGCCGATTCAAAGCCGTTGTCTGAGAACTCGCCTTTGTTTTTAGACTTCTCCCGCTTGCCCGACCAGTCGGCCTTGCTTCTGGCGGTGAGCTTGAGCCTGGCGATTTCACGTTCGTGCTTTTGATTTTCACTGGCTTCTTGCTGGTCTGTCAAGGCCTTTTCCGCCTCATAGGTCGCATAATTGCCCTGATAAAGACGGATGTCCTGTCGCTCGATGGCTAGCGTATGGTCGGTCGCCCGATTGAGAAAGTCACGGTCATGGCTGACGATGATAAAGCCAGACTTTTTTTGATTGAGATAATAGAGCAAATCCTCTCTTGAAGCCTGGTCCAGATGATTGGTCGGCTCATCAATCAGGGAAAATCCTCCCTCATCAAGAAAGAGCAGGGCCAGCAAGCACTTGGTCTTCTCGCCACCAGAGAGGCTCTCAAAAGGTCGCCAAAGGCAGTCCAAATCGACCTTGAGAAGATTGAGTTCCCGCTCGATCTGCCATTGCTCGACAGCGATTAGATCCTGGAGCAGGTAGAAGGTCAGCTGGCTGGGGTTTGGGATTGTCTGCGGAAAGTACTGACTGACTGGGATTCGCTCTGCCAGAAGCTTAAGCAGGCTAGTCTTTCCCCGGCCGTTTCTACCGACTAGGCCCAGTTGCCAGCTGAGGTCGATATTGAGCTCAGCATTGTCAAAGATGACCTTGGAGCCATAAGATAGATTGAGTGATGAAATGTGAATATTGGACATAAAAAACTCCTTTCACAGGACTGCAAAAAGAGCTTTTATGATAATAAAAGGTCAATCTCTCTCTTCTTTAAGTCCTGACAAAAAACCATGCGATATGGAATGTTAAATTGTACAGTGACTTAAAGAATCAATAGACCTTACCTCCGATAAATGATAGCATCAGTCTATCATAAGTCCGAAGACCTGTCAAGACTTAGAAGCCATTTGGCTGGCCTTGGCCCGCCGTCGCTTGTTCTTCTTAATCTCCAGATTTCGTCTGGCCTGGTCTCTGGCATTGAACCAGTCAGGGAGCTGATTATACTTCATCGACAAGACGAGGCCGACACCAATCAGGTCAGCCATGAGGGCTGACCCCCCTTGAGAAATGAAGGGCAGTGGAATTCCGGTCAGTGGCACGACGCCAATGGCAGCCCCGATATTTTCAAAGACGTGGAAGAGTAATAACATGATAAAACCGGTCGAAATGTAGGTATAGAAGGGGTTGTTGGACTGGAAGGTCGCACGAATCATCCGGGCAATCAGGATGAAATAAAGGACAATCACGACCACACCACCAATGAAGCCAAAATCTTCGCCAATGACGGTAAAAATCATGTCTGACTCACGGACAGGGACGTGGACATTGGCCATGCCAAGGCCCTTTCCAAAGAGGCCACCAATGCCGACCGACGTCAGGGCAGCAGCCTGCTGGGCAGAGAAGGTCTCTGTGTATTCAAAAGGATGGAGCCAGGCGACAAAGCGGTTAACCTGGTACTGACTGAAGACCTCGCCTAGGAATTTTTGACCTGTCGGATTCATGACCAGGAGGACAACAGCGACAATGATCAGGACAACAGCGAGGACTGCCGGCAGGATAATCTTCCAGGAAACACCTGAAACCAGAATCAAACCAGCCAGGATGACAACGAAGACCAGGAAGGTCCCGAAGTCATGTTGGAAAACACTAAGGACGGCGACGGGCAATGTGGCCAGGAAAAGCCGGCCAATCAGGCGGAAGTCGTCCTTGAGCTCACGGGTCTCTAACTTATCTTGAAAACTCACAATCCAGCGGGAGAGCATAAGGATATAGGTAATCTTCATGAACTCTGAGGGCTGGAAGAGGGTATGGCCTCCAATAGAGACCCAGTTTTTCGCCCCGGTCGAGGCGACCAGATTGGGGTCAAATAAGAAGAGCGGGAGGACCAATAAGGCCAGGCCGATGAAATAAAAGGCTGGTGTCAACTGCCAGAGCCACTTGGCATCGAGGTGCATGACCAGAAAGGCAATGACCAGGCCGATGATGACCCAGGAGCCCTGCTGGAGGACGAAGGTCATCGCCTGGTTAGGATAATCATGAGAAACGGCCACCCAGAGGGCATAGAGGCCAATCACGATCAAAAGGAGGACCGGGAGGATGACGGCATAGTCAATCCGGCTGTCAAAGGTAAATCGTCTGACTTGTTTATTTTTCGCTTTATTTTTTGCTTTATTATTTATTGCTTCGGGCATTTTATTCCCTCTCTATCACTTCACTAGAATTTCCTTTCTATTATACCTTTTTTTGCTTAACTTTTGGATAAAAATGAAAATGAAAAAACTCTCAACAGGGAGTTAAGAGTTCAGATAAGGTTCGTTGCGTTCCACTCTATAGTAGCTAT
The DNA here is from genome assembly GCF_003116835.1 of Lactococcus termiticola. Lineage (GTDB taxonomy): Bacteria > Bacillota > Bacilli > Lactobacillales > Streptococcaceae > Lactococcus > Lactococcus termiticola. Next base: position 4,677 of record NZ_BFFO01000004.1, on the reverse strand, counting down.
TTATAAGAAATGCCCAATAAAATCTCCCCCAAAAATCAGGAAATAAGAATAAAACAAGATGGGCAGGGGCTTACAAAGAAACATGACCAGCGTAAAATACTTCCAGCTCATCCGGGTCTGGCTGGCAATCAAGACCAGGGCGTCATCTGGTGCGACCGGCGAGAGAATCAAGAGGGTAAAGACGATATTAAAGCGTTTCTGCCCCTTGTCGAGCCAGCCCATGTACTTGTTGTAGGACTTTTCCTTGATGAAGGTCTTGACCAAGCTCTGGCCATACTTCTTTCCAAAATAAAACAGAAGGAGGGAGCCAAGGACAATGCCGACGTAGTTGTAGATAAAGCCCCAGACCGGGCCAAAGATGAGAACACCAGCCGCCATCGTGATGCCACCCGGGATAATCGGGACAATCACCTGCAGGATTTGCAGGCAAAAGAAAATCAGCGGTCCCATGTAATGATGGGCCAAAATGACCTGCCTGAGGGCCTCTTGATTTTGAAAGGCCCCTATCCTCCAAAGGTAGATGCCGCCGACAATGGTCGCCACCAGTCCCAGTATGGTCAGGATATTAAAGGTCCTTTTCACATATTTTAAGACTTGTTCATTCAAAGGCAGACCCTCTACTTCCGCTTTTGTTGTTGGCTCAAATAAGCTTCATTTTCCCGCACCCAGTCCTTCAAATGCTTGTCTAAGCTTGAAAAGCCAATATTTAAGCGGTTATCTGTGAAATATTTCTTCCGATAGTAGTGGTGGACCTTAGGGGCCTCTTCTAGGCTCCGCATAGAGAGACTGATTTTTCCTGAGTACTCATCAATATCAATGATTTGAGCCTTAATTTTTTGATTGAGCTTGACCACTTCGTGGATATTTTTGATGAAGCCAGATTGGATTTCAGAGATGTGGATGAGGCCCTTGTATTCCAGGATTTTTTCAGCAGTGATATGAAATTTCACAAAGCAACCATAGTCCTGCAAACCGATGATTTCAGCCTCAACGACATCTCCAATTTTTACATTCTTGTCCATTTTATTCAGTAATATCGATGCCTTCAATCACAACATCCTTGACTGGCCGGTCTTGAGCCCCTGTCTCAGTGGCTGCAATGTCGTCGAGGACCTTGTAGGAAGCTTCGTCAGCGAGCTGGCCAAAGACGGTATGACGGCCATCCAAATGAGGTGTACCGCCATTTTGGTAGGCGTCTGCTGCTTCTTCAGGCCAACCACCTTCAAGGAGGGCGTCCTTAGGATAAGGCAGGTTCTTGTTTTGGACGATAAAGAACTGGCTACCGTTGGTATTTGGGCCAGCATTAGCCATAGAGAGGGCTCCGCGGATGTTGAAGACATCTGTCGAAAATTCATCTTCAAATTTTGAGCCATAGATAGACTCACCACCCATGCCGGTCCCTGTAGGGTCACCACCCTGAATCATAAAGTCCTTGATGATCCGGTGGAAAATCACGCCGTCATAGTAGCCTTTTTTGCTGAGTTCAACAAAGTTTTTGACAGTTTTTGGAGCTTGTTCTTCAAAGAGTTGGATATTGAGGTCGCCAAAATTGGTGTGGATTGTGGCCTTAGGGCCTTTTACATTGTTCAGGTCAGTTTGTGGATATGTCATTGTATTTCCTCTTTAATCTATAATTTTTAATTCTTGTAAAGCTTTTAGAATGCCGTCATTCTCGACCTTGTCGGTAATGTAGTCGGCCTTTTCTAAAATTTCAGGATGAGAGACTTCCATGGCCACAGAGAGGCCAGCCCAGTCAAAGAGCTCCCGGTCGTTGAGGCCATCGCCAAAGTTCATGGCCTCTTCAGGCTTGAGTCCTAGCTGGTCAAGGACCTTCTGACAGCCGATGGCCTTACTGCCTTCGACCGGCACAATGTCTGAGCTATGCTCATGCCAGCGGACCAGGCGGACTTCTTTGACTAAGCTTTCAGGCAATTTAATCTTGTCATCATGGTCCGAGAAGGTCAGCATCTGATAGACTTTCTCAGACTGATAATAATCTGGCTCTACCTTGAGGGTCCCATAAATCGGCTGGATGGCTTCATCAATCAGGTCATTCCAGGCTGATACCCGGAGGTCGTCAGCCGCGACATAGGCATAGTCGCTCTTTTCAGCCTTCATCCAATCAACGATACCCTCCACCAGCTCGTCTGAAAAGGACTGCTGGTAGATGGGCTGGTGTTTGCCGTCTTCGACATAGGCTCCGTTGATGGTCACCAAGAAGTCTGGATTTAGGGCCCGGATCTCAGGGACGACACCGTAGAGATTGCGACCTGTCGCAATCCCAGTCAGGATGTCCTTGGCCTTGAGGGCGCTAAAGACTCGCTTGATGGACTCAGGCATGAAGCTCGTCGTCTTGACCCTCAGTGTGTCATCAATATCAAAGAAGATAATCTTAATTTTTGAAGCCTTGTCTAATAAATCTGTCATCCTGAACTCCTTACTTAGTCTTAATTATATCAGTTTCTTCCCTTAAATGCCACGTCTGAAAAGCGGGATGAAAACAGCTTCTTTGCTCAGCTAGACGGTTTTTGGTGAAAATAAAAAAGCTAGAACACTAGCCTTTTTCTTATTGTACGCTATAGTTAGGGGCTTCTTTAGTGATTTGCACATCGTGTGGATGGCTTTCCTTAAGTCCAGCACCTGACATTTCGATAAATTGAGCATTTTCATGGAGCATGTCGAGATTGGCTGCACCAGTGTAGCCCATACCTGATTTCAGGCCACCAATCATTTGGAAGACGATATCTGAAGCAGTGCCCTTGTAGGCCACGCGACCTTCGATGCCTTCTGGGACCAGCTTGTTAGCTTCATTGACTGCACCTTGGAAGTAACGGTCGCTAGACCCTTTCTTCATGGCTGCAAGTGAACCCATACCACGGTAAGTCTTATACTTACGGCCTTGGTAAATTTCAACTTCACCTGGTGCTTCGTCAGTACCTGCAAGCATTGAGCCGAGCATTACCGCATCACCACCTGCCGCGAGGGCTTTGACGATATCGCCAGAGTACTTGATCCCACCGTCAGCGATGATCTTCTTGCCGTATTCACGAGCTACACCTGCAGCGTCGTAAATAGCAGTAATCTGTGGCACACCGACACCGGCAACGACACGGGTCGTACAGATTGATCCAGGGCCGATACCGACCTTGACCACGTCAACCCCTGCTTCAAAAAGGGCACGGGCACCTTCAGCCGTCGCAATATTCCCTGCAATCAGGGTCTTGTCTGGAAAGTGGTCACGGATTTCTGCAATCTTGCGGAGGACACCAGCTGAATGACCGTGTGCTGTATCGATAACAATTGCGTCAGCACCTGCATTGAAGAGGGCTTCTGCTCGGTCGAAAGTATCTGATGTTACCCCAACGGCAGCAGCCACTAAGAGACGTCCCTTAGAATCTTTGGCAGAATTAGGGAATTCAATCACACGCTCGATATCTTTGATGGTAATCAAACCAGAAAGACGGCCTTCTGAATCAACCAATGGCAATTTTTCAATCCGGTGTTTTTGGAGAATGGCTTGAGCGTCTTCCAAAGTTGTGCCAACTGGCGCTGTCACCAAGTTTTCAGCCGTCATCACATTTTTAATCTTTTGATTATAGTCTGAGATGAAGCGGAGGTCACGGTTGGTCAAAATCCCAACCAGCTTGCGGTTTTCAAGGGTCTCAACCACTGGGACACCTGAGATACGGTAGGTGCTCATCAGGTCTTCAGCCTCTTGAATCATGTGTTCTGGTGTCAAGAAGAAAGGATCTGTGATGACACCTGACTCTGAACGCTTTACCTTGTGGACTTCTTCAGCCTGTTGCTCGATGGTCATGTTTTTGTGAATGACGCCAAGCCCACCCTGACGGGCCATAGCAATCGCCATTTTTGAATCAGTGACCGTATCCATGGCACTTGAAATCACGGGAATATTCAAGGTCAAATTTGGGGCCAACTGGGTCTTCATATCCACCTCATTTGGCAAAACGTGTGATTCCGCAGGAATCAGCAGTACATCATCAAAAGTAAAGCCTTTTTTCAAAAACTTGGTTTCCCAATTTGACATTGATCAATATCCTCCAATTATTTTGGCCATTGGCCTTTTTGTATTTTCACTATTTTAACACTTAGCTTTTCTTTTTTCAAGGCATAGAATTGGCTTGCAGTCGGCTATTCCCTTTGAGCTGGGGATGTTTCTAGTAGTGGGTGCTCGCGGAACTAGCTTCGAGCAACTCTAAGCCCCTCTTAGTCTCCCTTCGGGAGCCGTCGAGGCACTTAGAAATAGTCGAAGTACGGAAGAAAGCTTCGCTTTCTTTATTTGTAACCTTGCTTGGAAGCTTTTGGGCCTCAATGCTCCCCTTGGTCGCATTGCTGTCTCAAAAGCTTAGCCAAGCAAGCCCCGAGCACTCCATTATTAGAAACATCCCCAACCCGAAGGGACAAAGCTGCCTGCAAGGCATAAATAAGGAAAGCTTTGCACAGTTTTGGGCAAGAATGCTCTCTTAGGCCGCATTTTTGCCTCAAAACTGTAGCAAAAAAGCCCCGAAAGGGACTTTCACAAATTATTCTGGCTCTATAATAAATCGTGTGGGAAATGTCCCACACGATTTTTTCTTGCAAAAGAAAAATCTTATCTCTAAGATATAAGTAACCACACAAATACCGAAAGAAAGATAAGATTTATGTTTGATTCTA
>NZ_BFFO01000003.1 GCF_003116835.1 Lactococcus termiticola | reverse complement strand
TGGGAATCAGAGATGATTTCCACCAGCTTAGGAGGACAGTTGTTCTTCTTTATGGGAGTTTAGCTCAGCTGGGAGAGCATCTGCCTTACAAGCAGAGGGTCGGGGGTTCGAACCCCTCAACTCCCATAGGTTCCGTAGTGTAGCGGTTATCACGTCGCCCTGTCACGGCGAAGATCGCGGGTTCGATTCCCGTCGGAACCGTTGAAAGAGGCTTATGCCTCTTTCAATCTATTGAAATGACTCGTTAGCTCAGTTGGTAGAGCATTTGACTTTTAATCAAAGGGTCGCTGGTTCGAGCCCAGCACGGGTCATTGCGGATGTGGTGAAATTGGCAGACACGCTAGATTTAGGTTCTAGTGCTTTCGGGCGTGAAGGTTCAAGTCCTTTCATCCGCATGATGTTAGAGTTTGGGCGTAGAAAATGCGACCAAAGGAAGCATTTTCCACCCCAAACTCAACATCATGGTTAGTCAATGTCTCAAGCATTGGCCAACCATGAAATCCAACCAAGCCGACTTAGCTCAGTTGGTAGAGCTTGAAGCACTGCTTCAAGGTTGCGAATAAAGAAAGCGTAGCTTTCCACCTCGCAGATGCTCTACTGAGTGAAGTTGGCAAAGTTAAATCCAACCAAGCCGACTTAGCTCAGTTGGTAGAGCATCTGATTTGTAATCAGAGGGTCGCGTGTTCGAATCATGTAGTCGGCATCAAAATTTTATAAGCGTTGGAAAGCTCGCTTTCCGAACGCGCTAAAATTTTGATGTAAAGGAGCTTGTGATGACGCAGTCATCTGAGCGCAGCGAAACTGCGAAGCAGACAAGCTCCTTTACATTACCAGGTGTATACACCAAGCGAAGAAAAGAGGAAAGAAAAGCTCACGCTTTTCCTTATCCGTCACCTTCGCATTGAGGAGATGGTCAAGAAAGCAGTGCTTTCTTGACTCAGCTCCTCTAATGCTCAGCGAACGTAGCTCAGGGGTAGAGCACAACCTTGCCATGGTTGGGGTCGCGGGTTCGAATCCCGTCGTTCGCTTTGGCCTAATGGCCCTTTACCTGTAAGGAGGAAAACTTCGTTTTCCTTATCCGCAACCTTGTTTTGGAAGTTGCGGCAATACTTACTTCCTTTGGTCGTAAGCCTTACTCGCAACTTCACAACACAAGCAGGCGTGGCTCAACTGGATAGAGTACCTGACTACGAATCAGGCGGTTGTAGGTTCGAATCCTACCGCTTGCATTACACTTCGGTGTATGCATTACATAAGTATCACCCGGGAAGTAGCTCAGCTTGGTAGAGTACTTGGTTTGGGACCAAGGTGTCGCAGGTTCGAATCCTGTCTTCCCGATATTCAACTGAGCCGGGGTGGCGGAACTGGCAGACGCACAGGACTTAAAATCCTGCGAAGGGTAACCTTCGTACCGGTTCGAAACCGGTCCTCGGCATCTAAGGGCTTGGCCCCGAATATTGAGTTAAACTCGTAAGACTGATATGTCTTGCGAGTTTTTTGTTATAATAGCTTTATCGAATTGAAACATTTAGAGCATCAAATGAGAAAGTGGTTTTCTTGTCTTGTTTCTCGCGTTCTAAAAAGTTATTGCTAGCAATCAAAGGTCTGGAGAAGGTTGGTGCCCCACATCTTGTGCTTTCTCATCGAGATTTAACGAAAAAGACACAATATCTTGTTGAAATCCTTTGTGAATTTTGATACAATTTTAAAAGCGAATCAATTTTTTGAATGTGTGAAATGAGGTTAGTAGGATGCAAGTTTTGATAGAGGAAAAGACCATTCAAGTCATCAAGCGGGATGGCCGCCGGGTTGATTTTGATGGGGATAAAATCCTTCATGCTTTAGAAAAAGCAGCTCAGGGGAAAATCAAAGAGGCTGAGCTGAAAAAAATAAAGGCACAAGTCCTCTCTGAGCTCTTTAGCCGTTTTGATGAAGATGTCAAAATCTATGAGATTCAAAATATCGTTGAGCACGAACTCATGGAGGCAGGCGAGCTTGATCTGGCCAAGGCCTATGTCAGCTACCGGACCCAGCGAGACCTGGCCCGTCAAAAGGCGACGGACATCAATTTCACGATTGAAAAATTGGTCAATAAGGATCAGTCGGTCGTCAATGAAAATGCTAATAAAGACGCCAATGTCTTCAATACACAGCGAGACCTGACGGCGGGTGCGGTTGCTAAGGCTATCGGCCTGAAAATGCTGCCGGCCCATGTGGCCAATGCACACCAGAAGGGCGATATCCACTTCCACGATCTGGACTACAGTCCTTATACAACCATGTCCAACTGCTGTCTGATTGACTTCAAGAACATGTTTGAAAACGGCTTCCAGTTGGGCAATGCTCAAGTAGAATCACCTAAGTCTATCCAGACAGCCACTGCCCAGGCCAGCCAAATCATCGCCAATGTGGCCAGCTCTCAATACGGCGGTTGCTCTTTTGACCGGGCAGACGAGATTCTCGCCCCTTATGCCAAGCTCAATTATGAAAAGCATTTGACAGATGCCAAGGCTTGGATTGACGATGCTAGCAAGCAGGAAGCCTATGCTAAGGAAAAGACGGAAAAAGACATCTACGATGCCATGCAGTCTTTAGAGTATGAAATTAATACACTTTTCACATCGAACGGTCAGACACCCTTTGTCACGCTTGGTTTTGGCTTAGGGACAGACTATTATGCCCGGGAAATCCAAAAGGCCATCCTCAAGGTCAGAATTAAGGGGCTTGGTAAGGAACGCCGGACAGCGATTTTCCCTAAGTTGATTTTCACGCTGAAGCGGGGGCTCAACCTCGAGGCAGACACAGCAAACTACGACATCAAGCAGCTAGCCGTCGAATGTTCGACCAAGCGGATGTATCCTGATGTCCTCTCTTATGACAAGATTGTCGAGCTGACGGGCTCCTTCAAGGCTTCTATGGGCTGTCGGAGCTTCCTTCATGCCTGGCAGGATGCACAGGGCAACGAGGTCACAGCTGGTCGAAATAATCTGGGCGTGGTCACAGTCAACCTGCCAAGAATCGCCCTTGAGGCTTCTGGCAATAAGGATAAATTTTGGCAAATCTTTAATGAACGCCTGGATATCGCTAAAGATGCCCTGGATTTCCGGATTGCTCGCTGTCGTGAGGCGGAACCTAAAAACGCTCCCATCCTCTTTATGAACGGGGCACTGGGACGTTTAGAGGCCAATGAAGAAGTTGACAGTCTTTATAAGAATGACCGGGCGACGATTTCTCTGGGCTACATCGGCATTTATGAGGTTGTGACCAGCTTTTACGGGCCGACCTGGGAGCAGAATCCAGAAGCCAAAGCCTTCAGCCTTGAGATTGTCAAGGCCATGCATGCCCGCTGTGCCGATTGGTCAGCTGAGATGGGCTACCACTTCAGCGTTTACAGCACGCCGTCTGAGAGCCTGACAGACCGCTTTTGCAAGCTGGACAAGGCCAAATTTGGCGAGGTGGCTGACATCACGGACAAGGATTACTATACGAATTCCTTCCACTATGATGTCCGCAAGAATCCAACACCATTTGAAAAATTAGATTTTGAGAAAGATTACCCTGTCTATGCCAATGGTGGTTTTATCCACTACTGCGAATATCCGGTCATCCAGCAGAATCCAAAGGCCCTTGAGGCCGTCTGGGACTATGCCTACGACCGGGTCGGCTACCTGGGGACTAATGCCCCGATTGACCACTGCTATGAATGTGGCTTTGAGGGGGATTTTGCCCCAACAGCTCGTGGGTTCAAGTGCCCAGAATGTGGCAACAGCAACCCTGAGACCTGTGATGTGGTCAAGCGGACCTGTGGCTATCTTGGTAATCCTCAGGCTCGGCCAATGGTGCACGGGCGCCACTCTGAAATTGTGGCCCGGGTAAAACACATGTAGGACAAGGAGAGCAATGAATGAAAAAAAGCTAGCCCAAGATTATTCTAAGGGCAAGATTGCGGATTATAAGCCTTTTAACTTTGTCGATGGCGAAGGGGTCCGTTGCTCGCTCTATGTGTCGGGCTGTCTTTTTCACTGCCCTGGCTGCTACAATCAGGCAACCTGGGACTTTGACTATGGCCAGCCGTATACGGCCGAACTCGAAGAGCAAATCATGGCTGATCTCGCCCAGCCCTATGTTCAAGGCTTGACCTTGCTGGGTGGCGAGCCCTTTATGAACACAGGAATCTTGTTGCCGCTGGTCAAAAGAGTCCGCAAAGAGCTACCGGGCAAGGACATCTGGTCCTGGACCGGCTATAGCTGGGAGGAGCTCCAGGAAGAAAGCCAGGACAAGCAGGAGTTGTTGGCTGAAATTGACATCCTGGTGGACGGGCCTTTTATCCTGGAGGAAAAGGACCTGACCTTGCAATTCCGTGGCTCAGCTAACCAGAGGATTATTGACGTTAAAAAATCGAAGCTTGCCGGCCGGGCAGTGATATGGGAGAAGCTCAATGACGGCGCTCAAGTGCTGGATGCCTTTCATAAAGAAGAATTGATTTAATTTTTAATAATACAGTGTAGTGTGTGAAAGCCGAAGGCTTTGCTTGCGTGCCTACAGTAGGGAAACGGCTTTCGCACACGGAACGGCTTGCTTAGACCCCCTAAATCTGATATACTATTAGGGTTCGGAAGAGTGTCCGAGAGGCTGAAGGAGCACGCTTGGAAAGCGTGTAATGGCGAAAGCCATTCGCGGGTTCGAATCCCGTCTCTTCCTTTTGAAAAAGGAGCATTATGCGAACCATTCTCATCCTATCTGAAGCAAAATATTGGGGTGACCTCAAGGCAGGCCTGGCAAAAGCTGGACTTGCCTTTTTGGGTTTTGATAAAAAGAAGCCCAACAGGGCTGAAATCGAACGTTTAGTCGCTAAGTCCGATCTCATCATCATGCGCAATCAAAACGTCGCCCACCATTCCGTCAGCTTTGCCAAAGAAGCCGCCAAGGCAACAGGCAAACCCTTCTGGATTGCCCACAGCTTTGGCCTAGAGACCATCCTAGCCAAAGTCGGGGAGTTCTTCCCGGAAGAAAGCTTCGAGCTCAAGCTGACAAGCCCTAAAGAAAAAGCCTCAAAGAAAGCCCCCGCCTCAGCAAAGCCAAAACTCAGCGAAGACAAAAGCGCCCAGCCCAAAGCCAAAAAGAAACTCAAGCCCATGGAAACGGCCCTCAAAAATATCCAAATTGAAGAAGAGGTCGATTTTACACGAGATTTCAAAAAGTATTAGGCTGTCCAAGTGGAGTGGAAGAATTCTGGGGAATGCAGTGGAATAAGGCAAATTCTGAGACCGCAAGGGCTCAGAATTTAGCGATGGAAGCGAAGCTTCGCTCGCGGCCCCACAGCATCTCCCCAGAATTCTGGAACGCAACGACTTCACCCCCCTTCCAGTTGCCAAAGCCCAAACTTTAGTGTATAATTAAAACGTTGCTGTAAAGCAACCATCTCGCATTTTGACCTGACAGTCTCGTAGTGCTAGCCATAGTAGCGGGCCTGGTTGACAGTCAAAAGAGGAAAAACTATCTTAAAAGGAGACATTCAAATGTCAGTTATTTCAATGAAACAACTCCTCGAAGCTGGTGTGCACTTCGGTCACCAAACGCGTCGTTGGAACCCAAAAATGAAACCATTCATCTTTACAGAACGTAATGGTATCCACGTTATCGACTTGCAAAAGACAGTTAAGCTCGTTGACGATGCTTACAACTACATGCGTAGAGCTGCTTCAGAAGGTGCTGTTGTCCTCTTTGTTGGTACAAAGAAACAAGCTGCTGAAGCTGTCAAAGAAGAAGCTGAACGCGCTGGTCAATACTACATCAACCATCGTTGGTTGGGTGGTACTTTGACTAACTGGAACACGATCCAATCACGTATCAGCCGCCTCAAATCTATCAACAAGATGGAAGAAGATGGTACTTTCGACGTATTGCCTAAGAAAGAAGTTGTTCTTTTGAACAAAGAACGCGAACGCCTTGAAAAATTCTTGGGTGGTATCCAAGACATGCCACGCATCCCTGATGTGATGTATGTTGTTGACCCACACAACGAACAAATCGCGATCCAAGAAGCTCAAAAATTGGGTATCCCTGTTGTTGCGATGGTTGATACTAACGCAGACCCAGACCCAATCGATGTAATCATCCCATCAAACGACGACGCGATCCGTGCCGTTAAATTGATCACTGGTAAGATGGCAGATGCCATCATCGAAGGCCGTCAAGGTGAAGATAACGTTGAAGAAGCCCTTGAAGCTAAGGCAGCTCCAGCCAGCGAAGAATCTCTTGAAGACCTCGTTGAAGTGGTTGAAGGCAAGAAAGACGCTGAATAATCAAGTAAACATAACGGGCGAGGCGGCTGCGCCTTTCTCGTTTTTTTATAAAAACAAAGACAATTAAGGAGAACAATAATGGCAGTATCAGCAGCACAAGTCAAAGAATTGCGTGAAAAAACAGGTGCCGGCATCATGGATGCCAAGAAAGCCCTCGAAGAAGTCAACGGCGATATGGAAAAAGCCGCTGAAGTCCTCCGCGAAAAAGGGATTGCAAAGGCTGAAAAGAAGGCTGACCGTGTGGCCGCTGAAGGCTTGACAGGTCTTGCCGTTAAGGGTAACGTCGCAGCATTGATCGAAGTTAACTCAGAAACTGACTTCGTTGCGAAAAACGACCAGTTCATCACTTTGGTTAAGGAAACTGCAGAATTGATCGCAGATCAAAAACCAGCTGACCAAGAAGCAGCCCTTGCTTTGACAACTAAATCAGGTGAAACTTTGGCTGAATCATTCGTTTCAGCAACTGCAACTATCGGTGAAAAGATTTCATTCCGCCGTTTTGCATTGGTTGAAAAAACTGATGCTCAACACTTCGGTGCCTACCAACACAACCAAGGCCGTATCGGAGTTATCACTGTCCTTGAAGGGGCTGACGAAACCATTGCTAAGCAAGTTTCAATGCACGTTGCAGCAATGCACCCAACAGTAATGTCTTATACTGAGCTTGATCCAGAATTCATCCACGATGAATTGGCTCAAATGAACCACAAGATTGACCAAGACAACGAAGCTCGCGCTATGGTTGATAAACCAGCCCTTGCTCACTTGAAATATGGTTCTAAGCAACAACTCACTGATGAAGTGATTGCACAAGCTGAAGTTGACATCAAGGAAGAACTCAAAGCTGAAGGCAAACCAGAAAAGATCTGGGATAAGATTCTCCCAGGTAAGATGGATCGCTTCATGCTTGACAATACTAAGGTTGACCAAGAGTACACTTTGCTTTCACAAGTTTACATCATGGATGACAGCAAGACAGTTGAAGCCTACCTTGAAGCTCAAAACGCTAAAGCAATCAGCTTTGTACGTTTTGAAGTTGGCGAAGGTATTGAAAAAGCAGAAAACGACTTTGCAGCAGAAGTTGCAGCTCAAGCTGGACTTTAATATTAAGATTTTAGAAACTGGGTTTTGGCCTGGTTTTTTTTATTTTGTGTTGGGAAGTCGCTACACTCCAGGAAAAGGCCAGTGAATAGTGGGGCCGCAAGCAAAGCTTTGCTTTCATTGCTAAACGTCGAGCCCTTCGGTCTCGCCGTTTGCCTTGTTCACTATTCACTGGCCTTTTCCTTCCGTTCCGCTAGTTACTCATTAGCAAGATGCCATCTCCAAAAAGGAAATGATGAGACAGCAAGTACAGTGGAGGTCCAGAAAAGCCGGTGGCATGCCGTGAAACAAGGCAAGTCTGGAGACCGCAGGGCTCCAGACTTAGCAATGGAATCCGAAGGATTCGCTTGCGGCCTCACGGCAAGCCACCGGCTTTTCTGGACCGAAACGAATTAAGCACCCCCACTCATTTCCCAGCCCAAAAAAGTTTCCCTTTTTTTCGATGAAATATGATATAATTATGCTTGAGGTTTTATCGTCTAAAAAAACCTATTCAAAATCAGAAATTATTAAAATAAAAATAGTGGAGCCCACATGTCAAGCACGATTATCATTGTCCTAGTAGTTCTTGTAGTTATTATCCTTGCCTTTTATATCTTCGCCATGGTCATGCGTAAAAAAACAGAAGACCGCATCCTCGACCTCGAAGAACGCAAGGAATCCCTTTTTGACCTGCCCGTCCAAGAAGAGATGGACGCCGTCAAGAAGATGCACCTGGTCGGCCAGTCCCAGACCATGTTCCGTGAATGGAATCAAAAATGGATTGACCTCTCGTCAAATTCATTTGCTGACCTGGAAGAACACATCTTTGAGGCAGAACAACTCAACGACTCCTTCCACTTCTTCAAGGCCCGTGAGTCTGTCAATGACTCTGAAGCCCAAATTGAAATTATGGAAGACGAAGTCAAGGCCATCCGTGAAGGCGTGGCTGAGCTCACTGAGCAAGAGCGCCGGAACTCAGCTAAAATCGACAACTCTCTTGACCTCTACGAAGAGCTCAAGGCTGAAGTCAGTGACAATTCAAAAGTCTACGGCTTCACGATTGACGAAATCCAGAAGCAACTGGCCAATATCGAGCTTGAGTTTTCTCAATTTGTAACCTTGAACTCTACCGGTGACCCGATCGAAGCAGCAGAAGTGCTTGATGCTGCCGAAGATCACACACTGGCCCTGCGTGCCGTGACTGAGCGGATTCCAGATTACATTACCCTGGTCGAAAAAGACTATCCTCAACAAATCGCTGACGTCAAGGAAGCCAAGGAAAAATTTGAGGATGAAAATTATGTCTTGCCAGAAAGCGTCAATCTGGACGCTGAGCTCAAGGACATTGAGCAACTCATGAGCCTGTCTAAGGCCTCTATCTCTAGCTTTGAGCTGGAAGACGCTGAAGCTAAGCTTGACAGTGTTTCAGTAAAAATTGACAATATCTATAGCACTTTTGAAAAAGAATACGCTTCTCGTCGGAGCGTAGAAAAACGTGCCAAGGTCCTGGATGACTACATCGAACATGCCAAGACCAACAATAAAAACCTCCTGCTTGAGATTGACCATATCATGCAGGCCTACATCCTCTCTGGCAATGAAAAAGGCTTTGTCCGTGGCTATCAAGAACATCTTGAAACCCTGGAAGAAGATGCTGCTGAAGTCCAAAAAGCTATCGAAGAAAAGGCTGAACCAGATTCACAACTGGCTAAACGTGTCAACGCGATTGTCCTTGCCCTTGAAGAAATGGAAAAGAACCAGCTTGAAATCAGTAATAAGCTGGTCAACCTCAAGGATGAAGAGCAGGCGGCTCAATCGATCGCTGACAAGTTCGAAAATGAACTCCACATCATCAAACGCTATGTTGAAAAGCAGAATCTGCCAGGCCTTCCAAAGGACTATCTGGAGCTCTTCTTTAACACCAGCGACCGGGTGCAAAACCTCTTCAAGGAACTGGATAAAATCCGTATCAATATCGATACAGTCAACCACCTCGTCGACGTGTCAACTGAAGCCATGCACACCCTCAAGGATGCGACAGATGAGCTTATCAGCCATGCTGTCCTCGCTGAGCAACTCATGCAATACGCCAACCGCTATAAGGCCAGCAACGACAAGGTTGCCCACGGGATTGGCCGTGCCATGCAACTCTTTGATGGCCACAACTACAACGGAGCCTTCGACGAAATCTCTCGTGCCCTGGAAACAGCAGAAGCAGGAGCCGCAGAACGGATTTCAGGTGTTTATTATAACAACCAGCCGAAGCCTGATTATCGATAAGGAGCTTGCCTGTGGGTGAGCTTTTTTGCTAGGCTTTTGAGGAAGGAATGCGACCAAGGTGAGCAATCCTGACCAAAAGCCTGCAAAAAAGGTGGTGGATGGGGAAAGCAGAGCTTTCTTCTGTTGTCTGTCGTATTGGAGATGGGGCCGTTGCGTTCCAGAAATTCCGCAAAACACTGTGGGCCACAAGCAGCCTGCTTCGCAGTCTCATTGTTAAATGGCGAGCCCTTCGGTCTCGCCATTTGCCTTTTCACAGTGTTTTGCGGAATTTCTTCCACTCCACTTGTGTCGACCTGTATCAGGTTCTGATTAGATAAAAATGATAAAATAGCGTATAATTTGTAATATAAAACAAAATAAACTACTTGAGGAGAAAAATAATGGGAAATTGGTATGTTGTTGATAACTTCGGGAATGTGATTGCAGGACCATTTATGGATAAACAATCCGCTGAAATGATGGCAAATAATCCAAACTGGACTGTTGTTTATAAGGATTAGATAGTAAAAATGGATAGGAAAATAGTTATTTACTGCTATCGGATGACGCACGACTATGGAATTAATCCTTGTGCATTTACGGAGAAGCATGAACCTACACCAGATTTACTGACAGAAGGTGGGTGTATGTCAAGAATTCGTAAAGGGATTTACAGAGAATGGAGAGAGAAAATTCGGGAAGAAACTGCCGATGTTTACCTCATGGCAATCGCTGGTCATTCAAGAGATAACGGAAGAACCAGAAATAAACGTGGAGCCTTTATCAGTCCAAAGTATCAGCATTTAATTTTTGTGGCGAAAATATCTGATGTCATCTCAAGAACAGATTATTTAACTGGTCCTTTGTCACTTGGCCGGCAAGATGCGCTGGCATATAAAAAATGGTGGCCAAATCATGGAATAGATGATAGTGAATATGTTTTGGTTTCAAAAAAATTTTCTTATTTTGGAAAAAATCCGAAAGAAATATCTGATGAAGTTTTAGAATTTTTTCCTAAAGGGATTGGGCATAGAAAATGGGAAGTGAGCAGAGCTAATAAAGATTTATTGGCACCTTTAATAAGTACAATCAAAGTAAATTTATCTGAAATTAATCATATAGAGGAAGCTTATCATCCTCAGAAGCTAAAGTGAATAAACTTACTGACAGAATTTCTGTCAGTAAGTTTTTTTATGCGAAATTACTGATGAAATGACAAGCAACTTATATTACAATTTTAGACAAGTAGGAGTGTGAAAATACCCGGATTGGATAGGAATTCGCCCTATTTTGGTGTCTAGTTTTGATTTAATGTCAATTAAAAGGTATAATGAATTTAACAAAGTTGGAGGAAATAAAAAATGGGAAAAATTGTATCAATTAGCATGGGTAAAGTGCAAGTTGGACTTGACGATGGGAGCTTGCAAGAATTCGGCTTTGAAGCTTTCGATTATTCGCCACAAGTTGGTGACGAAGTTACAATCTTCAGAAATAATGAAAAAACAGTCATTACAAAGAACAAAAGAGTCGCTGAGGGAACAAGTGTAGGAAGTGTAGGTAATAAATTGGGAAAAATTGTATCAATTAGCATGGGTAAAGTGCAAGTTGGACTTGACGATGGGAGCTTGCAAGAATTCGGCTTTGAAGCTTTCAATTATTCGCCACAAGTTGGTGACGAAGTTACAATCTTCAGAAATAATGAAAAAACAGTCATTACAAAGAACAAAAGAGTCGCTGAGGGAACAAGTGTAGGTAATGAATACAGAAAGACTTTCTATCTCATCGCATTCATTTTAAACTGGGTATCACTCGGAGTTTGGGCACTAGTTACTTCTGGATTTGGTTTAATCATGGCTGCATGGGTTATTCCATTGAATCTCAATATTTGGAAAATTTATAAAGGTCAAGACAACTACAAGCATACGACACTTTCTGTCTGCACACTTATTTTTATTAATGTGATTTCAGGAATTCTTATGCTTGTAGCTGGTGGTGAGGATATGCCTGAGGACTAATAACTCATTCAAAGTGACAGGCAAAAAGAATTGAGTCAGAATTCTGCCTGTTTTAGTGCTATAATAAATTGCAAATTGCAAGTGCAAGTTAGCCACTAGATAGATTCATTTTACAATTTACCGTGCTATAAAAAATGTATTATACAAGGAGAAAAACGATGGAAAACAACGACAGAATGAGCTGGCGGACCAAATGGAACTGGGGAGCCTTTATTTCTTGGATGTTCTTTGCGATTGGGAATCGCTCTTGGATGGCCTTCCTTAACCTGATTCCAATTTTTAACATCTTCTGGATTTTCTGGACGGCTGCGCACGCAGAGAAGTGGGCTTTGGAAAATACGGCTAATGACTACCGGGACGAAGAAGAGTTCCGCAAAATCATGGATACTTATAACCGGGCTGGCTTTGTCCTCTTCTTCATTGTCCTGGCGATTTTGGTCATCTACATTATCCTCTTCTTCACAGTCATTATCGGCCTTATCAACCAATACCCAACGACGACTTATTAAAATGGGTCAGCCGATTTTCTGAGGCTGGCCTCTTTTTTATCTTTCATGATAAATCCTTGCGATTATTGGATAAAACTGGTAAAATATTAAAGTAATGCATTGGGGAAGTGGCGGAATGGCAGACGCGCTAGCTTCAGGTGCTAGTATTCGCAAGGATGTGAGGGTTCAAATCCCTTCTTCCCCACTAATTTTGGCCTTTCGGCCTTTTTTTGTTCCCTTCGGGGGTGGGGATGTTTCTAGTAGTGAAATGCTCGGTGGTAAGGCCTTCGGCCCCGCTTTGACGGGGGCTTCGCCTATGCGGTGGCTGAGATTTGTGGTAAAATGAAGCTATTAACAGAAAGAAGGATATCGAGATGACAAAGATTGGATTTATCGGCACAGGTGTGATGGGTGCTACGATTGCGGGGCATTTGATGGAGGCTGGCAACGAGCTTTTTGTCTACAACCGGACCAAGGCGAAGACTGATGAGTTGGTCGAGGCTGGGGCGGTCTATGCGGCGACACCTCAGGAGGTAGCTGAGCAGGCAGAGCTCATCTTTTCTATGGTCGGCTATCCTAAGGATGTCGAAGAAATTTATTTTGGAGAGAATGGTGTTTTTGAGGCTGAGCTCAAGGGCAAGGTCTTGGTCGACATGACGACCTCTGAGCCAGGCCTGGCCATCAGGATTGCTGAAAAGGCTAAGGCGGTCGGGGCTGAAAGTCTAGACGCTCCGGTCTCTGGTGGCGACATCGGGGCGAAGAATGCGACTCTGACGATCATGGTCGGAGGCGATGAATCGGCTTATGAGAAAGTCCTGCCCTTCTTTGAGCTGGTCGGCAAGACCATTATGCTACAAGGACCTGCAGGTGCAGGTCAGCACACTAAGATGGCCAATCAAATCGGGATTGCTGGCACCATGACCGCCATGGTCGAGCTCATGGTCTATGCCGACAAGGCTGGCCTTGACATGGACAAGGTCCTGACGACGCTTGGCGGTGGCGGGGCTTCGACCTGGAGCCTGAGCAACTATGCCCCAAGAATCCTCGCTGAGGACTTCACACCGGGCTTCTTTGTCAAGCACTTCATCAAAGACCTGGGGATTGCCCTCAGTGAAGCAGAAAAGATGGGCCTGGAACTCCCTGCAACAGCTGGGGCCAAGGCGCTCTATGATCAGCTGGCCAACAAGGGATTTGAAAATGACGGGACCCAGGCCTTGATTAAGCTTTTCTGGGAAGATGGGAAACGTCCGCAAAATTAGGAAAGTAAGAAGCAGATGCCCTGCTCTTTTTCTTTTGGCAGAGAGCAGAAAGGCTGGAAATATGCTATAATAGAAGCAATACATAAAGAGGAAAAAGCATGCAGACGGCGACCCAGGAAAAATTAGAAGAGCTCAAGGCCATGCTCTTGGAGCTGGATTATGTCTCAGATTTTAAGCAGGCGGAAAGTCGCCTAAAGGTTGAGCCTGGAGTCTTTGAGGCCCAACAACAAATGAAGGAGCTTCAAAAAGAGGCAGTCCTCTTTCAAAAGATTGGCAAGCCAGAAGCTTATAGGCAGAGCATGCGTGAGGCAGGCCGGCTTGAAAAAATCCTCAAAAATCATCTGCTCGTCCAGGACTATGCCCAGAAGATGGCCCCGGTCAATAGCTTGCTTGAGCACCTCACAGGCGAAATCGAACGACAGGTCAATCAAAAAGTCAAGGAAGGGTCTTAAAAAGGATATGGCGGATAAGGTTTCTCCAGGAATGCAACAATATTTAGATATCAAGGCCAACTACCCTGATGCTTTTTTGCTTTTTAGGATGGGCGATTTTTATGAGCTCTTCTATGAGGATGCGGTTAACGCCGCTCAAATCTTAGAGCTGACCCTGACCAGCCGTAATAAAAACGCCGAACAGCCGATTCCCATGGCAGGTGTCCCCTATCACGCCGTATCAGGCCCTATCGAGACACTGGTTAACATGGGCTACAAGGTCGCGATTGCTGACCAGATTGAAGACCCTAAAGAGGCCGTCGGCATCGTCAAGCGGGCCGTGACCCAGGTCATCACGCCAGGGACAGCGGTCGATATTACAGCGACCGTGGACAATAACTTCCTGGTCGCCATTGACAAATCAGGCTCTGACTGGGGTCTGGCCTATATGGACCTCTCGACAGGAGAGTTTAAGGTCACGACCATCAGCGAGCTGGCAAGTCTCTTGAGCGAGATTTCAGGTCTGCGGGCCAAGGAGATTGTCGTTGGTTACGAGCTCTTGCCCAATGAAAGGCAGATTCTAGAGCGACAGATGCAACTCCTGATTTCTGAAGTCCAGGAATTGCCAGAAGTCGTCGACACGCTAGAAGAGCAGGTTGCTAGCAAACTCAAGGCCTATGTCAAGCAGACCCAGCTAAGAGACCTCAGCCATATCCAAGAGCCTGAGCATTATGAAATCAAAGACTACCTGCAGATGGACTTTGCCAGCAAGAGCTCGCTGGAGCTGACGGCTAACAGCCGTGAAGGCAAGAAAGCCGGCAGTCTCTATGGCCTGATGGATAAGACCAAGACGGCCATGGGGACCCGGATGCTGAAGGCATGGATTGAACGGCCTCTGATTAAGCGGACGGCCATCGAAGGCCGGCTGGATGCGGTCACGGCCATGCTCGGCAGTTTTATGGAGCGGGCCGATTTGATTGAGGCCTTGAAAGGCGTCTATGACCTGGAGCGCCTGGCCAGCCGGGTTTCCTTTGGCAAGGCCCTGCCGGTGGACTTGATTCAGCTTTCCCGTTCTCTGGGGAATCTGCCGGCCATTCGTGAGCTGTTGACTGCGATTGATCCTGAGATTTTTGCTAGAAATACTCAAGCCCTAGACGACCTACCAGAGCTGAGAAAGCTGATTGATTCAGCGATTTCAGAAGAGGGCGGACGGACGATTTCTGAGGGTGGTATTATCAAAGATGGCTTTAATGACCAGTTGGATAAATACCGCGAAGCCTCTAGCAAAGGAACCAATTGGATTGCTGAGCTCGAAGTCGAAGAGCGGGCAAGGACCGGGATTTCCAATCTCCGGATTGATTTTAACCGCAAAGACGGCTATTATTTCCATGTCACAGCCTCAAATCTCACTCAGGTGCCAGAGCACTTCTTTAGGAAGGCGACCCTGAAAAACTCTGAGCGCTTTGGATCAGAACGCCTTTCTGAAATCGAAGAAATCATGTTGGAGGCCAGAGAAGAGTCCAGTAAGCTAGAATACCAACTCTTCCTTGCTGTCAGGAAAGAGACCGAAGGCTATATCAGCCGCCTGCAAGCCCTGGCCAAGACTGTCGCTGAAGTCGACTGCCTGCAGAGTTTAGCGAGCCTGGCTGAATCTGCCGGCTATGTCCGACCCCAATTTACGACAGAGCAGGCGGTCGCCATTGAAGAAGGCCGTCACCCTGTAGTTGAGAGCGTGCTTGGCCTCCAAGACTATGTGCCCAATACGATTGAACTGCCTGAAGGCAGTGATATCCAGCTGATTACCGGGCCCAATATGTCCGGGAAATCCACCTATATGAGGCAGTTTGCTTTGCTTGTCATCATGGCACAGATGGGCTCTTATCTTCCGGCTGAGTCGGCGGTCCTGCCTGTCTTTGATGCCATCTTTACCCGGATTGGGGCCAGTGATAATCTGGTCTCAGGCGAGTCGACCTTCATGGTCGAGATGAGCGAGGCCAATCGGGCCATCCAACATGCTTCATCTAAAAGCCTAATCATCTTTGATGAACTCGGCCGGGGGACAGCCACTTATGACGGCATGGCCCTGGCTCAGGCGATTATCGAATATATTCATGATAAGATTGGGGCGAAGACCCTCTTTGCCACCCACTATCATGAGCTGACAGCCCTCAATGAAAGCCTTGAACATCTCAGCAATGTCCATGTGGCAACCCTGGAAAAAGACGGTGAAGTGACCTTCCTGCATAAGATCACGGAAGGGCCAGCTGACAAGTCCTACGGGATTCATGTCGGTAAAATCGCCGGGCTCCCAGACAGTCTACTCGAGCGGGCTGACCTGATTCTCCAAGAGCTGGAGGGCCAGGAGCCTGTCAGTAGAGCGACCGAAGCTGACCAGCAACTCAGCCTCTTTAACCTGGGCAATAATGAAAGTGAACTTATCAAAAAATTAAAGGCCATGGATGTCAATAACATGACGGCCCGTGAAGCCATGAACAGCCTCTGGGATCTTAAAGATCTCGTCTAAGAAGGAGAAATTTATGACCGAAGAAAATAAGGCAGTCGAAGAACAGCCCCTGGATGATAAGAAAGTGGAAATGGATGAGAAGGTCGAAGCCGGGACTGAAGAAACAGTCGCTGAACCAGTGCTTGAGGATGAAAAAGTCGAAACACCTCTCCCTATCGTCGTCGCTGAAAAAGAAGTTGAGCCTGAAGTAACTATGCCAGCCAGTCAGCAGGCTACCACTGCCAAGATGGACGAAGAGCAACAAGCCGCCTTCAAGACGAAGTGGAACTGGGGAGCCTTCAGCCTCTCGCTATTCTTCGCCGTCGGCAATAAGTCCTACCTGGGCCTCCTCGTCCTTCTTGGCTTTGTGCCCTTTATCGGCCAGATTTTCGCTTTAGTATGGGCCATCATCTACGGCCTCAACGCTGAAAAGTGGACCCTGGAAAACATGGACAACCACTACCGAGACGAAGAAGAATTCCGCAAGGTCATGGACAGCTGGAACATAGCAGGCCTCATCGCCTTCATTGTTTTAGCTGTTATCGCTGTCCTCAGCCTCATCTTACTTGTCGCTGTCTTTGCCAGCTTCTTGCATGGCCTCAACAACTTACAAGATTTCAACAACAACTACTACGGCAACTAATAAATAGCCACGCATCGGAGAAATCCCGTCAAAGCGGGGCCGAAGGCCGTAAACTAAGGGGATTTTCTAGTAGTGGGATTATGAGAAAGCTCCGCTTTCCCATAATCCGCGGAGCGGAAATCCGCAAGTAGTGTTGCTTTGCCATGCGACGGCTCCCGCAGGGAGACTAAGCAGGGCTTAGCAACACTCGAAGCTAGTTCCGCGAGCACCCACTACTAGAAACATCCCCAACCCGAAGGGACAAGCCGCCTGCAAGGCACATGAAAGGAGGAAAAAATGGGCAATATCATTGAATTAGACGAACAACTGGCCAACCAAATCAACGCCGGAGAAGTCGTCGTTCGCCCCGCCAACGCTGTCAAAGAGCTGGTCGAAAATGCGATTGATGCTGGTGCCAGCCGGATTGAAGTGGCCATTGAAGAGGCCGGTCTCAAAAAGATCGAAGTCGTCGACAATGGCTCAGGAATCCTGGGTGAAGATGTGCCTCTGGCCATCCGCCCTCATGCGACCAGTAAAATTAAGGCCATCGGCGACCTCCAACGGCTCCGAAGCCTTGGTTTTCGTGGCGAGGCCCTCCCTTCGATTGCATCAATCTCACGGATGACCATCGAGACCAGCACGGCGGATGAAAGTGCTGGAAGCAGGCTGGTGGCCATGGGTCCAGACATCCTGACCCATGAGCCTGGAGCCAAACGACGGGGGACCAAAATCATCGTCGAAGAGCTCTTCTACAATACACCTGCCCGCCTCAAGTTCATCAAGAGCCTCCAGGCCGAGGTCAGCCAGATTCTCAACATCATGAACCGCCTGGCCCTGGCCCATCCTGAGATTGCCTTTGTCCTGACTAATGAAGGGCGTGAACAGCTCCGGACTGCCGGCAACGGGGACATGAGACAGGTCATTGCTGCAGTCTACGGCATGCGGGTGGCCAAGAAAATCCGCAAGATACAGGGCGAAGACCTGGACCACAGCATCACTGGCTTTGTCAGCCTGCCCGAGCTGACCTGGTCCAACCGCAATCGCATCAGCCTCTTTATCAATGGTCGCTACATCTGGAATTTAGACCTGAACCGGGCCATTATCGAAGGCTACGGGAGCAAGCTCATGGTCGGTCGCTTCCCGCTGGCTGTGATT
Organism: Lactococcus termiticola; assembly: GCF_003116835.1. GTDB lineage: Bacteria > Bacillota > Bacilli > Lactobacillales > Streptococcaceae > Lactococcus > Lactococcus termiticola. Next base: position 202,414 of record NZ_BFFO01000003.1, on the reverse strand, counting down.
TCTATCAGCATGGATCCCCACCTGGTCGGTGTCAACGTCCATCCGACCAAGCAAGAGGTTGAGCTTTCTAAAAAGGAAGAGCTGAAAAACCTCATCAGACAGGCGATTCGAGAGACACTGGCCGACGAGGTCCTGATTCCCGATGCACTGGAAAATCTTAACGGCCAGCTCAAAGAGAAGCCGACGGCGGCTCCTGAGCCCGCCCGTCCAGCTTGGACGGCAGAGCCGGTCGCCGAGACGATCAGCCAGGTCGAAGAAAGACCGTCCCAGCCCCTCCTTTCTCCCCAAAAAGAGGAAGTTATCTTCCAGGAACTCTTTGATGCTGGGCCTCAGTTTCTCGATGAAACAGAAGAAAAGGCCCAGTTCCCAGCCCTTCAATTTCTCGGTCAGCTCCACGCAACCTACCTCCTCTGCCAGGCTGAGGACGGCCTCTACATCGTCGACCAGCATGCCGCCCAGGAACGCTTCAAGTACGAATACTGGCGGGATAAGATTGGCGAGGTCCAGATGGAACAACAGAGCCTCTTGATGCCCTATATCTTTGACTTTCCCAAAGACGAATTCATCCAGATTTTAGAGCAAAAAGAAGGCTTAGAAGTCGCCGGTGTCTTCCTTGAAGAATACGGCGACCAGCAGTTTATCCTGCGAGAGCATCCGACCTGGATGCCAGAAGCTCGTATCGAAGAAGTGGTCAAGGAAATGATCGACCGCCTGCTGGCCTCAAGAGAGATCTCTGTGAAGGCCCTCAGAGAAGACCTGGCCATCATGATTGCCTGCAAGAGCTCAATCAAGGCCCATGATGTCTTGGACGCCGACTCCTGCAAGCGGGTCCTGACTGACTTGGCTAGCTGTAAGAATCCATATAACTGCCCGCATGGCCGGCCGACCATGGTGCATTTTACCGGGACAGACCTGGAAAAAATGTTCCGCCGGATCATGCAGAGCCATCTTTCAAAGGCCAGCAGTTGGAAATTATCAGATTAAAATAAAGGAATAAAAATGACTAGACTTTATATGGTTGTACCCTGCTACAACGAAGAACTTGTCCTCGATGAAACCTCGCAGCGACTTAAGGAAAAATATGAAAGCCTGATGGCTAGCGGCAAAATTTCTACCGATAGCCGGGTCGTATATGTCAACGACGGCTCTCGTGACAAGACCTGGGAGAAAATCCAGGAGAAGCACGCTGAAGACAAAATCTTTTCAGGCGTCAACCTTTCACGAAATCGGGGCCACCAAAATGCCCTCCTGGCGGGACTGATGACTGTTAAAGATCTGGCCGACTGCGTGATTTCGATGGATGCAGACCTCCAGGATGACATCAATGCCATTGATGAAATGCTTGAGCAGTACGAGGCTGGCTTTGACGTCGTCTACGGTGTCCGTGATAACCGGGATACCGACACGGCCTTCAAGCGGGGGACGGCCGGCATGTTTTACGGTCTGATGAAGAAGCTTGGCAGTGAGTCAGTCGACAACCACGCAGACTTCCGCCTGATGAGCCAGCGGGCCCTTGATGGCTTGGCTGAATTTCGTGAGGTCAACCTCTTCCTGCGGGGCATGGTGCCACTGGTCGGCTACAAATCAAGCACCGTCTACTACAAGCGGGGCGAGCGTTTTGCCGGCGAGTCAAAATATCCGCTGAAAAAGATGCTGAGCTTTGCTATTGATGGGATTACCTCCATGTCAGCAACGCCCCTCCGTCTGATTTTCTGGGCTGGATTTATTTTGTTTATACTCGCAGTGATCTTCGGTGTTATCATTGTCATCCAGCACTTTGTAGAAAACACGGCCTGGGGCTGGTCGTCCATCATGGCGGCCATCGTCGGCTTTGGTGGCGTCCAGCTCTTGGCTTTAGGGATCATTGGCGAATACATCGGCAAGATTTTCCTTGAAGTCAAGGCCCGTCCAAGGTTTATTGTCCAAGAATTTATCAACGAGAAATAAGAGAAAAAGATGTACGAATATCTATCTGGGACGATTGTCTCTGTGACCCCGACCTATATTGTGCTTGATGTGGCTGGCATCGGCTACCTGCTCAATGTCGCCAATCCTTATAGTTTCAAGCTTAATGAAGGGCATAAAATCTTTGTCCACCAGGTCATCCGTGAAGATGCCCACAGCCTTTACGGCTTTGTGGATGCTGAAGAAAAAGGCCTCTTTCTCCGCCTGATTTCTGTGACTGGGATTGGGCCAAAGTCGGCACTGGCCATCATTGCAGCTAGTGACAATGCAGGACTGGTCACTGCCATTGACAATAATGACATCAAGTACCTGACCAAGTTCCCAGGCGTCGGCAAGAAGACCGCCATGCAGATGGTCCTGGACCTGGCTGGCAAGCTCAACCCCACAGTCAATGCCAGTGGCCCTGCTAATACTGCCAATGCTGAATTGACCGAAGCCATGGAGGCCCTCGGAGCCCTGGGCTACAAGGCAACTGAGCTCAAGAAAGTAGAAAAGAAACTCGAAAAAGAAGAAGGCTTATCTGCTGAAGACTATATCAAGCAGGCCCTCAAACTCATGATTTAAGGAGGCTTATGGAAGAAGAAATCCGCTGTATCGGCTGTGGAGCCCGTATCCAGGCAGAAGACAAGGAAGCCCTGGGCTTTCTCCCGGCTTCGGCCCTGAAAAAACGCCTGGAAAACGACGAAGACATCTACTGTCAGCGTTGTTTCCGCCTTCGCCATTATAATGAAATTGTGCCGACAAGTCTCACAGACGACGACTTCCTGAGACTCCTCAATGAGATTGGCCAGGAAGACGCCCTGATCGTCAATGTCGTCGACATTTTTGACTTTAACGGCTCGATTATCCCCGGCCTCCACCGGCTCACCGGAGGCAATGATGTTTTGCTTGTTGCCAATAAAAAAGATGTCCTGCCTCATTCACTGAAGGCCGGGAAGCTCAAGGCCTGGCTCAAGGGAGAGGCTTCAGAACACGGCTTGAAGCCAGTCGACATTCTCGTGACCTCAGCTAAAAACAAAGACGACGTCAGCGAGCTCATGGAGGCCATCGAGCACTACCGCCATGGCCGAGATGTCTATGTGGTGGGCGTGACCAATGTCGGCAAGTCCACGCTAATCAACGCCATCATCAAAAATGTGACAGGCTCACAGGACGTCATCACGACCAGCCGTTTCCCAGGGACGACCCTCGATAAGATTGAAATCCCGCTTGATGATGACAGCCAGCTGATCGACACGCCGGGGATTATCCATCGTGGCCAGATGGCTCACTATCTGGATAAGAAGGACCTGGACCTGGTTTCTCCTAAAAAGGAAATCAAGCCCCGGACCTTCCAGCTCAATCCTGAGCAGACTCTCTTTTTGGGAGGCCTCGCCCGATTTGACTTTATTTCAGGCGAAAAGCAGGGCATGACCGCCTTCTTTGAAAACGGCTTGAGCATCCACCGGACCAAGCTGGCCGGTGCTGATGACTTTTACGAAAAGCATGCCGGTGAGCTCTTGCAGCCTGTCGTCGAAGGCAGAAAGCTCCTGCGGAAGGAATTTTCGATTAAGGAGAAGTCTGATATTGTTTACTCCGGCCTTGGTTGGGTCCGGGTGAGCGGGCCTGCAGTCGTTGCTGCCTGGTTGCCTGAAGGGGTGGACCTTGTGGTGCGGAAGGCTTTGATTGGCTAGGATATGAAAAAAGCTCTTTGTGAAGGGCTTTTTGTTTAGAAAGAAAAGCTAGCGGAAGAAAAAGGCTGATGACTAGTGAGAAAAGGCAAAATTGAAGACTTTAGGCTTCAATTTTAACAATGGAAGCCGTAGGCTTCGCTTGTGGCCTCACTAGTCATCAGCCTTTTTCTGGAGCGACCAAATGCAGTAGGATTTCCCCTAATTTTCATAAAAAATTGTGCTATAATTAATCTAGCAAAGGCGGTAATAAAGGGATTGATCGATAATCAAGAAAAACAAGAGCGGGTCCTTCTGGCCGGTGTCGAACTCCAGACTTCTGACAGCTTTGAAAGCGAGATGCTAGAGCTGGCTGAGCTGACCAAGACGGCTGGTGGCCTGGTCATTGATGAATTTCATCAGAAGCGGGAGCGACCGGATGCCAGGACCATGATTGGCTCAGGCAAGCTTGAGCAGATGAGCTGGGCGATTGAGGTCGGCGAGATTGACACGGTTATTTTCAACGACCGCTTGACGCCCCGGCAGAATCTAAATTTAGAGCAGATTCTAGGGGTCAAGGTCATCGACCGGATGCAGTTAATTCTTGACATCTTTGCCATGCGGGCTAGGAGCCACGAAGGCATGCTCCAGGTCGAGCAGGCCCAACTGAACTACCTCCTGCCTCGCCTCGTCGGCCAGGGCATCCAGCTCAGCCGGCAGGCCGGCGGGATTGGCTCCAAAGGGCCTGGTGAAACTCAGCTTGAGATGGACCGCCGTCACATCCGCAAGCGGATTGATGACATTGACAAAGCCCTGAAAAAGGTCGAGCAGACCCGGGAAACCATGCGACAGAAGCGGGCAAAGTCCGGCATTTTCAAGATTGGCCTGATTGGCTATACCAATGCTGGCAAGTCCTCTATCATGAACGCACTGGTTGGTGAAAGCAAGAGCCAGTACGAGCAGGACGAGCTCTTTGCTACGCTGGATGCAACGACCAAGCTGGTCCGCCTTCATGAAGACTTTACGGTCTCGCTGACCGACACGGTCGGCTTCATCCAGAAGCTACCGACCGAGCTGATTAAGGCCTTCAAATCGACCCTGGAGGAATCAGCCAATGTTGACCTGCTTATCCACGTGGTCGATGCCAGCAATCCCTATCACGAGCTCCACGAGAGCACGGTCCAGGCCATCATGGATGAGCTGGACCTGAGGAGCATTCCTGTCCTGAATGTCTACAACAAGATGGACCTGGTCAAGGGCGACTTTATCCCGACCCTGAGCCCTGCCCTCCAGCTTTCTATCAAGGAGGCTAGTGGTCTCCAGTGGCTCAAGTCAGGGATTTTAGAAAGGCTCCACGAGCTTTTTCAAAGCTTTGAAATTGATCTGCCTTATAGCAAGGCCTATCAGTTGCCAGAGCTCAGGAAACAGGCCCTGGTCAGCGAGGTCATTGAGCTGGACACACATTATAAAATAAAGGGCTTGATTGCCCCAGAACAGAGCTGGCTCTTAGACCAGTATTAAAGGAAAACTATGGAACTCAACGGAAAACAAAAACGCTACCTGCGAAGCCTCGCAGTCAATATCAAGCCCATCGTCCAAATCGGGAAATCAGGCCTGTCAAATGAAATCTTGACGAGCATCCGCTCAGCTTGTGATGCCCGTGAGCTTATCAAGGTCAATATCCTACAAAACTCAGATGAGACAGCGACCGAAGTCGCTGAAAGCATCGAGGAGATGGGGCTTGACGTGGTCCAAATCATCGGGCGAAATCTGGTGGTCTTTAAGGTCGCCGACAAGAAGGAAAATCGGAAGATTTCTGTGGATGTGAAGAATTTGGTGAAGTAGGGCCTTCTATTGAAGGACGTTGCGTTACAGCCCTTTTGCTTTAACACAGTGAGGTCGGAAGCGAAGCCTTCGGCTTCCATTCCTAAATGGTGAGCCCTGCGGTCTCTCCATTTCCCTTTTGTCACTGTATTAAAGCAAAAGAGCTGTAACTCCACTTGCGTCCCACCAAGTGGTTCTAAACACCACAAGCGATGAAGTAAGAAAAAAACCTGACTAAAAAGTGAGGAAAACCATGCCTTTAGAACTTCTAACTCCCTTTACAAAAGTTGAACTCGAAGAGGAAAATGTCGAGCACAAGCGTGCCATCGGGCTTTTTTGGGGGAACTTTAATCCGGTCCACATTGCCCATCTGACGATTGCTGACCAGGTCCGCCAGCAGCTTCATCTGGAGAAGGTGGTTTTTATGCCTGAGCACAATACGGAAGGCCATGTCTGCCGGATGTTGGAGCTGGCTTGTGAGGGAAAGGAGGGCCTTGAGGTCGACAGCAGTCGCTGTCAGCTTCAGACATCGTCGATCTACGAGACGGTCGTCAAGCTACAGCAGGCTCATCCTGAGGTTGACTTTTACTTTATTGTGGGGGGCGACATGATTGCCGGCCTTGAGCGTTGGGAGCATATCGACGAATTCTTAGAGCTGGTCCACTTGGTCGGCGTTCGCAGGCCCCGTTATCGGTCAGGGACCTCCTATCCGATTGTCTGGGTCGATGTGCCCTTGATGGATGTGTCGGGCAGTCTGATTCGGGAGCAATTTCATCGGGGGATTAAGCCAAATTTCCTACTGGCTCCAAAGGTCCTCGCCTATATCTTGAAGGAAGGGCTCTATGTCTGATTGGTCAGCTTGGATTAAGCTTAGCAGAGAAGAAATTTTAGAAAAAATGCAGGGCATGATGAAGGCCAGTCGCTTTGAGCACTGTCTGAGTGTCGAGCAAAAGGCCAGGGAGCTGGCCGTTCGCTTTGGATATCCAGAGCCTGAGAAGGCTGCTCTGGCTGGGCTCCTGCATGATTATGCTAAAGAACTTTCCAACGAGGAATTTCTTGGTCTGATTGACAAATACCAACTCGACCCAGATTTGAAAAACTGGAACAGCTCCATCTGGCACGGCCTGGTCGGCGTCTATAAAATCCAGGAAGACCTGGGCCTGACCGACTCTGAAATCATCCGGGCCATCGAGATTCACACCGTCGGAGCTCCAGAAATGAGCATGCTCGACAAGCTGATTTACGTCGCCGACTACGTCGAAGACAGCCGGCGTTTTCCAGGAGTCGTCGAGGCCAGAAGAATCGCTGAGGCCGACCTCAATGAGGCTGTAGCCTTCGAGACCCAACGCCTGATTGCCTACCTATCTGAAGGCCGGCAGAGGATTTATCCCCAGTCGATGGCGACTTATAACAGTTTTATAGCTTATCTGCAGGGATAGGGGTTCCGTTCCGGAAAGCAGGCCAAAAGCATTGTGGGGGCACGCAAGCGAACGACTCCGTCGTTCCATTGCTAGATTTGAAGCCCTGCGGTCTTCAAATCTGCCTTTTGCCACAATGTTTTGGCCTGCTTTCCGGAACTCCACCTGCTGAACAGCTGGACAGTAAAAAGAAATTTTTATTATTTGTTAGAAAACAGTGGAGCTACAGGAGAGGCTGGATTTGCCCTGAAAAAGGCAGAATTGGAGACCAAAGGGCTCCAGTTCTAGGAATGGAAGCCGTTAGGCTTCGCTTCCGGCCCAGGGCAACATCCAGCCTCTCCTGTAGCGGAACGGCATCCCCAGCCCCACCCCCCAATTATGTTATAATAAAAAAAGCACATATAGAAATAGAAATGAGAAAGATTTGAATCCTAAAGAATTATTAGAAGTGGTCGTGAGGGCCGCTGATGCCAAGCAAGCCCGTGATATTGTTGCCCTTGATGTGGCGACTGTCTCTGGTGTGGCTGATTATTTTGTGGTCATGGAAGCCATGAACAGCCGTCAGATTGATGCCATCATTGGTGCAGTAGACGATGCTGCAGCAGAACACGGCCTCCTGGTTGGCGGAAAAATCGAGGGTAACGCCCAATCCGGCTGGGTCCTTATCGATCTCGGTGACGTGATTGTCAACGTCTTTGATGCTGACTCCCGTCTTCGCTTTAACCTGGAAAAACTTTGGAGCGATGCTGAAGTCGTCGACCTGACAGACTGGGTGGATGAATAAGGCATGAGCGAGCTGGAAAAAAACTACGCCCTCTTTGCCCAAGTCTATGATGCCATCATGGACGATAGTCTCTATGAAAAATGGTATGACTTCTCCGTCCGCCATTTTTCGCCTTATACCCACAAGATTTTAGAGCTGGCCTGCGGGACTGGGATTCTGACGGAAAAATTTGTCAGCGAGCATTATGAACTGACCGGCCTCGACCTCTCGCCTGAGATGCTGGAGCTGGCCAAAACTCGGGTCAGCAATGCCGATTTTGAGCTAGGTGACATGCGAAAGCTCGATTTTAAGGCTGACTTCGATGCCGTGACCTGCTTTTCAGACTCCCTCTGCTATCTGGCTGATGAAGATGAGCTCAAGGCGACTTTTGCCGGTGTCTACCGGGGCCTGCGTGAGGGCGGGACTTTTATCTTTGATGTCCACTCGACCTACCAGACCGACGAGGTCTTCCCTGGCCACGCCTATCATGACAATGCCGAAGACTTCGCCTTTGTCTGGGATACCTACGCTGGCGAAGTCCCTCACTCAGTAGCCCACGAGCTGACCTTCTTTGTCAAAGAAGAAGACGGCCGTTTCATGCGAAAGGACGAGCTTCATGAGGAGAGGACTTATCCGATTGAGGTCTATCGGAGTTTGCTTGAGGAAGTCGGTTTTAAGGACGTACAGGTCTTTGCCGACTTTGAGGATGAGGCTCCTGGGCCTGAGAGTCTGCGTTGGTTTTTTGTGGCGAAAGGTTAATTTTATGAAAAAGCAGGCAGAGGCTGCCGGCTTTTTGTTATACTTGAATTATGCAAAAAACAAGAGGAATCATCGCCGAGTTCAACCCCTTCCACCTTGGCCACAAGCGGCTGCTGGATGCAGGGAGTGACTGCACACAGCTCGTCGTCATGAGTGGCAACTGGATGCAGCGGGGGGAACCGGCCTTTATTGACAAGTGGTTGCGGGCTGAGATGGCCCTCAAAAACGGGGCAGACCTGGTGGTCGAGCTTCCTTTCTTGGCAAGCGTCCAGGGGGCGGACTTCTTTGCAAAGGGGGCCGTGGACATCCTGAGCCGACTGGGGATTGATGAGTTGGCCTTCGGGACAGAATCTGACACAGACTATCAGCAGATTGCTGTGCTTTATGCTGAGAAAGCCGATGAGATGCAGGCTTATATCGAGGCTCTGCCCAGCCATATCTCTTATCCTGTCCGGGCCCAGCAGGCCTGGGAGCATTTTGCCGCTGTCCAGTTTGATGGCAATACACCCAACCATATCCTAGGCCTGGCCTATGCTAAGGCGGTCGCAGGCCGGGGCATTCAGCTAAAGACCATCCAGCGGAATACAGCCTACAATGACAGTGAGCTGGGCGAGACTTTTGCCTCAGCGACGGCGATTCGTCAGCATTTAGAGACGGCAGAGTCCTTTGTGCCTGCCAATATCTGGCCGATTTTACAGGAGGCTCCAAAAATCAGCTGGTCTGACTTTTGGCCACTTTTGAAATACAAAATCATCGCCACAGATATTCGCCGGATTTATCAGGTCAATGATGAGCTGGCTAGCCGGATAAAAAAGGCGGTCAAGACGGCGGACAGCCTTGACGCCCTCATTGAGCAGGTCTATACGAAACGCTATACCAAGGGCCACATCCGTCGGCTGATGGCTTATATCCTCAACGATGTCGACAAGAAAGCCGTCCTGCCAGAAGCCATAAGGGTTCTCGGCTTCAATGAAAAAGGCCGGCAAATTTTAGCCCGGGCCAGAAAGTCTGATATCGAGCTCTGTAGCCGGATTGGCCAGTTCCCTTGGGATGCGGTCACACAGCGGGCTGACGAGATTTACCGATTGGGGAATCCAGCTATTACTGAGCAAAACTACGGCCGTAAGCCCTTGATACTAGGCTGACATCCATAAAGTCCTGAAAGTTCAGGCCTTTTTTGCTATAATAGAAGAAGATTATCACAAACAAAGAAAGAGGAATTCATTTATGGGACGTAAATGGGCCAATATTGTTGCCAAGAAAACTGCTAAAGACGGGGCTACTTCAAAAGTTTATGCTAAATTTGGTGTAGAAATCTACGCTGCAGCCAAGCAGGGCGAGCCAGACCCAGAGTCTAACTCCGCTCTGAAATTCGTCATCGAACGTGCCAAGCAGGCCCAGGTGCCTAAGCATGTCATCGACAAGGCCATCGACAAGGCTAAAGGCGGTGGTGAAGAGACCTTTACACAAGGCCGCTACGAAGGCTTTGGTCCCAACGGTTCAATGATTGTCTGCGAAACCCTGACTTCAAACGTCAACCGGACTATCGCTGACATCCGTACAATTTTCCACAAAAATGGCGGAAACATCGGTGCCGCAGGCTCAGTCAGCTATATGTTTGACAATACGGGCGTGATCGTCTTTGCTGGTACAGACACAGATGACATCTTTGAATACCTGATTGACCAAGACATCGATGTCCGTGACGTCATGGAAGAAGAAGGAAACATCGTGGTCTACACTGAGCCAACTGACCTCCACAAGGCCATCTCAGCCCTCCGTGAAAAAGGCATCAGCGAGTTTTCAACGACTGAGCTCGAGCTCATCCCACAATCTGAAGTGACCTTGTCTGAAGAAGATGTTGAAATCTTTGAAGGCTTGGTTGACGCCTTGGAAGACAATGATGATGTCCAGAAGGTTTACCATAACGTGGAGAATCTTTAAGCAGGTCTAAAAAGAAATCAATAAAAATTGATAAGCTCCTTTGATTCTGATAAAATAAAGGTATGAAAAAAAGCACCTGCTCGAAACAGGTGCTCCTGTAGCCGTCTAAAGAACGGTAGCTTGAATGGGTTAAAAAATAACCGCCGACTCGCTAAAGTTTAGGGCGGTTATTTTTTATCGTTTTTATTGGTAACCAGGACCATCAGCGTTGCAAAAGCAATCATTAAGGTCAAGGCTTCAAAAATCGACAAAGTTTTCGCCTTTCTATCGGGAGGCGGCCCCGTGAATTAGCTCCATAGGCAATACCTCCTGACTGATAGATTAGGCTACCGTCCTTCAACTTCTACAAGGCTAGTATAACATAAGATTTAGGCCTGTCCCAGTTGATTGGACGGCTTTTTTATTTTAATTTTTCGATTTTTCTTATGCGATTACTTCATGAGATGCAAAAAAACAGGCCCATCACTGGCCTGCTTTTGAGGAGTAAAGAAATGAAAAAAGTTTTTTTGGAATAAATCTAGTATAGCCTGACCAGCTTAAAAGATACTGAGAGCAGTCTTAACGGAAGATTAAGGACTATGCTATAATGTAGACATGAAAAATACAGATTGGGCAAGGGCACTGGCCGACTATGATTTTAGGGGGATTGATGAGTTTGTGGAGAAGGTCTATCAGTCTGGCCCCGTCTACCCTAAAAAAGAAAAAATCTATGCCGCACTTGAGCTGACCCCCCTCGCCGACACCAAGGTCGTCATCCTTGGTCAAGACCCCTACCCCCAAGCTGGCAAGGCGCAGGGCCTAGCCTTCTCCTATCCCAACAGCTTCAAGGTCAGCCGGCCCGACTCGATGGTCAACATTCAAAAAGAGCTTCAGGAAGAGGGCTTCGACAAGCAGGACACAGACTTGACCGCCTGGGCTAAGCAGGGCGTGCTCTTGCTCAACGCTGTCCTGACCGTCCCTGAAAACCAGGCCAACGGTCATGCCGGCAAGGTCTGGGAGCCACTGACTGACCGCCTGATTCAGCTGGCTAGCGAAGACGCCAGGCCCAAGGTCTTCCTCCTTTGGGGTGGTTATGCTAGGAAGAAGGCGAAGCTGATTGACAAGACGAAACACTTGGTTCTAGAATCAGCACATCCCTCGCCCTTATCGGCCAGACGGGGCTTCTTTGGCTCGGATAGCTTCCTAAAGGCCAATCGCTTCTTAGAAGAACAGGGCCGTGATCCGATTGATTGGTCAAAATAAAAAAGCTCTTGCTCTTGGCAAAGCTTTTTTGCTTTAGTTGGCCTTGACGGCGGCCGCAAAGATTTTAGCAAAGTCAGTGATTTTTACTTTACCCTGATGATAGTTGCCAGCAGTGATTTCTTCATAGAGTCGATCAGGCTGTTCTTGAATCCGGCTCATCTGCCCAAAGCCTTCAGCGATTTCTTTTGGCAGGCCAGCCTTCAGCATACCTTGAATCTGCTGGTCAACGGAAATTTTCACATAGTCAGCTTGGACGCCATTCTCAGCCAGTGCAGCTAGCCATTCTTGCCCGCTGGCAAAGTCGCTGAGGACATATTGAGATTTGCTGACTTCTTCATCAGAAAGCAGGGCCTTGATTCTAGCGTAGACAGCATCAGCAATGTCTTCCGTTGCTACCCAAGCCCGCTTGGTCTCTGGGCTGATGGCATCAAAAATCTTGCCTTGGCTCTTGATAGTTTCAAGCTGGGCAAAGAGATTAGTATAAAAGCCGACAGGGCGGATGTGGCTAACCGTCGACGTCTCAACAGCGTCGAGTGCATCTTCCATATGGTGGTATTGATAAAGGATGCCTGCTTCAGGCGTCTGGGCACCAACAGAGCTGAGGTTGACGACCTGCTTCACACCGCTGTCTTTGATGGCTTGGCTATAGATGGCCGCCCGCTCTTCAACAGCCTTTTCATTTGGCGTGCCGCTCATGGCAATCATCAGGTAGACCAGGTCTTGCCCAGTGAAAGTTTTGGTCAAAAAATCAACATCTTCCATCTGACCAACCGCAGCCTTGGCGCCGAGTGCTTCAATGGCTGCGACCCGCTCGCTAGAGCTTGTGACGACCGTGACCTCGTGGCCATCAGTGACGAGGCGGGGGATAGTGTGTTGGTTGATGTTTCCGAGGGATCCGAGGAGTGTGATTTTCATATTATACCTTCTTTCATTTTCGGAGATGTCAGTTTCTGACATTTGACCTTATTCTACAACTTCAAAAATCCCTTGTCAAGAATTTTGTCAGTTTCTGACATTTTGTGATAAAATAAGCTTATGAAAAAAACGAGCAAGGAAAAATTATATGAGGCAGCGATTGCCTTGATTTCAAGGCAGGGCTATGACGAAACGACTGTCCAGGAGATTGCCGACAAGGCCGGGCTGACCGAGCGGACATTTTACCGACAGTTTAAGGACAAGGCGGATGTCCTCTTTGATGCGGGCAATGGCTTTGCGGAGATGATTATTGACCATATCCAGAGCTCTCAGGCCAGCAATCCCATCGAGCAGGTCCTTGACGGCTACCGGGGCGTGGCTGTCTTCTTTGATGAGAACAGAGAGCGAACGCTTTTGAGACAGCGGGTTATTCATAGCCATCCCGACCTAGAAGAACGTGAATTGCTCAAGCTCAAAAAGATTGAAGGCATCCTGCTGGAAGAAATGTCTCAGAGCTTTGAGCCAGAGGATGCCGAGCTTGCTGTCTCGATTGGCCGGGCGATTTACAATCTGGCTTTTAAGAGCTGGCAAAAGGGGAGTGAGCTGACGATGGAGGAGCTCCTGAAGTCGGCCATCAAGCGATATGAAGGCCTAGGAAAACGTTATAATTAAGGCATCAAGCATGCTTTTTTTCTTTGTCCAAAAAATTAATCAGCATGGCAACAATAATAAGGCAGAGGCCAATCAGGCTGAGCTTGTGCATGCCATGGTAGATAATGTAACGAAGGGGCTCGACTAAAACCCTTGGAATTTGATGGAGGGCATGGGCATCAGAAATCTTATTGAGTAGGTCGAAACTAATCTGATGGTTGTCATGGACAGCAGAAGAAAAAGTGCTGTTGAGGCTGACAGACATGGCGGAAAGGACCAGAGCGTTGCCTAGTGTCCGGATGAGGGCGTTGAGGGCAGTCGCAGCTCCAATCTCTGCTGGGGCGACGACTTCTTGGACCTGTACCTGCAAGATTGGATTGGTCAAGCCAAAGCCGACTCCAAAGCAGGCGGCGGCAACAAAGAGCCAACTAGCATTGCCCATAAAGCCCTGAAAAACCAGGCAGAGGTCGCCAGCCAGCATGAAGACATAGCCGGTACTCACGATATTCTTTTCACTAAAACGAGCTCTCAGGCGACTCAAAAGCTGGGTGGATAGGACAAGCATCAATGAGCTAGGCACTAAAATCAGGCCAGCGACAAAGGCAGACTGGCCCAGGGCACCCTGTCCCCAAGTTGGAAGGTAGTTGCTGTAAAAGCCAAAGAAACCGTATTGGAGAAACATCATGAGATTTCGGGCCATCAGGGCTCGATTTTTGAAAAGCTCGAGGGGAATCAAGGGGTCAGTCGCCCTGCGTTCAACGAAGTAAAAAAGTATCAAGAGCACTAAGGCAGTCGCAAGAAAGCTGAAGATGGTCATGAGGGCTGGCTGGGCCTGGCCCAAGAACTGTAAGGCCAGCATGAAGAAAATTAAGCCGGCTGAAAGCAGGCCGCTACCGGCAAAGTCAATCGCCTTGATACTGGGCTTAAAGTCGTGGAAAAAGTAGTGGGCAAAAACAGCAATCATTATCAGACCAATCGGAATGTTAATAAAGAAGACCCAACGCCAGCCCAGGCTCGACACGATGAGACCACCCAGCAAGGGTCCAACGACAGCAGCAATAGAATAGGCAGAAATCGCATTATTGGTCGCCTTTCTGCGTTGTTCAGCATCAAAAAGCACACCGTAGATAACAAAAGGCAGGAGCTGCATGGCACCGGCACCGATGCCCATAATCGCCCTGGCAATAATGAGCATGGTCATGTTGACGGCTAAACCTTCAGCCAGAGAACTTGCGATAAAAAGTAGGCTGCCGAGGATAAAGAGCTTTTTATAGCCATAACGGTCGGCGAGCTTTGTCCAGATAGGGCCCGTCACTGACATCATCAAGATATAGATAGCAATGACCCAGCTCATCAGTGCAATCCCGTGTAGGTTAGCCATCATGGCAGGAAGGGCAGTGGCGATGATGGTGCCTTCGAGACCGACCATGAGATTTGAAAAGAGCAAGGCTTGAGAAGAACGTTTGATTTGTAGGGTATTCATTTGTTTTTTTTCTCCAAAAGATTTATAATGCTAGTATATTCTCTTAGAGTTACTCTAAGGCAAGTGAAAAGATTGAAAGGAGAATAAAAAATGGCAAAGATTGCTCAAGTGGCTGAAAAAACAAATATGACGGCTTATACACTGCGCTATTATGAAAAAGAGGGCTTGATTCGTCCGCCTCGGGATGAAAATGGGATTCGGGATTTTGATGAAGACAGTCTCAGACGGATTTACGCCATTATGCATTATCGTCGGGCTGGCGTTTCATTGGCTCAAATCAAGGAAATCTTTAATAGTCCAGATGATGACGCCTTTCATCTGGAGATTTTAGAGGCGACGCGAAAGCAACTGGCTGCTGAAATCTTGGCCTTGGAAGAGACGATGAATTATTTAGATTATAAGATTGAAGTGCACAAGGGCAAGCATCCAAAGAATATAAGCATGGAAGAATGGCTGGCAATGTGGAAGGAAAATCCAGCCCTGGCCTTGAAAAAATAAGGGAAATCGGACTTGACAGCCTTCAAGAAATTTGCTATTCTATATGACAGTGCCGCTTGGCAAATCTGAATAAGAAATGGGGTGAAATGAATATGTCTAAAACAGTTGTACGTAAGAGCGAATCGCTCGACGACGCACTCCGCCGTTTCAAACGTTCAGTAACGAAGGCTGGAACACTCCAAGAACTCCGTAAACGCGAACACTACGAAAAGCCATCTGTAAAGCGTAAACGCAAATCAGAAGCAGCTCGTAAACGTAAAAAATTCTAATTTTTTAGCTCAGTTGCCGCTGGGCTTTTTTTGTGCTCTTTAGTGGCCTGTGGCCGGATTTTCCCTTCGGGGTGGGGATGTTTCCAGTAGTGGAGTGCTCGGTGAGCTAGCTTCGACTATTTCTAAGTCTGATTTAGTCTCCCTACGGGAGCCGTCATCAGCCTAAGAAATAGTACTTGCGGATCTCCCCTGTGCGGATTATGGGAAAGCGGAGCTTTCTCATAATCCCACTACTAGAAAATCCCCTTGGTATACGAGATTCGCTCTCTCCTTCGGCGAATTGCTTCGCAAAATGGTTGAGGACTCTGATATGGGTCAGGGAATTTCTATAATGCAACGATAAATCCGAAGCCCAAAGCGATTGACTGCCTTCCGAAATATGCTATAATAAAGATAGCGAATTTGAAGATATCGCTTCAAACACAAAATCAAAGAAGCCGTAGGCTGGCGGGCCTACGGCTTTTTTGTTGCCTTGCGAGGGCAACTCAGCTTGGAGGGCACTAAGTCTTGTCATCGTTCTTGTCGTCCAAGCGGCGACTGAGCAACTGGCGGAAGAGCTCGAGCGTTGCACCAACGAGAATTGGCACGATGACTAATTTGAAGATATCTCCTAACACAAAATCACCTCCTCCCATTGCAGTCTGAGATTTGGCTAGTGCCAGAGCCTATTATAGCAAGAAATTTACCTTATAAAATCTCGCCATTTTTATCAAAAAAGCCTTTCTCAAAAGCAAAAAAAAGCCTTATGTGATATAATTTACATTATCACATAGAAATTAAAGGAGAACCTCAAATGGCTAAATTGACAGTCAAAGATGTTGAACTTAAAGGCAAGAAAGTTCTTGTCCGTGTGGACTTTAATGTCCCTGTAAAAGACGGTGTCATCACAAATGACAACCGTATCAATGCTGCACTTCCTACGATCAAGTACATCCTTGAAAACGGTGGTCGTGCGATCCTCTTCTCACACCTTGGTCGTGTGAAAGAAGAAGCTGACAAAGCTGGTAAATCTTTGGCACCTGTAGCTAAAGCGCTTGGTGAAAAGCTTGGTAAAGATGTTGTCTTCACTGGTACTACTCGTGGTGCTGAACTTGAAGAAGCCATCAATGCTTTGGCTGACGGTGAAATCTTGCTCGTTGAAAACACTCGTTTCGAAGATATCGACGGTAAGAAAGAATCTAAAAACGACCCAGAACTTGGTAAATACTGGGCTTCACTCGGTGACGGCATCTTCGTTAACGATGCCTTCGGTACAGCTCACCGTGCGCACGCTTCAAACGTTGGTATCTCTGCAAATGTTGAAAAAGCAGTTGCTGGATTCTTGCTTGAAAACGAAATTGCTTATATCCAAGAAGCCGTTGAAGCTCCAGAACGTCCATTTGTAGCGATCCTTGGTGGTTCTAAAGTTTCTGATAAAATCGGTGTCATCGAAAACCTCTTGACGAAAGCTGACAAGGTTATCGTTGGTGGTGGGATGGCTTACACCTTCTTCAAAGCTCAAGGTTATGAAATCGGTAACTCACTCGTTGAAGATGACAAGCTTGACTTGGCAAAAGCTTTGCTTGAAAAAGCAAACGGCAAACTCATCTTGCCAGTAGACTCAAAAGAAGCAAACGCATTTGCTGATTACACTGAAGTGAAAGATACTGAAGATCAAAACGTTGACCCAGGCTTCCTCGGTCTTGATGCTGGTCCTAAGACCATCGCTGAATTCGGTAAAGAACTTGCTGGTGCTAAAACAGTTGTTTGGAATGGCCCTGTAGGTGTCTTCGAAAACCCTGATTTCCAAGCGGGTACAATCGGTGTTATGGATGCGATCGTTGCTCAACCAGGTGTTAAATCAATCATCGGTGGTGGTGACTCAGCAGCTGCTGCGATCAACCTTGGCTATGCTGAAAAATTCAGCTGGATCTCAACTGGTGGTGGCGCTTCTATGGAACTCCTCGAAGGTAAAGCTTTGCCAGGTTTGACAGCATTGACTGACAAATAATTTTTGAAAATGGCTCTCTGAGCTGTTTTTTTATGTCTGGAAATCGCTCCAGTCCAGGAAATAGGCAACATGGTGAGGCCGGGAGCGAAGCCTAACGGCTTCCATCCCTAATTCTGGAGCCTAAGGTCTCCAGAATTACCTATTCTCACTATGTTGCCTATTTCCTTTCCTTCCGCTTGGGCGCTTTGATAAATAATTAACAAGCCAATTTGCAGTCAGACTGCTAGGGCCTGTGCTACTATGAGAACATGCAAAAGATTATTCTATTTTATAAATTTACACCCATATCAGACCCTAAAGCCATTCAGCTATGGCAAAAACTGCTTTGTGATAGCTTGAATCTTAAGGGGCGTATCCTTATCAATGAACAAGGCATCAACGGCACACTTGGCGGTGAGCTGGAAGATGTGAAAGCTTATATTAAAGCGACCCGTGGCTATGAAGGCTTCCGTAAGACCGTCTTTAAATGGTCAGATGGCTCTCGTGATGATTTTCCAAAAATGCAGGTCCGGGTCCGTAAGGAACTAGTCGGCTTCCGCAATACGACGGATGAGTTTCAAGTCGACGAGACCGGCGTGATTGGTGGCGGTGTCCACCTTTCACCTGAAAAGGTCAACGAGATGGTCGAGCAATACGGGGATGACGTGGTCTTCTTTGATGGCCGAAATGAGCCAGAAGCTGCCGTCGGCAAGTTCAAGGGAGCGATTGTCCCAAATACCGAAACCTCTCGTGACTTCGAGCGTGAGCTGGAGTCCGGCAAGTACGACCATATGAAGGGCAAGAAAATCATCACCTACTGTACGGGTGGTGTCCGCTGTGAACTCATCTCTGTCATGATGAAAAACCGGGGGTTTGACGATGTTTACCAGATTGACGGCGGCATCGTCAAATACGGTGAAAAATACGGCGACTCCGGCCTTTGGGAGGGTGCCCTCCGGGTCTTTGACAAGCGCAAGGTCATGACCTTTACAGATGAGGCAAAGACCATCGGAAAGTGCATGCACTGCGGCAAGCCAACGTCGAACTTTGAAAATTGCCAAGATGTGAGCTGTAACCAGCTCATGCTGGTCTGTGAAGACTGCTTCAAGGATGAACATAAGCAATACCATACGGAAGCATGTTATCTTCACGACCATGTGAAGGCTTAAAAAGCTAGATTCTAAGGAATCTGGCTTTTTCTGATAAAATAGAGCTATGAAAAAAATCCAAGTGAACAAGCGAGCTATTAAGAAGTTCAAGCGGGGTTACCCGCTGATTCTGGCCGAAGACCTGACGAGTGACCTGCCAAAAGACGACTTTGTCAAGCTCTATGCAGGGCCTGATTTTCTGGGGACCGGCTACCTCTCCAAGCAAAACAAGGGGGCTGGCTGGCTGCTCAGCCGGGCAGATATCCAAATTGACCAGGCCTTTTATATGGAAAAGTTTGCGGAGGCCAAGGCCTTGCGGGCGAACTTTTTTGAGGATGAGTTGACCACGGCTTTCAGACTTTTTAATGGTGAAGGCGATGGCCTGGGAGGTCTGACGGTTGACTACTATGCTGGCTTTGCGGTCTTTAGCTGGTATAACAGCTTTATTTATGCACAGAAGACAGCGATTGTCGAGGCCTTCCGGCAGGTCTTTCCTGAGATTTTGGGTGCTTATGAAAAAATCAGATTTTCTGGCTTGGACTTTGAAAGTGCCCCGTTATACGGCAAATCAGCCCCGGAGCCCCTCCTGGTCATGGAAAATGGGGTGAACTATGCGACCTATCTCAACGAAGGCCTGATGACTGGCATCTTCCTCGATCAGAAAAATGTCCGTGGTAGCCTGGTCAATGGCCTCGCCGCCGGCAAGAGCCTCCTCAACATGTTCAGCTACACTGGAGCCTTCTCGGCCGCTGCAGCCTTTGGTGGAGCCAGTCAGACGACTTCTGTCGACCTGGCCAAACGTTCGCTGGACAAGACCCGCGAGCAGTTTAGCGTTAACGGCATTGATCCCGACAGTCAAAAAATCTATGTCATGGACGTCTTTGGCTACTTCAACTATGCCAAAAAGAAGAAGCTTAGCTATGAGCTTATCGTCCTCGATCCGCCAAGCTTTGCGAGAAACGGCAAGAAGACTTTTTCTGTGGCCAAGAACTACGGCGAGCTGATTGAGGAATCCGTAGACATCCTGGCCAAGAAAGGGATTATCATTGCCTCGACCAATGCGGCCAACGTCTCAGCGAAGAAGTTTGAGGAAATGGTCAAGGCAGCACTTGCTAAGCGGGGCGTGAGCTATGAGATTTTCCAGAGGGAGAGTCTGCCAGCTGATTTTCATGTGGCTGATAGCTTCCCAGAGGGGGATTATCTGAAGGTGCTCTTTATTCAAGTCAAGTAATAGCAATGGATGAGGGGAGCAGGCGGTAAGCCATAGCTCAGCTCTTTGACATTCCTAAATAAATTTGATAGAATAGAAAAGTTGAATATAGCCTCCAACCAGAAAGCTCGTCAACAGTTTACAGTTAAGCATGACTAAGCTGAGTAACCAAAGCTATACGGCGAAAGTAAAATGCACGAATTCGGGGTTGGTAATATTCTTCAAAAAACAAATTTGAAGGAGACATAAACATGTCACGTTACACTGGTCCATCATGGAAACAATCACGCCGCTACGGTATCTCACTTACAGGTTCTGGTAAAGAACTTGCACGTCGTAACTACGTACCTGGTCAACACGGTCCTAACAACCGTTCAAAACTTTCTGAATACGGCTTGCAACTTGCTGAAAAACAAAAACTTCGTTTTACTTACGGTGTTTCTGAAAAACAATTCCGTAACTTGTACGTTGCAGCAACTAAAATCAAAGAAGGAACTGTCGGTTTCAACTTCATGACTTTGCTTGAACAACGTCTTGATAACGTTGTTTACCGTCTTGGTCTTGCGACTACTCGTCGTCAAGCACGTCAATTCGTAAACCACGGTCACATCCTCGTTGATGGAAAACGCGTTGATATCCCATCATACCGTGTACAACCTGGTCAAGTGATTTCAGTTCGTGAAAAATCAATGAAAGTTCCTGCAATCCTTGAAGCTGTTGAAGCTACAAAAGGTCGTGCTAACTTCGTAAACTTCGACGCTGAAAAGCTTGAAGGTTCATTGGTTCGTCTTCCAGAACGCGACGAAATCAACCCAGAAATCAACGAAGCTCTTATCGTTGAATACTACAACAAACAAATGTAATCTGTTTGGGAAGCTACCTGCTATGGTGGCTTTTTTCTTACAAGTTTTGAGGGAGCATTGAGGCCCAAAACTGTCCCAAAAAGTTGCAGATAGGAAAACGGAGCTTTTCTCCTTTCCTCTAAGCCATAAATTAGGTCGTTTAGTTTGTTAATCCCAAGTTTTTTGTTAGAATAGGATTAGAAAAGAAAGAGGAGAAGATGAAATGGATTTTGTGAAACTCAACAAGGAACGGCACGCAGTCAAGAGCTTTGATGGCAAGAAAGTCCCGACCATCGATATCAAGCAGATTATCTCAGCGGCGAGTCTGGCCCCATCGGCAAATAACATCCAGAGCTGGCATTTTGTGATTGCGGAGTCTGAGGAAGCTATCAAGAAGCTGGCGAGCCTCGCCCCTGAAGGCAACGCCCAGCAAATCCTGACGGCAGGGGCGGTCGTCGTCCTCTTTAGCGACACAGCCCTGGCCGAACGCTCCAGAGAGATTGCAAAACAAGGCAATGAAGAGCTGACGGATGATATGCTCAGCTACTTTAACAGTATTCTTCCAGGCCGTTATGATGATTTTGACGAAATCCGTGAGGAAAACTACCTCGGCATCAACGCCGGTCTCGTTGCCATGAACCTGACCTACGCCATTTACAACCGCGGCTACGTCGGCAATATCATCATGGGCTTTGACCGCTCTGAGGTGGCAAATGAGGCCTTAGAAGTCGATAAACGCTACAAGGCTGAGCTCATCTTTACCTTTGGCAGCTCAGAGGATAAAGGTACTGCTAGCTACCGTCTGCCTCAAGAGGAGATCATTGAGATTCGCTAGACTCTCGGATCTCCCAGTTCCATGGATTTCAGCTTTGGAATATTAAGACCTAGCGGAAGAATTTTTGCCCCGTTGCCGTGAAAATAGGCAAATGGGGAGACCTTGGGCTCCCCATTTAGCGATGGAAGCCGTAGGCTTCGCTCGCGGCCTCACAGCAAAGGGGTGAAAATTCTGGAGCGAATGCAGGAGTAATTCCCAAAAAACACCAACAAAGCTGAAATTTCAGCTTTTTTTTGATAAAATATAGAAAACAAGACAGAAAGATAAGAAAAAGTGCACAATTACTGGCAGGACTACCCTGAGCTTCAAGAAAAATTAGAAAAAGTCCAGGCCTTGATGCGGACGAGACTTGACATCAGCTCTCCTGATGTCAAAGCTGCGGTTGACAGCTTTGTCAGCAATGGTGGCAAGATGATTCGTCCGGCACTCTTCTTTTTCTTTGCCGATTTGGTCACGCAGGGCCAAAACAAAGACGAAGAAAAAATGCTCAAGATTGCAGCCTCGCTTGAGATTTTGCACTCGGCCACCCTGGTCCACGACGACATCATCGACGACTCGCCCCTCCGCCGTGGCTTGCCCAGCATTGAAGCCCAATTTGGCAA
The DNA here is from genome assembly GCF_003116835.1 of Lactococcus termiticola. GTDB lineage: Bacteria > Bacillota > Bacilli > Lactobacillales > Streptococcaceae > Lactococcus > Lactococcus termiticola. Next base: position 180,428 of record NZ_BFFO01000003.1, on the reverse strand, counting down.
GGACACAGCCGTCTACACCGGCGATTTCCTCTATACGGTCTTCTTTGAGCTCCTGGTTGAAAGCATGGCAGAGACAAAGATGCTGGCACAAAACGCCCAGGCCATGAAAAAAATCCTCCAGGGTGAGCTGAATCAGATGGCGTCTAGCTTTGACAGTAAGGTTAGCATTCGACGCTATCTCAAGGTCATCTCGGGCAAGACAGCAGAGCTCCTGAAGTTGGCCTGCCTCCAAGGGGTCTTCTTTGCAGGTGGTGACTTTGAGCTCCAGCGGGCATCGAAAAAGGTAGGCCTTGCAATTGGTCTGGCCTTCCAGATTTATGACGATGTCTTAAATTTCACGCCAAATTTAGAAGAAGAGAACAAGCCAGTTCTGACCGACTTCAGGCAGGGGATTTTCACATTGCCTGTCCTGATTGCCAGGGAAAACAATCCAGAAGCTCTGGCCCCTTATTTTGAGGCTCCCGAGCAACTCACACAAGCTGAGGCGATGGCTCTGGCCGACCTGGTCAAGGCAGAAGGCGGGATTGACGAGAGTCTGGGTCTGGCCCAGCTCCTGACCGACAAGGCTTTGGAAGAAATCGGGAAGTTCCCGGATTCAGAGAAAAAAGACGAACTCATCAAGGCTGTCAAAGCCTTGCTCGAAAGAAATTATTAAGCACAAAATGGGCACAGGCTCATTTTTCATTTTTATAAGATAAGGAATGCTATGAATTTTAAGATATTTGCAGAGCTAATCGAGCTCAAGGCTAAGACAGCCAGTGTCTTCCCCTTCTTGTTGGGCCTGGCCTACAGCCTCTTTCACTATGGGGTGGTCAATATTTTGCCCCTCATCATCTACTTTATCGCCATGTTTTCATTTAACTGCTTTGTGGACATCTGGGATAACTACAATGACTATCACAATGCGGTCGACGAGGATGACTATAAGCAGAACACCAATATCATCGGCCGAGAAAATCTCTCGCTGACGACAATTAAACTCTTGCTAGCTGGCTTCTTTGGCCTCTCGCTGGTCCTGGGTCTTGTCGTTGCCTTGATGACCGGCTGGCCGGTCTTCTGGCTAGGCTTGATTTGCTACTTTGTCGGTGTCTTTTATGCGGCGGGTCCGAAGCCACTTTCAAGCTTGCCGGTTGGTGAGGTCGCTTCTGGCTTTACCATGGGCTACTTGATTTTCTTGATCGCCGTCTATATCTCAGCCTATCCAGCCTTCAGCTGGTCTTGGCTGACGATTGGCCAGACCCTGCTGGTTGCAGCCCCAAGTATCCTCTTGATTGCGAATCTAATGCTGGCCAACAACACCTGCGATCTGGATGAAGACGAGGCCAATCATCGCTACACGGTGGTCCATTATATCGGACGTAAGGGGGCCTTGAGCTGGTGGATTGCAGCGATTGTCCTGAGTTTTGTTGCTATCTTTGTAGCGGTCGCCTTAGGCTTGATTCCTGTGACTATGCTGGCAATGGTCCTCTTGATTCCGCTGATGATTAAGTTTGCAAAGCCTTATTTGAAGGTACAAATCAAGCGGGAAACCTTTATTTCCTCAGTGAAAATCCTGATGGTCTTTTCATTGGTCCAGGCTGTCTTGATGTATATCGGCCTCCTATTCTAAAAAAGCCTAGCTCTCTTGTAGAACTAGGCTTTTTTTGCATAATCGCTCAGGGCCTGAATGATCGGGACGAGTGCTAATGCTTTCTCTCTAAGCTCATAGCGAATTGAATAAGGAGCTGTCGCCCGAAGCACGGTCCGGGTTAGGAGTCCCTTATCCTCAAATTCTCGCAATCTCAAGGCGAGAATGCGAGAATTGATGCCAGGAATCTCTCTTAGCAGGCTGTTGTAGTGCTGGTTTCCCCGGTAAATCGCGGTTAAAATCTCAATCGAATAACGGCCCTTAATCATGCTAATGGCTTCACTGGCCAGACAGTGCTCTTCAGACATGCTTACTATTTTTTCCCTTCTTTTTCTGATGTTTTGAAACTGCTATGATTATAGCATAAAGGAGAAGAAGATGGATATTCAGAAAATTTTAGCTGCAAGAACAATTAGAGAATTTAAGGAGGAGGCCATTCCTGAAGAAGACTGGCAGGACCTGCTCACAGTGGCCCAGCAGGCCGTATCAAGCCAGGGACGGCAACTCTGGCGATTGCTCCAGCTGGATGATGCAGGCTTAAGACAGAAGATTGCCCTCCATGCCCCCGGAATGACCAGACAACTTGCGACAGCCGACAAGTTCATTTTCTTTATCGCCAAAAAGGGCATTGAACGGGATGAGCACATCGACCGGCTGGCCGGAGCCATAGGGATTTTCACGGAAGAAGGACTTGATGGCTGGTTGGCCCGTCAGACCTTTATTCCTCTGGGGCAGATGTTGCTGGCTGCAGGACAGATAGGAATTCAGGCCTGCGCTATGGAAGGATTTGATCGATTTAAGATTGAAGCACTTTTAATCAAGCAAGACCTCCTGCAGGCTGATGAACAGCTTGTTGTGGCAGCCGCCTTTGGCTACCAGGAAGAAGCAGCAAAAGGAGAGAAAGTGAGAAAGTCTTTGGGAGATTTGTTTACGAAGTATTAGTGCGTGTTTGGAAGGACACTAAAAGTGGATTAGATTTTAGAAAATGATCCGAGTGGAATGGAGGAAATTCTGAAATAACACTGTGAAGCAAGGCAAAAGGCGAGACCGTAAGGGCTCGCCTTTTAGCAATGAAACCGCAGGTTTGCTTGCGGCCTCACAGTGTTATTTCAGAATTTTTGGAATGCAACGGTCCTTGTAGACAGTATCATTCTACTGAGAAGAGGTAAGGATAAACCGGCTGCTTGCCTTCATGGACTTCCACTTCCAAATCAGGATAGCGTTTTTCGAGCTCTTTAGCAATCTTCTCAGCGTTAGACTTCTTAGCTTCTTCGCCGTAGTAAATCGCAGCGATTTCGCTGTCTTCGTCAATCATCTTTTCAAAGACGGCGAAGATGGCATCTGCTGGCTTGCGGGTTGAAGCGACAATTTTGTTGTCGAGCATGCCGAGGGTATCTTTTTTATGGATCTCGATGCCATCAACGTTGGTGTCACGGATAGCGTGAGTAATCGCACCGGATTTAACATCGGACAGGGCCTCTGTCATTGCGGCTGCATTGTCTTCGAGGCTGGCTGCTGGGTCAAAGCTGAGGAGGGCGGTGAAGCCTTGAGGCACAGTAGCCGAAGCTACGACCTCGACAGGGATTTCAGCCACATCAGCCGCAGACTTAGCTGCCATGAAGATGTTTTTATTATTAGGTAAAATAATGACTTTTTCTGCGTTGACCTGGTCGATGGCCTTGAGGATGTCCTCTGTAGAAGGATTCATGGTTTGACCGCCAGAGACAACGTGATTGACACCCATTTTTTTGAAGATTTCAGCTAAACCGTCGCCGGCTGCAATGGCGATTAAGCCCCAATCTTGTTTTGTCTCAGAAGTTGAAGAAGCGGCTTCTTTTTCAGCTACGCCCTCGTTTTGAATGCGCATGTTGTCGACTTTAACCTTGATAAGACGTCCGTATTTCAAACCTTCTTGCATGACAAGGCCTGGGTCTTCAGTGTGGACGTGTACTTTGACGATTTCATCATCGTCAACGACAAGGAGTGAATTACCAATGCCGGCCAGATGAGCTTGGAAAGTATCGTGGTCATAATCATGTTGGGCTGTAGGGCCTTCGCCGAGCTCAACCATGATTTCAGTACAGTAGCCAAATTCGATTTCGCTAGTTGAAGCGTTGGCGACATTGTGCTCGTGCTCGACGTTGATCATCCGGTCCATGGCACCGAGTGCAGCTTCAGGGCTTTCAGGAACGAAGTCGCCCTTCAAGGCCATCAGGAAACCTTCATAGATGTAAACGAGTCCTTGACCACCAGAGTCGACCACGCCGACTTCTTTGAGGACAGGAAGCATATCAGGAGTTTTAGCGAGGGCGCGTTTGGCTCCTTCGAGTGCAGCTTCCATGATGACAACGGCATCGTCGGATTCATCTGTCTTTTTGTTAGCCATTTCAGCAGCACCGCGAGAAACGGTCAAGATCGTTCCTTCGACGGGCTTCATGACAGCTTTATAAGCCACTTCGACACCAGATTGCAAAGCAGCAGCGAGATGGATGCCATCAAGCTCTTCAAAAGTTTTGGCGTATTGAGCGAAGCCGCGGAAGATTTGACTGAGAATAACACCTGAATTCCCCCGTGCTCCCATGAGGAGACCTTTAGAGAGAATTTGTGCCACCTCACCAACGGTATTGGCAGGCTTATCAGCGACGTCTTTAGCACCGTTTGTGATTGTCATTCCCATGTTGGTTCCTGTATCACCATCTGGGACAGGGAAGACGTTGAGCGAGTTGACGTATTCTGCTTGTTCATTGAGGCGGCTAGAAGCTGCCTGAATCATTTCTTGAAATTTACTTGCGTTAATGTTAGCCACTAGTCTTCGACCACCTTCACGTTTTGTACATAGACATTGACCTTAGCAGCCATAATGCCGAGCTGATTTTCCAAGTTAAAGCGAACACGCTCTTGGATATTTTTTGCGACTTCTGAGATTTTTACGCCGTAGCTGACCACGACGTAGACATCGACAGAGGTTTCATTGTTTTCTGTTTTAACCACAACGCCCTTAGAATAATTTTCTTGGCGAAGGATGTTTCTGACATTGTCTTTGACCGCATTTTGGCTGGTCATGCCGACGACACCAAAAATTTCAGTCGTGCTGGCACCGACAACGGTTGCGATGACTTCTGTGGCAATGTCAACATTACCTTGTTGTGTGTTAAACGTAACAGTCATGTCTTTAGTCATGCAGGTGAAAAACTGCATTTTCCTCCATATTAGATTTAATAATCACTTTATTTTACCATATTTTTAAGAAATTATATAGTAGGGGAGCTTATAGGGGCGTTCCGCTTCAGGGCAGTTGGGATGCAAGCGTGAGGCCGGAAGCGAAGCCTTCGGCTTCCATTCCTAGATTTTGAGCCCCTTCGGGTCTCCGAATCTGCCAAATTTCATGCTTGATCCCAACTGCCCTGAAGCTCCACTAGTGCCTAGATTTCCTTGCATTCCGATTTTCAGGTCAGAAATAGCACAAGCGGAGTGTAAGAAATCCAGCAAAACATAGTGGAATAAGGCAAAAATGGAGATCGTAGGGCTCCAGTTTTAGCAATGAGACTGCGAAGCAGTCTGCTTGCGGGCCCCACAATGTTTTTGCTGGATTTCTGAAACGCAGCGAACCAAATGCCCCAGAGAAAAATAAAAAGAGCACCCTAAGGTGCTTCAATTTATTAATTAAACACGTTCAACGCCTGCAGGCAATTTCTTCAATGCTTTTGCAGATGCCCAAACTTCTTTCACTTTACCGTTTTCAACGATTTTAACTTTTTGAAGGTTTGGTTTTACCACGCGTTTTGTTTGGTTCATCGCGTGTGAGCGGTTATTACTTGAAACAGTCTTGCGACCAGTAAAATAACATACTTTTGACATGTGCTTATCCTCCTATACATATTCTATGCTCTTCATCAAAGATCACATACTGGAATAGTATAACAAAGTCAGGGAAAAAAATCAAGATATTTTTTTAAGAAGATGAAAAAAAGTCTATTTTTTGATAAAATAGGGCTTATGGAAAATCTATCAATCGACCTATTAACCGGAAAAAACAAGGAATACATCCACAGCGTGACCAAGCAACTGGTCCTGGCTGGAAAAAGCGACGAGGAAATCAAGACGATTCTCTCTGAAGCCCTGCCAAAAATCATCGAAGGCCAAGGCAACGGCCTGCTCGCTAAAAAAATCCTGGGCACACCGACCGAATTTGTGGCCAGCCTGACAGCGGACAAGAAAAAAGCCAAGCCTGCGGCAGGTAGCCGTGTCGGTAGTAACGAGACCCCTTGGCTCATGTGGTTGGACTCTAGCCTGCTCTTTCTCGGCTTCATCATGCTCCTGAACGGTGTCATGACGATGTTTACACCAAGAGCCCGTGTTTACGGCTTGACCATGGCGGTCGTCATGGCAGCGATGGCGGGGCTGGTTATGTATCTGGTCTACCGTTTCTTCTATAGTAAAGCGGGCTCTGGAAACAAGTGGTCTTGGAAGGGTGTCGGCCTGGTCCTCCTTGCGACAGCGGCCTGGTTTGGTCTGACCCTTGGGGCTAGCCTTTTGCCAGCTTCTGTCAATCCAAGCTTTAACCCTTGGCTGATGGCCTTGGTCGGTGTCCTTCTTTTGGTCCTCAAGTGGTGGCTGAAGAAACGCTATGACATCCGTTCTGCCATGGCTCCGACTTCTACGGTTAGAAATAAGCAATAATGAGACATCTTCATTTTGAAGGTGTTTTTTCATTGCTTGAAAGCCTTTAAGGGCGGTGCTTTGCGAGCTGTTTTTGATGGCATTTGTGACAGCAGATGGCATTTGTGGTATAATTAGCCTGAATAACTATGAATATGAGGTGGCTCATGAAAGGGATTATTTTAGCTGGTGGATCCGGCACACGTCTTTACCCATTGACTCGGGCGGCATCAAAACAACTGATGCCTATCTACGACAAACCAATGATTTACTATCCATTGTCAACCTTGATGCTGGCTGGCATCAAAGACATCTTGATTATCTCTACACCAGAAGATACTCCAAGATTTAAGGACCTCCTCCAGGACGGTTCTGAGTTTGGTATCAATCTGGAATATGCCGTACAGCCTAGCCCAGACGGCCTCGCCCAAGCCTTTATCATCGGGGCGGACTTTATCGGAGATGACTCTGTTGCCTTGATTCTCGGTGACAATATCTTCCACGGTCCAGGCATGTCTAAAATGCTCCAAAAGGCGGCGTCTAAAGAAAAAGGTGCGACAGTCTTTGGCTATCAGGTCCCAGACCCAGAACGTTTTGGTGTCGTTGAGTTTGACAAAGACATGAACGCTGTCTCTATCGAAGAAAAGCCTGAAGTGCCTAAGTCTAACTATGCCGTCACTGGTCTTTACTTCTATGACAATGACGTGGTAGAAATCGCTAAAAACATCAAGCCATCTCCTCGTGGTGAACTTGAAATCACAGATGTGAACAAGGCTTATCTTGAACGCGGCGACCTTTCAGTCGAACTCATGGGCCGTGGCTTCGCCTGGCTTGACACCGGGACACATGAAAGCTTGCTGGAAGCCGCTCAATACATCGAGACTGTCCAACGCATGCAAAATGTCCAAGTGGCCAATCTTGAAGAAATCGCTTGGCGGGTGGGTTACATCTCAGCTGACGATGTCCGCAAGCTTGCTCAACCGCTTAAGAAAAATGAATACGGCCAGTATCTGCTCCGTTTGGTCGGCGACAAATAAGCATTAACAGGAAATAAAGTAAATATGACTGAAGAATTTTTTGAAAAAACACTGGCTGCTCGCAAAATCGAGCAGATTCCAGGCATGCTGGAGTTTGACATCCCTGTCCACGGCGACAACCGGGGCTGGTTTAAGGAAAATTTCCAAAAAGAAAAGATGTTGCCACTGGGCTTTCCTGAGAGCTTCTTTGCTGAAGGCAAGCTGCAAAACAATGTCAGCTTTTCCCGCAAGAACGTCCTGCGCGGCCTTCACGCTGAGCCTTGGGACAAGTACATCTCTGTTGCTGACGGCGGAAAGGTCCTCGGTGCCTGGGTTGACCTGCGCGAAGGAGAGAGCTTTGGCCAGACCTACCAGACGGTCATCGACGCCAGCAAGGGCATCTTTGTCCCTCGTGGCGTAGCCAATGGCTTCCAGGTCCTCTCTGACACGGTGTCTTACAGCTACCTGGTCAATGACTACTGGGCCCTCGAACTCAAGCCAAAATACGCCTTTGTCAACTACGCTGACCCAGCGGTCGGTGTGAAATGGGAGAATTTGGCCGAGGCTGAAGTCTCTGAAGCGGACAAGAATCACCCCATGCTTAAAGACGTTAAGCCGTTAACAAAAGACCTCTTAGGTTAATATCAAAAAGGAAAGCTATCAATGACTGAATCACCATATAAAAATATCGTTGTGACCGGAGGCGCAGGCTTCATCGGTTCAAACTTCGTCCACTACGTTTACAACAACTTCCCAGACGTGCATATCACGGTCTTGGACAAGCTCACTTACGCTGGTAATAAGGCGAACATTGCTTCAATCCTTGGCGACCGGGTAGAGCTCGTCGTTGGCGACATTGCTGACGCTGATATCGTTGACCAAGTGGCTGCTAAGGCAGATGCTATCGTCCACTATGCTGCTGAGTCACACAATGATAACTCGCTCAAGTCACAAGACGAGTTTATCCAAACTAACTTCATCGGGACTTATACACTGATCCAGGCGGCCCGTAAGTATGACCTGCGTTTCCACCATGTGTCAACCGATGAGGTTTACGGTGACCTGCCTTATCGAGAAGACCTGCCAGGTCACGGCGAAGGCGAAGGCGAGAAGTTTACAGACAAGACTCCTTACAATCCATCAAGCCCTTACAGCTCAACAAAAGCTGCCTCTGACTTGATTGTCCGTGCTTGGGTGCGCAGCTTTGGCCTCAAGGCAACTATCTCTAACTGCTCAAACAACTACGGTCCTTACCAACACATCGAGAAATTTATTCCCCGTCAAATCACAAATATCCTCTCAGGCATCAAGCCAAAACTTTATGGAGATGGTAAAAATGTCCGTGACTGGATCCATACAGAAGACCATTCTTCAGGGGTTTGGACGATTCTCACTAAGGGTAAACTGGGCGAGACTTACCTGATTGGCGCTGACGGCGAAAAGAACAACAAGGAAGTCTTGGAGCAAATCCTGACTGAAATGGGTCAAGCGTCTGACGCCTACGACCGTGTCACTGACCGTGCAGGCCATGACCTCCGCTATGCGATTGACAATACGAAGCTTCGTACAGAACTCGGCTGGGAACCTAAGCACACTGACTTCGAGTCAGGTCTGAAGGCAACCATCGACTGGTACCGTGAAAACGAAGACTGGTGGAAGGCTGAGAAGGAAGCGGTTGAGGCGAAATACGCTGAGACTCAAAAAGTCCTCTAAAAGGAGGAGGGAAGATGGAGCGAGAAGAAGTTTTAGTCAGGCTTTATAATCTTATCTTAGACGAGGCAGTCTCTTCTGAAGAACGTGACTATCTTTTGAAAAGTAAAGAGGCCCTAGAAAAAGGGGGCAAACGTCACTTATATTCTTGAAAAGATTCAAGCTTTTCTTGAGACGAAAGCTGAGCACAAGCTCCTGCCCCTCTCGCTCCAAGCTTTTTATGACGACCTGCCGGTCAGTCTAGCAGATAATCCAGCAAGCCGTAGCAATCGGCAAATGTTCTCATCGGGCCGAGGCGTCATGCTGGCGGCCGCTATCTTATATTTTTTGGCCACGTCCAATCAAAATTATAAGGCCTTGATGCTCGCAAGCCTTGGTCCTGCTGGAAGCTGGGGAGCCAACGGCACGCTGATCAATGGCGGGCCCGTAGTATTGGTGGGTGGTAGCAATGCAGGCTTAGTTTTATTCCTGGCTGCCCTTCAATTTCTCCTCGTCTGGCTCTCCTTTGTCTTTTTTAAGAAGGGAGGGGTCTGGCCGGTAATTGCCCTACTGCTCGGCATCTTTAACGCCCTTTGGGCTTGTTATGAGATGCTTTCTGGCTTAGCTGCCATCAGCGGCCTATTGCTGCTCGTTGCCTCAGGGTTGATGATTGCAGCATTTATGCTGAGTAAGACGAAGAAGTCTGAAAGATGAACACAACAAATAACTAACTATCGATCCAACATGTAAAGGAGCGCCTTATGACAAAACTCGCCGTCATCGGAGCCACCGGCCATGCCGGCGGTCTCATGCTCGACAAGGCTGTCGAAAGAGGCCTTGATGTCACAGCCATCGTCCGCGATGCTAAGAAATTAAAGCAGGACGTGCCGGCACTCGAAAAAGACGTCTTCAAGCTCACTGCCAGTGATTTGACCGCTTTTGATGCGGTCATTGTCGCTTATCGGGCGGCTGAAGGCGACGAAGAGAGCTACCACAAGCTCTTTGCCCATCTCAAGGAGATTTTGACGGGTTCAAATGTCCGTCTCCTCATCATGGGGGGGCCGGCTCGCTTTATACTGACGAGAGCCACAGCAAGAAGCACTGGGAGACCATGGACCAAAATGCCCCTTGGATTGCCACACCTCGTGAGCTTGCCAAGGCCAGCGAAATCATCAAGCAGTCCGAGCTCAACTGGACCTACTTTTCACCAGCCGACCTGCTCAATCCTGACGGAGAAGAGACGGGCGATGTGACCATCACAGACAATATCTTGCGTTTTAACAGCAAGGGCGAGTCTGAAGTCTCATATAAAGACTACGCTGCAGCCATGATTGACCTGGTCGTCACTGGCGAGCATCAGCGGGAGCACATCGGTATTTACGGCAATTAGGAGGACATCCTATGAAGGTGATTTTTAAGGGAGAAGAAGTCGAGGTCTGGCAAATCTCAAAGACGGGCGAGCAACCCGACTGGGTCCGCTCCGCCTTTGAAGCGGGCAACCTGACCTGGGTCGGCAATCGTTTGCGCTTACGCTGGGCCTATCTCAAGCCCTCGGCGTCTAGGAGCTTCTCTGCAGGAGCTGCTGGTGGTGTCGGAGGTTATGTCGCTGGTTTTGGCCAGCTTGAAATGGCTGACCTGGGGGACGTGATTGACCTGACCAATGGTAAAATCGTCTCTGCTAGGAGCTTTGCAAAGAAGTATCAAATTTTGGAAAAACAGTAGAGATTTATCGGAATGAACCGGGAGGGAATGACGATGAAAGCAAGCAAATCAAGGACATTTCCGCCTTTAATTTCCACAAAAAATATCAGTACATCACAGAATAGGATAAGACAAACACCATGATCTTAATCACAGGAGGCAACGGCCAACTCGGTACAGAAGTCCGCCGTCTGCTTGACGAACGCAATATCACTTATACGGCGACAGATGCAACTGAGCTGGACATCACTGACAAGGCTGCGGTTGACAGCTTCTTTGACGCCAACAAACCAGAACTGGTCTACCACTGTGCGGCTTATACCGCTGTTGATAAGGCCGAAGACGAAGGCAAGGCTCTGAACGAGCTCATCAACGTCGACGGGACCAAAAACATCGCTGAAGCAGCTGCCCGTGTGGGAGCAACTCTGGTCTACATCTCGACCGACTACGTCTTTGGTGGCACTCTGCCGATTGGCGAAGAGTGGCTGGAAGATGCTCCAAAAAATCCAGAGTCAGAATACGGTCGCACCAAACACCTGGGTGAAGAAGCCGTCAAGGATTCTGGTGTCAACTACTTCATCATCCGTACGGCCTGGGTCTTTGGGAATTACGGGGCCAACTTTGTCTTCACCATGCAAAATCTGGCTAAGTCCCATCCGACACTGACAGTCGTCAACGACCAACACGGTCGTCCTACCTGGACCCGTACGCTTGCTGAGTTCATGACCTATCTGGTCGATAGCAAGCAAGCTTACGGCTTCTACCACCTGACCAATGATGCGGCTCCTGGCGAAGACGTGACCTGGTATGACTTTGCCAAGGAAATCCTCAAGGATACAGACACTGAAGTCAAGCCTGTCGACTCAAGTCAATTCCCAGCCAAGGCGAAACGGCCATTTAACTCAACCATGAGCCTGGCTAAGACCAAGGCGACTGGCTTTGAAATTCCAAGCTGGCAGGATGCCCTCGCCTCAATGATGGCCAAGGGCGACCTTCGTGAAAACAAGGACGCTGCCAAGGGCGAGATTAAAAAATAAAATCATCAAAATCTAAGAAAGGAGACGGAGATGCGCGACGTCTTTATCATCGGTAGCCGGGGGCTTCCGGCCCAGTACGGTGGCTTTGAGACCTTTGTCGAAAACCTCGTGAAGAATCAAAAATCAAAAGACATCCGCTATCACGTCGCCTGTCTGAGTCATGATAAGACTGAAAAAGGCAGACATTTTGATTATGAGGGGGCAGACTGCTTCGTGGTCAAACCGGCCAAGCTTGGCCCTGCTTCTGTCATGTCCTATGATGCCCGGGCCATCAAGCAGGCCTTGAAATACATCAAGGAAGAGAACATCGAAGCTCCGATTTTCTATATTTTAGGCAATACCATCGGCGGTTTTATCAAGAAGTACATCCGCAAGATTCACAAGGTCGGTGGCCTTGTCTTCGTCAATCCTGACGGCCTCGAGTGGCGACGGACCAAGTGGTCTGGGCCTGTGCGGGCCTACCTCAAGTATGCCGAAAAGAAGATGGTACAGCATGCCGACCTGATTGTCTCAGATAATCAGGGGATTGCCGACTATCTGACCGCCGAATACGGCGAGGTCAAGACCCGGGTCATCGCCTACGGGACTGAGCAGATGAGTTCTCGCCTGACGAGCTCGCCTACACTTGATAAGTTTGAGGTCAGCGACTATTTTCTGATTGTTGGCCGTTTTGTGCCGGAAAACAATTATGAGATGCTGGTCAGAAGCTTTGTGACTTCACAGCTCAAGCAGGACTTGGTCATTGTGACCAATTATGAGGGTAATCCTTTTTATGAGGAGCTTGACCGCTTGACTGGCTTCAAGGCAGACCCGCGGATTAAGTTTGTGGGCACCGTCTATGATCAGGAAGAGCTCCGCTTTATCCGTGAACACGCTGTGGCCTACCTGCATGGCCATGAGGTCGGAGGCACCAATCCTGGTTTGCTTGAAGCCCTCTGGTCAACGCCGGTCAGCCTGGTCTTGGATTGTGACTTTAACCGGAAGACAGCAGAAGATGCGGTCCTCTACTTTAACATCCAAAACCTGCCGGACAAGCTTTCTGCCCTGCCGGGGCTCTCTGACTATGACCGCAAGATTTACCAGGAAAAGGCAAGGCAGCTGGTCCAGACCAAGTACACTTGGGATGCCATCTGCCAAGAATATGAGGTGCTCTTCCTTGAAAGTTAATATTTTACTCTCTAGCTATAACGGTGAAAAATATATTGCAGAACAAATCAAGAGCATCCAAGCCCAATCCGTCCAAGACTGGCAGTTGATCGTTAGAGACGACGGCTCAAAAGACCGGACCTGTGAGATTGTCGCAGGTCTTGCCGAGAGCGACCCTCGCATCCGCCTGGTCCAAGGGGCCAATGTCGGTGTCATCCCCTCCTTTTTTGAAGCCTTAAAGCTTGAGGACGCAGACTTTTATTTCTTCTGCGACCAGGATGATGTCTGGCTCCCCAACAAGCTCGAGCTGGTCCTGGCCACGGCCGACCTGCATGACAATGACAAGCCGGTCCTTTATTATACTGACCTCAAGGTTGTCGATAAGGAACTCAATGTCCTGAGCAACTCGATGATCAAGAGCCAGTCCGACCACGCCAACACCCGGCTGAATCAAGAACTGACTGAAAACACGGTCACAGGCTGTACCATGATGATCAATCAAAAGCTGGCTGACAGCTGGACGGACACGGATGACGTCATCATGCACGACTGGTATCTGGCGGTCGCAGCGGCGGCTCTGGGCGAGCTGGTCTACATTGACCAGCCTACCGTCCTCTACCGCCAGCACGGCGACAATGTGCTGGGGGCCAGAACGCTTTCTAAACGCATCAAAAACTGGACCAATAACTGGCTCAAGAAGTACTGGTGGCTGATTACTTCTTCGCAGAAGCAAGGAGCAAAGCTCCTGGCCAATTCTGAGCTCTCAGCTGAAAATCGCCAGCTCATCGAAGACTATGTTGGCATTCTTGAGCAGGACTTCGCTGGGCGACGTCAGCTGCTTAAGAGCCAGCAGCTCAAGAAGAACCGCTTCGTCCACGCGCTGGTCTTTCGGACATTGATCCTGACCAAGCTGGCCTATAAAAAACAAGGTTGATTTTTCACAGTCTAGTAAAAAGTCTTAGGAGTGGAGTGGAAGAAATTCTGCAAAAATCACTGTGAAAAAGACAACTGGCGAGACCGAAGGGCTCGACAGTTAGCAATGAGACCGCGAGGTCTGCTTGCGTGTCTCACAGTATTTTTGTAGAAATTCTGGAACGCAACGCCCCGACTATATCAAAAAAACAAAGCTAATTGGCTTTGACTAATGGGAAGGCCTCTTTCCATTATTGAAAGTCAATGAAATAAGGAAATACAATGAACTTTTTTAACCGTAGAAACCGGATTTTGCTCCGGGAATTGATTAAAACAGACTTTAAGTTGAGGTATCAGGGCTCTGCGATTGGCTATCTCTGGTCGATTTTGAAGCCCCTCTTCCTCTTTGTGATCATGTATCTGGTCTTTGTCCGCTTCCTGCGTTTTGGATCAGCCGTGCCCCACTTTGCGATTGCCCTCTTGCTCGCCTTGACCCTTTGGAATTTCTTTGCTGAAACGACCAATGTCGGCATGCTGTCGATTGTCTCACGGGGTGACCTCCTGCGGAAGATCAGCTTCTCTAAGCAGATCATCGTCTTTTCAGTAGCGGCAAACGCCATGATCAACCTCTTGATCAGTCTGCTCGTGGTCATTGTCTTTTCTATCTTGAACGGCGTGACCCTGTCCTGGACTGTGATTTGGGTGATTCCCCTCTTGTTTGAGCTGGTGCTCTTTGCGACAGGGATTGCCTTTATCCTGTCAACGATCTTTGTGCGTTTCCGTGACCTCGGCCCTATCTGGGAAGTGGCCATGCAGGCCGGTCTTTACGGGACCCCTATCATCTATCCGATCACGCAGGTCTCAGCGACCCATGCGACCGTGGCCAAGATCTTGATGATGAATCCAATGGCTCAAATCGTCCAAGACATGCGGTATATCTTTGCCTACAGCAACAATACCAATCCAACAGTCTGGCAGATGGTTCATGCCCCTTACTTTATCATCCCTTATATCATCCCATTTATTATTTTTGGGCTGGGCCTCTGGGTCTTCAGTAAGAACGCCAATAAATTTGCGGAGATTATCTAATGAGTGACAATATTGCAGTAAAAATAGACCATGTTGGAAAGTTCTTTAGACTGCCAACTGAGGCAAGCTCAAGCTTGCGGACCACACTGGTCAACCGCCTGCGAGGCATCAAAGGCTACAAGGAACAACACGTCCTGCGTGACATTGATTTTGAAGTTAAAAAAGGCGATTTCTTTGGGATTGTCGGCCGAAATGGCTCTGGGAAATCCACACTTCTTAAAATCATCTCACAAATTTACACCCCAGAATCAGGCACAGTGACCGTCAACGGTAAGCTCGTCAGCTTTATCGAGCTCGGTGTCGGCTTTAACCCTGAGCTGACCGGCCGGGAAAACGTCTATCTCAACGGGGCCATGCTGGGCTTCTCGACAGACGAGATTGACGAGATGTACGACGAAATCGTCGAATTTGCTGAGCTTGAAGAGTTCATGAATCAAAAGCTCAAGAACTACTCTTCAGGCATGCAGGTCCGCCTGGCCTTTTCAGTGGCCATCAAGGCCCGGGGCGACGTCCTCGTCCTCGACGAGGTCCTTGCCGTCGGAGACGAAGCCTTCCAACGCAAGTGTAATGACTACTTTCTGGAACGCAAGGCCAGCGGCCTGACGACCATCCTCGTCACCCACGACATGAACGCAGCCAAGAAATACTGTAACAAGGCCATTCTTATCGAAAAAGGCCTAATTAAGGTCGCAGGCGATGTAGATGATGTGGCGAATCAGTATAGTTTGGATAATTTGAAGCGTCTAGGCGTCCAAGCTCAAGAAGAAGAGGAAGCCAAAGGCCCTGAAGTTGCCGCAGACAGTGACTTTATCGAAGACCTTGAGGTCAAACTCCTCTCTAAAGAGAGCCTGACACCTCTTGATGAGGTCAAGTTTGAAGTGTCTTACAAGCTGACAAAAGACATCAAGACCTACATTGCCTTCTCATTGACCGATGTTGACCGCAACATCTGGATCTACAATGATAACTCAATGGACCATATGACGACTGGCGAAGGCCAAAAAACAGCGGTATATAGCTGTAAGCTGGACAGCATCAATAACTTAAAGCTCAAGCTTCAAGTTTCTGTCCGAAATGATAAAGACCAGATGATTGCCTATGCCAACGACGAAAAGAAAATCATCGTGAGTCGCAAAGACATTGCCGAAGATGACCTGAGTGCAAAAGATTCAGCAACCGGGCTCATCCAAAGAAACGGCATTTGGGAAATGCAGGCATGAGAACACAACTGACGAAAAGATGGAGCAAGCCGGAAAATATCTTCCTTTTGATAGGGGCTATTTTCTGTCTGGCTTTTAGTCTTTTTCAGCCCTTATTTATTGAACCTGACGCCAGCTATCATTTTGACAGTGCGACCTATATCTCGCATACCGTCGTTGATCGTGCAAGTGTCGGTATGCCGACAGAAGACTATATGTCTGAGCCAACGCCCTTTGACACAGTGACAGGACTCAAACGCAATCATACTTATTTTTCAAGCCTTTTTGTCCAAAAGTTGCCCGTGATTCCACGGGACCAGGTGATTGACAAGCGGGTCATCAATGCAGGTTTTTCATATACCCTCATGCACCTGGTGCCAGCGATTGGGGTTAAGCTAGGCCACGCCATCTACCCTTCTGTGGGTGTGATGATTGTGACGGCCCGCCTCCTCAATTCGATCGTCTTCTTGCTGGGCCTTTATTTTATCATCAAGAAGGTCAAGGCCTACAAGCGGATTTTCGTCTTTGTCTCGCTGACACCGACCGTGATTCAGCTGGCGACCAGCCTGTCTTATGATAATTTTAACTATCTCATTTTTGCGGCTGCATCGGCTCTCTTGGTCAATCTTTCAATGGCCTTTTATGGCAAGGCAAAAATTGACAAGTGGCTCTATGTCCCTCTGACCGCCATCATCTTTATCGGTCTTTACTTTTCAAAGACTAACTCCAAACTGCTCTTTATTCCCTTGATGTTGCTAGTTTATGCCTATATCTACAGGCGACTCAAGTCAAGACGGCTGAAGCAATGGATGATTTATGGGCCTGTCCTTCTGATTTTTATCGGCCTTATTGTTGCCTTCTTCAAGATTGGCCTTAGCCAGATCAAGCTGGAGGGCAAGCAGCTGACCTTTAGCCTGCTCGAGCCGTATTATACGGTCTTGACAACAGAAGTCATCTCAGGAACCAACACGGTCGGCCTACCAGCCTGGCTCTTTCCAATCCAGTATCTGGCCTTGGCCCTTGTCTTTTTGACAGAAAAAAAAGAGGGCCTGCCCAAGGCGTTTGCCTGGACAGGGCTCGGTCTCGTTGTCCTCAACTTTTTTGGCATCATGTTCCAGTATGCGGGCAATTCACACTTTGTGGGCAATGTCATCACAGGCCCTCAGGGACGTTATTTTACCCCCTACCTGCTCTTGCTGGCACCGGTCCTCGCTCGATTTGGCGGCTGGCTCGGTCTTCAGCCCAAAGGGATTGAAGGAGAAGGCGCTCATGCAAAACTGCAACTGCTGGCCTACGCCGTGTCAGTTGTCAGTCTTATCGTCTGCCTTGGCCTAATTGTGCTCAAGTTTTACTGGCTACAACTGCCGGCCGATGAGTTCCGCTCAGGTATCTCACATTATATTTTTAGATAAGGAAATTCTATGGCTCGTCCAAAAATATCGATTGTAGTCGCTTGCTACAATCACGAAGCCTACATCGAACAATGCCTCCGCTCGATTTTCGAGCAAAGCTACCAGGAGATTGAGCTCATCGTCTTTGATGATGGCTCGACCGATGCCTCAAAGACCGTTATTGAGAAGGTCTTGGCAGACAGTCCCTTTGAGCAGACTCAGTTCTCTTCGGCAAGCAATCAAGGCTTGGCCTACATGCGAAATCAAGGCCTAGAGCGGGCGACAGGAGACTATCTCCTCTATGTCGACAGTGATAATTTCCTATCCAAAGACCATGTCGAAAAACTCCTTGGCTACCTGGACAATCAGCCCTTTGACATCGCCTACTGCCAACTCTGGGACTTTGAAGGGCAAAAAAATGTCCTGCGTGAGGACATGGACTTTAGCCTAGAAAAAGAGTTTGAGGGCAATTTGATTGATGCCTCAGCCCTGGTCAGAAAATCTGCTATTGGCGATGAGACGTTTGACCTCCAGCTCAATAATAAACCGCTGGAAGACTATGATTTCTGGCTCCGATTGATTTTGAATAATGGGGCTAGACCAGTCTTTGCAGAGAATACCAAGTTGAACTATCGCCTGCTTAACAGTTCGATGACAGAGCGGGGAAATTGGGGCCGTTATTATGAGAGCTATTGCTATGTCTTAGGCAAACACGTCAACAAAGCTCCCGGCGATGTCATTCGCGGCCTTCAAAAAAATCTCAGTGAGCTTGCTCTATCTTACGACAAGGCAGAGGCCGAACGCCTCATGCTCCGTGAGATTGAAGCGACCCACAACCAGGCAATCAGTGACTTTCAAGCAGAAGTCGCCGTCTTAAAAGGCCAGCTGGCTGAAGAAGGTCAAAAGATTCTGGACTTGAGGGCTGATGTGAGCCAACTCAGAGAGCAAAAATCAGAGCTCGAAGAAGAATTAGGCCTGATTAAGGCCTCAAGAAGCTACCGCCTCATGGAAAAATTGAGACAATTTAGAAAAGGAAAATCATGAAACGCTTACTGCTCTACGTTCATTTTAATAAATTTAATCAGCTGAGCGACCATGTGGTCTATCAGCTCCAGCAGATGCGAGGCCTCTTTGAGCGGGTGGTCTTCATTTCAAACAGTCCGTTTGAAGCGACAGACCAAGAAAGGCTCGAAAAGCAAGGCCTAATCGATGACTTTATCCAAAGAAAAAACACCGGCTTTGACTTTGCTGCCTGGCGAGACGGGATGGTCTTTGTCGGCTTTGATGTACTCGAAGCTTATGACAATGTCACTTTGATGAATGACACCTGCTTTGGTCCTCTCTATGACATGGCCCCTATCTATGAAGGCTATGAAGCCGAAGGAGTCGACTTTTGGGGGATTACCAATCACCGGGCCTATCAGGAGTCTAAAGGCCACTCCTTTGCTGAGCACATCCAGTCTTACTATAAGGTCTTCAGTCAAAAAATGCTTCAAAGCCAGGTCTTCAAAGACTTTTGGCAGGGCGTGGAAGACTTTAGTGATGTCCAAGAGGTCATTGACCACTATGAAATCCGCTCGACTTCTGTCTTTATGGACGCCGGCTTTAGCTACCAGACCATTCTTGACACCAGAGAGCTGGACGATTCAAACATCCTGCATCCAGACTTTTCATATTATGCTCCAGATGTGATTTTGCAGAGAAAGGTTCCCTTTATCAAGGTCAAGGCCTTTCAGGCATTGGAAAACCGCTCTGTTGCCCGCTATATGCTGGACTACGTTGACGAGCACAGCGACTATCCTGTTGACCTGATTGTCAAGCACATGGCCAAGATTACCTTCCCAGACGAGCCTTACCTCCTGACCCGGAAATACCTGCCAGAAGTCCAGGACACGACAGCCATCAATAAAAAAATCGCCGTCCATCTCCATGTCTTTTATCCAGAGCTTTTGGCTGACTTCCTTGAAGCCTTCGGGGAATTTAGCTTTGCCTATGACCTCTTCTTGACGACCAATACGGATGAAAAAGAAGCGATGATCAAAAAAGAGCTGGAAGAGCGGGCTGTCAAGGCCGAGGTCATCCGGACGGAAAACTTTGGCCGGGATGTCATGCCTTTCTTGGCCTTGCGAGACCAGCTGAGACAATACGACATTGTCGGACACTTCCATACTAAGCGTTCGCTTGAAGCGGCCTTCTTTGCCGGCGAATCCTGGCGGACTGAGCTCATGGACATGCTTCTCAAGCCTGCAGATAATATCATGCGGAATTTTGAGGCCCGGCCTGACCTCGGCATTGTCATTGCTGACATGCCAAGCTTCTTCCGGCTGAATAAGATTGTTGACCCAGACAATGAAAATAAGAAGATTGCCCCTTATCTGAATAACCTCTGGGAGCGGATGGGCCTGGGCGACATCCGTAAGGTCAACTTCCATGACTTTTCGACCTATACCATGAGCTACGGGACGTTCTTCTGGGCGAAGACAGAGGTCATCGAGCCCCTCTTTGCCGTAGAAATCAAGCCTTCAGAGATTCCGCCAGAGCCACTCCCTCAAAACACCATGCTCCACGCCATCGAGCGAATCCTGGTCTACATGGCCTGGGGTAAGGACATGGACTTTGCCATCAGTAAGAACCCGGTCGAGATGACGCCCTTCGTCGACCAAAAGACCTTTAATTTACGATGGAGCATCAGCCCACAAAATGCCAACGACGTCCCGCTCAGAGTCCTCACAAAACTCTTTGTCAAGCGGACGGTCCGCTTCATCAAATATCGTATTAAGAAGCTTATAGGAAAAGCATAAACGCCTCTAACTTCTTCCAAGAAAGGACATCATGACTCAAACCCGTAAAAAAAAGCTTCGCATTGAAAAGCTATTCCTGATGATGGCCATTGTCTTTGGCCTTTTGACGGTCTTTATTCAACCCATCTTTTCTGCACCTGACGAGGCCATTCATTTTAGAAATGCCTATAGCATCTTTCATAGAGATGCGGACGGGATGTTTAAGGCACTGAATCAAAACAACATCTTGGTCAGCGACTACGACCCCTTTCTCCATAAGGGCTCAGGGCTTACGACACCGATTTCTGAAGCCTATCAGACCCCTTATCGTCGCGGGACCTTCATTAAGGATTATTTTGTGACGACAGTGCCTGAAGCAGGCCGCTTGAGTCTTCATCTTTCTTTTAGTAGCATCAAATGGTTGCCTCAGGCTCTGGGCATCTTACTTGCCAGCTTCATTCATCCGAGCATCGGGCTCATGTATGTCCTTGGTCGCCTCTTTAATCTGGCCGTCTACATTGGCATCATCTATTTTGCCATTAAAAAGGCCAAGCTTGGCCAGTGGGTCATGGCGGCAGTCGCCCTGCTTCCTGCAAGCATTGCCCAGGCCGCGTCGCTTTCTTATGATGTGAGCTATTTTGCAGTCGTCTTTCTGGTCTTTTCAGCCTTTACAAACCTTTGGGTCAAGCGAGAAAAGCTGAAGCTCAGGCATCTCTTTTATGGCCTGGGCCTCTTGGTTGCCCTCTTGATTCCCAAGTCGGCTGTTTTGCTCTTATTCCTCTACTTTTTGACCATCCCGAGCGACTCCTTTGGCGCAGGAAGGTTCAAAAGCTTCTTGGATAAGTTTTGGGCCTTCTGGTATCGTCATAAATGGCTCTCAGGCCTCCTCATCCTTATCTTTGCCCTTGCTGCTGTCAGCTTTGAGCTGAGGCAATACGGCGGTCTGGTCAGAGGCCTTCAAGCCCTCTTTAACACCTTCTTCAGGCCTGACCTCTACAAGGGTCTGGACTCAGACTTGACCTCAGGAATCATCGGAAACTTTGCCAGCCTAACCTATCGCCTGCCAGAGTGGCTTGTTATTATTGACTTTGCCTTCCTCTTTGCCCTGATGCTCAATGAAAAAGAGGTCCGTCTCGACCGGCGGATTGCCCTGTCAGGCTTCTTGATTTATATCGGGGTCATTCTGATGACGGCCGTCTATATGATCAGCTGGATGATTAATAATCTGGGCTTCAAGGAATATCTCGTCTCTCTCGGAAATCAAGGCCGTTATTATACGCCCTTCTTGATTCTCCTGACGCCCTTCTTCATCAAGCTGAAAAAGTATGTTCGCTTTGAAATTTCAGAGCAATATGTTAAGAAGGCCTTTATCGGGCTGATGTCTTTCAACCTGATTTACTTCCTGATCCTAAGCCTTCTTGTAAACTATGCCCCAAGCTTTGGAGCCAGCTTCTTCCTTGACTTTGTTCAATGGCTAAAAGGCCTGGTCTAAAGGATTTGCAAGGGCAACTCCCGAAAATGTCATAAATATGATAAAATAAGTAGATAGACCTTGCTTGTGACGGTCACTAAGCAAACAACATAGAAAAGAATCCATGACGTCAAAAATATTACTGATTATTCCCGCTTATAACGAAGCTGAAGGAATCCTAGAAACCATCAATAGCGTAGAAACATATCGGCTAGAGAGCCCCTATGCTTTTGATTATGTCGTCATCAATGATGGCTCAACAGATAATGAAGAAGCAGTCCTGCGTGAGCACAACATCAACCACGTCGAGCTCATTCAAAACCTGGGTATCGGCGGTGCCGTCCAGGCCGGCTATATCTATGCGGCCGATCATGATTATGACATCGCCATCCAGTTTGATGGCGATGGCCAGCACGACATTGAGAGCCTGCCAAAGCTGGTCGAGCCTATTCTTAAAGGCGAGGCTGACTTTGTGGTCGGCTCACGTTTTGTTGAAAATTCGACCTCAGAGTTTAAGTCGACAGGGGCCCGGCAGGCCGGCATCACGATTTTGTCCTGGCTGATCAAGCTGACCTCAAAAGTGACGATTAAAGACGTGACCAGTGGCTATAGGGCGGGAAACCGCAAGGTCATCGAGCAATTTATCAACCGCTATCCTAGCCAATATCCAGAGCCAGAAAGCTACATGCATCTCTTTTCACGAAATTTTGTCGTGAAAGAAGTGGGCGTGAAAATGTTTGAACGTGAGACCGGCCAGTCCAGTATCAACTTCTGGAAGGGGATCAGCTATATGATTTCGGTCTCTCTGTCCATCCTAGCTACATCTGTACTGAAAGGGGGAGAATAAGATGCCTATTCAACTGAGAATTTTAGCCATTATCCTCGCCATACTTTTCTTTGTCTATACCGTCAGTCTGGTCAGAAAAGACCGGGCAGAGGTGCGACACATGCTCAAGTGGCTGGTTTTAGCCCTGGTGATTTTACTAGGAAGCTTTTTGCCAGAGCTTGGCGGACAAGTGGCCCATTTTTTGGGCATCAAGACGCTGACGAGTCTCTCCCTCTTTATCCTGGTCGGCCTCTTGCTTATCATCTGCCTGCGTTTCCAGATTTCTCTGATCTCAGCAGATAAGCAAATCAGAAAACTCGTGCAAGAAGTATCTATCTTAAAGAAAAAAGTTAAGGAGTCAGATCCCCAAGATGGCCAATAAACTCTTAACCATTACCATCCCAAGCTATAATACAGCCGCCTACATCGATGAATGTCTCCCATATCTCATCGACGAAGCCATCATCGACGAGGTCGAGCTCCTGATTGTGAGCGACGGCTCAAAAGACGATACGGTCGCTGTGGCCAGCCGCTGGGCTGAAAAATACCCGAACAGTATTCGTGTGATTGACAAGGAAAATGGTGGCCACGGCTCGACCATCAATCGGGGAATTCAAGAAGCGACCGGGAAATACTTCAAGGTCGTTGACGGCGATGACTGGGTCAAGACCGACAACCTGGTACGTCTGGTTAACTTCCTTCGGAATAACGACGTCGACCTGATCAACAACCCCTACTTCGAGCACGATGAGCAGACCCGTGAAGAAACCCTGATGATGGCCCTCAACGTCCCAACAGGCCAAATCAAGGTCTACCCTCAGATTGTCGAAAACATCAAGATTCCACCGATGCACACGGTGACCTACCGGACAGCGATTCTCAAAGAGCATAACATCCGCATCGATGAAAAAATGTTTTATGTCGATGTGGAGTATATCACCTACCCCCTGCCCTTTGTTGAGAGCCAGGTCTACCTGGACTTCCCCGTCTATGTCTACCGGGTCAACTCAGGCACACAAAGCATGGCCGTCGGCAACATGGTCAAGAATCGCCAGATGCACTATACCATGCTCCAGCACCAGTGGGACTTTATCAAGAAGTTGCCTGCTAACACACATGCTAGCGTAAAAAAAGTCCTCCTCCAGCGTTTTTCAGAGCTGATTTTGGCTCAATATGTCATCAACCTGTCAATCCCACAAAAAGAAGAGCGGAAGGCTGAGACAGCTGAGTTTACGGCCTGGCTCAAGGCTGAGCAGGTCGAGCAAGAGGCGGATATTTTGGCCTTGAGCAAACGGCTGATTAAGACCGGTGGGCGGAGCATTGCACCAGCTGTGAAGTTCCGGAATATGATGCAGAATAATCAGCTTTGGCGGGGTGTTGAGCGGGGGCTACTAAACACGGTCAAACGGATGAAAAAATAAAAGCTAGGAGGGGCATGATGTCTCAAACACAACTCATCAGTATCATTGTCCCGGTTTATAATGCGGAAGCCTTTCTCAATGAGACGGTACAAAGCATATTAGACCAAACCTATCAAAATTTTGAGCTTGTTTTGATTGATGACAACTCTAGTGATCGTTCACCAGAGCTGATTCAAGCCTGGCAAGAAAAAGATAGTCGTGTTAGGAGTCAACGCATTGAAGGGGGCTCAGCAGGTCTAGCAAGAAATGCAGGGCTTGACATTGCAAGAGGTGATTACATCCTCTTCGTGGATGCGGATGACCTGATACGCACGGACACCTTGGCAGGTCTTTACGAGCCAATCAAAGATAAGCAGTCTTGCTTTTCTATGTCGAAGTATACGACAGAACGTGACTTGTTTGAAAAGAGGAACTCTTTTGGACCAAACTTGGAAGAGGCAGGGGAACTGCTCGCAAAGCTCAAGTTGATTCAAGCTAGTGGATACCCTTCCTTTAGTCCCTGGGGGAAACTTTACTCAAGAGATATCTTTGATGAAATCCGCTTTCCTAATTTTCAAATTCACGAAGATACTGCTGTGATTTTACCCATATTGGATAAGGCTAAAAAAGTAGTCTTGGTAGATAAGTTGGACTGGTATTACCGTGTTAACGCAGGGAGCTTAACTCAGTCAAAGATTTCCGAGAAAAATTTCGCTGTTTTCAATAAGAATCAAATGCAAATAGCTTTTGCGAAAGAAAGAGAGCCAGAGCTATTGACTTATGTTTACCGACTTTGTCTAAACGAGAATGATTTTGTGTCGATGAATTGTTTGAAGGATAAATCCGGAATATCGGCGAAACTTTTTGATGAGCTTTATCAGCAGAATAAACTTTTTTCAAACAAGATATCTGGCATTAGGGCAGCAGTTTATAGCTCCAAGATAATTTATAAAACATATTCTAAGTTGGTTGGCCTAATATATAGTAGTGATCTTTTACGAGGATTAGCAAAAAAAATATTAACTTAACCTAGAAAGCACTTAAAGTGAAGAATTTAAATTTTTATTTAAACTATCTAATAGATAGGATTAAATCAATTAGAGAGTTTGGATTGATAATACCGTTTTTAGATTTGCTTTCTTTAAGCCTAACAATGTTGGGATTTCGAGAGTTAGGAAAAAAATTAGTCCGAAAAAAAGATAAACAAATTATAGCGAAGCTTTTTTCAAAGTTTAATTTGACAATTTCAAGATACAATGAAGACTTTGAAAAAGAAGAAAGCCAAGGGAATCAAATAATATGGTTTTTTTGGTGGCAAGGCATAGATAGTGCTCCACCTATAGTGAAGAAGTGTCTTGAAAGCATTAAACACAACAGTAATGGTAGGACAGTAGTTATAGTATCGAAAGATAATCTAGATGAATATATCATTAAATCAGTAAGAGAAGAACTTGACCGTTTGCCAGTAAACAATGAGAATGTTTTTTCAGTGATGGAGATGTTAGAAAAACCGTATGATAGAAGTAAACTGGATGAAATAATTAATGGAAATAGTCTCTTCTTTAAGCTCACTTATAAGCTGAAATTAGACAAAGAGCTTGATGGGGTTGAAACAACTTATTCTGCGTTATTAGATTGGAAATTCTAGAATGGAAAAAAAGCATCAAGAAATTGGCCTAGCCGAAATTCATAAAATTCAATTAAATATTTTGAAAAATGTAGACGAAATATGTCGTCATTATAACATAGAATATTCTTTAATTGGTGGCTCTCTTTTAGGAGCGATTAGGCACAAAGGATTCATTCCTTGGGATGATGACATTGATATTATGCTTACAAGAGATAACTATGAAAAGCTTTTTGAGCTTTTGTATAATGATGACGTGCTCCCAGCTAACTTAGACGTGATGGATTTTCGACATAAAAATGCCTTCCAACCTTATGCAAAGATATTTGATAATAGAACATATTTTGAAAGTGACCTAGATTATGTGAATACTGCATCTGGCGTATATATTGATGTGTTTCCGTATGATGCTTTGCCAGATGAAAAG
Organism: Lactococcus termiticola; assembly: GCF_003116835.1. Lineage (GTDB taxonomy): Bacteria > Bacillota > Bacilli > Lactobacillales > Streptococcaceae > Lactococcus > Lactococcus termiticola. Next base: position 154,431 of record NZ_BFFO01000003.1, on the reverse strand, counting down.
AAAAAGTCAAATAAATTTAGGATGAGATCTAAATATATAGATATACTTCTAGTGGCAGTAATCAAAAGACCGTGGGAAAAAGGAAAGTTTCTTAAAAATATCTTTCTGAAATTTCTTCATCTTTTTGTGAAAAATAAGTACGAAAGCCTAGTTTCAAAATCAACTCAATATTCAAGAAAATATGAAAAAAAAGAGACGAATTCTATGGGATTTATTCGCTCAAGATATAAAAATGAACATTTTCCGAAAAAGATTTTTGATTTCTATGAAGATATTAGCTTTGAGCAATTGACGGTTAGAAAAATTGAAGATCATAAGAAATATCTTGGAGACTTATACGGTGATTATATGAAGTTGCCTCCAATGGAAGATAGAGAAAGCCACGACTTTTATAAATGGTACTGGAAAGAGGGAAAAGAAAAATGATCTACGCACAAATCATGGCAGGCGGTATCGGCAAACGTATGGGTAATGTCCCTCTACCTAAGCAGTTCTTGATGCTTGGCTCAAAGCCAATCATCGTTCACACGATTGAAAAGTTCATTCTCCACACGGAGTTTGAACTTATTCTGGTTTCTGTGCCAGAAGATTGGATTTCTTATACCGAAGACATCTTGAAAAAGCATGCCGTCACTGATGAGAGGCTCCGCGTGATTTCAGGCGGAGCTGAACGTAATGACACGTTGGACAACGCCCTGAAGTACATCGAGCAAAATAAGGCCCTCACTGATGAAGACCTCTTGATTACCCATGATGCAGTCCGGCCATTTATTACCCGCCGTATCATCGAAGACAATATCAAGGCTCTGGAAGACTATGATGCAGCAGACACCGTCATTGCTGCCTTCGACACCATCGTTGAAGGAAAAGACGGCGAAGTCAGCAATATTCCTGTCCGTGACCTCATGTATCAAGGCCATACGCCACAAAGCTTTAGAATCAACTCCCTCAAAGAAAGCCTGTCGAAGCTCAGTATCGAAAAACGTCAAGAGCTTTCTGACTCTGCAAAAATCATGTTGCTCGATGGCAAAAAAGTCAAGATGGTGGATTCTGAAGTCTTCAATATCAAGATTACGACCCCTTATGATTTGACGATTGCCAATGCGATTCTGGAGAACATACACTAATGCTTAATACCGTCTACCGTCTGACTGCTCCGAGACAGATTGAAGCAGTTTCCTTTGATGAAAGCCTCACTGAAAACTCAGTGATTGTAAGACCTACCTTTCTTTCCATCTGCCATGCTGACCAGCGTTATTATACAGGTTCACGAGATGCGAAAGTCCTTCGCAAGAAGCTCCCGATGGCCTTGATTCATGAGGGTGTGGGAGAGGTCGTGCGTGATAATACGGGGACCTTCCCCGTTGGCAGTCGGGTTGCGATTGTGCCCAATACGCCAACAGAAGAAAATACTGAGATTGCAGAGAACTATCTCCCAAGCTCAAGCTTTCGTTCTTCTGGATTTGACGGCCTGATGCAAGAATACGTCGTCACGACGCCTGACCGCCTGGTCAAGATTTTAGATGAGGTGCCTAGCAACGTCGCGGCCTATACAGAGATGATTTCTGTGGCCATGCATGCCATCAAGCGATTGTCCCGCCTCATGAATGAAAATCCTGAGAGCATCGGTATCTGGGGAGACGGCAATCTCAGCTATATCACAGCCAATATGGCCAAGTCGCTTTATCCAGCGTCAAAGATCATCGTCTTTGGTAAGCATACCGAAAAGTTGAATTTCTTTAGCTTTGTCGATGAGACCTATACGATTGATGATATCCCTGAAGGCTTGAGCGTTTCTCATGCCATTGAAGCTGTCGGTGGTATTGGTAGCCAGTACGCCCTCGAGCAAATCATTGAGCTCATTGAGCCGATGGGTTCAGTGGCCTTGATGGGGGTTTCTGAAGAACCCATCGAATTTAACACCAGACTCTCGCTTGAAAAAGGCCTCTCTTTTTCAGCGACAAGTCGCTCAAGTGCCCAGGACTTTTCAGATAGCATCCGCTTTTTAGCTGACCATCCACAGGCTAGAAAACGCTATGAAAACCTCGTCGGTATTGAGTCAGAGATTCGTTCTATCGAAGACATTAAGCACTTCTTTGAAGAAGACCTGACCAATGGCTGGGGTAAGTCAATCATGGAATGGAAAATCTAAAGGAGCTCTTGCTCTAGGATATCTGTAAAATACTAGCCTAGGCTCTTTAATGTAGTTAAAGCGAGGCCTTAACTAAAACTGAGATTTTTAGATAGGCTCTATTCCTTTAACCGTTCAATATGGAAGAGCAAATCTATGAAATTAATCAAAAACATGACCTTAAGTACTTTCTATCAGTTGATGGGAGTGCTTGTTCCGTTAGTTACAGCCCCTTATGTTTCTAGGGTTCTAGGCTCTTCTGGACTTGGAATCAATGCCTTTACGGCCTCCATCCTTTCTTATTTTGCCCTCTTTGCAGCGCTGGGGATTCAAGCCTACGGTAACCGGGAAATTGCCTATCATCAAAATGATGTTAAGGCCCGGTCAAAGATATTCTGGGAGCTTGTGATTCTTCAGGCAGCGGCGTCCTTAATTGCTATTCTTGCCTTTTTTATTTTTTTAGCTTTTCAAAGACAATATCAAGTCTACTTTTTATTGCAGGCTCTGACCCTAGTTTCAGCGATGGTCAACATTTCATGGTTCTTTATGGGCCTTGAAAATTTTGAAATTATCGTTTTTAGATACACCATTCTTAATTTAATCATTGTAATCCTGACATTTGTCCTAGTCAGAAGGCCGGGAGACTTATGGATTTATATTCTACTCATGATGGGCTCCTTCTTATTGGCAAATCTTAGTGTCTGGCCTTTTTTGAAGAGAGAACTTGTAAGAGTAAGCATTAAGGAACTTGAACTGAGACCCCACATTGGACCAGCTGTTGCTTTGCTAGTCCCTCAGATTGCAACGACCGCCTATATGAACATCAATAAAAGCATGCTTGGTTGGATGGATTCTAGCAGTAGTGTAGCCTATTTTACTCAGGCAGATATGATTGTGCGTACAGCTTTCACCGCAGTATCAAGCTTTGCAGCTGCTTTTCTTCCCCGCCTTTCTAATCTCTTTTCAGAAGGAAAGATTGAAGAGGGAAAAAAGCTAATTCTCCAGTCACTTCAGCTGATGTATGTCATGAGTTTCCTTGCAATAGCAGGAATTATCGGTGTCTCTAGCAACTTCGCCGTCTTCTTCTTTGGTAAAGGCTTTGAGGCAGTGGGTAACTTGATGGCTATTGAAGCGTCTGTGATACTCTTCTTCGGTATTGCCGTCGTATTGCGAAGTCAGTACCTGATGGCTGTGAGAAGGACAAAAGAAATCACAATTGCGTCAATTTTGGCCCTGCTTATCAACATCATTTTTAATTTTCCGTTGATTCCTCTCTTAGGGGCACTTGGGGCGACCATTACGGTGATGTTTACTGAGGCTATGGTAACTTTTTATTTGTTGTGGACTGTTCGCCAAAACTTTAGATACCGTGATCTCTTTCATCAAATCTGGAAATATTTGATTGCTGCCGGCCTTGCATACCTAGTGGTGGTATCAATCAATCAGCACAGCTCGGCGACGTTAATCAGCTTTGTGATTCAAGCTCTATCTGGAACAGCAGTCTATGTCCTGGTCCTTTATCTGATTAAGGCTCCAATTGTCAGCTTGATTGCCAGTATCATCCAATCGAGAAAGAAAGCTTGAGGTCTGTTTGCTTATTATGGCCAAAAGTCATTAGATTATAATATAATATTATTAAACAAGTTTAGAAATGGAGAGAGCTTTTGATAAAAAGCATTATAAAGATAAAGGAAACCCTTATAGTCACAGCTTTGATTCTGATGCTGTTTTTTGCGAGCTCTATTTTTACTAGTCTCCATGGCTCAGCTGATGAGCTTCAAAATCGACACCAGGTCGATTTTACCTTTACTTCAACAGGAATTCCAAATAAAAACAGGACCTATATTTTTTTGAACTATGCGAAGGCCTATGAAAAAATCAAGAATGGTGATTTTTCTGATAAAGATATGGCCTCATCAAGCTATCAAGAAGCATTGCAACAGGCTCCTAATCCTGCCGGTCCTAACTTTATTTCTGTCTCTTACCCAGATGTTTATATTGGGCCTGGTAAGAAGTTCAATGACTTCCAAACTCAGGGCATCTTAACCAAGCTTATCCAAGGTAGAGCGAAACTCATCCAAAGCCTTAATGAAACATCCAGCGGCACCATCAACACCTATCAGGCACCTAAAAATCAATTTCGAGGCTTTCAAGGTAAAGTCACCTCAAAGAAATTTACGGATGCTAGCGGGCGGCTTTCAGCAAATCTTCCTGATGGTCCGACCGTCATTATTGATGCGAATGGGGGCTCAAGTGATAGTCCTGCTGTGGTTGGCTTTGTCAACATCAACTCTGATACTAAAAAACAGACCATTGACACTTTAAATCCTAGTTCAGATATTTCCTTGAAAGTTGAAAACTTAGATGGAAAAACAAAGGGAGCAGCTGACACCTATGTTGTAGGGATAGGGGATAACTTTACCTATCACCTCCAAATCAGCAGCGAGCAGCTCTCGGCAAACAATACGGTAACACTTACCTTTCCGGCGAATATTATTTTGGACAATCCACCAGCTCAACTTGGTGAAGCGATAATACCTTCGACAAATCCAAATGTGAAATCTTACCAGTTTGCTGTCGCTCCGCAAGACAGTGACCTCACGATGGATATCAATGCCCATATCGGGCCGATGGACCCAGGCGTAGCCTTTTATCAAAATAATACGAATACCATTTATACAGCCTCTGCCCAAGCTCTGAGTGATTATAGTACAGTCAATGCTCAGTCTGAGTCAGTGACGACATCCGGCATCAACTTTGCCATGGCGGATGCGAAAAAGGAAAAGCTGGTTCAAGGAGCCTCATATATCCTTGGCAAAGTGGTCAACGGCCAAAACTATCTTTATAATAAAAGTGGTCAATGGACACTGGTCTCTAGCTTAGACCAGTTAAATCCAACAAACTTCTTGCTCCTCGATGGTGGCAATCGTTATGTCATCAGTCAGACAGCCGTTCATCCGATTCCATTTAACTCACAAATCATCGGTTTTAATACGGACCGGGCAAAGCAGGTCAATGCCTCCTTGATTCAGATCTATGGATTAGGAAAGTCAAATGATTATTTCTTAAAGGAAGTGACTGCTGCAGACGGCTACGCCCTACAAACAAAAACCAGCCAATTTTCTGTTGACTGGTCTAAGAAGCTCAGTCCAAATGACGGCCGTTTTAATATCGAAAGCAGTATTTCAAGGGCAAGTGTCCAATCCAGTGAGCTCAACCAAAAAATCGATGACTATGCGACAGGCTACAATGAATACCATGTCTTAGACGTCTCCCAGTCAAATAGCAAGCAAGCCTTGATCTCATGGGGCCTTATTAAGGGTATCGCCTTGATCTTAGGGATGGTCATCATCATGCTTGTTGCCATGCTGGTCATCTTAGTCAGGAAGAAGTAAGGAGGAAAAATATCTTGGAAAATAGTATCAGTATTCCGGCTTCTTCTCGGAAAGAGCGGAGGTCAAAGCCCAAGAAAGCTTCAGCAGCCAAGGCAGTTGGTCGATTTAATGTCCCTAAAATCTTCCTCTTGCTTTCCATTACAATCGGTATCTTGCTTTCTTTTAGCCTCCCCTTATTTAATGAGTCAGACGGCCAGTATCACTTTGTCGATGCGACAAACATGGTGGGCTTGACGACAGATATTACCAGTTACGGGGAAAGTGCGTCAAACTGGAACGGGTTTTCAAGTGTGGCCAGTGCTATTCAGGACCGCGATTATTTTGACCGTTATTTCGTTCAAAAAGTCCATAGTGCTGACATGAGTCAGTTGCCTCGCCTTAACAAGATAAGCCCTATTCTGAGTTTTGACTATTTGGGTCATCTTATCCCGGCCGCTGGGGTCTGGCTAGGCTACCATATCTATCCTTCTATGGGGATAATGATTATTGTGGCTAGGCTCCTTCAGACCTTTATCTCGAGCTTTGTCCTCTATTTCATCATCAAACGCTTAAAGGGGGGCCAGCTTTTATTTGCAGCTGTCGCCCTCAGTCCGACCATTATGAACCAGATGGCCAGCCTGAGTTATGACATGACCAGTTACCTCTTTGCGGCGGGGATTGTCGCCTTTGCCATCAATGCCTGCTTTAGAGAAAAGCTCAGCTTTAGGCTCATTGCAGAGATGCTGGTCATCTCGCTACTTTCCTTCTTCTTTTTGAAGACCAATCTAATTTTGTTCCTCGTCCTCTTCCCTATCCTAATCATCGGCCTCTGGCTGGCAAATAGAAAGCCAAAGGATGACCTGTTAAAGCATGAAGGAGTCAAGCAGAAGTTTAATAGGACGAGGGTCCTCATTGCTGGTCTCGTTGCCATAGTGATTATCTTATTGATAGGACAAATCATTACAGCAAAATATGGAGGGATCTTCTCAACGCTAGGCCGGCTCCTGGTCAACTTTACTTATTTCTGGGGCGATGGTCGATTGCTGAGCAGAAATATCATGCAGGTCTTCGCATCTCCACTTGGTTTAGCCAACCATGTGCCACTTTATGCAACAGCCCTCTGGTTTATTCTGATTGCCTTGATTGCTTTTTCGGAAGAGAAGTTTATCAAGAGCAAGTGGATTGCCTATAGTAGCCTTGTCCTATTCTTAGGAGGAATTGCAGCTGTCTACTACGGCTATTTTGCAGCAAACTATGATTCAACTCCTAGAGGGATGATTTTGGGACAAATTGCAGAAATTCAAGGACGTTACTTTACACCTTCTGCCTTGTTGCTTCCTCTTATCGTCGGTTATAAAGGCTTTAAGCTCAAAGTGACGAGTAAGGCCTCTTTGGTGACCATGATGATTATTGTTGTCATCTTGACGAATGGCTTACTCGTCTTTGGCACCTGGTTCTCCCTCATCAATACATAAGAATAGAGCGAAAAAGCTCTTTTTTTGTTATAATATTGACATGAAACACAACACCAAAAACTACGACTACCTCATCGTTGGTGCCGGTCCTTACGGCTCTATCTTTGCCCATGAGGCAGCAAAGCGGGGCAAACGCTCGCTCATCATTGAAAAACGGCCACACGTCGGTGGAAACATGTACACCCACAAGGAAAACGGGATTAATGTCCACGACTTTGGGGCCCATATCTTCCACACTGACAACAAGATGGTCTGGGACTATGTCAACCAATTTACAGAATTCAATGGCTATATCAACCAGGTTGTGGCCAACTATAATGGCGAGCTCTACAACCTCCCATTTAACATGAACACTTTCTACCAAATGTGGGGCGTGAAGACACCAGATGAAGCGGCAGCCAAGATTGCTGAGCAAAAAGAAGCGGCTGGCATCTCTGGTGCTCCACAGAATCTTGAAGAGCAGGCGATTTCCCTCATCGGGACAGATATCTACACCAAGCTCATCAAGGGCTATACTGAAAAGCAATGGGGACGCAAGGCCACTGAACTTCCAGCCTTCATCATCCGTCGTCTCCCTGTCCGCTATATCTTTGACAATAACTACTTCAATCACCGCTATCAAGGGGTACCTGTAGACGGCTATACCGCCATCTTTGACAAAATGCTCGACAGCGAGCTGATTGACGTCCAGACCAATGTGGACTTCATGGCTGACAAGGACACTTATCTTGAAGAGTTTCCTAAAGTCGTCTACACCGGCATGATTGATGCCTTCTTTGACTACAAGTTCGGAGAACTCGAATACCGCTCTGTTCGTTTTAAGTCTGAGACTTTTGACTCAGACAACAAGCAGGGGAATGCGGTTATCAACTACACTGATGCTGAAACACCGTTCACTCGCGTCATGGAATGGCGGCACTTCGACCAAAAGGCAGACGAAGGCAAGACCATCTTGACCAAGGAGTATCCACAAGACTGGGACCGGACCAAGGAAGCTTATTATCCTGTCAATGACGAGAAGAACTCTACTTTGTTTAAGCAATACAAGGAAGAGGCTGGCAAGCAAGACAAGATCATCTTTGGTGGTCGTCTTGGTAACTACCAGTATTATGATATGGACCAGGTTTTTGGTGCGGCTTTGAAGGCTGTGGAGAAGGAATTTAAGGACAACTAAGAGCACTTGTGCAGGACAGCACAAGTTTTAGTCTTTATAGACAAAGAAAAATATGAAACTAATAAAAAACATGATGTACAGCACGGTTTATCAGATGCTGGCATTGATACTTCCACTTGTAACCATCCCTTATGTCTCACGGGTTCTAGGAGCGACAGGTATCGGGATTAACGCCTTTACCAGTTCTTTTGCTGCCTACTTTGTTTTAATTGCTTATATTGGCATTAAGACTTATGGGAATCGGGAGATTGCCTACCATCAAAGAGATCAGAAAGAGCGAAGCAAGATTTTCTTTGAGCTCAATATTTTGAAATTTATCACGGTTCTGATTGCAGTGATAGGTTACTTGATTTTTATTGCATTTCAGTCTCACTGGCAGCTTTACTTTCTACTTCAGGGCTTAGCGATTTTAGCCGTCTTATTCGATAGCTCTTGGTATTTTATGGGCGTCGAAAATTTTCAAATCATCGTTCTTAGAAACACAGCCATTCAGGTTCTTTTTGTCGTTGCTACCTTTGTTTTTGTGAGGTCGACACATGACTTATGGATTTATATTTTATTGGTTGCGGGTTCACCTTTGATGGGAAATCTTACGGTCTGGCCTTTCTTGAAGCGAGAGCTTGTCAGAGTAAAAATCAAAGAGCTTCAAGTTTGGAGACACCTTAAACCTACGCTTGCTCTTTTTTTGCCTTCAATCATCATTTCAATTTACTTATCGCTGAATAAAAGCATGCTGGGAGCCTTGGATAATGTTCAATCTGCAGGTTTCTTTGCTCAATCAGATTCGATTGTACGGGCGGCTTATACTCTGGTTACTGCCTTTGGAGCGGCTTTCTTGCCACGTCTCTCAAGTATGTTATCTGAGAAGAAGACAGATGAAGCAAAGGCAATGTCCTTGAAGTCACTTGAAATTAGCAATGCTTTGACCTTCTTTATTGTTGCTGGTATCATGGGTGTATCCCACAGCTTTGCTATCTTTTTCTTTGGTAAAGAATTCAAAGAAGTCGGTGATGTCATGTTTGTTCAGTCGCTGATGATTATTTTTATTGCCTGGTCATTTGTTCTAGGCCAACAGTATTTACTCGCTGCAAGACGAAACAAGGAGTTTGCTCTGGCCCATGTTCCTGCCGTGATTGCCAATGTTCTACTTAATATTATTTTAATTCCTATCATTGGGGTAATGGGTGCTGTTATAGCAACCATAGCAACAGAAGCTGCGGTAGCCTTTACAGAACTCTGGTTTCTTAGAAAGCTGTTCCGACCAAGTGAATTTTTCCATGGTCTTTGGAAATATGTGCTTTCAGCTTTTCTGAGTTTCGCTGCAATTTTCTATTTAGATTACATCATGCCTGTTAGCATTGTAAGTTATTTGATTCAGGCCATTACTGGATTTTTGGTCTATGTGGTTTGTCTCTTTCTCTTTAGGGCTGGTGTGATTCCAGTTGTAAAACCTGTTGTTGGCCCTTACCTTAATAAGATATTGAAAAAGAACTAAATCTATTTAAGTGACTTAAAAAGCAGTATACCGACTCTATAATAAAATCACAGGATGGCACATCTATACAACAAGTAGCTATGAAAGCTCAGAAATTCAAAAAGTAGGCTGGACCTATGAAGGCGTTTCTTGGAGAGCAAAATAAGTGATAGAATAAAAAACAAAAAGAAGACTTGTAAAGGAAAGTCTTCTTTTTGTTAAGGAGGACTTTAAGGCCTTGGAGCTTGCGATCAGGAGAGCAAGGACTAGTCCGCCCGCCAAGCCAGCCCCTCATCCCTCCAAGCACGCCGGAGTAACTTGCCATGCTCATAGGCATCTTTAGTAAAAAGATGCTGGCCAGTCCCCGGCTCATAGCTCCTATAAACAGGACTTGAACCATCCACATAGAAGCCAAAGCCCTCGGCTCTCCAGCCACGACCTTCCAGAGCATCTTTTTCGACCTTGCTTGCCGTATAAAAATGATAAGCAGCAGAAGGACTATAGAGCCGATAGACGGGCTGGCCATTAGACTTGGCCGTCTTCCAAGCGATGCCTTCATAGTCCCAGCCACTATCTGCGAGCTGTTGGGCCTCAGTCTTATTGCTGGTATAGAGATGGTCGTGATTATCAGGATTATAGAGGCGATAGACGGCCCTTTCTTGAGCTGGAATCACAGGCTGAAGCCTTCCAAAAAAGTTTTGATAGTCGATGGAAACGTCGAGGGGATGCCTTTGGAGATTTGCGGTCCCCTGGAAATACATCTGACTGCTGTACTGCCAGGCCCCGTAGGCGGCGTTTTGCAGGCGACTGGCTGAGGGCTTGCCGTAGAGGTACTGGGCGACCCAGATATTGCTTGCTCCGAGGATAGAAGCATCCATGATACCAGAGGCCAGCCAGGACTGGGAGGTGTAGTAGCGAGGCTTCTTAAAGCCGTTATTTCTCAGTGCTTGAGCAAACTGCTGAGAGGCGATGGTCCAGTTTCCGTTATAGCCATCCTGCTCAGCGTCTTCGATCATGACGGTCGAGACGGGCAGTCCCAGAGCCTTTGTGGCACTGGCAAAATAATTTCCTTCTTGAGTCGGGTTATTGCTGTAGTCAAAGCGGGCGTAGTGGTAAACAGCAATATTTAAGCCAGCGCTCTTGGCCATGTCAATCTGGCTTTTGGCATAGGGGTTGATATAGTAGTTGCCTTCAGAAATTTTGACGACGATGCTCTTGACACCAGAGGCCTTGAGGCTATTGAAGTCTGCCTGGGTCATCCAGGACTGGTAGGAGGCGATGTCGACGGCGTCTCGTCTAGGGAGGCTGTTGTCATTAGAGGAGAGATTTGCCGGAGATAAGGCTTCTGCCTTGATAGGGAATGCTTCTAGGATAAGGAGAAGGCTAGCGACTGCAATAAAGAGGGTGTTTTTTGCTTTCATGGGTGACCTACTTTCTTTTTGATACCTGACTATCCGAAAGCAGATTGAAACTGTCAAAAAAACAGCTCATCAAGAGCTGTTTCAAAAATATCTATTATTCCCGACTCAAATCCACCTTATCCAAAGGCACCAATTTGGTCTTATGCGTAAATTTATAGCCAAGATAAAGCACGAGGAACAAAGGCAGGGCCGCATACATAATCACACTCTGCAACCAACTATGAGAAAAGAGGTTTTGAGGCGAGCCGTTCCCAATCAAGACGAGGACGGTCATGATGAGGGCCAGAATCGGCCCAAATGGGAAGAGCTTCGCGTGATAAGGCAGGGCTTTGACGTCCTTGCCTTGCTTGACGTAGGCCCGACGGAAGCGGAAGTGGCTGATGGCGATACCGATCCAGGCGATGAAGCCGGTCAGTCCAGAGGCTGAGACGAGGATGGTAAAGATTTCAGGGCCGTAGATTGACGTCATGAAGGTCAGGAGGGCGATGAGCGTCGTGGCAATCAGGGCAAAGATAGGAATCCCTGTCCGGCTGATTTTACCAAAGAACTTAGGGGCACCGCCGTGTTTACCCAGTGAATAAAGCATCCGTGTAGAGGCATACATGCCTGAGTTGGCCGCTGACAAGACAGAAGTCAGGACGACGGCGTTCATCACGCTGGCTGCAATCGAGAGGCCGACCCGCTCAAAGACAAGAGTGAAAGGCGAAGTCACAGCAGAGTCACCGCCCGCCAAATGAGGGTCGCTGAAAGGAATGATCGCCGCCATGACAAAGATGGCCAGGATATAGAAAATCAGAATCCGCCAGAAGATAGAGTTCATGGCCTTAGGAATGGATTTGTCAGGGTCATGGGCCTCACCGGCAGTGATTCCAAGAAGCTCGGTCCCCTGGAAGGAGAAGCCGGCAACGAGCAGGACGCCGAGGATTCCACCGCCCGTGGTAATGCTACCGATACCGCCAATAAAGCCGTGGTTGCCGACAGAAAGATTTTTCAAGACATCAATATGACCGCCCATGATGCCAAAAATCGAAGCAAATCCGACGACCAGGAAGATGATAATGACCGTGACCTTGATGGCAGAGAGCCAGTACTCGGTCTCGCCGAAGATACCGACGGCCAGGGCATTGATCAAGAAGACCAGGACCAGGGCGACCGCTGAGAAGATCCAGGTCGGCACATGGGGAAACCAGAACTGCATGGCCAGGGCCACGGCGGTCAGGTCAACAGCGACCGTGATGGCCCAGTTGAGCCAGTAGTTCCAGCCCAGGGCAAAGCCAAGGGCCGGGTCGACATAGCGCCCAGCATAGTCTGAAAATGAGCCAGATGTTGGGAGGTAGGTCGCCATTTCGCCCAGCGAAGTCATCAGGAAGTAGACCATGGCTCCGATCAGGACGTAGGCAGCGAGGGCTCCGAAAGGCCCTGCTTGATGGATGACCTCGCCTGAGGTCAAAAATAGGCCGGTCCCGATGGTTCCGCCCAGGGCGATCATCGAGACATGACGGGTCTTGAGGCCACGTGTAACCTCAGTGTTTGCATTTTGTTCCATAGTGTTCTCCTTTTTATGGAAGCGAATAGAGCTTGGCGACTTAGGAAAAGTCAGCCTCAACTCTTAAAAATAAAAGCAACTTCAATCGAGAAGTTGCTATTCTTTTTCATGTGCAAATGACAATAATGAAAGGAAGAATAGCACCCCGCAGGCCTGGATATAAAAGACCTGCGACAGTCAAGCAGGGTTCCCCCTGCCTGCCCAAACCCTGAGCTGAAGCGGCTCAAGGCTTTCGGCAAACGCTCCTCCGGCCTGTGTCTCAGCTGTGCTTCCAGCTCGACAGGCTTTCCTATTGTTTGCGACCTCTATTGAATTAATAATTATTTATCTATATTACATTAAAATTCCGAGTTTGTCAAGTGGGAATCTGACGAGGTCATAAGAGGGCTAAAAATTTATAAATAAAGTTGATGAATAATTTGAATGTATGAGGTTTATGATTGGGAGATAGACGGGGGTGGAGTGGAAGAAATCCTGTATAAACACTGTGAGAAAAAGGCAAATGGCGAGACCGTGAGGGCTCGACATTTAGCGATGAGACAGCGAAGCTGGCTGCTCGCGGCCTCACAGTGCTTTCTGCAGAATTTCTGGAACGCAACAGACAAAGTCTGGAGCTATGGCTAAAAATTGTCGTTTTTATCTTTTTCCGTTATAATCAATTTATAGCAGAAAAAATTGGAGAAAACTATGGATATTATTGTAGCGATTATTTTAGGGATTATCGAGGGGCTGACCGAGTGGTTGCCGATTAGCTCGACCGGCCACCTCTTGATTGCCCAAGAATTTATTCGCCTGAATCAAAGCCAGGACTTTAAGAACATGTTTGACGTGGTCATCCAGCTGGGGGCGATTCTCTCTGTCGTGGTCCTCTACTGGAACCAGCTGATGCCCTTTAACAAGCTGGTCAAAAAAGACAAGCAGAAGTCAGCCCGAGAGGTTCAGTTGACCTGGCAACTCTGGGCCAAAATCATCATTGCGACCATTCCTGCTGTTATCATCGGTTTTCCGCTCAATGACTGGCTGGAAGAACATTTTATGAACATCGGGACGGTCGCCCTGACCCTGATTATCTATGGTGTCCTCTTTATCGTGATTGAACGGCGTTATGTGCCCGGCCATGATTTTAAGGTCTTTGACCTGCATCGGCTGAGCTATCGTTATGCCCTCTATATCGGGCTTTTCCAGCTCTTGTCACTGGTGCCTGGGACCTCCCGCTCAGGGGCAACCATCGTCGGTGCCCTTCTGATTGGAGTCTCGCGAGCTGTTGCGGCTGAGTTTACCTTCTTCTTGGGCGTGCCGATTATGTTTGGAGCCAGCTTCCTCAAGCTGCTTAAATATTTTGCTGCTGGCAATGGCTTTACGGGCGAGCAATTTTTGATTCTCATCCTCGCCTTTGCCGTGGCCTTTGGCGTGTCGATGCTGGCCATCCGCTGGCTAATGAGCTTTGTCAAGCGACATGATTTTACAGCCTTCGGGAAATACCGGATTGTCCTCGGTGTCCTCTTGTTGCCCTATCTCTTGCTCAAGCTCATGTTTGGCTAGAAAATGAATGGCCCGGGAAATGCCGGCCAAGAAAGGAGAGCCCATGGCTCAATCAAGAATGGAAAGAACACCTAAAAAACGCAAGAAGCACGGCTTTTTGAAATTTATCATCGGACTTATCATTGTCTTGGCAATCCTTGCGACCGGATTCTACTTTGCAGAACGCTATGTCGTCAAGCAGGCGACCGATAAAATTGTCAATCATCTGGAGGCTAGCAACAACCTGGAAGGGGCGACGACGGGCTCTGTCCCTGCGGCCAATCCTGAACAGCTGGCCGGCAAACTCAACGAGCTCAGCCAGAGCATCATCGACCGCTCAGCCGGACTTTTGGACTCTGCCCAGGCCAGTGTCAATGGCTCAACTCTAACCTACAACCTCAGCTCATCCAAGCTCAATAATGTCACAGCCGCTGCCGTCGCCTCAGCCAATGCTGACTCCATGAAAACCATCGCCGACAAGGCCCTAGAAGCCATGCGACAAGCCGGCACCCAAAACCCTAAGGTCCAGATTAACCTGACCGATGCTTCGGGGAATACGATTAAGACGCTCAGTTATCAGTGATATTAGGGACCATTCCGTTCCAGAAATCCCGCCAAAAGCACAGTGTGGCCCGCAAGCGAAGCCCTTGGCTTCCATTGCTAAAATTGAAGCCCTGTGGTCTTCAATTTTGCCTTGATAACACTGTGTTTTGGCGAGATTTCTTCCACTCCATTAGTGCCTGTAACAAGGCTCTTTTTTTATAAAAAATATATTTAATAGGTGTGAGTGGAGCTGCAGGAAAGCCGGTCCGTTGCTGTGAAATAAGGCAACTTTGGAGACCGGAGGGCTCCAAAGTTAGGAATGGAAGCCGAAGGCTTCGCTTCCGGCCTCACAGCTAAGGAACGGCTTTCCTGTAGCGGAACGACCCTATTAACCAGCACAAAAACTTGAAAAAATCAAGCCTTTATGCTATTCTTGAAAGGTATGAAATTCTAAGCGGAACGCTTAAAATAAGGAGAACTATTAATGACTGCAAGTTTTGAAAAAACAGGTACAAATAACGGTACACTCACATTTTCAATCGACCAAGCTACAATCGCTGGTGGTCTTGACAAAGCCTTCAACAAGGTGAAAAAAGATATCACTGTCCCAGGTTTCCGTAAAGGTAAAATCTCTCGCACAATGTTTAACCGCATGTTTGGTGAAGAAGCCCTCTACGAAGAAGCTTTGAATGCTGTATTGCCACAAGCCTACGACGCAGCTGTAAAAGAAGCTGGCATCACACCTGTTGCTCAACCTAAAGTTGACGTGAAATCAATGGAAAAAGGCCAAGACTGGGAAATGACTGCAGAAGTCATCGTTAAACCTGAAGTTGAACTCGGCGACTACCAAAAGCTTGAAGTTTCTGTTGATCTTGAAAAAGAAGTATCAGATAAAGACGTTGAAGACCGTATCGCTCGCGAACAAAACAACCTCGCAGAACTTGCAGTGAAAGACGGAGCAGCTGAAAACGGCGATACTGTCGTGATTGACTTCGTAGGTTCAGTTGACGGCGAAGAATTCGAAGGCGGAAAAGGGAACAACCACAGCCTCGAACTCGGCAGCGGTCAATTCATCCCTGGCTTTGAAGAACAACTCGTTGGCTCAAAAGCTGGTGATGAAGTAGAAGTCAAAGTGACTTTCCCTGAAGACTACCAAGCGACTGACCTGGCTGGTAAAGACGCAGTCTTTGCTACAACAGTACATGAAGTCAAGGCAAAAGAAGTGCCAGAACTTGACGATGAACTTGCAAAAGACATCGACGAAGAAGTGGAAACTTTGGATGAGCTCAAGGAAAAATTCCGCAAAGAATTGTCAGAAGCTAAAGAATCAGCTTATAATGACGCTGTAGAAACTGCAGCTATCGAAGCAGCAGTTGAAAATGCTACAATCAAAGAAATCCCAGAAGAAATGATCCACGAAGAAGTACACCGTGCGATGAACGAATTCTTGGGTGGGATGCAACAACAAGGCATCTCTCCAGAAATGTACTTCCAAATCACTGGTACAACTGAAGACGACCTCCACAAGCAATACGAAGCTGATGCTGAAAAACGTGTTCGTACAAACCTTGTAATCGAAGCGATTGCTGAAAAAGAAAACTTTGAAACTTCTGATGAAGAAGTGAAGTCAGAAATCGAAGACCTTGCTGGTCAATACAACATGCCAGTGGAACAAGTAGAACAACTTCTTCCAGTTGACATGCTTAAGCACGACATCGCAATGAAGAAGGCTGTTGAAGCCATCACTTCTACTGCCGTTGTAAAATAAATCACAGGAGTATTCATATGACAAAATTCGTTTTTAAGGGAATTTCTGCCTTTGAAGGAAGTGAACAAAGCTTCGTTGGAGCTGTGGCTGAAAGCCATCAGCTGACCAAAGAATTCGCTGACCTTAAGGCCGCCCTCCAGTTTGTTGCAGATAACAATGGTTTTGTTATCTCAGAAGATGGCAAATCAGGCTTTATGGTTTTGAGTGTTAAGGAAGCTTAATAGATAAGGAAAGCCAAATCGTTTGATTTGGCTTTTCGTTTAGACTTTTCGAAGTACCTAGGGAGTCGCTACGTTGCGAAATCCAGGCTCATACTGCCCTGGGCCGGAAGCGAAGCCTTCGGCTTCCATTCCTAGATTTGAAGCCTGTTGGTCTTCAAATCTGCCTTTTTCAGGGCAGATGCCCCTGGATTTCTCCACTTCGCTGTTGGGGAAGTTCGAGGCTTAAAAATCCTGCTCCAAGTGCAAGTTTTTTGGGATTTCTTATAAGTGTCTCAGTGAAAGGGAAGAAAAGGGCTGAAAGCCACTGTTAAAAAGGGGACTTGGAAGACTTTGGCTTCCATTGCGTCCCTAACAGTGTCCTTCAGCCCTTTTCTGGACTGGAACGCCTAACGCACCAACAATGAAATCAAAATTCCAAAGCCGTTCCAAAGCATGTGGATTCCCATGTTCAGATAAAAATTCCGATAGCGGTAGTAAAAGGTTGTCAGAATCAGGCTCATGAGGCCGTAGGTCAGCCAGCTGTAGATATTGCTAGGGCTGTGCATGAGGGTAAAGAGGAGGAGGGCGGCGAGAAAGGCCAGGGGCTGGTATTTCTTGAGGACACCGTCCATGATGGCGACCCGGTAGGTCAGTTCTTCAAAGAAGCCGGCCCCGACGACGGCGATAGCGTAGACGATCGTGGGAATAGCGGTCGCCAGCTGATTGAGGGCGGCTTGATTTTCAGTGCCGGTCTCCTTGAGCAGGCTCCCGATAAAGCTAGTCAGCAAGCTGGCTACAAAAATCATGAGAAAGCCAATCAGGATTTTACCAAGGGGAAAACGGCTGATGTGGATCGGCTCGATGAGCTCTTTCTTCCGGGCAATTCTATAAGAAAGAATCAGGGCAAAAAGAAAGATGACCAGGAAAATTAAAATTTCTAAAAAACTAAAGGGCTGGTGTTGCCGTTGATTTTGCTGGTTTATGATCGTGATGCTGAGCATGGGCAAAAGCGAGAGGACAAAGAGGGCCAGCCAGTAGAGCTTTTGGTGGATAACCAGCAGGCTCGCCGCATAAAAGAAGAGGGCCGACCAAAGCAGGCTCAGGCCGATATGGCCCTGAGTGACCAGCAGGCCAAGGAGAATGCCTGGAATGAGCGATATGAGCAGGCTGTATTTACGCAAAATATTCATGGCTTTATTATAGCACAGCCTCGAAAAAAGAAATATAATTCTTTGCGAAATTCCTCTGATTTTACTAGAATAGAAGATAAGGAGAGCAAGATGCAAAAATTACTGGATCAACTGAAGGCCTCTGTGCCGGCCTACCGTGTGCATGACCGGGAGGAAAATTTGACTTTTTACCGGGAAGTCCTAGGCTTTAAGGTCCTCCTTGAAGAGGGGGCCTGCTGCTATCTCGGTGGTCAAAAAACCAAAGCCAAACGCCTGATTATAGAAGAAAGCCCTGAGGCGAGAGTGGTCAAAGGTCTGAAAAAGCACGCTAGAACCGTCGTCCTGGCAGATGCTGAAGAAATCGCAGGTCTGCTGGCCCGCAATATAGAAGCTGTCGACAAGGTCTATAGTCAGGGCAAGCACTGGGCTTTCGAGGCCCTTTCACCTGAAAATGACCGCTTCCTGGTCCTTTCTGATAAGGATTTATCCAGCTTGAAAGAGCTCGATAAAGACCAGCTGAAGCTTGAAGCAGGCAAGGCCGATGAGCCTGTCTTCCTCTCAGACTTTGAGATTCTTGAGATTGAGCTCAATGTCGCCGATGACCAGGTCAAGACAGCCTTTGACAGCCTTTGTGGCGAAAAATGGCAACATCCAGCCTTTAGCTTTAGCCAAGCGACTGGTGAAGACCTGACGGCTGATACTGAAGAGGTCCTGGACATCGAGTTCCTCCTCTTTGAGGTCGAAAAGGACTTGGACCTGGCTGAAGTCAAGGCCAGTCTTCCAGCGAGCCTTGAAGCCAGTCTCGACAAGGCTGAAAAGACCCTCTTGCTGACAATCCCAGGCTCTATTGATGTCTGGCTGGTAAAATCATCATGAAAAATTTAGATAAGGCCATTCAAAGAATTGAAGACTACCTGCAGGCAGGTGTTTTTCCGTCTGCCGAGGTCATGCTGTGCTCTGAAGATGATGAGACACAGCATTTTCTTTTTGGCCAGGCCAGCATTCTGCCTGAGGTGACAGCCCTCAAAGCAGGCATGCACTGGGATTTGGCCTCTGTGACCAAGGTGGTTGGGACGGGGGCGGTCATGATTGACCTCCTGCTCGACGGCCGGATTGGCCTGGATTATCCGCTGGCGGATTATTATCCAGACTTTATTCATAAAGACATTACCATCAGGCAGTTTCTGACTCATACGACAGGCCTAGACCCTTTTATTCCCGGCCGGGATAGCATGGATGCCGAAGGCTTAATAGATGCGATGTGTCATCTAAAATTGCGAGAAAACAATGACTTTCTCTATAGCGATGTGAATTTTATCCTCTTAGGTCTGATGCTGGAAAAACGCCTAAGACTACCGCTTGACGAGATTTTCACTGCCCAGTTTGCCAAGATGGGAATGAACGAAACGAGCTTTGGACCGGTGGAAAATGCCGTGCCGACCTGGCATGACTTACCTGCTGGGATTGTCCACGACCCCAAGGCTCGGGTCCTCGGCCCTCACTGTGGCTCGGCTGGCCTCTTTTCTACGGTCGCCGACCTGGTCAAGATCGTTCGTTATTATTTTAGCGATGACCGCTATCTCAAGCTCCTGAAAAATTATTCAGGCCAAGAAAGAAGGCGGAGCCTGGCCTGGGACCTACTCGAAGGCGACTGGCTCCTTCATACCGGCTACACGGGCACCTTTATCCTGATGCACCTGCCGAGCAAGCAGGCCGTGATTTTCATGTCCAACCGGGTCCACCTCAAGGATGAGCGGGCTGTCTGGATTGAAGAGCGGAATCGCTTGATAGAAGATTTTATAGAGGCACTGGCTTAAAAAGTCAGGCTTTTTCTTTTTGAAAAGCAAAAGCTTAACTGGTTGACTAATTTCGCTCTTTCTTTTATAATTAATTGGTTAACTAAAATAAAAAGGAGAAGCTCATGGCAAAAAAGTCAAAAATCGCAAAGTTTGAACGGCAAGAAAGGCTGGTCGAGCACTACCGAGAGCTGAGGAGCCAGCTCAAAAAAGAGGGAAACTATGAGGCGCTAAGAAAGCTCCCCAAGGACGCGAACCCCATCCGCTTGAAGAAGCGGGACCGGATTGACGGCCGGCCCCGGGCCTATATGCGAAAATTCGGCATGTCCAGGGTCAACTTTAGAAAGCTTGCCCACGAGGGCAAACTGCCAGGTGTCAAAAAGGCCAGCTGGTAGGGCCTTGCGATGAAGGGAGATTTTATGGAAAAGACGGATTTATCATCGGCCTACAGACGGCTTAAGAGCCCCAATATCAAGACCCGGAAGCGGGCAGTAAAAATCATTCAGGCGCAGAAGCGAAGGCGGAAGGGATTGAAATAAGGAAGAATGAGTGAAATGCTAATCATAAATTAGCACTAGTGGAATGGAAGAAATCCCGAAACTTTACTGTGAAAAAGACAATAGCAGAGACCGAAGGGCTCGGCAATTAGCAATGGAAGCCAAAGGCTTCGCTTGCGTGTCCACAGTAAAGTTGCGGGATTTCTGGAATGAAACGACCAGCTTCAAAATTTCTTGTCATCATTCTTCACAGAAAAATTAAATTAAGACTATGGTAAAATTGCCCGAAAAATGCTATAATAAGGCCAAATTTTGTGAAGAGAATTGAGAAGATTTTTTATGAGTAGAATGATGCCGGCCAAGGTCAGGGCAGAGGGAATTGCCCTCTATAAGGAAGGCCTCTTGACGGAGCTAAGCCAAGAGCAGTACGCCATCCAGTTTGACGTCGATGATGCCCAGGTCAAGTACGACCTAGATGGGACGAGTGACTTTTGTTCCTGTGAGGACTTTCAGCGGACCAAACGCTATTGCAAGCATATCGCCGCGGTCGAGGAATTTCTCAAGGCCAATGAAGAGCAGATGAACGCAGAGGCTTCTGCTATAGATGCCGCTGACAATGACGAAGAGCAGAGCTACAAGGCGGGGGCTGACTTTTTGACTGCCCTCGAGGCCAGAGACCAGACGGTCTTTTCTCGAGATGACAGCTACCGGCTAGAAGCTAAAATCGGCGACACGCTGGACCTCTACGATGTCTTTAGCCGTCAACGGAGCCTTTATCTCGACCTCCGTATCCGCAGTAAAAAGCTTGACAAGGCCTATGTCATCAAGGATGTCGACAGTTTTTTGATAGCCCTCAGGCGAAATGAAAGCTACGCAGCTGCCAAGCTCCAGATTGAGCGGATGAGTCTCGACCTCTTTGACGAGGCCAGCCAGAGCCTCCTCCAGTTCCTCTTGAGCATCACAGAAAAAGAGGATGAGGCCTTCAGTCAACAGTTGCTATTAAAGAGTGGCCGCTATTTAAGACTGCCTCTCTTATTTGTAGAGCCGATTCTTGACCTTCTTGCCGACCTGCGGAGTCATGAGCTGGAGATCGACGGCCGAAAGCTGAATTATTTTTCATATTTAGAATTGGGCGACCGGGCTGAGGGGGCCGAAGAGCTCTTTTCATTTAAGGTCGAGAGCCAGCAGGATGCCATCGAGCTCCAGGCCTCAGCAGAGGACTTCCTGAGCTTTTACGATGAACGCCTCCTTTATTTTGACCATGTTTTTTATCATGTCAACAGCCAGCAGGACCGGCTCATCCGCTTCCTCAACCAGTCCCTGCTCTCTTTTGAGGGCGAATCAAAAATCCTCTTTGCCTATGCTGATAAGGACAAGCTGGCCCGGGGCCTCGAGTTGCTGGCCAGTATCGGTAAGATTGATGCGGCTGAGTTTTTCCGGATTAAAAACTTCAAGCCGGCCTTTGCCTTTGGCATCTCTGACGACGAAAAAGCCCTGAAACTCGATATCCAGTTTGACTATGGCGACTTTATCCTCGAGCATTTTCAGGAGCTGGAGACTCTCGACTTTTCTCGTGACCTCAAAAAAGAAGCCCGGATTTTTGACCTGATGGACCGCTTTGATTTTCCGAGGTCATTTCACGGTCAAATTGCGATTGAGCCTGGCTTTGTTGAGGACTTCTTCCTAGAGATGGTGCCAGCCTTTGAGGCTTTGGGACAAGTTCAGCTCAGTCGTGACTTGAGTTTCCTCCGGATTGACCAGATTCCAAAAATTGAAATTGACCGCAAGGGGAGCCTGCTCGACATCTCCTTTGACCTGCCCAATGTCTCTGACAGCGAGTTTTCAGGCCTGGTCAAGAAGCTTCAAGAAGATGCTGACTACTATGTCAGCGAATCAGGTCGTTTTTATCAGCTTTCTGGCGAATTTGACCAGCTCAAGGCGGCCCTCCGTGAGATGGACGATGCCTACGAGATTCAGGGCAATCACCTGACGATTTCAGCCAGCCGGACCTTCCAGGTCTCCCGGATTTTTGAAGGCCTGAGTAGTAGCGAGCTTTCTGAGGCCTTCAAGGACTTTTATCGCCAGCTGACCCAGCCAGAGCTCTTTCCTTATGAGAAGCCAGCAGAGCTCAATGCTAATCTCCGTCCCTATCAGGAGACCGGTGTCAAGTGGCTGAGCATGCTGAGTCATTACAATTTAGGTGGAATTTTGGCCGACGATATGGGGCTTGGTAAGACCCTCCAGGCCATCGTCTTTTTGTTGAGCAATCTGAAAGCTGGCGAGCGAGTGCTGATCACAGCCCCAGCCAGCCTGACCTACAACTGGGCCAGCGAATTTAAGAAATTTGCTCCAAGCCTTGATATAGAAGTCATCGATGGCTCAAAGCCTGAGCGGGACGAGAAGATTGCCAGTGACCACCAGGTCTATATCACCAGCTATGGTAGCTTCCTGAAGGATGTTGAGGCCTACAATGACAAGGAGCTGACTTATCTCTTGCTCGATGAGGCTCAGGTCGTTAAGAATTATTCGAGCAAGACCAATAAGGCCTTGATGGCCCTTGATGTCGACTACAGCTTTGCCTTATCCGGCACCCCGCTGGAAAACCGGATAGAAGAAATCTGGGCCATTTTCCAGGTCATCATGCCAGGCTTCTTGCCCAAGCGGGAAAAATTCAATAAGATGCCGTCAGAAAGTATTGCCCGGATGATTCAGCCCTTTATCATGCGACGGAAAAAAGAGGATGTCCTCGAAGAATTGCCAGACAAGATGGAAAAAGTCCTCCTCAACAGTCTCGAAGATGAGCAGAAGAAGCTTTATCTGGCCCAGCTCCAGGTCATGCAGTCACAAGTCTCTGGCATGTCCAGTCAAGACCTGTCGCGTTCACGGATGGAAATCCTGGCCGGGATTACCCGTCTGAGGCAGATTTGTGATACGCCAGCCCTCTTTATCGAGGACTACCAGGGCGGTTCTGGCAAGATGGAGAGTCTGCGTGAGCTCTTGGTCAACATGAAGGCTTCAGGCCATCGGCCACTGATTTTCTCTCAGTTTACCAAGCTCTTCCCCGAGATTGAAAAAATGATTGAGGAGCTCGGCATGAGTAATTACCGGCTGACTGGCTCTACTCAGCCGAAAGAGCGGCTGTCTATGGTCCAGGCCTTTAATGCAGGTAGTCGGGACGCCTTCTTGATTTCCCTGAAGGCAGGGGGCGTAGGGCTTAATCTGACCTCAGCTGACGTGGTCATCCTCGTTGACCTCTGGTGGAACCCGGCTGTCGAAGAGCAGGCCATCGCTCGTGCCCACCGGATGGGCCAAAAGAATCGGGTCGAAGTCATCCGCCTGATTACTCAAGGCACCATCGAAGAACGCATGATTGCCATCCAAGACCGCAAGAAAGACCTGATTGCCAACGTCCTTGACGGAGATGCGGCAAGCAGTAGTTTGAGTGAGTCTGAGATTCGGGAGATTCTGGGGCTTTAGGACCTTTCGTTCCAGAAAAATTCTGTCGATCTGTGAGGCCATCTTCATGGCTACGCCACTAGGCTCTCCATGCTCGCTAAGGCGCTAAAGCGACTAGTCGCATGGGTCAAGCAAACCTTCGGTTTCATTGCTAAATGGCGAGCCTTATCGGTCTCGCCATTTGCCTATTTTCACGGCTCGACAGAAATTTTCTTCCACTCCACTTGTGCCTGTTAGGTCTGGAATTGGTAAGTTTTCCATGCCCTTCTTTTCGGAATGCTGTGGAAGTCCGTCCACACCAGCCCAAAATTGATTGGTAGGAGTGGAGTGGAGGAAAGCCCGGCTGTTGGCCGTGAAAAAAGGCAGAACTAGAGACCGAAGGGCTCTAGTTCTAGCAATGGAAGGGTGGAGCCCTTCGCTTGCGGCCTCACGGCCAACAGCCGGGCTTTCCGCAACGAAACGACCCCCATCCAATAACCCCCATATCAATTTTGCAAAATCCCCAAGATTAAGCTATAATGGTAAATAGAAATAAAATAGAAACAAAAGCAGGACAACTATGGCAGAAAGAAGAGTAAGCTTCCCGATTATTCCAGATGACTCAATTCTTGAAAAAGATAGTCGGGTTATCATGACCAATGAACAGCTTATTACACGTAATCCAAGCGAGCAGGTGGAACGGCCATTTTACAATGAACCAAAGACGACTGGTCTGGCTTCAAACCGGGGCTACAACCGGACGCTCGACGCCAAGGTCAGCTACAAGAGCCAGCACCGGCCACTCAACGCCGACCACTCTTCTGCTTCAGGCTTTGAAAAGGCACCAAAGAAGACCAGTGTCGACGAGTCTCGTGAACGCATCAAGCGGGCAGCCTCTGTGCCACCAAAACGCCCTAAAGCCTACGTTCATCCCCTGGACCGTGACGAGGACGATTTCACAAGTCGCAGGAGCACTGCTGCTGGCAAACGTCCGCTGGGCAACATCAAAAATAATCCTATCCAAGACATGAAGCAGCGTGGCACGGTCGTCCACAAGGACACCAAGGCCTCAGAAGACTACTTCAAGTCAAAACGCGAAAGCCTCTTTGATCGCGGTTTATAATTAACAAGTCTGTCTTATTCATAGGGCAGACTTGATTTGTGAAGAAAGACGACGAATTATGGAAAAGACTTATCATTTTATCGGTATCAAAGGCTCTGGGATGAGTGCCCTCGCCCTCATGCTCCATCAGATGGGCAGGCAGGTCCAAGGCTCTGACACGACCGACTACTACTTTACCCAGCGTGGCCTCGAGCAGGCTGGTGTCCCTATCCTCCCCTTTGATGCGGACAATATCAAGCCAGAATATGAGATTATCGCTGGCAATGCCTTTCGTGACGACAACAACGTCGAAGTGGCCTATGCTGATAAAAACGGCTTTGCCTTCAAGCGTTACCATGAGTTTTTAGGCGAATTTATGAAGGGCCACACAGCCATCGGTGTCGCTGGTGCCCACGGGAAGACCTCTACCACAGGTTTGCTGGCCCATATCATGAGCAATATCGTCGACACCTCATATCTGATTGGTGACGGGACTGGCCGTGGCAAGGCAGACAGCGACTACTTTGTCTTCGAGTCTGATGAGTACGAACGCCATTTCATGCCTTATCATCCTGAATACACCATCATGACCAATGTCGATTTTGACCATCCCGACTATTTTACGGACATTGATGATGTGGCGGCTGCCTTCCAAGATTATGCCCAAAACATCCAAAAGGGCATCTTCGTCTACGGTGAAGACCCTTATCTTCGCAAGATTACAGCGCCAGCTCCGATTTTCTACTATGGTTTTGAGGACAATGACGACTATCAGGCAAAGAATCTGGTCCGCTCGACCCGAGGCTCTTCATTTGATGCCTATTTCCGAGGCGAGTTGATTGGTCACTTTGTTGTGCCAACTTACGGTAAGCACAATGTCTTGAATGCCCTCTCTGTTGTGGCGGTTTGCCATGAACTTGGCATTGACATGGAAAAAGTCGCTGACGAAATGCTGACTTTCCGAGGGGTCAAACGTCGATTCACAGAGAAAAAAGTCAATGAAACAGTTATCATCGATGACTTCGCCCATCATCCAACAGAGATTGAAGCAACGCTTGACGCAGCTCGTCAAAAATACCCAGACCGTGAAATTGTCGCTGTCTTCCAGCCCCATACCTTTACTCGGACGATTGCCTTTGCTGATGAATTTGCAGAGGTCCTCGACCATGCAGACACGGTCTATCTGGCCCAAATCTATGGCTCAGCCCGTGAGACCGACAAGCATGAAATCACAGCACAAGACCTGGCCAATAAGGTCCGTAAGCCTGCCCGGGTTATCAATGTTGAGAACGTCTCGCCCCTCCTCGACCACGACCGTGCGGTTTACGTCTTCATGGGGGCTGGGAATATCCAGAAGTATGAGTTGGCCTTTGAGGAGCTGTTGAGTCAGTTAACTGAGAATACGCAGTAATTCTGGAGGTTGGTTTCGTTCCAGAAATTCTGCAAAAGCATAGTGGAATTTCTTCCACTCCACTAGTACCAATTTGAATATTTATATTTAGAATTCAGCCAATTCGGATTGGCTGTTTTGTCTATTTTTTGATTGATAGCGTGAAGCGGAAGAAATCTGTAGAAATGCTGTGGTATAAGGCAAATCTGGAGACCGTGAGGGCTCAAGATTTAGCAATGAGACGCCGAAGGCGTCTGCTTGCGTGCCACCACAGCATTTCTTCAGATTTCTGGAGCGGAACAGCAGCCAAGCACTATGTTATAATGTCAGAACAAGGAGAAATCATGCCTAAGAAAAAATCAACGACCTATGTCTGTGAAAATTGTGAACACCGTTTTGCCACAAAGTATGGCCGTTGTCCGGATTGTGGGGCCTGGGGTTCTTTTATTGAAGAAGTAGAAGTGGCTGAAGTCAAGAACCAGCGGGTTTCAATGGATGGCGAACGCTCAAAGCCGATGAAGCTTGATGAAGTCGAGCTGATGGATACGCCCCGGGTCGAGACCGACCTGGAGGAATTCAACCGGGTCCTTGGCGGTGGTGTCGTGCCGGGCTCACTGGTCCTTATCGGTGGTGACCCTGGAATCGGGAAGTCTACCCTGCTCCTCCAGGCGGCGACCCAGCTGGCTTCAAGAGGCCGGGTCCTCTATGTCTCAGGCGAGGAGTCAGCCCAGCAGATTAAACTTAGGGCAGAACGCCTGGGCGACATTGATACGGACTTTTACCTCTACGCTGAGACCAACATGCAGAGCATCCGGGCAGAGATTGAGCGGCTCCAGCCGAATTTCCTCATCATTGACTCGATTCAGACCATCATGACGCCTGAAATCACCTCAACCCAGGGCTCTGTCAGCCAGGTCCGTGAGGTCACAGGCGAACTCATGCAGATTGCCAAGACCAACGACATTGCGACCTTCATCGTCGGCCACGTGACCAAAGAGGGCCAGCTGGCCGGACCCCGAATGCTGGAGCATATGGTGGATACCGTCCTCTATTTTGAAGGGGAACGCAACAACAGCTTCCGCATACTCCGGGCGGTCAAAAACCGCTTTGGCTCGACCAATGAAATCGGCATCTTTGAAATGCAGAGTCACGGACTAGCTGAAGTCACCAATCCCAGCGAGGTCTTCCTCGAAGAACGTCTGGAAGGCTCGACCGGATCAGCCATCGTCTGTGCTCTTGAGGGTACCCGGCCGATTCTGGTCGAAATTCAGGCCCTGACGACGCCGACCATGTTTGGCAATGCCAAGCGGACCACCTCAGGCTTGGACTTTAACCGGGTCAGTCTGATTATGGCCGTCCTTGAAAAGCGGGCCGGCCTCCTCTTGCAAAATCAGGACGCCTACCTCAAGTCAGCCGGGGGTGTCAAGCTGGACGAGCCAGCCATTGACCTAGCTGTTGCCGTCGCCATTGCCTCAAGCTACAAGGAAAAGACCACGGCAGCTGACGAATGCTTCATCGGCGAAATCGGCCTGACCGGCGAAATTCGCCGGGTTGTCCGGATGGAGCAACGCCTTAATGAAGCCAGCAAGCTCGGCTTTAAGAAGGTCTACGCCCCTAAAAATTCTCTGGCCGGCGTCGAAGTGCCCGCCAAACTCAAGGTCGTCCCTGTGACCACACTTGATGAATGTCTGAAAAAAGTTTTCAAATAAGCCAGCTATAGTTGGCTTTTTTGTATAAAAGTTACTATAATAAGAGAGTACGCTTTCGTGATAGGAAGTTGAAGCTTATATTAAAAAAGGAGAATTTTATGAGACGTTGGATGATTCACCTGGTCATGGCGATTGTCGGGGCCTCGATAGGGATCGCCGTCCTACCAGATTTCTGGCATCTGGTCGGCTTTCATTCGGGATTGACCTCACACAATGTATTTAATGGTTTCGTCGGTGCAATTATTTTATTTGTTTTATCATTTTTATTTGTCGCGACCTTATTGTTGGCCTTGTTCAAACGCATTGACCAGAAAATTTCAAAAGTCGAGCTTTCAAGCCTGGTCTTTAATCTGATTGGGGCGATTATCGGTCTGGTCCTGGGGGTGCTGATTAGCATTCCGCTGAGCCTCTTGCACATCCCGCTTTTGACCAATATCCTGGCCTTTATCCTGATTGTTGGCCTGACTTATCTGGGCTACATGCTCTTTCATCGGCGGGGAGATGAGATTTTCAGACTTCTTTCGAGAAAACGCCGGGAGACGATGGAACTTGTAGATGAAGAAGTCGTGACTACGACTAAGGCAGAGCCCACAGCCTACGTCGTGTCACCGCTTGTCGTTGATACCAGCACGATTATCGATGGCCGGATTTATGATGTCTTAAAGACCGGCTTTATCAGCGAACGCCTTATTATTCCTGACTTTGTCTTACTCGAGCTCCAGCTGATTTCAGACAGCTCAGATCCACTCAAGCGGGCAAAGGGCCGTCGTGGCCTCGATTTGGTGACAAAGCTCAAGGATTTTGAGAATGTCGAAATTTCTGATAAAGATTATCCGGAAATTAAAGAGGTCGACACCAAGCTCCTGCGTTTTGCCAGTGAAGAAGGGGCTAAGCTCGTGACTAACGACTTTAACTTGAATAAAGTCGCCGCCATCCAGGGCACGAAAGTCCTCAATATCAACGACCTGGCCAATGCCGTCAAGGCCCAGCTGGTGGTGGGCGAGGTCATAGACGTGACCATCATCCGGGCCGGTTCTGAGCGTCAGCAGGGTGTTGCCTACATGCCTGACGGCACCATGATTGTCGTCGAAGACACGGCAGATAAGATTGACAAGACCCTGCCCGTCCAAGTCGCCAAGGTCCTCCAGACCTCTGCCGGTCGGATGATTTTCGCAGATTTAGTTAAGAAATAAAAAGAGCCCTGTGCTCTTTTTTATTTTGTGATAAAATAGACAGAGAAGTTAAGGAGAAAATTTCATGTACCTCAAGCGTTTTGTGCAATTATTTGTGATATTTTTAGTCGCCGCCCTGGTCTTTGTAGCCATCTTTGAGAGCAATTTTTCAGGCAATAGCGTCGTCAACTTTATCGTCGCAAGCATCGTCGCCTATATCGTCCTGACCCTGCCTCTAGTCATCTTGACCATTGCCAAGGCTAGGAAGAAGGAAAACATCGTCGGTGCTGCCCCTAAGGCGGGCGAGCTGGCGGAAATCCTGAAGAAGTTGCCGGGCTATATTGCCCTCTCTGTCCAAAATGAAGAGCACAAGATGTCGACGACCATCATGAGTTTCAGCCAGTCTGCTCAAGATGAAGGCGTGCTCTACATGGTCGCTGAGCCCGACGCCAAGAAGGTCGCTAACCTCAAGCAAAATGGCCAGGTCAGCTTTACGAGCTGGTTTGAAGGCCTCGAGACGGGGGCTCGCCTATCCTCTAACCAAGCTGTCTGCGAGGTTTTTGAGGATGCCGAAGCCAATAAACAGCTGATCGAGCTTGAGCCAAGCCTCGTCAGCCTCCATGAAAATGCGGTCAATATGGCGATCATTAAAATGACTATCAAATCCGCCCTCTATGAAGACTTTAAGGATGGGATTAAGGTTTTGAATTTTTAAGGGGCCTGAGGGCTTTTTTGCGAGTCCTTGCGTTCCGGAAATCCTATGGGACGGAGGCAGCGCCTGTGGCGTCTCATTCCTAAAACTGGATCCCCTATGGGTCTCCAGTTTTGCCTTTATAATTACAGTTCTCGAACAAGATTATACCAAACCTCGCCGGCGAATTTACTCTCAGAAAGACCTTCGTTGACAAAGCCGTGCTTTTCGTAATAGGGAATGAGATAGTCGTGGCAGGTCAGGCTGATGGCTTGTCGCCCGCTGGCCTTGGCTGTCTCTGCCAGTCGCTCCATAAGTTCTGTCGCAATTCCCAGCCCCTGATAATCCGGATGGATGGCCAGGCTGGTTACGATTTGATAGGCGTCGTCTTTTCTGCTGGCCTGATTGTGCTCAAACATCTCGTCGACCAGGTAGCGCTCCTTGGAGGTGGGACCGGAGATATAGCCGACGACCTGGCTGGTCTCATTTCTGGCCACTATAAAACTGTCTGGAATCAACTGGATTTCTTCCAGGATGGCTGTCCGGCTCAGGCTTTCTTCCGGGCTGAAGTCGGCCTCTTCGATGGCCATGATGGCATCGATGTCACTTGGTTTTACAGTGTCATAGCTAATTTTCGTCATGCTTCCATTTTAGCATAGGCCGGCAGAAGAAGCGATTAAAATCCCTGTCTGACACTTTTAGTTTCAGGAGTGCTATAATAGAGGTATTCCGCCCCATCTTCTAACGGTTAGGAATCCGGATTCTCATTCCGGCAATCGGGGTTCGATTCCCCGTGGGGTGATAATGACTGCGAAATCCCTTGTTACAAGGGATTTTTTTGAAAAAAGGAGAAGGCGATGAAACAAGCCCTGCTTATTATTGATATCCAAAATGATTATTTTGAAGATGGAAAGATGGCTCTGAACCGTCCAGAAGAGGCCCTCAAGCAGATTAATCGCCTGGAAGACCGCTTCACGGCTGAAAAACAACCTATCATCTATATTCAGCACATCAAGCACATGAAAAATGCAGATTTCTTTGAAGTGGGGACGCCAGGAGCTGAGCTTCATCCAGGCCTATCAGTGGATTCAGATGCTATCGTGATTGAGAAGCACTTTCCAAATTCATTTTTAGAGACAAATTTAGAAGCAACACTGAAGGAGCTCGACGTAGAACAGCTGGTCATCACAGGGATGATGACCCACATGTGTGTGGATTCTACGACTAGGCAGGCAAAAGAATTAGGCTATCAGCCAATTTTAGTGACCGATGCGACGGCGACCAAGGCCTTGGCTTATCAGGGCAAGGTCACGAAGGCAGAAGAAGTCCAAAACGCCTTTGTATCAGCACTTCAGAACTTTGCGGACTTGAAAACTACTGATGAATACCTTGCTTAAGGGGCTATTGCATGAAAAATGCTTTGCCTGTTTTCTGAAAGCTAAGCCCGAAATCACAGCCCGTTTCTAAGAAAATCCCACAACAGTTACATTCCATTTACCAACTATTTGCCTTCTGTTTACATTTCCGCCCCGACTTTCAGGTTACAATAGTCTTGTAGCCATTATTATTTCTTGAAATTAGGGAGGTTTCATGAATCAAAAAGAAAGCCGTTTTCTTGGCATTCTGTTTGGAGCAGCTCTGCTCCTCCTTATCGTCGGCTCTTTTGCTGACCTGTCGATTGGTCGAGCCTTGTTTGACCAAAATTCCATTTATGGCAATATCTTTCAGGCCTACATGATGTTTCCGCAGGCCCTGATTCCCTTTATTGCTGGGGCGAGTGTCTTTCATTATGGCCTCAAGCACGAGCATCCCCTGGGCAAGGCTGTCATGACCATCTCGGGGGCTGGCTTTGGCTATTGGTCCATCTGGCAGGGCGTGGACATCTGGATGTCTTACACGACCTCAAGCCTAGACAATATCAAAAATCACAAGCCCCTAGGTGCTGCAGGTAATGGCTCGGGAGAGCAGGTCGTTTACTCATTTGGCCTTGAGGCCCTCATTACGCTGCTCTTGACCCTGATTGGCCTGGGCATTACCTACCGCTGGCTGGCCAATAAGACAACAGAGGAGTTCAAGTACCTCCTGATGGTGTCGGTCGTAGCTGTCGCCTTCATCTACCTCAGTGAGTCCATCGTCGACATCTCCAAGGCCAACTGGGGCCGTTGGCGACCTTATGAGGTCACAGAGGTCGTCAATGGCAGCAAGGGCCACTTTACGGACTGGTGGGTCATTAACGGCAAGAACGGCCATCGCTCCTTCCCGAGCGGCCACACGATTGCTGGGGCTGCCGCCCTCTTCCTGCCCTTCTACGTTGACCGGAAGAACATCAAGCTCCAGGAAATCCTGGCCTACGCCGGCCTCATCTTTGCCTTTCTCATGGCCTTTGGACGCATCCGAATTGGTGCCCATTGGATGACCGATACGATGATGTCCATTCTGATTGCCGGCCTGACCTCGCTCTTACTCACAAAGATGATGGGATTGAGCTTTATCGAGAAGGCAGAAAAAGAGATGAACATGGATATGGAGATGTCCAAGGACATGAAATCAGACATGAAAAAAGGAATGATGAAAGCCTGAGCCCAGGCTTTTTTCCATCGCCAAGTCGCTTAAAATATGATAAAATAAGAGGGATCGAAAAATACAGGAGATTAACATGTCAAACGAAATTCGTGTCCGTTATGCCCCATCGCCAACCGGCCTGCTCCATATCGGGAATGCCAGAACGGCCCTCTTTAACTATCTTTTTGCCCGTCATCACGGCGGAAAATTCATCATCCGTATCGAAGATACTGACCGGGAGCGTCATGTCGAAGACGGTGAACGCAGCCAGCTTGAAAACCTGCGTTGGCTGGGCATGGACTGGGATGAAAGCCCAGAGACCCATGAGAACTACCGCCAGTCTGAGCGGCTGCCCCTTTACCAAAAATATATCGACCAGCTCCTTGAATCTGGCAAGGCCTACTACAGCTACAAGACGCCGGAAGAGCTCGAGGCCGATCACGCTGCTCAAGAGGCGGCCGGCCAACCCCCTCACTATGTGAATGAGTACAAGGGCATGACGGACAGCGAAAAAGAAGCCTATGTCGCAGAACGCAAGGCAGCGGGCATCCAGCCAGTCGTCCGTATTGCGATTCCTGAAGACAAGACCTACACTTGGACTGACCTGGTCAAGGGTGACATCGAGTTTGAGGGAGCCCACCTTGGTGGTGACTATGTCATCCAAAAACGTGATGGCTATCCTACCTACAACTTTGCGGTTGTCGTTGATGACCATGACATGCAGATTTCCCACGTTATCCGGGGCGACGACCATATTGCCAATACGCCTAAACAGCTTGTAGCTTATGAAGCACTTGGCTGGGAAGCCCCTCAGTTTGGTCACATGACTTTGATTATCAATTCTGAGACTGGTAAAAAGCTTTCTAAGCGTGATACAAACACTTTGCAATTCATCGAAGATTATCGTAAAAAAGGCTATATGGCTGAAGCGGTCTTCAACTTCATCGCTTTCCTCGGCTGGAACCCTGGTGGCAATGAAGAAATCTTCTCTCGTGAGGAGCTTATCAAGCTCTTTGATGAAAAACGTTTGAGCAAGGCCCCTGCGGCATTTGACCAGAAGAAGCTTGACTGGATGAACAACGACTACATCAAGCATGCCGACCTCGGCCGTGTCGTAGAGATGTGCCGTCCTTTCTTGGAAGAAGCTGGTCGTGCCGATGACCGGCTCGAAAGCTTTGTCAAGCTCTACCAACCTCAACTGCGTTCAGCTGAAGAAATCGTAGAGCTGACAGACATGTTCTTCAAGCCCCTGGCCCCATGGGACGAGGCTGAAAAAGAAATCATGGCAGAAGAGACTGCCCCAGTCGCTGTCAAAGACTTCAAAGATAAGCTGGCTGAGATTCCAGAAGCTGACTTTGTGGCAGATAATATTTTCCCATTATTTAAGGCGGTCCAAAAAGACACTGGTGTCAAGGGCAAGGGCCTCTGGATGCCGATTCGTATCGCCGCGACCGGCTCGATGCATGGTCCAGAACTCCATGTGGCTATTGAGCTCCTCGGTAAAGAGCAGAGCCTAGCTAATCTTGAAGCTGCGTTGAATAACTAAAGATTTTGAAAGCTGTGATTTCATGGCTTTTTTGCTAGCCTTTTGAGGCAAAGAATGCGACCAAGGGGAGCAATCTTTCCCAAAAGCCTGCAAAAAAGGTGGGAGATAAGGAAAGCGAAGCTTTCCTCATTCGTGCTAGCCTTTTGAGGCAAAGAATGCGACCAAGGGGAGCAATCTTTCCCAAAAGCCTGCAAAAAAGGTGGGAGATAAGGAAAGCGAAGCTTTCCTCATTCGTCATAGCCATTGAGGCCCAAAACATCGCAAAGAAGGCTGTAGATAAGGAAATTCAAGCCTTCCAGCTTCATGCTATAATAGAAAATATGACTACACGAAGAATCACAACCATAGCCCTGCTCGTCGCAACCTGTACTATCCTCCGACTCGCCCTGGTCGAACTCCCCAACATCAAGCCAATCACAGCCCTCTTTTTCCTCTTTATCTTATTTCTGGGCCTGTCAGACAGTCTCATCATCATGACTCTGACCATGCTGCTCACAGGTTTCATGCTTGGCTTTTCCCCACTGGTCATCGGACAAGTCCTGGTCTATGCCCTGCTGATGCTAGTCTTCTGGCTTTTGAGCAAGCGAAAAGCCCCAATCTGGCTGATGGCTGGCCTTGCCTTTGTCTTGCCCTTCTTCTACGGTCTAGGCACCGACCTCATGTCTGCTGCCCTCTTCGGCCTCTACGGTCAGACCTTCTACGCCTACTGGCTAGCCGGACTGCCCTTTGACCTAGCCCATGGAGTCTCGACGCTGGTCTTCTTCCTCATTTTTTATTTCATCTTTGACCGGACGAAACTGCAGAAGAAGCTCTAAACTATGTTATAAGTAGCAAAGTTTGTAAGCTACTAAAGTAGCAACAAGCAAACGGAAGTTGCTAGGGTAAACTTCCTGGCTACCTCATTAGTAAAAAGGCGGAAAATTGTCGTTTCCGCCTTTTTACGTTATAATAAGCCATATGATTACATTAAAAATCGGACAAAAAATTACGCTGAATATCCAGCGGATGGGAATCAATGGAGAAGGCATCGCCTCATATCATGGCCGCCTAATCTTTGTACCTTATGCTCTCCCAACAGAAGAAGTTCTGGTTGAGATTACTGAAAATGCCAGAAATTTTTCACGTGCAAAATTGCTCAAGGTCAACAAGCGCTCAAAAGACCGGGTTGAGCCTAAAGACAAGGTTTATCACGAGCTCTCAAGCAGCCATATCTCTCACTTGGCCTATCCTGCTCAGCTGGAATTTAAGCGGGACCTGGTCCGCCAGGCTCTGGAGAAATACCGGCCAGCCGGCTGGAAGAGCTATGAGCTCCGCCCAACCATTGGCATGGACAATCCTAGCCACTACCGCAACAAGCTGACTTATCAAGTTCGCCGGCTCAATAGCGGGGCTGTGATTGCCGGCCTTTACAAGGAAAACTCCCACCATCTGGTCAATCTCGAACACTGTATCGTCCAGGAAGAGCTCAGCCAGCAGATTATCAACCGGGTCTGCCAACTCATTGAAAAGTACAATCTGCCGGTTGACGATGAACGTAAATTGCGCGGCATCCGGACCGTCATGATTCGCCGTTCTCAAAAGACAGGCGAGGTCCAGATGATTTTTGTGAGCTCAGCCAATATCACACTGGACGGGCAAATCTGGCCACAACTTCGTGATGAGCCAACCAAGAAACAGCGGGCATCCTTTGTCAAGATGGACAATATCTTGTCTGACTTGACCGAAGAATTCCAAGACATCGTCACCATCGCTGTCAACCACCATCCGAAGAAATCCTCAGAGATTTACGGTGACCGGACCCAGACCCTCTTCAATGAAAAAGAACGCATCACTGAGGGTGTCCTCGACTACGACTTTGAGCTCTCGCCTCGGGCCTTTTACCAGCTCAATCCCACTCAGGCCAATGTTCTCTATGCTGAAGCCGCTGCTGCCCTGAGCCCTCATAAGACAGACCGGGTGATTGATGCCTACTGTGGTGTGGGCACCATCGGTTTTGCTGTGGCAAAGAAGGTCAAGAGCGTCCACGGCATGGACACCACGCCAGAAGCCATTCAAGACGCCAAGCATAATGCCAAACGTCTGGGCCTAAAGAACTGCCACTATGAGACGGGGCGTGCCGAGGTCATCATCCCAAATTGGTACAAGTCAGGACACAAGGCAACCGCCCTGCTGGTCGACCCACCCCGTACAGGACTTGACGCAGAACTCCTTGAGACCATTGCAAAATTCCCACCTGAAAAGATGGTTTACGTCTCATGCAATGTGTCAACCCTGGCCAAGGACCTGATTGTCCTCGCCAACCTCTATAAAGTAGAATACATCCAGTCCATTGACATGTTCCCAGACACCGCCCGTGCTGAGGCCGTGGTCAAGTTGACAAGAAAGAAAGCAAGAAAATGATTTACCTAAGAAAGGCTGAGCCCAAGGATATTTCAGAGATTATGAAGCTGATCCAAGAGGCGAGGCTTTTTTTGGCGGCCTCGGGCAGTGACCAGTGGCAGGGGGCTTACCCGGCTCTGGCCGACATCGAGCGCGACTTGCTGCTATCGCAAGGCCATGTGCTGGTCTCTGGCGACAAGATTGCTGCCTACGCTTCGGTGATTGCCGGCGAGGAGCCGGCCTACAGCAAGATGACGCAGGGAAGTTGGAGCAATAGCAGTCGCGACTATGTGACCATCCACCGGATTGCAGCATCAAAGGCTTTTCGGGGACAGCATTTGACCCAATTTCTATTTTCAAACATTTTTAATTTGATGGCTGCCAAGGGCTACCGGGACTTTCGGGTTGATACCCATCCGGCCAATCTGATTATGCAGCATATTTTCGAGCGAGAAGGCTTTGTCAAACGAGGCCTTGTCGACATTAACGGCGTAAGAATCGCCTATCAAAAGGAGTTAGTATGACTTACGAAGAAGAATTTCTAAAAGATTTTCAAGAATTTATCGCGCAGCAGACCATGCTGATGGAGACCGCCCAAAAGCTGGCCGAGTCTGAAAAGCAGCATGATGCGGCCATCCGCTATGAGAGCCGGCTGGACGCCTACCGCTTCCTTCAAAGTAAATTTAAGAATTATGAGCAAGGGCTCGGCTTTCATGAAATGCCAGACCTTGGCAAGAAGGATTATTAAATGTTAAAAAATCATGAATTTAACCGAATCAAGCATCTGACCTTTGACATGGTAAACGCCTATCATTCGGTGAATGACAAGGATACGCTGGCAGCGGTTTACGCCCAAGTCGTAGCTGAAATTGAAGGCTTGACCGATGAATTGGCCGACTTTATCGAGGCTATCGGCGACCAGAAGCTGTCAACCGAGCAGGCTGAGCGCCTGCTGGAAGGCTTGAAACCTATGGTCGAAGCCTTTGAGATGCCCGGCAATATGGCGAAGCTCTTTAAGAAGGTCAAAAAATTAAAAGTTCCAGATATGGAAATGACTGACCTGAAAGCTTACAGCTTCTACGCATGGAATGATATTGCCTCAGGTCGCAAGTACATCGTCACTGGGGATGGTCAAGGCTACTGGGGGACTATTTCTGGTCAGACTCAGAACATCTGCAGTATTTGTCAGAAGACCAGCGCGGTAACTCAGTTTCTCGCTGTGACCAAGTCTGGGGCTGACGGGACTTATACCAAGC
The DNA here is from genome assembly GCF_003116835.1 of Lactococcus termiticola. GTDB lineage: Bacteria > Bacillota > Bacilli > Lactobacillales > Streptococcaceae > Lactococcus > Lactococcus termiticola. Next base: position 117,100 of record NZ_BFFO01000003.1, on the reverse strand, counting down.
AGGGGAATTATATTTGTCTGGATAGTGAGCAGTGTAACCGGCAGATTCAGCAGTTGGAAGGGCTGAATGGCTTTTTGGAGAGTATTCGGCCGAAATAGAGAGACTAAAGCAATTTGCAAAAATACAAATTGCCTCAACCATAGGCTTTATCAAAAGTTGAAAAGCCTATCTATTCATGCTATAATCAGGTTAAATCACTCAGAGGAGTAAGTCACCTAGACTTTAAGAGAGGCGCTGTTTGCTGGAAAGCGTTAGTCGACGGGACTGAAGGTTGCTGGGTTTTCAGTTAAATATGAATGAGTGTCTGTCAAATTTGACAGGAATTTAGGTGGTACCGCGCGTGAGCGTCCTATTTTTAGGGTGTTTGGGTGCGGTATTTTATTTGGAATTTTGGAGAATGAATAATGGTAGATATTGCTGTTAAAAAAATAGATTACTCTGGTAAAGCCCTTCAATCGATTGATGCCTCCTATAATAGATTCTTAATTGATTTTCCAACAGTTTATTTTGTTTATGATATTAAAGACACAAAGTATACTGTTTATGTTGGAGAGACAAATGATATCTCTCGGAGGACAAAGCAGCATCTAATTGAGAAAAGAAATGATTGGCAGAAACTAAATTCATCTCCTTCTTCTCGAATGCTTGTTTTGGGAAATGAATTTTCGAATAAATCAGTGACACTTGATTTAGAGAATAGATTCATAAATTATTTTTTAGGAGTAGAATCTATAAAAAGTGATGGGGGAATTAATAATCGTAAAGGTAATCCGCAAGGGAAATATTATCCAAAAGAAAAAATTCAAGAAATTTTTGAAGAGAGTTGGAAAAAATTAAGCCAGGAAGAACCACTACTTTTCCCGGATTTGAATAATGTGAAAAATTCTGCCTTATATAAGTCATCACCTTTTAAAGAGCTTAGTGATTCACAAAGAAGGGCTCAGAAACAGATTATCATGAAAATTGAAGAGTCACTCTCTCGAGATGAGGATGCTTTAATACTTGTTACGGGAAATGCTGGAAGTGGTAAAACTGTTTTAATGTCCAATGTTTTTTATGAATTGCAACTTGAATCAAAAGGAGATGATAACGTCCTGCTAAATGGCTTGGCACCATTTGTTTTAGTCAACCATAATGAACAATTATCTGTCTACCGGCAAATTTCAAAAAAACTGGGGTTTGATGAGCAGCGAGTGATGAAGCCAAATTCATTTTTGAAGCAATTTCAGGGCAAAAAAGTTGACGTTGTTATTGTGGATGAAGGACATCTGCTTGCGACTAGAAATGGCCAGGCTTTTCCCAAGAAATTTGGTTCAACGCATTTGGAGGCTCTGAGAAAAATAGCTAAAATAGTTATCTTGGTTTTTGATGAGAACCAAATATTAACTGGAGAACAGTTTGTAGATAATGAAGAAGTTTTGAAATTAAAACATGAAGCTAATCTGGAAAATAAATTAATTGAGCTCCAGGAACAGCATAGAATGCAGATGTTGGAGGAAACAAATAATTGGTTAGATGACTTTATCTGGAAACATAAAATTGGTAAAATTCCTGAGGATGACACGTATGAATTGAAAATTTTTGAAACACCTGAAGAGATGTATGAAGCAATAAAAAATAAGGCAAAAAATACAGAATATGGATTATCAAGGATGCTTGCTTCTTACGATTGGGATTGGAAAAGTGATAAACAAATGTGGTCTGTAGAGATTGATGGATTTTCAATGCCTTGGAATTACTACTATACGAGCAATTCGGATCAGTTGCCCTGGGCAGAGAGTGTTGAATCAATTAAAGAAGTTGGAAGCACATTTACAATCCAAGGCTTTGATTTAAACTTTGCAGGAGTTATTATAGGTCCTAGCGTCAAATATGATTCTCAAAAAAAGGAAATCTTTTTTGATGCAAGGGCGTCGAAAAATAAGAAAGCAATCGAAAGAAAGCATGGAGAGGCTGCAATAAAACGGAACCTAAATAATGAACTTAATGTTTTGTTAACTCGAGGGGTTTATGGACTTTATATTTATGCCTGCGACGAATCATTGCAAAAAGCATTGATTGAGGCCCAGAAAGGAAAAAGCCATGATAATAGATGATATCAATAGATTTCGTGATGATAGGAATTGGAGACAGTTTCATAATGAAAAAGATTTAGCGATTTCTATTTCCCTTGAAGCCTCAGAATTATTGGAATTATTCCAATGGAAAAGTGCTAGTGAAGGTATTTCAGACATCGAAAAATTAAAGGATGAATTAGCGGACGTTTTAATATATTCTTATATGATGGCTGATAATTTGAATTTAGATATTGATAGTATTATTAAAGAAAAACTAGTCAAAAATAACAAGAAATATCCAGTTGAAAAAAGTAAGAATAACAATAAAAAGTATACAGAGCTATAGAATATAATTGTAATGTAATTTCGGAGGAAACTATGCAAGAACTAAACACAAAATTCACCCCAAAAGAAGTAGAAGCCGGCCGCTACCAAAAATGGCTTGATGCTGGCGTATTCAAGCCGGGCTCAAATGGCTCAACATCTGAAAGTCATCCCTACAGCATCGTGATTCCACCACCAAACGTGACGGGTAAGCTCCACCTCGGGCACGCTTGGGATACGACGCTTCAAGATATCATCATTCGTCAAAAGCGCATGCAGGGCTTTGATACGCTTTGGTTGCCGGGGATGGACCACGCCGGGATTGCGACTCAGGCTAAGGTTGAGGGACGTCTTGCAGAGCAAGGCATTTCGCGTTATGACCTTGGTCGTGAAAAATTCCTTGACAAGGTCTGGGAATGGAAAGATGAGTACGCTGAAACCATCCACGAGCAGTGGGCGAAGATGGGGATTTCTGTTGACTATGACAGAGAGCGTTTCACCCTTGATGAAGGTTTGAACAAGGCTGTTCGTACGGTCTTTGTTAAACTGTATGAAAAAGGCTGGATTTACCGTGGCGAAAAGCTCATCAACTGGGATCCAAAAGCCAAAACTGCCCTTTCTGATATCGAAGTAATCCACAAAGAAGTCAACGGCGCTTTCTACAACATTCTCTACAAACTCGAAGATGGCTCAGGCACGGTGGAAATTGCGACGACTCGTCCTGAGACTTTGCTCGGAGATACAGCTGTTATCGTCAATCCTGCCGATGACCGCTACAAGGATTTGGTCGGTAAAAATGTGATTGTTCCATTGGTTAATCGTAAAATCCCAATCCTCACTGACGAACACGCTGACATGGAAAAAGGAACCGGTGTCGTTAAAATCACGCCTGCTCACGACCCGAATGACTTTGAAGTCGCTGGTCGTCATGATTTGCCGATGATTAACATGATGAATGACGACGGCACCATCAACGCTGAAGGTGGTAAATACGAAGGCCTCGACCGCTTTGAAGCCCGCAAGCAAATTGTTGCGGACCTCAAGGAACTCGGTCAACTCGTCTCTGTAAAAGAGCTTGTTCACGAAGTCGGCCACTCTGAGCGTACAGGCGTTATCGTAGAGCCACGCTTGTCAACTCAATGGTTCGTTAAAATGGATGAGCTTTCTAAGCAAGCCATTGACAACCAAGGCACAGACGACAAGGTCACTTTCTATCCCCCTCGTTTCAATGACACCTTCATGCAATGGATGGAAAACGTTCATGACTGGGTGATTTCTCGTCAACTCTGGTGGGGACATCAAATTCCTGCTTGGTATCGTGGCGACGAAACTTACGTTGGTATGGAAGCACCCGAAGGCGAAGGCTGGGTGCAGGAAGAAGACGTGCTGGACACTTGGTTTAGCTCTGCCCTTTGGCCTTTCTCTACAATGGGCTGGCCTGACACTGACTCGGCAGACTTCAAACGCTACTTCCCAACATCAACTTTGGTGACAGGCTATGATATCATCTTCTTCTGGGTGTCACGGATGATTTTCCAAAGTCTTGAGTTCACAGATCAGCGTCCATTTGAAAATGTCCTGATTCACGGTCTGATTCGTGACGAACAAGGGCGCAAGATGTCGAAATCCCTCGGCAATGGGATTGACCCGATGGATGTCATCGAGCAATATGGGACGGATGCCCTCCGTTGGTTCCTCTCAAATGGTTCTGCACCAGGTCAAGATGTTCGTTTCAGCTATGATAAAATGGACGCCGCCTGGAATTTCATTAACAAAATCTGGAATGTTAGCCGCTACATTCTCATGAATGTCGGTGAAATTTCAGCGGAGATGGTCGCAAGCAATCTCGCTAAAGTCGCTGAAAAGTCGGCAGGTAACGTTACAGACCGCTGGATTCTCACTCGTCTCAATGACACGGTGAAACGTGTCACTGAGCAAATGGACAAGTTCGAGTTTGGTGTGGCTGGGCACATGCTCTATAACTTCATCTGGGACGAATTTGCTAACTGGTACATCGAGTTGACCAAGGAAGTCCTTTACGGTGAAGACGAAGCTGAAAAAGAAGTCACACGTAGTGTGCTGGTGCATGTCCTCGACCAAGTGCTCCGTCTCCTCCACCCTATCATGCCTTTCTTCACAGAAGAAATCTTTGAGAAGCTGCCAAATACCACGGGTTCTATCGTGGTCGCGAAATACCCAGAAGTGCGTCCAGAATTTGATGATGCTGAAGCGAATGACGGCGTTGCCATGCTGATTGAGCTTATCACAGCTGTCCGCAATATCCGCGCAGAAGTGAACACTCCGCTCTCTAAAGCTGTGCCAATGTTTGTGAAATCTGATAAAGCAGACTTCTTGAATGCTGTATCTGCCTACATCGAACGTTTCACCAATCCATCTGAGCTCCAGATTGCTGAGCAGGTCGACGTGCCTGAGCAGGCCATGTCTGCCGTCATCACGGGGGCTGAGCTTTACTTCCCGCTGGCTGGTTTGATTAACATCGACGAAGAAATCGAACGCCTTAATAAAGAGCTCGCCAAATGGCAAAAAGAACTCGACATGGTCAACCGCAAGCTTTCTAACGAGAAGTTTGTAGCAAATGCCAAACCTGAAGTCGTCCAGAAGGAGAAGGATAAGCTGGAGGATTATCAGGAGAAGTTTGATAGTACGGTGGCTCGAATTGAGGAGTTGAAGAAGTAGTGAGCTTTCTCGTGTGGTCCCTTTCGTTCCACTCCTGGCTAACTCAATCCTGTTAACATACTTATCCAAAAAGCTCCCTAGTGGGGCTTTTTAATTGTCTTTAGCCAAAGGCTTAACGCTTATAAAACAAAAGTCTGAGAAATCGAAATAAAGAAATCTCACATGATTGCTTTTGCATTTGATGTTATTTTTGTTAAAATGGGTGTATGAGAAAAGTAATCACGTCATTTTTTATTGTCCTTTTTAGTCTATTGAGCTATTCGACGGTTCACGCTGATGAAGCGGTGGGAAACCATAGGATGGGCGATTTTATCCAGGCTGAAGAAGTCCAGGACTCACAAGCCCAGACTTCTGAAGACAGTTCTGCAGTTGCAAGAGCGAAGCGGAGTGTTGTCCAGTTCAGCGACTATGCACCAGACAATCTTAGCTCCAGCGATAGCAGTCTTCCACGTAAGGATGCGGTAGATATCGCTTCTTACCAGTCTTGGATGAATCAGGCTGATTTTAACGCCTTGAAGTCTGCGGGCGTAAAGACGATTGTTGTGAAGCTGACAGAACACACGACCTATACCAATCCTTACGCTAAAAGCCAGATTGCCATGGCCCGTGCGGCAGGCCTCCGGGTTGCTGTTTACCACTTTGCTCGTTTTGAAATTGACAATAACCCAGCAGGGGAAGCCGCTTATTTTGCCAAACAGGCCAAGGCGCTTGGCCTACCAACCAGCACGGTAGTGATTGAAGATGCAGAAAGTGGCTACGCAGGAAACTGGACCTCTGCCTCTCAAACATTTGCAAATACGTTGAAGTCTGCTGGATATTACAATGTTCGCTATTATGCGTCAGCGTCTTGGATTAATTCAGGCAAAATCAATGGGAATACACTCGGTGTGAAAAACATGTGGGTCGCCCAATACCTCTATGGTAAGCCAAGTGCAAGCGACCTCCGTAACACAGCTTACGGGGCTTGGCAGTACTCTAGTCAGATGTACTTCCAAGGGACTGGCAATCTTAGAGCAAATCCAGTAGATGTATCGATTGACTACAAGAACATCTTCTCGGCTTCGATTGTGCCACCAACACCACCGGCAGGCTACAACAATGTTTATCGTCTCTATAACACAAGAAGTATGGAGCACCTCTACACGACAGACCTCAATGAGGCCCAGACCCTTGTAGAAAGAACAGTGGACTGGACCTATGAAGGTGTGGCCTGGTATTCGCCAAAATCAGCCTCTAAGAGCGTCTTCCGTGTCTACAATCCAAAGTCAGGTGAGCACCTTTATACCACAGACAACTATGAAGCCAGTGTCCTGACCAGCAAGCATGGCTGGAAACGTGAAGGGACTGCCTTCTACTCAGGAGGAGGAAAGGCAATTTATCGCCTCTTCAATCCAGCAGCTGGCGTGGGAAGCCACTTTGTGACAGCATCTACAAATGAGCGGGACACGCTTAAAAAACGAGGCTGGAAATACGAAGGCATTGCCTGGTATGCAAAATAAAAAAATCAGAAGGCATGCTTCCTAGCAATAGGGAGCTGCCTTTATGTCTTCTCAGCCCTGTTTTAGTCCCCTTTGTGCTAGAGTAAAAGCAACACAAATTTTTATCTGCTAATATTTTAGGAGGATTTCCTAATTTTTATCCAGATCAGAGGCCAGGAATACTTGCCTATCCTACAAAAAGCCAGCAAAATATGGTAAAATAGACCTACTAACTGTAAGCAAAAGAAGCCTGCAGCTGACAGAGGTCTTATGTTTAAGAAAAAAAATGAAACAAGTCAATCTCGCCTGCCGGGCCATATTGCTGTCATCATGGATGGCAATGGTCGCTGGGCCAAGGCTCAGGGCAAGCCTCGCATCTTTGGTCACAAGGCCGGGATGGATGCTTTGAACCGGGCTGCAGTCCATGCTTCCCGCCGGGGCATCCAGGCGATGACAGTCTATGCCTTCTCCACTGAAAACTGGAGCCGGCCTATGGATGAAGTCAAATTCATCATGAGCCTGCCCATCGACTTTTACAGTAAGTATTTGCCGATACTCAAGGCAGAAAATATCCAGATCCGGATGACGGGCGAACGTGAAGCCATGCCTAAGGCAACGCTTGACGCCATCGACCGGGCCATGGAAGAAACACGTGAAAATGACGGCATGATTCTTAATTTTGCCATGAACTACGGCGGACGTCGTGAGCTGGTCCTGGCTATGCAGGCCATTGCAAAGGCGGGCCTGCCTGCTGAGGAGATCACAGAAGAACTCATCAGCCAGCATCTACAAACCGCATTTCTAGGTGACCTACAGGACCCTGACCTGGTCATCCGGACCTCTGGCGAGCTCCGCCTGTCCAACTTCCTGCCCTGGGAGGCGGCTTATAGCGAGCTTTATTTCACGGAGACAGCCTGGCCTGACTTTGATGAGGGAGCACTTGACGCTGCACTTGAGGATTATGCCAGCCGTGACCGCCGATTTGGTGGCCTGTCTAAGTAAGTTAAAATTTTTAAGATTATTGTTGTGAAGCTTTGCTTGTCGGCCTCACAGTGCTTTTTGTAGAATTTCTGGAACGAAAAGGACCTTATTTATAGTCTGAAAAAACTCTAACTCTATTACGGAGGAAACATGTTACAACGTATTATTACAGGAGTCATCGGGGGAGCGATTTTTATTGCCTTGCTCGTCCTTGGTGGTGCCTGGTTTGAACTTTTTACAGCCCTCTTGGTGATCATCGCCATGCAGGAGCTCTTCAAGATGGCAAAGCTCAGCATCCTTTCTTTTGAAGGTGTGCTGGCGACGCTCGCAGCGCTGAGCCTGGCCCTGCCAATTAGCGACCAGTGGTTCCCGGGTGCTGACGGTCACCTCATGCTCTTTACCTTCTTCCTCTTTGCCATGTTGGCTGGGATGGTTTTCTCAAAAGGAAAATACAGCTTTGAGGATGTCGGCTTTCCATTTCTCTCTGCATTTTATGTGGGAATTGGTTTCCAGAGCCTGCTTGGGGCAAGAAATGCCAGCATATACATCGTGATTCTCGCCCTCTTGATTGTCTGGGCGACCGATATTGCAGCCTATTTTGTCGGCAAGTACTTTGGCAAGAACAAGCTGATTCCTTCGGTTTCGCCAAACAAGACGATTGAAGGCTCTATCGGTGGTGTCGCTGCGGCTGTTGTCGTGACCATCCTGATGTTCCTCTTCTTCAAGCATGACCTGCCTGAGATTGGTTTTATTAAATTAATTATCTTTGCCATTATCTTCTCAGTGGTTGGTCAAATCGGTGACCTGGTCGAGTCTGCCATCAAGCGACACTTTGGTGTCAAGGACTCTGGCAAGCTCTTGCCTGGCCACGGCGGTATCTTAGACCGCTTTGACAATCTGATTTTCGTCTTCCCTATCATGCACTTGCTGGGCTTGTTTTAAGCCTGAGAAAGGATGCCCATGAGCCATTTCTTTATCACACTCATTACCTTTATCATTGTTTTTGGAATCATTGTGTCCATCCATGAGTATGGTCATCTTTTCTTTGCAAAGAAGGCGGGCATCCTGGTGCGGGAATATGCGGTCGGGATGGGGCCGAAAATCTTTGGCCACCGGGCCAAGGACGGGACCCTCTATACCATCCGCATCATCCCAGTTGGTGGCTATGTCCGCATGGCTGGCTGGGGCGATGATACGACAGAAATTAAAAAAGGCCAGCCGGTTTCCTTATTTCTAGAAAATGAAAAAGTCAGCCGGATTAACTTGTCTGACCGGCTGACCCTCGAGCAGGCCATCCCGATGCTGGTCACAGAATACGACTTTGAAGAGGCCCTCTTCATAGAAGGTGAGGTCTTCGGCGAAGTCAAACGCTATCCGGTCTTGCATGATGCGACTGTCATTGAAGAAGACGGGACAGAGCTCCGGATAGCTCCACTCGACGTTCAATATCAATCGGCCAGCATTCCTGGTAAAATCCTGACCAACTTCGCAGGCCCGCTCAACAACTTTATCCTGGGCCTCGTCGCCTTTATCCTCCTGGCCTTTCTCCAGGGGGGCGTGCCCAATCCGGATAATGTCGTAGGTACCGTCGCAGAAAACACGCCAGCTTATACAGCCGGCCTTAAATCCGGCGACAAGGTCATTGCCATCAATGGCACAGCCACCATCAGCTGGAACGAGGTCGCACAGACCATCGCAGCTTCTGACGGCCGTGAGATGAAGCTCGACATTGAGCGGAACGGCCAGTCGAAGAGCATCAATGTTGCCGCTAAAAAAGAAGCCGGAGCTTATCGTTTAGGCATTGGTCAAGCCATGAAGACTGGCTTTGTCGACAAGCTCACGGGCGGATTTACACAAACGCTCAACGCCATGACCCTGATTTTCCAGGCCCTGGGCCATCTGATCACCCAGCCCTCGCTCAATCAGCTGGGCGGTCCGGTCGCCATCTTCCAGATTTCTGGCCAGGCGGCCCAAGGCGGCTTTACGACCGTCCTGTCATTTCTGGCCATGCTGTCGATTAACCTCGGGATTGTCAATCTGATCCCGATTCCGGTCCTCGACGGCGGTAAAATCCTGCTCAATATTATTGAGGCCATCCGCAGAAAGCCCCTGTCACAGGAAAAGGAATCAATCATTACGCTAATCGGCGTGGTCTTCATGATTCTCCTGATGATTGCGGTCACCTGGAATGATATCCTGCGGGCCCTCGGCCATTAATTCATCATCAACAAACAAGCCCAACACCAATAAAAAAGGAATCCATCAATGAAACAATCAAAAATGCTCATCCCAACCCTCCGGGAAATGCCTTCAGACGCCCAAGTCATCAGCCATGCCCTGCTTTTGCGGGCCGGCTATGTCCGCCAGGTCACTTCAGGGATTTACGCCTATCTGCCCCTGGCCCAGCGTGTCCTGAGCAAGCTCAAAGGCATCATGCGTGAAGAATTTGATGAAATCGGGGCGGTCGAGCTCCTCGCTCCTGCCCTCCTCACTGCCGACCTCTGGCGGGAATCTGGCCGTTACGATACCTACGGAGAAGACCTCTACAAGCTGAAAAATCGGGATAACTCAGACTTTATCCTGGGCCCAACCCACGAAGAAACCATGACGGCACTTGTCCGTGATGAAATCACATCTTACAAGAAACTTCCGCTGAACATCTACCAGATTCAGCCAAAATACCGGGATGAAAAACGCCCTCGCTACGGCCTCCTCCGCGGTCGTGAGTTCATCATGAAAGACGGTTACAGCTTCCACGCCAATTATGAGAGTCTTGACCTGACCTATAATGACTACAAGCGGGCCTACGAAAACATCTTCAGCCGGGCTGGCCTGACCTTCAAGGGGATTATCGGTGACGGTGGTGCCATGGGTGGCAAGGACTCGCAAGAGTTCATGGCCGTGACTGACGACCGGAGCGACCTGAACAAATGGTTGATTTTGGATAAATCTATTGCTAGCATCGATGAAATTCCTGCCAGCGTTCAAGATGACATCGTCGACGAGCTCAACAAGTGGCTGGTGGCCGGCGAAGATACGATTGTCTATGCCGAAGGTGGCGACTATGCTGCCAACTTAGAGATGGCAGCTAGCCAGTTTGAAAACCATCCTTCACATACAGAGCTCCTCGAGCTTGAAAAGGTTGCCACACCTGATGCCAAGACCATCGAAGAAGTTTCTGAATTTCTTAATGTAGATGCCAGCAAGCTCATCAAGACCCTGGTCTATAAAGCTGATGAAGACTTGGTTGTCGTTCTCCTCCGTGGAACTGACGAACTCAATGAAGTCAAGCTGACCAACTTCTTGGGGGCTGATTTCCTTGAGCCGGCTGCTGAAGATGAAGTCTTTGAAAAACTCGGCGCCCACTTCGGTTCCCTCGGCCCTGTTGGGCTGGAAGGTTTTCGGATCATTGCTGACCGCGAAGTTGAAATCATGAACAATAGCGTGGTTGGGGCAGATGAAGACGGCTTCCACTATATCAATGCCAATCTTGAGCGCGACTTCAATGTGGATGAATTCGTAGACTTGCGGACAGTCAAAGAAGGTGAAGTCTCACCTGACGGCCGTGGTACGCTGACCTTTGCACGTGGGATTGAGATTGGCCACATCTTTAAGCTCGGTACCCGCTACTCTGAATCCATGAATGCCAAGGTTCTTGATGAGAATGGCAAGGCTATTCCTATTATCATGGGTTCTTACGGTATCGGTGTCAGCCGCCTGCTCTCAGCGATTCTCGAGCAATTTGCCCGGATTTATGTTGAAAAGACACCGAAGGAAGACTTCAAATTCAGCTGGTCGATCAACTTCCCTAAGAGCCTGGCTCCATTTGACATCCACCTGGTCCCAGTTAATACCAAGGACGAGGCGGCAATGGCCTTAACAGAAGAGCTCGAAGCAGAGCTCAAGGCTGAAGGCTACGATGTCCTTGTTGACGACCGTAACGAACGTGCCGGCGTCAAGTTTGCAGACAGCGACCTGATCGGTCTGCCAGTACGAGTAACTATTGGTAAGAAGGCAGCTGAAGGTATCGTCGAGCTCAAGATCCGTGCAACTGGTGAGACGATTGAAGTCAATAAGGAAGAGCTGGTGAATACCGTTAAGATTTTGAATCAGGATGCTTAATGGATTGAGAACCGCTTTGTTCCAGACATTCTATAAGTGGATCAGAGCTCGAAGCTTCCGAGACCAAGCTCTCGGGTCAGGATTGATTTCTATCGGGCCGATGTTCTAGCATAGGAAAAAAGATAACACCCAGCCCATTGGCAAGGTGTTTTTTTGATGACTAAAGTCAGCTAGGAGTTTTCGTTCCAGAAATGCTGCAAACACTGTGAAATATTGGCAAAACTGGAGACCGAAGGGCTCCAGTTTTAGCAATGGAACGCAAAGCGTTCGCTTGCGGCCTCACAGTGCTTTGTAGTATTTCTGGAACGAAAACGGACCACATGAACAGACTTCCCAGCCAAATTCCCCTCCTCAAAATATGCTATAATTAAAGATAAGATTCTCAGTAAAAAGCTGGGGAAAACGAGGTCTACAATGGAAAATCTTTTTGAAAAATGGATGGATCAAATCAAGCTGCCTGAAGAAAAAAGACGGGCGGGTCTTTTTCTGTCCGGTGACTTGGAGGCGGTCGAAGTCCATGCCCAGAGCGGGCTTTGGCGCTTTGTCTTGAATTTTGACGAGCTCCTGCCTGTCGCTGACTTCAAGCTGATCAGAGAGCTGACCGCTGTGGCCTTTCAAAACATTGCTGAGACCGAGGTGGCCGTCAAGCTCAAAACAGAACAAGAGGCTAATGAAGAAGCCCTCAACGCCTACTACCAGTATGCCCTCAGCCTGCCAGGTCTCGATGACCCAGCCTTTGTCAGCCTTTTCAAGCCTTACAAAATCGAAAAACGAGGCGTCCAGATCAACCTGGTCGTCGAAGACAATCCTATGATGGACAATTTCATCGTCCGCTATTTTCCACTTTTGGAAAAAAGATTTGAAGATTTTGGCTTTGGAAAGATCACGCTCCGGCCCATGATTGACGAGAGCCTGAGCAAGGAGCGGCTGGCTTCCTACGAGGCCCAGCTTCAGGCCACGCTCGAGCAGGCAAGCATGGCTCAGGCAGAGGTCGCGGTCAAGCGCCAACAAGAACCTAAGAAGTCCAAGAGCAACAAGGCCCCAGTCGAGGCACCCGACACGATTCAACTCGGCCGGCCCATCGGCAATAAGGGCATGATTTCCCGCATGGCGGACGTTATCGGCGAGGAGTCCAACGTCCTCTTCCAGGGCTACGTCTTTGCCGCTGAGCACAAGACCTTCAAGAATCGCTCGACCGGCAAGGAAAGCCATATGCTGGAGTTCAAGATGACCGACTATTCTTCGAGCTATATCATCCAAAAATGGGGCCGGAAGGAAGAAGACATTGCCCAGTTTGACAAGGTCAAAAAGGGACTTTGGCTTAAGGTCCAAGGCAATCTTCAGATGGATAACTACAAGCATGAGATCATCATGTCTGCCAATAACATCGAAGAAATCCCAACCCAAAATGTCCGTCATGACAAGGCTCCGGAAGATAAAAAGCGGGTCGAATTCCACGCTCACACCAATATGTCAACCATGGATGCCCTGACCACGCCGACAGACCTCGTCGCACAAGCCGCAAAATGGGGCCACAAAGCTATTGCTATCACTGACCACGCAGGCCTCCAGGCCTACCCAGAAGCCCACTCGGCAGGCAAGAAAAATGGCATTAAAATCATCTACGGTGTCGAGGCCAATCTGGTCGAAGACCGGGTGCCGATTACCTACAATGAAGTCGATGCCGACTTACATGAAGGAACATACGTCGTCTTTGACGTGGAAACGACCGGCCTCTCTGCCGTCTACAACAACCTGATCCAGATCGCTGCCAGCAAGATGTATAAGGGCAATGTCATCGAGGAATTTGATGAATTTATCGATCCGGGCCACCCGCTGAGCGAGTTTACGACCGACCTGACCGGGATTACCAATGAGCATGTCCGGGGGAGCAAGCCCCTCAAGCAGGTCCTCGAAGAATTCCAGGCCTTCTGCGAAGGAAGCATCCTCGTCGCCCACAATGCGACCTTTGACGTGGGCTTCATGAATGAAAACTACCGGAGAAATGACTTGCCGGTCATTACACAGCCCGTCATTGACACGCTAGAATACGCCCGCAATCTCTATCCGGACTTTAAGCGACACGGCCTTGGCCCGCTGACCAAGCGTTTTGGCGTCGGCCTTGAGCACCACCACATGGCCAACTACGATGCTGAAGCGACCGGCCGTCTCCTCTTTATCTTTATCGAAGAGACCCGTGAGCGGGGCATCCAAAACCTCAACCAGCTCAACACCGAGCTGGTCGCCGAGGATTCCTACAAGAAGGCCAGAGTCAAGCATGCGACGCTCTATGCCAGGACCCAGGAAGGCCTAAAGAACCTCTTTAAGCTTGTCTCATATTCTAATGTTAACTACTTCTCTGGCGTAGCAAGGATTCCAAAGACCGTCCTTGAGGCCCACCGGGAAGGCATTATCGTTGGCTCTGCCTGCTCTGAGGGCGAGGTCTGGGAGGCCATTACCACCCAGTCTTTTGACCAGGCCTTAGAAGTCGCAAAATTTTATGATTTCATTGAAATCATGCCACCAGAATACTACCTGCCCCTGATTGCCCAGGGAACAATCGGCGACGAAGAAGCCCTGCAAAATGCACTGCGCGACCTATTGAAAATTGGGGAGACGCTGGGGAAACCTGTCCTTGCGACCGGCAATAGCCACTATCTTAACCCAGAAGACGAGATTTACCGGGAAATCATTATCCGATCGCTCGGCCAGGGGGCTATGATTAACCGGCCCATCGGCCGTGGCGAACACGCCCTGCCAGCACCCCTGCCCAAGGCTCATTTCCGGACGACAGACGAGATGTTAGAGGCCTTTGCCTTCCTCGGCGAAGAAACAGCCCAAAAGCTAGTCGTCGACAACACCCAGGCCCTGGCTGAAGAGTTTGACGTCCTCACGCCCGTCCGTGATGACCTCTATACACCAAACATGACCTTTGAAGGTGGCGAGACCTCAGAAGAACGCATTGTCCGCCTGACCTATGAAAAGGCCCACGAATGGTATGGCAATCCACTTCCTGACCTGATTGACGCCCGGCTTGAAAAAGAGCTCCGCTCGATTGTCGGAAACGGCTTCTCCGTCGTCTACATCATCTCGCAAGAGCTGGTAAAACGCTCAAATGAGCGGGGTTATGTCGTCGGCTCCCGGGGTTCCGTCGGCTCATCACTGGTTGCGACCATGATTGGGATTACCGAGGTTAACCCTCTGCCACCCCATTATCGCTGTCCTGACTGCCAGTACTTCCATGCCTTTGAGGGCGGGGAATGCGGCTCTGGTTATGACATGCCTGATGATAACTGTCCAAATTGTGGCCACAAGCTCATCAAAGACGGCCATGACATTCCTTTCGAAACCTTCCTTGGTTTCAAAGGTGACAAGGTGCCCGATATTGACTTGAACTTCTCTGGGGAAGACCAGCCTGATGCCCACTTGGACGTCCGCGATATTTTCGGTGAAGACCATGCTTTCCGTGCCGGGACCATTGCCGGTGTCCAAGAAAAGACAGCCTTTGGCTATGTCAAAGGTTATGAGCGTGATTATGGCAAGATGTACCGGGGGGCTGAGATTGAACGGCTTGCTATCGGAGCGACTGGCGTCAAGCGGACGACCGGTCAGCACCCGGGTGGGATCATCGTTATCCCTGACTATATGGATGTTTACGACTTCTCGCCAATCCAATTTCCAGCAGATGATGTCAATGCCGAGTGGAAAACGACCCACTTTGACTTCCACGCCATCCATGACAATATCCTGAAACTCGATATTCTGGGTCACTTGGACCCGACGATGATTCGGAAGCTCCAGAGCCTGTCTGGCATCGTGCCCCAAGACATTCCTATGGATGACCCGGAGGTCATGAAACTCTTTACTTCGACCGAGAGCCTGGGTGTGACGCCTGAGCAGATTGGGGTCAAGCTGGGAACCCTAGGGATTCCTGAAATGGGGACCTTCACCTCTATGAACATGATTGCAGAGGCCAAGCCAAAGACTTTCGCCGACCTCCTGCAAATCTCAGGCCTTTCCCACGGGACAGACGTCTGGGCGGGTAATGCCCAAGACTTGATCCGACAAGGGATTGCCGACCTCAGTCACGTCATCGGTTGTCGTGACGACATCATGGTCTACCTGATCCACCAGGGCCTCTCTGAGTCCATGTCCTTTAACATCATGGAACGTGTCCGTAAGGGGATGTGGAGCAAGATGGACGAAGAAGAACGTGAGGGCTACCTGGCAGAAATGCGGGCCCACGATGTCCCAGAGTGGTACATCGAGTCATGTTCTAAGATCAAGTACATGTTCCCTAAGGCCCATGCGGCGGCTTATATCATGATGGCCCTGCGCGTGGCCTATTTCAAGGTCCATTACCCGATTTATTACTACTGTGCATGGTTCTCGATTCGTGCCAATGCCTTTGACATCAAAACCATGGGGGCAGGGCTCGACGCCGTCAAGGCCAAGATGAAGGAAATCAGAGACAAGGGCTTTGACTCTTCAGCGACCGAAGATGCTTTGCTTGGTACCCTTGAGCTGGTCAATGAAATGCTGGAGCGGGGCTTCAAGTTTTCTAAGATTGACCTCTATAAATCAGAAGCAACAGAATTTATCATCGAGGGTGACACACTGATTCCGCCATTTGTCACGATGGATGGCCTAGGCGAAAACGTCGCCAAACAAATTGTGGAAGCCCGTAAAGAAGGTGAATTCCTCAGCAAAATGGAACTCAGAAAGCGGGCTGGCGTCTCCCAGACCGCCGTCGAAGCCATGGACGACATGGGCATTCTCGGCAATCTGCCTGAGGATAATCAGTTGGATTTGTTTGCGGATTTTTTCTAGGAAATGCTTGATTTGAATCCTGCTGAGATTTTGCAGAAAAAAGTTGAACGATTGCTTAGTAAAGCTGTTCAACTTTTTTATTTTCAGATTTTCGGAGCCATAAGATTTGATATAAAAGCCTATTACATCGGAAAACATCACAAAGAACACCCAAATCAGTTTCCCTACCAATACAGAACTAGTCAGTCATGCCAAAGAAATTTTCTCAAAGCATCAGATTGATATGAGCAGGCACTGAACGAATTCCTGACCCGCACCGTCTAATCTTGAATCAGTTTAGAAAAAGCCCTTAAATAGGGCTTTTTTTAATATCCTCAAACGAAGACAAGCTGATTTTTTCTTTGCCAAAAAATTGACATCTCCCAATAAAAACGGATAGAAAGCATGGAAGCATTTGAAGCACAGATCTACGCGAAAAATCTACTAGAAGAAGCAGTCAGCAAGCAGGTTCAGGACATTTATCTCCTGCCTTTGGGAGATCACTATCAGATCTATTTCAGGACGGCCTTTACCAGAGAGGAAAGCAGTCACTTACCAGCAGGAGAGGCCCTGGCCCTTATGAGCCATCTCAAGTTTTTAGCCGGGATGAATCTGGGCGAGCACAGGCGGAGTCAGCTTGGAGCGACGAGCTATGAGCTCAGCGAGAGCCAGGTCCGCCTTCGCTTGTCGACTGTTGGCGACTTTAGAGGGCATGAGAGCATGGTCATCCGCCTCCTGCCTGAAGCAGGCCAGCAGAGCCTTCATTATTGGGACGACAGCTTCTTTGCTGAGCTCCCAAAAGCTCCTGGCCTCTATCTTTTTGCTGGTCCCGTTGGCTCGGGCAAGACCTCGCTCATGTACCAGCTGGCCAGAAAGGACTTTGCCGGCCGGCAGATTATGACCATTGAAGACCCGGTCGAAATCAGAGAGGAGGCCTTCCTCCAGCTCCAGCTCAATTCAGTGATTGGCAGCGACTATGAGAGCCTGATCAAGCTGGCTCTGAGACATCGGCCGGAGCTTCTTATCGTCGGGGAAATTCGTGACCCGCTAACCGCCAGGATGGTCTTCAGGGCTAGTCTGACTGGTATGACGGTCTTCTCGAGCATTCATGCCGGTTCTATTCCGGGCGTGATCAGTCGTCTTAGGGATTTTGGCCTCAGAGACTGGGAAATCAAGGCAAGCCTGAAAAGTGTGCTCTATCAGCGGTTGATTGCTGGGAAAGGATTGGTCGATCTTGCCAAGGAAAATTTTGAGACTAAAAGTCCAGAAGCTTGGAATCAAAAGCTTTCAGAGCTTCATGCAACAGGACATCTCACAGCTCATCAGCTGGAGGCGGAGCAAATTAAGCCTGAAAGAGCAACTGAAGCTGATTCAGCTGATGGCTAATCTTTTTTCGGCCGGCTTTCATCTGGCCGAAGTCGTCGATTTTTTGAGACGGTCAAGGCTGACGGAAAACCGACTAGTCGAGCAAATGCAGGCTGGACTCCTGTCTGGTCAAAGGCTTTCCGACATCTTAGAAGAACTGGATTTCTCAAAGCTAGTCCTAACTCAGCTGAGTCTGGCAGAAGAGCATGGCGACCTGGCTTCAACCCTTGTTCTGATTGAAACCCAGCTGAGAAAGAAGCTGAAAGTCCAGCAGAAGCTCTTGGGACTGCTGACCTATCCCTTGATACTTTTATTCTTCCTATTTGTCATCATCTTCGTCATGAAGAGCTATCTTCTTCCAAATCTGGAAATGGAGACGACGCTCGCTGTCTTTATCATTAATCATTTGCTGGAAATTAGCTTCGGCTTTCTGGCTATTGTCGCCCTGCTTGTCGTATCTGTCCGACTTTATTTCAAGCGATTGACCGTCAGCCAGCGTTATGAAAAGCTGATGAAGCTCCCCTTTCTCAAGGCCTATATCCAGACCTATCTGACCGCCTTCTTCGCAAGAGAGTGGGGGAATCTCATCAGTCAAGGTCTGACACTTGAGGCCATCAGCCAGGTCATGCAGGATCAAAAGAGCCCAATTTTTCAGGAGGTTGGCCATTCTCTCCAGGCAGAAATGCAGGCCGGCCAGAGCTTTTCGGCCTCTGTCGCCAGCAAGCCCTATCTCAAGCCAGAGCTGGCCCTCATGATCGAATATGGCGAGTTCAAAGACAAACTAGGCATAGAGCTCAGCCTCTATGCCGATGAGAGCTGGGAAGCCTTCTTTGACAGGCTCAACCGGGCCATGCTCTTCATCCAGCCTCTGATTTTCAGTTTTGTGGCCCTGATGATTCTACTAATTTATGCGGCCATGCTACTGCCGATATATAATAGTTTCAATCAATTTTAGGAGGAGAAATGAAAAAGGGAATAAAATCTTTTACGCTTATAGAAATGTTGATTGTCTTGGCAATCATCGCCGTCCTCATCCTGCTCTTCGTACCGAATTTGGTCAAGGAAAAAGACAAGGTCAAAGAGACGGGAAGCCGGGCCATTGTCAAAGTCGTAGAAAGTCAGGCAGAGCTCTACCGGATTGACCATACTGGAGAAGTGAAATTATCAGAACTCTTATCAAACGGCCTTATCAGCCAGCAGCAGGCCGACAATTACAATGATTACTATGCTAAAAACAAGAACGAATCCCGCTCGATTCCGAATTAAGGCCTTCAGCCTTTTAGAAAGTCTGATTGTTTTAGGGCTTGTCCTTATCAGCTTAGAAATTTTTGCCCTAGGCATTAAGCAGGGGCTAGAGCAGGCCAGGGTCCAGGTCTTCCTTATCAGGTTTGAAGGGCTCTATAAGTCCACCCAGCAGAGGGCGGGCTTGCTCAGACAAAGGCAGGAACTCTCCGTAGAATCAGGCTGGCTGACTTCTTCGACAGGGCGGATAAGATTGCCGGAAGAGCTCTCTATCAAGCCCTTTAGATTAGTTTTTAACGAACGGGGTGGCAACTCATCCTTGAAAAAAATCGAGATGGAATGGGGCCATGAAAAGAGAAAAATCACCTATCAGTTGGGCATCGGCAATGGCAACATCAAACGGAAAAAAGATTAAGGCCTACCTGCTCCTAGAAGGCTTAATCGCTATGGGACTTCTCCTGACACTGACAAGCCTCCTGCTGAGCGGTCTAACCCAGAGCAGGGGGCAGGAGGCTGAGCTCAACCAGGACATAGAAGCTCTGAACCTGGCTCAATATCTCCTGGAAAGTGAGCAAGAGAGCATCAAGGAAAAGGGTCTGCAGGTCGAACTCGCCAGAACTGACCAGGGCCTTCAAATCAAAGGTCAAGGGAGGCTAATCCTCAATGTGGAAGAAAAAGATAAAGGCCTTTAGCCTGCTAGAAACGCTGGTCACCCTGATGGTCTTATCCGGTGCCATCTTAGTCATTACAGGCCTGACCAAGCTTTTCAGTCAAGAGATAAGCAGGGCCCAGACAAACACAGAGCAGGACTGGCAACTCTTCGTCGCCCAGATGAGAGAGGAACTGGCCACTGGGAGGATTGCCGAGGTTAAGGCAGACGCCTTTATCCTAGACAAACAGGGTCAGAAACTCCGCTTTGGCAAGGGTTTTAGCGGAAATGACTTTAGAAAGTCCAATCAAAATCACAGGGGCTATGAGCCACTCCTTCAGCATGTCCGCTCGGTCGACGTTCAAAAATCCCAACAGCAACTTAGCATCCGGATTCATTTTGAAAAAGGAGGGAGCAAGACATTTCTCTATCACGCCCCAGAATAAGGGCAGGAATCCTGCTCTATGTCCTCTTTATCAGCCTGCTTTTTAGTTTACTCTTGCAGGCCTATCTGGAGTCCAATCTGAGGACGAAGCAAAATCTTGTCCTTCATAAGGAAAATCTGACTGCCGAGCTCCTCGTCAACATCGCATCAAAAAAGTCAGAAAAAGAAGGAGAAATCCGCTTTGACAAGGGAAGCTTAAAATGGCTGACAGATGGGCCTTCCCGACACTATCTTATCGAATTTTCTTCAGGAAGGATTATTAAAATGTCAAAAAATAATCACGGTTAAGCTCGGTTTAAGCGAGTGGGTGTATAATAAAGTCCTTCCTAAAAATCTTTTCATAAAACTCCTTAAAGAGCCGTTACTCCCTAGCGGCTCTTTTACTTTGAAAAAAAGAGCTTAACTGGTTGACTATTTTCTTTTGAAAAGATATAATTAACTGGTAAAGTAAAAGGACGGTCAACATGGAAAAATTAGAAGTTGAAATTGATGCATTCTTGAGCAGGTTACGACAGCTCTCTGAAAACAAGCATGAGATTCTCTTAGGTCACTGCGAGAGTGAGCTTAAGCTGACCAGTACCCAGGAGCATATACTGATGTTGTTGGCTGAAAAGAGCCTGACCAATAGTGAACTGGCTGAAGTCCTCAGCATTTCAGCAGCTGCGGTCAGCAAGGCCTTGAAAAAGCTTCAGGCAGAAGGCTTGATTGCCTCTAAAAAGGACCCTAAAGACGAACGCCGGGTCCTCTGCCAGCTGACCCAGGCAGGTTTGCCGATTGCAAAAGAGCATCATCAGCATCACGAAAAGACGCTGGCGGTCTATCACAAGATTGCCGTAAGCTTTAATGAAAAAGAACAGGCGACCATCCGTCGCTTTATGGAAGAAATCAAAGGAGAATTTGAATGATGAAGAAAGCTCTGCTCGCCCTTGTTGCCCTCCCTCTTGCCCTGGTCAGCCTGGCGGCCTGTGCCAAGTCGGGTGACTCTAGTCAAGCCGGCAAGTCCAATGACAAGCCACTTGTTGCGACTTCATTTTACCCGATGTATGCCTTTACCAAGGCGGTAGCGGGCGATGAGCTCAATGTGGTCAACATCCTCCCGTCCAACCAGGACATCCATGAGTTTGAACCCTCTGCCAAGGCAACGGCCCAGATGACTGATGCCAAAGCCCTGGTCTACAATGACAAAGACCTTGAAAAATGGGCCTCAGGCGTCCAGACCAAGGGCCTGAAGATCGAGGCGGCTGAAGCCATCAAGACCATCGAGAGCGACCCTCATACCTGGTTGGCTCCGAAAGAAGCAATCACAGAGGTAGAGACCATTGCTGAAGGCTTGGAGAAGGCTTTTCCAGACAAGAAAGACAGCTTTGAAAAGAACAAGACAGCCTATATTAAAAAGTTAGAAAAGCTAGATGCTGACTATCAAAAGGGCCTCAAAGATACCAAGCAGAAGGTCATTGTGACCCAGCATGACGCCTTTTCTTACATGGCCCGTGATTATGGCCTGAAAAATGTCGCAGTAGCTGGCGTAGACCCAGAAGCTGAGCCATCGAGTGCGACCTTGGTCAAGCTCAAAGAAGAGCTTCAAAAAAATAAGGTCAAATACGTTTACACTGAAATGAACGTCAACGACAAGATTGCCAAGTCCCTGGCAGAAGGCAGTGGGGCAAAGCTGGTCGAGCTCAATACCCTTGAGTCTATCACAGACAAAGACAGCATGGACAGTGAGACCTACATTAAAATTATGGAAGATAATCTGAAGACTTTAGAAAGCACACTCAACGAATAATATGGAATATATCAATGTCAATAATGTCAGCTTTGCCTACGACGCTGACCCGGTCCTCGACCATGTCTCCTACAAGGTCAATTCAGGCGAATTTGTGACACTGACAGGAGAAAATGGGGCGGCCAAGTCCACCCTGATTAAGCTGACCCTGGGGATACTAAAGCCTAAGACAGGAACGGTCCAGCTGGCTAAAAAAGACGCCCAGGGCCGAAAACTCCGGATGGCCTATGTGCCCCAGCAGATTTCTAGCTTTAATGCCGGCTTTCCGTCAACGGTCCTTGAGTTTGTCCGCAGTGGTCGTTATCCAAGGCAGGGTTGGTTTCGCCGGCTCAAGGCCCATGACCAGGAACATGTCCAGAAGGCCCTGGAGGCAGTGGACATGTGGGACTATCGGGATAAGAAAATCGGCGAGCTTTCGGGTGGTCAGAAGCAGCGGGTTATCATTGCTCGGACCTTTGCCAGTGACCCGGACCTCTTTATCTTAGACGAGCCAACGGTCGGCATGGATGATGCGACGACAGCGGCCTTTTATGAGCTTATGGCCCATGCGGCCCACGCCCATGGCAAGGCGGTCCTGATGATTACCCATGACCCTGAGTCGGTCAAGGCCTATGTGGACCGCAATATCCATTTGGCCCGGGATAAAGCTGGTCAATTTTGCTGCTTTGAGGTCCACCTGGACCATAAAGAAAAAGGAGGTCTTCAAGATGCTTGAAATCCTCACTTATCCCTTTATGCGGCATGCAATTTTGGCCATCTCGGCCATTGCCCTCTTTGCCCCCCTGCTCGGAGTTTTTCTGGTCCTCCGTCGTCAGTCGCTTTTATCGGACACGCTTTCTCACGTTTCCCTGGCTGGTGTGGCCTTTGGCGTGCTCTTTAGCATCAATCCGAGCTGGACGACTCTGATTATTGTCATCCTGGCCGCCATCTTTATGGAGTGGCTCCGGATGGTCTACAAGAACTACATGGAGTTGGCGACGGCCATCCTGATGTCGGCTGGCCTTGCTTTGGCTTTGTTTATTATCAATATGGCAGGCTCTAAGAGCTCTGTCAGCCTGGACCAGTACCTCTTTGGGTCGATTTTGACGATTAGCTCTGGCCAGGTCATCATGCTCTTTGTGATTGCTGTCATCGTTTTAGTGGCCTTTATCGCCTTCATGCGACCACTTTATGTCATGACCTTTGACGAGGACACGGCCCTGGTCGATGGCTTGCCGGTCCGCCTGATGTCGCTGGCCTTTAATGTTGTGACTGGCCTTGCTATCGCCCTGATGATTCCAATCTGTGGGGCCCTGCTGGTTTCAGCCATCATGGTCCTTCCAGCCTCGATTGCCATGATTTTTGGCAAGTCCTTTAAGCAGGTCCTGATTTTTTCAGTGGTCATCGGCTTTATTGGGATGAATGCTGGCCTTGTCGCCTCTTATTACTACAATGCCCCGGCGAGCTCAGCTATCACGCTGATTTTTATCCTGCTTTTCCTTTTGGTAACCCTCATCAAACGTTTTGCTAGAGGCTGAGATGTTCAAGACTTGTCCAGTAAAAGGATGGGGAAAGCTGATTTGCCGGGCGTGAAGCATGAGCCGGTCTTTGGCCTTGCTATAGAGCGGATCACCGATGATCGGATGACCCATAGAAGTCAGATGTACCCGGATTTGATGGGTGCGGCCTGTGTCCAGCAGACAGCTGACCAGGCTTTTTTTATTAAAAATTTCAAGGGTCTTAAAATGGCTGATGGCAGTCTGGCCGGACTTAGTAACCAGGCGTTTGTGCCGGTCGTGTCGGTCACGGCCAATGGCCTTGTTGACAGTCATCTCAGGCATTGGGAGCTGGCCTTCAATTAGGGTCAGGTAGTTGCGGTGGATTTTTCCTTCTTCCAAGAGGCGGTTGAGCATGGGCAGAATCAGCGGATGCTTGGCAAAGAGGATGGCTCCCGAGGTCTCCGTGTCGAGCCGGTGGACAACATAGACAGGATGTCCGATTTTACTGGCCAGATGATTTTGCAGGGCAAATTCGCCAGGGCTATTTGGATGGGTCTTCATAGCTTCAGGCTTGTTGGCGACTATGAGATGCTCGTCCTCATAGAGAATGTCAGCTAGCTCGGGATTACCTGGGAGCAGCTCTGGTTCAGGAAAGTCTTCTGGCCTGAGGCTAATCTGGATGCAGTCTCCAGCCTTGACTTTGCTTGACCAGGCGAGGCTTTCTCCGTTGACGGCCAGACCTTTTTGCATCCTTAGCAAATGTCGCATTTTCTTAGGCAGTTGCCAGCTCGTCATCAAGAGCTCTTCAATACTCTGCTCGCTGATATTATCCTGGATTTGAATCTCAATTTTCATGTCTTTATTTTAGCACATCTTTATTTTTTCATTTTCATTTTTCTACTATGAGTTGTCGGAAAAATGATAAAATAGGGGTATGCAGAGAGGAATTCTATGTTTCTCTTTTGTTAATGGGCAAAAATGAGGAATCTAAGTGGAGTGGAAGAAATCTGGCAAAGATTAGTGGCATAAGGAAAATCAGAAGACTCAAAGGAGCATATGATTTAGACATGGAAGCCGTAAGGCTTCGCTGTCGGCCTCACTAAGCTTTGCCAGATTTCTGGAACGAAACGAATCAGTAAAGCGAAAGAGAAAAGCTTCGCTTTCCCTATCCGCAGATATTCTTGGAATTTTCTGGCCTTCAATGCTTCCTTTGGTCGCATTGTCCTCTTAGAAAATCTGCCAATCATACTAAAGTTTTAGCCCAAATTAGCCTTTTTTTGCTAAAATAGCTTATCAAATGAAATTGAGGAATCTTGTGTGACTGAAGAACAAGAAAGACTGACCCGTCGCCGGAAGAAGGCGACAGGCGACCAGTCGAAGACAGCCAAAAAAGAAACCATCATCAATAAGGAAAGCAACCCAGTCAAATACTACGCTAGTAAGGTCTGGCGTCCTTTTCGTCGTTTTTGGAAAAAATACAGCCTGACCAAGGTCAGCCTGATTGCCCTGATTGTCTTAGTTGTAGCGACCGGCTCTTATCTCTTTTATCTGGCCAAGTCGGCCAATGTTTCTGTCCTGCAGAGCTCGATTTCTGCCCAGACAGAAATCATCGATAAAAACGGTAATGTTGCCGGCGAGCTCTATGGCTCAAAGGGCTCATCGGTCGAATTTAATCAGATTTCTGACAATGTTAAAAATGCTGTCGTGGCGACCGAAGACCGGACCTTCTACAAGAACCACGGGGTCAACCTTGGCCGTTTTATCCTGGCAACCGTGACGCTGGGCCGTTTTGGGGGTGGTTCTACCATTACCCAGCAGTTGGCTAAAAATGCCTATCTGACCCAGGCCCAGACCATTGACCGGAAGGCTCGGGAGTTCTTCCTGGCCCTTGAAATCAACAAGCACTACAGCAAGCAACAGATTCTGACCATGTACCTCAATAATTCCTATTTTGGAAATGGGGTCTGGGGGATTCAAGACGCTTCTGAAAAGTACTTTGGCATACCTGCCAGCGACCTGACGGTCGACGAGGCGGCGACGCTTGCTGGCATGCTCAAGGGGCCTGAAATCTACAATCCTCTTTATAAGAACGCTCAGTACGCCGTCCCTCGCCGGAATACGGTGCTTCAAAACATGGTCAATGCCGGCTTCCTCAAGCAAGATGAGGCGGATGGCTATGCCAAGGTCGACCTGCTCTCTGAGCTCAAGGACAACTATGTCCCTCAGACCAAGTCTTACAAGTATCCAAGCTATTTTAATGCCGTTATTACTGAGGCTGAAAATAAATTTGGCATGACCCTCCAGGAAATCATGAACAATGGCTATAAAATCTACACCAGCCTAGACAGCAACATGCAGACCGGCATGCAGGCGACCTATAGCAATGTTTCCCTCTTTCCTCAGGCGGCTGACGGGACCTATGCCCAGTCAGGCTCTGTCGCCATTGACCCCAAGACTGGCGGTGTGTCGGCCTTGGTCGGAAATGTGGACACGGGTGACTACAATGCCTTTTTGAACTTTAACTATGCGACCCAGTCCAAGCGGTCAACCGGCTCGACCATCAAGCCATTGATTGCCTATCTGCCGGCTGTCCAGTCAGGCTGGTCGACAGACAAAGTCCTCTCAGACGTCGGCAAAAATTTTGGCAGCTCAAGCAATCCTTATGAGCCTAAAGATGACGATGGCATGACCGGTCATACCGGCCAATACGATGGGACAAACTACGCCAGCGGGACCCTGCCGATGTACCAGGCCCTGGCTAATTCCTACAATATCCCAGCCCTGAATACCTACCAGAGCATCGGCCCTGAAAAAGGGAATGAACTCGGCAAGACCTTTGGCCTGAATTTGACTGACAAGAACAACATCCTGCCGACAGTCCTGGGATCAGGGGTCGAGACTAATCCCTGGCAGATGGCCCAGGCCTATGCGACTTTTGCCAATGGTGGGG
Organism: Lactococcus termiticola; assembly: GCF_003116835.1. Classification (GTDB taxonomy): domain Bacteria; phylum Bacillota; class Bacilli; order Lactobacillales; family Streptococcaceae; genus Lactococcus; species Lactococcus termiticola. The sequence continues at coordinate 90,717 of NZ_BFFO01000003.1, read as the reverse complement.
TCATGAACACGGCTCATATCATCAACAAGGTCGAAAATGCGGCAGGCCAGACCATCCATAAGGCCAAGGTTAGCCAGACCCGGGTCATGAGTGAGTCTGACGCCGACAAAATGACCAGTATGATGCAGGGGACCTTTACCAACGGCTCTGCCTGGAACGCCGCACCGTCAAGCTATGCCATGGCCGGCAAGACCGGGACCAACAACACCACCGACCAATGGGTCATCGGCTACACACCTGACATCGCTATCGCCCTCTGGGTCGGATTCCCTCAGGAAAGCAATGCTCAGTATCAGCTCGAAGGCACATCCTCAGGTCAGACTTCCGTCATCTTCCGGGATGAGGCCAGCTATATTCTGCCTTATACGCCAGGGACGAAATTCAACTCTGAAAATGCCTACGCCGCCCACGGCATCAGTCCGCTTGCTGCCGACTGGACACAGACCCGGCAAAATCAGGATAACATCGTCGCGACCGAGCAATATAAAAACAACACAACAGGCAACGCCCCTGTACAAAGCTCAGGGAGCAATAGTTCTGACAGCTCTAGCAATGATTCCAAGCTCGGCGAGAAAATCAAAAAGGGTCTAAACGACGTCGGCAACGCCGCTAAAGACCTCTGGGACAAGGCCTCAAATATTTTTAATTAATTTGTCGAAAGGGCTCGAAAAAAATTAAATATATGGTAAAATTAGAAGTAACAGATGACTAATGTGACAAGGCTGAGCCGAACAGGCAAGGTCCTCAACCACCACTAAAAGATTTTATAGGAAAAAAGAGAGAACACATCAATGAAGCGTTATATTAATGGCTTTAATGGGCTCCGGACACTGGGTGTCCTGTCCGTCATTTTATACCACCTCTTCCCGCATGGCTTTAGGGGAGGCTTTCTTGGTGTTGTCCTCTTTTTTGTACTCTCAGGCTATTTGGTGACCAATTCGCTGGTCGGAGAATTTGAGCGAAGTGGTAAGATTGATGTGCTGGGCTTTTATAGAAAGCGGATCAAACGCCTCTATCCCCAGATGATTACGGTCTTTCTGGTCGTAACGCCCTACCTGCTGATTTTCCAGCAAAACTTCCTCCAGGGCCTGCGGGCCAACTTCCTCTCGAGCGTCTTTACGGTCCAAAACTGGTGGCAGATTTCTCAAGGCTCGTCCTACTTTGCCAATAGCGGAGGCGAAAATCCTTTTAAGCATATCTACTATCTCTCGATTGAGGGGCAATTCTTCATTGTCTGGCCTCTGATTGTCTTTCTGCTGTTGAAGTTTGTCAAAAGTCGCTTCCATTCTTTTGTAATGACAAGCGTCTTGACCCTGATTTCAGTGGTCTTGATGATGGCCATGTTTCATCCGGGCATGGACCCAAGCCGGGTCTATTACGGAACGGACACCCGGGCCTTTAGCCTTCTGATAGGAGCCAGTTTTGCCTTTATTTATCCGATGAACAAGCTCGGTGGTAAGGTCAACAAGCGGGGCTACAAGCTGAGTCTGCAAGTGACCATTGGCCTCCTGGCCCTTCTTGCCCTGGCTTACTTCTTTATGCCTGACCAGTCTGCCTTTACCTACTATGGTGGCATGTGGTTGATCAGCCTGCTCTCCATGCTCTTGATTGCCTTGGTCGCCCATCCGTCCCTTGCTGCTGGGAAAATCTTTTCTAATAAGGTCTTTGACTATATCGGCAGTCGTTCTTATGGGATTTACCTCTGGCAGTTGCCGGTCTTTGCATTGGCAGCCAGCAAGATTGTCCATGTGACGGCCTGGTATCATGTGCTCTGGCAGCTCCTCCTCATATGGGGCCTGGCAGAGCTTTCTTACCGCTTTGTCGAAAAGCCGGTCATCGCCTTTGATTTCAGCCGGCCAATCCAGCGACTTAAGGCTTTTTTTACAGCCCATTGGAAGAGCCGTCAGGCCATTGTGACCTATGTGATTGTGGCTTTGGCCCTCTTTTCTACCGTGATGATTTTGGCTTCGCCTAAGTCGCCTCACGACCAGCAACTCCTCCAGGACAAGATTTTGGCCCAACAAAAGGTCCTCCAAGAGCAACAGCTCAAGCAGGCCCGGGCCAATGTCTCGGCTTCGACCAAGACCATCGCCTCTAAATATGGCGTTGATTCATTGGTCGCTGAAAAGGCCAGCAAGATGAAGGTCCTTGCTGTCGGAGACTCTGTTATGGTGGCGGGTTCTGCCGACTTGCAAGAGGCATTTCCAAATATGCAAATCGATGCGGCAGTAGGCCGTCAGGCGCTTGACGGGCCATCCGTGCTCACGAGTCTCTTGGCGAAAACGCCTAAGCCTGATGCCATCCTCATTGGCCTAGGGACCAACGGCCCGCTTGAACAAGCGGATATTGATGGCATCATGAAACTGGCAGGCGACAAGCCGGTCTATTGGATTAATCTCCATGTGCCAACTCGGCCTTGGGAATCTGGTAATAACAGCCTGATCCAGGCCAACCTGAAGACCTACAAGAACCTGCATCTGGTCGACTGGCACGGGACCTCTAACGGCCAGACTGGCTGGTTCTACTCTGACGACATCCATCCGCAAGGACCGGGAGCCGTCGCGTACACCAAGCTGGTCGTCAATGACCTGGCTGGATAGCAAGATTTGTAATCAGGCCTCATTTTTGATAGAATAAGACTATGTTAAAAAAAGCAGGACTCGCATGTAGCGTTTGTGGTTCAAGAAATTATACGCTGAACCTCTCTGGAAACGCCAAAGAAAAGCGAGTAGAAGTCAAGAAATTTTGTAAGACATGTGGCAAGCACACACTACATAAGGAAACGAGATAAAGATGAAATTTATTAAATCTATTGGACAAGAATTGAAGTTGACCACCTGGCCAACAGGAAAAGAATCCATCCGTGACTTTTTCCAGGTCCTGGAATATGCGATTTTCATGCTCTTCTTTATCGCTATCTTTGACTGGATCAGTCAGCACGGGCTTTTGGCCATCGTGCACTGGCTACTTCCATTTACAAAATAAACGTGATATAATAAGAAAAAAGGCCAGCAGGCTTTTTCTTATACTAAAAATAGGAGACCATCATGGACGAAAATCAAACAGTAAACTTAGACCAGGGCTGGTTTGTCGTACAGACTTACTCAGGCTATGAAAAGAAGGTCAAAGAAGACCTGCTGGAGCGGGCTGAGCTCTACAACATGTCTGAAAACATCCTTCGGGTAGAAATCCCAACCGAAACCATCCGCCAAGAAGTCAACGGCAAGATGAAGGATGTCGAAGAAAACCTCTTCCCAGGGTATGTGTTGGTTGAAATGAACATGACCGACGAAGCTTGGTTTGTCGTTCGTAATACACCAAACGTCACTGGATTCGTCGGCTCCCACGGGAACCGTTCAAAACCAACACCACTCTTTGAAGAAGAAATCCAAGACATCTTGGTTGGCATGGGTCAAGCCATCCGTGAAATCAAGTTTGAAGTCTGGCCTGGTAAACGGGTCCGCATCATCGACGGAGCCTTCTCAGGATTTGAAGCCCCAATCACAGAAGTCGTCGGCGACAAGGTCAAACTCATGGTCGATATGTTTGGTCGTGAAACACCGGTTGAATTGGACATGCATCAGATTGATGAATTGCCTGAGGCATAAAGAAAAGCCCTTGGTTTGGGGCTTTTTTCTTTGGAGTCGTTCCGCTGTGGGAAAACCGCAAGAGAACTGTGTGGCCGCGAGCAGCCCGCTTCGCGGTCTCATCGCTAAATTGGGAGCCCAAGGTCTCCCAATTTGCCTTAATGACACAGTTTCTTGCGGTTTTCCCACAGCTACACTTAGTCGCGTTTCTTATAGCTAAATCATCTTACTTGTCCCAGTGAATCATTAAGAGAATTAGCTTACAAATAAAGATGCCTAAAGATTAGCAGTAGCAACCAAGCGAAACGCAGCGTGTGGAAATCATCGGCAAATTAGAACAAAGACCATGTTCCGCCGATTAGTTCCACCTTGAGCGGAGTGAAGCGACTCCCAGACACAAACCAAATACACCGGCACAAACAAAAAAGAAGGCCAAATCTAACCTTCTTTTTTCTGTTCTAACAACAAATCCCGGATTTCCTTAAGCGTCTCCAATTCTTCATTGACAACCACCGCATCTTCGCCGTTTTTCTTAGGGAAGAGCTTGTTGATGGACTTGATGAGGATGAAAATCACGAAAGCGGTAATCACAAAGTTCAGCACATCATTGATAAAGGTTCCGTACATGAATTTTGCTTTGCCAATGTGTAGGACCAGGCCAGTCAAAGCGCCTGACTGTAAGAAGAGACCGACGAGTGGGTTAATCAAGTTTTTGACGAGTGAAGTCACGACCAGCGTGAAGGCACCACCGATGATAACACCGACAGCCAGGTCAAGGACGTTGCCACGTAGGATAAATTCTTTGAATTCTTTTAACATTGTATCTCCAAAATTATTTTTTTATTTTCTTTATGAGATGAGGTCCTATTCCCCATCGCTATAGGGCACAATCAGGTGTGAGCGACCCAGGTCAATCTCGTAGCTGACCTCCCGGTTGTCCCTGATGGTGTGCTCAAAGTCGGTCGAATAGAGCAGGATCCGGAGCTTATCGCCCTTTTCCAGGCGATAGATATTGGGCTGCATGCTCAGGCGGAATTCCATCCATTCATCAGGTCGAACGGCCTTGTGCTCCATGAGGCCCTCCCGGTTTTGCAGGTTGAGAAAGGCCTTGCTGACCAGCTGATAAGGACTGTCAACCAGAGGAAGCTCAAGCAGGTCTTCCTGGGCAAAGTTGCGACCCCGGTCAAGGGCTTTAATATCAATGGCTTTTGCCCGATCAGGCAGGCGTTTTTTATTGCCAAAATCAAGGATTTGAGCAGAGAGGAGGGCCTTGCTGTCAGAGACTTTGACCTTGAGTTGGAGCTCGACACGACCGTTGATTTCGACCTCATCGAGGATGTCCAGGTCGATGACACTGGTCTGCTGGCTGATTTTACCAGTAAATAGCTCTTCCTTAAAGACCTTGAAATCCTTGCTGTACCGCTCAAAGTCGGCTTCATCATAGTGATTCTCAAATTTTTCAATCGAAACAGCAGTCTTGGCCAGCGGAATCTGGAGGATTTCCGAGCTTCCCCATTCGCTTCTGGCCGACCAGCTTTGAGCCCGGCCATTTTCCTGGAGGATGACTGGAGGGAGCTCGAGGCTGAGTGCTCTATCCAGCAATTTGGCAGAGAAGTAGCTATTGACCAGCTCTGAGAGGTCAATCGACTGCCAGCTGTTGATGTAGACATGCTCGCCTCGGTGGAGAATCAAGTGCTTGCGATGGCCTTCAGGCAGGGCATGCCAGAAATTGTAGGCCTGGTCAGGCGTGACGTTCCAGTCTTGGAGGCCGTGGATAATCAGGACATCGGCCTTGACCTCGTCAGCATGAGGCAGGTAGTTTCTCGCCTCCCAGAACTGATTGTAGTCGCCATAAGCCCGGTCAAGTGAGATGGTCATTTCCTTGAGCTTTTCCTGATAGGCTTCGTTATTTTCCAGAAAATCAGCCCCATCCAGGTTTTTAGAATAGGTCAACTCGGCCAGGACATCCAGGTCTTCGCCGGGATAGCCACCAGGAGATCGGACCAGGCCGTTTTCACGGTAGTAGCCATACCAGGAGCTGATACCGGCCTCAGCCAGGATGACCTCGAGACCGTCGACAGCTGTCGTTGCTGCCCCGTAGGCCATGGTACCCAGGTATGAACGGCCGGTCATGGCCACCTTGCCGTTGGCCCAGTCAGCCTTGACCTCATGGTCACGTCGCTTAGAAGTATAAGCCTTGGTCCGGCCGTTGAGCCAGTCAATGGCAGCGGTCATCGAGAGGACCTGCTGGTAATCGCCAGAAGTCTGAAAGCCGTCAGAGTCACGGGTCCCGATGCCGGCCACGTAGACGCTAGCAAAGCCACGAGCCAGGAGGTAGTCATTGAGCGAGTAGGTCCAGCCGTGGGTGAAGTCGTAGCTGGCTTCACTGGCCGTCTCAGCCTCAGCCTGCTGGCCGTATTCTTGGCTGGGAATGGCTTCGGGGTTGACGTGTAGGCTGCCCTGAGCCTTTTCGTTGAGGTCGACCTTCATGTCGTGGAGTTGCTTGTCATTGGCCCAGCCGTTGATGCCCAAGTGATAAGGGCTCGCCGTCATGACGACAGGGAGCTTGCCTCCATCAAAACTTGGCCGGATAATCTGGAGCTTGATGAGGTCTTTTTGCCCTCGACCCCAGCTGTCAACGTTAGATTCGACCCAGAGGATTTCCCGCTTGAGCTTGCTGGTGTCAAAAGTGGCGAGTGACTTGTCATTAAAGAAGTGGAATTGATTGTCGACTGGAATCAGACCTTCAGAGACCCATTGCTCGACGAGGGTCATCCCGTTTTTCCGGCGACTGGCCAGGAGCAGATAAAGACCTTCAATCAGAACTTCTGAGGTCAGCTCGAGCTCGTCGTCAAGCATGGGGAGCTTGCTTTTCTTGGCAAAATCCACCGCATGGCTCAGGTCGTATTCAAAATTAGCCGTAAAGCCCAGGAGCTGGAGGCTGATAGCCCAGTAGATTTCCCAGTCTAGGGCGACGTCGAGCTTCAAGAAGTCAGTCAAGGCCAGAGAAGGGCTGGCCAGGAGCTTGGTCATATCGACCGGAGAAGTGATGAGAAAGTCTCGAAGGATTTTCTTTGGCTCCCAAAAAACAGACCAGTGAAAGCCCAGATGATCAAGCTCGGCGAGCTTTTCGTCCATTGACTTTTCAACGATTGAAAAATGGTTAAATGTGACCATGTCCCCTTCTTTCTATAAGAAAATATTCTTATGTTATTATAACAAAATCCGCTGGAAAAGGCATCTGGTCTGGTGTTGAGGTTCTTGGGAGTTGGTCGTTGCGTTACAGCCTTCCGGGCAATCTGCTGTGGGGCCGCGAGCAGCCAGCTTTGCTGTCTCATCGCTAAATGTCGAGCCCTCAGGTCTCGCCATTTGCCACTTTTCACAGCAGTTTGCCCGGAAGGCTGTAACTTCACTTGTGCCTGATCTATAAAATATTATAAAAGAAGGGATGGCGTGGAGTGCTGGAGGAATAGGTGTTGACAGTGGAGTGGAGAAAAAATTGCCAGCGAACCGTGGAAATAGGCAAATCTGGAGACCTTGGGCTCCAGATTTAACAATGAGACAGCGAAGCTGTCTGCTTGTGGCCTCCACAGTTCGCTGGCAATTTTTTCGTAGCGAAACGGCTCCCCAACCCCTTCCAATAACAGGGCTTGACGACACCCCTTTTTTTCTGTATACTAGAAAAGCATGTGAACTCAAGCACAAAAAACAAATTTAATAGGAGAATTTCATGGATTACTCATGGATGATTAAGTACATCACTGAATTTATCGCCACGGCCTTTCTGGTCATGCTGGGGAATGGTTCAGTTGCCAACGTAGAACTCAAAGGGACAAAGGCCCACGGCCAGTCTTGGATTATCATTGCCTGGGGTTACGGGATGGCCGTTATGCTGCCAGCCGTTGCCTTTGGTAGCATCACAGCCCAGATGAACCCAGCCTTCACGCTCGGTCTGGCCATCAGTGGCTTCTTCCCATGGGCACACGTTGCCCAATACATCATTGCCCAGCTCCTCGGTGCAATGGTCGGTCAGCTCTTGATCGTCATGGTTTATCGCCCTTACTTCCTCAAGACGGAAAATCCAAACGCCATCCTGGGTAGCTTCTCTACCATCGACAATGTGGATGACAATACAGCAGCTAGCCGTACAGGTGCCATGATTAATGGTTTCCTGAACGAGTTTGTCGGCTCATTCATCCTCTTCTTTGGAGCGATGGGCTTGACCAAGGTCTTCTTCGGTAGCGAATTGACAAAAGGCCTCCAAAAAGCCCTCCAGGAATCTGGACAAACCATCAACCTCGGCAGTGTTTCGCTTGTCGACTCAATCAAACAAGGTTTTGCCCAAATCACAAGCGTGCAATATCCAAGCTTGGCCGTTTCTCACCTGGTGCTCGGACTCCTGGTCCTCGCCCTGGTTGCCGCCTTTGGTGGTGCGACAGGTCCTGCTCTAAACCCTGCCCGTGACCTTGGTCCCCGTATCGTCCACAGCCTCTTGCCAAAAGCAGTCCTCGGCGAAGCCAAGGGCGATTCTAAGTGGTGGTACAGCTGGGTGCCAGTTGCGGCTCCAATCCTTGCAGCCATCATTGCTGTAGCCCTCTTCAAACTGATTTATTTATAAGAAACAGCTTCGGCTGTTTTTTTTCTTGCAAATTTAACTAAAAGTGTTAAAATAGTAAAAATATATTTTTCAGGAGAAGCCCATGATCAGCCCAGCCCTTATTGCTCAAATGCCCAAAATCGAACTCCACTGCCATCTGGATGGCTCACTGTCTTTGGGGACAATCAAGCAATTGGCTGAAAATGCAGGGATCACTTTGCCTGCGACAGATGCGGAAATCCTGGAGCGGGCCCAGGCCCCTGAACACACGCAGAGCCTCCTCGAATATCTCGAACGCTTTGACTTTGTCCTTCCCCTCTTGCAGACCGCTGAGAATCTTGAGTTAGCAGCCTACGACGTGGTCGCCCAGGCCTCGGCTGATAATGTCAAATACATCGAAATCCGCTTTGCTCCAAGCCAACACCTTAAGCAGGGTCTGACCCTAGCCACAGCAGTAGAAGCCGTGATTGCTGGCCTGAAAAAAGCAGAAGCAGACTTTCCTGTCATCGCTAATGCCCTTGTCTGTGGCCTCAGACAAGAAAGCCTGGCCTCACTCTCTGAGCTGACGACCATCTTTGACGAGCTTTCATCAAAAGAAACAAAACTGGCCGGCTTCGATTTGGCCGGCGACGAGCTGAATTTCCCGCAAATTGGCTTTGATCCCCTGCTCGGCGAGATGACCAGTCGAGGTATTCATATCACCCTGCACGCCGGAGAATGTCCAGGCTGTAGCCAAAACGTCCTGGACTCGGTCAAGATGGGGGCTAGCCGGATTGGCCACGGCATCATGACCAAAGACCTGAGCGAAGCCGAGCAAGCAAGCCTCAAGGAAAAGGCGATTGTCCTTGAGATGGCTCCAAGCAGCAATTTCCAGACCAAGGCTATCAAGACGGTTGCTGACTACCCCTTCAAAACCCTCTATGACAAGGGCCTTCACGTCACGCTGAACACCGACAACCGCACGGTCAGCAACACCAACCTCCAGCAGGAATATGAAAAAATTGCCGGCTGGTACCCGGACTTCAAGCTTTCTGACTTTGAGCAAATCAATCATTATGCGATTGATGGGGCCTTTGTGGCTGAGGCTGTGAAGCAGGAACTCCATCAGTCTTTTGAAAAAAGCTATCAAGCACTTGCTTAAAATGTCCTCTAGCCAAGGGCTTTTTTTTATTTTTAGAATCCTTCAGCCGGAAGCTTTTTAATAAATTCGTGCAATATTATATAGATTATGCTAAACTTAAGTTAAGCCCTTTCAGGACTGAAATATCATTGTTAGCAACTTTAAGCTATTGAGCTTATAAAAAACCAAAGGCTAGCCTTTCTCTGTTGTACCAACAGAGAAAGGCTAGCCTTTCTCTGTTGTACCAACAGAGAAACCTATAGGCCTTCAACAAAATAGAAGAGGAACTGACAAAATGAAAATGAAACACTCCCTAATGTTTGCAGCGGCTGCCCTGGCTGGATTGAGCTTGCTCTCAGGCTGTGGCAACTCAAACAAGGCTGAAGCTAAGCTGGACATCAAGTCTGGGACCTATGTCCTGCAAGAAGGCAAGAATGTTGATACGGACGAAGGCTATCTGGCCCTCAACATCGACATGAAAAACACTTCTGGTAAAACAATTGACGGCATCTATGATGGCAGTTTCAAGCTCTATGATGATAAGGGCAATCAAATCAGCACAGAAAGTGTCTATGCTGACGGCTCTGATTCAAAATTTAAGACCTTGTCGATGGGAAACCTCGCTCCAGATAAGGACCTGGTCGGTTACCTGGTCTTCCAGGTTGACAAGGGTCAAAAATATGAGCTCCATTATTCGCCAATGCCAACGTCTAAGGACAAACCCAAAGACATCGTTGTCAAAGTTGATAGTAGCAAGTACTCAGACCCAACAGTCAATCTGAAGAAGATGGCCCAGGGCTATGTTGACAATGTCTTTCTTGCTAAAACTTCAGAAGTTTCTGGTCTAAGCAATGACCTGAAGAAGGCCCACAACGACTTTAATAGCCTCTTTGCAAAGAACTTTGATAAGGAATTGAATATTGATAGTTACTATCAACCTTCTCAAGCTGAGTTGGATAAGGTGGTCACAAGCTTTGAGGCTGAAAATGCCAAACGTGGCACGGTCGAATATACGGTCAGCAGCATGTTCCCAGACTATGCTGTCGTCAAGGTATCTCCTAGCGTCCTCGACTTTGATGACTTGAATGCAGACTCTATCACGACTGATTGGGTCAATGCCAATGAAGGCAAGTTTGATGACTATGATGCAGCGATGAAGGCAGCAGCGAAGAATCTGATTCAAAACCTGCCGACAAAATTCTCATCCATCACACCAAGCCAACCTTCAACGATGAGTTCAGGTGGTGAAAAGCTGATTTTGACCAAGGGAAGCGATGGCAAGTGGAAGGTCAACGATACAGACTCTGACTCAAACTATGACTTCAAGCAACTCCAGTCTGACTTCATGGGAGGAGTTTCAAACTACTAAAAATGCAGACTAAAAAAATTAAGCAGATTGCCGGAATCATTGTGGCTGTCGCTTTTTTTCTAGGATTAATCGGCCTTTACAGCTATTATTCTAGGAAGAGTAGCGCAGCCCATGCGATTCAAGGCATTGAAAAGGCCATCCAAAGCAGGGATTATCAAGCCTTTAGCCAGTTTGTCCCGACTTTTAGCAATGGCAAAAAAATCAGCCGACTGGAATTTGAAGCCTTTGTGACCGCGGAAAGGCAGGCGAAATCTGGAGAAGTAGAACAGCTCATCAAGAGCGAGGCCTTCAAGGAGAAGGACAGAGGCTTCTTTTCCAGCAAACAGTACCTTCCCCAGGACAGAAAAATCAGGCTGACCAGCCAGGAGGAAGGGACGAAAATCAGCTTTCTACAAGGAAAAGATCAGCTGACAAAGCCTGCTGAGACCGGGGCGAGCGTCGGGGACTTTATCCCAGCGAATTACCCGCTGACCTACCAGGTCGCTTCAGATGCCTTTGGAAAATTTGAAGAAAAGGCAAGCATCGACTTGACCACTGAAGATGGCAACCTAGACGTTCAAGAAAAGCAGGGCTTCCTAGAAGCTGAAAAAACGCAAAAGGGATTTCTTCAGCTGATGGTCAATTATTATACTTCCTGGGCAGATTGCGTAAATGGGAACTTCAATTTTGGAGCTATTAAGAGTGCGACAGCAGCTCTTATTGCTGGCGAGAAGGACAGCTGGAAGGAGATTATACCAGAGCTTGCCAGCTATCAAGAGAGCTTTCAGCACTTTGTCATTAATACAGACTCTCTGAAATTTAGCGATGACAGTACTGATAAAGAGACGGTCATCTATGATGTCTACTTTGACGACAGCTTGACCCTCAAATCGAAGACCGGCAAGTCAGCTTCGGACAATCGCAAAAATGTGACCGTGACCGCCGTCTTCAATCCTGAACAAAAGAGCTGGCAGATTGACGAGCTGGACTTTGAAGTCTCAGCCGAAGAGCCAAAAGACGGGGCACACCAGCAAAAGACCAGCCTGGACAGCCCAGAAGAGATTGTCTGGCGGGCTGACCAGCAGAATAAGCTTTAATCCATGGCTATTAAAAAGTATATGAACTTTTCGAAAAGGGAGAAGCTAAATGAAAAAGAAGTGGAAGCGTGTGTTATGAGAAAGCATATATTTAAGCCTTAGTATAAAAAGACAGTCCAGAACTTGGACTGCCTTTTTTTATATGATAATAAAAAAGCCGAATCTCCCGACCCGACTTTCTTAAATATCATAAAGCTTACTTGCATGCTCATGACTCGTATCAATAATCTTGACCTCACGTTGCGTATCTACATCGTGCTGGGCCAGAAAGCCGTTCATGGTCATGTGGGCGAGCTCTTGGATGTTGTTATTGAGGCTCAGGTGGCCCAGGAAAATCTTCTTGGTCTTGTTGCCCAGGACGTTAAAGGCGGCTTCGGCCCCGTCTTCATTGGACAAGTGGCCTTGGTCGCTGAGAATCCGCTGTTTGGTCTTCCAGGGGTACTGACCCATCCGGAGAATCTCAACGTCGTGGTTGGACTCCATCAGGTAGGCGTCGGCATTTTCAATGGTCCCCCGCATCCGGTCAGAGACGTAGCCAGTGTCGGTCAGCATGACAAAGGATTTATTGTCCTTCATAAAGCGATAAAATTGCGGTGCAATCGCATCATGGCTGACTCCGAAGCTTTCGATATCCAGGTCGCCAAAGGTCATGGTCTTGCCCATCTCAAAGATGTGCTTGCGCTCGGGATCAATCTTGCCCAGCATACTCTTGCTGTCAAGCTCTTGCCAGGTCTTTTCGTTGGCATAGAGCTCAAGGCCGTGCTTGCGGGCGAGTACTCCAATACCCTTGATATGGTCGCTGTGTTCATGCGTGATCAAGAGGGCATCGATATCCTTGATGTCCCGGTCGATTTCAGATAAAAGACTCTCGATTTTCTTACCGGAGAGTCCTGCGTCGACTAAGATTTTTTGCTTTGGCGTCTCGAGGTAAAAGGAATTCCCCGTCGAGCCGGAAGCCAAGATAGAATATTTGAAACCTGTTTCGTCAGTCATGTTGTCCTTCTAAAAGTCATTGTCAATATCATCCATCAGGTGGTGGTCATAAGGGAGGAGCATGTGGATGGTCGTGCCAGAGACACCATCGGACTCGGCGTAGATACGGCCGTTGTGGAGCTCGATGATGTCTTGGACCAGGGAGAGGCCAAGGCCAGTCCCTGGGATTTTGGAGTTTCTGGAGGCATCGACCCGGTAGAAGCGGTCGAAGATTTTTGGCAGTTCTTTTTTAGGAATTCCCAACCCTTCATCGGAGATCCAGAGATGGATCTTGTCTTGGAGATCGCCTTCGATTTTCATACCAATGCGGATAGTCCCGCCGTTTGGCGAGTATTTCAGGGCATTGGTCACGAGGTTGTCGACGACCTGTCCTGCCTTGTCGGTCTCCATCTCCACCCAGACTTCTTCATTGGGGAAGTCGGTCACAATGCGGAAGCCCCGCTTAGAATAAACCGGGTCGTTGTGGAGGACCTGCTGGAGGCGACCGATATGATAGTCCATAAAGTTCTGCAGGTTGACGATTTCCTTCTTTTCCTGGAAGTCTTCCCGATTGATTCTGGAGATCTCAAGGAGTTCATTGACCATCCGAATCAGGCGGTTGCTCTCTTCGATAGAGGTCTTGATGAAGGTCCGAGCCAGCTCAGGGTCATTGATGGCCCCGTCGTCCAGGCTCTCCAGATAAGAAGAAATCACGGTCAGCGGGGTTCTCAGCTCGTGGGAGACATTACTCAAGAAGAGCTGGCGTTTTTTCTCAATCCGGACTTCAAAGGTCGTGTCACGAAGCAGTGCCACCATCCCTGAGAGAATCCCTGAGCCGTCTCTCATGTTGGTAAAGCGGACTTCCAGCCATTCGCCCTCCCGGTCCTCAGAAGGATTGGGGATGCTGATGACAGGTTGCTCAACGACCAGCTGGTGGAAGCTGTATTGGTCGCTGAGATTGAGGAGCTCGAGCAGGTTATAACAGCTGATGCTCTGGATGTCGACATCCAGCAGGCTCTCGACCGGCGAGTTTGCCAGGATAATCTGGCCCTTGCGGTCAGTCGCAATCAGGCCTGCCGTGATATAAGAGAGGATATTGTCCAGCTGTTGGACCTGGTCTTCCAGTCGGTCAGTTGGAAGTGAGAGATTTTGCTTGAGGGCCTGGGATTGCTCATAAATCAGCTCCAGCTCAGAGAGGTTTTTTTTGCTGAGCTGGTCGACCACATTCTCTGGTAAAAAGTGATTCAGCTGGCGGGTCGCCTTGCGGGCTGAAATCTTAAAGCGCATCAGGATATAGACGACCAAAAAGAGGCCAAAGAGACCAAAGCTGACAAAGAGAATAAAGCTGGTCGGCTCTTCAGTCAACAACCTAAAATAGAGAATGATAAATAAAATAAAAGCAAGGAGGTAAAAGCTTACCCCCCTAAAAAGAATGGAATGAAAGAGTTTCATCGTCTTCTCCTAGTCAAATCTAGCAAAGCCAAAGCTTATGCTTCAGGATTTGACATATAGTAGCCGATACCACGGCGGGTGCAGACATATTGAGGGCGACTAGGTGTGTCTTCGATTTTTTCACGAAGACGGCGGATGGTCACGTCGACTGTCCGGACATCCCCAAAGTAGTCATAGCCCCAGACTGTCTCAAGAAGCGATTCACGGGTTGAGACCTCGCCCAGGTGTTGAGCCAAATAATGCAAGAGCTCAAATTCACGGTGAGTCAGGTCAACAGGCTGGCCGTGCTTGGTCGCCTGATAACGCAAAGGCGAGATGTGGATATTGCCTACGGTGATTTCAGCCTTGTTGTCCTTGATTTTAGGCTGGGCTGGTGTCGCAACAGAACGACGGAGGTTAGACTTGATCCGGGCCAGGAGCTCACGGTTTGAGAAGGGCTTGGTTACATAGTCGTCAGCACCGAGCTCAAGACCGATGACCTTGTCAAATTCAGAGTCTTTGGCTGAGACCATGATAATCGGCACTTCAGAGTTCTTGCGGATCTCACGGAGGACATCTGCCCCGTCGATCTTAGGCAACATCTGGTCGAGCAGGACCAAATCTGGCTTTTCAGCTTCAAAAACTTCCAAGGCTTCTTCGCCGTCAAAGGCTGTCAAAACTTCAAAGTTTTCTTTTTCAAGGTTAAATTTAATAACGTCTGAGATGGCCTTTTCGTCATCGACAACGAGAATTTTTTTGCTTTCCATGTCTATCTTCCTTTATTACTAGTAGTTTATCCACTATATTATAGAGTTTTTGGGGAGAATTTGCAAACAATCGGAGTTAATTTTTAGAAAATTTACAGGCCAGAAAGTCCTAAAGAAGGCTCAGCAAAAAGGCCTAAAATTTGCTATACTATAAGTTATGAATGGAATTTTGATCAGTCTAGAAGGCCCTGATGGGGCTGGTAAATCTACCGCACTGGAAAATATTTTACCGGCTCTTGGGGAAGGTCAGCGTGAGCTCGTGACCACCCGTGAACCCGGTGGTGTCCCCGTTGCAGAAATGATCCGGGACATTATCTTAGATGTCAAGCACACCAATATCGACAGCAAGACCGAGCTCTTGCTTTTTGAGGCAGCCCGTCGTGTCCACATGCAGACCAAGCTGACGCCTGCCCTTGAGGCGGGCAAGCTGGTCTTGGTCGACCGTTTTATCGACTCATCAGTCGCCTACCAGGGCTACGGGCGTGACCTGGGCCTTGGCGTGGTCGACTGGCTCAATGACTTTGCGACCGACGGCCTCAAGCCTGATTTGACCCTCTACTACGATATTGATACCGACGTCGCCCTCAAGCGAATCATGAAAAACCGGGCTGACGAGGTCAACCGCCTTGACCTCGAGCGGGCAGAGATGCACCGCAAGGTCAGAGAAGGCTACCTAGCAGCGATCGAGGCAGAGCCGGCTCGCTTTATCAAAATCGACGCCAGCATGAGCCCAGAAGCCGTGGCTGAAGCCAGCATTGTAGCCATCAAAGAAAGATTTCCAGACAATTTTTAAGAAGGAAGGCTGATTATTTATCATGAAGCTTGCTGAGATTCAAAGGCAGATTTTAGGACAATTTCAACAGGTCATCGCAAGCCATCGCCTCAGCCATGCTTATCTTTTTGCTGGCAGTTTTGGCAGCTTTGAGATGAGCCTTTATCTGGCCCAGTCCTGCTTTTGTGAAAATAAAACGGCTGACGGCCTGCCCTGTGAGCAATGCCGGGCCTGCCGGCTGGTCGCCGACCTTGAATTTGCCGACCTCCATATCATTGAGCCAGAAGGCCAGAGTATCAAGGCAGAGCAGATTCGTGCCCTGAGCGAGGTCTTTAGCCGGACCGGCATGGAGGGTAGTCAGATTGTCGTCATCATCCGTCAGGCGGAAAAAATGAACGCTACAGCGGCTAACGCCCTCCTCAAGTCGATGGAAGAGGCCAGAAGCGAAGTCCATATCTTCCTTTTGACAGAAAATGAAAATCTGATTTTGCCGACCATCCGCTCCAGAAGCCAGCTGGTCAAATTTCCTAAAAACATCGCCTATATGGAGTCCAAGCTCGAAGAAGCCGGCCTCCTCAAGAGTCAGGCCAGTCTCCTTGCCCAGCTTACGAGCACGGTTGACGAGGCTTTGAGCCTTGCCAAGGCGGTCTGGTTTATCGACGGCCAAAAGAAGCTCCAGCACTGGACTGACCTGATTGCCAGCCAAAAGCTGGATGAGGCCTATCTCTATCTGGGGAGCCTCCTTGAAGTCTTTGACGACAAGGCCAAACAACAACTGGCCCTTGAGATGACCCTCAACCTCTTGCATCAAAAAGGCCAGAAATCGGCCATGCAAAAGGCCTTCAAGGCCATAAAATACTGGAAGCAAAACGTGAATTTTGAGTCCAGCCTATCACTGATTGTCCTATAATATAAGGAGAAGAAATGATTTATGAAATAAAATTTGAACATGGAGAGCAAAATCTTTTTGCGGAATCCGAGCAAGCCTACCAGCCAAAGACCACTGTCATCATCCGGACAAAACGGGGCAACAGCTGGGGGAAGGTCCTGCGTGAGCTTAAAGACCTGCCATCTAACTACGAGGCCGAAGGTAAAATTCTCCGAGAAGCTGACGAGCGTGATTTGAAGGCCATCGACCGACTCGAAATCGACGGCCAAGAAGCCGTCAAGGAAAGCCGTCAGCTGGTCGCACAGCGGGGCCTTGACATGAAAATCATCCACGCCGCCTACAATATGGAAAAGACCCAGCTCTTTATCTCATTTACAGCTGAAAAGCGGGTCGACTTTCGTGAGCTCTTGAAAGACTTGGCCGGCAATTTTAGGAGCCGGATCGAGCTCAGACAAATTGGAGCCAGAGATGCTGTCAAGCTCCAAGGCGGGATGGGCCCTTGTGGTCGTCCCCTTTGCTGTTCGACCTTTATCTATGAGTTCCCCAATGTCAGCATCAAGATGGCCAAAAACCAACAGCTATCACTCAAGCAAAACAAGCTCAACGGCCTCTGTGGTCGTCTCATGTGCTGTCTGACCTATGAAGACGACTTTTATAAGGAAGCAAGTCGCGCCTTTCCTGACTGGGGCAAACGGGTCAAGACAGCGATGGGCGACGGCAAGGTCATTGGCTTAAATATCTTAGGAGAGAGCGTCAAGGTCCGCTTAGCCGAGCGTGTCCAGGACTTCGCCCTCTCAGAAATCGAGGTCATTCATGCCTAAGGATCCAGTATTAAAACAATTAGAAAATTTAGAAGAACAGCTCAGCAAAACCCTCAAAGAAGTCAGCAGTATCAAGCTTCAATTTGAAGCCGCCCTCTCAGAAAACACCAAGCTCAGCGTTGAAAATGAAAATCTCCGCAACCGCTTCAATGAAGAACAGGGCGACCGAGAGCCGACGGTCAACGCAACCCTCAGGAGTGTCTACTACGACAAGGGCTCACACATCTGCAACAGCCTCTTTGGGACCTCAAGAGAAGGCGAAGAATGCTTGATTTGCCAGGAGATTCTATACCGATGACTGCCAGTATTCAAAAATCATTTAAGTCTCAAAAAGCTTCAGGGAAGCTCTTTTTAGTGCCCACACCGATTGGCAACATGCAGGACATGACCCTGAGAGCCCTTGAGACCCTAAAGACCGTCGAACTGATTGCGGCTGAAGACACGAGAAATACGCAAAAGCTCCTCAATCACTTTGATATCAAGGTCGGCCAGGAGAGCTTTCATGAGCACAATGCCAAGGAGAAGATTCCTAAATTATTGGACATCTTAAAATCCGGTCGTTCGATTGCCCAGGTCTCGGATGCGGGCATGCCGTCGATCTCTGATCCCGGCCAGGACCTGGTCAAGGCCGCGATTCAGGAGGACATCGATGTGGTGGCCCTGCCCGGCCCTTCGGCTGGAATTACGGCCCTGATTGCCTCTGGATTGGTGCCACAGCCCCATATCTTCTATGGCTTCTTGCCGAGAAAGGCGAGCGAGCAGAAGAAGTTTTTTGAGAGCAAGCGCTATTATCCTGAGACGCAGATTTTTTACGAGAGTCCCTTTCGCCTGGGGGATACCCTCAAGAACATGCAGGCCATCTACGGCGACCGGGAGGCCGTCCTGGTCCGTGAGCTGACCAAGATTTATGAGGAATACCGACGTGGCTCAATCAGCGCGCTGATTGAGAGCCTCTCGACCGACCTAGTCAAAGGGGAATGCCTCTTGATTGTCTCTGGTTTTTCTGGAGAAGTGCCAAATATGGAAGAAGAGGCCCTGAGCCCGCTCGAAGAGGTCCAGAGCAAGATTGATGCTGGCATGAAGCCCAATCAGGCCATCAAAGAGGTCGCTAAAAAGCGGGACTTGGTCCGCCAGGAGCTCTATCAAGCCTACCACGATCTATAAAGAAACATCGCCCTTGCTCAAATGAGCAAATCAATGGCGATTTTTTTTATTCTGTGCTAAGCTATGAGTGACATAAAAAAGACTAAACACTTTTATATATTGAATGGCGAAATGATGAAAATCAGTAAAATTATTGGCATCTCAGCTCTGGCCATGGCCTCTGTTGCCCTGCTTGCCGCCTGCGGCAATTCTAAGAGCGACAACAAATCATCAGACGGCAAGTCTGTCAAGACTGTCAACGTAGCGATTTCAGCTAGTTCAAATCCCTATGAATACACCGATGCAAACGGCAAGATGACTGGCTTTGAGTATGATATCCTGCAAAAGGCTGCGGCTAACCTGCCCCAGTACAAGTTTGTCTACAAGAATTATCAGGACGATTCCCTCTTGACCCAGATTGATGCCGGCCGTGCAGACATTGCCGCCAACAACTTCGGTAAGACCCAGGCCCGGGAAGAAAAGTACCTCTTTAGCTATCCTACCCTCGAAGGGGTCAATGCAATTTTCTCAAGTTCAAAAAATAATTTCAAGAAAATTTCAGAATTGGGTGGTAGCAACACCACCATCCCTACAGGAACCAACTACGGCGACATCCTGAGCAAGTGGAATACTGAAAATCCAAAGAACAAGATCACCATCAACTACTCACAAAACACGCTGGTAGAACGCCTCCAAGACGTTGCCAGTGGTAAAATCGGCTTCCTCTTTGCTGCCAAGAGTGCCGCTGAAAACCTGATCAAGGAACACGCTATCAACGGCGTCGTTGACAATATCCCAAGCGACCTTGGAGACTACTCATACTTCAAGACCTACGAGTACTTTATCCTCGCCCAAAATGACAGTCAGCTCCAAAAAGACCTGAATGCCCAAATCAAGAAAATGGAAGAAGACGGGACGCTGAAGAAACTCTCTGAGAAGTACTTCAAGGCGGACCATGTACCGGCTGCGGATCAGTTCAAATAAAAAAGTGTCCAGTGGACACTTTTTCTAATCTCGAAGAATGCTGTTATTAAGCATCTTTTGAAAGGAATGTCGACTTTTTATTCCAGAGAAGTCTACGAGCTTAGGGCTAAGAGCTGTGAGATTTCGACCTTTATGTATAGCGCTGGGGGAGTCGTTCCACTACAGAAAAAACGCCAATTTGCTATGGGCCGCAAGCGAAGCCTCCGGCTTCCATTGCTAATTCTGGAGCCCTTTGGTCTCCAGAATTGCCTTTTTCATAGCAAATTGGCGTTTTTTCTTCCGTTGCACTGGTAAAAATATATTCAAAAGCTAGATTTTGCTTCATGGTAAGAATCGTGCAAACGGCTCAAAGGATAGTTTATTAAGCAAAATAATTGGCAGAAGTGCAGTGCAAGAAATCCCGCCCAGTCACCGTGAAAATAGGCAAATCAGGAGATCTGAAAGGGCTCATGATTTAGCAATGAAAGCCCTAGGGCTCCGCTTGTGGCCTCACAGTGGCTGAGCGGGATTTCTGGAACGGAACGAACTTCTAGCAAAGGGACGCTCCTCCATCTTCTGGAAAAAGGAAATTTGCTCCCGCAAATTTTATCCATCGATTAAAACTGTCCCTCGGACAGTTTTAACAATGCCCATCCACACTCTCATTAATCCACTCACCTTTTAGATCATCAAAAATCCGCATCCCGGGCTCAGAAGCGACAAAATCGGCGATGGCTTGGCGGTCGAGGCCGGTCGCCTTGACGGCTGAGCTTAGATTTACGATTTCCATTTTTTGAATGCCTAAAATCAGGTCTTCCCATGCTTTTTCCATGCCTCTATTATATCAGAGAAAGGTCGAAAATTTAGGAGACTTGATTTTAAGGTCTTCATTTTGTAAAATAGCTAAGTAAGTTTTTTAAGCAGTAAATTAAAAAACACATTTGGAGGATAGCTGCCTTGCAGCCATACAACTATGACACAAAATAAAATAGGCTCTGGCTCGGCCCATGCCAAGCTCATCCTGATTGGAGAGCACTCGGTCGTCTACGGACAGCCTGCGATTGCTCTGCCTGTGAAAATCCTAAAGACCACCGTCACGATTTCCCAAATCCGCCGGGGGCAATATATTGAAAATAATGAATTCAGACGACGCTTAGATTTGATGGGTGATGAGTTTGAGGGTGTGAGACAGTTGATTCTTCGCCTATTGAAGCACTTCAAATCAAGCGAGCTCCAGTTTTCTCTGGAAATCGACTCAAATATCCCGCTCGGTCGTGGCCTTGGCGCTTCTGCGGCTCTCGCTACTGCCATTACACGGGCCTTCTACGACTTCTTTGAAGAAGAGCTTTCTGAGAAAAGCCTTCTGGCCTATGCTAATTTTTCTGAGAATATTACGCACGGTCGTTCATCAGGGATTGATGTTGCGACGGTCAACTCTGAACGCCCCCTTTGGTTCATCAAGGGAGAGGCTGTCGAAGGCTTTGACCACGAATTTACCGGCTTCTTAGTCATCGGAGACTCTGGCATCCACGGCTACACTAGCCAGGCCATCAGCGTGGTTTCTGAAAAACTCAGTGAAGTTAAGCTAGAAGCAGAAGCCTCCATCGAAAAGCTGGGTCAGCTGGCCAAGGAAACCAAGGACTGCCTCATGAATAATAGCATGGCCTGCCTTGGCGAGGTCATGAGCGAAGCCCATGAAAAGCTTGTCAACCTCGGCGTTTCCCACCCTCGCCTGGATGCACTGGTCCAGACAGCCATGGCCAACCGGGCCCTGGGTGCCAAGCTGACTGGCTCTGGCCTAGGTGGCGTCATGGTTGCCCTGGCGAAAAACGAAGAAGATGCGATTCACATCAGCCAAAAACTACTGAAATCCGGTGCTAAAAACACCTGGATCTATTCTTTCTAAGGTCGGAGCTCCGGCCTTTTTTTCCTGCTTTCATGATATAATAGAAGCAGATATTCACTAAGAAAAGGAGCTTCTCATGAAATCATTCTTTTTAACCGAAACAAAAGGTGGCCTGATTCAGGGCCACGACTTTGGGGCATCGCCAAGGGCAACCGCCTATTTTGATGAAATCAAACAGGCCCTGCCAGAAGCTGAGCAGGTCACGCTCAAAGAGCTGAAAATCGCTCTTGGCGAAAGCAAAGGAGCTGACAGCGAAATCATCTTTTCAAAATACAGCAGCCAGTTCAAGACTGAGCTTGAAGCCAGCTACCCAGAAGCCCAGACCCGGATTTACGACCAATTTTAATTTTTTAGAAATATGATAAAGCAAGCAAAAGTTCGGGCAACGGCCCACACCAATATCGCCCTGATCAAGTATTGGGGGAAGGCTGATGTCAGCCTTAATATCCCGACAACCTCGAGCCTGTCGATGACACTCGACAAGTTTTATACGACGACCGAGCTCTCTTTTGACGCGTCAGGGCAAGACCGCTTGATTTTGAACGGCGAAGGGACGGATGCGACCCGGGTCAAGGGATTTCTAGACCTTGTCCGGCAGAAGACCGGCCAGGATTTTCCTGGCCTCTTGATTGACTCGCAGAACCATGTGCCGACGGCGGCAGGCCTTGCTTCAAGTGCCTCAAGCTTTGCGGCCTTGACCGGAGCCCTCGTTAGATTGCTAGACTTGCCTGAAAACGATAGAGAGATGTCTCGGATTGCTCGGATTGGCTCAGGTTCTGCTTCTCGTTCCATTTTTGGAAATTTCGCCATCTGGAACAAGGGCCATGACGATGCCAGCTCTTATGCCGAGCCCTTTTATGATGAGGACATCGGCCTGTCGATGATTGTCGCCGAGATTTCCCAGAAGGAAAAGAAGATGTCGTCGACCCGTGGCATGCAGCTGGCCCAAAAGGCACCATCTTATGGGGCCTGGGTCGAAAAATCTGCCCGCCAGCTTAAGGAAATGAAGTCGGCCGTCCAGGCCCATGACATTGAACAAATCGGCCTGATTGCCCAGGATAATGCCCTCGGCATGCATGAGCAAAACCGCCTTTGCCCGGAGCCTTTTGACTATTTTATCGATGAAACCCGGCAGGTGCTGGCCTTTACAGAGGCTTGCTATAGGTCTGGCCTCTTGGCCTTTGCAACCATGGATGCTGGGCCTAATGTAAAAATCATTACAGATAAGGCAAGCGAGACTGAGCTTCTGGCCCGTTTCAAGAATGAATTTCCAAATATGGCATTTGAAATTGCCCATGCTGGCGGAGGCTTGAGCTATGATTGAGCTGACGATTCCCGGCAAGCTCTTTGTCGCAGGAGAATATGCTGTGACGAGGAGCAATGGCAAGGCCATCTGTGTGGCAGTCGAGACCGGCTTGAAGGTCAGGATTTCTGAGAGACAAGGCCATTCACGGCTTAGGACCAATGTGCCCTTAGCCGACCATGACTTTTTAATCAATGCCTTTGAAATCGAAGCCGGCGGATGGGCTTTTGCCCTGACCGCCCTGCAGAAGACCTTGAAGGCTTCAGGCAGACAGGGATTTCCAGAATTGGGAATTGAGATTGACAGCCCGCTGGGCTACGGAGAGGATAAGACGGGTTACGGCTCGTCAGCCGCAGTTGTTGTGGCTGTAGTCCAGGCTGTCAATAGCTTTTTGGGGCTCGGCCTTGACCAGAAGGCTTGCTTTGAGATCGCTGGTCGGGCTCACCGAGAGGTTCAGGGCTCTGGCTCTATGGGGGATGTGGCCAGTATCTTGACCGGTGGCCTGATGGCCTACCAGTCGCCTGATGCTGATTTTCAAAACTGGAAAATTGACAGCCTGCTTCTGCCAGCCTGGGAGACCTATATCGTCAAGACAGGCAAGTCTGTTAAGACGGGCGACAAGCTGAAGATTGCTCTGCCTGAAGGCTTTTTCGAGCGTTCAGACCAGTTGGTAGAAGAGCTTGCTAGGGCGATTCAGACAGCTGACTTTGAAGCCTTCAAGCTGGCCTTGATAGAAAATCAAGCGCTCCTGATTGACAGCCTACCCGAAGCCTACCTGACAGATAAGCTCAGCCTGGCACTTGAAACGCTCAATAAAGAAACCGACCTGGTCGCCAAGGTCTCAGGCTCTGGCTTTGGAGAGAACCTTATTCTTTTCTCCAAAAATGGAAGAGACCTGACCAAGCTGGCTGAAAAGCTGGCCGAGCAAGGCATCATCCTTGAAAAAATAAAGATTGCTAGCAAGACAAACGAAGGACAGTGAAGGACAATGAGCACAGATAAAGCAATACATCAACACCGCAAGGATGAGCATCTCTCATTGGCCTTGAAGCAGTGGAAGACGGGCCCAGAGTCTTTTTCAGGCCTCTCTTTTGACGACCTTCGCCTGCTGCCTCGTTTTTCTGAGCTGGCTGAGACTGACATTGACCTGTCTGTTTCCGTATTTGGAAATCGCTTTGAATTTCCTTTTTATATCGAGGCCATGACCGGCGGTTCTGAGCGGGGCGACCGGCTCAATGAAGAGCTGGCCGAGGTCGCCAGCCAAGAAAATCTGTCGATGGCCGTCGGCTCCCAGTCGATTGCCCTCAAATTTCCAGAATTGGAAGCTGGCTTTCGCCGGGTCAGACAAATCCATAAAGATGGCTTTATCCTCGCTAATATCGGTGCCGGCCATGACTTAGAATCTGCCAAGAAGGCAGTCGACATGCTCGAGGCCAATGCTTTAGAAATTCATGTCAACACAGCCCAAGAGCTTTCAATGAAGCAGGGTGAAGGCGACAGGGCTTTTTACTGGTTGGACAATATCCAGAAGATTGCCGAAGGCCTAGAAGTCCCCGTCATCGTCAAAGAAGTCGGCTTTGGCATGAGTCCAGAGATGCTCGAAAGACTTTCAGAGACAGCGATTGACGGCATCAATCTTGGCGGGAAATCCGGGACCAATTTTGCCCGAATCGAGCATGACCGGGGGGGCGACTTCAGCCTCCAGGACTTTGGCCTGACGACGGTCGAGAGTTTGCTTTCGGCCAAGCAGGTCAAAGCTGATAAGGCTCTTGTCGCAACGGGTGGCATCCAGTCGGCTGAGCAGATTTTTAAGAGCCTGGGATCAGGGGCCAATCTTGTCAGCTCTGCTGGCTATTTCCTGAAAGTCTTGATGACTGAGGGCCAAGAGGCTCTGGCCAAGACGATCCAAGCCTGGAAGGCGGACTTGACAAAGTTTTATCTCCTTCAAGGGGCCAAAAACTGGGAAGAACTCCAAAGCCAGAAGTTCCTCTACAGCCCATCTGCTAAGGCCTTTATCGACCAGATTAAAGGCTTTGATTAAAAGTTTTTAAGCTTATTATTTGAAACTTTAGGCCCAATGGCATATAATCGAATTAGAATAGAGAAAAGGAGATTTATCCCATGTCTTACACACTTCCAGACCTGCCTTACGCTTACGATGCCTTGGAGCCCTTCTTTGATGAAGCAACCATGAAGCTCCACCATGACAAGCATCACAACACTTATGTGACAAACTTGAATGCTGCGATTGAAAAGCATCCTGAACTCGGTGAAAAATCAATCGAAGAATTGGTCGCTGGCTTGAAAGATGTCCCAGCTGACATCCAGATGGCAGTCCGCAACAATGGTGGTGGACACTTGAACCACAGCCAATTCTGGAACTGGCTCCGTCCTAATACTGATGGCTCACAAAACCATGCAGACGGTGAAATCGGCGATGCCATCGCTAAGGCCTTTGGATCATTTGAAGAATTCAAGGCTCAATTTAAGGCTGCGGCAACTGGTCGCTTTGGTTCAGGCTGGGCCTGGCTCGTTGTTGAAAAAGGTGAACTGAAAGTCGTTTCAACTGCAAACCAAGACAACCCAATCACTGATGGTCAAACACCAGTTCTTGGCCTTGATGTCTGGGAACATGCCTACTACCTGAAGTACCACAATGTCCGTCCTGACTACATTGAAGCCTTCTTCAACCTGGTCAACTGGGACAAGGTCAACGAACTTTACGCTGCTGCGAAATAAGTTCTCTTAGTAAAATCAGCTGAGGCTGGTTTTTCTTTTGCCATTATATATGGATGGGAGCCTGGGCCATTAGCTAAAAAGGCCAGCATTTGTTATAATGAGTAGGACTAGAAAAAGGCCACTTTAAGCTGGCTAGGAGAAACATGAAATTTACAGACTTTAATTTTAACGATAATATCAATCAGGCCCTCGGCTCGATTAAGTTCATCCAGCCTACCGAGGTCCAGGAAAAGCTGATTCCTATCATCCTCAAAGGTCGTGACCTGGTCGGCGAATCAAAGACAGGTTCTGGAAAGACCCATACCTTTCTTTTGCCGATTTTCCAAAAGCTAAATCCTGAGCTGGATGAAGTCCAAGCTGTGATTGCAGCTCCTTCTCGTGAGTTGGCGACTCAGATTTATGAGGCTGCCAAGGTCTTTGTGAAATTTGATGAACGGATTAAAGTGTCTAACTTTGTAGGCGGGACCGACAAGGTCCGTCAAATCAGAAAACTCGAGGCTGGCCAGCCCCATATCGTCATTGGAACACCAGGCCGGCTCTGGGATTTGATGAGCGAGGGCAGCCTCAAGGCTTATACGGCGAAGACTTTCGTGGTCGACGAGGCTGATATGACCCTGGACATGGGCTTTTTGGCAGAGGTTGACAAGATTGCGGCTAGCTTTGGAGACAAGGTCCAGATGCTGGTCTTCTCAGCGACCATTCCCCAAAAGCTCCAGCCCTTCCTCAAGAAATACCTGTCAAATCCGGTCATGGAAAAGATTGCCAACAAGACGGTCATCTCTGACACGATTGAAAACTGGTTGCTCTCAAATAAAGGGGCTTCTAACAACCAGCTGATCCTCCAACTGACCCAAATCATCAACCCATATATGGCCATGATTTTTGCCAATACCAAGGGGCGGGTTGATGAGATTCATGCCTTTTTGACCAATAATGGCGTCAAGGCTGCCAAGATTCACGGTGACATCCCACCTCGCGAACGCAAGCGGACCATGAATGCCATCAAGAATCTGGATTATCAATATGTGATTGCGACGGATATTGCGGCTCGTGGGATTGATATTGAGGGCGTCAGTCACATTATCAATGATGAGATTCCTCAAGACCTGACCTTCTTTGTCCACCGGGTGGGCCGTTCTGGCCGAAATGGTCTTAAGGGGACAGCGATTACGATTTATGCGCCGTCTGATGATGCCAGCATTCGTGAGATTGAAAAAATGGGCGTGAAATTTGAGCCAAAAGCTATTCGCAATGGCGAAATCATCGATTCTTATGACCGGGACCGTCGTGAAAAGAGGACCAAGGCGCCTGCCGAGATTTCAAACCTGACCCGGGGTGCCATTGCAAAGGGTAAGAAAAAGGTTAAGCCGGGCTACAAGCGGGCGATTAAATGGCAAATAGAAGAAGAAAACAAGAAAAAACGCCGTGCCGAGCGCAATAAGAATGCACGGAAACAGCGTGAATCAAGAAAGCAGTCTTTCTAAGAGACTGCTTTTTTTAGGGAATCGACTTTTCTTAGACCTGATTTTCAACTTCAACATTTCCATCATCAACATGAAACACGCTTAATTGCTCTGGCAAATGCTGTAAGTGCTCAAGCGTTGTCGTTGTGATAAAGGTCTGGGTCTTGTCGAGACTGGTCTCGAGCAGGTCCAGCTGTCGGCTATTGTCCAACTCGCTCATGACGTCGTCGAGCAGCAGAATAGGGTAGTCTCCGGTCTCCGCATGAATCAAATCAATCTCGGCTAGTTTAATAGAGAGGGCGACGGTCCGCTGTTGGCCCTGGCTACCGAAGTCAGCGACGTTGATGCCGTTGACAAAGAAGAGGAGGTCGTCGCGATGGGGGCCAATCGAGGTCTGATGCCGCATGATGTCGAGTCGATGCCGGCCTTCGACCTCTTTAAGGAAGTCCTCTTGGACCTTGCGTTGGTAGCTGATGGTCAGGTTTTCCTTGCCGTGGGTCAGCTTTTGGTGGATGCTTTGAGCATAGTATTCCAAGTTCTTGATAAAGTTTTCCCGCTCGGCCATGATTTTTTCGCCATGGGCAATCAGTTGATTGTCTAAAACAGAGAGAAAATTTAAGTCAATCTTGTCTTCATCAAATTTCAGATAGGCATTGCGCTCCTTGAGGGCCCGGTTGTAGCGGAGGCTGTCATAGAGGTAGACTGGCCGAATCTGACCGATTTCCATATCGAGAAAGCGTCGGCGGACGGCTGGAGAGCCTTTTATCAGCTCCAGATCCTCTGGGGCAAACATGATGAGGTTGAGCTGCCCGATATAATCTGCTAATCTGGCCTCTTTAAGCCGGTTAACATAGGCCTCGCGTCCCTTGCGATTGAGGCGAACTTCCAAAGGAACCGTCGTGTTCTGCTTAGAGACCAGACCTGAGACCGACAGCTCTTTTTCCTCCCAGCTGATCAATTCCTTGTCATGACTGGTCCGGTGGCTCCGGGTCAAGGCCAGAAAATAGATGCTTTCCAGGAGATTAGTCTTGCCTTGTGCATTTTGGCCCAGAAAAATATTCAGATTGGGATGGAAGTCCAGGCTGAGGTCCTTATAATTTCTAAAATGATGAAGGCGAATCTTGTCGATTTTCATTTTTTGTTAAATGGGCTACGGGGCTTGCTTGGCTTCTTTGATTTTTCAGCTTTAGCAGGCTTGTTTTGGGCGTTCATTTTTTTGACCAGGGCCCGTACCCGCTCTTCTTCGAGCTTTTCTTCTTCACGGCTTGCGACGTCTTCTGGGCTTGCAGCAACGAAGCTGACAGCGAGGTCAAGGGCTGGGATTTCTAACTGGTCGCCTGGGACGAGCTTTTTGCCACGGCGATTCTCAAGCTCGCCATTGACAAAAACACCGCCCTCATGCTCAGCTAAAAAGAGCTTGGCCTGGCCTCCTGTGCTGATCAGGGCAGCCTCTTTGAGAAACTGGCCCAGTGTTAAATATTCCTGATAAAGACTAAAATTTTGCATGCTCTTATTTTAACATTTTTTAGGGAAGTCCGGCCAAAAAGCTATTCCTTTCTGATATAATAGATAAAATAAAGGATTGACAGGTAGAAACATGAAATTAACTGAAGGCGTCAAGCTTCATATTATTCCCACTAAAAAGTTTAAGACGGTCCGCCTCATGATTCGATTCAGAGGCCTTTTAACTGAGGAGACACTCGCTAAAAGGGTCTTGATTTCTAATCTTTGGGAGACCAGCAACCAGGCCTATCCGACGGCACAGAGCTTTGCTCGCCGGCTTTCTGAGATGTATGGGGCCAATTTTTCGACCTCTGTGGCCAAAAAAGGGACCCAGCATCTTTTAACCATCAATATGGCCTTTGTCAACCAGGCCTTTATCGACGAGGACAGCCTGGCAGAAGCCATCGCCTTTGTCAAAAGCGTGATTTTTGAGCCGGATGTGGATGAAGAAAAAGCCGGACGTTTTAATCCTGCCGTTTTCGAGCGGGAAAAACGTAATCTCAGCCATTACCTAAAAGCCATGAATGAAGATAGGGGCTACTATGCCAGTCGCAAGCTCTCCAGCCTCTTCTTTAGTGACAAGGAGCAGGGCCTGCCTGGAGTCGCCAATAGTGAACTCCTTGAGCCAGAAACGCCTGAGTCGGTCTATGCCTACTATCAAGAGATGTTGGCCAAGGACAATATTGACATCATCGTCCTGGGCGATGTCAATGAAGATGAAGTTGTCCAACAATTTCAGGCCTTTTCCTTTGAAGGGCGTAAAGAGTTGACAGAAGTCCTCTATCATCAAGATCCTAAAGCCCTGGTCTCTGAGGTTGAAGACAAGGAGGTCGCCCAATCCATCCTCCAGCTGGCCTATCTCCTGCCTTGTAGTTATGGCGACGAGGACTATCTGACCCTCCAGGTCATGAATGGCCTCTTAGGTGGCTTTGCCCACTCTAAGCTCTTTATGAATGTTCGTGAAAAGGCCCAGCTGGCGTATTCTGCCGGATCGACTTTTGACAGTTTTAGTGGTCTCTTGAAAATCGCCATCGGTATCGATGCCTCAAATTATGAGCAGGCCCTCAGTTTGACCAAGGCCCAGGTCCAAGCGATGGCAGACGGCGACTTCACAGACGATGAGGTCGAGCAGACCAAGACCATGCTGAGAAACAGCTTTTACATTGGCCTAGACTCAGCTGGCAACCTGCTGGAGATGGCCTATGTCGAAGCCCTGGTGCCTGAGCGACACATTGACGATGATGAATTTTTGCGACGACTTGATGCTGTGACCAAGGCAGATGTCATGAAGCTCGCAAGTCGCCTGGAACTCCAGGCCCAATACTTTATGAGAGGAGCAGCTTATGGAGAAGCTTAATTATGACAATCTCGGCGAGGTCCTCTATAAGGAGGTCTTGGACAACGGCCTGACGGTTTACTATCTGCTAAAGCCAGATTATAACCGGACCTACGGGCTGTTTACGACGAATTTTGGCTCGCTCGATACCAATTTTAACGGCCGGGCCTATCCTGAAGGCATTGCCCACTTTCTTGAACACAAGCTCTTTGAAAAAGAAGACGGCGACGCCATGTATAAGTTTGGAGCCCTGGGAGCCCAGACCAACGCCTTTACCAGCTTTTCAAGGACCTCTTATCTCTTTTCCACCCGTGAAAATGCAGAAGCCTGTGTTGAGCTCCTCCTTGATTTTGTCCAAGAGCCCTATTTTACAGCTGAAAATGTGGCCAAAGAACAGGACATCATCCAGCAGGAAATCCAGATGTATCAGGACGACAGCGACTGGGCCCTCTTTAGTGGCTTACTCGAGCAAATGTATCCTGCTTCCGCCCTTGCCGCGGATATTGCCGGTAGTCCTGAGACCATCCAGAAAATCGCGGTCGATGAGCTCTATGAAAACTACGAGACCTTCTACCAGCCCAGCAATATGAACCTCTTTCTGACCGGCCCCTTTGACATTGATGCAATGTCTGGGCTGGTCCGGGAAAATCAGGCCAAGAAGAGCTTCCCAGAAGCCAAGAAGATTGCGGTTGAGCCTCTGTTGGCCGAGCCTGCCCGTCCTGGCCAGTCCCGTGAATTTGAGCTTGCCATGCCTAAGCTTGCCATGGGCTTCCGGGGTGAAGACGCCCTGCCGGCCGACCCTAAAGAGCGGATGGAGTACAAGCTTTCGATTCAGCTTTTACTTAGCCTGCTCTTTGGCAAGACCAGTAGTTTCTATGAAGAACACTACAATTCTGGCCTGATTGACGACTCTTTTGCCTTTGCTTTTGACATGGATGCCCGCTTTCATTTTGCCAGCATGACGGTCGATACTGAAGAGCCTAAAAAAGTCGAAGAACTTTTGCAAGTTCAACTAAAAAGTTATAAAATAAAAGATGACTTCAATGAAGAGCACCTTAGCCTGATAAAAAAGGAGATGATCGGAGACTATTTCCAAGCCCTGAACTCACTGGAATACATCGCAAATCAGTTTGCCAGCGAGCTCTACGGCGACGTCAATTTCTTTGACATGGAAGCCATTCTCAAAAATCTGGACTTAACAACCATCAGTAAACACGCAGAGGCCTTCACCAGTCAGATGCAGATTTTGGACTATACACTCTATCCTAAATCTAAATAATAAAAAATTCTACTCGTTATAATAAAAATTCTATGTGATAAAGATTGAAAGGTGAAAACGTGGCAGTAAAAACAATCGGCCAGGTCCTTAAAGAAAAGCGGACAGAGCTCGGGCTCGGTCTCGCTGAAGCAGAAAAGATATCCAAAGTACAAAAACTCTATATTGTCGCCCTTGAAACAGACGACTACAAGGCCATGCCCAGTGACTTTTATGTCCGGGCTTATCTTAAACAATACGCAGAAAAACTTGGTCTGAACTCAGACATCCTCCTCCAGGCCCATGAAAGTAAGTCCGGCATCAGTGTCGAGGAGGAAGAAGAACTTCAAGATACTTATCAATTTATTAAACCGTCTGAACGCTTTGAAGAGGTCGAAGAAGAGGTCCCTAGCTGGAAGTACTATCTTCCCATCATCAGCCTGTCGGCAACGGCCATTGCCATTGTCGCTATTGTCGCGGTCGCTGTGGTCTTGAACCGGCCGGCTCCGTCGATCAACAGCAATGGTGCAGCCTACAGTCTATCAACGTCTCAAAACCCAACGTCCTCATCGCCAGCCAGCAAGGCCAGCTCTAGCAGTCAGCCTGCTGAGCAAAACCAGGTCGCTGTCAGCGGTAGTGGCACGGCCCTGACTGTCAATCTGACGAACGCCAGCCAGCCGGTCAAGATGACCTTTACGGCCTCTGCGGATGCAGATATCGTCCTCAGCCTGACCAATACAGACCAGGCGACAGCTCAGGAAATCAATGCCAGCAATCCTACGCTTACGGCCACGCTGGCAGCTGCTGCGACCAGCTCTGCCATCACGGTCAATGCTGTGGCAGGCCTGACCATGACCATCAATGGTAAAGCGGTTGATTTGTCTGCTATGACAGGACCTGGGACCATCACGGTCAATGTAGCAGCAGCGACGACCGCAAGCTCATAAAAAAGGAAGACTATGAAAGAAAAATTACCCAATCAACTGACGATTTTGCGAATCTTTATGATTCCTATCTTTATTATTTTGCTCTATATTCCCCGAGGAGCCCATCTTGGCGAGACCTATGTCAGCTGGATTGTTGCTGCTGTGGTCTTTGCACTGGCTTCATTTACAGACTGGCTGGACGGCTATCTGGCCCGCAAGTGGCATGTCGTTTCCAATTTTGGAAAATTTGCCGACCCACTGGCCGATAAGATGCTGACCATGACGGCCTTTGCCCTCCTGATTATGCTGCACATGGCTCCGGCCTGGGTTGTTGCGATTATCATCTGTCGGGAGCTGGCTGTGACTGGTTTGCGATTGCTCCTTGTCGAGCAGGGCGGGACGGTCCTTGCGGCGGCCATGCCTGGGAAAATTAAGACGGCGACACAGATGCTAGCGATTATCTTTCTTTTGATTGGCGACCCGCTTTACATTGGGACGATTTTGCTTTATGTCTGCCTCTTCTTTACGATTTATTCTGGCTATGATTACTTTAAGAATGCGATGTTTGTTTTTAAGGATGTGGAATAGGAAATTGTTAAATGAACACTGAAATTTTTTCAGTGTTTTTTTACATTCTCGATTTTTTACGGATAAATAAGTATGGAAAATAAAAAGAAAACAGCATACAGCTTTGAAAGGCTCATTGACAAGGTGAAACAGCGACGAGAAGTCGAGTTCAGCTCTCGAGGAAAGGACTATATTATTAGCTACTATCCGACCAAATCAGGCAAGCCCATCTCCTTTTATGAGTTGGACAAGTGGCCCAATGAATATGCAGACCTGGAGGATTTTGTGAAGCATGGAAATTGGGAGGGAAGATCGATTCAGGAGATTTGGGCGGAGGCGGAGGATATTTTGATTTTTTGAATTAAGCTGTCGTCACAGACCTGTCTTAAACTCGGCCTGGGAGGTCCGAGGCTTTTTGCCTGTCGTCATAAATTAATCAAAGATTTTACAATATAAACCTTGAAAAAAGGCTCAAACAAGTTTATAATGAAAGCATAGAGACTGAGCCCTGGCTGAAAGCTCAGAAAAACTACCGTGACTGTTATGGCTGGCGACCTTATAGCTAAACTAAAGGCTTATTGCAAGCGAATTTAGGTGGTACCGCGTATTTGACGCCCTAGAGATATTTTTAGGGTGTTTTATTTTATCTTTATCCTATTTATTGAGAGGCAATTATGAAACTCCAAAAACCAAAAGGGACAGCAGACCTGCTCCCTCAAGATATGGCAAAATGGCAATACATTGAAACGATGGCCCGGGCGGTCTTTGAAGACTATAATTTCCAAGAAATCCGGACGCCAATGTTTGAAAACTACGAGCTCTTCAGCCGGGCGACTGGCGAGACCAGCGACATTGTCACCAAGGAAATGTATGACTTCATGGACAAGGGCGACCGTCATGTGGCTCTGCGTCCTGAAGGGACGGCTTCAACCGTCCGTGCCTATGTCGAAAACAAGCTCTTTGCACCGGAAATTCCAAAGCCGGTCAAGATGTATTACATCGGCTCGATGTTTCGCTATGAACGTCCGCAATCCGGGCGTTTCCGTGAGTTTCATCAGCTAGGTGTCGAGTGCTTTGGCATGAAGAATCCGGCCGTCGACGTCGAAGTCATGGCCATGGCTAAGAACTTCTTTGATACCGTTGGCATTACGGGCGTGACTTTACATCTGAACTCACTGGGCGACAGCGATTCTCGTGCAGCCTACCGTCAGGCCCTGATTGACTACCTGACGCCATTTGAGGCTGAGCTCTCAGAAGACAGCAAACGCCGCCTTCACGAAAATCCTCTGCGGGTCCTTGATAGCAAGGAAGAGGCCGACAAGAAAATCGTTGCTGACGCTCCCTCTATCCTTGATTATCTCTCAGAGGAGTCAGAGGCCTACTTTAGCAGTGTCCGCCAGCAGCTTGAGGCACTTAGCATCGACTATGTCATCGATACTAACATGGTCCGTGGCCTGGACTACTACAATGACACCATCTTTGAGTTCATCGTCAATATCAAGGGCCAAGAGCTGACTGTCTGTGCCGGCGGTCGCTATGATGGCCTGGTTGAATACTTTGATGGGCCTGAAACACCGGCCTTTGGCTTTGGTCTCGGTCTTGAGCGCTTGCTCATGATTGCTGAGCAGCAAGAGGTCAACTTCTTGCCTGCTGAACCGCTCGATGTCTACATTGCTGTCATGGGCGATGCGGCGACTGTTGTGGCCAGCCAGCTGACAGAAAGCCTTCGACGTCAGGCCTACAAGGTTGAGCGGGACTTTTCAAACCGGAAGCTAGCCAAGCAGTTCCAGTCGGCAGAAAAGCTGGCTGCCGAGCTCGTAATCACGCTGGGCGACAATGAAGCTGAGACCGGCAACATCAAGGTCAAACACAACCGGACCAGAAAAGAAGTCGAAACAACGATTTCAGCAGTATCCAATGACTTTAGCCCCATCTTTGAGGCTCTACTAATAAATGAGGACTAATATAAATATGAAGAGAACAGACTATGCAGGAAATATTACCGAGAGCTATCTTGGTCAAGAAGTGACCGTCAAGGGCTGGGTGGCCAAACGCCGTGACCTTGGAGGGCTGATTTTCATTGACCTCAGAGACCGTGAAGGGATCGTACAAATCGTGGTCAATCCAGAAACCCAAGCACAAGAGCTGGTTGACCTGGCTGACAGCGTCCGCAATGAATACGTCCTCTCAGTGACCGGCAAGGTCATCGAGCGGGCCAGCAAGAATGACAAGATGAAGACTGGCCAAATCGAAATCGAAGCGACCGCCATCGAAGTCCTGGCATCATCAAAGACCACGCCTTTTGAAATCAAAGATGATGTCGAAGTCCTCGACGACACCCGCCTCAAATACCGCTATCTGGATCTCCGCCGTCCTGAGATGCTGGCCAATATT
The DNA here is from genome assembly GCF_003116835.1 of Lactococcus termiticola. Classification (GTDB taxonomy): domain Bacteria; phylum Bacillota; class Bacilli; order Lactobacillales; family Streptococcaceae; genus Lactococcus; species Lactococcus termiticola. Next base: position 55,818 of record NZ_BFFO01000003.1, on the reverse strand, counting down.
ACCATGCGACACGGCGTGACTAAAGCCATCCGGAGTTACCTGGACAACACTGGCTTTATCGATGTCGAAACGCCCTTCCTCAATAAATCAACACCAGAAGGTGCGCGTGACTATCTCGTGCCATCACGTGTAAATAAAGGCGAGTTCTACGCTTTGCCACAGAGCCCACAGCTCATGAAGCAACTCCTGATGACGGCCGGTCTTGACCGCTATTATCAGATTGTCAAGTGCTTCCGTGATGAAGACCTCCGTGGTGACCGCCAGCCTGAGTTTACCCAGGTCGACCTGGAAACCAGCTTCTTATCAGAAGAAGAAATCCAAGAGTTGACTGAAGGCCTGATTGCCAAGGTCATGAAGGATGTCAAAGGGATTGACGTGACGCTGCCCTTCCCACGCATGAGCTGGGATGAGGCTATGAATAGCTACGGCTCTGACAAGCCAGACACCCGCTTTGAACTCCTCTTGCAGGACCTGACTGAGATTGCTCATAAGGTCGAAGGATTCGATGTCTTCAGTAAGGCAGAAGCTGTCAAGGCCATTGTCGTCAAAGGAGCAGCTGACAAATATAGTCGTAAACAGATTGATAAGCTGACTGAGCAGGCCAAGCAAAACGGAGCCAAGGGCCTGGCCTTTGTCAAATATGACGAAGGCGAGTTTACAGGTGGCGTGGCCAAGTTTATGCCTGGAATCGCTGACGAACTCATCGCAAGACTGGGTCTTAAAAACAAAGACCTTGTGCTCTTCGTTGCTGATACACTCGAAGTGGCAAATAACGCGCTGGGCGCCCTTCGTCTCACAGTTGGTAAGCAACAAGGCCTCATCGACTACCGCCAGTTCAACTTCCTCTGGGTCATCGACTGGCCAATGTTTGAATGGTCTGAAGAAGAAGGCCGTTACATGTCTGCCCACCATCCATTTACCCTCCCTACCAAGGAAACGGAAGGCGAGCTGGTGGCTGGCGACTTGAGCCGTGTCCGTGCCCATGCTTACGACATTGTCTTGAACGGCTATGAGCTGGGTGGCGGGTCTCTCCGTATTCACACCCGTGAGCTCCAAGAGCAGATGCTGACAGCCCTCGGCTTTAGCTTAGATGACGCCAATGAGCAATTTGGCTTCTTGCTAGAGGCCCTCGACTACGGCTTCCCACCACACGGTGGGCTTGCCCTCGGTCTTGACCGCTTTGTCATGCTCCTGGCTGGCAAGGACAATATCCGGGAAGTCATCGCCTTTCCGAAAAATAATAAGGCAACTGACCCTATGACGGACGCACCGTCACCTGTTGCAGACAAGCAACTAGAAGAGTTGAGTATTAAAGTTGAACAAGCTGATTAGTCTCTTAAAAGAAATCGGGATAGAGCGTTTAGCACAAAAATTTTCAGCTGCCGTCGTCTATGCCGTCTTCTCTAGTTTTGCCCTGAACTTCTTTTATCAGCCAGGGCATATCTATTCTTCAGGTGCCACTGGTTTTTCTCAGGTGATTTCAGAAATTGTCGTCCGGGTCTTTGGCCATGACTACCTGCCCATTTCCGTCACGCTGGTCCTGGTCAATGTGCCACTGATTATCCTGGCCTGGCAGAAGCTCGGCAAGCAGTTTACGGTCTATACGGTGTTGACGATTGCCATGTCTTCGATCTTTATCCACTTTGTCCCTGTGACACCGCTCACCCATGACCCGGTGACCAACGCCGTCTTTGGTGGGGCCATCATGGGATTTGGGGTCGGAAATGCGATGAAATCAGGGATTTCCTCGGGAGGGACTGACGTGGTCAGCCTCTATATCCGCAAGAAGACCGGCCGGACCGTCGGTCGCCTGGCCTTTATTGTCAATGGCTGTATCGTCTTTGTGGCCGGCCTCCTCTTTGGATGGGAGTACATGCTCTATTCACTGGTCGGGATCTTTGTCTCCTCGCGTGTCCAGGATGCTGTCTTTACCCGGCAGAAACGTCTCCAAGTCATGATTGTCACAAAAAATCCTGACCTGGTCACTGAAAAATTGCTAGAACATGGCCGTCACGGCATTACAGTCTTAAACAACGTCGAGGGAGCCTACTCCCACGAGCCACAGACTGTGCTCTTGACCGTCATTACCATGTATGAATACCAGGACTTCAAAGAGCTGATGGAGAAATATGACCCGACAGCCTTTGTGTCCATCTCTGAAAACGTCCGTGTCTTAGGGAAGTTTGCAGAAGTTACGGATTAAAAAAATGAAAAAAGAGCGACTGCTGACCAGCTGCTCTTTCAGTATATTTTTATTAGAAAGGAAGATGTATTGAAAAAAGATTTTAGCTTACATGCGATAAACTTTATCGCCATCACACTGGGGACGGTGATTTACGCCTTTGGTTTTGTAGAATTTAACATCGCCAACAACCTGGCCGAGGGCGGTCTAGCTGGTGTGACTCTGATCACCCGGGCCTTGTTCCACCTGGATCCGTCTTATATGCAGATTGTCTTCAATGTCCCCCTGCTCTTTATTGGTTATAAATTTTTAGGGAAGCGGACCTTTACCTATACGATTTATGCCATCATCAGCCTTTCTGTCTTTATCTGGCTCTTCCAGAGGCTGGACTTTGGGATTAACATTGACCACGACACGCTGATTGCAGCGATTCTGGCTGGTGTCTTTGCCGGAGCTGGCGTTGGGATTGTCTTCCGCTATGGGGGCACGACTGGTGGTTCTGATATTATCGCCCAGCTTCTCCAGTTTAAGAAGGGCATCCAGGTCGGGAAGACCTTCTTTGCGATTGATGCCATTGTCTTGACCCTGTCGCTCAGTTATATTCCGCTGACCCACATGATGTATACACTGATTGCCAGCTTTGTGGCAGCTCAGGTCATCGGGATTGTCCAAAATGGTGGTTATACTGTGCGAGGAATGCTCATCATGACCGACAAGCCAGACGAGCTGGCCCGGGCCATCGTCAACGAAATCGGCCGGACCGTGACTTTCTTGAACGGGACCGGAGCCTACTCTGGTGCTGAGAAGAAGGTCATCTACGCTGTCTTAAACCCGAGCGAAATCCAGGAGGTCAAGGAGATTCTCTCTGTTGAGGATCCAAAGGCCTTTGCTTCGATTATTAATGTTCATGAGGTGATTGGGGACTTTAACTATCCTAAGAGCAGATTTTTGGTAAAAAAATAAGAGCCTGATAAAAAGGGAAGCTGAGACTTCCCTCTTTTTTTGTGCCTAGAAATGGGGCTGGAAGCCTAATAATACGTTGAAAAAGACAAAAGCAACAAGTTTGTGACGTTATTGACAAGAGGAAGTGAAAGTTTTCTAAGAGATAAGATTCTTATATTTCATTTCAGCCAGGCCAGTGCTTTCGGCCGATTTTTGAGAATGGCGACTAAGAATGAACTGACAATGATGAATATGAAAAGGCTTTATTATGGAATGTAAACTAAAATAAGAGGTCTTTTGTTAAAAATAAAATAATAAAATGCTAATTATATTACTTAAATATTTCTTTTAGTTTACGTTTCGCTAAAGAATTGAGATAATATAAAAAATCGCTTGCGGGAATTATTAAATTGTATTAAAATATAATCTGTAACAAAAAGAATATCTTTTAGGTTCAAAAAAGGAGAAAGAAAATGAAAAAATCGACAGTAGTTTCACTTGCTGCGACATCACTTATCGCTGGTACAGCTGTAGCTCTTCCAGTGCTTAACGCAACAACACTTACTGCAAGTGCGGCAACTCTTGACGCAACAGTTAACCAAAAGACTGTATTGTCAAATGACTTCAAGAGTCCAATCTCTGGCCTCAACACTAACACTGGTACATTCACACTTAACAACTCAATCGGTTTTGGTGCAAGCATCATCTTGCCTTCAACAACTCAAGCAACTGTTGTTATCCCTTCTGACCTTGTTAATATTGTTAAAGCAAACGGTAAAGGTTCAGCTACAATGACAGTCGGACTTAACCTTTCAGGCCTTCCATTCATGACTACCATTACTAATGCTATCTCAAACCTTAGTTCTGCTGTTTTGCTTCAATTGCAAGATTCACAAGCTAACTGGAATAGTGAGCTTGGTAAACCAAAAGTTGACCTTACATCACTGATTGATTACGTTAACAGCTTCACTGATGCAGTGAAGGACATGAATGTTACTGTTCAAGGTAGCGACATGCAGATTTCAGGTAACAAAGCTACAGTTACCTTTAATCAATCAACTGCTACAGCTGTCGTAAACAAGTTGAACGAATGGATGACTGGATTGAACAATGCATTCCAAAATGTTCAATTGAGTGCTGGAGATAGCTTGGTTGATTCTATCTTTGGTGCTGCATGGTCTGCTTTTGCATCATTGCTTAATACTGCTACAAATGCATTCAAGAGCCTGTCTAACTCAGTAGCTCAAATTGCAAATTCTATTGCTGACATTCAAGTATTGACAAGCCAAAAAGTTACTTTCCCAGTTAACATCGCGACTGCTCAATCATGGTACGCTGCTCACGCTGCAAACGGACGTAACGACGAAACTTTCGTAGGCTACATCGCACCAACTAACTCACAGATTGACCTTAACGTCTTGAACAACTACACAGACACTGCTAACACTTTGACCTTCAAAGATATCGTAGCACCTGTTACACCAGTTGTATCTTCAGTTAAGAACGACTCACTCCAAGTTAAGGCTGAAGCTGGTTCAACTATCAAAGTTATGAACGCTGGTAAAGTCATCGGTACTGCCGTAGAATCTGGTGCTCCAGCAGTTAACTTCGATGGTCCTGCATCTAAATTGGCTCAAAGCTCAGCAGCTGTAACCTTCGGTAAAGTTGCTAACGGAACTAAGCTTACAATCACATCTACAGATATCCACGGCAACACTTCAGTTGCTGCTACTGTAACTGTTGGTTCAGTAACTCCAGCTCCAGCTCCAACTAAGACTGTTACTGTTTACCGTCTTTACAACCAACGTAACATGGAACACTTGCTGTCAACTTCACTTAACGAATACAACAGCCTTCCAAAAATCTCTTCAGACTGGAAACAAGAAGGTAAAGCCTTCACTGAACCTGCATCATCATCTACAGGTATCCACCGTGTTTACAATCCAAAATCTGGTGAACACATCTACTCTAAAGACTCAAACGAAATCAAGACTCTTGTAAGCATGGGCTGGAACGACGAAGGTGTTACCTTCTACTCAGCAGCTAAAACTGCTAAGCCAGTCTTCCGTCTCTTCAACCCAGCTGCAGGTATCGGTGCCCACTTGGTAACTGCTGACTCAAACGAACGTGACGTCCTCTCTACTCAACGTGGATGGAAGTACGAAGGAATCAACTTCTACGCACTTTCAACTAACAAATAAGACTAGTTTGAAGTTATAATGGTTGTTAAGCTCGCTTGACGACTGTATAAAAAAGGCAAGGCCTTCGAGTCTTGTCTTTTTTGTGTGTATTGAGTCCGCTCCGTTTACGACTGGAGGCCAATCAATAGTGGGCCGACAGCGAAGGCTTTGCCTTCCATGTCTAAAACTTGAGCCTAAGGTCTCAAGTTTTGCCTGTTCACTATTGATTGGCCTCCAGCCGTAAACTCCACTAGGGGATAGACTAGTTTTTGAAATATTTCTCAAGCCAAATCATAAAAATCCCATAAACAATAAGCAAAAAGAGAAAAGGCCTCCAGCTCAAGAGCTAAAGGCCTTTATTTTAAGCCAATGAAGCGACAAAATGATCTAAAATCTCAATGATCTCTGCCTGGCTATCGACCGAGTTCACGGCATTTTTGACCTTGGCGGCACGAGGAGCCCCTTTGAGATAGTAGGCGGCGTGCTGGCGAAACTCACGTGAGGCCAGGTTGTCACCCTTGAGCTCGACAAGTCTAGCCAGATGAAGCTTGGCGGTGTTGATTTTTTCAGCAACTGAGGGCTCATCGAGTAGCTCGCCGGTCCGCAAGAAGTGCTCGGTCCGGTGGAGCATCCAAGGATTACCGAGGGCGGCACGACCAATCATGACGGCAGTGACGCCGGTCTCGTCAATCATCTTCTTGGCGTCTTCAGGTTGCTTGACGTCGCCATTTCCGATGACGGGGATATTGACAGCGTCAGTCAGCTTGGCCAGCCATTCCCAGCGTTCTTGGGCATTGCCGGTGTAGGCCTGCTCTTTGGTCCGGGTGTGCATGGAGACAGCGGATCCGCCTCCAGCCTCGATGGCCTTGGCGTTTTCAACGGCGAAGAGGTGGTCTTCGTCCCAGCCGATTCGGATTTTAACGGTCAGGGGCAAATCAATAGCTGAGCTGACAGCCTTGACGACATCGTAGACCTTGTCAGGGTCAAGAAGAAGCCTTGAGCCGGCCTCATTTTTGGTGACTTTTGGCACAGGACAGCCCATGTTGATGTCGATGATATCAGCGACGGTATTTTCCTGGACAAACTTGGCGGCCTCGACGAGCGTATCGACCTCGCCCCCAAAGATTTGCATAGAAAGGGGATGTGGCACCCCTTCAAAGTCCATCATAGAGAGGGTCTTGGCATTGCGGTGCTCGATGCCCTTGTCAGAAATCATCTCTGTCACGACGAGGCCTGCTCCAAATTCCTTTGCCGTTGTCAGAAAGGCCTTGTTGGTAATGCCGGCCATGGGAGCTAGCACAATCTTATTTTTTATCTCAATGTCTCCGATTTTCCAGGGAGCATTATATTTACTATCCATTGTCATAAAGACTATTTTAGCCTTTTTTTTTGATGAGGGCAAGGACTTCGCTTGTAAAGGGGATTGAGGCTCAGGGATGATGATAAAGACCGTTTCGTTAGGGAAATTCTGGCTTATACTGACTTAGTATAGACTTTCTTTTTTATAATAAGCCTTTTTCATAAACTGCAGTAGCAGAATATAAGCCACAATAATCCCAATCCACCAGAAGACAAAAGGCAACTCGACAGGCGGAAGCTCAAGCACTTGCCCGATTGGAGTGAGAAGCAGTGTCCAGCCAATCACAAAGGCAAAGAAGGTGGAAATCAGGACTGGCCAGGCTGCCCAGCTTTGTACAAATGGAAGTTTCTTGGTTCGCAGGACGTGGAAGGCCAGCGACTGGGTGCCGAGACTCAGGATGAACCAGCCGGCCTGGAATTGTGGTGCCTGGTCCATAGTCGTATAGCCCATGGCAAACCAGAGGACGATGAAGGTCGTGATGTCAAAGATAGAAGAGATAGGACCAATCTGAAGCGTGAATTTAGCTAGGCCACGTGTATTCCATTTGACGGGCTGTTCGATTTCTTCTGGGTCGACAGTGTCCCAAGGAACGGTCAGCTGTGAAACGTCATAGATTAGATTGAGCGTGAGCAGTTGCACTGAAGCCATCGGCAGGAAGGGGAGAAAGGCTGAAGCGACGAGGACGGAGAAGACATTTCCAAAATTGGAAGAAAGTGTAATCCGGATATACTTCATCATGTTGGCAAAGACCTTGCGACCTTCGATGACACCGGTCTCGAGGACCTGGAGGGATTTTTCTAGCAGGATGATATTGCTGGCTTCCTTGGTAATGTCGGCGGCGGTGTCGACAGAAATCCCGATGTCAGCAGCCCGAAGGCTTGGAGCATCATTGATGCCGTCGCCCATAAAGCCGACGGTATGCTCTTTTCTGAGGAGCTCGATGATCCGGGCCTTTTGTAATGGGGCAAGCTTGGCAAAGAGCTGGGTCTTGCTGGCCGCCAGATAGAGCTCGTCATCGCTCATCTGGTCGATGTCAGTACCGAGGTAATAGTGGCTGGCATCAATCCCGACATCCTGGCAGACTTTCTGGGCCACGATAGCATTGTCGCCAGTCAGGACCTTGACGGTCACGCCATGGCCTTGCAGGCTCTTGATGGCAGTAGCGGCAGAGGCCTTGGCCGGGTCAAGAAAGCCGAGGAAGCCCATGAGAATCAGGCCCTGTTCAGAGTCCTTGTCAAAGCTCGCTACTTCATCAGGCGTTAGGGCTTTTTGGGCGACGGTCAGGACCCGCATGCCTTCCTGACTCATTTCTTGGCTGATGGTCTGGAGTTGCTGGCGGAGTTCGTCAGTCAGCGGGAGGACCTCGCCATTTCGCATGACATGACTACAGATGCTCTCCATTTCTTCGATGGCCCCTTTAGAGACCATGATATGTTCATGTTTTTCATTTTCGACCACGACAGAAAGCCGGCGTCTTGAAAAGTCAAAGGGAATTTCATCGATTTTTTGGAGGCGACCGCTCTTGAGTGCTCGCTCTTTTTGATTAAAGTAAGTGATGACAGCAACGTCCATCAGGTTTTTCCAGCCGGTCTGGTAATTGGAATTGATAAAGGCAGCTTCGAGCACCTGATCATCTTTTTTGCCGTCAATATTGAGATAGGTCATCATGACGACCCGGTCCTCAGTGATGGTCCCGGTCTTGTCGGTACAAAGGATGTCCATAGAGCCCAGGTTTTGGATGGCGGAGAGCTCTTTGACAATGACCTTTTCTTTAGATAAGGCAAGGGCACCCTTGGCCAGATTGGAGTTGACAATCATCGGTAGCATCTCAGGGGTCAGACCAACCGCGACCGCAATCGCGAAGAAGAAGGCATCGACCGGTTCGCCCTTGGTCAGCCAGTTAATCAGAAAGACCAAGGGGAAGAGGATGGCAACCATGCTGATCAAGAGCTTAGAGACCCGGTTGAGCCCCTTGTCAAAGCTGGATTGAATCCGAGCAGAAGAAGAGGACTTGGTCGCCAAATCGCCAAACATGGTCTGGGCACCGGTCTTGACGATGAGGATTTTTCCGTTTCCGGAGACCACGTCGGTCCCCATAAAGAGGACATTTGAGGCGTCAAGCGAGCTCGTGACCTGTTTGTCGTCAAAGGTCTTCTCGACCGGATAAGACTCGCCCGTCAACGTCGCCTGATTGATAAAGAGGTCTTTAGATTCTAATAAAATAGCATCGGCTGGTATCATATCTCCGGTCTGGAGGCTGATGATATCACCCGGCACGACTTCATCCATAGGAATCTCTATAAAGCTCCCATCACGTAGGACCTGGGTGGTGTTTTCAATCATTTCCCGGAGGGCATCAGAGGCCCGCTCGCTCTTGTATTCCTGATAAAAGGCGATGGCGGCGGAAATAATGATCATGGCGGCCATGTAAATGGCCCCTTCGGCGTCTCCAGTCAGCGCAGAAATCAGGGCCAGAAAGGCCAGGACCAGGGCAAAGGGATTCCAGAAGGCCTTTGCTAGAAGCACATACCAGGGCTTGAGCTTCTGGTTGGCGACAATGTTTGGGCCGACTGTCTCAAGCCTTTCTTCAGCCTCAGGACTGGTCAGGCCAGTCGGGCTAGTGTTGATGCTCTTGAAGAGCTCTTCCTGTCTGAGCTCAGCGTAGATCAGGAGTTCGTCTTTTCTTCTTGTGTTAAATTTTTTCATGATAATTACCTTACATTCTTAGAATTAAAAAATAAAAACGAACCCTATCGGTTGAGATAGCGTTTGTTTTATAAGTTTTATGAGTTTTAAGAGGCATGAGGCCTGCTTGTTTCTTCATTGTTGTTTTCCTCATTGACATCATCATCGTCTGTATTTTCTTCGATGGTGTCAAGTGTTTCTTCAAAGTCATCGAGCTGGTCTTCGACGTTGTCGAGCCGCTCACGGATATCTTGGTTTTGTTGGTAGACTTCGTTGAGGAGGATTTGAATGTCCCCCAGCATTTCGGTCTGGATTTTTTGAATCTGCATGGTAGAAGACTGGTCTTCCATCATCAGGTGGTCGAGCTTTTCATGGAGGGCACGTACTCCCTTGTCGGACTTGGTGTTGACCAGGTAGTCATTCTTTGCTGACAAGCGGTCGTGGTCGCTGGCCCGGTTCTGACTCATCATGATCAACGGTGCTTGCATGGCAGCAGTGATCGACAAGAAAAGATTGAGCAAAATGAAAGGATAAGGGTCCCAAGCGACACCGAGAAGCTTGCTGACATTGAGGAACATCCAGACCGCGAGGATACTGGTGTAGATGATAATGAAAGCCCAGCTCCCGACAAAGTCAGTCACACGGTCGGCAGCACGCTCACCGATGGTGGCTTGAGCTTCGAGCTGTTCTTCCACGTCCTGAATCTGGAAGTTGGCTTTTTCAAGCTCTTCATTGAGCTGGTCGTTGATGGTAAAGTTTTTTTGCAGGTCAAGATGGAAGAGGGTGTCCAAGACCTCGAGACGGAACTTAACCTGGTGTTCATTGCAGATAAAGCTGTGCATGTCGACATCAGGATAGTCACGGGTGATGACGGTCTGCAGGCTCGGGTCGAGGTTTTCCAGATAGTCTCCCCCAGAGACCCTATGAATACGGCCGTTGACGAGACAGACCGCCTTATTTGATGAAATTACTTGGGGCATGATTGAAATGATGGTTTCATGCGAAGACAATAGAAAAAACTGACGGCTCCGTCAGTTTTTATTGACATTTAGAGCGTCTTGTTTTTAGAGTTGATTCAACGAAAATGGCTTATTTTCGGGATTCGGGTGGTCGTTGTCCAACAGAAACGCTCTCCTTTGTTTATATTTAGTTACTATTATAACCTAATCATGGCTTGAGTTCAAGCCTGACTCCGCCTTTGGGGCGGTTTTTTGGGGTTACAAGGCAGATGACTAAATATTAAGAGGAGATTAGCGTTAGCTAGGGATATTGGCTTCAGGAGTCCAAGTCATTTCGAGGCTCACAAGACGGCTGAAATATTTTACTTTGTAAAATCAATGACCATCCGGCCTTCGATTTTACCCGCCTTCATTTCATCGATGATGTCGTTGATGTCATCTAGCTTACGGGTCGCAACAATCGGCTTAACCTTGCCGTCGGCCCCAAATTGGAAGGCTTCGGCCAGGTCCTGCCTGGTCCCGACGAGTGAGCCGATAATTTCAATGCCATCAAAGACGGTTCTTGGAATCGAAACTTCCATCTTGGCATTGGGCAGGGCGACAGCGACCATCTTGCCCATAGGACGCAGGCAGTCGATGGCATTGTCAAAGGCAGAGGCTGCGACGGCACAGACGACCGCAGCATGGGCCCCGCCGACCAGTTCTTGGATGGTCTTGGCCGGATCGGCATTGGCTGAGTTTAAGAGAAGGTCGGCTCCGACTTTCTTGGCAGAGGCCAGTTTTTCGTCAGAGACGTCAACAGCAATGACGCGGGCGTTGAAGACATTTTTCGCATACTGGATGGCCAGATTGCCCAGGCCACCAGTTCCGTAGACGACCAGCCACTGGCCTGGTTTGATGCCAGAAACCTTGATGGCCTTGTAGGTCGTCACGCCGGCACAAGTGATGGAGCTGGCTTCGACGGGGTCGAGGCCCTCAGGGAGCTTGACCGCATAGTCAGCGGTCACGATGGCTTCTTCGGCCATCCCACCATCGACCGAGTAGCCTGCGTTTTTGACTTCAGGACAGAAGGTCTCATTGCCAGAAACGCAGTATTCGCAGTGGCCACAGCCCTCAAAGAACCAGGCGATAGAGACCCGGTCGCCTACTTTCAGCGACTGGACATCGGCCCCAATTTCTGTGACGACGCCAATGCCTTCGTGGCCAAGAGTTGTGCCGGCCTTGTTGCCATAGTCACCAGCTGCGACGTGCAGGTCGGTGTGGCAGACACCGCAGTATTCCATTTTGACCTTGGCTTCATTAGGCTTGATAGGCCGGAGTGTCTTTTCAACGACATCTGCGTATCCATCTGGTTTTTGTCTCACGACTGCTGCTCTCATTTCAAATCCCTCCTTCAATTTTTTGGTAGCGATATTCCTTGTCACTTTCATTTTAAGAGAATTTGCTCATAACTCAAGAGGCTGCTTTCGAAAATTACTTACATATAGGAAAGATTTGTCTTTTCAAAGCAGACAAATGCCTAGGGCTGGGCTCAGAGCGCTCGAGCCAGGCTTGGCAGAAAAACCAAATGGGAATCTCCTGACTTTCCCAGCTATATTAAGCCTTAAAAAGCATGTGAAAAAGCACACAAAAATTAAATTGTATGTAAAATAAACTTTACTGAAAAACCCCTAGATAAATCGCTGTCAAAGGTGTATAATATAGGTGTAATTAAGATTCTGTCTATTTTTAGACTATTTTTTGAACCTTAAAGGAGGTATTATGTTTACTATCGTCAATCTCGCACGCTTCCAGTTTGCGATGACAACGGTATTCCATTTCTTCTTTGTGCCCTTCTCTATTGGTATGCTCTTCATGGTCGCACTCATGGAAAGCATCTACGTGAAGACCGGAGATGAAAAATGGAAAATCAGAACTAAATTCTTTGGCTCGATCATGCTTTTGAGCTTCGCTGTCGGTGTCGTGACCGGTATCATCCAAGAATTCCAATTTGGGATGAACTGGTCTGACTACTCACGTTTCGTCGGTGACATCTTCGGTGCCCCACTTGCGGTTGAAGCCCTGCTTGCCTTCTTCATGGAATCTACATTCCTTGGAATCTGGCTCTTCGGTTGGGACCGCATCAACAAGAAGCTCCACATGGTTGTGGCTTGGATCACGCTGGTTGGTTCAGTGCTTTCAGGTCTTTGGATCTTGGCAGCCAACTCATTCATGCAAAACCCAGTAGGCTTCACAATCACAGGCGGCAATGGACAGCGGATTCCTCTGTCAGAATGGGCTCAAAACCCATCACTCGCTGGTGGTGCCCGTGCCACATTGAACAACTTTGCTGCCCTTGTGACCAATCCACAAACGACGCTTGAATTCAGTCACGTCATTACGGGTTGGGCTCTCTGTGGTGGTTTCTCAGTAGCCGGTATCGCAGCCTTCCAACTTTTGAAGAAGCGCGATGTTGACTTCTTCAAGCCAGCCCTTCGTCTGGGACTCTTGGTTGCTTTGATTGGCTCTATCGGTAACTTCGTTGCTGGAGACCAATCCATGATTTATGTGGCTGAAAGCCAACCTATGAAGTTTGCCGTAGCTGAAGGTGTCATGGACACTTCTAAGAAGGGTGAATCTGCCCCTTGGGAAATCGTAGCCTTCTTCAATGAAGCACAACACAGAGAAGTCGCAGGCATCCGTGTGCCAATGATGCTCTCTATCCTGACCTTCCACTCGCCTACCAACAAGACAGACATCAAGTCAGTTGACCAGTTGAACAAAGAGCTTGCTGCCCAATATCCAGAAGCAGCCAAGGAAATCGGTAATAACTTTGTTCCACCAATGAACGCCATCTTCTATACTTTCCGTATCATGGCAGGTCTTTCAATGCTGATGATTCTGGCGAGTGCACTTGGTCTCTTCTGGACACGGAAGAAAAAACCATGGCTCTATGAAAACCGCGGCTTCCTTCGTTTCTACGGTATCATGCTCTACGCTCCAATCCTCGCCATCACATGTGGTTGGTTGGTAACCGAGCTTGGTCGTTACCCTTGGACAGTTTACGGACTCTTTACCATTCAAGACTCTGTATCACCAAACGTTTCAGTCGCTTCATTGACCTTCTCTAACATCTTGTACTTCGTCCTTTTCTGTGGTCTTGCGGCTACGATGATTGCTTACTCAGTACACGTGATGCGTCAACCAATTGAAAATGCTGAAACAGCTTACGCTGAACTTGATCCATTTAACAAGGACAATTTCAAAGTAAAAGACGAAAATGAAGAAGAAGGAGGAGAAAAATAATGTCTGGATTACAATTATTCTGGTTTATCATTGTTGGCGTTCTCTTTGGTGGTTTCTTCTTCCTTGAAGGTTTCGACTTTGGTGTCGGCATGTCGACCCTCTTTGTCGCAAAAGATGACCGCGAGATTGACCAATCCATCGCAGCCATCGGTCCATTTTGGGATGGTAACGAGGTTTGGCTCCTTACCGCTGGTGGTGCCATGTTTGCCTCTATGCCATACTGGTACGCTTCATTGTTCTCAGGTTACTACCTGATTCTCCTCTTGATTTTGGCAGGGTTGATCTTGCGTGGGGTTTCATTTGAATTCCGCCACCGTGCTCCATCTGCTAAGCACCACAAGTTCTGGGGTGTGATCTTGGGGATTGCCTCTACAGCAGTGCCATTCCTCTTTGGTTTGATGTTCACAAGCTTTATCCAAGGCATCCCAATGGATGTGAATGGCAACGTGTCAGCTAACTTCTTTACCTATGTGAATTTGCTTTCTATCGTAGGTGGTGTGGCTGTGACCCTGCTTTGCTTCCTCCACGGTTTGAACTACCTGGCGCTTAAGGTGGCAGGTCCTCTCCGTGACCGGGCTAAAGCCATTGCTAAAGTCCTTTACTTCGTATTGTACGCAGGTGAAGTTGTCTTCGCTATCTTGTTGTTCTTCTTTACAGATTTCTTCAAGACACAAGTCATCGACGGTGTTCACAAAAACGCTGTTTGGACAGTAATCTTGCTTGCAGTCATCGTTGTGCTTTCAGTGATCGCCCATATCGGCGTCATGAAGTCAAATGAAAAAATGGCCTTCTTTAGCTCAGGTATCACCTTCTTCGCACTGGTTGCCCTTCTTTTCCAAGGCATCTTCCCACGTGTGATGATTGCGACTAATCCTGTGCATGATATCTTGATCCGCCATGCCAGCTCAACAAGCTATACATTGACAGCGATGACCATCGTTGCCCTCTGTATCTTGCCATTTGTCCTAGTATATGTCGCATGGACTTACTTCATCTTCCGGAAACGGATTGAGAAATAAGAGTAAAAACCGCCTTGAGCGGTTTTTTTGTATAACGTTTTGAGAAAGCAATGCGACCAAAGGGAGCATTGAAGTCCAAAACTCTACAAAAAGGTAGTGGATAGGGAAAGCGAAGCTTTCCTCAACATTCGTGCTCTTTGGTTCGTTGCGTTCCAGAAATCCCGCCAAAATCACAGTGTGGCCGGCAGCGAAGCCTGCGGCTTCCATGCCTAAATCATAAGCCCCTTTGGGTCTTCTGATTTGCCTTGATAACACTGTGTTTTGGCGGGATTTCTTTCACTCCACTTGTAACTGTTTCGATTTGGCAAGTTATAATATGTATAAAAACCAGTGGAGCTCTGGGACGTTGGAGCTGTCGTGAAAGTTGGCAATTCTGGAAATCGCAGGGCTCCAGAATTGGAAATGAGACGCCGGAGGTGCTTGCTTCCGGCCTCACAACAACCCAACGGCCAAGAAGTGGAAGGCTAGTGTTAAGGCGTCAACTTCCTATACTTTCTCATCGCAAAGAAGTAGCAGACGGCAAAGATAGCGATTGCCCAGAGGACGGCGAAGCCGAGGTCTGCGTGAAGGAGGCCGTCTGTCAATAAGTAGCTGACCCCATTTGCTGTGTGGGTCAGGGGCTGGTAGTTCATCAGGATATGAAGGGCTGTTGGGAGCTCTAAGCCTCCAAACATGATGCCCATCATCAAGAACATCAGGAGATAGAAGAAGGAGGAGGCCATCGAGGCCGTTTTGGCAACAAGCCCTGAAATGATAGCAAACCAACTCAAGGCTAGGGTCAATAAGCCGAGGATTACAAAGCTGAGCAACCATTGCCAAATCCCTGCAGAGTTTTCGATTCCAAGGAGGAATCCTAGAGCTAGGAGGGTCAGAAGTGATGCCAAGGTCGTCAGGACACTGGTCACTGCATGTGCCCACAATAGAGCAGTCTGGCGGACGGGCATGGATTTGATTCGCATGACCATATTCTTTTCCTTATCCTCAAAGACCCGGTGGCCAGTGTAGGAAATCCCCATGAGGACGGTCAAAATCGCCATGCTGGGAAAGAGCTGCTCGAAGCTGATTGTCTCTCCCTGTGACACAGCCATAAAGTAGTTGATGAGGAAAAAGGCGATAGGAATCGCAAAGATGCTCAAGATGGCTTCACCATTTCTCCTCAGGTGCTTCAAAAGTCGTCCTGTTAGTACTAAAGTTTGTCTTATCATACCCTAACCTAACCTCCTTTTCTTCTTCAATGACAGCAAAGAAAATTTCTTCCAAATCAAGTGCTTCATCTTGCCTTTGATAAAGGGCTTGAAGCTCCTCAAAGGTCCCGCTAGCGGCAATCTTGCCATTGTGAAGAACAGCAATATAATCGGCGAGCTTTTCGGCCTCTTGCAGGTATTGAGTGGTCAAAAAGATCGTCTTGCCAGAGGACACGAGTTTTTCAATCAAGCCATAAATCTCTTTTCTGGCCTCTGGGTCAAGGCCGGTCGTCGGCTCATCAAGAAAGAGAATATCCTGGTCTGCCAGGAGGCCCATGGCGATGTCGATTCTTCGTTTCATTCCGCCAGAGTATTCTTTGACTCGCTTGTCTGCGGCCTTGGTCATGCTGACTTCTTCTAAAATCTGACTAACCCGCTCCTCAACACTTTTCAAGCCGGAAAGCTTTGCAATAAAGCGAAGATTTTCCCTGCCCGTCAAGACTTCATCAAGGGCTGAAAATTGTCCTGTCAGTGTAATCGACTGGCGGACTTGATGAGGACTTTCTTTGACGTCAAAGCCATTGATGTTGACTTCGCCCTTATCATGGGGCAATAGCGTTGACAAGATATTGATCATGGTTGTTTTTCCAGCCCCGTTTGTACCAAGCAAGGCAAAAATCTGACCCGGCTTTACCTTCAAGTCAACCCCTTTCAAGACTTTTTCGCTGTCAAAAGCCTTGTGCAAGTTATTCACTGTAATAATGTGTTCCATCCTAACTCCTTTCTTTGATGAGGAAAAACTAATCATAATTTAATTATAAACTAATATCTGGGAGGGTAAAACGAAATGCATGTTGGGGTTCGTTGCCCTCCAGAAACCCTACTTCTGCCTGTTTCTTGAATTAATTATAAAGTACTAGTGGAGCTCTGGGCTGTTGGGACTGTAGTGAAAGTTGGCAATTCTGGAGACCGCAGGGCTCCAGAATTAGGAATGAGACGCCAGAGGCGTCTGCTTCCGGCCTCACAACAGTTCCGACTGCCCAGAGCGGAACGACAGCCCACCGAAAAATAAAAAACCGCCATCACAGCGGTCTAAACAATCACTCCCAATTCGTTCGGCTTGGCCAACGCTGTGGCACATGCTCATAATCTGGGTGCGGAGGAATAAAGAAGGCGACACTGGTCGCGATAATCAGGGCGAGAAGTCCTGCTGTGATGCCAAGATAGGGATGCTTGACATGTTTTTCGTTATTTTTCATGGCCAATTCCTTTCTCATTTCTTTATAATAATTTTATCATCTTTTTAATAGACCGCCAAACAATATAGGAAGTTAATCCCCTGAAGCCTTATGCCACCTAAATTTTGCTATAATTAAAGGTAGATTTTATATAGAAATGGATCCCTATCATGATTGATCGTGAACTCATGCAGCTGCCTGCCATTAAGCGGATTCTCCCGCTTCTGGGCATACTGGCTGTCTTTCAAGGCCTGGTCATCTCAGGCCAGGCCCTTTTTCTTTCAGGAGCTATCACAGGTCTCTGGAAGAAGCAGACGCTGGGCTCTGTCGCCCTGCTGATCCTGGGCTTTTTTGTCTGCTATATGGTCAGAGAGCTGATCAGCTATCTTCGTCTAAAGTTTTTAGATAAATTTGCCTATCAGATGGCCATGGACTACCGCCTCCAGCTCCTGGAAAAGAGCTTTGAACTCGGCCCTAGTCTGGTCTCAGAGATGGGCTCAGGTAACCTGATTTCGACCGCCATTGCTGGAATTGAAAATGTCGAGACCTACATCAAGCTGGTCCTGTCAAAAATCCTCAATATGATGATTGTGCCGATTGTGCTCGTCGTTGTGGTCTTCTTCCTTGACTGGGAGAGCTCGATTGTCTTGATTGTCGCCTTTCCCTTTGCAATTATCTTTATGATTCTCCTGGGCTATGCGGCACAGGGGCGTGCTGAGCGTCAGTACAAGACATTTACCATGCTCTCCAACCACTTCCTGGACGCCCTTCGTGGTCTGCCGACCCTCAAGTATTTTGGCCTTTCAAAGAGCTATGCTTCAGCGATTTACTCGACCTCAGAGCGTTTCAGGAAGGCGACCATGTCGACCCTGTCAATGGCGATGCTGTCGACCTTTGCCCTGGACTTCTTTGCGACCCTCTCTGTAGCGACAGTGGCCTTGTTCTTGGGTCTCCGACTGATTAACGGCCATATCCTCCTTTTCCCTGCCCTGGCCGCCCTGATTCTGGCTCCTGAGTACTTTCTGCCACTCCGGGAATTTGCCAGCGACTACCATGCGACCCTGGACGGAAAAAATGCCATGGACGCGGTCAAAGAGGTCCTAGCTAAAGAGCGGGACAAGTCTGCAGAAGACGCCGGTATCACAGAAAAAGTCAGCTGGTCTGACGAGAGCAAACTCACACTCAAAAGCCTGACCAAGACCTATGAGACCGGCCGAGGTGTGGCTGATGTCAGCCTTGACCTCCAAGGCTTCCAAAAGGTCGCCCTGGTCGGTGCTTCTGGCTCAGGAAAATCTACGCTTTTGTCTATGTTGGCCGGCTTCCTTGATCCAACGTCAGGCAGTCTGAAAATCAATGACCAGGCGGTATCCAGTCTGATGACAGATAACTGGCGACAGTCACTGTCACTGATTCCTCAGCAGAGCTATATCTTTGCGGCGACACTTAGAGAGAACATCGCCTTTTACGAGCCAGAAGCAGAAGAAACGGCCATCTTAGAGGCCGCAAAGCTCGCCGGTCTCTCAGGCCTGGTCGATGAAATCGGTCTGGATGCTCAGATTGGTGCAGCCGGTCGGACCATTTCAGGCGGTCAGGCCCAGCGGGTCGCCCTGGCCCGGGCCTTTCTCTCTAGCGAGCGGAATATCTTGTTGCTCGATGAGCCGACGGCCCACCTCGATATTGAGACTGAGCTGGAAATTAAGGAAAACATTCTTCCTTTATTAGACAAAAAACTCGTCTTCCTGGCCACCCACCGCCTCCACTGGCTCCCTCAGATGGACCTGGTGGTCGTCCTTGATGAAGGACAAGTCGCTGGTATCGGTAGCCACGAAGAACTCCTGGCTACTAACAGCTATTACCAAAAACTCCTCGCTGAGATGCGGGGCTAGAAAGGAGCCTGAAATGAATTTAAGAGAAATATTATTTAAGAATGACTGGATTGCTCCTTTCATGAAGAAGTTTCGCTGGGGCCTGGTCCTGGCGGTATTCCTAGGCACGCTAACCCTGATTTGTGCTGGACTCCTCATGTTTTCAGGTGGCTATGTGATTTCTCGTGCAGCCCAGCGGCCTTTTAATATCCTGATTATCTATGTGCCAACCCTGATGGTACGGGTCTTCGGGATTACACGGCCCATCGTTCATTATGTTGAACGGCTGAGCAGTCACAACTGGATTTTACGCATCACGAGTGAGCTCCGCAAGAAGCTCTATCTCCGCCTTGAAAAGACGGCAATTGGCCTCTCAGAGCGGGTCAAGCTTGGCGACCTCTTAGGGATTTTGAATGAGGACATTGCTAATCTGCAAGACCTCTTCCTGCGGACCCTCTTCCCGCTGTTGATCTCAGGGACCCTCTCGATTGCACTGGTCATCAGTGCTGGGGTCTTCTCACTGCATCTGGCGGTTATCCTGGCGATTTTCTTTGCCATCCTGCTCGTCCTTGTGCCTGTCTTGTCTGTCAAACGGACATCTAAGGCTGACGAAGAGCTCAAGAACTATCGCAACCAGCTCTTTACCGACATGACTGATGACGTCCTAGGCCTTGAAGACTGGGTCCTCTCAGGTCGAAAAGACGACTTCCTCAATGTCTACCGTGAGGCAGAACAAGGTAGTCGGGCTAAGCAGAAATTCCTCTTTGCCCATGCCAGAAACCGTAACTTGCTCTTGCAGGCGGTCTTTGGCATCCTTGTGGTGCTGCTCCTCATCTGGGGCCACGGCTTTCTCAGAGAGGGCGATGCTATCAACTATATCGCAGCCGTCGCCCTGACGGTCTTTCCCCTGGTCGATGCCTACCTTCCCTTGTCTGACGCTATGGTCGAGACCAATCGCTACGGCGACTCTGTCCGCAGGCTGGATGAGATTCCTGAAGGCAAAAAGGAAGAGCGGACAAAGGAAATCAGCTCTGTCAAGCTGGAAATCAAAGACCTCGACTTCCATTTTGGAGACAAGCAAATCTTTGACCAGCTCAATCTGACCGTCGAGCCAGGCGAGCGGGTCGCTGTCCTTGGTCGCTCTGGTGTCGGTAAGTCTACTCTGGCCAGTCTCATCCGGGGCGACCTCATCGCAGATGCCGGCAGTCTGACCCTGGACGGTGTTGCCCCCTATGAGGCAAAGAACCTCGAGCAGAAGGTCGCCGTTATCAATCAGTCGCCCTACCTCTTTGCGACCAGTCTCAGGTCAAACCTGACCCTGGCCAAGCTTGATGCCAGCGATGAAGAAATCTGGCATATTCTGGATTTGGTTGGCCTCAAAGAGATGGTCGCCAGCCTGCCAGACGGCCTTGATGAAATGGTCGACGAAGCTGGACAACGCTTCTCTGGTGGGGAGCGCCAGAGGTTGGCCCTGGCCCGGGTGCTCTTGTCTGATGCTGACCTCGTCATCCTCGATGAGCCAACGGTCAGCCTCGACCCGATTACTGAAAATCAGTTGCTGGAGCTCTTCTTTGAGCGCTTGAGTGATAAGACGATTATCTTTATTACCCACCACTTGCTTGGGATTCAGCACATGAACCGGGTGATTTTCCTGGAAGCTGGGAAGATTAAGATTGATGGTAAGCCAAGCGACTTGTTGGAGGAGAATCCTGACTTTAAGCGGTTGTATGCTTTGGATAAGGGCCTGACTGACTAGGCCGTTTCGTTACAGAAATTCTGAAAAAGCACTGTGAGGCCGCAAGCAGACAGCTTTGCTGTCTCATTGCTAAATGGCGAGCCCTAGCGGTCTCGCCATTTGCCATTTTCACAGTGTTTTTCAGAATTTCTTCCACTTCACTCGTGGCATTTGTAAGTTTTTGCCTGGATTATATATTTTCTTAATTAGTCTTAAACAGCTCAGTAGAGCTGTTTTTGAATACCTAAAAATAAAAAACAAATTTTAGTTAGTTTACTCTTGACAAAACGAACTAATTAAATTATACTTAGTTTTGTCAAGAGTAAACTAACTAAAAAAGGAGACGAACAGATGTCTGAAAAAACAAATAAACTATTGAATCTATTTTCTAAAATCCTGCGAGAGCCACAACTTATCATGGCCCTACGCTTAGAAATGATGGCGAAGCGTTTCAGAAATGGTGGCGATCGTAGAGGTGCCCGTGGCCTCCTCGTCAAGCTCTGGGAACAGGACGGCTTGACCAACTCTGAAATTGCTGAGCTCTTGGATATCCGGCCTTCCTCAGTAACAGCCCAGGTCAAAGAACTGGAACGTCGGGGATACGTCGAACGGCGGGCCGACGAAAACGACGGCCGGGTCTCTCGGATTTTCCTGACAGAAGAAGGTCGTTCTGCTAAAGACAAACGCTCTGAGCAACGCAACAGCTACTCTGAAGAGCTCTTCAACAATCTGACCGAAGAAGAACAGGCTCAACTCGCCGGCCTGCTTGAAAAATTGACCAGCCACTGGGCTGAAAATGACAACTTTGACTGGTTGGACATGAGCCATGCTGACTGGAAGGGGCTGAGTCCTGAGGAACGCCGTGCCATCAAAGAGGGCATGAAGGACCGAATGCGACAGATGAAATCTGACATGCGGGATGAAATCAAAGATGCGACCAACTGGCAGAAGGACTTTGGCTTTGAACGTCGCCCAGGCATGGGTCGCCCTCACGGCAACTTTATGGACTGGGTCCGTGGCCCTCGTGATATGAAGGATTATCCAGACTGGCAAGATCGGCATTTTGAACCGGCAAAGCCTGGCGATAAAAAGAAGAAAGATGATGAAAAGGGCTGGGACGAATTTTAAGAAGCAGGGAGAAGGGCTACTGAACGAGCTCCTTCTTCCAGCGTCGTCCAGCGATAGATAAAAGGAGTAAACACCATGGCACAAGGTGGAATGAACGAACAGGGCTTCTCAATGGAAGACCGCAAATTAGACGAAGGCAAGCAGGCTTTTAATAAGACCAGCCTGCGTGATTTTCTCAAATTAATCAAGATGACCAAGCCAAAATATCTCTTATTTGTCCTGGGCATCCTGATTTCTCTTGCTGGGACAGGGATTTCTCTGATCGTCCCTAAGATGGTGACGGGCCTGGCCAATAGCTTTGCCCATGGCGTGGCGGC
Organism: Lactococcus termiticola; assembly: GCF_003116835.1. Taxonomy (GTDB): domain Bacteria; phylum Bacillota; class Bacilli; order Lactobacillales; family Streptococcaceae; genus Lactococcus; species Lactococcus termiticola. The sequence continues at coordinate 33,739 of NZ_BFFO01000003.1, read as the reverse complement.
GGGACAGGTGGCCTCAGTTATCGGCCTCTATATCCTATCGGCGGGCCTCTCTGCTTTGTCAGCCATTGTCCTTGGTATCTTTGGTGAACGGATTGTCAAGAGCCTACGGACCCGGGTCTGGGACAAGATGATTCATTTAAGGGTCAGCTATTTTGACGAACGGCAGACCGGTGAGCTTTCTTCTCGACTGGCCAACGACACCATGCAGGTCAAGGATTTGATTGCGACCAATCTGCCCCAGGCCTTCTCGCAAATCCTGCTAGTGCTGGGCTCTATCTTCTTTATGATTCAGCTCCAGTGGCGCCTCCTCCTGGTCATGGTGGTTGCGGTTCCCGTCATGTTTCTGATCATGATGCCCATGATGAACTTTGGCAAGAAAATTGCCTACAGCCGTCAGGATGCCATGGGTAAATTTCAAGGGATTGCCAATGAATCCCTCAGCGAGGTCCGCCTGATCAAATCGTCAAACGCTGAAAAGCAGGCGACAGCTAGTGCTCGCGAGGCGGTGACTTCCCTTTACAAGGTCGGTGTCCGCGAGGCCATCTTTGACGGCATGATGCAACCTGTTATGATGATGACCATGATGCTCCTGATTTTCGGAATTTTGGCCTACGGGGTCTACCTGATTGCGACCGGTGTCATGACGCTTGGTACCCTGCTTGGGATGATGCTTTATCTGATGAATATGATTGGGGCCATCGGTACGCTGGCAGGCTTTGCAACAGCACTGGCCAAGGCTTCTGGCTCGACTGGTCGAATCACTGAGCTCCTGGGCGAAGCGCAAGAAGAGCTCGAAGCTGGCCAGACTGTCGACATTGAAAACAAGACCCTGAAAGCTGAGAACATCAGCTTTAGCTATGACGACTCCGAAGAAATCCTTAAAAATGTCAGCTTTGAGGCTGAGGCCAACTCGATTGTTGCCTTTGCGGGCCCTTCAGGTGGCGGAAAATCGACCATCTTTGCCATGCTGGAACGCTTTTACCAGCCGACCTCAGGTCAACTGACCATCGGCGGGCAAGCCGTCAACGACATCAGCCTAGAGAGCTGGCGGAGCCAGATTGGCTTTGTCTCACAGGATTCTGCCATCATGGCCGGCAGTATCCGGGACAATCTGACCTATGGTCTCCAAGATAGAGACTACAGTGATGCTGAGCTCTGGCAGGTCCTGGAGCTGGCCTATGCTAGGAAGTTTGTCGAAGACATGCCAGAACAACTGGACACACAAGTCGGCGAGCGGGGTGTGAAAATCTCTGGCGGTCAACGCCAGCGGATTGCCATTGCCCGGGCCTTCTTGAGGAATCCTAAGATTCTCATGCTGGACGAAGCGACGGCTAGTCTTGACTCTGAGTCAGAAGCCATGGTCCAAAAGGCCCTGGACAGCCTGATGAAGGGACGGACGACCCTGGTCATTGCCCACAGGCTTTCTACGATTGTGGATGCTGATAAGATTTACTTTATCGAAAAAGGCCAGGTGACAGGTGCCGGACGGCATGCTGAGCTGGTTGAGAGCCATCCCTTGTATGGCCAATATGTCAAAGAACAGGTGGTCAATTAGGCCTGTTTTAAGTCGAATTTAATAACTAAATTTTTACAGTCAATTTATAAAAACCTTGTCTCAAGCCTTCGAGCGTGCTATAATAATTCTATATTATTAAAAAGGAAGAATGTTTAATTATGCTGTTCGATTGGGTTATTGGTTTGATATTGCTGGCGATGGGGGTCTTTTATCTGGTGACCAGTGGCGAAGAGCGGATTCGTCAGGTCCTTGAGCAAAATCGGGGCCAGGGCAAGCAACAACAGGCCTTTGACAATGCCCGGACAGAGACAGAGCGAGAAGAAGCGGTCAAGAGCCTGGTCAAGCGGACCCGTGTGATTGCCGTCCTCGCCCTGGTCATCGGGATTGCCTTCGTCATCTATGCGGTGAGCAATGGTTTTCATTAAGAAGTGGCTTTATTTAAGGCCACTTCTTTCATTCCCGCTTAAGAACTTAGTCTGAGGCTTGCTTAAGCACAACGTGATATAATTAGAATGATAAAATAATAGAAAGAAGACATCATGTCAATCTTAGCATTAAAAAATATACGTAAGTCTTATTTCCTTGGCAAGGAAGAATTTCCTGTCCTTCACGGGATCAACCTGGAAGTAGAAAGAGGGGAGTTTGTCAGCCTCCTTGGCGAATCAGGTGGCGGTAAATCCACCCTGATGAATATCATCGGTGGTCTCGACCGCAACTATGAGGGCGATGTCCTCATCGACGGTATGGCCCAAAAATCAAAGACGGAAAAGCACATGGATGCCTACCGGCGTGATACCATTGGCTTTATCTTCCAGTCTTTTAATCTGGTCAACTACCTGTCTGTCCTTGACAATATCCTCCTCTCGCTCAAGATGACGGACCTCTCGACCAAAGAGCAACATGAGCGGGCGGTCGAGCTGACCCGACAGGTCGGCCTCTACGACCATCGCAAGAAGAAGCCAGCCCAGCTCTCAGGCGGACAGAAGCAACGTGTCGCTATTGCCCGGGCCCTGGCCAGTGACCCTGAGATTATCCTGGCCGATGAGCCGACAGGAGCCCTCGACAGCCAAAATACCAAGGAAGTCCTGGCCCTGCTCAATGACATCGCCAAGGCTGGTAAGACCGTCATCGTCGTGACCCACTCACAAGAGGTCGCTGACAACGGGACCCGGATTCTCCACCTGGCAGACGGGAAAATCCTTAAAGACGAACGCCTGAAGCCTGCCTATCCGCTCGAAAATGTCGAAAAAAACTTTGCCACCAAGGCACTGAGCTTTTCTGCGACCAGCCGGACCGCCTTTCAGCACTTTAGCAACAGCTGGAAGATGAACCTCCTGATTGCTATCGGGACAGCGATTGGTCTCTTTTCCGTCATCTTCTTCCTGGGTCTTGGGACTGGTGCGACCAAGTACATGAACGACCAGGTCACCAGTGTAGCCAATCCTAATGTCATGTCTGTCATGAAGCGGGGGGACAATAATCAATCCGCCAATGACCAGCAGGCCCTCCAGACCGCTGAGCAAAATGCTGCGACCAATCCGGCCGGCTCTGAGCTCTCATCAGCTAATATCAGCCAGCTCAAGGCCATTGACAATGTCGAGGCCGTCGACCCTGTCCTTGTCAATGCCAGCCCAAGCCAGATCCAGCTGGGTGAAAACACAGGCCGTGCCCAGAGCATGATGAGCTGGAATCCGATTCTCCAAGAATCCAGTCTTGATGCTGGTCAAAAGCCAGGCAAAAATGAAGTCGTCATCCAGGAAAGCCTGGTGGAGAGTCTCGATGCCAAGGCCTTTGAAAATAAGGACTGGAAGTCGGTGATTGGCAAGGAAGTCCAGCTCCATCTGAACCTCCAGAGCCCGACAGGCATCAAACAGGCAACGGTCAAGCTCAAGATTTCTGGTGTCCTACAGGCCGTGCCTGGCGTGCCCACCCTGGTACCTTCTTACGATACCTTAAAATCAATCTTTGAAGAAAATGGCGTATCTACCACGCCGAATCGGGTCATGGTCACGGTCAACAGCAGTCACAATGTCAAGCAGGTCATGGATGATATTGCTGGCATCAAAGAAAATGGCCAGAAGGTCTATGTGACCCAGGGTGTTGGTGCGATTCTGGATACCATCAATAATATTACCAGTATCGTAGCGGCGGTGCTGGCCTCTATTGCCGGCATCAGCCTGATTGTTTCCATCTTTATGATTGTGGTCACGACCTATATGTCAGTGGCTGAGCGGACCAAGGAAATCGGTGTCCTCCGTGCCCTTGGGGCCCGCCGTAAGGACATCCGTCGCCTCTTTACTTCTGAGAGCGTGATTCTTGGCCTGGTGGCAGCCGTCATTGGGATTGTACTGGCCTTCCTCGGCCAGGCGGCGATTAACGCAGGCCTTCATTCTCTGGTTGGTGGTAATATCGTCCAGATCCAGCTGGGGCAAGTCATTTTCGCGATTGTCATTGCGATTATCATTGCCCTCCTGGCCAGCCTCGCCCCTGCAGGCCGTGCTGCTAAGCTCAATACCATTGATGCATTGGCTGCAGATTAGAAATGGAATCCTGCTGTAATGGGAGTTAAAGCTGTTTCTAAAAAAGAAAAATGAATTAAAAATGAGAGTCTTGCCATATATTTTGCATTGCTCTCATTTTTTTGTTATTATGTAAGGGTAGATAAAATAGAAAGGAGGGCAAAAGAATGAGTAAACCGCTATTTGAGCATCATCGAACACCGGCGAAGTTCTTTGACCGGCTCTATAGTCTCTTATTTTTACCCGGCTTACTCACGCTGATCATCCTGATGATTTTTGCCGTCCTTTATATCTTATCTGGACACTTGCCGGAGTAGGTGCGACTACTGTCCAAGCAGGGCCTGACTAGCCTTGCTTCAACATTTCTTCCTCTTTTAATAAACGAAAAAGCCTTGTGATGGGGGCTTTTTTGCTAGTAATCTGAGGCTTCAAAGTGACTTAGGTCACTTTGGAGTCCAGATTCCTGCAAAAAAGGTTGTGGATATTGAAAGCGAAGCTTTCCTCATTTAATCTGAGGCTTCAAAGTGACTTAGGTCACTTTGAAGCCCATATTTCTGCAAAAAAGGTTATGGATAGGGAAAGCGAAGCTTTCCTCATCAAAAAGGCGGCCAGGGAGATTTTGGAGGATTGCTCAAAACTGGAAAGAGAAAGGGATTTTTTTATCACAGCCTTCCAAATCTTGGCAGAGGGCAGCTACATTTACCATTTTGAAAGTTCAAGCCGGGGTAGAGAAAATATCCAGGAGCTGTTAGAACTCATTAAAATCCTGGACAACAAAGCCCCTGTCTGACTTTTTCAGTAGCCTTTTTATGGATCAGCTCAAAGCGTCCAGTCCCCAATAAAAGAGAGAAAAAGCCCGCCAATCCAGCAGGCTTTTTTCTTTATAAGACCGGGCTAAATCCCAATAATCACGGTCTCCACCTTCTCGATGCCCTCAGTGGTCATCAAGAGCCGGGTCATGCTCTCGACGGTCTCAAGGTCGAAAAAACGCTCTCCGGACAGGTCTTCTTGGATGATTTTAACATTGGCCTCCATGGGCATTTCTTGGAGTTTTGCGATGAGTTCTTGGGTGGTCATATTAATTCCTTTCAAAACGGGCAATCAGGACAACGATACCGAGGAGCAGGCTAGAGCCCAGCATGGTCCAGTTGTCAAAGGCCTTGAGGGCAAAGACGGAGACGAAGGCCCCGACAAAGAAGCTGGTCGCTAAGCTCAGGTAGGTCCAGACGGCATGGAGATTCTCTTTATTTTTGGTCAAAAAATACTGGGCGATATTGACCGACATCGAGCGGAGATTTCCAGTCATGAAAATCGAAGCATAGGCCCGGCCGTGGGTCTTGGTAAAAGTATCGTACTGGATGGCCATAAAGAAGGAGAAAATCCCGACGTATAAGGAAACCGGAAGACGGAGGCCCAGAGCATAGCTTAGTGCAGTGATGGTCACGCCGAGCCACTGGAGGACCAGGAGATAGAGGGCATCAAAGCGATGGTGGTCGGCCAGATAATGAGAATAGAGGCCCCGGGTCACGACCCCAGCAATAAAGAAGAAGATGGGGATGATAAAATTAAGAAAGAGGGCAATATTTCCTTTTGCCAGCTCGAGGGCAGCCTGGATTAAATTTCCAGACTGGGCTCCGATAAAGCGATTTTCAAAGTGGAAGAAGGAAAAGCCATCCATAAAGCCAGCGTTTAAGGCCAGGATAATGGCGATTCGCATCCTTTCTTTTATATCTGCTGAAGTTGTCATAATCTAATTATAACACAGGCTGGCCGGCTGACTGGCCCAGGGCTGTTTTTTTGAAAGCCGGCATAAAAAAATCCTAAGCCGGACATCGGAAAAAAATAAGTTGCAAAGGCCATGAAAGCTGTAAAATAAAACTAAGATTGTGAGGAAATTATTATGGCGATAAAACATTATCATTTTGATCATGTGGGCTCATACCTACGGACTGACCGGCTCAAGAAGGCCAGAGCTGACTTTGCAGCAGGCAAGATCACGGCTGTAGACCTGAAGGCCGTCCAAGAAGCAGAAATCAAGGCCTTGGTCGATAAGGAAGCTGAAATTGGCCTCCAGGCTGTGACTGACGGCGAGTTTAACCGTTCCTGGTGGCATCTGGATTTTATGGCTGGCCTGACCGGTGTCGAGAGCTATGAACAGGAAGCTTCGACCTATCAGTTTCACGGCCAGCAGACCCGGGCGACCAATGTCCGCCTGACCGGCAAGGTCGCTGTCAACAGTGTCCATCCTTTTTTTGCGGACTTTCTCTATCTCAAGTCCATCACGCCAGAAGGCATTGAAGCTAAAGTCACGATTCCTTCGCCGACCATGTTTCTGAGAGATGGCCGGAGCGATGCCTACAGCGACTTTTATGAGAGCTGGAGGGATTATCTGGATGCACTGGCCACGGCCTATCATGACAGCCTCCTCAAGTTTTATGAGTTGGGGGCCCGCTATATCCAGCTCGATGACACGACCTGGGCCTTTCTGATTGCCCGCCTGACGACCGAGGAGGATAAGAGCCCTTATGAAAAGCAGGCGGAAGATGCGGTATATTTGATTAACAAGGTCCTTGAGGACTTGCCGACAGACCTCCGTGTGACGACCCATATCTGTCGGGGGAATTTTAAGTCAACCTACCTCTTTGAGGGCTCTTATGCCCCAGTGGCTAAATACCTGGGCCAGCTCAACTATGACAGCTTCTTCCTCGAATACGACGATGCCAGAAGTGGCGACTTCGGCCCCCTTGCTGAGATTTGGAATGGCCGTAAGGATGTCTTGATTGTTCTCGGTGTCTTTACTTCCAAGTTTGCCGCCCTCGAGCCAGAGCGGGCCATCCTGAGCCGACTCCATGAGGCCGCAGCCCTCGTTCCCCTAGAAAATCTCGCCCTCTCGACCCAGTGTGGATTTGCCTCGACCGAAGAAGGCAACGACCTGAGCGAGGAGGAAGAATGGGCGAAGCTGGCTCATATTAAGAAGATGGTGGATCAGATTTGGAAATGAGTTTGGTTTTATAGTCAAGGAAGCCAGAAAAATAGGCCCGAGTGAAGTGGAGGAAAGCTGGCAAAGCATAGTGAAATAAGGCGAATCTGGAGACCTTCAGGGCTCCAGATTTAGACATGGAAGCCGAAGGCTTCGCTGTCCCCATGCGACTACTCGCTTTAGCGACTTAGCGAGCGTGGAGAGCGTAGTGGCGTAGCCACGAAGATGGCCTCACTATGCTTTGCCAGCTTTCCGGAACGCAACGGACCTCATTAGCAGAATAACAGGTCAAAGCACCTGTTTTTTTGATATAATTAAAGGAAGTTAAAATAGAAGCGAGGAAAAGGCATGAAAGTCACAGCTTTAGGCGTCTGGGGGGGCTATCCTACCCGGGATGCGGGGACGACCAGTTATTTAGTGCAGTCAGAGGACGGCTTTAATCTCCTGCTGGACTGCGGGAGCCGGGCGGTGACTGAGCTCGAGCATGAGCTGTCGCCAAATGACTTGGATGCTGTGATTCTCAGTCATTATCATGAAGACCATATTGCTGACCTGGGTGCCCTCAGGCAGTACCGACAGTTGCAGGCGGTCCGTCCAGGCCTCTTGCCGATTTATGGACATGATAAAAATGTCTATGAATTTAATAAATTGAGCCTCGACGGCGTTTCTGAAGGGCGAGCCTATGATGTTGATCATGGCATGAGCATCGGGCCTTTTGATATCCGCTTTTTGGAGACCGTCCATCCTGTCCTGAATTACGCCATGCGGATTGAGGAGAGGACGACGGGCAAGATCCTGGTTTTCACGGGAGATACGGGATTTTTTGACGGTCTGGCAGACTTTGCGGCAGAAGCCGACCTCTTCCTAGCCGACGTCTATTTCTTCAAAGACAAGGCAAAAATGCCAAATCACCTCTCTTCTGCTGAGGCAGGGGAAATCGCTCGTCAAGCGGGCGTGAAAAAGCTGGTCTTGACCCATTTACCACAAGTGGGCGACCTTGACTTGCTGACGCAGGAGGCCCAGGAGTTGGCAGGGCAGCTCCCTGTTGAGCTGGCTAGCCCCCATAAGAAGTGGGTGCTCTGATGTTTAGCCAAGAAGAAAAAGAATTTTTCATGCGGGAGGCCATGCAGGAAGCCAAAAAGGCGGGGGATAATGAAGAGGTCCCAATCGGGGCCGTCATCGTCAAGGACGGCGAAATCATCGCCCGGGGCTATAATCGCAGGGAAATTGATAAGCAAGCCATCCACCACGCAGAAATTACGGCGATTGAGGAGGCCAACCGGGTCATCGGCAACTGGCGTCTCCTTGATTGTGCCCTCTTTGTGACGATTGAGCCCTGTGTCATGTGTGCAGGGGCCATCGGCCTGGCCAGGATTCCAGAGGTCTATTTTGGGGCGACCAATCCCAAGTTTGGGGCGGTCAAGAGCCTCTACCAGATTCTGGAGGATGAACGGCTCAACCACCGGGTCCAGGTCGAACACGGCATTTTAGAAGCCGACTGTGCCGCCATCATGCAGGACTTCTTTAGTGCTCGCAGAAAAAAATGAAATATGTTATAATAGTCTTCGGGCAATAAGTCACTTGTGAAGCGTGTCAGGACCTGACGGTAGCAGCACTAAGCCTGGGACTTATGTGCCTTTTTGTGTAAACAAATGTCCAGTGGACATTTGTTCTGTTCTCAAAGCATGCTGGCAGAAGCCAGTAATCTGGAAAAGAGAAGGCCTATCTCTAGCACTGTCTAAGAGCCTAGAGCCTTAAGAGAAGTAAAAGTAAACCTGTCCGGTGGACATTTGTTCTGGTTCAGCAGTATGCTAAAAAAACTAAAACTAGCACCGAGCTCAAACCGAGAGCTTCATCAAAATAACTATTAATTCAACGTTTAGGAGGAAATATGAAAATCTTTAGCTTGATTCTTTACGGCCTTATCGTCTTGATTCTTTTGATGCTGGCTTTAAGAATTGTGATTGATTTCTTCCGGAGAAAAGACGAAGATTTATAGAATGAAAAAAGGGCTGTGTTGGCAGTCCTTTTTTGTTTATAAGGTCTGTTGCCTTCCGGAAATTCTAAAAAGTACTGTAGGGCCCGCGAGCAAAGCTTCGCTTTCATTGCTAAGTTGGAAGTGCTTTGGTCTTCCGACTTGCCTTTTTCACAGTGTTTTTCAGAATTTCTGAAAAGGCATGCCAGCTCTTAGATTTCTACAAGTGCATTGGTCACCCGTACTACCGAGATAAGCTTTTCCTCCTTCATAAAGCGGATTTCCCAGACATGGCTGGTCTTACCGCTCAATAGGAGCTCGCCGATAATCTTGAGGCTCCCCTCGGCCTTCGTTGGTCGGAGGTGGTTGCCGGAGATGGCTTGGCCTACGGCGAAATGCTGGTCGTCAGTGATTTGATTGCTGGCCATGCCAGCCAGGATTTCAGCGCTGGCGAGGGTTGCCCCGCCGTTCAGGTAGCCTTGAGGTTGGGCGTGGAAGTCGCTGAGGGTCATGCTGGCTTCAAAGCCGCTGCTGGTCAGGTTGACGAGTTTGAGGTTTAGGCTTTCAATGAGGTTCATTGCTGAATTGCTCCTTTCGGATAGTGACTTGCTCGAGGAGTCCTTCATTAACAGAGACACCAATGCCGGGTCCCTTAGGCAGGCTCATTTTGCCTTCTTCAAAATGAAGGTCAGGCTCAATGAGGTCTGCTTCAAAATAATGCTTGGAGGCAGACAGGTCACCTGGCATGACGTTGCCTGCTAGGCCAGACAGACCGGCATGGAGGATTTTAGAAATTCCGGTCTCGACCATAGAGCCAATCCAGAAGGGGAGGCCCTCCTGCCGGCAATAGCGGATGATTTCTCGGGTCTGATAAAGACCGCCCAGACGACCAATCTTGATGTTGAGCCAGGGCCTTGCGACCAGCTGTTGCATCGCCTTGATGTCCTCGAGACTCTGGACGGATTCGTCAAAGCAGATGGGGGTCTGGAGTTTGAGCATCGAGTAGTCTGCTGGATTGGCCAGTGGCTCTTCAATGCAGTGAAGACCAAGCTGGTCAAGACTTTCAAGTTTTTTCCAGTCCTGGAAAGATTGGTTGGCATCTGCGAGAAAATCAAGTTGGGGATAGTTTTTAAGAATCTCGCCAAGGCTGGCAATATCTGTCTCAGGGCTGATTTTGAGCTTGATACGATGAACGCCGCTGTTTGCAAGCTTGGAAATGGCCTCGTCGAGCTCCTCTAAAGGCATTTCGCCCAGGACACTACCCTGACTAATCTGCTCGGCCGGAGTTTCGCCAAAGTAGCCAGCAATGAGGTTTTCACCCTTTTTCTTATAAAGCAAGTCAAGCAGGGCGTTTTCAAGACCAGCCAAAGCCATGGGTGAGGCCGAGCCAAGCAGGTCTTGAAGCCGACTGCTTTCATTAAAATGAGAAAGTCGCAAGACTTTCGGAATATAGTCCTGACAAAGCACATTCCAGGCAGAGTCTAGGGTTTCAGCCGTATAAAAAGGAGTCGTAAAGGCCACACATTCACCACAACCAACAAGGCCGTCCTCTTCAGCCCAGATAATAATAGATTCCCGCTTTTTAATTTCGCTCTTAGCCGTCTTAAAGTCAAACTTCATCGGCAACTGGATATGGTAAAGGCTGATTTTCATGAGAGTAACTCTTTTCTTAAAATCTTACCTGAAGTATTTTTCGGCAGGCTATCCATGATAATGATGGCCTTGGGGAGCTTGTAGCTGGCCAGATGCTCCTTCATAAAGAGATTGAGCTCGACCGCCCGGTAGTCCGTCGCAACATAGAGGACGGGGACCTGGCCCCACTGCTCATTAGCTTGTGGGACGACGGCACACTCACGGACACCGGGGAGTTGATAGAGCAGGTCTTCGATTTCCTTGGGGTAAATGTTTTCTCCGCCAGAAATGATGATGTCGGTCCGGCGGTTCAAGATATGCAGGTAGTCGTCAGCGTCCAGATAGCCGATGTCGCCGGTCTCAAGAAAGTCACCGATAGGCTCCCGGTCCAGATAGCCAGCCATGAGGGCAGGCGATGAAAGCCAGACCTCGCCGATGCCGTCAGCGTCTTTCTTTCGAATCTCTAGCGTCACTCCAGGAAGAGGCCGGCCCACACTCTCGGCCTTCTCAGGGGCATCGAGGATGTTAAAGGTCACAGACTGAGAAAAGGTCTCGGTCATGCCGTAGGTCTTATATATAGGAAGTTGCTTCTCAAGAGCCGTCGTGATCAGGCTTTGGGGAATGTATTCTCCACCCAGCAAAATCATCCGCAGCCGATGCCGTTCGAGCCGGTCAATCATCCGCTTGAGCTGGGTTGGCACCAGCGACATCATATTGACCGCCTCATTTTCAACTAGGCTGAGAATCTCTTCTTCATTAAAGGCAGGCAAAATCGTCGCCCGAGTACCGTTGTAGAGGCTCCGCATGATTATTGACAGGCCACTGACATGGAAAATGGGCAGGACGACCAGCCAGTTGTCATCGACTTCGACACCGATTCGCTCGGCAGACATGGCGACCTGGGCAGAAATCATCCCCCAAGTAATCGGCACGGTCTTAAATTTCCCGGTCGTGGCTGAGGTATTCATGAGGATGGCAATCTTGTCGTCAGCCGGCTCCCAGTTGAGGTCTGGTGTGCGCTCAGGCATGACAGGGGGGAGATTATCAGGGTCAATGATTTGACTGATGCCAAGACTTGCCGTCTGTTCAGCGATTTCGCCCTCTGTCAGCCTTTGGTTGAGCATGAGGACTTCTTTGCCCAGGGCCAGCAAGGCAAAAAGACTGAGCAGGCTGCTCAGCTTATTTTCTGCCTTGAGGGCGACACGGGGCTCAGCGATGTCTTGGAGCTGGGCGGCACGAGTCACGACCTGGACCATGACTTGTCGAAAGGTCAGATCATTTAAGAATAATTTTTCAGGCTTTTTAATCGCCTGTTCTTTTAACCATTTCATGAGCTATTATGGGAATTTAGGGAATTTGTCAAAGTCAGGTTTGCGTTTTTCAACAAAGGCATCGCGGCCTTCCTTGGCTTCATCTGAAGTATAGTAGAGAAGCGTTGCATCGCCGGCAAATTGCTGGAGGCCGGCTAAGCCGTCTGTTGCGGCATTAAATGAGGCCTTGAGCATGCGGAGAGCCATTGGCGAGAGGGCCAGCATCTCTTCTGCCCACTTCACGGTCTCTGCTTCGAGCTGGTCAAATGGCACAACCGTATTAACCATGCCCATATCTAGGGCTTCTTGAGCCGTGTATTGACGGCAGAGGAACCAGATTTCACGAGCCTTTTTCTGGCCAACCATAGCAGCGAGCAAGCCAGCACCGTAACCCGCATCAAATGAACCAACACGAGGACCTGTTTGTCCAAAGCGGGCATTTTCAGAAGCAATAGAAAGGTCACAGACGATGTGGAGAACGTGTCCACCACCGATGGCAAAGCCGTTAACCATCGCAATAACAGGCTTTGGAATGATACGAATCAGGTGTTGCAGGTCAAGGACGTTCAAGCGGGGAATGTTATCTTCACCGACATAACCACCATTTCCACGAACCTTTTGGTCACCGCCAGAGCAGAAGGCCTCTTTTTCTTCGCCTTGACCATGATTGGCACCAGTCAAGATAATCACGCCGACTTCAGCATCCTCACGGGCATCCGTAAAGGCTGTAATCAGCTCATTGACCGTCTTTGGCCGGAAAGCATTACGCACCTCAGGCCGGTTGATGGTGATTTTGGCAATGTGGTTGTAGACTTCATATTTGATGTCTTCATAGTTGCGGGGTCCAGCGACCCAGTTAAATGTTGTCATGTGTTCTCCTTTTTGAGTTGCTATCTTTTAATTATAACATGGCTTTCAGGAGATGGATAAGCTTAGAAATTTAGAATCTTTAGAAGACATAAGGAGGGGCAGAAAAGTCTCTTTCTGAAGATTGACAGGACAATATCAAAGGTCTATACTGGAATTAATGATGGGAATGGTGCACTCCCGAAACTGTTTCAAGCGATTGATTCTGATGGCACCTACAATGCAAAACACTTGACCAGCAAGTGGCGTATTGTAGTGTGCTTTTTGTTTGGTCAAAAGACTAAAGGAGGACGTGATGTCTGAAAAAATCGTGATTGAAAAGATTTTTGCAAGAGAAATTTTTGATTCCCGGGGAAATCCCACCATAGAGGTCGACGTAAGGCTGTCAGATGGGAGCTTTGGTCGGTCAGCAGTGCCTTCAGGTGCCTCAAGGGGTGACCGAGAAGCCGTCGAGCTAAGAGATGGGGGTAAACGCCTTGGAGGAAAGGGAGTCCAAAAGGCCGTGGCCAATGTAAATGGGGTGATTGCTACGGCTTTAGAGGGCTCAGAAGCATTTCAGCAAGCTGATATTGACCAGTGCTTGATTGAACTCGATGGGACGGACAATAAGTCTAAGCTGGGAGCCAATGCTATGCTGGGCGTCTCTATGGCGATCGCCAGAGCGAGTGCCGCCTCCCAGGGCTGTCCCCTTTACCGATACCTTGGAGGTGTCGACTTGGAGCTTCCTCTCCCCTTTTTCAATATCATCAACGGTGGCGTGCACGCCGACTCAGGCATTGATGTCCAAGAGTTTTTGATTACGCCCTTGAAGCGAAAGTCCTTCCGGGACGGCCTGGAAAAGGTGGCCAATATTTACCATAAGTTGAAAGACCTCCTCAAAGAAGAAGGCTACGAGACTGCCGTAGGCGACGAAGGCGGTTTTGCCCCAAAACTAGCCAGCACAGCAGAGGCAATTGAATTTATCATTGAAGCGATTAGCATGTCTGGCTATAAGGCGGGGAGCGAGATTGGGATTGCCCTCGACCCGGCTTCGAGCGAGTTTTATGACCCCAAAAAAGCCAGCTATCACTTTGAGGGCAAGAGCTTGACTTCTGCAGAGCTACTGGACTATTATCAGGATTTGATTCAAAAATTTCCCGAGATCATCTCAATAGAAGACGGCTTTTCAGAGCATGACTGGGAGGGCTTTGAAGCCCAGACCAAGGCGATGGGGGACAAGATTCAGCTGATTGGCGATGATATTTTTGTGACCAATCCTGCCATCTTTGCAGAAGGCATTAAAAAAGGCATTGCTAATTCAATCTTAATTAAGCTCAATCAAATCGGGACGGTGACGGAGACGATGGAGACCATCAAATTGGCCAGAAAGGCGGGTTACAAGACCATGATTTCCCACCGCTCTGGTGAAACGGTCGATAGCTTCATTGCTGATTTTGCGGTGGCGATGAAGGCTGGCCAAATCAAGACGGGCTCCTTTGCCCGGGGCGAGCGGATCGAAAAATACAATCAATTTTTGCGAATTGAAGAGGAATTGGGCGAGAAAGCCAAGTTAGCAGAATATTAAGGCAGAAATCATCCATCCAGGATGATTTTTTTGGACAATCCCTCATTCTTCTTATACAATTAATATTGTAGTAAAAATGCAATCAGTAGAGGAGATAGGATGACGGATAAAAAAGTAGTGGCAATCACAGGAGCGTCAAATGGCATGGGCTATGAGGCCGTGAAAGTCTTTGCCAAGCGGGGCTGGAAGGTCTACGCCGGGGCTAGACGGGTCGAGAAGATTCCGACCGGGGAAAATATCGTCGCAGTCAGGCTCGACGTCACAGACTCTGCTGTGAACAAGGGCTTTATCCAGGCGATTTTAGAGGATGCTGGCCATATTGATGCCCTGGTCAACAATGCTGGCTACGGAGAATTTGGCCCGACCGAAGAGATTCCGCTGGATCGGGCTAAGCAACAGTTTGACACCAATTACTTTGGGGCTGTAGAGCTGACCAATCTGGTCCTGCCAGGCATGCGGGAGCAGGGCTATGGCCGGATTCTCAATGTCTCAAGTGTCGGTGGCGACCTCTACACACCACTCGGGGCCCATTATTATGCCAGCAAGGCGGCTCTCCAGCAATGGAGCGACACGCTTGACCTCGAGGTCAGCCCCTTTGGCATCCGGAGCATTATCATTCAGCCGGCAGCAACCGCGTCTAACTGGGGCAATATCGCCTTTGAAAATGCAGAAGAAAATCTAAAGGCCGACAGCCCTTATGGCAACCTGATCAAGGCGACGGCAAGGTTGACGACGGCGACCAGCAAGGGGGCGACCTCTGAAAATCTGGCCGAAGACTTCTATCAGGCAATTACTGCAAGACGGCCCAAGCTCCGCAATTACCATTCAGGGCGTGACCGGATGATGGTGGCCTTTGCAAGGAGCTTTCCGGGCCTTTACCGGATGGCCTTAAAGCAGGTCTTTCGGAGAATGAAATAATCAGACAACATGTCTGCATTAACCTTTCTCATGGTGTTATAATAATTAAGAAAGCGAGGATTAAAATTTATGAAATCAGCTGTATTTATGGGGACCAAGCAGGTCGAACTTGTCGATATTGAGCGTCCTAAAATCGAAAAGCCGACAGACGCCCTGATCAAGATTGTCCGGGCCTGTGTCTGTGGCTCAGACCTCTGGCGTTATCGGGGAATTTTTGAAGCAAAATCAGGTGAGCCAACCAGCGGCCACGAGGCGATTGGGATTATAGAAGAAGTCGGCGAAGATGTGAAAAACTTTAAGGCAGGCGATTTTGTTATCGTGCCTTTTACACATGGTTGTGGCCATTGCGTGCCTTGTCTTGCCGGCTTTGAAAATAGCTGTGAAAATGCGGACGATGCCCACGGAACCTTCCAGGCCGAGTTTTACCGGGCGATTAACGCTGACGGTGCCCTGGTCAAGATTCCTGGACAGCCGAGCGATTATACGGAAGAACAGCTGGCTTCATTGACGACTCTATCAGACGTGATGCCAACAGGTTTTCACGCCGCAAAACAGGCGGGCGTGAAGGCAGGCGACACGGTTGTGGTCTTTGGCGACGGGGCTGTCGGTCTCTGTGCCGTGATTGGTGCCAAGCTCTTGGGGGCTAAACGCATCATTGCTATGAGCCGGCATGAAGACCGGGCGGCCCTGGCCCGTGAATTTGGGGCGACCGACATTGTCGCTGAGCGTGGCGAAGCTGCGGTCAAGAAATTGATGGAAATGACCAATGGCTCAGGGGCGGATGCTGTTCTTGAATGTGTCGGCATGAAGGATTCAGTCGAGACGGCCTTCCAGGTCGCCCGTGCCGGTGCCAATGTCTCCCGGGTCGGTCTGCCCAACGACGTCGACTACAACAAGTACCTGGACAAGATGTTCCGCAAGAACATCGGCCTGGTCGGCGGGATTGCCTCTGTTAAACGCTGGGACGAAGAGATTCTTCTGGAGAAGGTCCTGTCAGGCGAAATCAATCCTGGCCGTGTCTTTACAGCGGCCTACAGCCTTGATGAGATTCAGCAGGCCTATGTCGATATGGATGAACGCAAGACGATTAAGTCTTTGATTAAGGTTTCAGACTAAATAAAAAATCAGTCGATTAGGACTGATTTTTTATTTAGAAAAGCTTGAATTGCCTCTTGAAAGGCTTTGGGGGCCTCCAGATGGATATTATGGCCAGCTTGTGGGATGATGACATGTTGCTCGGGGAAATAAGTCTCGCCGATGGCCGTATATTTCTTGTCGAGAGCGCCAGAGAGGTAGAGGAGGGGCATGGTCAGCTGAGAAATCGTATCACCCAGATAGGGTAGGACGCCCTGGCCAGTCATGCGGAGGGTCTGTGCAAGTCGTTTAGGATCATTGCTGGCCCTACTTTGCCAGACCTTGTCCTGAAGCTCTTGAGGTAGGTTTTTTTGACTTTCAAAAATGGGAGTCGCCGCCCAGAAATCAGCGAACCAGGCAGAGCCATTGAGCTCAATCTTTTGAGCCAAGGCCTCGTCGGATACCCGTCGTTCCTGTCTTTCCTGCTCATTTTTAATGCCGACAGAGGCCGATTCTAAAATGAGAAAGTCCAAAGGATGCTCCATCGCATAATGAAGGGCTAGGCGTCCGCCCATCGAATAGCCAATCAGGCCGAAGCTCTGGCCGTCAGCAAGCTGAGTCAAGCGTTCGTGAATGCTTTTGATGGCTTCTTCCAAGGGCAGGCAGGCGATGTCTTCAAGGCTGATGGCCATCAGCTCAAAGCCTTCTAAGTTCAAATTTCCCCAGGTCTCAGGATGCTCTGAAAAGCCGTGGAGGGCAAAGATTTTATTGTTCATAGCTCGTGTATTTCTTGTGAAGATTGAGGCTGTGCTCTTTATCAGTTTTGATTTCTAAGAGGTGAATTCCTTTTTTAGTAATGGCTTCTGTGAACTGCTCGGTAAAATCTTCATAATCTTTTATCTCGTGATAATCCAAGCCAGTCAGCTTGGCCAGACCAGAAAAGTCCAGGCCGTGGGGGGTCGAGAAGAGCCGGTCAAAATGCTTGGCATCATGCTGGGCCAGATGGTGGAAGATGCCACCGCCGTCGTTGTTAAAAAGGATGATGGTCAGGTTGAGTGCTTCAGTCTTTCCGACAGTCAAGCCAGTCAAGTCATGGAAGAAGGAGAGGTCGCCGGTCAGCATGACGGTCTTTTTTCCATTTGCGGAAATACCAAGGGCGGTTGAAGTCAGGCCGTCAATACCGCTTAGACCCCGGTTGCAGTAGATATCGACCTGCTTTTGGCTGGCCTTCCAGAAGTAGTCCAGGTCCCGGATTTCCATGGAGTTGGAGCTGGACAGCTGACTGCCTGCTGGCATGAGTTCTTGAAGGAGCTGGACATAACGGCCTTCGAAGGGGCTGGCTTCATTAGCAACAGTGTCGAGCTTAGCCCGCATCTTGTCCTGTACGGCCTGCCATTGGCTGAGGTATTGGCTGTCCTCCCGCTCAAGCTGACAGCCTGAGACGAAGGCCTTGACATGACTTTGGACAATCTCGGTCGTCGTCTGCGAGGGATTACGATAGTCGCTTTCATAGTCGACCTGGACATAGTCGCAGTCGAGCCTGGCGATGTACTGCTGGACCCGCTTAGAGACGACGATTTGGCCAAATTGAAAGATGAGCTCGGGTTTGAGTTGTTCAGCTAAAGCTGTATCGGTCAAGAAGGCATCGTAGCTGTCGATGAGGACAGGGCTCTCAAAGCTCCGCAGCTTGGATAGCGGATCGGCGAGGACAGGGGCCTTGAGCTTTTCTGCAAAGCGGATAATGTCTTCCTGGGCGGACTCGGTCGTTGCCCCAGCTAAAATCAGGACTTTGTTAGGAAGTTGCTCAAAGTCCCAGTCGGTAGACATTGTTCCGGCTGATAAGCTAAAAGACCTTCTGCCCTTCGCAAAGTTTTCAGGGTCAAGGTCAGGCACCAGAGGCTCGCTCAGGGGGACGTTAATCTGCACGGGTAGGCTCTGACCTTTTAGAACAGCCCGCTGTGCGACCTTGCGAGGATAGGTCCAAAAGAGCTTTTCATCAGGCCTAATCATATTCTCGAAATGATTGACAAAATCGCCAAAAAGCCGGGTCTGGTCCATGGTCTGAGGGGCCCCGACAAACTGGAGGTCATAGGGCCTGTCAGCTGTCAGGATAATCAGGGGCACTCGGCTATGCCAGGCTTCAGTCACGGCTGGATAATAGTGGGCCCCAGCCGAACCAGAAGTACAGATGAGGACGACAGGCTTCTTGCTGGCCTTGGCGGTACCCAGGGCGAAAAAGCCGGCAGAGCGCTCGTCAATGTCGACATAGGTTGAAAATTTGCCGTATTCTTCAAAGAGCATGGCCAGCGACGTAGACCTAGAGCCAGGACTCACGACCACGTCACGGATGCCGAGCTGGTAAAATTCATCGACCAGTGTGGCCAGATAATTATTGTTCATTTATAGCGCCTCTAATATGGTTTTTAGTTTGACTTGTGTTTCATCAAATTCAGCCTGGCAATCACTGCCGGCGACAAGGCCACAGCCTGCGTAGGCAGTGAGCTGATTGTCTTTGATCGTCGCCGAGCGAATGCCGACGATGATGGTGCCGTTGCCCTCAGAATCAAGGACGCCAAGCGGGGCCGCATAGTGGCCACGCTCATAGCCCTCATGCTCTTTTAGGAGCTTCAGGGCGACGTCAGACGGCTCTCCGCCCAGGGCAGGCGTAGGGTGGAGGAAGCTGGCCCAGTCGGTCAGACTGCTAGTGGCGTCATCCTCGGCTTGAATCAGTGTCCTCAGATGAAAGACGTTTTTAAGCGACATCAGATGGAGCTCACTCGTGCTGACCTGCTGGGCCTTTGCCTGCATCTTGTCTCTGATTTTTTTGACGACAATGGCGTGTTCAGCCTTGTTCTTAGGGTCGGCAAGGAGCATTTGGCCGTCGGGGTCGCTCGCTTTTGAGGCCGTGCCTGCGAGGGCGTAGCTTAGGATGGCTGAATTTTCTTTTTGGACGAGGATTTCAGGGGAGGCTCCGAGGAAGGTTTCGCTACCATTGTCAAAGGCAAAGACGAAATTCTCAGGATTAGAAAGCATCAATTTTTTAAGAATCGAAGGAATGTCAAAGTCCTCAGGACTCGTGTAGGACAGCTGTCTTGAGGCTACAATCTTCTCTGCCTGGCCGGACTGGATGGCCGTCATGATCCGGTCAAAAAGCCTCTGCCAGCTGGCATAGTCGCTGACTTCTTCAGCGATGTCATGCTGTTTGAGGGGGATTTCTTGCTCTAAAATCTCGACGGCTTTGCCACTGTAATAGTAGCTCTGACGGCCTTCAGTCATGACAAAGTAATGCTTGAAGCTGAGCAGCTCTTTTTTCTCTGAGTCAAAAAAGTCCTGCCAGTAAAAGCGGTAGGGAGCATCCGGCTCATCGCTGATCCCAGCTCCGATGATGATTTTCCCTTGGCCATACCAAAAAAAGCGGTCATCGCTCTGGTCAAAGGCCTGCCAAAAGTTGAGGGGGTCGTTAAGTTGGAGTGTTTTTTCTATATAAGTCATGGTATTTACTTCATAAATTATAACACAAAGGCCAGAAGCCCCTCAGTTATTGGGTTTGCTAATCTGTCTAACTGTCAGCTAGACTAACCTTTCTAAGGTTATAAATGCTATAATTAAGTTATCTGAAAAATTAAAAGGGGGTTAAAAAAGAAGAAGGTCATTGGAATTTCTTTAGCTAGTCTGTCATTGCTGACTGTTATTGGCTTACAGCAGTCAGTTAAGGCCTCTGCAACTGAGCAGGGGATTTATCGTCTTTACAATCCTATCACAGGAGAGCACCTTTTTACACCTGATGCAAATGAAAATCATGTCTTATCCACAACAGCTGGCTGGAAGGCGGAAGGGCTTGTATGGGAGGCACCAACATCAGGTCAGGCGGTTTATCGTCTTTACAATCCCGCGCTACATAACCACCTCTATACGACGGATAAAAATGAGGTTAAAGTCTTAACCAGTGGGTCAGGCTGGCAGAAGGATAATAATGGTAAGCCCCTCTTTTATTCAGGAGGTGGGATGCCGGTCTATCGTGTCTATAATGCGAAGCTTAATGGTCAGCACTTATTGACGATTGATAAAAATGAGTATAACATCTTACCGCAATATGGCTGGCAACAAGAAGGGGCAAAACTCTATGCCCTGGGAAAGCCATCGACTGCGGGGACAACTCAAACTAAAAGAGTCACTGTCAACAAGTCAGACAAGGGAGCGATTCTAAGCTCGACGACGGGCTATGTTAAAATCAGTAGCGGAGTAAATACCGTGACTAGCACTGATTCTAAAGGCAATAAGACAGTAACGATTACCACGACCAATATTTGGCATAAGGCAGTGGCCACACAAAAGACTGTCACCATCAATATCAATGAAGTGACCGGTCAAACGCTACTTTCTACTGCCGGCTTTACAAAGGATTATCAGACCACGAGTTTAGTCAAGTAGGTCGCTTCAAATGGAGACAGCCTGACAACCACAACGCTTCGGGTCTACTACAAGCCAAGTTCGACGTCAAATATTAGCGTTTATAAGACGGTTAATAAGGATGAGGCAGGAAATCTTTTAGGCAGTAATGTCGATAGCACGCTTTATCACAAAATGTCCTCTGTGACGGGCTCGCCTGTTATTACAACAGATGTCTATGGCAATAAGACAAGCACCATCACGACGACCGTCATCTGGCATAAAATCAAGACAGCGACGACTAGTGTTACCCTTAATAAAGATAAAAATGGCAATGTTTTGAGCTCAACGGCAGGCTATACAAAGCTCTCGACCTCTTCGCCAGTCCAGACCATAAGCACAGCATCAAATGGCGACAAGACCATTACAAATACGACCACAGTGATCTGGGAGTTGACAGGTTCGTCGACAAATTCAGCCTTTAGCTTAACGCAGGATATTGCAAGCTCAGGCAATATTTCTAGTAGCGGACAGCAGGTTTATTATAAATTTATTGCCCCAACAGCTGGAGCTTATAGCTTTTATACCACAGGGACGCTGGACACCGTCGGGATGTTGCAAGATAGCCTCTCTAATACTTTGGGATCAAACGATGATAGCAATGGCAGAAACTTCCTGATTAGTCCAATCAGTCTAACGGCAGGACAAGTGGTCTACCTCAGGGTTAATGCCTATAGTAGCAGCATAGGGGCCTACTCTGTTGTTGCCCATAAACTGCAATCAATCACGCAAACCGTAACAATCAATCAAGATGAATCAGGAATTGTCCTTGGAGATAATGTCGATACAAGCCTTTACCATAAGATGTCAACAACAGGGCCGACGGTTACAACATCTGTAAACAGCACAGGGGATACAGTCACGACGATTTCAACCAGCAACATCTGGCACCTGATTGTCAGCACAACTAAAAATATCACCGTGAATAAAGACCAAAATGGCAATGTTTTGAGCTCAACGACAGGCTATAGTCAGGTCTCATCAAGCACCACAACGACAACTTCAGTTGCTTCAAATGGTGATAAGACCATCACCAATACGACCACTGTCATCTGGAAGCTCAACTCGAGTTCAGGTGACTCAACAGCCACAGCCATCAACCTGCCACTTGATACAGCAACGGCGGGGAGTATTTCAACTGCTGGGCAAGCCGTCTACTATAAATTTACAGCGACAGTAGCAGGAGATTACAGCTTCTATACGACAGGAAACCTCGACACACAGGGGACCCTGACCAGCAGTTCTAATAGTCAATTAGACTACAATGACGATGTCACATCAGGACAAAATTTCAATTTCTTGATTAAACCAACGACTTTGACCGCAGGACAAGTTGTTTATCTCAAGGTGAATGCCTATAGCAATAACACGGGAGCCTACACCGTCTTTGCCCACAAGGTCGCCACAATAACGAAAAGTGTGACGATTAACCAAGACCAGAATGGGAATGTTTTGAATTCGACGACGGGCTATACACTTGTTTCGTCGACTCAAAGTTCCAGCACGGATATAGCGACTAATGGGGATGTGACGGTTACTAATACGACGACAAAGATTTGGAAGCTTCAAAGTTCAAGCCTTTCTTTGGCTTCTCAATTACCAAATGTTGCGACGGCAACCACAAGCCCTACAACTGATGCAACTGGTTTAACGCAAACAACGGCCTTTACAAGTACGGTTAAATCTATAGTGAACGATTTTATCAATTTATTGAATGAGACTTATATGGATGACAGTAACTATAGTCAATACAGTCAAATTGATTCGTCAACCTTTAGTTCAACGGCCTATAAGAATGAGTTGACAACTTTCCAAAGCAAGCTTAATGCTGGAATAAGCTCAGGCAATTTCTATATTGCTTCAGCTTCTGAAGCATCGACAACTTATTCGACCTTGAGCCAATGGTCTCAGCGTTATAATCAAAGGCTGGCTCAAGATATAAACTTGCTTCGCTCAAAACTCGGATTAACAGCGCTGGTTAAAGATGTCAATCCAATAGATAATGCCTACAGTTTAACAGATGCGGCATATGGCGCCCTCATTAAATTTGACCATTATCAAAGTGCGAATGGCTGGTTGCAACCAACTTCAGGAAATTTTGCCTGGGCTGCGGATCTGGCGGGAGATTATCTCTATTCAACACCAGAGCAGATGGCAAATGCTAATGCTTCAAACTGGCTCAACGAAGTGAACAATGATCCAACAAAAGAAGTTGTGGGACATTATCTTTCTTTTGTTGGGGCTCACAATATGATTTCTTCAGCAGTAGTTTTTCAACCTTCTCCTACGATGGGGTCAAATTGGTCAGTTGGAGCCAGTGAACTTTACTAATTTCATGTTAAAATAAAAGAAAAACATGAAGGAGCAAAAATGAAAACAAGACTATCCAACGAAAACCTCCAAATCGAAATCAACAGCTTCGGAGCCGAGCTCAACTCCATCCAACACGCCGGCATCGAGTACCTCTGGCAGGCTGACAAGAGCTATTGGGCGAGGCATGCTCCGGTCCTCTTTCCCATCGTCGGCAAGCTGAAAGCCGGCGAATATCAGCTCGACGGCGAGCACTACCAGATGCCAGGCCACGGCTTTGCCCGGGACAATGACTTTGAGCTCATCAAGGAAGACAGCGACGAGGTAATCTATGAACTCCGTGAAAATGCTGATAGCCTCAACAAGTACCCTCGCAAGTTCCGCTTCCGAGTGGCCTACAAGCTGACAGACCAGACCATCCGGGTCCGCTATGAGGTCAAAAACGAAGACGAAAAATTCATGCAATTTGGCCTGGGAGCCCATCCAGCCTTCAATGTTCCCCTGAAATCAGGGACTTTTGAAGACTACAAGCTGACCATCTCGCCTGCCGAAAAACGGGATTTTATCCCGCTCGACCCGCCGACCGGCCTCCTCAAGCTCAAGGATAAAAAAGAAGAGGCGGTCAGCGAGCTGGAGCTCAACCGCGAGCTTTTCAAGGAAGACGCCCTGGTTTTTAGCTCATCTAAAAAGATGGCTGTCAGCCTGACCAACAGCATCGACGCCCATGGCGTCCGTCTCAGCTGGGAGAAAATGCCCTACTTTGGCCTCTGGAGCCCCTATCCAGCTGATGCTCCATTTGT
Source organism: Lactococcus termiticola (assembly GCF_003116835.1). Lineage (GTDB taxonomy): Bacteria > Bacillota > Bacilli > Lactobacillales > Streptococcaceae > Lactococcus > Lactococcus termiticola. Next base: position 9,825 of record NZ_BFFO01000003.1, on the reverse strand, counting down.
TTGCATCGAGCCCTGGTGTGGCCTCGCAGATGACGAAAACACCGACGGTGATCTGATGACCAAGTTCGCCATCAATGAACTGGCCCCAGAGGGTAAGTTTGTGGCTGAGTATGAGATTGAGATTTTTTAAGAATTTAATATTTCTTTTCTTCCAATGCTGGGAAATGATAATCCAGTTGATTTGGAATGGAAGCCGAAGCAAGGTGAAAAGCTTTGCTTTTTTTTCTACGCAGATAGTCTTGGCAATCCCATTTTCGGCCCACTGCTGTGTTGTGCTGTTTTCTGGAACGGACCAGCCCATATTTCAAAAGAAACTGCCCGGCCCCTATAAATTCCCGACAAAAAGGCCTATAATAGAAGCATGTCCACCGTAATCCTAAACGCCCTCAGCATCTTCATCGTCCTAGCTCTCGCCATGCTCCTCAAGCAGTTTCGCCTGGTCCGCTCAAAAGATGGCCTGATGACCTCAAAATTGGTCGTCTACATCACACTGCCGGCCACCATCATCATCGGTGTCAACCACAGCCAGCTTTCTGCCACCTTCTTCATCCTCATGGTCATGGGCCTCTTCAGCAATCTGGCCCTGATTTTCATCGGCAAGCTCTTGTCCAGCAGACGGCCGGCCGAAGAGCAGGCCCTCTACATGTTTAATTTATCTGGCTTTAACATCGGCAATTTCTCGATTCCCTTTGTCTCTAGCTTTTTCCCGGTGGCCATCCCATTTCTTGCCATGTTTGACATGGGCAATTCCCTCATGGTTACAGGAGGCTCCCAGGCCCTGATCGAAGGCCTCAGTGGCAGAAAAAAATCTGGCTTCATTCCCCGAGAGGTCGCAGGCGTCCTCTTGCGGAATCCACCCTTCGTCGCCTACATCATCATGTTTCTCCTGGCCCTCTTTGGCCTTGCCTTGCCTGACAGCTGGCTGACGCCCCTCAAGCCCTTGTCTCAGGCCAATACCCTGCTTTCTATCTTCACGATTGGCCTCTTTATGGACTTCAGACTCCCTGACGGTAAGCTCGGTCTGATTCTCAAGACCTTGGCTAGCCGCTATACGGCAGCCCTCGTCCTTTCCCTCCTCGTCTACTTTCTGATCCCCTTTCCACACCTGGTCAAGCAGGTCCTCCTCCTGATTTTTTTCTGCCCATGTCCTTCCTTCACATGCTCCAGGCTACGACCTTTGGCAATGACAAGGCTGTGACTGGCCTTTCGGTCTCACTTTCCATGCTCATCAGCCTGATTTTGATGAGCTTGATTATCATTTTTTTCTAAATCAAAATTTAAGACATTTTCATGTCAAAGTGCTAAAATAATGGCGAATTAAAGGAGAAGATTATGCCAAAACTTAACGAAAGCCTGACCCTCCGCTCAGGTATCACGCTTAAAAACCGTCTCTTTGTCCCGCCGATGACGGTCGTCCTGTCCTTCCACGACGGTGCCATCACGACGGACGAGGTCAACCACTACGCTGAAATCTCACAAGGCTCAGGCCTTGTCATCACTGGGACAGCCAATGTCACAGAAAACGGTAAGGGCTGGCCTGGCGAGCTCTCCGTCACAGATGACTCGATGATTGAAGGCCTGAGCCGGATTGCTAAAGCCATTCAGGACAAGGGAGCCAAGGCCATCCTTCAGATTTTCCATGCTGGCCGGATGTCTTCAAGCAAGACCATCGGCGAGCAGGTCGTCTCTGCCTCAGCTATCCCAGCTGAAATGCCAGGGGCTGAAATCCCTCGCGAGCTCTCAGAAGCTGAGATTCTCGAGATTATTGAAGCCTTTGGTCAAGCAACCAGACGTGCCATCGCCGCTGGCTTTGACGGTGTCGAAATCCACGGGGCCAATACCTACCTGATTCAACAGTTCTTCAGCGAACACTCTAACCGCCGGAATGACGCCTGGGGTGGCAGTCTCGAAAAACGGGCCAACTTTCCTAAGGCCGTGACCAAGCGGGTCTTTGAAGAAGTCGAAAAGGCTGACCGGCCATTTGCTGTTGGCTACCGCCTTTCTCCAGTTGAGGCGACGACACCCGGCATCCGCCTGGAAGACAGCCTCTACCTGATTGATGAGCTCAAGGCCTTTCCACTCGACTATCTCCATGTTTCATTGAAGAGCTATGACCGCAAGTCCAACTCGCCTGAGCTCCAAGAGAAGTCAGAGCTGGCCTACATCCACGACCGCATCGACGGGGCCTTCCCCCTCCTTGCTGTCGGTGGCGTCCGTGACCGTGTTGCTGCCGAAGGCATTCTTGAGGATGCTGAGCTGGCAGGAGTCGCCCAGCAGACCCTGGTCGACCCAAGCTTTGCTCAAAAATTACTCGACGACCGTGATGCAGAAATCGTGACCAAGCCTTTTGCTGAGGCGATTTATGATCTTCCGATGGCTCATCCTAAGTTGAAGTATTTGGAGAGACGGTATTTGTGATGATGAGAGCCCTGAGGGGCTTTTTTTATGAGTTGAACAACTCTATTAAGTTTTTCAAATAACCAACCCCAGCCTATTTTTTCAAAAAAATTCCCCCACTTCCTTCATATAACACTCTCCAAACACCCGCCAAAAGCCCGCCAAAACCAAAGAAAAAGCCTCAAACCACCCCATTTTTATGTTAAAATAAAAGCATGAACGACATTTTTCAACTAACAATTATCCTGGTCGCCTCGCTCTTTGCGACGGTGGTCTCCAGAAAGCTCAAAATCCCGGCTGTGGTTGGGCAGATGGTGGTGGGCGTGATTCTTGCCCCCAGCGTCTTGGGCTGGATTCACGGCGGGCACACGATTGAGACCCTCTCTGAGATTGGGGTCATTCTCCTCATGTTCCTGGCCGGCCTCGAGAGTGACTTGACGGTCTTGAAAAAGAACCTCAAGGCCTCGCTCTTGATTGCCAGCTCTGGCGTCCTGGTGCCGCTTTTTGCCTTCTGGGGCGTGGCCCACTTGCTGGGTTATGGCTTTTCTACGGCGATTTTCTACGGGATTGTCTTTGCGGCGACCTCAGTTTCTATTACAGTGGAAGTCCTCCAGGAATACGGGAAGCTCGGGACCCGGGCGGGGGCCATCATCCTGGGTGCGGCCGTGGTCGATGACATCCTGGCCGTCGTGGCCCTCTCTGTCTTTACTTCGACCAAGTCAGGCTCGGGAAATCTGCCCCTTCAGTTTCTGCTTGAGGCCCTCTTCCTACTTTTCCTGGTCCTCGTCCACAAGATGATTCCCAGGATTTGGAAATGGGTCGACCGCCTGCCGATTTATGCAAAAAATACGACAGCGGCGATTCTCATCTGTCTGATTCTTTCATTGTTGGCCTGGGCTTCGGGCATGTCAGCCGTGATTGGGGCCTTCTTTGCAGGTCTTGCCATCAGTCAGACTGAGGTCTCCCACCGGATTGAAGAGTACACCTCGGCCATTGCCTATGTGATTTTCATCCCTGTTTTCTTTGTGTCCATCGCTCTTTCTGTCAGCTTTGATAGCCTGATTGAGCACCCTTGGATTATTCTGGCCTTTACCTTGTTGGCTATTGCAACAAAATTCCTACCGGCCTATATTTCCGGCCGTTCGGTCAAGCTGTCCAATGCCGATAGCCTCCTGGTCGGGACTGGCATGGTCTCCCGTGGCGAAGTCGCCTTGATTGTCGCCCAGGTCGGCCTGGCGTCAGCCGTGATTTCTGACACGGTCTATTCAGAGTTGGTCATCGTGACGATTTTGACGACCCTGATTGCCCCATTCCTGATCAAATGGTCACTGCCCAGCAAGGCAAAAACTGCCCAAAAATGATAAAATAGAATTATAAAATTTCTAGGAGATGCCATGTCTAAATTTACCGTTGTCGAACATCCATTGATTCAACACAAACTCTCTATCCTTCGCCGTAAAGAAGCTTCTACCAAGGAGTTTCGTGAACTTGTCGATGAAATCGGGATGCTGATGGCCTATGAGGTCTCTCGTGAGCTTCCGCTTGAAGACGTGACTATCGAGACCCCTGTTGCCCAGATGACGGCTAAACAGTTGGCCGGTAAAAAGCTGGCTGTTGTACCGATTCTGCGTGCCGGTATCGGTATGGTTGACGGGATTCTCAAGCTTATTCCTGCTGCCCGTGTCGGCCACATCGGCATGTACCGTGACGAAGAAACCATGAAGCCTGTCGAATACATGGTCAAGCTTCCGACAGACATCGCTGACCGCCAGATTTTCCTCGTCGACCCAATGCTTGCGACTGGAGGCTCTGCCGCCCTCGCCGTAGACGTCCTCAAAAAACGTGGGGCCAGCAACATTAAATTTGTCTGCCTCGTCGCTGCACCAGAAGGCGTCAAAGCCCTCCAGGAAGCCCACCCTGACCTCGACATCTACGCCGCCTCCCTCGACGACCACCTCAACGAGCAAGGCTACATCGTCCCAGGCTTAGGTGACGCTGGTGACCGCTTGTTTGGTACGAAATAAATACAGCATACTCAATCCTTTGTTTCCAGAAATGGAATGGGGATTTTTTTATTGGAGTTGATAAGTGTAGCTAGAGAAGGCCACTGTTGGGCTGTGAAAATGGCAGATTTGGAGACGAAAGGCTCCAAATCTAGGGATGGAAGCCGGAGGCTTCGCTCCCGGCCTCACAGCTCAACAGTGGCCTTCTCTAGCGGAACGATTCCCTCAGAAAACAAAATCTAAAATGAAAAGCAAATCGTTTGACTTTCATCCGCTTACATGCTAAGATTACAAACGTAAACGAAAATAAAAAAACTAAAAAGGAGTCCCACTATGACTTACTTAGACACACTTAAAAAACGCCGCACCATCTACGCCCTCGGCAAAAACCTCAACAATGCCGATGAAGTAATCGAAACTATCAAAGAAGCTGTCCGCCTTTCCCCATCAGCCTTCAACGCCCAAACAGCCCGTGCCGTGATTTTGACAGGCGCTAAGCACGACGAATTCTGGGACGACATCGTGACGTCAAGCCTCAAGGCCGTCATGACCCAAGATGGTGTCCTCGACGAATCAGCCTGGGAAGCTACTCAAGGCCGTCTCAATGGCTTCAAGGCCGGCTACGGCACAGTCCTCCTCTTTGAAGACATGGCGACAGTAGCCAACCTCGAAGAGCAATTCCCGCTCTACGCTGACAACTTCAAGCCATGGGCAGAACAAAGCCACGGGATTGTCCTGGCTAACATCTGGAACGCCCTGGCAGAAGCAGGTGTCGGCGGTAACATCCAGCACTACAACCCACTCGTCGACGAAAAAGTTGTCGCAGCCTACGATGTGCCTAAAGACTGGAAGCTCCGTGGCCAATTCGTCTTCGGTTCTATCGAAGCTCCGAACACAGTCGATAAGGAAACTTTGGGCGATGACGTTCGCTTCAAAGAGTTCAAATAAATTAATTTGAAGTTAAAATTTGTTTCTTAAAAAGTCTGGCGTTTGCCAGGCTTTTTTGCTTAGTAAGGAAGAGGATGTGTCCCGCTGACAGCCTAGTAAAGCAGACTTCGCTTCGTTTTGTTATAATTAAGCTAAGATGAAATTCAAGAACATATTAAAAGACGAGCGCCACCCGGCCCTGGATTTTCTCCGCTATGTTGGGCCTGGCCTGATTGTCGCTGTTGGCTTCATTGACCCGGGCAACTGGGCGGCCAATTTGGCCGCCGGCTCGCAATTTGGCTACAAGCTCCTCTGGGTCATCAGCCTCTCGACCATCATGCTGGCCTTTCTCCAGCACAACGTCGCCCATCTGGGCATCGTGACCGGCAAGTGCCTCTCTGAAAATGCAACCGAGTACTTGAGGCCATGGCTCAGCCGGCTTATTCTGATTACGGCTGTCCTGGCCTCGATTTCAACAGCGACGGCCGAGCTCCTCGGCGGTGCCCTGGCCCTACAGATGATTTTCGGCCTACCGATAATGGTCGGGACACCGATTGTAGCCATCCTGGTCATCTGGTTTTTATTCAGTAATTCCTACTCTAAAATCGAGAAGGTCATCATTGGCTTTGTCAGCCTGATTGGGATTTCCTTATTGGCAGAAATTTTTATCATTCCCCATATTGACTGGACATCCGCCCTTCATGGATCCTTTGTTCCTCATATTACACCGGCCGCCATGCCGATTATCCTCTCTGCCCTGGGGGCGGTCGTCATGCCACATAATCTCTTCCTACATTCTGAGGTCATTCAGAGCCGTCAGTGGCATCTTGAGGACGAAAAGGTCATCCAACGCCAGCTCAAGTTTGAGTTCTTCGATACGATTTTCTCAATGTTTCTGGGCTGGGTAATAAATTCCGTCATTATCATTATTGCTGCCGCCCTCTTTTTCCCGCATGTGGTCACTGAGATGGCGCAGGCTCAAGACATTCTGAAGCCCCTGCTCGGGCCAGGGGCGGCCATTCTCTTTGGGCTCGCCTTTCTCTTTGCTGGTGTGGCTTCATCCGTGACGGCTGGGATGGCCGGTGGCTCTATCTTTGCTGGTATCTTCGCCGAGCCATATGATGCCCGGGACCCTCACTCTAGGCTGGGCGTCTTGATTACAATCATCGGGGCGGCCCTTGCCATCATGGGATTTAGCCTGGTGACCTCAAGCTTTAACATCTTGATTTACTCGCAGGTCTTCCTGTCGATTCAGCTACCGATTACAATCTTCCTGCAAATTTACCTGACCAGCTCAAAGAAAATTATGGGAAAATATAAGAATGTCTGGTATACAAAAATCCTTCTGCTAGCGACCGGGATTTTTGTGACGATTCTTAATGTGATTCTCTTAGTAGAGACATTTTAATCCTTGCCTTAAAGCCGATAAATGGTAAGATTTTCTAAAAAATTTGTTATAATAGGAATAAGAAGACAAAAGGAGAAGCCTATGGAATCAAAACTCGTCAATAAGGTGGTCATCAAACGAAACGGTCGCGTGGTCGACTGGGATTCTTTCCGTATCCAGACAGCCGTTTTTAAGGCCGCTATCAATGGAAAGTTTCACGACAAGCCCCTCCAGGCCAACATGATTGCCAATAATGTTACCCGCATTGTCGAAAAGGTGGTTGCCGAGATGCCATTTGAAAAGGTGGAGATTGAAGCCATTCAAAACCATGTCATGAAGCAGCTCAATGATTTTGACCCAGATGTGGCCCGTGATTTCTTGGAATACAAGACTCGGCGTAATATTGAACAAAGTCACTGAAAACGCTTGACAAAATCTAAGATAAGCATTATAATCAAGAAAGAGACATGTCCTCAGACAAGATTTTTCAGAGACTAGGCGGTACTGCGAGCCTAGATGTCGACTTTGAGGGTACCACTCATAAAATGCCTGGCCTAATCGCTAGGGGTCTCTGGCACCTTACGCCAATGATGAGAGATTTTCATTTTTTAATGGAAATTGAACAAAGGTGGTAACACGCAGGAGCGTCCTTTTTGGGGGAGCTCTTGCGTTTTTTATTATTATCGTGAAGGCCACCGCCTGAAGCTGTTAACAAAAAATAAAGGAGTTAGATATGATTAAAATTACCTTCCCAGATGCTGCCGTCAAAGAATTTGAAGCTGGCATCACAACCTACGACATTGCCCATCAAATCTCGCCAGGCCTGGCGAAAAAAGCCCTGGCTGGTAAGGTCAACGGCAAGCTGATCGACGTGACTCGTCCCATCACTGAAGATGCGGACTTTGAGATTGTCACACCTGACCATGAAGATGCCTTAGGCATCCTCCGTCACTCAGCGGCCCACCTCTTTGCCCAGGCGGCTCGCCGGCATTTCCCAGACATCCATCTGGGGGTTGGCCCTGCCATCCAAGACGGTTTCTACTATGATACCGACAATGAAGCAGGACAAATCTCAGAAGAAGACCTGCCGAAAATTGAAGAAGAAATGAAGAAAATCGCCAAGGAAAACTTCCCTTCTATCCGTAAGGAAGTCTCTAAGGCTGAAGCTCAAGACATTTTCAAGAACGACCCTTATAAACTCGAACTCATCGACGAGCACAATGAAGACGAGGGTGGCCTGACCATCTACAGCCAGGGCGAATACACTGACCTCTGCCGTGGCCCGCACGTCCCTGCGACTGGCTTCATTAAATTCTTCAAACTTCTTAGTGTTGCCGGTGCCTACTGGCGTGGTAACTCTGACAATGCCATGATGCAACGGGTTTACGGGACAGCCTGGTTCACTAAAGAAGAACTGGAAGAAAACCTGAAATTCCGTGAAGAAGCCAAAGAACGTGACCACCGTAAGCTCGGCCGTGAGTTGGATCTCTTCTTCAACGACTCAGACCTTGGTGCAGGGACTGCCTACTGGATGCCAGACGGGGCGACGCTTCGCCGGACCATTCAACGTTTCGTCGAAGACCGTGAAATCGCGGCCGGTTATCTTCATGTCCACACACCAAACCTGATGAACCTTGACATTTACAAGCAATCAGGCCACTGGCAACACTACCATGAAGACATGTTCCCGCCAATGGAATTCGACGACGGCGAACAGTTGGAACTCCGTCCGATGAACTGTCCTTCCCACATTGCCATCTACAAGCACCATGTCCACAGCTACCGCGAATTGCCTATCCGTATCGCTGAATTTGGTACCATGCACCGCTATGAAAAATCAGGTGCCCTGTCTGGTCTGCAACGTGTGCGCGTGATGCAGCTCAATGACGGCCATACTTTTGTGGCGCCAGAACAAATTCAAGAAGAATTTGGTAAGATTTTACAATTTATTATGGATATGTACCATGACTTTGGTATCAATGATTACAGCTTCCGTCTCTCATATCGTGATCCTGAAGACACAGAAAAGTACTTCCAGGACGATGCTATGTGGGAAAATGCCCAGACCATGCTGAAGGCAACCATGGATGAGATGAAGTTGGACTATGTTGAAGCTGAAGGTGAAGCTGCCTTTTACGGACCAAAACTCGACATCCAGGTTAAGACTGCCCTTGGAAATGAAGAAACACTTTCTACTATCCAGCTGGACTTCCTGAATCCAGAAAACTTCGATATCACTTATGTCGGTGCAGACGGCGAGAAACACCGTCCAGTCATGATTCACCGTGGGGTTATCTCTACACTTGAGCGCTTCACAGCCTACCTGATCGAGCTTTATAAGGGAGCCTTCCCAACCTGGTTGGCGCCAACTCAAGCAACCATCATCCCTGTCAACAACGAAATTCATGCTGATTACGCTTGGAAGCTTCAAAAAGAACTTCAAAGCAAAGGCTTCCGTGTGGTTGTCGATGAAGCCAACGAAAAAATGGGCTTCAAGATCCGTCAATCTCAAACTCGCAAGATTCCTTACCAAATCGTTGTCGGCGACCAAGAACAGGCTGACGGTACGGTCAATATCCGTCGCTACGGCTCTACAGACACTAAGGTGCTCAGCTTCGATGACTTCATTAAAGAAATCTCAGAAGATGTTGCCAACTTTAGCAGACAAAAATAAAAAAATTTTTATTAAGCAAAAAAGCCCGTCCCACGGGCTTTTTGCCTGCTAAAAACGAACCATCACAAACTTTTTTCAAAAAAATCGCACTTTATTCTTGACAAAAGAAAAGAGGTTTGATAGAATATAATAGTTGTCGCAAGAGAGCGGCACACAAGCCCCTTGAAAACTGAATAAAGAAGAATGACTCATGTGATGAACTACGGTTCATCAAAAACTGTCAATTCAATAATGAAAGACATAAAAGATTTGTCCATTATTCCTAAGTGCTAAAGCACTAAGGATAATGGCAAAACAAAGCCAGTTCAGAAATGAACTTTTAACGAGAGTTTGATCCTGGCTCAGGACGAACGCTGGCGGCGTGCCTAATACATGCAAGTGGAACGCTTCAAACTACACCGTGCTTGCACATCGTAGTTTGAAGAGTCGCGAACGGG
>NZ_BFFO01000002.1 GCF_003116835.1 Lactococcus termiticola | reverse complement strand
TTTACAGGTGAGGTCTCCTCACAATGCCAGTATTTCTCTTGTAATTGATATTCTTTCATGATAGAATCAAACATAAATCTTATCTTTCTTTCGGTATTTGTGTGGTTACTTATATCTTAGAGATAAGATTTTTCTTTTGCAAGAAAAAATCGTGTGGGACATTTCCCACACGATTTATTATAGAGCCAATAAAACAAGAGAAGCTCTAGCTTTCCCTCGTCTTTTATTTTCCAGCCAGATAAAGGCCTATCAAGACCGCCACAAAGCCCAGCCCATAAGTCAAAACAAAATACTCTGCAAAATGCCGATAATCGCCCTTTTCAATCAATTCAAAGAGCTCAAAATTATAAGTCGAAAAGGTGGTTAATCCCCCACAAAATCCGGTCGCAAAAATGGCGTAAGACGCATTGTGACTACCATATTTGGCAAAGATAAAGCCGATGAGAAAGCTCCCTAAAATATTGATGATATAGGTCCCGATGGGAAATCTTAGTCGCTTAAAGATGATGTTCAAATAACTAAAGGCATAGCGGACCAGGGCACCAAGCCCTGCAGCAGCCCCGACCAGTCCAAGCTCATGCATGCTGATTGCCTCCTAATCTACGCCCGTGCATCATGCCCAAGGTCGCCATAAGCAGGCCTCCAAAGACGGATAAGAACACATAGACAAAGAGTTGGAAATAGTGGCCTGAAATCAAGAGGTGATCTGAATCAAGAATAAAAGAGCTGAAGGTCGTAAAGGCCCCGATAAAACCTGTCCCAAGGCCTAAAATCAGCTTTTGGTTCATATTTTTTGCTGACAGAAAGTTTTTAATCAAAAAGGTAAAAAGATAGCAGCCTACGAGGTTAATGAGGAGGGTGGCTAAGGGAAAAGTGCCAAGCTTAGGAAGATATTCGTTAAGCTCAAATCGACATATCCCGCCCAAGGCACCAAAGAGAAAGACAATGATGATATTCATAGTGTTTATCTTAACAAAAAAAGCAGGAGAAAACTAGCTCAAGCTTTGGCTGTTCTCCGGCTTTTTATGAGACTTCTTGGGCATGCCCAGTCAAGGAAATCTTTCGGCATTAGCACTTTGCGGGTACTTTACAAAAATAAATCACAGCTGCTAGAGGAATAGCAAAAATGATTTTGAGCTTTAACTCTATCTGCTTTAGCTTACTCTAGCTTTTATCCAGCTGAATACTATTCGTTTCAGCTGATGAAGTAGAGCTAGCTCCATTCTGTGAGAGAAGCTAAAATGTCCCCCGGACATTTTACTCCCGCATCCCCTTTTCTCTTTGGACCTTCTTGAGCTTCTCAGGCGTCACGTCATTACCAGCCTCATCGACCAGTTTGACAGACTCGACCTGGGCACGGAGGCTCGCCCGGACACTGTCCAGATAGAGTTCACGCAGGGCCTTGCGTTCTTCGACTTCTTCTGCTGTCAGGCCTTCTGGAGTCTTATTTTTCGCCGCCAGGGCATTGATGCGTTCAATTTGTTCATTGCTGATGGCCATGATGTCCCCCTTATTTTGTGTTAATCAGGCTAAAGTCAGCCAGCGTAGCGGTCAGTTCTACCAGCTGTCCCAGCAGGTTCAAGCGGTTAGCTCTGACTTTTTCATCTTCTGCCATGACCATGGTATGCTCAAAGAATTGGCTGATGGCCGGCGTCATTGAGTGCACAATCGAGCGAAAACGCAGGGCATTGTTAAGGCTTAACCAGTCAGCCTTCAGGCTTTCAACGACCCGGGCCAGCTCTTTTTCCTGCTCGTTTTCAAAGAGACTGCTGTCGACCTGATTGCTCAAGTTTTCAGCCTTTTTAACCAGGTTAATTACCCGGCCTACATTTTCCATGGCAGGCTTGAAGGGCTCGTGGTCTTTATGCTCGTTGATGACCTGTGCAGTTTCTAGCATGCTGACAATGTTGAAATGGCTGGCATGAATCACGGCATCGACAATATCATGGCGGACCTTGCTGTCCAGCAGCATCTTTTGAATCCGGCCTTGGACAAATTCTAAGACTTGTTCCTTATTTTCATATTCCATCTCTAAAATAAATTCGGCCAAATCAAGTTGCCAGTCGAATTTTTCAAGAATCCGAATCAGACCTTGAGCCGCACGACGGAGGGCATAAGGGTCGTTTGAACCAGAAGGAATCAGACCAGCTGAGAAGAAACTCAGGATGCTGTCCAACTTGTCAGCCACTGCAAGCACAGCTCCGACCTTGCTCTCAGGCAGCGCACCCTCTGCTGAGGTTGGCATGTAGTGCTCACGGATGGCTGTTGCGACATTTTCATTTTCGCCAGCAAGGAGGGCATACTTCTCACCCATGACTCCTTGTAGCTCGTCGAATTCGTTAACCATGTTGGTCAAGAGGTCGAACTTATAGATGTCCGCCGCACGGGCCACATCAGCTTTTTCCGCATCTGAAAGTTCTGCAAATGGCGCGAGCTTGGCCGCGATTGCCTTGGTCCGGGCCATGTGCTCAGTCAAGCTACCGATTTTCGCATGGAAGGTCACTTTTTCAAGTTTCTTGACCAGGTCATCAATCTTGAGCTTCTGATCTTCACGCCAGAAGAATTCTGCATCTTCAAGCCGGGCCACGAGGACCTTTTCATTCCCTTTGATGACATTATCCATATGTTCATCATTACCATTACGGACGGAAATGAAATGTGGTGCAAGTTTGCCTTCTTTTGTATGAAGTTCGAAGTAACGTTGGTTATCACGCATTGAAGTGACGAGCACTTCTTCTGGGACTGCCAAATATTTTTCATCAAAGTTGCCGACAAAGGCGGTAGGCCACTCGACGATGTTGTTGACTTCTTCAAGGAGGTCAGCGTGAAGTTCAACTTCCCAACCGTGTTTGTCTGCCAATTTTTGGATTTCTTGTGCGACCAAAAGCTTACGGGCTGGGGCATAGGCGATGACAAAGTTATCCTGGAGGGCCTTCTCATAGAGGCGGGCATCGACCAGCTCGATGGCACGGTTGGCAAGGAAGCGATGGCCACGTGACTTGCGGCCTGCCTTGACGTCCAGAAGGTCAAAGTCAACCACAGCAACGTCTAAAAGGCTGACAATCCACTGAATCGGACGGACAAAGAGGAAGCTGTTGTTGCCCCACTTCATGTAGGTTGAAAATTGCATTTTCTCGATGACTTCAGCGCCGATATTTTTAAGAACATCGGCCGTCGCCACACCTTCAGTGTGCTTGGTCGCATAATAGTAGTCGCCACGCAGCTCCAAGTCATCAGGCGTCAAACCTTGACCCCGTGAGAAACCTTGGATAGCCTTCGACCAGTTGCCTTCATTATCTTTGGCAATCTTAGCCGCAGGACCCTTGACTTCTTCGTCCATGGCTTCAGATTGCTCTGCAATGTCTTCGACAAGGACTGCCAAACGTCGGGGTGTTGAAAAGCGGACGATGTTCTTGAAGTTCACCCGATTTTCCTTCAGAAAATCTGAAACCCGTTCAGCCAGCTGACGTTCGCTTGCTGTGACCAGGTGGGCCGGCATTTCTTCTAAGCCGATTTCTAATAAATAATTGCTCATGATTATGCCTCCTCCTTTTGTGCATACTTTCCGTTTTTACCCAGGTATTTATCCCGCAGCGCCTCATCTTTCAAGAGGGGGAAGCCAAGCTTGGCCCGCTCTTCAATAAAGGTCTTGGCTACCTTACGCGCCATGCCACGCACACGATGCATGTAACCGGCACGTTCAGTAACGGAAACCGCACCACGCGCATCCAGCAGGTTAAAAGTATGTGAAGACTTCAAGATATAGTCATAGGCTGGGTGGACAAGGCCTAAATCAAGCAAGTGGAGGGCTTCTTCTTCATACTCTCCAAAGAGTTTAAGCAAGAGCTCTTGATTGCTTTCTTCAAAGGCAAATTTAGAGTGTTCATATTCGGGTTCTTGGAAAATATCGCCATAGCTCACGCCATTGCCCCAATCCAAATCGTAAACGGAATCCACATCTTGGATAGCAACGGCGATCCGTTCGAGACCGTAAGTGATTTCTGAAGTCACACTATCAACCTCGATCCCACCAACCTGTTGGAAGTAAGTAAATTGCGTACATTCTTGCCCGTCAATCCAAACTTCCCAGCCGATACCCGCGCATCCCATCGAAGGATTTTCCCAGTTGTCTTCGACAAAGCGGATGTCATGCTCCAAGGCATCGATGCCAAGGGCTGCGAGGCTTTGAAGATAGAGCTCTTGAATGTTCTTAGGACTTGGCTTCATCACCACTTGAAACTGATGGTGCTGAAAGAGACGGTTAGGGTTCTCACCATAACGGCCATCTGCCGGCCGGCGTGAAGGCTGTACATAAGCTGCATTCCAGGGTTCTGGACCGTTTGACCGCAAGAAGGTGTAAGGGCTCATAGTCCCAGCACCGACCTCATTGTCATAAGACTGCATGAGATTGGCCCCTTGTTTTGACCAAAACTCTTGCAGGGTCAAGATGATTTCTTGAAACGATAATTTTTTATCCGACATATTTCCTCCATAGAAAAACCGTACTTCACACCAAGGTCAACAAAAACGTTGACAAAGGGTGCTGAGCACGGTTCCACCTTTATTTTTTACTTCATTGAGTACATTTTTAATTGTTAAGCCATTTGATTGACCCAGCTCTCACTCTCCTGGATTCGCTTTGTTTATATTATAGTCCAATGCTGCCTTAAAGTCAATAAGAAAAACAGCTAAAGCTGTTTTCAAATTAAAGTGACAATTCCTTCATTTGGCGTTTGTAAGAAATATAGTAGAAGGCTGCGAGGAAGATGGCGCCACCGACGATATTGCCAAGGTAAACAAGTCCAAAGTTTTGCCAGAAACGCAACCATGTTGTACCGCCTTCAAAGATAGCAGCTGGGATTGCAAAGGCATTTGCGATGCTGTGCTGGAAGCCAATAGCTACGAAGGCCATGATTGGGAACCAAATGGCAAGGAGTTTTCCAGCTGCGTCTTTTGCCCCGTAAGCCATCCAAACTGCGGCACCTACGAACCAGTTACAACCAATTCCTGAAATAAAAGTTGCAAGTGGACCAGCAGAAAGCTTAGCATTGGCAACGGTCAAGATTTCATGTTGATAAACACCGACATGAGTCAAACCTACGACATGGCCAAAGAAATAAGCTACACAGATGGCACCAATAATATTAAAGATCGTGATGACAATCCAGTTTGCAATCAATTGTCCGATATTGATTTTCTTAGCAAAGAGGGAAGTTGCTACAGCTGCCATGTTTGAAGTGACAAGTTCACCACCACCCATGATAATGACAATCAAACCAATCGGGAAGACTGAAGCACCGATAAGTGACGCGAGACTTCCCAGACTTTCAGCGACACTTGCAATAGAGCGGATATAAAGTAAATATCCAAGTGAGATCATCGCCCCACCGACAAAGCCAAGAATGGCCTTTTCGTAGAGGGGACGCGAGACTTTTTCCTCGCCACTATGGATCATAGCAGCAAGGATTTCAGCAGGTTTCATCATATTTTTACCTCCAAGTAAATATAAAATTTTTACTATAAAAAATAAGACTGTAAATATAATTCTACAATCTCATTTTAACTTAACAAATGCTTAATGTCAAAGGATTTCATGCCTCTTTAGTGCTTGCGATTGTAAAGCACACTAGACAGGAAGGAAAGACCAATCAGGACGGCCCCCGTCAAGCCTGTCACGGCCTCGCCGATCTCGACATGGATGCTGACCAGGATAAAGACAGCCAGAGCCATAATCGCCCAGTGGGCACCGTGTTCCAGGTAGACCAGCTCATTAAGGGTTCCCTTAGCGACCAGATAAAGGGTCAGCGACCGCACAAACATAGCCCCAATTACACCAAGTCCGAGCAAGATGATAATCGGATCATTGGTAATCGCAAAGGCCCCAATTACGCCGTCAAAACTAAAACTGGCGTCAATCACTTCCAGATAGAGGAAGAGGGAGAGGGCGGCCTTGCCGGTCGCAAGGACGGCTTCACCCGTCCCAGCACCCGGCTGATGCTGGCTCATCACATGGCCCAAGCCATTGACCAGAAGGAAACTTAGAATCCCTAGAATACCAGCAAAGATAGCGGCTGAGGGATTATGAGCACCCTGAGCTGCAATCATCAGGGCAACAATCGAGATGATCACATTGGCAGAAGGGAAATAACCAATCCACTTCAAGAGCTTCTCAGGAATCTTGAGCCAGCTGTGGGCCCGTTCATCAAAGAAGAATTCGAGCGAGAGCATGAGGAGGAACATCCCACCAAAGGCCGCAATCTGCGGGTGAGAGTGGTGGAGAATATAGCCATAGGTCCCAGCCTGACTTGGGTCTCCCTTGGCCAGGGCCAGTTGCAATGCCTCAATCGGATTGATACGGGCAGAAATCCCTACAATCAACAGGGGGAAAATCAGCCGCATGCCGACAACAGCCACCAAAATCCCGACGGTCAGAAAAATTCCCCGCCAAAAATGGTTCATCTTCTCTAAAATTCGGGCGTTGACAATGGCGTTATCCATCGAGAGCGAGACCTCAAGCACAGCAAGAATCCCTGTGATAAAGAGGCCGTTGAGTCCGGCATAAAAATAGGCAATGGCCAGTGCAATAATCGTAACAATAATCGAGCCTCTGAAAATCTTCATGACCCCTCCAGTTCTCTTTTGTAGGGGATCTCTGCAATGAGCTCCTCCCCTTTACTAATACTTAATTTTGCTTGAAACTGCTCTGTGAGCTCAGCTTCCAAATCTGGAACTACTGCCTCATCCACGTAGAGCTTAACCTTGACGGCCTCTAAAAACTCCGCCTCCTGAATGACTAACTCCCGCTCAGCCAAGAAACGCTGCAGGCTATCATAGAGGCCATAGTCGAGGCTGATATAGAGCTCTCTCTGTGGCACATAGGCGACAAGCCCCACTTCATCCAGGGCATGGGCAAGACTGCCGGCATAAGCCCTAATCAGGCCTCCTGCACCCAGCTTGATGCCCCCAAAATAGCGGGTGACCACAGCAACGACATTGGTCAGCTCCCATTTCTTGAGAACCTCGAGCATGGGCACACCCGCCGTCCCTGAAGGCTCGCCGTCATCTGACATCCGCTGGACCTCCTGATGGTCGCCGAGGACATAGGTCCAGCAGTTGTGATTGGCCTTGGGATGAAGCTTTTTCATCGCCTGGACAAAGTCCTGAGCCTCTTCTTCTGTCTGCACCCTGGCCAGCTGACAAATAAAGCGAGACTTTTTAATCTCTTCTTCACGGCGATGATTTTCTGAAATCGTAATCGTCATATTTTTCCTTGGAATAAAAAAGTGCGATAAACCGCACTGGACAAACTACTGGGATAGCAGGATTCGAACCTACGCGTGACGGAGTCAGAGACCGTTGCCTTACCGCTTGGCTATATCCCAAAAATTCAACACTATTATTATAGCAAATTCTTTGACATTTTGCCATTAAAGACGAATATTAAACATGAAATATTTATCAGGAAGGCTTTTACTCAAGAAGAACTTGAGCTCAGAAGAACTGAAAATAGGCCACTCAGAGCTAGCAGGGATGATAGAAGTACCAGATGGAAAAATCCGTTGTCAGCGTTGTGGGAGTCTGCATGACAAGGCTGGGTCCAGGCTCCCCATCGGAGCTTACTATTGCAGGACCTGTATTGAGCTCGGCCGGGTCCGCTCTGATGAGTGGCTCTGCAATTTCCCCCAGGCTGACTATCCTCGGCAGTCCTATCTCGTCTGGCAGGGGGAGCTGAGTCTTGAGCAGGAGGATTGTTCTCGACAGTTAAAGTCGCTGGTGCTAATGCCAGGAAAGACCTGGCTGCATGCCGTGACTGGGGCTGGAAAGACTGAGATGATCTATCCTGCGATTGACCAGGTCCTTCAGCAGGGCAGAACGGTTGCTTTGGCCAGTCCTCGTGTTGATGTCCTGATCGAGCTCCACAAGCGGCTCTCTAGGGATTTTAGCTGTGAGATTCCGATATTGTATGCGGAGTCAAAAGACTATTTTGCCTCGCCTCTGGTCATCGCTAGCACGCATCAGTTGCTCAGGTTTCGTGAGGCTTTTGACCTACTCATTATTGATGAGGTGGATGCCTTTCCATTTGTGGAGAATCCAATTTTCGGAGAGGTCCTTGAGCTCGCTAGAAAAGCTGACAGCCATCTGCTCTATATGACTGCTACCTCTCATCCTAGTCTGGAGCTGGAGGTCAAGCAGGATGACCTCTATAAAATCCAGCTCTCCAGACGTTTTCACGGTTTTCCTTTAGTCCTGCCCCAGCTTTTCTGGCTCAGTCGTTTTGGCAAGGCCTATCAGCGACAGAGGAGCTCGTCCTTTCCCCTGCTGATTTTTGTGCCTGACTTTAAGACTGGCGAGGACTTGGCCCAAAAGCTAGGAGAGGTCTTTGTTTCCTCAGAGACTCCCGACCGGCACGAGCTGGTAGAGGACTTTCGCTCTGGCAAGATTTCTGTCCTGATTTCGACGACTATTTTAGAGCGGGGCGTGACCTTTCCAAAGCTCGATGTCTTTGTCTATCGGGCGGACCATTTTCATTTTACAGCTCCTGTCCTTGTGCAGATTGCGGGCCGTGTTGGGAGGAGCAGGGAACGCCCGACGGGGGAGCTCTGCTTCTTTCATAAGGGGAAAACGCTGGCCATGATTCGGGCGACGGCTGAGATTAAAGGCCATAATCGCGGGGCCTTTCCGAAGGGCGGGGCTAAAGATGAGATTTGAAGACTTCTTCTTGCTGAGAAAGACAGAAAACTTCCTCCAGGACGACTATAATTTCACAGCGATTGCTGATCCTCATTGCCCCCGCTGTTACAAGCCCTATCAGAAAGAGATTTGTGAGGACTGTAAAGCCTGGGAAGAATCCGGAATTCTCGTCGACCACCAGGCCCTCTATCATTATGATGATGAGATGAAAGACTTCTTTCGACGCTATAAATTTCTCGGAGACTATCAGCTAGCTAAGGTAGTCGCAAGACGGCTCCCGTCCTTCCCTAAGGGCTACCAGCTTTTCCCCATCCCCCTGAGTCCTCACTCCTACCAGGAGCGAGGCTTCAACCAGGTCACCGCTTTTCTCAAAGGACAGGCAGTCGTAGAGCTCCTAGAAAAATCCGAGACCCCCAAACAGTCCTCACTCAGCAGAACAGACCGCCTCGCCAGTCCAAACCCCTTCCGCCTCAAATCTGACATCAAACTCCCTGACAAGCTTCTCCTCGTCGACGACGTCTACACCACAGGTCGGACCCTCCAGCACGCCGTCCAGACACTAAAAAAAGCAGGAGTCCCCTGCATCAAAACATTCTCAATTGCCCGCTAACCAAAAATCAGGCTCCAGATTTTAGGCAAAAAGATAATCAAGCCAACTATCAAGGCAAAGCCTGAAATAAAGAGCACTGCCCCTGCCGCCATATCCTTGGCCCGCTTGGCCCTCATGTGGAAATTGTAGTCAGAGGCTAAGTCGACGACATTTTCAATGGCTGAATTAAAGAGTTCAGCCGTGATGACCAGAAAGACTGACAATAAGAGAAAGAGCCATTCGATTTCTGAAATCTTAAAAATCAAGCCAAAAACAACGACAATCAGACTGGTCAGGGCATGCTTTCGCATGTTGCGTTCCCGTTGAAAGGCCGTCACTATACCGGATAAGGCAAATTCTAAACTTGACCAGACATTTGAATTCTTCCATCTGGCCCCCTCTTTTTTCTCTGGCGTCTTTCCCTTGTCAAAATCCTTTTTTTGAAAGATTTTAACATCGTCATCATCATGTTTATCGTGTGAGGCCATAGGCAGTCAGAATCTCCTCTTGAAGGCTAAACATCTCTTTTTCTTCTTCTTCTGTGTAGTGGTCGTAGCCATTGATATGCAAGAAGCCGTGCACGCAGAGCCAGCCGTATTCCCGCTCTAATGAGTGACCGTAATCTTCTGCCTGCTCAGACGCCTTGTCAATCGAGATATAAAGCTCGCCGATAAAGGGATCCATCTCAGCCATCAGCTCGTCAGGAATCTCCATTTCTTCATCAAAGAAAAACTCTTCTTCATCTGGCTTATACTCGAGCGAAATCACATCGGTCGGCCGGTCAGTGTCCCGATATTCAAGGTTCAACTCATGACTGCGTTTATTGTCAATAAAGCTGACCGCCATCTCTTTTGATTCTGGCAATTTAATATAGTCTGCCGCAAAAGCCAGCAGTTTTTTCGTCTGCTCTATGATTGGAGCAGTGACTTTTCCTGTTTCATCAACGAGTTCAACGTGCATCGAGCATTTCCTTTGCAAATTTTTGAATAGGCGTTTTAGTAGAGGGCATTAAATTTTCTGGCAAATCATCAAAGGCAAACCACTGGACATCCGTGACTTCTGCAGCTTCAAGCTTGAGATCGCCCTCAAAATCCTTGCAGAGATAGACGCTGTCAATGATATAGACCTCATCACCATTAGGATAAAAGAAGTGTTGCTCTTCGCCGGAGACGACGTCATAGAGCTCCATCTTGCCGGCTTTGAGGCCGACTTCTTCCAGCATCTCACGGGCAGCCGCCTCCTGGGCCGTCTCACCAGGCTCAATAGAGCCTCCGTGGTAACACCAGTTGCCATTGTCCTTTCTGCGTTGCAGGAGAATGCCCTTTTCTTCATCATAAGTGATGACACTGGCACATGCGATGACCATGGGGATATGGCCGATTTTCTTACGCAGGTCCATGACATAGCCTTCAGCCATATGGTCCGCCCTTTCATAATTTTGATAAATTTAATCTTCGTAGGCCTTGATAATCTCAGCAACCACAGGGTGTCGGACGACATCCTTGGCTGTGAAGTAAACAAAGTCAATCTGATGGACATATTTGAGCTTGTCTTTGGCATCAATCAGGCCTGATTTGGTATGTCCCGGCAGGTCAATCTGGGAAATATCCCCATTGACAATCATCTTAGAATTGAAGCCCAGACGGGTCAAAAACATCTTCATCTGCATGGTCGTCGTGTTTTGAGCCTCATCTAGAATGACAAAAGCATCATCTAAGGTCCGGCCCCGCATATAAGCCAGTGGGGCAATCTCAATGATTTCTCGCTCAATCATCCGCTCTGTCGCCGACTTGCCAAGAATCTGGAAGAGGGCATCGTAGACAGGACGCAGGTAGGGATCGACCTTTTCCTGAAGGTCGCCAGGCAGAAAGCCAAGGTTTTCTCCCGCCTCTACTGCTGGCCGAGTCAGGACAATCCGCTTAACCTGGCCGTTTCGCAAGGCCTGAACAGCCAAGACCACAGCCAGGAAGGTCTTCCCGGTCCCTGCAGGCCCAATGCCAAAGGTAATGTCGTGGTTCTTCACGCTATCGACATACTGCTTCTGACCCAGATTTTTCAGGCGAATCGGCTTGCCTGTGCTGTCTTTGGTCAATTCAATCTCATAGAGAGTCACAAAATTCTCTAAGGTATCGCTCTGGGCCATTTTGAGGGCAATGACCACGTCAGAACTGTGGACCGGAATTGCCCGAGAAACCAGGACCAGCAGGGCCTGGATGACCCGTCTTGCAAGCTCAGCCTTCTCTTCTGACTCAGCCATGATTTGAACGGTCTCGCCTCGATAATTAACCTCAACCTCTAGCTGGGCTTCTATTAAGGACAAATGCTTGTCTTGGGCTCCAAAGACCTGACCCGCATCATCGGGATGGGCAAGCTTAAATTCTAAAGAATGAACTGCCAAATACTTCTCTCCTAAAGGCTTTATTTTACTAATATTATAGCATATTTCGGGTTGGGATGGGGTTTGGACCTGGATGGCTGGGGAAAATGCCGGTCCAAGGCTTCTGATTATACCTCACAGCATTCTGCACAGCGGGAATTATACTTAGAGATTTTCACTTATGCGCTCTGATTTTTCAGATTGAACTGGCAAGGCTAGTCCAGACGTCTAGTAATAACAGCATTCTGCGAGATAAGAAAAACTCGGGCTAGTCCGAGTGGACTTGCCTTAAAGCGGGACTTATACTTAGAGGTTTTCACTTATGCGCTCTGATTTTCCAGATTGAACTGGCAAGGCTTTTCCAGGCGTCTAGCGATAACAGCATTCTGCGAGAAAAGAAAAACTCGGGGTATCCCGAGTTTTTTTATTTAGCAACTACTGGGTAAACAGAAACCTGTTTTTTACCACGTTTAGTTTCAAATTTTACAGTCCCTTCGATTTTAGCGAAGAGAGTATCGTCGCCTCCACGGCCAACGTTAGTACCTGGATGGATATGAGTACCACGTTGACGGAAAAGGATAGAACCGCCAGTTACAAGTTCACCGTCAGATGCCTTAGCACCAAGACGTTTTGCTTGTGAATCACGACCATTGGAAGTAGAACCCCCACCTTTTTTGTGGGCGAAGAGTTGTGAATTAAGTTTCAACATATGAATTGCCCTCCTGTGTTAGTTTTCAAGTGTTAAATGAACATACTGCGGAAATTCTCCGACCACATCTTCTAAGGCATTCTTAAATGCTTCAAAGAGGAGTTGGACAACTTCTGCTTGTTTTGCCGGCATGGAAATGGGAACTTCTACGTATAAGTAGCCATCCTCCATTTTCGTAATCGGCTTCACCCCAGCAATTTTATAAATATTGTTTGCTGTGGTGATACTCAGGACAGACACGTCTGCACAGGCAATATCAAACTCAGTTTTACCCTCGTTTGAGCCTGCATGACCTGAGATTTCGTAAGAGGCATAACGCCCCCGGTTTTTACGGATTACCGCTTCAACAGCCATGATTAAAATTCGATGCTCTTGATAACAACCTTAGTGTAAGGTTGACGGTGACCTTGCTTACGGTGAGAGTGTTTTTTAGGTTTGTATTGGAAAGTAACAACTTTCTTTTCTTTACCGTGTTTTTCAACTTCACCTTTAACTGTTACGTCTGACAAGAATGGTGTGCCGACTTTTGCTTTACCGCGTGAGCCGCCAACGAGAACAACTTCGTCAAATGAAACTTCTTGACCAGCTTCAACATCTAGTTTTTCGATGTAGATCACTGAACCTTCTTCAACCTTAAGCTGTTTTCCACCAGTTTTGATGATAGCGTATTTAGCCATTGTGATTCCTCCTTATTAGATTTTAATAACTTGCCTAGGCAAGCAGTAAGACTCGCGGTTGAGCGTGGAGTTGCCTCGCTTGAACGCTTTTCCCGGCGGTTGTACTTCATGGAGACCACAAAGACAACTTCTATATTATATATTATTCTTTTCAAGAATGCAAGTATTTTGTTTTTGAGGTATGCCTTGCAAGCGGCTTGCCCTTCGGGTTGGGGATGTTTAAAATAATGGAGTGCTCGGGGAGCTAGCTTCGACTATTTCTAAGTGTCTCTTAGTCTCCCTACGGGAGCCGTCGAGCCACTAAGAAATAGTACTTGCGGATCTCCCCTGTGCGAAAGATTCGACAGCAAAGCTGTCGATCTTTCCATTATTAGAAAATCCCCTTTTGCTAGGCCTTCGGCCGTTTGGCTCCGCCAAACCCGCAAAGCGGTCCGGCGAAGCCGGGAGCGGAGCTCTAGCTCAAAGGGATTTTCTAGTAGTGGGATTACCGACAGCTCTGCTGTCGTGTAATCCGCGGAGCGGAAATCCGCAAGTAGTGTTGCTTTGCCTTGCGACGGCTCCCGTAGGGAGACTAAGCAAGGCTTAGCAACACTCGAAGCTAGTTCCGCGAGCACCCACTACTAGAAACATCCCCATCCCGAAGAGAGAAAGCCGCCTGCAAGGCACTAAAAAACAAGGCTAAAAGCCTTGCTTAAAATTAACATTATTTAGAAGGTACTTTTACATCTCCAGAGATGATCTTGTCCTTAGCGTCTTGAACGGCCTTCCAAGTATCTGCTGAAGCATTGTCCTTGGCAAGGTCTACACCACCGTTTTTGAGGTCATAGTTAACGACCTTGCCGCCAGGGAATTCTTTCTTGGCTGCTTTGCCTGCGATGTCTTGGACGACTTTACCAACTTCTTTGATTGTAGATACAAGGACGAAGTTAGATTTTTTACCGTCTTTAGATGTGTAGCTTCCGAGGTAGTTTTGGTCTTGGTCGACACCGATGAGCCATACCTTGTCAGCTTCTGTACGTTGTTCATTTTGAGCTTTAGCTTCCTGGAAGGCACCTGTACCTACACCACCAGCACATTGGTAAACGACGTCTTCACCAGCACCATACATAGCGTGGGCGATGGTCTTCCCTTTACCAGCATCAGTAAAGCTTTGTGCGTATTGAACGTCAACCTTGATAGCTGGGTTAACTGAAGCTACACCCTTTTCAAAACCAGTCTGGAAGGCAGTGATGACGTCAGACTGCATCCCACCAATGAAGCCGACCTTGTTGGTCTTCGTTGTCTTGGCTGCTGCGACACCTGCAAGGTAGGCAGATTGCTCATCAGAGAAGGTTGTTGAAGCAACGTTCTTTTGACCTTCGATGACAGAGTCAACGATGACGTACTCAGAATTTGGGTTGTTCTTAGCAGCTTGTGCTGTCGCATCTTGAAGTGAGAAGCCGATACCAAACATCAGCTTGTAGCCTGCTTGTTCAGCAGAGTTGTAGTTGGTCGTGTAGTCAGAAGCTGAGTTTGATTGGTAGAAATTAAAGCCTTGACCTTTTTTGAGGTTATTTTCTTTACCCCAAGCTTGGAGACCTTCCCAAGCGGATTGGTTGAATGAGCGGTCATTGATACCACCTGTATCAGTGACAATCGCTGCTTTAAGGTCTGTATCTGCTTTACCAGCAGAGGCATCACGGCCACGGCAGCCTGCGAGAACTGAGACGGATGCAAGGGCGATTGCACCAACGACGAGAGCACGTTTTTTCATGGGATGGGGTTCCTCCAAAGTTTTATTATGCTAAACTATTTTAGCCTTAATCATATTTTAACGCTTTCATAAAATTTTATCAAGCTGACTGCAAACGAAAGCCTATTTTTATTTAGATTGTTCGGTTTTTAGTCTTTTATATGAAAAATGCCCCGTTTTTGACGGGGCATTTCCTTATTATTTGGCTGGCTGTTTCCGTTCCAGAAATCTTGGAAAATGCAGCGGGGCCGCAAGCAGACCGCTTTGCGGTCTCATTGCTAAAACTGGAGCCCTGCGGTCTCCAGTTTTGCCTGATTCCACTGCATTTTCCAAGATTTCTTTCACTCCAACTTCTGAGCTTTTATAGCTCTATTTTGTACCATTGAGTATTCTAGTGGAATGAAAGGAATCTGGCTTAACAACCCTACTTCAATTCCTTAAAAGAATAAGGCAAGAGCTCAGCAACACTGGTCTCTTTAATAGAAAGGTCTTTAGACACTAGATAAACCGGCATGTCTCCTGGGCAGAACTCTGAAATGACCTGACGGCAGGCTCCGCATGGGCTAATGGGCTCATCGGTCTCGCCGTAGACAGCCAGGGCTTCAAAGTCTGTGATGCCTTCTGAAATAGCCTTGAAAATCGCTGTCCGCTCGGCACAGTTTGACAGGCCGAAGCTGGCATTTTCAATATTGCAACCCTGGATGACCTGGCCAGACTTGGTCAAAAAGGCCGCACCGACCGGAAAATGTGAGTAGGGTACATAGGCCCGCTCTAAAGCCTCACGGGCTGACTGGCTGAGTGCTGTCTTAGTAGCTGGCATTACTGGTTTCCCCTTCCATGATGGCCACACCGGCAGAGACACCGAGACGGGTCGCCCCTGCATCGATCATGGCATGGGCTTCTTCAGCATTGTGGACACCGCCAGAGGCCTTGACACCCATGTCTGGGCCGACTGCTTCACGCATGAGCTTGACATCAGCGACAGTCGCTCCGCCAGTTGAGAAGCCAGTCGAGGTTTTGACAAAGTCAGCCCCAGCTGCCTTAGCTGCCTGAGAGGCCTTGACCTTTTCTTCGTCTGTCAAAAGGCAAGTCTCGATGATGACCTTGAGGAGCTTGTCGCCTTTGGCAGCATTGACCGCTTCAATATCGGATTGGACCAGCTCCCAGTTGCCATCTTTAGCAGCTCCGATATTGATGACCATGTCGATTTCATCAGCACCGTTCTTGATGGCTTCTTCTGCTTCAAAGGCCTTGAGGCTTGAAGTGTTTGCACCCAGAGGGAAGCCGATGACGGTACAAACCTTGACATCAGTGTCTTTGAGGGCTTCAGCCGCATAGCTGACCCAGGTCGGATTGATGCAGACAGAGGCAAAGTCGTATTGCTTAGCTTCTGAGATAATCTGGTCAATCTTAGACTTTGGAGCATCGGCCTTGAGCATCGTGTGGTCAATGTATTTGTTGAGTTGCATAATGAAATTACCTTTCTTTCTTAAAAAATTGAAGATATATAAAGCCTATCAGGACATAGACGACTGAAAATGCCAGGATAAAGCTGAGGACGCTGAGGAAAATGTTGCTGACATAGAGATGGGCGATGGCCCCAACTGCAGCTGAGACGATGACTTGGATGGCAATCAACCATCTGGGAATACCGAGGTCTGGATTCATCGGATGACTTCCAGGATTTCTTTGTGACTGCTGGCCTCATCAGAAAGCTCGATCGCAGCCTTGGCTTCCGCCATCAGCTCATCAGTGATGGGCTTGTTGCTGTAGAGCCTTGCAATGACGTCGCCGGTCTGAACCAGGTCACCGACCTTCTTTTCGAGATAGATGCCGGCCTCAAAGTCAATGCTGTCAGCCTTGGTCGCACGGCCCGCCCCGAGCTTCATGGCGAGGACGCCGATGGCCATGGCTTTTTCTGCTGAGATAAAGCCATCGGCTTCGGCCTTGACTTCTGCTTGATAATCAGCTTTAAGTGCTTCTGTCAGGCCATCTGTCCTGCCGCCTTGTGCCAAGACCATCTCATCAAACTTGGCTCTCGCCTTGCCGTTATCCAGGTGCTCAAGGATTTCAGGAATGGACTTTTCTTGACCTGCCAGGCTCAGCATGAGCTGGGCTAGCTCAGCGATAAATTCACGGAAGGCTGGACTGCCCTTGCCGTCAAGCGTGTTGACGGCTTCGGTGATTTCATTGCGGTTGCCGACGGCGTGTCCAAGCGGTTGACTCATATTGGTCAAAACCGCAATGGTCTGACGACCGACGGATTTACCGAGATCAACCATGGTCCTAGCGAGAACACGGGCATCTTCGATGTTCTTCATGAAGGCTCCGTCGCCAACGGTCACATCAAGAAGGATCGCATCGGCACCCGCTGCGATTTTCTTCGACATGACAGAGCTGGCAATCAAGGGAATGATGTCCACCGTCGCTGTCACGTCCCGCAGGGCATAGAGGAGCTTGTCGGCCTTGACCAGGTCATCTGACTGGCCAATCACGGCCAGGCCCGTCTCCTGGACCTGGCGGATAAAGTCTTCTTCTGTTTTTTCAATCTTAAAACCAGGAATGCTCTCCAGCTTATCGAGGGTCCCGCCGGTATGGCCGAGGCCCCGACCACTCATCTTGGCCACAGGGACGCCAAAGCTGGCCACCAGAGGCGCAAGAATCAGCGTGACCTTGTCGCCCACGCCACCAGTCGAGTGCTTGTCGACCTTGACACCAGGAATGGCTGACAAATCAAGCTGTTTGCCTGTCGCCACCATGGCCATGGTCAGGGCTGCGGTCTCCTCAGTCGTCATGCCTTGAAAATAGATGGCCATGGCAAGGGCTGACATCTGATAGTCCGGGACAGTACCTTTGGCATAGCCTGAAATCATCCATTCGATTTCTTCTTTTGCAAAGGCCTTACCATCCCGCTTCTTTTGGATGAGGTCTACCATTCTGTAGGTCATGATTTTACGCTCCTTAATATCCAGTAGCCCTTGTCTTTTGCGACGAGCTCGCAATTTCCAAAGACTTCTAGCATCTTTTTCTGGGCAGATGGTGCCCCTTGTTTCTTTTGAATCACGATGGTCAAGTGGCCTTGAGGATTGAGGTGATCAATGGCTCCTGAGAGAATGCCGTGGACCACTTCTTTGCCGGCCCGAATCGGCGGATTGGAGACGATGCTGTCGAAGGTCTCGCCAGCCAGGGCCTCGTACTGGTCAGAGAGCTTGATGCTCTCAACTGCGACTTGGTTGAGCAGGGCATTTTTTTCAGCCAGCTCAAGGGCTCGGCTATTGACATCGACCATGGTCAGTGCCAAACCGTGCTTTTTAGCCAGTGGCAAACCCATGGCACCATATCCACAGCCCACATCGAGCAGGCTCTTTGCCTGTCCGGGCTCAAAATTGTCAATCAAGACCCTGGTCCCATAATCAATCGCAGACTTACTAAAGACACCCGCATCTGTCATAAAGCGCATGGGAAGGCCAAGCAAGCTAATACTCAACTCCTTCTCATCATGGGCTAAGTCCCGATTGTCTTCATAATACATGTTCGTTTTTGCCATAGCTTTATTTTATCATAAAAGTTTCTTTATGGTTGAGGTTTTCTGAGATGAAAATAAGAAAAAATCTTAGGTTTGGCAAGCTGAATCCATTTCTTCCACTACACTCTTTCCCTTACTGCAATATGTCAGCCTTTTTTATTAGGCACTAGTGAAATGGAAGAAATATGGCAGGCTTCCAGTGAGAAAAGGCAAGTGGCGAGACCCTAGGGCTCGACACTTAGCAATGAAAGCGAAGCTTTGCTTGCGTGCCCTCACTGTAAGCCTGTCATATTTCTGGAATGAAACGACCTCAGGACAACAAAAAAGCAGATGCTAGATCTGCTTCTTCCTCTTAACTTATTTCAAATCGCTCCAAGTCCATTCAGTAAATTCAGGAATATCTACCCCTTCGTTACGCGTAACTTCAAAGTGTTTTTCAAGCGTCTTTTCCATCTTATCTTCGAAGGCTTTAGCCTTTACTTCATCAAGCTTCTTCGCCTGACTAAGAACACGCATGGCATCAAGTGCCTGGTTGAAGCGGTCAAGTTCGCTGTAGACACGCATGTCGTAAGTGGTTGTGATGTCACCATCTTCACGGTAGCCGTGGACGTGGAGTCCCATGTGCTGGCGTTGGTAGAAAATGGATTCCAGCAGGTCTTCATAGCCGTGGAAGCCGAAGATAACTGGTGTGCCTGACTTACCGAAGTAGCTTTCAAATTCTTCATCAGAAAGTTCACGTTCACTGTTGAGCCCGCCTTGTTTCTTTTGAAGGCGGCCAAGTTCAACGACATTGACATAGCGGAACTTCACTTCAGGGAAGGCCGCGTTGATTAGATGAAAGGCTGCCAGAGTCTCAATCGTAGGTTCTGCACCAGCTGAGGCAAAGACGAGATCAACGTCTTCGCCCGCCTTAGCAGTAGAGGCCCAATCGATGACTGCAAGGCCTTCAGTCGCAAGCTTTTCAGCTTCTTCCTTCGTAAACCATTGTTGACGCGTTGCTTACTTGCCACGATGTGGTTGATCTTGCTACGGTCCTGGAAGGCCCGGTTGAAGACAGCAAGCAGTGTGTTGGCATCGGCTGGCAGATATTGACGGATAAAATCAGATTTCTTTTCAGCCAAGTGAGTCAACATCCCTGGGTCTTGGTGAGTGTAGCCGTTATGGTCTTGTTGGAAGACGGTTGAAGTTGAAACCACATTGAGTGATGGGTAGTCCTTCCGCCATTTTTGGGCAGAAGCCTGACGGATCCACTTGAAGTGTTGAGTCAACATTGAGTCAACCACACGCAGGAAGCTTTCATATGAAGTGAATACCCCAGTACGACCGGTCAATGTATAACCTTCCAGCCAACCTTCAGCCTGGTGTTCAGACAATTGGCTATCAAGGATGCGTCCTTCTGGTGAGATGTATTCATCGTTTGGTGTCTTGATGACCTGCATCCATTGACGCTGAGTGACCTTGAACATTTCCCAGAGGCGGTTTGACATGGTTTCGTCAGGGCCAAAGATACGGAAACGGGTAGGGTTCATCTTAGCCACTTCTGCAAAGAACTTAGACAGGACATTCATATCCATGTTGTCGTTCGTCTCTGGCAGGAGTTTACCACGGTTTTCATGCGTGATAGGGTTGGCAAAGGCTGTCCAGTCAGGAAGCTTCAGGTTAGAACCGTCAACACCACCGTTGGCAACAGGGTTTGAAGCCATCCGCATGTCGCCTTCTGGAGCCATTTCACGGAGTTCTTCTTTAAGAGTACCATCCGCATTAAAGAGTTCTTCTGGCTTGTAAGAAAGCATCCATTCTTCAAATTCAGGCTGTGTGGCCATGTTTCTAGAAGAAAATGGCATTGGCACCTGGTGGGCACGGAAGCTGTGTTCGATTGGCATGCCGTTACCGTCGTATTTAGGACCCGCCCAGTCAATGTAGCGAGGTCCACCCCAGCCCTTAGGCAGGCGGGCGATGATCACTGGCCAAGCTGGCACTTCACCGTCCTGATAGCGGCCATTTTCACGGGCATCTTTTTGGATTTGATGAATGTCTTCAATCGCCTGGTCAAAGACCTTAGCTGCCAATTCATGATAAGCCATGTAGTCATGGATTTCATCATTTTCGATATAACGAGGGGAATAACCCAAACCTTCAAAGAATTTTTCGATGTCTTCATCAGAAGTCCGGGCAAAGAGGGTTGGATTTGAAATCTTAAAACCGTTCAAGTCAAGAATTGGCAGAACTGCACCGTCATTTTTAGGATTGATGAACTTAGTAGAATGCCAACCAGCCATCAGAGGGCCAGTTTCAGCTTCACCATCACCGACGACGGCAAAGGCAATCTGCTCAGGTTGGTCAAGAATCGCACCTGTTGCGTGGCTCAAAGTGTAGCCGAGCTCACCACCTTCGTGGAGTGAACCTGGTGTCTGAGCCGTCATGCGGGAACACAATATTCCCATGGTTATGATCAATGCCAACTATGAAGAGCTGGACACGCCCTGCATCCGGGTTGATGACGTTGAGACCGGCTATCTGGCGACCAAAGAACTCATCGACCACCATCATAAGAAGCTCTTACTGATCAGCAAGACCGATGACCTCCAAGGCAAATACCGGATGAAGGGCTTCATCAAGGCCTGTGAAGAGGCTTCTATCGGCATTTGTCCGGACTCGATTTTGACCTATACGACCGAGACCGAGGCTGACGTCTATGAGCAGGCCATCAAACTTCTGGCCGATAATCCAGGCATCACCGGCATCTTCTGCTACAACGACAAAATCGCCAAGAACCTGATGAGCCAGTTGGTCAAGCTTGGGCGCAAGATTCCAGAAGATTATTCGATTATTGCCTGTGATGATTCGAGCCTGAGCCTGATGGGCGGGATTGCCCTGACTTCTGCCATCCATCCTAAAGAAAAGATGGGCGTTGACGCCGCGAAGTGGATTGTCAATAGCATCAAGAACGGCCAGCCTGAAGGTGATATTCTTTATCCGGCTGAGTTGGTAAGGCGGTCTTCTATTCGGGAGATTGACTTGGAAGAGGAATGATAAAACAGAGACTGTAAGGTCTCTGTTTTTGTGTCGCTGAGTTTGCTAGAAAGCTGAAATCATCAGAAGTGTAGTGGAAGAAATGCCCCCGCCTAAATTTACGTCGTTTACTGGCAGAAAAACCAGGCCAATTCACAGCTAAAAAAAGCCATCACTGACAAAGCTCCCCTAAAAATGCTAAAATAAGCTCATGAACGAATTCATCAACTTTGACGAAATCTCAAGGACGACCTGGCAGAATCTCTATAAGACCTCGATTGCTCCGCTGACCCGTGATGAGCTGGATGCCATCCGCTCGCTCAATGATGAGATTTCACTCCAGGACGTGACCGATGTCTACCTGCCTCTAGTCCATCTGGTACGCCTCTATAAAAAGAATCTTGAAGACATGAGCTTTTCAAAAGGACTCTTCTTGCAAAAGATTGTCAAGACACCGCCTTTGATCATCGGGATTTCCGGCTCGGTCGCTGTCGGCAAGTCAACAACCGCCCGCCTCATGCAGCTCCTGCTCTCACGTGCCTTCAGCAAGCTCAAGATTGACCTGGTCACGACCGATGGCTTTCTCTTTCCGACAGCCGAGTTGCAACGCCGCGGCATGCTTGACCGCAAGGGCTTCCCAGAGTCTTATGACATGGAACGACTGATTCAGTTTCTCTATGATACAAAAAACGGCCTGAAGACCTCAGTGCCAATTTATTCCCATGAGACCTATGATATTTTGGAGAATCAGAGCCAGGAGATAGATTGTCCAGACATTCTCATTATCGAAGGAATCAACGTCCTGCAAAACCAGCAGAACCAAAATCTTTACATCTCAGACTTTTATGACTTCTCGATTTATGTCGACGCCGACGAAAGCCTGATTGAAAAATGGTATCTGGAACGCTTTAATAGCCTGCTGGATTTGGCCCAGGACGACCCAAAGAACTTCTACCACCAATTTACCAAGATGCCTTTTGACGAGGTCCTGACCCTCGCCCGTGGCACCTGGGAAAAGGTCAACGCCGTCAACCTCCACCAGTATATCGAACCGACCCGAAACCGGGCTGAGATCATCCTTCATAAGTCGGAGAACCATGTGATTGATAAGATTTATTTGAAAAAATTCTAGGATTGGCCTAGAATTTTTTTCTTGCTTATTTTATTGGAGTTGTTGTCGCCTTAGTCAGTGGCTTCGCTGTTCCATCAAAAGTCTTGCTCTGGATAAAGTCCTTGCCCTCAGGCAGGGTCTTTATTTTCTTGATATAATCGATGAAAATATCCGTATCATCGAGCTGGAAGCCTGCGACGTCTTTGACCGTCGGCCGTGTGAAGACTTCAAAGCCATCTCCACCACCCCTCAGAAAGCTGTTAACAGAAACTCGGTAGCTCTTGTCAAGCTCAAGCGGTCTGCCATCAATGAAGCTGGCCTTGCTAACGACGTAGGGCGATTCATTTGGGTGGACCCCTGAGGCGATGTCAGGGTTACTCGTCACTTCATATTTCAAGCCGTATTGGTGGAGGTAGTGATTACTGCCTCTTGCCGGGCTTGGAGAGTGCAGCGTCTGTTCATTGAGGGCATCAATGATTTCCTGCCCTGTCATTTCGACAATCTGAATCACATTGCGGAAGGGCTGGACGGCCTGGGCCTGACCCCAACTGATGGAGCCGTCGGGATTTTTAGCCAGGTCAGCCCGGATGCCACCGTTATTGGTCAGTGAGAGGTCGACCTGTTGGCCTTTTTCTTTTGCTGTCTCATAATGGGCCTTTGTGATGAACTGGCCGAGTAGGGTCTCGCCAAGATGGTTCGGCTTCTGGTCTGGTCCGCCGTCAATGCCCTTAATTTCTGGAAGATTAGGGACCTTGAGGAAGCCAGCATTGCCACGTCTGAGGTAATCGCTATTGCCTGGCTGGTACTGGGCTCCTGTCGGATAGGCACCGATATTTTCCTGGATAATTTTTCCAGTGATGGCCTTTGCCTCATTGACGATATTGAGAACGGCCGGGTCTTCTGGAATATTCGTCTCTGCATCTTCACGGGTCTTGCCCGTAATAGTGCTGGTCGTAGGGACGATATCAGCGTCTGGGATAGCGCTAAAGTCATTGGTCTTGGTATCATATTTGCCGATGACATTATCAAAGGCCTTGCCGTAAGAGAGGGCCTGGACGACTCTAGTCTTGCCAACCAAGCCATTGGTAAAGGTGTGTGAGTGGCCAGCCAGGTAGAGGTCGACCGAGTGGTTTGGTTCAATCTGGTCGAGCTTCTTGATGATGTCTGCTGTCTCGCCGTAGACAGGCTTGTTGGGGTCGTCATCGACATTGTTTGACGAGGTATGTCCCAGAACGACGATGGCGTTGATGCCTTGTTTTCTGAGTTCTTTAGAGTATTTGGCAATAGCTTCTGCCGGGTCTGTGAAGTTGTAGTCTTTGACGTGCTCAGCAAGGACAATGTTTTTGGTCTCAGGTGTCACGACACCAATCACACCAATCTTTGCGGTCTTTCCATTAGCTGACTTCTGCTCAAGGACGGCATAGGGCTTGTAGTCTTTGGGAATCGAGCCGTCTGACTTGTTTTCAAGGTTGGCGATGACCAGCGGATAGTCGCTTTTGAGCTTGTCTTGGCTGAATTTCTTGTAGAAGTCGGACGCCAACTTGTCGATGTTTGAGGTCGGATTGGCGACTGGATTTTGTCCTGAGCGGACCTTTTCAAGGAAGTCCAGGCCCCGGTCAAACTCGTGGTTGCCCAGTGTGCCGATATGAATTTGCATGGCCTTTAGTGCTGCAATCGTTGGCTGATCGTAGATGAGCGAGGAGACGCCTGGACTTGCCCCAATCATGTCGCCAGCCTCAAAGCGGAGGCTGATACCGTTTTTGTTGTTGTTGAGAAAGTTGGCCGTATAGCCGTTGAGATAGCCAGCTAGCCTGGCTGCCCCGCCGGTCAGATGGACAGAACGACCACTCGGGTCGCCTGTGATGGCAGGCAGGGTCACCTTTTGATTGGTCGTGTCCAGGTTGCCGTGGAGGTCATTGATGCCGAGGATTTGAACGGGGATGATGTCGTCAAATTCCTCTGGCTTACCAGCTACTGGCGGTTTGGCTGGCGTAGGATTTGGCTTGGTTTCTGGTTTTGGAGCTGGCTTATGATTATTGTCTGGCCTGCTTTGGGCACTGGCTGCATACCAGCCAATGCCCTCATCCTTCCAGCCGTGTTTCTTAATGAGCTGGTCACGCTCATAGCTACTGGTCGTGAGATGATGGGCACCTGCTCCAGCCTTGGGATTGTAGAGGCGGTAGACCGGACTGCCCTTTGATGGATCATCTGACTCAAGGGCGACGCCTTCATCCCGCCAGCCCTGCTTGACCAGGACGGATTTTTCATAGGCTGACTGCGTATAGTGGTGCTCTCCGCTCTTGTGGTTATAGACCCGATAGACGGGGCTGCCCTTTTTGACTTGTTGCCAGCCGATACCCTCCTGACGCCAGTTTTTGTCGATTTTGGGAAGCTGGCTATTTTCGTAGCTGGACTTGGTCCAGAGGTGGGCGTGACTGGCGGTGTTATAGAGGCGATAGACGTCCTCTCCTTGGCCTGTTGCCTTTGCTGACGGAACGGCGACGATCGATAGACCTGCTAAGAGCAGGCCAGAGAAAAGAATTTTGCTTGCGTGTTTCATGAGACTCCTTTTGGATTGATTCCACTTGTTTCATTTTGCTTCGCTTATTTTTAATTCTTTAGACTTTTTGATGTGCACTGACCGTGGCGAACTTTGCTATATCAGTATTTTCTCCTCCTGACTACTCCAAATTCTACTGCCATTATAACAACTGTTTTTACTTTGACAAAAGAATTCGTCTTGCTTTTTTGACAGCAAAAAAAGCCATGCTAAAGCATAACTTTTCTAAATTTCTCATTTCTTAAAGTCATCCATCATCAACATAAAGTCATCAAAGAGATAACTCGCATCATGAGGTCCTGGAGCCGCATCCGGATGGAACTGGACGCTGAATGCTGGGTAGCGAGTATGCCTCAAACCTTCGATAGACCGGTCATTGATTTCCTCATGGGTCACCTCCAGGTCATCGGGCAGGCTCTCCCGGTCGACGGCATAGCCGTGATTCTGCGAGGTAAAGTCAATCCGTCCAGTCTTCAAATCACGAACGGCGTGGTTGAAGCCCCGGTGGCCAAATTTCATCTTATAGGTCTGAGCACCGTTGGCCAGGCTAAAGAGCTGGTGGCCCAGGCAAATCCCGAAAATCGGGACCTTGCCCTGGATGCCCCGAATCATATCAAGAGCCTCTGGAACGTCTGTCGGGTCGCCTGGACCATTGGTCAGCATGACACCATCTGGCTTCATGGCCAGAATGTCCTCAGCAGTCGCATTATAAGGCAGGACAGTCAGATTGCAGTTTCTGGTACTGAGTTCCCGGAGGATGCTGTGTTTCAGGCCAAAGTCAACGACAACCACGTTCTTACCTGTATTTGGCGATGGATATGGACTCGAGGTCGAGCTAGTCTCCACCTGATTTTTCGGCAGGACGGTCGCCTGGAGTTGGCTCATCTGGTGGTCAATCGAGTCATTGGCATTGGCCAGGGCGGCCTTCAAAGTCCCGTGTTCACGGACAATCCGGGTAATGGCCCGGGTATCCACGCCTGTAATTCCAGGAATGCCCTTGGCCTTGAGAAATTCATCCAGGCTCATCTGCATCCGCCAGTTTGACGGGCGTCGTGCCGCTTCAGAAACGACGACGGCCTTACAGGTCGGATGGATGCTCTCATAGTCATCCCGGTTCACACCGTAATTTCCGATTAACGGATAGGTAAAGGTCAGGATTTGGCCATTGTAGGACTGGTCTGTGATGGACTCTTGATAGCCGGTCATTCCAGTATTAAAGACCAGCTCGCCTGTCACATCCAGATTGGCCCCGATGGCTTCTCCTTCAAATACCCTTCCATCTTCTAAAATTAGCAGTCTTTTTGTCATTTTTCTAACCTTTTCTTCCAGCAAGAACAGCTTCGAGGATGGCCATCCGAGTATAGACCCCGTTGGTCATCTGTTGAACAATCCGGCTCTGTGAGCTTTCAACCAGTGAATCAGCAATTTCTACATCCCGGTTGACCGGAGCAGGGTGCATGATGATGGCTTCTGGCTTCAGTGTCTTCGCCCGCTCTTCGGTCAGACCAAATTGTCTGTGGTAGCTCTCCTTAGAGAAGCTTTCTTCAGAGTCATGGCGTTCGTGTTGGACACGGAGGAGCATGTGGACATCGAGTTTGGGAAGAATCCGATCCAGGTTGGCATAACGGCCGTATTGGTCAAATTCTTCATCGTACCAGGCCGCAGGCCCAGTGAAATAGAGCTTGGCTCCGAGCTTTTTGAGCATCATCATGTTGGATTTGGCCACACGAGAGTGGGTCAGGTCGCCTGAGATGGCAATCCGGAGACCCTCAAATTTCCCAAATTCTTCATAAATGGTCATCAAATCAAGCAGGCACTGGCTTGGGTGCTGTCCTGAGCCGTCGCCTCCGTTGACAATCGCACAGTGGATATTGTCTGACTCGACCAGCTCTTCATAGTAATTTTCCACGCCAGAGCGGACCACGCAGACCTCAACGCCCAGGGCATCGAGCGTCAAAATCGTGTCGTAAAGGGTCTCTCCCTTGCTGATAGAGCTGGCCTTGGCGTCAAATTCAAGAATGTCCAGGCCCAGCTTGGCTTCGGCGATGTGGAAGCTGTGGTGGGTCCGGGTTGAGTTTTCAAAGAAGAGGTTGCTGGCAAAGGTCTGCTTGTCCAGCTTGAACTCAGCTGTACCGGCCTTAAACTCAGAAGCCCGCTTGATCAGGCCCATCACTTCTTCTGTTGAGAGGTTTTCCATTGTTGTCAGATTTTCTAAGCTGACTAATCCGTTTTGCATCATTGACATATAGGTCTCCTTTACCCCAGCCGTCTGCTCGCTGTCAGGACGGCGTCTTTGCAATTTCTAATATTTACGCTTCTTCTTTAGGAAGCACCAGGTTCATCACGATCCCAAAGATGGTAGCAATCGCGACAGAACTGACTTGGAAGTTTTGTGTGATTTCGAGCACCATGCCGCCAATCCCGATGACCAACACAACAGAGCTGATCAGAAGATTTCGCTTGATGTCAAAATTAATTTTATTTTCAACAATAATCTTGAGACCACTCGCAGCAATCACGCCAAAGAGGGCAATCGATGCCCCGCCAATCACGGGAGCCGGAATCGACTGCAAGAGGGCTGTAATCTTGCCGATAAAGCTGACCACCACAGCCAGAGCTGCAGCGCCTGCTATCACATAGATTGAATGAATTTTTGTAATGGCCATAACACCGATGTTCTCCCCATAAGAAGTCACCGGTGGTGCGCCGATAAAGCCGGCAATGACCTGGGCTACACCATCTCCGGCCAGGGTCTTATCGAGGCCTGGCTCATGGAAGTAGTCCTTTCCGGTCAATGAATTCAGTACCATGATATGGCCAAAGTGCTCTGTCATCGTGACAAAAGCAATCGGAGCCATGGTAATGATAGCCGAAGGATAGAAGGCCCAGTGGTAGCTGGCAAAGGGGACTTCGACTGGCGGAAGCTGGAGCCAGTTGGCATGGGCCACACCCGTCAATGACACGATGTCTTGATGGGTCACTGCCCCAATGATCAGGGCTGCGACATAGCCTGTGATAATCCCCAGCAAAATCGGTACGACAGACAAGATCCGTTTTCCATAAATGCTGTAGATGACAATCGCCATGACCGTAATCAAGGCAATCAGGATATAGGCCAGGCTGTAGCCGCTCAAGTGGGCCGTGTCCTTATACATGGCGTCATTGATGGCCGTAGGGGCTAGGCTCAGCCCGATGACCATGACAATCGGCCCAACCACAATCGGAGGCAGGACCTTGTCAATCCAGCCTTTGCCAGCAAAGCGGACAATCAGGGCCACCAGTAGGTAGACCAGACCGCCCGTCATCGCTCCTTGTGCAATGGCAGGCAGGCCACCGTGCTTCATGAGCAGGCTCATCGCACCAATGTAGGCAAAGCTCGAGCCCATGTAGGCCGGCACCTTGAAGCGGGTCACTGACATGTGGGCAAGTGTCCCAAGCCCTGAGCTCAGGAGGGCGATGGCCGGATTGATGCCGACCAGGATCGGTACGAGCACGGTCGAACCAAACATGGCAAAGAGGTGCTGGAAGCTCAGGCCAAACCATTGGCTCAGGACTGGCTTCTCATCCACCCGTAAAATAATGTCTTTATCCGTCGTCATCGTCCTTAGGCCTCTCCTTTTTCAAGGTAGAGGCTGTCTTCACCGTCTGACTCTGACATATGAACAAAAACTTTTTCATCACGAGCCGTTGGAATGTTTTTACCAACATAGTCTGCACGGATAGGAAGCTCACGATGACCGCGGTCAACGAGTACCGCCAACTGCACACGGGCAGGACGACCAAGCTTCACAAGACCATCAATGGCTGCACGAATGGTACGACCAGTGTAGAGGACATCATCAACCAAGATAACGTCTTTACCCTTGATATCAACCTTAATATCCGTTGTGTCTTCTTCAACTTGCATATCGTCACGGAAAGGACGGGTGTCCAATTCACCAAATGGAATATCCAAGCCCTCAAGTTCAGCGAGGCGCTCCTGAATACGTTTCGCCAGGTAAACCCCACGTGTCTTGATTCCGATGAGGACGATATCATCGAGCGACTTATTGCGTTCGATAATCTCGTAAGTGATACGGGTGATTGCCCGTTTCATTGTGACTGCGTCTACAATTTCTTTCTTTGCCATCTTGGCTCCTTTCTGTGATACAAAAAACCTGCATACTCAGAATGTCAGAGTATACAGGTATATCAGAAAATAGGGTAACCCCTAATATAATGCTATTTACTTTTCCGACCTTGCCTGCCTCTCTGGACATTCTTAAAGGTTTTCTATATTATAGCTCTTTGTTTTTGATTTGTCAAAAATTTCTTAAAGGCTTTTATTAGCAAGACTGAGCTTATTTCTTCCGCCCCTTCTTCATCTTCTTCTGGGCCCGCTTCATCGCTTGCTTCATGGCAAATTGACTGGCCTTCCCTTTGATGCCTCCACCAAACATAGCAGACATATCAGGTGCTCCAGCGCCTCCACCCATGAGACCAGACAGGTCTCCGAGCTGACTCATGTCAGGCATTCCCCCAGGAAGATTAGGCATCCCGCCATTCTGCTTGGCCATGCCGGCCATCATGGCGTTCATATCGCCAGACATCATGCCCTGCATCATTTCCTTTGATTGGTTAAAACGTTTGATAAATTTATTAACATCAACATAAGAGTTCCCAGAACCTGCTGCTAAGCGACGGCGGCGGGCTGGGTTGAGTTCGACTTCAAGCCGACGCTCAGCTGGTGTCATTGAAAGGACGATGGCTTTCTGTCTGGCAATTTCCTTTTCGTCAACCTTGACATTGGCTGCACCTGGGATTTCAGACATGCCTGGAATCATCTTCATGATTTCATCGAGCGGCCCCATGGATTGAACCTGATCAAGCTGTTCAATAAAGTCACTGTAGTCAAAACGGTTCTCTGCCATTTTTTCAGCAAGCTTGGCAGACTGCTCCTCATCAAATTGGCTCTGTGCCTTTTCAATCAGGGTCAGCATGTCACCCATACCGAGAATCCGAGAACTCATCCGGTCTGGGTAGAAGACTTCAAGGTCGGTCAGCTTTTCACCGGTACCAGTGAATTTAATCGGCTTGCCTGTGATCTCACGGATAGACAGGGCTGCACCACCACGGGTATCCCCGTCAAGCTTGGTGATGATTACCCCTGTAATATCAAGCTGTTCATCAAAAGTCTTAGCAACTTGAGCCGCCACTTGCCCTGTCATGGCATCAACCACGAGCAGGATTTCTGTTG
Organism: Lactococcus termiticola; assembly: GCF_003116835.1. Classification (GTDB taxonomy): domain Bacteria; phylum Bacillota; class Bacilli; order Lactobacillales; family Streptococcaceae; genus Lactococcus; species Lactococcus termiticola. Next base: position 209,881 of record NZ_BFFO01000002.1, on the reverse strand, counting down.
GCTCAGCCAGGGCCTTGATTTGACGGAGCTCGTCCATGAGCTTATCATCAATTTCGAGACGACCGGCCGTATCAATCAAGACATAGTCTTTTCGCTCTTCACGAGCTTTAGCCAGCCCGTTTTTCACGATATTGACAGGACTTTCAGCTGTTCCTTCATCGTAGACCGGGATATCCAGCTGCTCACCCAGTGTCTTCAACTGGTCAATCGCCGCAGGCCGATAAACGTCAGCCGCAATCATCAAAGGACGGGCATTCTGCTCTTCCTTTAGTTTTTTAGCAAGCTTACCAGCAAAGGTGGTCTTACCAGCACCCTGGAGCCCCACCATCATGATGATGGTTGGAATCTTAGGCGACTTGAGCAGCTCCGCCTCACCACCACCGAGAATAGCGGTCAGCTCTTCATTGACAATCGAGATGACTTGTTGGGCTGGATTCAAGGCCTCAGAGACCTCTGTTCCGATCGCCCGATCACGAATGTTCCGAATGAATTTTTTAACAACAGGAAGGGCAACGTCGGCCTCAAGCAGGGCCACCCGGATTTCCTTGGTGATTTCTAAGACGTCGTTTTCAGTGACCTTACGTTTCCCACGTAAGTTTTTGAAGACGCCTTGCAGGCGTTCTGTTAGATTTTCAAATGCCATGATTTGTTCCTATTCTTGTGTTTAGTCCTTATTATTATAGCATGTTTAGAAATAAATTAACACCGACCAAAGGCTGATAAAAAAGCCAGGAGTCTTATCCTAGCTTTTCTAAATTTCTTATTTTTCTAAAATCACAAAAGCCACAGCTTCCAACTTACTATGGGAAATAGAAAGATGGGCCAGCCCTTTATCATAGGGATGCTTGCGGAAATAAGGTTTTCCGAGTTCATCATTTTCTACTTCTAGGTCCTGGAAGTCCAGCTGGCTTCCAAAGCCTGTTCCCAGAGCCTTGGCAAAGGCTTCTTTCGCCGCCCAACGACCAGCTAGAAATTCAATCCTGCGACTTTCAGATTGTAGGCCGTCAAATTTAATTCTTTCATGCGGAGTCAGCACCCGACTGATAAACTTCGAGCTCCTGACCATCGCATCTGCAATCCGGGTCAATTCGACATTATCTACACCAGAGCCAGCTATCATTATTTCGCCAATTCGTAAATAGCTTCTGCATAGATGGCCGCTGATTTGAAGATGGCATCAACTGGTTTGTATTCGTTGGATTGGTGCATGGTATCTTCTTCACCTTCAAACATGGCACCATAGGCGACACCACGTTCAAGCAAACGTCCGAATGTACCACCACCGATAATTGTCTCGTAACCTTTGAGGCCAGTGTGTTTTTCGTAAACGCTGAGAAGAGTTGAAACGAGTGGGTCATTTTCAGGCACGTAGTGAGGGGTCATCACGTGTGGTGCGATTTCTACTTCAGTCACGCCAGCCTTGCCAGCCAAGATTTCTTGCATGCGTTCTGGTGTGTTACCTTGTGGGAAACGGAAGTTCAAAGCGATTGAAGCTTCACCATTTTCATCAAATACCCAAACACCAGCGTTCATAGAAGTATTACCCATGAGTTCGTCAGTGTAGGCAATGCCAAGTTTTTCACCTTCGTGGTCTTCAAGAAGAAGGTCAGCAGCAAAGTCGATGTAGGCCTTAGCTCCATCAGCAAAGCTGAGTTGTTGGAGGAAGAGGGCAAGGTAAGTCGCCGCATTCACACCTTTTTCTGGCATGGCACCATGAGCGCCTTTACCATGCATAGTCAGCGTGTACTTGCCAGCTGCTTCTTCGATTTCACAAGTCAGGTTTTTGCTTGCATTTTCAGCAAGGAAGGCATCCAGTTTAGCTTGGAGGTCAGCCACTTCGCCAGAAATGACAGCAGTTGCCACTTCAGGGACCATGTTCAGGCGAAGACCTGATTTGAAGCTGTGGAGTACTGTCGCACCAGCATTTTTACCGTTAAATTTAACGATTTCAGAGACGTTACCTTTTTCACCATTGATGATAGGGAATTCCGCATCTGGAGAAAATCCAAAGTCAGGCAATGGCAGGTCGCAGTGCTCGAAATAGTAGTCCATGTCGCCCCAGCCTGATTCTTCGTCAGTACCTACGATAAAGCGGATTTTCTTAGACAATGGCAGGCCGAGTTCTTTGATGATTTTCAGGCCATAGTAACAAGCGATTGTAGGACCCTTGTCATCAGAAGCTCCACGGGCATAGAGATTACCGTCTTTGATGACTGGTTCGTAAGGATTTGTGTTCCAGCCTTCTTGGTCAGCTGCTGGCACAACGTCCAAGTGACCGATAATACCAAGCACTTCGTCGCCTTCACCAAATTCAAAGTGTCCAGCATAGTTATCAAAGTTGCTGGTCTTGTAGCCGTCACGCTCAGCCATCGCAAGGAAGGTGTCGAGAGCCTTACGTGGACCAGGGCCGAAAGGATTTTCCTTGTCTGCCTTTGAGTCATCACGCTCAGAGTTTACCTTCAAGATGGTGAACAAGTCTTCCATCAAGGCGTCTTTACGCTTTTCAACTTCTGCTGTAAAATCGATTGTTGCCATAGTGGCCTCCTTTATTAAAATACAGTTTTGAAACTGTTTTCTTTTAATATTATAACACAAAAAAAGAGCAATTTCTGCTCTTAAATGTGAAAATTCTCATTTAGTTGTTGCTTTTCTTTTCATGAATTTCCGGATTTGGAAAAGGGAGAGGCTGCTAATCAGGGCCAGGAGGCCAGCAAGCATTGTCTTCTTGCTGATTTCATTACCTAGGGCTGGGATAGCTGTCGCTGATGTTGAGGTAGACAGGAAGCTTGGGCTTGTTGTGTCACTGCTTGAAAAGCCATTAATTGAGTTTTGGCTTGATCCTTGAGGGCTTCTATTGTCCATCAGGCTGACTTCTGCTGTTGGAGGAAGCTCTTCAGCTGGGCTGGACGTGTTGTTGTCAGGGGCTGAGGGTGTTGCTGGACTCGGATTCTCCGGGAGTTGGATTGGGACATTCGGCCAAATCGGCTGAGGGTTGCTAGGAATCCCAGGAATTTCAAAATCTACCTCTGGAAGGACGATGCTCGGGATGACTGGAGCCGTTGGGCTTGGGGCCGGGCTGAGTCCTGAACCAGGAACATTTACCTCCACGGTTGGAAAGTTGGTCGAGGGATTATCTGGGATACTCGGGAAATTTATTTCCACTTCTGGAAGTTCAATTGTCGGTAAGATTGGAGCTGTCGGGGCTGGAGTCGGCTGGAGATTATCCACCGGCACCTCTACGTCCACTGTAGGCGTATTTGGCTCTGGATTCTCTGGAATCCCCGGGAACTCAACATCAACTTCAGGAAGATTAATGCTTGGCAGGACTGGAGCTGTCGGAGTTGGAGTTGCTTCAAGCCCTTCTTCTGGGACATTCACTTCCACGGTTGGAAAGTTGGTCTCGGGATTTTCTGGAATGGTCGGAAATTCTACTTCCACTTCTGGAAGATTATTGCCTGGGATGACTGGGACAGGCTGGGCCGGCATAGGCTGGAGCTCATCTATCCCTGGGATATTCGGCTCCTCAGGCTCAGCTTTTGCATTCAGTTGCTCAGTCGCCAGGAGCTCGCTTGCTCCAACCTCATCTGCCAAGGCCACTGAGCCAAGCACAGCTGTCGATAATAGCAAGACACCGGCCATCGATAATTTCTTTTTCATTTCCATTTAATATTCTAATCTCCTTTTCATGAACATGTTACCATTATCTAATAATTGTTTGATAATACAAAGCGATATACAAAAAATCCCTAGCTAAGCTAAAGATTTCTCATTTATTTAGGAGTTCAAAAATCTTGACCTGGGGCCCAGCCAATGGAATCGCAGACATGTCCTCCAGCCAGAGCTTATCCTCTGTCAAAAAGTCTTCTGCGACCTCAAAGCGGTCCTCTGGAATCGCCTGAATTACAGCGATATGCCATTTCTGATGGGAAAAGATATGGGTTAGCTTATCCAGAAAGGCCGTCCTAGAAATCGACTCTGGCAGGTCAGGCAGGCTTTGAATCGCTTCGCCTGAAAGCACGGCCTCGTATTCCTTCTTGTTCATTTCCACTAATGGAAATGTCCACATATTAGCAAGAAGGCCAGTAGACGGACGTTTTTCCAGATAATATTCTCCCGAGCTGTTTTGCAGGGCAAGTGCCGCATAGTAAAGGTCTTTCTGCTTCAGCTTCTTGGTCTTGACGGGGAAGTTGACCGCTTCTTCACTAAAAGCCAGCTGGCAATAATCAGCCAGTGGACAGCTGTCACAGTTGGCCTGCTTGGGCTTGCAGATGGTCGAGCCGATGTCCATCAGGGCCTGGTTAAAGTCACCAGGCCGTTCACTCGAGATAAGGCCTCTCAGTTTTTCCTCGAAGACCTTGCGAGATCTGCCCAGGGAAATATCCTCAGAAATCCTGTAGAGCCTGCTGGTTACTCGGAGGAGATTGCCATCAATCGCCGGCTCAACGGCATCAAAGGCAATCGAAGCGATGGCAGCGGCAGTATAGGGACCAATGCCCTTGAGTGAGAGAATATCCATTAAATCGCTCGGAAAGACCCCATCAAAATTCTCCTGGACCTCTATTGCAGCCAGCTTGAGATTTCTTGCCCGAGAATAATAGCCCAGCCCCTCCCAAAGCTTCAGGAGTTCAGCGTCCTCAGCCTCCGCCAAGTCTTTAATGGTCGGATACTTTTTAATAAACCGCTCATAGTAGGGGATTACCGTCTCCACCTGGGTCTGCTGACTCATAATCTCAGAAATCCAGATTTTATAAGGATCCCTGCTCAAGCGCCAGGGCAGAGGCTTTTTATGCTTGTCATACCAGGCGAGCAGGTCAGCCTGAAATTTTTCCGTATTTATCATCATTTTATTATATCAAAAAAGTCCAGCCGGGGCTGGACCATCTCTACTTAGTCTTCTGATTTTGTAAGGCTTTCCTTGACTCGCTTAGCGACCTCAAGCGGAATCCCAGCCTCAGCTACCAGCTGGACATCAGCTTCTTCAATGGCTTTGAGATTCTTAAAGCTGGTCAAGAGCTTCTGCTTCCGCTTAGGACCCAGGCCTTCAATGCCATCCAGCTTCGATGAAAAACTGTTCTTCCCACGGAGCTGCCTGTGAAAGCTAATCGCAAAGCGGTGAACCTCATCCTGAATCCGAGTCAGCAAGAAGAACTCCTGACTCCGGCGATCGAGCGAGACCAGCTCAAGCGGCTCGCCATAGAGGAGTTCGCTGGTCTGGTGCTTGTCATTCTTCTGCATGCCGGCGACAGGAATATCGAGACCCAACTCGTCTAAAACCTCTTGAGCCGCATGGACCTGTCCTGCCCCACCATCCATGGCAATCAGGTCGGGCAAAACCGTCCCCTCACGCATGGCCCTGCTATAGCGACGGCGGATGACCTCCCGCATGGTCCCGTAGTCATCAGCTCCGACAACCGTTTTAATCTTGTATTTCCGGTAGTCCTTCTTGCTTGGCTTGCCATCAATGAAGACCACCATGGCAGAGACCGGCGAAGTCCCCATGATATTGGAGTTATCAAAACTCTCAATCCGGTGGGGTGTAGGGATGCCAAGGAGCTTACCGATGCCTTCTACAGCCCCCTGGGTCTTGACCAGGTCTTTTTCAGCCAGGTCAAACTTGAGCTGGAGCTGAGTCCGGGCATTTTTTTCAGCCATGGCGACCAGTTGTTTCTTCTCGCCCCGACTGGGCTGGATGACCTTGGCCTCTTCGCCGACAATAGCCTGGGCAGAGGCCAGGTCGATTTCCTTAGAAAGATAGATTTCTTTAGGTAGGAGGTGGTTGGCCTCCTTATAAAATTGTCCTAAGAATGTCAGAAAATCATCCTCTGCCTCTGCATAATATGGAAAAAGGTTGACATCCCGCTGGATCAGCTTGCCCTGGCGGACAAAGAAGACCTGGACACACATCCAGCCGTTGTCGACGTGATAGCCAAAGACATCCCGGTCTTTATTGTCCAGGTTCCGCATTCTCTGCTTGGTCCTCAGGGTCGAGATGGCCTTGAGGATGTCCCGGTATTCAGCAGCCGCCTCAAAGTCCAGACGGCTAGAGGCTGACTCCATGTTTGCCTGCATTTCTCTGACAATTTCATCATCATTACCATTGAGGAAGCGTTTGATCTTCTCGACCATGTCCACATAAAGCTGCGGGTCGACATGATTGACCACCGGACAGAGGCATTGATGGATATGATAATAAAAACAGACTTTCTTCTCATGGAGCGAACACTTTCGCAGAGGGAAAATCCGGTCGAGCAGATGCTTGATTTCATTGGCCGCGCCGACATCTGGATAAGGGCCAAAGTATAAGCCACCGTCCTTTTTGACCTGGCGGGTAATCATCAGGCGGGGGTACTTCTCATGCGTGATTTTGATGAAGGGATAGGACTTATCGTCCTTGAGCATGATGTTAAATTTTGGCTTGTGCTCCTGAATCAGGTTGATTTCTAAAAGAAGACTCTCAATATTAGATTCAACGACAATATACTCAAAATCCTCAATTTCTGAGACCAAAAGCTCGGTTTTTGTATCATGCGAACCCCGAAAATAAGAACGCACCCGATTTTTCAGATTTTTTGCCTTTCCGACATAAATAATTGTGCCATTTTTATCTTTGTGGAGATAGCAACCAGGACTGTCTGGCAGAAGCTCCAGCTTTGCTTTAATCGTAGGATTCATGCCTTATATTATAACACTAATCCCCTTCCAAACAAAGCTTAGCATCTTGCTCTATTTCTGTCTCTAAAAAGAAAAATAGTGCTAAGGAAAATCCTTAACACTATCCCTAAAGAATCAGATAAAAGCTAAATTTTAGGCTTCATCTTCTTCTTTTTTCTTTCTCTTCTTTGAAGCAAGTGCAGCAAGGCCGGCTGCAAATCCGAGAAGGCCGAGACCTGTGGCAGCGGCTGAGTTGTTTTCCTCGCCCGTGTCTGGGAGGAGATTGTCATTTGCTGGGCTTGCATCTGAGTTCGTATCAGGGAGGGTCACTTCGGCTTGAATATTGGATGTAGACAAGCTGAGTGATGTGCTCACTGAAGTTGAAGTCGACGTCGACTGACTCAGAGAATTGCTAACACTCAAGCTTGAAGACAGGCTCTCACTCAATGATTGTGACATTGAAACTGAAGCACTATTAGACAGGGATTCTGAGGTCGACTGGCTGACAGAACTGCTCTTGCTTTCAAAGTTAGACATTGAGTCACTCAGTGAGCTTGAAGCTGAGAGGCTACGGCTTTCAGCATTGGATGCTGAGTTAGAGCTTGACTCTGAGCTACTTGTAGACTTGCTCGTGCTGTTTGAGCTTGACTCTGAGAGTGAGGCACTTGCTGATTCACTTTCGCTCAGGCTTGATGACTGGCTACTAGTCATGGAGTTTGAAGCCGAGTCACTTTGGCTATTGCGGTTGGAGTCGCTGCTGCTTTCAGACTTGCTGACTGAATTGCTCTTGCTGAGTGATGTAGACATTGAGCTTGAGTCAGAAGCTGAATGGCTCTGGCTTTCTTCGTTTGAGAGGCTTTCGCTGCTAGACAATGAAGCTGACTCAGAAGATGACAGGCTATTTGAGCGACTGCTGCTTGCTGAGTTAGACGCAGAATCACTGCCGTTGTTTGAGAGGCTCTCGCTTGAAGACTTGCTGGCTGACTCGCTTGATGAGAGTGAGTTTGATGTGCTTGAGCTGTCAGACTTGCTGGCTGAGTTGCTCTCGCTTGGGTTTTCACTTGTAGAATTACTCTGGCTTTCGCTCTTAGAAATCGAAGCTGAAAGGCTTGAGCTATCAACATTTGACAGGCTTTCGCTGGTCGAGCGAGAAGCGGAGTCGCTCAGTGACTGGCTGTTTGAGCTTGAAGTCGAATCAGACTTGCTGGCTGAGAGGCTCCGAGAAGCTTCATTGCTCTGACTGTTTGATGTCGACAGGCTCGCTGAGCTTGAGCTTGAGTCGCTGTTAGAGCTTGACGTACTTGTAGACTTGCTGGCACTCATCGACAGACTCTTATCTTCAGACAGGCTCTTGCTTTGGCTTAGGCTGGCTGACTGGCTTGATGAAGCAGAGTTTGAGCGACTTGTGCTGAGAGACTGGCTGGCTGAGATTGACTCAGACTGATGCTCAGACAATGAACTGCTGAGAGACTGGCTGGCACTTTGTGACTGGCTCTGGTCTTCAGACAGGCTCTTGCTGGTCGATTGACTCACTGACTGGCTCTTGCTAGTTGAATTCAACTGGCTTTCAGAGAGTGACTGGCTGGCTGACTTAGATGCTGAGGCAGAGTTTGAGATTGACTCGCTCGCTGACCTGCTGGCAGATTCTGAGCCGGTGTCGCTAGGGTTATTAGACAAGCTTGTGCTGAGTGATTCACTGTGGGAAACACTCTTGCTTTCGCTAGTTGAGGCGCTCTGGCTCAGTGACTCGCTCTTGCTTTCAGAGTTTGAGATTGAGATTGACAATGACTCGCTCTTAGATGAGCTCAAGCTCTCACTCTTGCTTTCCGAGTTTGAGAGGCTTTCAGACATGGAGCTGCTCTTAGAAATAGAGTTTGAGACACTATTGCTTTCAGAAAGTGAAGTAGACAGTGAGCTTGAACCACTCATTGACTCTGATTCAGTGATTGACTTAGAGTCGCTCAGGCTTTCACTCTCGCTCTTTGAAGCGCTCGTGCTTTCAGAGAGGCTGTTGCTCAATGAAAATGAGGTCGAGTTGCTTTCTGACTTGCTCTGGCTCATGGTGGTGCTCAGACTGCTTGAGGCTGAGTTAGAGACAGAAGTTGATTCTGACAATGAACTGCTCAGGCTGTTTGAGCTTGAAGTTGACTCAGAGTTAGTCAAACTGAGTGATGTAGACAGTGAGCTTGAAGCACTGTTGCTGATAGATGTAGAGACTGAGAGCGAGTTCGATGTGCTGCTTGAAGCTGAGTATGAGGTTGAGATACTTGCTGAAAGGCTACTGCTATCACGGTTTGAGATGGACTCGCTCGTTGAGAGGGAAGCTGACAAGCTTGAGCTTTCTTCGTTTGAAAGTGAGGCAGAGTCAGATTCTGAGTTGCTGACGGAGTTGGACTCGCTCTTGCTTGTCGAATCGGAGTCAGACTTGCTGACTGAGCTACTGTCGCTCAGGCTGTTAGACGCGCTTGAACTGCTTGAGTTGCTGACAGAGGCTGATTCGCTCAGGCTGTTTGACTCGCTGGTGCTTCTAGAGAAGCTCGCTGACTCGCTTCGGCTGAGCGATGTTGAGGCTGAGCTTGAAGCAGAGTTTGAGGCTGACTCGCTTGTGCTTTCTTCGTTAGAAAGGCTGGTGCTGTCAGAGTTAGAAACTGACGTTGACTCAGAGATCGAAGCCGACTCGCTTGAGCTCAGTGAGTTTGAGGCTGAGTCGCTAGCGTCGTTTGACTTGCTTTCGCTTGTTGACTTGCTGGCAGACTCACTTTGGCTCAGGGAGTTCGAGGTGCTTGAGCTGTCGGACTTGCTGACGGAGTTGCTTTCGCTTGGCTTCAAGCTGGTTGAGTCGCTGAGGCTATTGCTCTTAGAAATCGAAGCTGAAAGGCTTGAGCTTTCTACATTTGACAGGCTTTCACTTGATGAAAGTGAGACTGACATACTGCTTGACGCGCTGTTCGCGTCAGATTCTGAGCGGGAGTCGCTGAGGGACTGGCTCTTAGATGTGTTTTCGCTCAGACTTTCTGATTTAGACAGACTGGCTGAGTTAGAGCTGGATTCTGATTGAGATTCAGAGTCGCTGACAGATTGGCTGGCTGAAATCGACTTGCTGTCAAGGCCAGACTCAGAGTCGCTGGTGGAGATGGATGCTGAGAGGCTTGATGAAATCGAGCTTGATTCGCTCTTGCTCATAGAGTCTGAGCTTGAGAGGGATTCAGAGTCACGCTTGGACTCTGATTCGCTCTTAGAATCGCTCAGGCTGTTTGAAGTGCTGTTATCTTCTGACAGGCTGGCACTCTTAGAGTCGCTGGCTAAATTGCTCAGTGACTCAGAGCTAGATGCTGACTCGCTTGAAGAGAGGCTGGCGGACTCTGAAGCTGAGGCTGAGTTGGAGTCAGACGCGCTGGTTGAGCGGCTTGCGGACTCTGATCCCGTGTCGCTTGGGTTATCAGAGAGGCTGGCAGAGAGGGACTCGCTGGTTGAAGCGGACTTGCTGTCGCTTTCTGACAGGCTTTCGCTCATTGAGCTACTCTTTGAAGCCGAGTTAGACGCGCTGTTTGAGATAGACGCAGATTTAGACAGGCTGATGCTGTCGCTCTTAGAGGTTGAGTTTGAGGCACTGTCTGAGATAGACTCGCTCTTAGAAGCAGATTTAGACAGGCTATTGCTTTCAGAGAAGGACTCAGAGCTTGAAGCTGACTCGCTCTTAGAAACTGAGTTGCTTTCTGATGTTGAATTACTCAGGATGTCGCTTGTGCTTTCGGAGTCGCTCTTGCTCATTGAGAGGCTGCTGCTCAGTGATGATGAGTAAGAGTCTGATTCGGACTTGCTCAGGCTGATGGATGTTGACAGTGAGCTTGAAGCAGATTTAGAGACAGATGTTGACTCTGACAGAGATTCACTCTTAGCAATAGACTCAGACAGAGAACCAGAGTTAGACCAGCTCAGAGAGTTTGATGCCGAGCTAGACGCGCTATTAGACACTGAGTTAGATTCAGAAAGTGAGTTAGACCGGCTACTTGACGCTGACTCAGAGCTTGAGAGGCTGGCAGACTTGCTGTCGCTTTCACGCTTAGACTCAGACGCGCTCATAGACTCAGAAGCTGACAGTGACCGGCTGTTGTCTTCTGAGATTGAGCTAGAATCTGATTTAGAGCTACTCATTGAGTTTGATTCGCTTGTTGATGCGGAATTTGACTCAGACGCGCTGACAGAAGTGCTATCGCTCAGGCTTGAAGACTCACTACTGCTTCCTGAGTTAGAAATTGAGTTACTTTCGCTTTCACGATTAGACGCGCTGTTGCTTTCAGACTTTGAAACAGAATTGCTTTCACTGAGTGAACTTGATTCAGAACTTGAAACAGAGTTTGACGCAGAGTTTGACTCGCTTTCTTCATTAGAAAGACTCTTACTTTCAGAATTAGAGATAGACGCTGACTCGGAAACTGAGCTTGAAGTCGAATCGCTCTTAGAGTTAGAAATAGAGTCGCTAGCATTGTTAGATTCACTTTCGCTAGCTGAGTTAGAAGCTGACTCACTCAGGCTCAGTGAGTTAGACTCGCTAGAGCTTTCAGACTTACTCACAGAGTTCGACTCGCTAGGATTCAAACTTGTCGAATCGCTCTGGCTATTGCTCTTAGAAATTGAAGCTGATAGACTTGAGCTGTTCACGTCAGACAGGCTTTCACTTGTAGAAAGTGAAACTGACTTGCTGATCGAAGTACTGTTAGAATCAGATTCTGAAGTAGACTGACTCATCGACAGGCTCTTAGAAGTCTTGTCGCTCAGGCTGTTTGACCTGGAAAGGCTGATAGAAGCAGACTTAGAGGCTGAGTTAGACTCAGAGTTGCTGACAGACTGGCTGCTACTCAATGAATTGCTGTCAAGGCCGGATTCAGATTCACTCTTAGAGATAGAAGCTGACAGGCTTGAAGAGTTAGAGCTTGACTCACTCTTACTCATAGACTCAGAGCTAGACAGTGACTCAGACTCACGCCCAGACTCAGACGCACTGGTAGACTGGCTGACTGAGCTTGATTCGCTTTGGTCTTCAGACAGGCTGTCGCTCTTAGACGTGCTGGCAGAATTGCTTGCTGACTCAGAATTTGAAACGGACTCGCTAGAAGACAGGCTGGCTGACTCAGAGACTGACTGAGAGTTAGAGACAGACGCACTGTCAGAGCGACTCGCCGACTCAGAGCCGGTGTCGCTTGGATTGTCAGAGAGGCTTGCAGACAGTGAAGCACTGTTTGAAGCAGAGTTACTTTCGCTGTCAGACAGGCTTTCGCTCATCGAAGCACTCATAGAAGCTGAAGTTGACTCAGACTTAGACTCAGAGGCAGAGACTGACTCGCTCTTACTCAAGCTAGTACTTTCACTCTTAGACACAGAGTTAGAGGCACTATCAGAGATTGACTCGCTCTTAGAGGCAGACTTAGAAAGACTGTTACTTTCAGAAATAGAAGCTGAATTTGAGCTAGATTCGCTCATCGATTCAGATTTTTCATCTGAGAGGGAATTGCTATTGCTAAGGGAAGCACTCTTAGAAGCACTGTTGCTCTCAGAAAGACTAGCACTGACTGAGTGTGACTTAGAGCTAGACTCAGACTCGCTCATACTGATTGAGTTACTCAAACTGCTTGATATCGAGCCTGACCCAGAGTTAGAGGCAGACAATGACCGGCTTTCAGAAATCGACTCTGATAAGGAAGCCGAGTTAGACCTGCTCTCAGAATTTGACTCAGAGTTAGACTCACTATTACTTACAGAGTTAGACTCAGATAAGGAGCTTGACTCAGAGCTAGATTCAGACGTAGAGGCAGACAGACTTTGACTATCGACATTCGACTCAGATTCTGACAGAGACTCAGAAGCTGAGCCTGAGTTTGACTCAGAGCGAGAATCAGACTCAGAGCTTGAGTTTGAGACTGACTCGCTCTCACCCAGACTGCGGGAAAGACTGCTACTTTCAGAGTCAGAGCTAGAACCTGACAGGCTAGATGAGTTGGAATTGCTTTCGCTCTTAGAGCCAGAGAATGACTCACTCAGACTCAGTGAGTTAGACATTGAGCTAGACTCAGAGCGTGAGGCTGACTCGCTTGCGCTGTCTTCGTTGGATTTACTATTGCTTTGTGAAATCGACGCTGACTCAGAAGCTGAGCGGGATCTTGAAAGACTTGAGCTCTCAGAGTTTGAAGCTGAGTTTGAGCTTGACTCTTGGCCTGACTTACTTTCGCTGGCTGACTGACTTACTGAAGTACTTTCAGAAATCGAATTTGAGTCAGATGAGCTCCCAGAATTTGAGATAGAGGTCGACTGACTTGGGTTCAAGCTTGGATTATTTGACAGGCTTGAAGACTGTGACAGGCTGGCTGAGACTGACTTACTGTTATTGTCTGAAAGACTGCTAGAGATAGAGTTTGAGACAGAGGTGCTCAGTGAGCCGGAGCGAGAAATCGAGTCTGACTTAGAGCTTGAAGCTGACAGACTTTGAGAAAGGCTGGCAGACAGACTGCTTGAGGCTGAAAGACTAGCAGACAATGATGATGAAGCTGAGTTTGAGACAGAGCTAGTCAGCGAATCGCTCAGACTAGACGACTGTGAGCTGGACTCAGAGCTGCTCGCAGAGTCAGACTGACTTTGTGAAAGACTGTTTGAAATGCTTTCGGAGCTAGACTGTGACAGGCTGTCAGACTTAGAGCTGCTCAGAGATTCAGACTTACTTGATGAATTTGACTCTGATGTAGAGATAGACTCAGAGGCTGAGTTTGATGTGCTCTGGTCTTCAGACAGGCTCTCGCTCAGTGAGCTTGAAGCTGAACCAGACTTGCTAGCTGACTCAGACTCGCTCTCAGATTGAGAGAGACTCGCAGACTCTGAAGCTGACTTAGAGGCAGATTCAGACTCTGACTTAGAACGGCTGGCTGACTCAGAGCCGGTGTCGCTTGGATTCTCAGACAAGCTAGCAGAGAGCGAGCTTGAGACAGAGGCAGAGTCGCTTGAGCTGTTGGACTTGCTGTCGCTGATTGACTCGCTCTTACTGAGTGAGCTAGACAGTGAGCTTGAAGCTGAATTACTCTTGCTGATACTGATACTGCCAGATTTAGAGACTGAGTTTGATAGGCTCGCTGACAATGAGCGTGAAGCTGACAATGAGTCAGACTTCGACTCAGAATCGCTGACAATCAATGACAATGAGCGTGAATTTGAAAGCGACGTGCTCAGTGATCTAGAGTCACTTCTTGACTCAGAGATGCTGGCACTTAGACTTTGGCTCTTAGAGACACTGTTATCAATAGAAAGCGATGCACTCAGTGATGAAGAGTTCGAGCTATTTTCAGAGTTGCTTGAGCTCGTAGAATTGCTCCGGCTGAGTGATGTCGAAATAGAGCCAGAGGTCGAGCTAGACAGCGATGAGCTAAGGCTGTATGAGCCTGACAGCGAAGCACTGTCTGAGCTGCTCAGCGATGTTGAGTCAGAGGCAGATTTACTCCAGCCCTCTGAATACGACGTAGAGACGGAGCTTGAGGCTGAATATGACTCAGAGAGCGATGCACTCGTGCTGGTCGACAGTGAGAGCGAGCTCACTGTGTCAGGGACATAAGTCAGGTCAAAAGTTACCGTGCCATCTTCATAGTAATAGTCTGAGGTATTGTTGAAGCCCGCTGGAGTATCTACACCACCGTAAGTGATGGGTGTCCCATCTGCCCTAGTAACCGTGACCACGGCGTTATAAACCTGGCCATTAGCATCTGTTTTGGTGCTCTCCCAAGAATCTAAAGGAAGGGCTTCCCCGACCAATCCAGACGCGGTAGTACTAGAAGCTTCTCCGCTGGTCAGGTCATGCGTGGTAAAAATATATTGACCCGTATTCGCAAGCAGGTAAATCGTGAAGTCATTGCTATTTGTATAGGTTGGATGTGCTGCAAAGGCTTCATCAAGGCTGTTATAAGTGTTGCCTTGGCTGTCTGCAACTTGTGAAATATGATAACCTGCTGGAATAGAAGGCGTGAATGAGAAGGGATCATCGTAATTAGCAGTCAGGGTCTGCGAGCCGGGCAAGCTGGGAACGGGTTTACCAGGACTATTCCCCTGCCCTGGTGTTTTTGGATCCCAGAAGTAGCGAACTGTCCCATTCACAGTCTTAGGCGTATAGTAGACATCAATAGATTTCGGATCGCCCGTCGTCATATCATAGTTTTCTACCTTGACAGAGGGGCCAATCGAACTTAGATCATAGCCTGTAATCCCTGGTGCAGAAAAATCATAGTCATCGGCTGAATTTGCCGTCGTCCCATTCACAACACCAATCGTATCGCCGACATTGGCGGTAATCGTTGATGAAGCTGCTAAGGCAAGGTCTGTTTCCGTGCCATCAGCATTCTTTTTGTAGTAGTTAACTTTGACTGGAGCGGTACCCTTGGTAGCTGTAACCGTGCCAATATTGCCCGTCATTTCCGAATAGTAATCTCCCGTCGATGACCCAAAACCAACTGACATGGTCCTAGGAAGTACAATATCAGGGTAGATTATTGTCGGTGCACCATTAGGATTACTGATGTCTAACTGAAGAGTACCTTTGACTGTAGTACCATCATCACTGACTGTGCTAGGCTTCCAAGTGACAGTCAAGGAATCCCCACCGGAGTACATCGCAAGGTCACTTACTGGATTGACGCCAATCTTACTCGAACCAGATGGTAACAGGTCCCCATTAGCATTAGTCGTAGCAATACGAACCTGCTGAGAACCTCCACCTCCTTGGCCTGTTGAATTATCACCTAACTCACTATTATAGTAGAAATCACGCCCCAAAAAAACAGTATTGGGAAGTCCCCCAATACCTAAATATCCATGTGTGCGTGCGTTTTGAAAGTCAGAGCCTGTGACAGGTGTCAAAATGACACCGAGGGAATCTCCTGCTTTTCTGGCATCTGTCAATAATCCACCTACTTTGGTTTTAATCCCACCACCAAAGCTAAAAGGTTGAGACAAATCCAATGCTTGATTGAAGACATTCCAAGCAGCTGTACTTCCTTGACTACCATCTTGCAGGTTAAACCAGCCACCAGTCCCTGAGCCTTGCCAAGCACCATCGTAAGCGTTGCCCTTCCCATAGAAGGTCCAGTTTGAATGGTTTGAGAACTCGTTCGTGTAGCTGTGGTTTAATGTATCAGAGGTTTGCCCAGGCTGTAAAGCACCTGAATAATACGAAAAAGGCATCGGCACAGCCGTACCATCGCCAGCCGGGATCGTCGTCCCACCAGAGCCGTCCACATTGGTCGTATCGGCCAGCGCAGAGACCGCAGCGTCCACCGCTGCAGCCCCGCCAATCGATGCAGACACTGTCCCAATTGCCGCATACATCCAGCGTTTCTTCGCCTTGTACATCCGGTAGTGGAGCTTCATGTCCGCCTTGGCCAGCTTATTCTTTCTATTAGAGTGGGAGTTGTTCATCATTTTTTCCTCGAGTAAAAATTTTCTAGGATAAAGCTAAAATGCGTACACTTTACAATTATCAACAGATATATCGATTATATCATTTTGACTTTCTTTTGTAAACTTAGTCACTTAACAACCAAAGCTATATATAGATAACTTTAGGACACTTTTGGATATTGTGTAGCAAAATAAGATAAGATTCACGAAAGTTTTGAATGTTACATTTTGTTAATTTGAGAGATGATGAAAAGGTAGAAAACTCCGCTAGTAAGGCTTTGTTGAATTGACCGCTAAAGTTTAGGGGTAATATTATTAATGACTTTTATTTCAACTGACTTTTTCATAGTGAGAAAAAAACAACAGAAAAAAAGCGATTCATCAAAATCGCTTTTTTTCATACAGTCTATACCGGATAAATCAGATCCTCAGCCTGCATAATCGCACGCCGGGTAAAGAAGCCTGCCCGAATCGCCCGAGCCGCTTGATTGGCCCGTCGCTTATAATTACTGAGTTCTTCTTCTGTCATGGTATTAAAGCGCTCTGCAATGTCTCTCGGGTGGTCAATGGCAAAGCCCAGCCCCTGCTCAACGACATAGCTGGCAATACCGGCTTCCTTCCAAACAATGACGGGCAGCCCAAGGCCCAGATAGAGGGCCAGCTTGTGGGGTGAGTTATAACGGCTGTAACGCTGATAATCCCCACCGCCAGGCAGGTTGTCATCCCATGAAATTCCAAAGGCATCCTTAGGGAGCTCTTCTAAGAGCTCTTGAGCCTGGAAACTACCGTGGTAGTGACATTGGCTCCCGAAGTTCAAAAGCTGCTTATTGCCGTAGGCGTGGAGCTCAGGCATGTCGTCGCCCCATTCTTCGACGAAGATCGACTTGTCAAGATTTCCTGCGACAACCACCTTCTTTGAGATATTGTCCGTAAGCGGGAAATCCTTTTCCTGGACATAGTCAAAGAGGGCCTTGTCAATGATAGGTGTGGTCACGCCGTATTCACGGAGTGACTCGTTCATCTTGTGCCAGTGGCCAATGACGGCATCGACCCCATTGAGGAAGGTGTTTTCCTCGGGATAGAAGCCGCGGAGCCACTCAGAGTCATGCATGAGGACGATGACCTTGGCACCTTTGGCTTTGACATGACTGACAAAGGCTTCATCAAAGCGGAAGCCGAGCAAGGTCGGAAACTGATAGAGGAAGACATCGTCTTCTCTGACCAGCTGTGTCATCCCTGCAATCAGGGAAGCCAACCCTTCATCAGAAAAGTTGCCCATGTATTGCATGTTCACATTGACCTTTTGATAGCCCATGCCTTCGGCAATATCTGCCACATCTGCTTTTGGTTTGGTTACGGCGTCCCGGCTTTCGCCCTGGACGATATTAATGACCCAACGTCTCATCGACTTGGTCCTCCCTTAAATAATTCTATAGATGAGTGTGAGCAGGACGATCAGGGCCATGATCAGCCCGATGATAATCGTCGTCCGCTTGCCCCGCTTGGCGTCTGGATCTTCTTCATTGACGATCCGGTCGCTTTCGTCTTGAAACATCTTCTCGACGACGGCACCAAGCTGGCTCTGGTTGGAAGCTTCTTCAGTCTCCGCCTGCTCTTGATTTTTTTGAGCTTCTTCTGCCATGAATCGCTCCTTTCTTACTTAGTCAATAAGTCGGACTTTCTTAGTAGAAACGCCCTTCTCTACGAGGAGGAGATAGTGCTCCTGACTCATGAAGACTTCATGAATGTAGGGAATATTGTCATCCAAAATCAGCTGTAAATTACCCTTGACCTGGCCCTCCTCTGTCAGAGGCGATTCTTCCAGATAGAGCTGGTTATGACTCTTGGCCTGACTCAGGACATTGATTTCCATCCCCATGTAGGTCACAGTCACAGTATCATCAGCGGTCAACTTTTCAGAAAGCAGGAAGCCGAGCATTTCGTCCAGGCTCTTGAAGCCCTTGCCCATTTCGCCCTTTTCGTCGTTGAGGGTCACATAGTCCAGATTGCCTTCGTAGAAGTAATAACTGATGCGTGGGACCTTCTCGTCGCTGTAGAAATGGATTTCCTGTGGCTTGTTATTAAAGTAGAAAATCTCGCTAAAGAGCTTGCCGTCAATGGCGTATTCTTGGATGTAGTCAGTGTCGCCATTCATCCGCTTGTAGCTGACGTTTTTGACGAAGCGACGGGTGTTGGGATAGAGCTCGACATTTCCAATTTCGTCGCCGTTGTTGATGACAGAAATCGTCCAGTCGCCATTCATGAAGATTTCAGAATTACTAGGGACGGGAGCCTGGTTGAAGAACATGAAGTTGTTCAGGTCAGTGGTCCGGCCAGTCTTTTCGTCAAAGAGGTTGACGCCTTTGACGTCTTCATTCTTGAGAATCTTTGCAAAATCTGGACTAGGCAGGATAGAAATGACCTCGCCCTTGTCTGCTTGGAGGCGTTTCTTCGCGTTGTCCCAGACGGCGTCGCCCGGGCGAATCAGGGTTACGAGTTCATAATTCATTGATCAATTTACTCCATTTCTTAGCAATAATAGGGTTATGGAAGTCCTTAACAGAGGCAATTGTCGCCTTCTTGAAGCTTGGATAATCCTGCTCCATCATCATCTGAATCCCCTTGGTCAATTCTTCGATAGAATATTCTTCATCGTCACGCTTAAAATCTCGGAGGTAGCCATTAATACCGTCTTTGACCAGCTCCATGGCACCGAAACGCGCCTTGAAGGTCACGACAGGAAGACCTGCATTCAGGGCTTCGATGTAGGTCAGGCCAAAACCTTCTGAATAAGAAGCTGAGATGAAGGCATCGTACTTCTTGTAGTCTTCAGCAAGATTGTTTGAGTGGCCCATGAGCTTGATGTAGTCTTGAGCCTTGCATTCTTCGATGGTCTCACGAATTTTTTGGTCTTCACCACCTTGTCCATAAATGTCAAAAGTGATGTCAGGATAGAGGTCATGAAGCCTTGAGACCGCCTTGACTGCCTGGTCAATGTGCTTTTCACCAGCCAACCGAGAAGCGGTCATGAAGCGACGGGCACGTTTTGGCGTGGTCTCTGGATCGACTGGGACCATGTTTGTCTCAGAAATCCCACCGACTGGAATGGTCACAAACTTGTCTTCCATGCCTGGGAAGTCAAGGAGGAAGTCCTGGCGTTGGAGCTCAGTAGAGACGACAATCCGGTCTGCCTGGTCAACGTGGGTCAGGAGGTACTCATAGTAGTTGTTCCAAAGCGGAGCCGTTGGCTCATCCCGGTCGCCCAGGTGGTCAGCGTGGATGATTTCAATCAGATTGAAGTCGATGTGCTCATTGCCAAAGAAGGCCGCTTCAGACTCTTCGCCCCGGTCCATGATGAAGGTGTTCTTGCCTTCAAAGATTTTCGTCAGGGTCTCAAAGAAGAAACGCTGGAAGGTGACCTCGTTGCGGAAAAAGAGGTCTTGGCCTTCAAAGTCATAGATATGGATGTTTTCCAGAATACGACCGCGACTAGGATGGGCAAATTCATTGAGCATGAGCTTGCGTTCCATCGTTTCAGCATTAAAGATTTCGATTTTATAACGTGAAACAAGGAGGGTCCCTGGTGTCTTTGGATTTGGCGACTTTTCGATGTGTTCACGGACCAGCATGCCTGTAGAGGTCAGGGTCTGGACGATCCGGTGGGTATTGGCCCCGTCGATGAAGGTCTTGTCTTCCCGTTTGTTCTTGCGGGGAGCCCCTTCTGTCGCTACTTTCTTACCGAAAGTGAAAAATTCGTAGAGGTTGATGACCTGCTCTGGACGGATGTTCCAGTGGGCCATGGCCTCAGGCAGTTCTTTGACGAGCTCGGTAAAGAGGTACTTGTAGGGCAGGCCCTCCATGTCGAAGAGTTCTGCCCGATAAAACTGAGCGTGTTCAACGCCTGAGTTCCCAATCCCCATGGCTCTGTTAATGAAAAAATTCATATTATGCATGCTCCTTATTTCTATCTGTATAGGCTTTTAGGATATTCCCTAGACTTGAGAGATTATCTGGAATAATGTCGGTGTCAAGCTCAAGGCCGGGATTGATTTTCTCAAGTAATGTCGGGATAAGATGGAAGGCCTCAGGCAGCTTCTCAAAGTTGATGCCCTTGAGAATTCTGAGTTTCTTGGCCCCTGTCTCGCTCTCTGCCGCATCCTTTTGAATGACCTCACTCATGAGTTCAAGGCCAGAGACCAGACTCTTGATGTCTGGCTGGACCATGAGGCCAAGGCCCGTCGGCCGTTTGACGATATTGGTCTGTCGCCAGAGATAGTCAATCGTGTAGGTCGGCTCGTCGTCAGCCTTGAGCAGGCCAGCAGATGGGCCGAGCTTGACGGCATCGATATTTTCCTTGTCTGAGATGAGCAGGTAGTTAAAGTAGAGGTATTTGTGGCGTTTATTGACCAGGGCGACCTCGTAGTTGACCGTCTCATTCGGATAGGTAAAGGTCAGCTCTAGACCGTCATTTGAAAACATTTCAATCAAATTTCCAAAGCGGTCATAGCAGTCGACCCGCAGCTCGAAAGAGGCATTATCATCGGCTTCGAGCAAGGCCTTAATATGGTACTCCTCGCCAGCGAGCAGGAGGGGGAGAGCAGGCGAGGTCCGGTCGACAGCAAAGCTCCCGATGGCCTTCCAGGTCCTGATTTTTGAGGCGACAGGCATCATTGAAGCCGAGTAATACACACTATTGGGCTCCTTTTTGACCTTGGCCCCAAAGGCATAGCTCTCTGAGAAGCTCTCGCCCCATTTGATGATCCAAACTGACATCTTCTTCCTTTCTGTGTTTAGCGATTAAAAGCGTACCCGCCGGCCGTATTCCTCCCAAAGGATGTTGCGGTATTGCTTACGAAACCACTCGGTGACCCCTGGTGTATTGTCATTATGTCGGCCGATAAAGCCTTTTTGAAGGACCCGGGACTGGGGATTATTCTTAGCCAGACTCTTTTCTATCATAGGAAAGGCCTTCTGGTCATAGTCGTCGTGAATCATATAAGCAGCCGCAAAAGTGGTCCGATTAAAGTCACCCTTGTCAAATTTATCCCAGAAACGCTGGTTGAGACGTTTGGCACCGGCAACAGTCGCTTCGCCCGTATGGTCCATGACCATGTCCAGACTCGTCCCCCAGAGCTCTGGCCGGTCGATTCGTTCATTCATGGCAATGTCGCCGACATTGACCAGTGGCTTCCCGACAATGACTGAGCTAGGCTGGAGGTCAGCAGCATAATATAAGGCCGCAAAGGTCCCCATAGAAATTCCTGAGAGAATCAGGTCTCTGCGCTCAAAGCCGAGGAAGTCCAGGTGTTCCTGGATGACATCGACCAGCTCTTTCTCCAGGCTCTCAGAGCCCATGTAGAAATCTCCCCCCTCTAAGCGTGGGTCACTGATGAGCAGATAAGGACAGCCCATCCGGTTCATCATCCCCCGTCCTTCAAAACCTTCGGCAGGCCGGTAACCTGAAAAGTAGACGGCGAGCGGTGGTTTCATATCACCAGGATTAAAGAGATGGAAAATTTCCTGATTCAGTCTGTCCTTGTCCTGGAAACGCTGACCGCCCTTCATTAAGGCAGACTTGTCAGAAAAGGCATTTCTAAAGTGGACATTGCCGACTCTGAACTTGCCCTTTCCTTTGGCATAGAGGCTGGTCGCGATGTGCTGGCCAGTATCTGATTCATTGACCAGGATAATGTCTTCGCTAGCAAAGTCTTCAGGCTTGCCTGTGATAATTTTAGTCGTCTGACCGGTATTAAAGTCGATATAGAAAATCCGGAATTCGATTTCGACACCCTCGCTATCGATTCGCCACTCGGGGATGAAGTTCACTCGGCCATGGGCTTCGATCCCATAAGGGTGCATCTTCCAGCTAAGAAGTTGCTTGTAGTCATCGCCAAAGTCGCCGTCTAACTCCATGAAGACGTTCCCCATCCGGGTCACGTCGCCCTTGAAGCTCGGATTGACCCGGATAAAGTCCATCTCGATGTTGTAACCAATCTGCTCAATCGAGAGGTCGTTGATTTTAGCGTATAAGGCCTCCTGGGATTCAGCTTCAGGGTCAAAAGGCTCTGCCTTCTTGATATCGAGAATCTTCTTTTGACTCGGATCAATCTCAGCCCCCTCATCATAGAAGAGCTGGAAGGGCGGAAATTGTTCAAGCAGGCCTGGGAAGTTCTGCAAAAGCACGGCATCCCGGCCAAAGATATAGAGGTTCCGGTTGGCCCGCCGGTTAAAGACACCGTCCTGGAAGAGCTTGAGCTTTTCTTCGTCACTGTATAAGTCGTAGTTGCCCTCGACATGGACATAGTCAAATTTCTCAAGGATTTGATCTGACAATGGCACGGCTAGGCCACCAAATTGGATGATTTTATTTTTCGCCATTGTTGATCAACTCCTTCCATTTCTTGATGATGTCTTTTGGATGATGGGCTTCAATCAGGTCGACTGCTTCGACTAGGGCCTCATTCCATTGCTTGAGGTTGACGAGGTAGTGGTCAATCGCTTCTTCGAGCTTCAAGTCTGACTCAGGCAACATGATGCCGTTCTTGCCCTGCCTGATATAGTCGCTCTTGTGGCGACTGATCAGCGGTACACCTGCTGAGACCACCTGGGCATGGCGGTAGATCTGGTAGTGGTCGCTCAGGTCCAGATAAAGGCGGACCTGGTCGAGTTTAGACTCGAGAATGCCTAAGCCGTTCTTGTCAGCAAAGTTGATTCTGAGGCCAGCTTCGACCGCACCGACGAGTCTTGGCCATTGCGCGGTCTCCTTGAGGGGCTTAACGGCTTCAAGGTCGCTGTTAAAGAGCTTCTTAGCGAGCTTGCTGACAATATATTTTTCAGTCTTCTTGTAGGCATCGGAGTCCATGTCCACATCAAAGTGGGTCTCGATGATTTCCCGCTTCATGAGTTCTACCCGGTCAAGCTGAGATGGATCTTCCAGCTCGACAAAGAGGGCAATGTCCTCTTTAGCAGAAGACTTTTGAATCAGCATGTTCAACTGCTTAAATTCTTCCCGCTCCATCTTGCTAAAATGAGCATAGATTTCAAGCTTAGGGGCCTCACTACTTTGACCGAGCTCAAGCTCTGGATAAAAGATAGGGATGTAGTGGCCGGCTTCGAGTGCCTCAGGCAACTGGTCAACCCGGCTGTCAATGACCATTTCCACGTCTTTGTGTTTGAGGACCTTGTGGACCTGTTCTTTATCTGAAAGAATACTGATGACCTTGACCTTAGAGGCCTCGACCAGCTTCTTGATTTCTTCGAGCGTGGTTTCATCTGAAAGAGAAATCAAGACATTTTCATCTTCGCCATCGGCCAGCTGGGCCTGGAGCATCATAGAGACCGCCGCTTCTTGTGACGGAAACTCAAGGCCGTCCAGATAAAAGCCTGTGTCATCGACATGAATCCGGAGTCTGCCAAATTCATCAAAATAATCACGCTGGACCAGGACATTGCCAGAGTTCACATAAAATATGCTGGACAAGAAGCCCCGAGAGTCATAGGTATGCTCCTCCCGAGCCCCGTCTTCCTTGTAAAACATGACCCGGGTCGGAAAGCCATAGTCATCAAAAATAACATAGCCGACCATCCGGTCATCATGCCAGAGCATGACCCCAAAAGGGCTGTAAATCCGGTCGTATTCACTCGGAATGTCAAGCTCATCAATCGTGAGCGGGTGGCCGCTCAGTCGCTCTACACCCTGGAGCAGGTCAAAGACCCGGATGAGATTATCCTGGTGGTAGCCGTATTCATTGAGTTTATAGAGCAGGTTTGGGACATGGCCCGACAAGACCAGCTGGTGGTCCAGCTTTTCTTCTGTAAAAAACTGGCTCAGATGGTAGATGCGGTCGGTATCCAGCTGGGTGTCAGCCTTCCAGTCCGCCATTAAATAAATCATATTTTCCCCTTAAAAGAGCTTGTAGTGAGGTTTTGCTGTCAGGAATTTCACTTCTTCTCGGATGTTGTCAATCATGAGAATCGCCATGAAAATCGAACCAAAGTAGAAGGCCAAATTAGACACACCCTGGATTTTCAGGCCAATCAGCATGGGAATCGAAGAAATTACAATCATAAAGAGTGAACTGAAGACAATCAGATGATTGAGCTTGCGTTTCAAGTATCTCTCCGTCTCAATCCCAGGCAGGACGTCCAAGATATAGTCGCCAGACTCACGCAGAGACTTGGCAATCTTAAAGACCCGGACATTGACCTGGGCAAAGCCCCAAGTCAAGAGGGTCGCAATCACGCCGTAGGCGATGATCCCCGGAATAGTAGAGTAGGTAAAGATTTGCAGGGTCCAGTAAAGGAACTTCGTATTCTGCAAGGCAGGAATCAAGACCAAGAGTTGTGGCAGCGAGAAAATCGTCACGACAAACATAAAGGGCATGGCTCCGGCCGGCAGGACCTTGATGGGAATGTAAGAGGACTTAAAGTCCACATCGAGGCTTGTCTGCTGAACATCAATCCGCAACTCAGAGCGATAAAGGAAGGTCGCAATATAGATAAAGACAAGGGTCACGATGATCGCCACAATCATACCCGTCCGTGTGTTAAAGAAGGCATGGGCTCCGGTCTGGCCTGAAGTTAAGAGGGAGGGCGTATTCAGGAGCAAGCCTGGCATGATGAGCATCATCTGCTTACCGATGCCTTTTTTCAGGTTCATGTCGGCCAAGAAGCTGACCAGCATGGCACCTGCGACAAGGACCAGAATCAAGCCCATCTCGACTTGAATTTTACTAAAGCCAGGAAAGGCTGAAAAGTCAATCCCTGTCCCAAAGTGGGTCACGGTCGCATAGGCCTGAAAGAAGGCGATAAAGAGGGTCAGTCCCCGTATGATAAAGCCTTGCTCACGCTTAGAGAGATTGGTCACCCAGTCGATTTCCATCATGCTCAGGGTTGACCAAAAGATGAGTGAAATCATATAAGGGCCAAGGCCGAGTGAAAAGAGGTTCAAGACCTTGACATTTCCGGCTGATAAATTCGAGAAGATCTGTAAAAAGGTCGATGCCGGCTGTTGTGTCTCGTGTAGGGCTGGGATTCTTAGATGCGTACCAATAATCATCAGCATGACAAAAAACAGCGTCCATGCAATCCTTCGGATGACGTGATAGTAGTCTCTCATCTTTTCTCCAATTCTAGTGCTTTAAGGGTATTCGACATCAACTGAGCCGTCAGGATTTCTAAAGAGTTCTGACAGCAGGTAGTTCCGCATGATGTCAACACGGAGTTTTTCACGAGTCTCGTAGAAATAGCGTTCGGCTTCTTTCTGGAACTCATACAAAGGCTGGTGCTGGGCCCAGGTCCGGTTTGACACGATGGACTTGAGCTGGACCAGACCGTCGGCCAGGTCGATCCAGAGGCTATCAATGGCCCTGAGAATCACCACACGCCGGTAGTAGTCAATTTGTTCTTGGCCTTGAAGATTGGCCAAAACCTCGACAGATTTTTCTTCGACCAGCTTAAAGAGCTGTTCACCAAAGGCCTTCTTCGGCAATTTCTCGTCCATGGCATAAGGGCTATCCTTATAGCCATAGTCGATGTTGTTAGTCACAAAAGCATTGAAATCACGGCCAGTGAGCCCTTCTTTTTTAGAGGCCAGGTCGGTCACCGCATGGTTGACACTGTCAATGATGAGAAACTCGAGGGTCTGAGAATCCGCCTCCATGATCATGTTTCGGGCGTCATAAATCCGATTCCTCAGGACGCTGGTAATATCGTCATAGTCGAGGGTTTCCTTACGACTTTGGACGTCTTGGTTCTTCTTGTTCTTTTGAGACTTTTTGACAAGTCGGGCATATTTCGGCCGGGTCAGGTGTTCTTCTCTGTCCTGGTACTTGCTGTCGCTTTCCAGCTTCTTGCGGTACTTGCGAACCCAGTCAGGGGCGTTTTCGACAACAATCTGGTCTTCAAGACTCGAGAAGAAATAAGAATCCCCAGGCTCGCCTTGACGGCCAGACCGGCCGCGGAGCTGATTGTCAATCCGCTCTGAGGTCATGTTTTCTGTACCGATAACGACGAGACCGCCGTGCTCCCGGCTAAAGTCATCCAGCTTGATATCGGTCCCACGTCCTGCCATGGCAGTCGCAACTGTCACAGCACCACGTTTTCCGGCCTCTTCGACAATCTGGGCTTCTTTTGAAGCCGTTGAGGCGTTGAGTAGGCTATGTGGAATCCGGTGGTCCAAAAGGAGCATGGAGTAGAGATAGGACTTAGAGACAGAACCCGTCGCAATCAAGATAGGGCGTTCTGTCTCACGAATGGCCTTGACCAGGTCAAGACTGTCCAGGATTTTCATCTTATGGTGGGCAAAGACCTTTTCATCGTGGTCTTTCCGCAAGATTGGCCGGTGGGTCGGCATGGCCATAACGTCGACATCATAGGTGTCCCGAAGCTCGTCGGCATCGGTCATCGCCGTCCCTGTCATCCCAGAGAGAACCTCAAACATCTTAAAGAGGTTCTGATAGGTTACAGAACCCATGGAGCGGGTCTCTTCTGTGATGTCCAGTCCTTCTTTAGCTTCGAGGGCCTGGTGCATCCCGCCTTGGAGCTTGGTCCCCTCTAACTTCCGACCGTTCATTTCGTCAAGGAGAAGAATCTCGCCATTATAGACCACATAGTCTCGATTGGCCCGGTGGACATGGTTGGCCTTGAGGGCCAGGACCAGCCGACGGTACAAGGGAGCGTTTTCCTCAGAGAGGATGTCCTTGACACTGAAGTAGTCCTCAGCCTTGGCAATTCCGTCTTCCAGGAACCAGACCAGCTTTTTGTCTTCTGAGAGCTCGTATTCTTCGTCTTCGACAAGACTCTTGATAAATTTATCAGCTAGCTTAGAAAGATTGGACTGGAGCTTGGGAGCCCCTGAGATAATCAGGGGTGTCTGAGCCATGTCAAGCAGGATTGAATCGACCTCATCAATCAAGACAAACTTGAAGGGGTGCAGGTACTGCTTCTCCTTGGTCACAGCCAAGTTATCCAGCAGATAGTCAAAGCCCAGGGCTGAGTGCGTCGTATAGACAATGTCAGAGTTGTAGGCTTCTTTCTTGTCAATGTCCTGGTCAAAGTCGGATTTCTGGGCACCGACAGCGACAGAGAGGCCAAGGAAGCGATAGACCTTCCCGACATTCTCCGCATCCCGCCAGGCCAGGTATTCGTTTGAGGTCACGACAAAATTACCGGGACCTGCCAGGCCACGGAGATAAGTCGGCATGGTCGCCGTCAGCGTCTTACCTTCTCCAGTCTTCATCTCAGTGATAGTCCCGAAAAAGAGGGCAATCCCGGCCAGGACTTGGACATCATAAGGGTCCAGCCCCAGCACCCGCTTGTCAGCCTCAATACAGACCGCATAGGCCTCAGGCAGGAGCTTCTCTAGGCTCTCGCCGTTATCCAGCCGCTCACGAAAAAGCTGAGTCTGCATCTGGAGCTCAGCATCCGTCATATCCAGATACTTAGGAGCCAGTGCCCGCACAGCCTTGAGGAGTTTGCGATATTTTCTTTTTTTCTTATCTAGCATAGGGACTCGTCCTTATCCTATCCATATTCGTTATTTCAAAAGCTTGTAGTGGCCGGGCTTAAGCCCGTCTAGTCTATAGTTGCCAATCCCGGTCCGGATGAGCCTCAGGGTCGGAAAGCCGACAGCAGCCGTCATTCTTCTGACTTGGCGGTTTTTACCTTCTTTAATTTGAAGCTCCAACCAGCTGGTCGGAATGTTCTTGCGTTCTCTAATTGGAGGGGTCCGCTCCCAGAGCCAGTCGGGCTCAGCGATGAGCCTAGCCCTGGCAGGAAGGGTCTTGCCATCCTTGAGGATGACACCGGCTTGCAGTTGTTGTACAGCCTTTTCCGTCATCTCGCCTTCGACCTGTACGACATAGGTCTTATATGATTTTGATTTAGGGTCAGTCAAGCGGTGGTTAAGCCGGCCATCATCCGTCAGCAAGAGCAGGCCCTCACTATCCTTATCCAGACGCCCTGCCGCATAGACATTCGGAATGTCAATATAGTCCTTCAGGGTCGCCCGTCCTTCTTCATCTGTGAACTTCGTCAGAACATTAAAGGGTTTATTGAATATTATAATCATCTGTTTCTATTTTATAACATTTTGTCTAAAAAAGCGAGTGTTTTCCTGTTAAATAGAGGAAGACAAGGCTTTCAGAATTGTCGTCAAAATTTAATATTAGAGAGCGAAATTTGCTTGGCTTGATATTTTTCAGATGATAATTTTCATCCCGGACAATTTAATGCATAGAAAAAAAGCCTCGAAAACGAGAACTTTTTTTATTTTTATACTTTCAAGAATCGACGCATTGACAAAATCGAACCAAAGGCACCAATCAATACCCCGATGACAACCATAATAACGATAATCAAAGGAATAAAGCTATTCGGATGAATCATCGACAAATGACTGCTATGAAGGGCTGGCGTAAAGCTGGCAAAGGCCAAACCATAAAGCCAGGCAACCAGGAGGCTAGGAATAATCGCACCCAAGAGTCCCACCCAAGCCCCTTCAAGGAAGAAAGGCCAGCGGATATAAGAATTCTTGGCCCCGACCAGACGCATGATTTGAATCTCACGCTGACGACTCATGATGGTGATCCGGATGGTGTTTGAAATCAGGAAGACCGCAATCAAGAGCAAGAGCACGGCAATGACCAAACCCCAGGTCTGCACCAGGTTGTTGATCTTAAAGAGCTTTTGCGAGCTTGCTCCGCCGTAATCGGCCTTATTAATGCCAGCGACCTTAGCGATTTCAGCTGCGACCGTCTTCACGTTCGCTGGCTTGTCCACCTCGACCACATAGACATCATAAAGGGGATTGGCATCGCCCTGATAGAGGTTCCAGGTGTCACCGAGGGCTGCAGTCAAGTCTTTGAGCTGCTGGTCCTTGCTTGAGAAGGTAATCTTCTCTACATGGTTAATCCCCTTTATTTCATTGTAAATCTTACGGTAGTTCTTGTTTTCAATCGTCTTGTGCGTGTCCTTTGGATCCTGCAGTTTAGCCTGCTGGTCATGGACATTCAGATTCATGTAGGCAGAAATCCGCACATTGTTGGTAATATCTTCTGTGATTTGGCGGGTGTTCAAGATAATCGACAGGAAGCCACCGACCAAAATCAGTGTGATCATTACAGAAGAAACGGCCGCTACGGTCATCCAACTGTTACGACGCAGGTTCTTCAGAGATTCCAGAAGATGCTTAAAGAAATTTCTAATCATCGTAGCCATAATCTCCTTCCACTTGGTCACGGACAATACGGCCGTTTTCAATCGCAATGACCCGGTGACGCAGGGTGTTCACGATCTGCGAGTTGTGGGTCGCCATGAGGACAGTCGTCCCCTGAAGGTTGATCTTTTCCAGAAGGTTCATGATTTCCCATGAGTTTTCTGGGTCCAGATTCCCTGTAGGTTCGTCTGCAATCAAGACCTTAGGCGCATTGGCAATCGAGCGGGCGATGGCCACACGTTGTTGCTCACCACCAGAGAGTTCATTTGGGAATGAACGAATCTTGTGCTTGAGGCCAACCAGGTCAAGGACTTCATTGACCCGCTTTTTGATTTCGCGTGGGCGTTTGCCGACCACTTCCATGGCGTAGGCGATGTTTTCAAAGACGGTCTTCTTAGGCAGGAGCTTGTAGTCCTGAAAGACGACGCCGACAGAGCGGCGAAGCTTTGGCACGTCCCGTTTTTTAAGCTTGGCAAGGTCATATCTCGCCACATGGCCAGTGCCCCTGTCAATTTTAAGTTCTCTATAGAGAAGTTTGATGAATGTTGACTTACCAGCACCTGACGGTCCAACAATATAGGCAAATTCGCCTGGTTCAATCTCCAGGTTAATATTGCGGAGGGCTGTTGTCCCGTTAGAGTACTTTTTGGTCACATTACTTAAGCTAATAATACTCATTGTTACCTTCCTATATTAGGGAAATATCCCGTATCTCTGGTATTATAACAAATTCTTTGTGTTTTTTCTAGGGGTTGGATTTGCCTTAGCGGTAGCTTCTGTACTATTGGGATTCGTGAAGCTTCTTTGATGGGGACTTTTCCGTTGAGTCGCTTCACTCCGCTCGAGGTGAAACTCATCAGCCAACCATGGTCTTTGTACTAATTTGCCGATGAGTTTCACACGCTGCGTTTCGCTTAGAAGTTTTGGGGCAGAAAGAAATTACATAATATTTTATTGTAATAATTTTTAATTAACTCTCTGTTTGAAGCATTTATTAACAAGCAAAAGCCTAGGTTTTACATAACATGATTAGTAAAACGCTAAATTGTTTGGCAGGAGTGCAGTGGAGGAAATTCTGAAAAATCGCTGTGAAAAACGGCAAATGGCGAGACCGCTAGGGCTCGCCATTTAGCAATGGAACGGCAAGGCCGTTCGCTTGCGGCCTCACAGTGATTTTTCAGAATTTCCGGAAGGGAACGGCGGTCCAGGCCTAAAGCTACATGGACAAGGAGGAAAACTACGTTTTCCTTATCCGCCGATAGACTTGGATGGGGATGGCTCTGAATACTTCCTTTGGTCGCATTCAGAGCTCAGCCCCATTCCCAAGTCTACATTTTCCAACGTAGGTAAGCATGAATAAAGCCATCCAAATCCCCATCCATAACCTTATCGATTTGGCCTGTTTCATACTCGGTGCGAGTATCCTTCACGAGCTGATAAGGCATAAAGACATAGGAGCGAATCTGAGAACCCCAGGAAATGTCGGATTGGTCGCCTCGGAGCTCGTCGACTTCGGCCTGCTTCTTCTCCTGTTCAACCTGCATGAGCTTAGATTTCAGCATATTCAATGCAATCGCATCATTACCATACTGGGTCCGGTCGATGGTCGACTGGACGACAATGCCGGTCGGAATGTGGGTATAGCGGACACCGGTCGTGACCTTATTGACGTTCTGTCCACCAGCACCACCGGCGTGGAAGACATCCCGCTTGAGGTCATTCTTAGAAATTTCGACTTCAATCGTGTCGTCAAGCTCTGGCATCACATCGACCGAGGTGAAGCTGGTGTGACGGCGATTTTGACTGTCAAATGGCGACACACGGACCAGGCGATGGACACCCTTTTCAGAGCGGAGGAAGCCGTAAGCATTGTGGCCAACAAAACGAATCGTCACGGACTTGAGACCGGCCACATCGCCATCTTGATAGTCGAGGATCTCGACCTTGAAGCCATGGGCCTCGCCCCAGCGTGTGTACATCCGCATCAGCATGCTGGCCCAATCCTGAGACTCGGTCCCGCCTGAGCCTGGATGGATTTCCAGGATGGCGTTCATGTGGTCATAGGGCTGGTTGAGGAGAATATTCAGTTCGTAGGTCTCGATTTCCTTTTCAAGACGCTCGACGTTCTCTTCCAGCTCGGCCTGCATATCCTCGTCAGGCTCCTCTTGGAGCATCTCTAGCATGACCTGGCTATCCTCTAAAAGACTCGCCATCGAGACAAAGTTGTCATGCTTTTGCTTGAGGACATTCGATTCATCGATGACCTTTTGGGCGGCCGCCTGGTCATTCCAAAAGTCAGGCTGGGCCATATCATTTTCAAAGAGGGCAATCTCTTCTTCAAGCCGGTCGAGGTCGAGTGAGCCTCTAAAATCATCGACTTTTTCTGAGTAAGCCTCCAGTTTATTTCTAATTTCTGATAATTCCATAGTTCCCTATTTTATCACATTTCTAGGCTTTTTTCCAGCCAATATTTTCTGGATGGACCACTGGGCGGCTTCACGGATATCGTCCCTCGGGTCGTTCTCAGCCAGTTCAGCCAACCTTGGCAGGGCCGACTTGTCATTGATATTGCCCAGAGCATAGATGGCATTCCGCTGGATGGGGTTCTTGCCCCGCCAGCTACCAGCGACCTGGCCAAATTTTTCCTTAAACTGCTTATTAGATAAATCAAGCAGGGGCAACAACTCCGGCTGGGCCAACTCAGGGTCAGGCTCCATCTCAGCTGTGAAATGGCTGTCGATGCCCTTGTTATAGGGACAGACCATCTGACAGATGTCGCAGCCATAAATTGTCGTCTTGATTTTCTCTCGAAATTCCTCCGGCATTGCCCCCTTGGCCTGGGTCTGAAAGCTCAGACAACGCTTGGCATTGAGCCGGCCATCGCCCAAGAGGGCTTCTGTCGGGCAAAAGTCCACACAACGGCGACAGTCGCCACAACCATAGTCGAAGGCCTGGTCAGGGGCGATGTCCAGATTGGTCACCAGCTCGCCCAGAAAGACGTAAGAACCGTATTCTTTCGTGACCAAAAGGCCATTCTTACCGATAAAACCGAGGCCCGCCCTCTGTGCCACCGCGACATCAATCAGGGCACCTGTGTCCACCATGGCCTTATAGTCGTAGTGGCCGGCCAACTCCTCAATCCCTTCAGCAAGCTGTCTGAGCTTAGCATTCAGGACCTCGTGATAGTCCAGCCCCCAAGAGCTCCGGGAAAACTGCCCCCGACGATAAGCCGTCTTTTCGGGCTTCTCTTGTATCTTGCTCGGATAGGCTACAGCGACAGAGATGATGGTCCGGGCATTCTCCAGACTCAGCTTAGGATGCAGGCGTTCATCCAGGTTTTGATGCTCAAAACCCGAGCTGTGACCGGCCTCCTTTTGTTCTATCAACGACTGCCTCAGATGCTCAAAATCATCAGCTGGACTGAAGCCGATTTTTTGGATGCCTATGGAGCTGGCGAGAGCTTGGATTTCTTCTTTTAGGGTCATGTCTTTATTATAACAAAAAGAGCCAAGCTAGGCTTGGTCCTTTATGATACTGCTTTGACGAGAAGTTAAGAATTTTATCCTTCCTTATCTTCTTTTTTCTTTCTCTTGGCAAGAAGGAGTCCGATAGCTCCTGCCATGCCTAAGAGGCCGAGACCTGTGGCTGAGTTGCTTTCTTCGCCGGTGTCTGGGAGGAGGTTTTGATTACTAGCGTAAGCTGTGTCTGGGAGGGTGTGATTATCCAGGACATCCGCTTCAGAAAGACTGATTGATGTGCTCAATGAAAGACTTGTCGAGGTGCTCGTCGAGAGACTGCTTGAGGCACTCAATGAGAGGCTTGTCGACTCACTTGTAGAAAGACTTGTAGAAGCACTTGTAGAACCACTCAACGAAAGACTCGTAGAAGTACTACTAGACAAGCTAGACGACTTACTAGTACTCAAACTCTGACTCAAGGACCGAGAAACTGAATCCGAACCACTATTGGACAGTGAACTTGAGGTCGACAGGCTCGCCGAGTCACTCTCACTGTTCATGTCTGACATTGAGTCACTCATCGATGTAGAGGCTGACAGGCTACGACTGTCATTATTTGACAATGACTCAGACGTCGACAATGAGCTACTCAAGGATGATGACAGACTGCTTGATGCTGAGTTCGAGCTTGATTCAGAGGCTGACTTGCTGTCGCTCAGACTGCTTGATGTTGAGCTACTGCTTGAGTTTGAAGCGGAATCGCTCTGGCTGTCACGGTTAGACTCGCTAGTGCTCAAGGATTGACTGGCTGACTGACTCTTACTGATGGAGTTTGAAAGCGAGCTTGAAGTTGAAAGCGAAGCAGATTCACTTGAGCTAGCATCGTTTGAGCGACTGTCGCTGTCAGACTTAGAAGCTGACGTAGACTCAGAGATGGAGTTTGAAATACTACTGCTTTCAGAATTTGAAGCAGAATCGCTAGGGTCATTAGACTGGCTCTCACTTGATGAGTTAGAGGCTGACTCACTCATACTGAGTGATGTTGACTCGCTTGAGCTTTCAGATCAACCAGGACAGCTTGACTCTGAAAGACAAAACGACCCAATGGGAGCATTGGAAAGCCTTGATACTTCAGCTATCTTATAGTTTTTTTGCTTTAGACAGTATAGCCTATTTTGTACAAAAATAAAACGGTGTAACACACTCTTACAAGCTTGTTTCACTGTTTCTAGAGCATTATCTCAATTATCTAAAAACTTAATATGAGAGGGTGTTTTCATTACTTTTCATAAAGCCCTGATGACAGGACTTTTCAGCACATCTCTACTAGTGCTAGTCTTCAGGATTATGGTATTATCAGACAACTTCATATTCAGTTTGTTTTGTAAACGAAACAAAAATTCTCCTGTAACATTCTCTTGAAAGCCCTTCCTTTCACCTGCTCTTATCAGCATCTCTCCGCAAGAAAAAGCAAGCCCATTTTCAAATTCCCAGCAAAATTTATGTTATAATGACCCCATGACAAAACTCGGTATCCTCTCTGATTTCCACATGGACAGCAATCATTTTAACGAGGCCGACCTCCAGGTCTTTCGACAAACGCTAAAAGCCCTCGACATTGACCAGCTCCACTTCGCCGGTGACATCTCAAATGACTGGCAGGGCATCAGTAAGCCCTTTATGCAGTCGCTCGAGCCCGACTTCAAAGTCACCGCCAACCTTGGGAACCATGACATGCTGGGCCTAACTGAGGCTGAAATCGAAGCCGAAGATTACAAAGTTTACAACATCAATGGCACTGCCTTCCTCAGCTTCCACGGCTGGTATGACTATGCCTTTATGGAAGAGGCCCAGCCCAAGAAGATTCAGTCCTTCAAGCAGGCCTTCTACTTCGACCGAAAAATCAAGCGGGAGCTCTCAGACCCTGAGACGACTGATCGCATCATCGAGCGACTCAAGACCATCCTCTCTGACATCCAGACCGATCGCATTATCATTGCGACGCATTTTGTCCCGCATAAGGCCTTTATCATCAACACACGCTATGAAAAGTTGGCAAAATTTAACGCCTTTCTAGGTAGCCCCAGATTCCACAAGCTCTTCAGACAGGACGCAAGGATTAGCGACGTCGTCTTTGGCCACATCCACCACAGGATGGCAGCCCGCTTGCTCGATGGCATCCGCTACTACAACCGCCCCCTGGGCTATCCCTATGAGTGGCAACTCCTCCAGGACTTTATCCATGAGCACCCTGAGCTCGAGATTAGCCAGCCCTGGAAACTCCGAAAGCAATATCAGAAGGTCAAAGCCCTCCCTGAATGGCAGGCCTTTCGACAGAAAAATCTCAGCCAGGAGTTCAAGTCAGCCATCACGATTTTTGAGCTCTGAGAAACAAGACCTGTTATTTTCCCTAAAATTTGCTATAATAGAAAACGAGATCTTTGAATTTTGGAAAGTTGGTAATTGCCTTGAATATCCCAAAAGAAGGCGACTTTGTCACGATTCAAAGCTATAAGCATGATGGCAGTCTCCATCGTACCTGGCGTGATACGATGGTCCTCAAAACAAACGAAAACTCAATCATCGGAGTCAACGACCACACACTGGTCACTGAAAGCGACGACCGCCGCTGGGTCACAAGAGAGCCAGCCATCGTCTACTTCCACAAGAAATTTTGGTTTAACATCATCGCTATGATTCGTGAGGAAGGCGTCAGCTACTACTGCAACCTAGCTAGCCCCTTTGTCCTCGATAACGAAGCCCTAAAATATATCGACTACGACCTTGACGTCAAAGTCTTCAAAGACGGCGAGAAAAAACTCCTCGACGTCGAAGAATACGAACGCCACCGCAAGGAAATGAACTACCCTACCGAAATCGACCACATCCTAAAGGAAAACGTCAAAATCCTGGTCGACTGGATCAACAACGAACGCGGGCCATTTTCTAAGGAATATGTCGATATATGGTATAAGCGTTATCATCAATTAAAGAAATAGCCCTAGCGGGTTATTTTTGTTTTTCTTAATTCATCGCCTTAAATATTACATAATATTTTACGAATTTATTTTCGCTTCAAATTGCTATTATAAAGCTATTCTTTTATATTTAACATAACATTTATAGTAAAAAATATAAAAAAGTCTACTCACTTCCAAGTAGACTTTTTTCAACAAAAAAAGCCAGAATCTCATTCTAGCTTTCCAATCAAGCATCAATCGTAGAATACTGAGCATTCGCCTCAATAAACTCACGGCGGGGCTCAACCCGGTCGCCCATGAGCATATCAAAGATCTTGTCTGCTTCTGCAGCATCTTCGACTGAGACACGGGCCATCAGACGGTTTTCAGGATCCATTGTGGTTTCCCAGAGCTGATGATCATCCATCTCTCCAAGCCCCTTGTAACGCTGAATAATCGGCTTGCTCCGGCCCTGGCTCCAGCGTTCGACAGCCTCGGCAAGCTTCGTTTCTTGCTCTTCGCCAGGCTGGATGTATTCTTTGGTCTCAGAACCCACCTTAATCCCGTAAATCGGTGGCTGGGCAATGTAGACGTAGCCTGCTTCAACGACAGGTCGCATATAGCGGTAGAAAAGCGTCAAGAGCAGGGTCCGGATGTGGGCCCCATCGACATCGGCATCGGTCATGATGACGAGCTTGTGATAGCGAGCCTTACTGATGTCATAATCAGCTCCAAAACCAGTCCCCATAGCTGTAAAGAGGGAACGGATTTCTTCATTGGCCAAAATCTTGTCCATGGTTGCCTTTTCAACGTTTAAAATCTTACCACGGATGGGCAGAATAGCCTGGAACTCACGGTTACGGCCAGACTTAGCAGAACCACCGGCCGAGTCCCCTTCGACGATGAAGAGCTCTGTCTGCATCGGGTCGTTAGAGGAACAGTCCGCCAGCTTACCAGGCAGGTTTGAAATTTCAAGCCCTGACTTCTTGCGAGTGACCTCACGGGCACGCTTGGCAGCAATCCGAGCCTTAGAGGCCAGAATCCCCTTTTCGACGACCTTGCGGGCCACCTGAGGGTTTTCCAGCATAAATGTCTGCAAAGCCTCACTAAAGAGCTTGTTGACGATTCCTGTGACTTCTGAGTTTCCGAGTTTGGTCTTGGTCTGACCTTCAAACTGCGGATTTGGGTGCTTGACAGAGATGACGGCAGTCAGGCCTTCACGGACATCATCACCGGTCAGATTTTCCTCATTTTCCTTGAGGAGCTTGTTCTGCTTGGCGTAGTTGTTAATAACACGTGTCAAAGCTGTACGGAAACCTTGTTCGTGCGTTCCACCTTCATGAGTATTGATGTTATTCGCAAAACTCATAATAGTAGAGTGGTAAGTCCCTGTGTACTGCATGGCCACTTCGACAGAGATGCCATCCATTTCGCCCTCAGTGAAAATCGGTGTGTCAAAGATGACTTCCTTATTTTCATTGATATAGCTGACGTAAGACTGGATCCCACCTTCATAGTGGAACATGTCGTGCTTGTCTTCTTGACCTTCGCGTTTATCCGTAATAGAAATCCGAAGACCGCGGTTCAAGAAGGCCAGCTCACGAACACGGGTGACCAGCTTTTCATAGTCAAAGATTTGCGTTTCTGTGAAAATCGTAGGATCTGGCGTAAAGTGGACGGTCGTCCCCCGCTTATCTGTGTCGCCTGTGACTTTGAGGTCATCGACCACAATCCCTTGACGATACTCTTGGAAGTACTTCTTGCCGTCCTTGTGGACAGTCACATCAAGCTGGGTCGATAGGGCATTAACGACGGATGAGCCGACCCCGTGGAGACCACCAGAGACCTTGTAGCCGCCACCGCCGAATTTACCACCGGCGTGGAGGACCGTAAAGACGGTTTCCACCGCAGGACGGCCCGTCTTTTCTTGGATATCGACAGGAATCCCACGACCATCATCGACAACCGTAATAGAATTATCCGGCTCAATAAAGACTTCGATATGACTCGCAAAACCAGCCAAGGCCTCGTCAATCGAGTTATCGACGATTTCCCAGACCAGATGGTGAAGGCCTTCCTTACTGGTAGAACCGATATACATCCCAGGCCGCATGCGGACGGCTTCAAGTCCTTCTAAGACCTGAATCTGACTGGCATCATACTCCTCGGCCAGATGTTCTTGATCTTTAATTTCTTCTGTCAAAATGATTCTCATTTCTATTTAGAATAGCTCCTATTATTATAGCAGAAAAGGCTAGATTTTACTAGCCTTTCTCATAGTCTTAGCTAACTCCCAGGGCAGATACATGACCATCCAAAAGAGGAGGACAAGCAGTATCATTCCAAGAATATAAAAGTTTCCAAAAATATCATGGACCGGCATCAGCGGACTACCAGCCACCGGGATTTCCAGGAAAAAGAAATTCGTCGCCCAGAGCTGGTTGAGCACCCAAACGATAGGCACAATGACGACCATGACCCCAAGGACAAGGCGGAGCTCCCTAAAATCAGGCAGCAGCTCCCGGCTGATGAGCTGGCAGAGGACATAGCTGATCAGCAGGCAATGGATCAGGAAGGACTGCCAGACAAAAAGATTGATAAAGTGATTGGTCACCCAGTCAGGCGTGAGCTCAGCCATGAGAGCCCCTGGCAGAGTCAGGCTGTAGAGGAGGGCCTGGCTGGTCCGGGTCGGCTTGAAGGCGTCCCAGAGGACGAAGAAAATACCGAGGCCACAGAGCTGGAAGGGAAAGTTGCCCAATGTAAACTGTCCTGTTGATAGGAGGGCAATGTCTTTGATGACTTCTAGGCTGACGATGATGACGGCGATGGTCCGGCGGATAGTTTTTCTGTTGCTCCGCTCTGATTTTACATAATTTCTTATGATAAAAAATCCGACAAATGCTAGAAATAAGAGCGTCAATAAATGCGTCGGGCTAAACATGCCAAAGCCCGGCCCTGTTGCGAAGTCATTTGAGATGAAAAAGTAATTCATAAAAGTGCTTTTAAGTCCTTAATATTGCTTTTTGCTTGGGGATGGCTTGATTCAGCATCGAAGAAAATCCCGTCGATGCCTGCAGCGACTCCAGCTTCGATGTCAAGGGAACGGTCGCCAATAACGACGGTTTCTGCGGGAAGGAGCTGGTATTTGTCCAGCAGGTAGTTTAGAGAGCTAGGGTCAGGCTTTCTAGGAAAACCGTTGTCTGAGGTCACGACTTCTGTGAAAAACTCGGAGATGCCTGACTTTTTCAGAATGTCCAAGACCTGGCGGTTGCGGTGGCTGATCATAAAGTTTTTCCCACCAGCTGTCTTGACAGCCTCGAGCACCTCTTTTGCTCCTTTGAAGAGGATGGGTTGCTCCAGTGTCTCGGCCTCTAGTCTCTTGTAGACAGCCAGGAAACCTGGAACATCTGAAGCATAAGTTTCGACAGCATGCTCGGTCGAGATTTTCAGTGCCTGATAGACCTCCTCGTGCATGACCACCCGCTCAGCTGTCTCCCAGAGGGCTGCAGCAAAGGCGTGGCTGGAGGATTCATAATTATCAAGCAGGGTGCCACCGAGGTCCCAGATGTAGTTTTTGTAGTCCATTTCCGCAAGCTCCTTTAGATTTATATTATAACAAATTTTTTAGGGGTTTTTGGGGATGGAAAAGAGAAGTGAAGCGAGTTATAAGATTTAATAATTAAGAGGCCTTGCTCCTGCGTCAGAGCTTGGCTTTGCCAAGTGAGCTTCCGACTCAGCTTGTTTTCGTAAGCCTCTCTGACTTAGTCGCAGATATAAAAAAATGCCCATTGGGCATTTTTTTATTTGATACCGTATTTCTTGTTGAATCGGTCCACACGTCCGTCTGCTTGGGTAAATTTAGCTTTCCCTGTGTAGAATGGATGTGAGTCTGCAGATGTTTCCACACGGATCAATGGGTATGTGTTACCATCTTCCCATTCAACAGTTTCGCTTGAACCTTTAGTAGAACCGCTCAAGAACTTGAAACCTGTTGTTGTGTCCATGAATACGACTGGGCCGTAATTAGGATGGATATCTTTTTTCATTGTGCTGTTTTCCTTTCTGCCTTGGACTGTTTGCCAGACCAAAGTTGTACATAAGACCTAATTATTTTATCAAAAAGTTGGGAACTCGTCAAGGGTTAGGGCTGGTTATTTTGGAGAAAATTGTTTCACTCCAGAAAAGGGATTTATCAGCTGCGAGGCCGCGAGCAGCCCGCTTCGCGGTCTCATCGCTAAATTGGGAGCCCAAAGTCTCCCAATTTGCCTTATACCACAGCTGATAAATCCCTTTTCTTCCGTTAGACTAGCACTTTTTTCATCAAAGTAATTCTTTGAACAAGCCCTTAACAAAGTACTCTTCATCAAAGTCCGTCAAGTCCTCAATCTTCTCGCCAAGTCCGACCAGCTTGACCGGAATCTTCAGGCTCTGGACGATAGACAGGACAATCCCCCCCTTGGCAGAGCCATCAAGCTTGGTCAGGGCAATCCCTGTGATTGGGGTCACGGCTGAGAACTCCTTGGCCTGCTGGATGGCGTTTTGGCCGGTGGTGGCATCAAGGGCGAGGATGGTATCATGTGGAGCCTCAGGCACTTCCCGCTTGATGATCTTACCGATTTTTTCAAGCTCTTTCATCAGGTTGTCCTTGTTCTGCAGACGGCCTGCTGTGTCGACCAGGAGGACGTCATAGCCTTCTGCCTTGGCCTTTTGGACGGCATCAAAGACGACAGAGGCCGGGTCAGAGCCGGCTGGCTTGGTCACGACTTCGGCTGCCGAGCGATTGCCCCATTCGACCAGCTGGTCAATGGCACCTGCCCGGAAGGTGTCGGCAGCCGCAAGGAGGACCTTCTTGCCCTCTTTTTTATAGCGACTGGCGAGCTTGCCGATGGTCGTGGTCTTGCCGACCCCGTTGACACCGACAAAAAGGAAGATGCTCAGGCCCTCTTGCAGATTGAGCTCTGAGGGGAGCTGTTCTTCGTCAAATTTATCGACAATTTTTTCTACAATCAAGGCCCGCAGGGCATCCTGGCTCTTGGCCTTGGCCAGTCTCGCCTCACCTCTGAGCTCTTCTGTGATCGCCATGGCGAGCTCTACGCCCACGTCAGACATGATGAGGGTCTCTTCGAGGTCTTCAAAGAAATCTTCATCGACCGAGCGGAAATTGGCCAAAAAGGCGTTAAATCGCTCGCCAAAGCTGCTTCTGGTCTTTTTCAATGAAGCTTCGTACTTGGCTTCGATGGTCTGCTCAGGCTCAGGGGCTGGTGTTTCCACTACTGAAACTGGCTCAGCAAGCTTAGGCTCAGCCTTGGCTGACCCCTGCATTTCCGAAAGCCTTGCTGCGATAGATTCTGAGGCAGTCATCGAGTAGACGGCTGACTGAGAGGCCATCTGAGTCTCTGAGCGAGTCTCTGACTGACTTTCAGACGCAGAGCTTGATGCCATCATGCGCTCTGACTGCGATTCAGAGGTCGCTTCGCTCACGACTTCAACAGCTTCTACGACTTCTTCTACTTGTTTTTCTTCCTTATTGCCCCCAAAGAGGCGGTCAAAAAGTCCCATAGACTCTCCTTTTTACAAAATATAATCCTCGATGAACTGGGCAATGCCGTCTTCATCGTTTGTCTTGTCAAGAATGACGTCAGCAGACGCCTTGACCTCATCTGAGGCATTTTTCATAGCCACGCCAGTGCCGGCCCAGCCAATCATCGACAGGTCATTTTCCTCATCGCCACAGGCTGCGACCTGCTCAGCGGTCAGACCCAGTGTCTTACAGAGCTCAGCCAGGCCATAGGCCTTGTTCACGCCTTGTGGCATGAACTCTAAAATCTTGGCCTGAGTCTTAAAGATTTCCAATTTTTCCTTATATATCGCTGGAATCTCTGGAATCTTCTCGTCGAGGACCTCCTGGTCGGTCGAGGCCACAATCTTGTTGATGACCGTCTCCTCTGTCATCTCGTCCAAATTCCGTTTTTGGAAATGCATGTAGGTATTGATGGTATGGTAGAGGGAAGGGCGAGGGCTATCGGTCTCAAAGACCTCTTCTTCACTAAGGATGTCGCAGGGGATGCCCAGCTCGTCGGTCAGTGCCTTGATGTCCAGGGCTTCTGTGAGGTTAAGCGTCTTTTTAGAGAGGATACTCCCGTCATTTCGCTGAATCAGGCCACCATTGTAGGTAATTGAAAACTCATCTGCACTGCGGGTTTTCAGGACATCCAAATAGGGCTGAATGCCGAGCAGGGGACGGCCTGTCGTGAGGACGACGTGGACACCATTTTTACGGGCGGATTGAATGGCCTGTCTGTTGAGCTCCGAGATTTCTTTTTTGTTATTGAGCAAGGTCCCGTCGAGGTCCAGGGCCAAGAGTCTGATGTCTTTTTTCATAGTTCTATTATAGCATGGATGCAGCAAAAAAAGCCGGCTAAGTCTAGCTGGCTCCTATTCCTTAAACACTTCTTTCTTAGCCAGTAAAAACTTCCCGCCAGCAAGCTGCTCAAAATCAAGCTCTACCCGGTTGATGGGGACCTGGAGGTCCTCATAAATAACTTTTGCCTCATAGCCCTGGACCCGCTTGCCTTTGGCATTAGGATTCCTAAAATGGCTGATTTCAATGCTCTTCGGGTAGCCAAAAAGTGCAAAACAGTCCTTCATCGTAGAGCCAGAATCCCCTGTGTCAAAATCGCCTGCCTTCAGTTGCTGGTAATTGAGCTGGCTGAAGGGATTCTCAAGGCCTGTAATCTCGTTGTCTGCCTTGCCCAGATGGTAGGCGGTCGCCTTTCTCAAGCGGTAGCTAGCGTCTCCTTGCTGGATAAACTCTAGGTCGACCCGTCTTTGACGGCGGGTATCATCGACATCTTCAGAGTAGCTGAGGTACTTTAAGGGCAGTTCATTGCCATTTTGCGTGTCACTGCTGGACTGGACCTGGCCGTATTTGGCGACCAGGCTGGTCAGCTCTTCGCCGTCCTTGCCTTCTTCATTGCCGATTTTAAGCTGTAAAAAGTCGTTGATAGTCCAGCTAAAGGCAGAGCCGTAGCCTGGGCCGAGATTGTCGCCAGCAGCTTGTTTGGGGAGGAGACGGCTACTGCTGTCTGTTTGGACATGCTTAGCCTGTTGCTTGACAGTCTTCGGGCTTGAGCTTGGCAGGAACATCAAAACAAGGGCGAGGATAAGCCCCAGACTCGAAAAGACAGTCCCCATCAAGGCCAGGGCATTCTTATTTCGACGGTTGATTATCAAGCCGGCCAGACCCATTCCCAGGCCTAGAACTGCAGATACCAAGGCAAAAAAATGCGACCAGAAATAAAGCCAAGAAAAAGCTCCAAGCAGCACGGAGGCGATGGAAATCCCAATCAGCTTTTCTCTTGTCGGACTCCAGGCCTGTCTGGCCGTCCGCCTTTTATTAGATTGTTCTGTCATTTTCCCTTTTATAAAAAGAAGCTCGTGACGAGCCCTTTTATTGTCTATCCGCCAATCTGACTCATGTGTCGCCAGGTTGGTTTTTGAAATTCGTTTTTCTCATTTTCAGCCAGGGCCATCTCATGGTTTTCAGGCTTACCGTTGAGGCTCTTTTGAATCAGGGCCTCGAAGGCTTCAAAGTCGTTCAAAACCTCACGGACATTATCCTCATCGTCCCAATAAAGACAAGACTTGAGAGCACCGTCAGCCGTGACCCGCAGGCGATTACAGCTCTCACAGAACTGGCAGGAGACCGGATGAATCAGGCCGAAAGAGCCCTGCCCCCCCTTAATCTGAAAGTTTTCAGAGGGGCCATTCCCAGGAATGCCGATAGGCTCGTATTCCCAGCCCTTTTCCTGACAAATATCAAAGACCGATTCAATCCCCTTGTAGTTGTCCTGCCAGAGCTTCTGGTCACGATCAGAATTGTGGCCAATGGGCATGAACTCGATGAAGCGGACATTGACCGGATGCTCAATAGAATACTGGAGGAAGTCTACGACCTCATCAGCATTTTGCCCGGCAATGACGACACAGTTCATCTTGAGTTCAAAAGGAAACTGGCTCGCCACCTCAAGGCCTGCAATGACCTGACGGATATTGCCCCCCCGAGTGATTTCCCGGTATTTCTCAGGCTTAAATGTATCTAGGCTGATGTTAATCCGCTTGACTCCTGCCTCATAGAGGTCGCCAGCCATGCGTTTCAGAGCCAGGCCGTTGGTGGTCAGAGCGATGTCTTTGATGCCTGGAATCGCGTTAATCCCCCGGATAATGTCTAAAATATCGTGTCGCATGAGGGGCTCACCGCCTGTGATACGGACCTTCTCAATGCCCAGCTTAGCAAAATTCTCCACCAGCTGGATTATTTCTTCGCCAGAGAGGACCTTGTCGTCTGGGAAAAATTCCAGGCCTTCTTCAGGCATGCAGTAAACACAGCGGAGGCTACATTTATCAGTGATAGAAAGTCTCAGGTAGTCGTGCTTGCGACCAAATTTGTCGATGAGTGTCATTTTTCTCCTTTTGGACGGCTCTCTAGGTCCGCCTATT
Organism: Lactococcus termiticola; assembly: GCF_003116835.1. Lineage (GTDB taxonomy): Bacteria > Bacillota > Bacilli > Lactobacillales > Streptococcaceae > Lactococcus > Lactococcus termiticola. The sequence goes on along the minus strand of NZ_BFFO01000002.1, from coordinate 165,668 downwards.
ACTCAGAGTTTGTGTAAATTATTATGTAAATGTTTCGTTGAGCTCTAACTGTTGATACTTTGCTCCGCAAAGTTTTATTCGCCGATTAAATGCTCACTTCAATCGCATTTAACCACCAGAAACCGGCGGAATAATCGCAATCTCACGGGCATCTTCCCGCTTGATTTGCTCGTCGTAAATATAGGTCTGGTTGACGGCGACATTGCATTTTGCGATGTCCTGGGCCTGGTTGGGATAGCCCTTGGTCAGGAGCTCCAGAATGTCCTGCTTGTCAAAGCTTTCAGGGAGTTCAATTTGGATGCGATTGCCCAGAAACTCACCGAGCTCGCCAAAGAGGATTATTTCCCCCATCGTTCTTCCTCCCCGTCGATTTCTTTTTTCCAGATTGGAACGCTCTTTTTCAGGTCGTCAATCAGCTGATGGCAAGCCGTCAGGGCTTCGTAGCGGTGGACAGATGCCACGCCGACAAAAACGACCTCTTCTTCGACCTTGGCCTCGCCCAGTCTGTGGGCAATTACCACCCGGCTACCCTTGGCTTCTACAGCTTCAGCTAATTTTTCAAGCTCTTTAATCGCCATTTCCTCGTAGGCCGTGTAGGCGATAGACTCAGTGTGCTCGTCGCCTGTCCACTCACGTACTGTGCCGATAAAGATGCCGGTCCCGCCAAATTTCGGCCCTTTAAGTGCCTGATAGAGCTCGGCCATCGGCAGGGGACCATGATAAAGTTTAATCAATGCCATTATTTTTCTTCCTCATAAACAAAGTGGCCGCTCTTACCGCCTTCTTTTTCAAGGAGGTAGCAGTCTGTGATTCGCATGCTCTTGTCAATGGCCTTACACATATCATAGATGGTCAGGGCCGTGATTTGAACTGCGGTCAGGGCCTCCATCTCAACGCCGGTCTGGCCGGTAACCTTGACGGTCGCTGTGATGATAATCTGGTCTCTGTCATTGTCTTCAAAGTGAATGTCAACGCCCGTCAAGAGCAGGAGGTGGCACATGGGTATCAGCTCGCTGGTCTTCTTGGCTGCCATGATGCCAGCAGTCTGCGCCACAGCGAGGACATCGCCCTTCTTCATACCGCCTGATTTGATCCGGCGGAGGGTCTCCTCCTGCATGATGACGCTGGCTCTTGCTCTGGCAATCCGCTTTGTGACGGCCTTATCAGAGACATCGACCTGCTTGGCCCGGCCTTGGGCGTTGATATGGGTTAATTCTTCTGTCATTTTTACTATCTTATCTTCCTGGGAGTTGCCAGACAATCACTTCTTGGCCAACTTCAGCAACGCTGTCATGGGCAATCTTAAAGAAACAGTTGGCCTGGTAGAGGCTAGAGAGCTCGCTAGATTGGCCCTGACCGTTGAGGCTGACCTGGCCGTCTTTGAGCACGCCATTGAGCCAGCGGTCAAATTCGTTTTTCTTTGTATAGGCCATCTGAACCTTGGCCTTGCCTGGTTTGATGGCTGTCTTTTGTCCTTGGAAACGGCGGATCAAGGGCTCAGCAAAGAACCAAAAGCCGGTAAAACAGGCTGAAGGATTGCCAGAGAGGGCGACGACAGGGCTTTCATTCATGATGAAGAAGGTCGTCGGACTGCCTGGCCGCATGGCCAGTTTATTGAATTTCCAGTCATTTTCCTGGGCGATGACTGCCATATAGTCAAAGTCGCCGACAGAAACACCACCGGTCGTGATGACCAGGTCATTTTCCCGGCTGAGTTTGTCCAGCATGGCACGCGTCTCATCGAGCTGGTCAGGCAGGACGTATTCTCCAGTGGCGATAGCACCATTTTCCATGGCCAGGCCTTGGAGGAGAGGGCCATTGGAGTTGTAGATCTTGCCGTCATTTTGACCGGCTGAATCGGCAAGCTCAGAGCCAGTGGCGACGACAGCGACTTTTGGCTTGTCATAGACCTGGATTTCTTCGACCCCAAAGGCGACTAGGACGCTGATGGCCCCTGCGTTAAGGCTCGTGCCTTTTGGCAGGTAGAGTTCATCCTTATCGATTTCCTCTCCGATTTCAGAAATATTAGATTTTGCAGGACTTTCACTGATGAGGACCCGGCCGTCCTCGGTCTTTTTTGTGACCTCAAGCATGATGACCTTGGCCACATCGTCAGGTACCTTGGCCCCTGTCATGATACGGATACACTGGCCTGGCTTCAGACTCTTCTTGAAGTCATCGCCCGCTGCCACATTTTCCACCATTTCAAAAGACTTGGGAAAATCATGGTCATCCTCAGACAAAATCCCGTAGCCATCATAGCCAGACCGCCGGAAATAGGGAATCGGGAAGGTTGCCCGCATATCTTCTGCAATGACAAAGCCATGAGCCTCACGGACCCGCTTTGTAATGACCCGAGGCTTGAGCTCAGCCTCGGCTATAAAGGCTTTTGCCTCGTCTAATGAAATTGCTGTTCTTTTTAAATACATAATGATAATTATAGCATAATTTTAGGCTTTAGTACCTTGCAGGTGGATTCCCTTCGGGTTGGGGATGTTTCTAGTAGTGGGTGCTCGCGGAACTAGCTTCGAGTGTTGCTAAGCCCTGCTTAGTCTCGCTCACGCGAGCCGTCGCATGGCAAAGCAACACTACTTGCGGATTTTCGCACCGCGGATTACACGACAGCAGAGCTGTCGGTAATCCCACTACTAGAAAATCCCCTGGAGCTAGGCCTTCGGCCGTTTGGCTCTGCCAAACCTGCAAAGCAGTCCGGCGAAGCCGGGAGCGGAGCTCAAAAACAAAGGGGATTTTCTAATAATGGGAAGACAAGTAGCTTTGCTACTTAGTCTTCCGCACAGGGGAGATCCGCAAGTACTATTTCTTAGTGGTTCGACGGCTCCCGTAGGGAGACTAAGAGACACTTAGAAATAGTCGAAGCTAGCTCCCCGAGCACCCATTATTTGAAACATCACCAACCCGAAGGGGCATAGTCGCCTGCAAGGCACCCAAATAAAAAAACCTCAAATGAGGTTTTTCAACAATCCATTCACAAACTTCCCTGAAGTCTCATCCGAGAAATCCTTGGCAAGCTCGATGGCTTCATCAAGGGCGATTTTCTTAGAAATGTCAGTCTTCAGCATTTCATAAGCCCCGATACGCAGGACACAGCGTTCGACATTGGTCAATCGCTCAAGCGACCAGCCTTTTGCCAGGTACTGCTCAATCTTGGCGTCCAGCTCTTCTTGATAGGCTTCGACCCCCTCAAGGAGCTCTGTAAAGAAGGCAGGGAGCTCAACGATTTCATCTTCATCAGAAAGCTCTTCCTGATAGCTAAAGACAAATTGCTCGACGGCTCCAGGCTTGGCTTCAATCTTAAAGCGCTCGGCCTCATCCGCCTGGAGCTTGATGCTGTTGACTTCACGGGTCAGGTCTTTGATTTCGATCTGGGCGGTAAAGTCATCTTCCTTGGCGAAGTGTTGCTTCTTATCCAGCTTTAACTGGAGCTTTTCAGCAGATTCTCGCTTGGCCTTGGCTTCCTTGTCGATTTCCTTTTGGATGTTGTCAATGAGTTCAAGATTAAAAAGTGCTTGAAGCACTTTTTGTCTGATTTCATGTTGGCTCAGCTTAGGCATTAAAGAAACCCTCGTCAAACAGCTCGTCCAAGCTTGGCTTTTCAGCTTTTTCTGTCACGACACCGACGACGTGGATATTGACCTCATCGATTTGGACGTCTGTGGCTTGTGAGACTGCTTCTTTCACTTCTTTTTGAATGTTGAGGGCAACCTTAGGCACGCTCACACCGTAGGTCAGGTAGACATAGATGTCGACGGTGACCTTGTCGTTTTCGTCAGAGCTGATGTAGACACCACGCCCTTCAGATTTTTTTCCCAAGCTGTCAGAGAATCGCTTGTTGCGGAGGGTATGAACCCCTTCAATCTTTGCAGCTGTGATGCCGACGATGACTTCAAGAACTTCAGGTGCAATGACGATTTCGCCTAATTCTTCTTGTATTGTATTTTCTGTCATAGCTTTTCCTCTTGTTTATTGGGATTATGCACGCTTGAGGTATTCTCCAGTTTGAGTGTTGATTTCAAGCTTGGTGCCGACTTCAACGAAGTCAGGAACGTTGACCACAAGGCCTGTTTCCATAGTCGCTGGCTTACCTGAGCCTGTCACAGTCGCCCCCTTGATAGAAGGTTGTGTTTCAGTGACTTCAAGGACAACCGTTGTTGGCAGTTGAAGGCCGATGACTTCTGTGCCGAAGAATTGAATCTTCACGTCAGTATTTTCAAGGACATAGAGCAATTCATCTTTGACTTGTGAAACTGGGATTTCGTATTGGTCATAAGTCTCGTTGTTCATGAAGAAGGCTGTATCATCCATCTGGTAGAGGTATTGAGCAGAAACTGTCTCGATGACTGCCTGTTCAAATTTATCTTCAGGACGGTAGGTATCATCGAAGGTTGAACCTGAACGGACATCCTTCAATTTCATACGCATGATGGTATTTCCCTTACCTGGTTTGTGGTGGCTGGCTTCCATAACGCGAAGCAATTTATCGCCGTTCAAGAAAGTCATGCCGGCTTTGAGGTCGTGTGCTGCTACCATTTTTAATTCTCCTAATGTTTACATAATTTTAAGGCGGAAGACCGCTATTAACTTGTTCATTTTAGCATTTTCAAGCGAGAAAATCAAATAATCGTGAGGGCCTTGCTCGAGCTCGTCAGGACCTCACAGCCATTCTCCGTAATCAGCAGGTCGTCTTCAATTCGGACCCCACCAAAGTCAGGGATATAGATGCCCGGCTCATCGGTCAGGACCATTCCCGCCTTGATTTCTCCTTTAGCTGTCTTGCTAAAATAGGGAATCTCGTGGACATCCAGCCCTAGGCCGTGACCAATGCCATGCGTAAAATAGTTAGCATAGCCGCCCTGATCGATGACTTGACGGGGAATCGCATCATAGTCAGACAATTTCATGCCGGCCCTGGCCTTAGCGATCAAAGCCTCATTTGCCGCCTTGACCAGATGATAAATCTCTGCCATCTTAGGCTCAGCCTGTCCTAGAAAGACCGTCCGGGTCATGTCGCTGGCATAGTGCTCATAATAACAGCCAAAGTCGATGGTAATCGGGTCGCCAACCTGTATTATTTTATCGGTCGCCAGGCCATGGGGCAGGCTAGAACGCTTGCCAGAGGCCACAATCGTATCAAAGCTCAGGCCAGAGGCTCCATATTCCCGCATCTTAAAATCTAAAAAGTTGGCAACTTCTATCTCGGTCTTGCCGGCCTTGATAAAGTTGAGGACATCAGTAAAGGCCCTATCTGCAATGTCCGCCGCCTTTCTCATCTTTCTGATTTCATCTTCAGACTTAATCTGCCGGAGCTCCATAAGAAAGTCTGTCCTGGCTAAGAGCTCCGCCTCAAAGGCCTGGCTCAGGCTCTTGTAGAAGGCATAGTCGACCGTGTCCTCAAAGGCAATCCGCTCAAGGCCTAGCGCCAGGTGCTCAGAGATATAGCCAATCGCATTTCGGCTATTGATGACATCAACGCCAACGACAAGGCTCTTGGCCATCTCAAAATAGCGGTCATCAGTAATCAGAAACTGCTCTTTGTCAGTGATAAAGACCGTCCCGGCCGTTCCTGAAAAGCCGGTCAGATAAAAGATATTCTTCATATCTGTGATGATAATGGCGTCTAGCCCCTCTTGCTCGAGTCTCTCTCTGATGGCTTGAAGTCTCATATTTTGCTCCTTTTCTTAGAAAACGCTCATTATATTCTATTATACCAAAAGGAGGTGAAAAGGAAGCCTGATATTGGCTTCTTTTTTAGGGATTAGTCGGCCTTTCCTGCTGAACCGAGCATCTGGATTTTCTGCTTGACCAAGGCCTTAACAGCCCTCTTGGCCTGGCTGTTATATTTCTTGGGATCAATGACTTGGCTATCCTCTGCCAGATAGGCCTTGACAGCTTCTGTAAAGGTCGCCCGGAGCTCGGTGGCATAGTTGACCTTGGCAATACCTAGCCTAACAGCCTTGGCCACGTCTTCATCTGGAATACCTGAGGTCCCGTGAAGGACCAGGGGCAACCCGCCCGTCTTTTCACGCACGGCCTGGAGGACATCAAAGGCCAGATGGGGCTCCGCCTTATAGAAGCCGTGGACATTGCCGATGCCGATAGCCAGAAAGTCCACGCCCGTCAGGTCGGCAAAAACCTGAGCCTCTTCAGGGTCGGTATAGGCCAGGCCCTCGGCTTCATTGCCGTCTTCTTTACCACCGACAATGCCGAGTTCTGCTTCGACAGGAATCCCCATGGCATGGGCCATCTTGACGACTTCTTGACTTGTCGCGACATTCTCATCAAAAGGCTTTTTGGAGGCGTCAATCATGACTGAAGTATAGCCGGCCCGCAAACAGCGGGCGACCCGCTCAAATCCGTCTCCGTGGTCCAGATGGAGGACGACAGGCACAGTAGCCTTGCCGGCCGAAGCAGAGACCATCTCATAAAACATCTCTGGCGGGGTGGTATTGAGCGTGCCTGAGGTCGTCTGCACAATGACTGGAGCCCTGAGCTCTTCTGCTGCTTCGACGATGGCCTCGACCATCTCCATATTTTCTGCATTAAAAGCACCGATGGCATAGCCCTCTTTGAATGCTAGATCTATCATTTCCTTACTCTTTACTAGTGTCATCTCTCCTCCTTATATTTTTTCTACCTTAATTTGCTCAAAGAGCTCTGGAAAATGCTCCATGTTGATATGACCCGTTTGAGCCTCCTGGGCATTGAGCATACCACAGACATTGGCAAGCTTGAGGCAGTCTTCTATGCTGGCTCCTATCGTCATACCAAAGGCCAGGCCTGCCACCGAGGCATCACCTGAGCCGACCGGATTGATGACAGCAATCTCAGGAATCCTGACCCGGTAGAGCTCGCCCTTGACCCTGGCAATCGTCCCCGCCTTGCCCAGCGAGATGACAATCCAGTCAATACCGTCAAACAAGGGTTCATTGAGGGCCTCTTTGACATTTTCCAGGCCGATTTCTAGGCCGAGCAACATGGAAAACTCTTCGATATTGGGCTTGATGAGAGTCGGCTTGATCTCTGCATTGACCAGTGCTTCAAGGGCCAGGCCTGAAATATCGACCAGAACAGGCTTATTTCGCTGACTCGCAAGCTTGACCAGTTGGCTATAGAAGTCGGGATCTAGGCCAGCAGGCAAAGATCCTGACATCGTGATTGCTTCAACATCGCCTAATGACTTCTCAAAGGCCTGGAGAAAAGCCTCTTTCTCTTCTTTGAGGATAGTCGGGCCTTTTTCTAAAATCTCCGTCTGCATGCCTGCGTGTAAGATAGCAATGCAATTCCTTGTCCTGCCAATGATTCTGGTAAAACGACAGCTGATGCCTCCGCCTTCCAGCTCCCGGATGAGCTCCGTTCCGAGCCTCCGGTCAGCAAAGCCTGTAGCAATCACGTCCGCCCCCAGCTCATCCAGGACCCGACTTACATTGAGGCCCTTGCCACCCGCCGTCTTGCTGAGCTTTGAGACCCGGTTCATGCTGCCCAGGGCCAGATGATCGAGCTGATAGGCGATGTCAATGGCGGGGTTTAGGGTTACTGTCAGTATGGTCATGCTTAGCACCTCCTTCATTCCTTATATGGATAAATCTTAACCCCCTTCACCACCCGGTTGACCGTCCCGCTGTGTGAGGGTGTGTCCGGCGTATTGCCGACCAGAAGAGAGGCCTTGAGGGCGATGACATGGGCAAAGACAAAGGCCGGAAAGACCAGGTAGGCCGACTTGAGCTCTGGAGCCGTCTTATAGCTAAAGTCTTCAGAGAGGCCCTGACCGATGGCGAGGACTCGCTCTGCAATCCCGTCTTTTTTGACTTCATGATAGAGGTCCATGTCATATTTTCTGGTGTAGGCCTGGTTGTCCATAAAGATAAAGACAGCCGTCTTGTCATTGATAAAGGACTTTGGCCCATGACGGAAGCCCATCGAGCTATCAAAAACGGTCGCAATTTGCCCAGCGGTCAGCTCAAGAACCTTGAGACTGGCCTCTCTGACAAATCCAGCGAGACTACTCGAGCCCAGGTAGACCAGCCGTTCTGTCTCCCTGCTAATGCAGGCTGTGATTTCATCTTCCCGCCTGAAAATATCTTCAGCAAGGCTTGCCAGAATATTGACCGCCTCCTCTTTTTCTCCCAGCTTTTCTTGAGAAAAAATCAGGGTCGCAAGCAAGGTCATCGAGCTACAAGAGCCAGTCATAGCAAAGCCTTGGTCGTTTGAGCTTGGCGGAAGCAGGCAGGTCATGCCCTTCTCCAACTCATGGCCTTTTTTGGCCAGCTGGCCTTCACTGGCACAGGTCAAGACCAGATGGTAGCTGTCTTTGACGACTTGCTCGACCAGATCGACCGTAGCCACCGACTCAGGAGAATTCCCGCTCCGAGCAAAGGAGACAAGCAGGGTCGGCCGATCGGCCACCAGGGTCGCCTTGGGAGCCGAGACGATGTCGGTCGTCCCAATCGACTCAAAGCTAAAATGCTCGGTGTCGCCCAGCTCTGTCAGACTCTTGACCAGGATGTCGCCTACATATTGCGAGCTCCCCGCCCCGGTAAAGATGACTCGGAGCCGGCCGTGCTGGCTAATTAGGCCGGCGAGAAAGCCTTCAATTTCCTCTCGTTGCTCGATGTAGCCAGCCCAGACCTCCCGCCAGAGGTCAGGCTGGTTCAGCGTTTCTTTTACAGTATGGATTGCTCCGACTGCCTTCAGCTCTTCTTCTGCTAATTCAAACATCAATATTCCTCATTTCATTCATTTTATTTATGGCTTGATTATAAGTTGAATTTTCAGGGAAAAAATTTCAAAAACAACTGCTTTGACCTGAAAATTTTTCCGAGTCTTTTTCTATGAAAAAACAGCTGAAGCCTCCTCCAGCTGTCTCCCCTACTTCGGCCAAATCGAAGGCCAGAGGCCAAGACCTGAACCGACAATCCCAATGACCAGCAAAAGGACAATACAGCGAATCGGTGTCCATTTATGCTTTTGCATCAGGTAAAACAGGAGCATGGTCAGAGCCAATGGCAACATTGAAGGGAGAATCCCGTCTAATATGGCCTGAATATCAATCTTCGCCTTACCGTTTGGAATAACGATGGCAACCTTGGTCGCCCCCATGGCTGAGGTCAGGGCACCAACAACAAATATCCCTAAGATAGACGCCGCCCGGGTAAATTCCTTGGCAGAAGCCGTCATGATACTGATGGCCTCCGTCCCCTTCTTATACGACCAGTGCATGAGGAAATAACGCAGGGCAAACTGGACCAGATTAAAGATAATCAGAAATAGGAAGGGGGCCGCGATATTGCCGGCAATGGCCATATTAGCCGTAATCCCCGCCGTAATCGGCACCAGCGTAAACCAGAAGAGGGCGTCACCAATCCCGCCAAGCGGTCCCATGGCTGCCACACGGACAGCCCGGATGGTCGGAATGTCCGCCTTATTCTGCTCAAGAGAGAGGACAATCCCCATCACAAAGTTGACCAAGAAGGGATGGGTATTGAAAAACTCAAGGTTGTGGGCCATAGAGGCTGACAGGTCGTCTTTATTGGTATGGATTTTTTTGAGGCCAGGCAGTATAGAATAGAGCCAGCCTCCAGCCTGCATGCGTTCATAGTTAAAGGAAGCCTGCAAGTAGACAGACCGCCAGACCATCTTGTTGAGGGTCTTCTTGTCCAGCTGAGGGGCTGGGGTCAGGTCTTGATAGTGTTCTGGAATCTTATATGCCATCTTCGTAGTCTCCTTCCGTCGTTGCTGCTGTCTTCATTTTGCCATGAATCTGGAAGTCCCAGAAGGCCAGGGCAAAGCCAACCACGGCCAGCAAGAGCAGGGCAGGGCTCTTGAGGGCTGCCACACCTGTCACAATGACCGCCAAGACAAAGCCAAGGAAGTAAAAGCCCCAGAGCTCTTTAGAGACCATGACCTTGATTAGAATCGCAAAACCGACATAACGCATCATGGTGCCAGCCGCACCGAGACCGCCCATCAGCCAGACTGGAATCGCCTTGACCACGGCATCCCCAAAGGCCTGACCTCCGATAAAGAAGAGGGTCACGACAATCCCAAAAATCGCCCCCAGCGCGCACATGGCCAGCCAGTTTATTTTGGTAATGCCTGAGGTATTGCCTTCTTCTGCATAGCGGTCAGCCAGACCCATCATTGGCGACATGATGGTAAAGATCAGGGTCACGCCATATTGGCCTAGCAATGAAAATGGAATCGCTGTTGCAACGGCCGCCGCAGGCTCCAGATGAAGGCTGATGGCTAGGACCGCTGCCATGATTCCCCCAATGACGGCATTTGGAGGCTGGGCTCCACCGACCGGCATGTTACCGATGGTCATCAGCTGATAGGTCCCGCCTACGACGAGACCAGTTTGAACGTCTCCCAAGATCAGACCGATGACGAGACCCGTCACAATCGGCTGATAGAGGGATTGCAGGAAACTAAATTGATCGATGGCCACCACAAAGGTAAAGGCAAAAATCAAGATAATTTGCAAAAATGAAGCATGCATCTGTATTCTCCTTTTTATTTTGATTGTCCGACTAATTAAAGAGCTTGTCGAGTGGCTCTACTGGCGTCGTCGGCACCCGCTGTATTTCTAGCTCTACGCCGAGGTCCAGGAGCTTCTTAAAAGTTGCGACATCATCATCGTCAACAGCGATGACCATCGCTACCTGGCGTTTGCCCTCAGCCATGTGCATGTTCCCAATGTTGACCTTCTTGATTGGCACGCCACCTTCGACCAACCTCAGGACATCTTGCGGATTTTCGCAGATGATAAAAATCAGCTGGCGGTCGGCCGCCTTATTGATGACCTCGATGGTCTTTTGGATGCTGAAATATCGGGTGGCCACGCCCGTCGGGGCCGCCATATCCATCAGGGCCTGCCGTTGCGGCTTTTGGGCCACATCGTCGTTGGCGACGAGCAGAAGATTTGAGCCAACATAGCTGTTCCATTGTGTTGCCACCTGGCCGTGAATCAGGCGGTTGTCAATCCGGGTAAGTAAGATATTGGGCATAAAATAAGACCTTTCTATAAAAATAAATTTGTCTACTTTAGTTATAAAATCGCAGTAATCGCATAACGGGAGACCTTGACGAGGACCTGGTCGGCCAGTCTAATCTGACAAAATTCTTCATCAAGCTCATGGATGACCCCCGTCAAGCCAGCACTAAACATGACCTCACAGCCGACCGAAAGCCTCTGATGAAGCTCAGCCAACCGCTTTCTGCGACGTCTCAACTCAAGGCTGGACATCAGACTATAAATCAGGCCCCCAACGAGAATAAAGCCAATGAAGACCAGCGAGCTGTTCAAGATGACATGACCGTCCATCAGATGCCTCCTCCTTCTTCTTCCAGTCTGAGAAAGAGCTCCAAATCAAGCGTGATGCCTTCTTTGGCCGTCTCAATCGGGATTTCAAGGCAGTCTGGACAGCTTTCCTGAATCATGCCCTGGGCAATGAACTCCATGAGCATGGGCAGGTTGGTTCCCGTGATAATATGCAGTCTCTGCCTGCCCTCCTTGGCAATCATGGCCTGATTAAAAGGCGTTCCCCCTATCATGTCCGTAAAGATGACCGCTTCCTCGTCTTCATCCTCATCACAAAAATCACAAATCGCTTGATGATAGGCTTCAAGCCCTGTGCTTTCATCAAAAGGCAGGGCTCTTATCTCTTCTTGTGGTCCTGCAATCAACTCTAGGGCCGACTTCATTCCCTGGGCAAACTCAGCATGGCCAGTAATCAGTGCTCTCATCATTTTCCTTCTCCCTTCTCATTTATCCGACTTTTTCGCCCTCTAGGTAGACCTCCTGGAGATTCATCTCCTTATCTAAAACAATAAAATCAGCCCTATGCCCCTCTTTAATCTGCCCACAGCAGTCTTCAATGCCGACAGACTTGGCTGGCGTCAGCGTCGCCATCATGACAGCTTCTTCAGCAGTCGCAATCCCCCAGTCGACAATATTTTTGAGGGCATCCTTTAAGAGCAGAATAGAGCCGGCAAGACTCCCGCCTTCTTTGAGCCTGGCCACTCCTGCCTTAACGCCAACTGTAAATTCACCTAAGAGATAATCGCCGTCAGGCATCCCAGCTGCCCGCATGGCATCGGTAATCAAGATGGTCCGCTCAGCCCCCTTGGCCTGAAGCAGAATTTTCGCTGCCCTCGGATGGACATGATGGCCGTCACAAATCAGCTCCGCATAAGTATTTGCCGTGCTCAGCATCGCCCCCACCATGCCAGGCTCCCGGTGGCCAAAGGCAGACATGCCGTTAAAGCCATGAACAAAGATGCTGGCCCCAGCATCAATCGCGTCCAGTGCCTGCTTCAGGCTCGCATCAGAATGGCCGATGGCAACAGCAATCCCCTGCTCATTTAGGGCCCGGATAAAAGCTTCAGCTCCCGGGCGTTCTGGAGCCAGGGCAATTTTACGAATCATGCCCTGGCAGGCCTCGTTCCATCGCCTAAATTCTTCAAGGTCTGGGTCCGTCATATAGGCCGGATTCTGGGCCCCTTTATGAGTTGCTGTAAAATATGGCCCTTCAAAGAAGAGGCCTCGGATTTTTGCTCCAGACTGATTTCCCATGACCTGTTGAATGCTTTCGCAGACACGGCTAAGCAAAGCGTGGTCGGCCGTCAGTGCTGTCGGCAGCCAGGAGGTCACGCCCTGCTTCAACAGGCCCTGACTCATCGTCTCCAGGACTTTCGGACTGGCATCCATGACGTCCCGATTTTCAAAGCCATGGACATGCGTGTCGACCAGGCCTGGAGCAATCCAATAACCCGTCAAATCCTCGACCGACGCAGCCTCAGGCACTGCTTCCAAATGCCTCCCAAACTTGCCCTCATTGACCTCGAGAAAACCGCCCATCTTCGTCTGACTAGGATAAAAAAACTTGTCCGCCTTGATATAATAAGTCATCTCGCCATCTCCTCCTCTCACTTCTCTAAGCCCAGTATAAGCCATAAAAAAAGAAAAAATTTCCAAAGCCTAGGCGATGAGGCAGGAAATTTTTACAAAAAAATAAGGGCTCCCGCCCAGCTAATCTCTTATCGGTGCCAAATCCTTATACAAGGCATAAGTATCCAGCAAAATCCGGTTCACCACCTGAAGGCATAGCCTGCTCCCTACATCCAGGCCAAAATTTATATTTTTCAGCGAAGAATTATAGGCATTGATGCTAATATCGGCCAGACTCCCGATACTGCTAGGCCTTGCCCCGACCAGGGCCAGGACCTTGGCCCCACGCCCCTGGGCGATCCGCATGGCCCTGAGAATCTCCGGCGTTTCCCCACTCAAAGAAATGACCACAATCAAAAAATCCCGATTCACACAGCCGGCAAAGTATTTCATATAGTCGACATCATCGTGAATGGCCGACATCTTGCCAAAAAGCTGGAGTTTCTCCCGCATCTCCCGAGCGACATTGCTACTGAGGCCTGCTGAGAAAATCAGGATTCGCTCATGCTTGTCAATCAGTTTTACCGCGGCCTCGATGTCATCGGCAGAGAGCTGGTTGATGGTCCGGGTAATCTCGATTTCATTCTTACGGATGGCCTGGTTAACCTCTTTAGAAAAACCGTTATTGCGACGTTCGTCCTTGGTGTTCCGCACGGTCTGCTTGAAGTCAGAATAGCCATCATAGCCCATCTTCTTGAGGGTCCGATTGACCGTCGAGACACTGACGTGGGCCTCTTTAGCCAGCGATGAAATGCTGGCATTGGGAATCTTCGTCAGATGGTCCTGAATATGATTCCAGCAATAGTTCTCTGCTTCCGACAATTTATGCTTCAAAACCCCGTCCTCCCGTGTCTTTTCTCCTATTCTCCTTCACGCCCTCATTATAGTAAATCCAGGAAATATTGTACAGGCAAAAAATAGCAAAAAAAGAGGTCTCATATTGATAACCTCTTGCTTTATTTTTATGCTGGATTGCTGGCAATCATTTCCAAATCCCCAGAAATCGCCCAATTCTCAACGGTCGCTGGAATAATGAAATGGTCACCCTTCTTTAGAGACTGGAGTTTTCCAGAAATGGAAATCTGCCCCTGGCCGTCCAAGACTGAAACCAGCGTGTAATTCGCCGTCTTCTTAAAGTTCTGACTTCCTTTGATTTCCCACTTGTAGACATCGAAAAAGTCTGATTTGACGAGGGTCGTAAGCACCGCCCCCTCATGTTGCTCAAGCTGGACCTTATTTTCAGGCAACTGGTCGCCCGGAATCGTCAGGACATCGACCGACTTGTCCAGATGGAGCTCTCTGAGATTACCCTTAGCATCCTTGCGGTCAAAGTCGTAAACCCGGTAGGTCGTGTCAGAGCTCTGCTGGGTCTCAAGGACCATGATGCCCGCCCCAATCGCATGCATGGTGCCACTTGGCACATAGAAGAAATCGCCGGCCTTGACATGGACCTTGCGGAGAAGATGCTCCCAGTCCTTATCGTCAATCATGCTCTGGAGCTCTTCTCTTGACTTGGCATTATGGCCGTAAATAATCTCAGCACCAGGCTCAGCCGATATGATATACCAGCACTCGGTCTTGCCCAGCTCGCCCTCATGGGCCATGCCGTAGGCATCGTCAGGATGGACCTGTACAGAGAGCCAGTCATTGGCATCGAGAATCTTGGTCAAAAGCGGAAAGACATCAGATTCAGGATTGCCAAAGAGTTCTGGATGATTCGCATAAAGACTGTCTAGCTTTTCTCCAGCAAAGGCCCCATTTTTTATGGTAGATACACCATGCGGATGGGCTGAAATCGCCCAGTATTCTCCGACCTTGTCCGTCGGCAAATCATAGCCGAATTCCTTGAGATGGTCGCCCCCCCAGATTTTCTCCTGCAATACTGAATCTAAAAATAATGCTTCCGTCAAAATTTTCTCCTTTTCAAGATTGTTCTATACCAATTATTATAGCACAAAAGTCCGCTATTTGTTGACCAGCTTGTGCTCGATGGCATAAATGGTCGCCTGGGTCCGGTCATTGACACTAAGTTTTGTGAAAATATTAGAAACGTGGGTCTTCACGGTCTTCAGGCTGATAAAGAGCTGGTCAGCGATTTCCTGATTGGACAGGCCGGTCGCGAGGACCTGAAGGACTTCTAGCTCCCGCTTAGAGAGGTCATCATAGAGCTCGTGCTTTCTGTGTTTGCTCTCATAAATCTTCTGCTTGACCGCCTCAGAAAGGATTTCTTCTCCAGACGCCACCTTGCGAATGGCTGTCGCAATCTCTGAGGCCTGAGAGGTCTTGAGGATATAGCCTTTTGCCCCTGCTTCCAATGCTGGAAAAACTTTTTCATCATCGATAAATGAAGTCAAAATCAAAATCTTCTGCTCAGGATGCTGGGCCAGAATCTTCTTGGTCGCCTCAATCCCATCCAACCGGTCCATGACCAGGTCCATGAGAATCACGTCAGGTTTCAGTGTCTCATTTTTAAGATAGCCTGACTCACCGTCAGCGGCCTCGCCGACGACCTCTATATCTGGCTGGATGCTCATAAAGCTTGACAGGCCCAGCCTGACCATCTGGTGATCATCCACGATTAATAATTTTATCTTATCCATTGTCTTCTTCCTTTGTTTCCAAAACTGGAATTCTAATCTCTACGATCGTTCCCTGGCCAATTCTACTGTCGACCTTGGCTTCGCCGCCGAGAAGGAGGGCCCGTTCTTTGATATTTGCTAGGCCATAGCTGGCCGTTTTTTCACTGTCAGAAAGCTCAAAGCCAACCCCGTCATCAGAAATCCTCAACCAGATATTGCCTGAGCGTTGGTAGAGGCTGATATCGATGTTTTCAGCCCTGGCATGCCTGAGCGTGTTGGAGAGGATTTCCTGGGCCATTCTGAAGAGATTGTCCTCGATATTGCTGGTCGTCTTGATGTCGCCGATTTTCACAGACAGATTGGCAGAAATCTTGGCCTGAAGCTCGTCAATCAAGGCGTTTAAGCCCGTCATCAGCGACTTGCCCTCCAGCTCGATCGGCCTCAGGTGCAAGAGGAGGGCCCGCATTTCATTTTGAGCTTCATGGAGGATTTTCAGAACCAGCCGGGACTGGGTCATGACCTGGTCCTGGCTGAGATTGACAGCCGTCTCTTCACTGGTCACGCTTGAGAGAATCATGGTCGCTGCAAAGAGCTCTTGGCTGACCGAGTCATGGAGCTCCCGGCTCATCCGCTTCCGCTCAGTCTCGATGATTTCAGCCTTGTCCAGACCTTGAGCGGTCGAGAGCTTTTGGAGCTCTGCCGACATCTCATTGATCCGGTCATAGAGCTTGATGAGCTCAGGACTCTCCGGCTTTTGATTGTTGAGCAATCTTTGCAGGTCATCTTCAGCCTCCTGGCGAATTTTGATATTTTCAAAATAATTAAAAAAGGTAAAAATCAGGGCCAAAAGGCCAGCTACTGAAATAAAAATCCAGACGCCTATAAAATTGCCCATCAGCTCTCGCATCATGCTCTGATGGCCGTTGTCCAAGACCAGCGAAAAGAGCAGGCCATCGACCACTAAAATAGTCAGAAATATCGCAGCAAAAGTGAGTGGTATAGATGTTTTTTTCATTTTTCTTAACCTCTCACAATCTCGATATTTCCTTCTTCAACAAGGATTTCAATGGCCATCCGCTTCTCATAAGACTCGGCCTGCTCTGAAAAATAGCGGAGGCCACGGGGGTTAATGCTGTGCTCGCCAAAGATATTGACAATGCCTGAGCCCGTCGTCAGTTTGAGTGCCACTGCCACATCAGCTGGCACGATGATTTTCGTATTGCCAGAAGCCTTGCGGATAGAAAGGCGATTGCCCTCAGGTCTAAAGTCGACCTCGGCCAGATCAATCACGTCATTGCCCTCTTGTGAACTGCCGACAGGCTCAGCACGCCGTTCGTAGAAGGCACCCGGCTTTTGCTGGACCTCTCTTGGATTATTTTTCCAAAAAATAAGAAACATGACAATCGGGAAAATCAAGGCCAGCCAGAACCAGCCTGCCGTGATAAAGACCAGGCTTGAAATCGCCCAGAAAATCAGGCTCAGTGCCCGAAAAAAAGGCGACCGCATCCGATTGGCCAAGAAGGTAAAAATCAGGGCCAAGGCAAACAAGACCAAAAGTCTAGGACTACTGGCCACATGAAAGAAGAGGGCGATGAGAATGAGAATCTCAATCAAAATGATAATTTTTAAGCGTTTGCTCATAATTTTATTTTAACAAAAAAAGCAGGCTAGCTGCTCAGTCTTTAGGACTATTTTAGCGGATGCCTAAGGCAATCCGGGCATAACGGCTCATCTTGTCCGGTGTCCATACAGGGGCCCAGACCAGCTCTACCTTGATTTCAGTGACTTCAGGGACCTCTTTTAAGACGTCATGAATCTGGTCAGTCAAGAGGTCAGCCAGGGGACAGCCCATGGTTGTGAGCGTCATTTTGATTTCAGTCAGGCCGGAGTCCTCAAAGCTAATTTCATAGACCAGACCCAGATTGATGATGTCAATCCCAAGCTCAGGGTCGATGACTTCTTCAAGGGCTGAGAGAATCTTATTCTTGATGCCTTCTACTTCTGCTTCAGTATATTTATCTGCCATAAATCTGCCTCAATTTTTTATTTGATAGGCCAATTTTAGCAAAAAAACAAGATTTAAGCCAGTTTTTTGAACGAAAGAAAAAGCGGAGCTGCATCAGCAGTCCACTTTCTGACTTTTTAACTAAATTGCCTGTCGCTTGCTCCTTCCCCAAATGCCAATGAGACCTGTAAAGACCAGAGCAAGAGCAATCATCAGACCAGCATAGGCCCAACCTGTCCCATTGAGGCTGATCATCTGCCTGAGTAGCTTGATCGCATAAGACATCGGCAACCAAGGATTAATAATTTGGAAAATCTTAGCTGAAAGCTGGATGGGATAGGTCCCGGCAGAAGCCGCCAGCTGGATAATCAAGAGGACTAGGGAAACAAAGGCCCCGACCTTGCCCAGCCAAAGGTTCAGGAAGGTCACAATGGCCATGAAGGCAAAGCTGATCAAGAGATTCGCCCCAAAGAGACCTAGAAAACCTTGTGAAGCCCGGAGTCCCAGGACGTAAACAGCTCCTGTGACAATCAGGGCCTGCAGGACAGCGACAACACCGTTGGTCCCAAGCTTGGCCAGAAGTAGGTCCCGCCCGCTCTTCCAGGTCTTCTTAGAGAGGCTGGCACCAAACATGATATTGGTCGAAATCGCACCCACAAAGAGGGCAACCGCAATCATATAAGGAGCCATCCCAACACCATTGACCTCTGATTGGCTGGTATCAACGTGTTTCAGTGACACTGGGCTGGTAATCTTATCAGCATTGTCCTGACCACTGGCCTGACCCTGGAGCTTATCGCTCGCATCTGCCAGCGAGTCGTGAAGCTTGCCTTCGCCTGAATTGATGGCGGTCAGGCCTTTATTTAAGCTGTCTGAACCATTAAAGAGGGCCTGGCTTCCAGTAACAAAGCCCTGGGCTCCGGTTGAGAGCTGGTCAGAGCCTGACTGGAGTTCGCCTGACTTGTTGGTCAGCTGGTCAAGACCTGTCGCCAGTTGTTGACTGCCTGACTGGAGCTCGCCCCCCTTGTTCTTGAGGGTCTGAGCCCCGTCATTGATTTGACCGACTGCTGAGGCGTACTGGTCAAAGCCTGAGCTAAGCTGGCTAGAACCTCTGGCAAGCCCACTAGAGAGCTGGCCTGCCCCGTCTGAGATTTGGCTGGCCCCGGGCAGGATTTGCTGGCTGAGGGCATCGTGGGTCTGGTCGAGTCCGCCCTTGAGCTGGTCGATGGCTTGATGAGCTCCTGGGAGGGCCTGATTGGAAGCCTTTTTGAGGGCTTCTTGTTCCTGATTCAGGGCGGTCAAATCTTGAGCCAGGCCTTGCATGCTGGTCTGGACTTGGTCCATGCTTGTTTTAGTAGAAGCCTGGAGGGCCTGCAAGACCTCTGTCTTTTGCTGGACGGATAAGTCTGGAAGCCCCATGATGGCTTGACTTTCTTCTGTCGGCAGAGCCGTCAAAGCCGTCTGTAGACTCGTCATCTCCTTTTGAATGTCGGCAGAGAGGCTGGCATCCCCCGTTTGAATGGCCTGGTTCAACTGGTCAAGGCCTGTTTCCAAATCTGAAATCTGCTTGGCCTGTTCGGCCGGGAGACTGGTCGCCTGACTTAATTTTTCAAGGCCGTCTTTGAGTGTCTTCGTGGCTCCAGAGAGCTTCTCCACTTCTGGAACTGAAGCCGTCAGCTGACCAATGCCGGCTTTCATATCAGCAGACTTGCTATTGAGCTGGTCAGTCCCCTGGGACAACTGATTGACGCCTGACACATACTGCTGGCTAGCAGAGGCCAATTGATTGGCTCCTTGGTCAGCTGCCTTTGTAGCATCAAGATATTGACTCAGGCCGACAGAGAGCTCTTGCGTCCCGTCTGAGAAGCTCAGGCTGGCATCAGAGAGCTTGCCGAGATTCTGAGTCAGCTCATTGCTTCCTGACTCGGCCTTCCCGGTCGCATCCTGAAGCTCTGCAGAGCCATCGCTGGCCTTGTTCATGCCAGACTTCAGCTCGCTGATGCCAGAAATCAAGGCCCGGCTATATTCCTGGCTGATATTCTTCGACAGTTCATCCTTGAGGCTGGCCATGGCTGAGTCAGACATTTTTCCAGAAATGTAATTATGCCCCTGAGCCGTCTGATAATTTAAGACAGGCCTTACGGGACTTCCCGTCATCAGGCTGGCCGCATCCTTAGAGAAATTTTCTGGAAAATTAACCACCAGATAGTACTTGCCGTCCTTGATGCCCTTATCGGCATCAGCCTTGTTGACAAAGTGGTAGTCGAGCTTCTTGTCCTTCTTCATCTCGTCGGTCACCTGCTGGCCGACCGAAAGCCTCTTGCCATTTAAGCTGGTCGCCTTGTCCTGATTGACCACAGCGACGGGCAGCTGGTCGAGCTTGCCATATGGGTCCCACATCGAACTCAGGAAAATCCAGTTGTATAGGGCCGGCACAATCGCCAGTGCTATGAGCACAACCAGTAAAAATTTGTGCTTAAAAATCGCCTTCCATTCATTTTTTAACATTCTCTCAGCTCCTTTAGACATTATGTCTATTTTTTGATATAATCAATAGTATATCTTTTTAAGCATTTATTCAATAAAGATGAAAGAATTTTGGACAGTCTGTGTTATTTTGTTCAAGGAGGAATCAGATGCCAACAAAAGCAAGTAAAATCAGAAATCGAGAAGTAAAGCACTCAAAGACGAGAAATCTTTTGAAGGAGGCCATGGTGGAGCTCCTCGAGGAAAAGTCTTTTGATAGCATCACGACTAGCGAGCTGGTCGCCAAGGCCGGTGTGAGTCGCTCAAGCTTCTATACTCACTACCAGGACAAGTACGACCTGATTGAAGCCTATCAGGCCGAGCTTTTTAGCACGATTACCTATATTTTCACAAAAAATGAAAACGAGCCTGAAGCTACACTCATCGAGGTCTACCGATTCATCGACCGCAATCCGATTTACGCCGGTCTTTTCTCCGAAAATGGAAGCAAGGAAATCCAGCAGTTCTTCCTTTCCAAGCTCCGCCAGCTTTTTGAGCAACTCATCCTTCCTGCCCGCCTGGACGGCCGTGGCATCGTCGCCAGCCACCAGCACTATGTCAGCATCTACTACGCCAATGCGATTTTCGGCCTGACCCAGGCCTGGATTCGTGATAAGAAGCGGGAGAGTCCCGAGGTTTTGACGGCTTTAATTCTTCAGTTGATTGAATGATGGCTAGGAAAATAACAAAAGGCGAACACTAACGGTCTCGCCTTTTTTGTTGGAGCTGATTGCAGTTGCTTTTGCGGGGCTTATTTCGTTCCAGAAATCAGGCCCTTAGCCGTGGAGGTCCGCAAACGAAGCTCCGCTTCCATTGCTAATGCTTGAGCCCTTCGGTCTCAAGTATTGCCTTTTTCCACTGCTAAGAACCTGATTTCTTGCACTCCACATTACTTGTAGACTAGGCAATTTCCCATTTCAATTATGTGATAAGAGCATCTGTCTCTGTAAGAGGTTGAAAAATGAACTCTATTTCAAACACTAACCAGTGGAACTTCAGAAAAGCCCGCCAGCTATCGTGAAATTTGGCAATTCTTGAGACCTAAGGCTCAAGAATTAGTCATGGAAGCCGTAGGCTTCGCTGATGGCCTCACGACATTCTGAAGTGGAACCGCATGCTAGGAGTTGTATAAAATTGCCTCACAGTACTTTTCACAATTTATAAAGAAAAAAGAGCCCATACGGACTCTTTTTCAAACGCCAAAGATTCTTATTTACGACGTTCTGGGATACGAGCAGCCTTACCTTGAAGGGCACGCAGGTAGTAAAGTTTCGCACGACGAACTTTACCGTAACGAACGACTTCGATCTTTTCAACACGTGGAGTGTGGATTGGGAAGATACGTTCTACACCGACACCGTTTGAGATTTTACGAACAGTGTAAGTTTCTGAGATACCGAAACCTTTGCGGGCGATAACAACGCCTTCAAAGATCTGGATACGTTCGCGGCTTCCTTCGACGACCTTTGCGTGAACACGGACAGTGTCACCAGGGCGGAAGTCAGGGATGTCGCTACGTAGTTGACTTGCATTGATTGTTTCGATAAGATTTGCCATCTTAAGATTCTCCTTTTGCCTATCATAAAGCTCTGGGCCCAGCGGATAAACAGTTTTATTTATGCGTAAAACGCACGAATCATATTATAACAAAATCAGGACTTCTTTTCAAGGACTTTTTTTGGCTGATTATCAAAAGCAAGAACAAATCGCACCCAGCCGGCCTTGTTTTCTGCATAAGCTGTCCCGCCGTGTTGCTCTGTCACAGCCTTGACGATAGAGAGGCCGATGCCATGGACACCGCCCGCCCCCTTGTAAAAACGCTCAAAGAGATGGGGCAGATCTTCTTCGGCAATCGGGTCGCCGTCATTGGCCACAACCAAAATCATCTTGCCCCGCTCGAGCTTACAGCTGACCTGAATCTCGCTCTTCGCATAGCGGAGGGCGTTTGAGACCAGGTTTGAAATCGCCCGCCTCAGGGCCTTGTAGTTGCTCCAGATGTAGACCGGCTTCTTGTCCAGCTGGTAGCTGAATTTCAGGCCTTTTTGACTGGCAAAGGCCTCCTGCTCTCTGGTCACGTCTTTGAGGATTTCACGGAGATCATTTCTAGCATATTCTTCAGGCTTGTTGAGGCTGTCGATTCTTGACAAGGTCAAAAGGTCTTCGACCAGTTCGCTCATTCGGTCCGTCTCCTTGAGGATGGTCTGGCTGGCCTCATGGGCCGGCATGATGTCGTAGTTAATCCCTTCAGCATAGCTCTTGATGACCATCAGCGGTGTCCTGAGTTCATGCGAGGCATTTTGAAAGAAGGCCTTCTGGTCCTGCTCGTTGTCGGCCAGTTGACGGGCCGCATTATTCATGGTGTCAGCAAGGGTCGCAAGCTCCAGGTCATGAAAACGGCCTTCATAAGGCCTGAAATCCCCACGTCCAATCCGCATGGCAAAGCTTGCCAGCCTGGAAAGCGGATTGGTCAACCGCCGGGTAATCAGCGTGACGGCAATTGCCATAAAGATAATCACGCTCAGTGCAATCAGCATCAAAAGTAGATTGACCGAATGAGCAAAATTGGTTATCCCTGAAATGTCGACATAGAGAATCAGATAGCTCTTGTCATTCTTACTGGACTCAATGTAGAAGGTCTGGCTCTTGGTTTCTAGCCTGAAATTATTGAGCTGGCCCAGGCTGACCTGGTCTTCTTTGAAGGCAGCCGTGATGTTCTTGGCGACCTCCTTGTCAAGCTCAGAAGTATGATCAGGAAAAGTGATCTGATAGTCGCTACTGAGCTCAAAGGCCGCCGGATGGGTGTTAAAAAGGCCTCGGGGAGCATTATCCAAATCGATGGATGTCGCCGGCTTATCCGGCCGGCCCTGCTCGGCAGAGGACTGGTAGTTAACGACCCTGGCCAGCTGGCTCTTGGCATTACTCGAGATATAGTTGTTCATCAAGACATTAAAAATTAAGAAAACGCCAAGAAAAGAGAGGAGGACCACAGCAATGTTGACCCAAAGGATTCTTGTCTTGATGGATATAGGGCTTTTTATGGCCATGGCTGGACCTCCTTTCTCATTATTCTGTCTTATTTTGTTTTTCATAATCAATCCGGCGGAAGATGGCCTTCACTCGCATGACCAGCTCCATAGGGCTAAAGGGCTTGGTAAAGTAGTCGTCACTGCCCAGATCGAGCCCTGTCGCATAGTCCAGGTCTGAGTCCCTGGCCGTTAGCATGATAATCGGCACAATCGAAATCTTCCGGATGGCCTTCAAAATCGTAAAGCCGTTGGAGCCTGGCATCATCACGTCCAGTATGACAAAGTCTGACGGGACCTCTTCAAATCGGGCCAGGAGCTCATCGCCCGTCCCAAAATCCTCGACCTCATAGCCTGATTTCTCAAGGAAGGTCCGGATGGCTATCCGGATATTTTCTTCATCGTCGGCAATATAAATTTTCTTAGTCATTCTCATCTTCTCCTTCATTGATCAGGTCGACCAGTTCATGAATCAAGTACATCCGCTCATCCAGGGCATGAATCTGCTGGGCACAGTTTTGGAGCTCTTCTGACAGGTGGACCGGCATATCGCCACCGTACTTGTAGCGAACCTTATGCTCGAGAGTCGCCCAAAAATCCATGGCAGAGGTCCGAATCTGGAGCTCGACAGGACAGACCTGATTGTCAAAGAGCTCGCCCAGATCGACTTCAAGAATCAGGTGATAAGAGCGATAACCAGAGGCCTTGGCCTCAGAGATATAGTCTTTTTCCTTGACAATCTTAAAATTGTGCTGCTTTCTCAGAATCTCTACTATCTCATAGATATTTTTGGCATAAGAGCAAATGATTCGGACACCTGCAATGTCCTTCAGCGCGGCTTCTGCAGACTCTGCAGTGACTGGCAGACCCTTCTTCTTGAGCTTACCAGCAATGGATTCTGGAGCCTTAATCCGAGATTTAATATGCTCGATGGGATTGGCTTCCCAGTAGGCATTAAAATAACTGTTGATATTATTAAGCTGTGTCAAGACTTCTGCCAGAGCACAGTTGTATTTAATCAGGTCCCGCTTGAGTTTCTCAAATTCATCGATTTCAAAACGTTCCTGAAGCTTTGTATTATTCATAATAAGAACACCTCAAGGCCTATTATATCAAATTTCACGAAGCTCGGATAGGGATTTATTTTTCTCATGATGAGAGAAAAAGACAGCTTTCACTGCCCCATTTTCTAGCTCATTTTCTCCAGTTTTTTGTGGATGAGCCGGTAGACCAGGTCTGACGACTTCGCGACCTCCTGCTCATGGGTGACCAGAATCACGATTTTCTTGTCTTCATGGGCAATCTTTTGGAAGAGCTCGACAATCTGAGCTGTGGTCTCTTCATCCAGATTCCCCGTTGGCTCATCTGCAATGATGATTTCGTGATTGAGGACCAGGGCCCGGGCGATGGCAACCCTTTGTTGCTGACCACCCGAGAGCTTGCTGACCGGCTTGTGAATCATTTCTTCTGCGAGGCCGACCTTGGCCAGAGCTGTAGTGACCTCCTGTTTCTCATCTTCAAACTGGACGCCAGAAATTTTAATGGCTGTTAAGACATTTTGAAAGGCTGTCATATAGGTCAAGAGATTATAAGCCTGAAAGACCGTGCTGACCGTCTTCTTGCGATAATGCGTCAAGTCTGACTTTTTAATGACCTGGTCATTATAGGAAATCTGGCCAGCTTTTGCCTGGTCTAGTCCTGCCAGAATCGACAAGAGTGTCGTCTTTCCTGAGCCCGACTGGCCGAGAATAGCATAGAGTTGCCCTGGCTCAAAGCTTTCATTGAGCTCTTTGAAGAGGTAGTCTTCTGGATTATTATAGTAATAGGTTAAATTTTCAATTTTTAAGCTCATCTGCAGGCCTCCTTAATTTGTAAGCACTTGTTTAGGATTGAGACGGAGAATACCAATAGAGGCGAGTCCAACCGCAATCAGAGTAATGGCAACAGCGATAGCCAATAGGAGAAGGACTTCTGTATAAGAAGTCTTAACATTTAACTTCTCAAGAGCCTTGGTCTCAGCTGCTGACCGGCCAAAGCCAATCGCTGAGCCCGCCCGTCTTGCAAAGCCTCCACCAGCTTCAGAACCAGCTTGTCCACCTTGGCCGCCAGGTGCTCCTGGAGCCTGGCCGCCCTGGCTGTTATTGCTTGTTGTCTGTGTGGTCTCCTGCTTTAGGAGTTGTTGTCCGACGACATTGCCAACGACATTTCCAGCCGCTGATGCGATGAGGACAGACACAATCATGACCATGAAGAGTTCAGTGAAAAATTGTGCGACAATTTTAAGCTTGCTCTCGCCCAGGCTCATGAGGACACCAATCTCAAAGCGGCGTTCACGGACCATCAGCATGACGATGAGGGCCAGGATAATGGCGCCTGCAATCGCCACAAGCAGGACGATATTCTTGGCAAAGCTGGCCACATTGTCAAGCGATGACTTGACATTCTGATAAGCTTGATCATTTTTAGAAACGTTGAAATTGCTGTCGTTGACCAGCTTGTTGGCTGAGGTCACAAAGCTATCTGCCTTGGCAGGGTCGGTCATGTTATAGGTTGCTGTTGAGATTTGACCGCTGGTTGCCTTCATGCTGTTGGCTACAGATAAGGCTGTATAGATATTATTAATATAGCTGATAGAATTCTCTGTAGAGCTTGATGTGGTCGTATAGATGCCAACGACGGTCATCTTGTAAGTCTTACTATTTGTATCCTTGAGCTCAAATGTAGAGCCGACTTTAAGATTGTTTTGACTTGCTAATGTTGACTCAATCACGACATTGTTTGTGCCTTCGTCAGAAGCTTTAATTGCCCGACCTAATGTGATCTTATAGCTGGAGCTAAAACTGCTATTATCAAGGAGGTCATTGGTCCCAGTAATGGTAAAGTCGCCTTGAGACTGCCCAGGCATCTGACCAGCTCCGCCAGCAGGGCCACCCGCTCCTTGAGCTGAACTACTGCTATTGCCATCTGAGACTTTAGTGATGCCAGAGTTTGCATTCGCAGAAGCATTATAAGTAAAACTGTAAGATTTCACATTATCTAAATTTGCAATTTTCTGAGCCGTGCTTGCAGAGATTGTCGGCAGGCTGATGCCAAAATGCCGGCCTTCTGATGTATTTTGGTCACTGCTAGATGAAGATGACGCTGTCTCTTGAGCCTTCTTTATAATATTTTGCATATTTACAGAAAGACTAACTGTCGCCCCTGCTGCCTTCTTAGCATTGGCAATCGAGCTATTAGCTGCTGAGTTGATGATGAGTCCAGAGAGGACAAAGATAAGAATTGCTGAAAAAGCAATAATCAAGAGGATACTTCTTGAAATTTTAGCCTTCGTAAAGAGCCAGGCTCGTCTAATAAAATCCATAATTTCACACTTTCTATTGTTGATGGCGCTCTGACTTAAAAGGGCCGCTGCCTTCTGGTCTTTCGTCGATTTTGGTAGGCTGTAATGGTCGTCCCTGTGATGCTAAAGGCCAAGAGTAGGCCCAGTAGGGCGATAATCTGTCCAATCATAGGCTATACCCCCGTCGTTGAGCTTTCTGTCGATGAGCTAGTGCTTGAATCACTGCTAGTGTTACTGTCAGAGCTGTTGTTTGAATTGCCATCTGGAGCCTGGCCTCCTTGGAAGTTTCCAGGACCACCTGCCGGCATGCCGTTTCCATTCTTGAAGTTTTGCCCCATCTTGCCCCGCTGGGCCTTCATAGTTGCCTGCTCATGATGCTGGCCAATGAAGAAGCCACCTGCACCTCCGATGACGAGACTCACTAGGACTGCAATAATCAAGAGCATCCTCCCTTTAAGAATTTTCTTTAATTTGTTCATAAAATAATTTCCCTTCTAAAAAAGATAAATTCATTATAATGTCTCACACTTTTAAGTCGCTTAACCGAAAAAAAGCCAGAGCTTAAAGGCTTAACTGGCTGTTAGGGTCCAATAAATGTTGAGTTAAGGCAGGCCAAGACCTTCAAAAAAAGCATTGCTCATCAGAAGCAATGCTTGATATTAACTAAAATAGATAAGCAGGGCCAGGGCAGAGAGGATGGCTGTCACCAGCCAGAAGACGATATCAATCTTCCACTCAGACCACCCCTTCCCTTTTCCAGAGAAGCCACCGAGCTCAAAATGGTGGTGGATGGGGGTCATTCTAAAAATGCGTTTTCCATGAGAAAGCTTAAAGTAGCTGACCTGCATCATGACTGAAAGGGTCTCAATAATATAGATGAAACCAATTAAGAGCAAAGTCCATTCAGCATGAAGCAAGATAGACAGCATCGCTATGAAACCACCCAGGGCCAACGATCCCACGTCGCCCATGAAAATCTTGGCCGGCTTATGATTGAAGATAAAGAAGCCAAGCAGGCCACCAATCACAGCCAAAATCATGATGAGGACGTCGTAATGATGCTCGACTGCTGCAATCACAGCATAGGCGGTCAGGGAAATCGCCACCGTGATAGAAGCCAGGCCATCAATCCCGTCAGTCAAGTTGACCGCATTGGACCAGCCGACTAGCCAGATGATAATGAAGACAAGGAAGAAGACACCCAGGTCAAAGCTCCGGTCAAAAATCTCAATCCGATTCATCTGAAAGGCCGTCACCATGGCATGGGGAATTTCTCCCGGCCCACGGTTAAAGGCTGGGACCCGGGCAATGGCTGGTGCACTGCTGTAGAGCAGATAAGAGACCAATCCAATCACAATCTGGCCCAGCAATTTCTGTACGGCAGTCAGGCCTTGATTCTTTTTCTTAAAAATTTTCAAAAAGTCATCAAAGAAACCAATCAGGGCGTATCCCGCCAGGACAAACCAGGCGATGATGAAGGCTCCTGAGACCTGCCCAAAAATCAGGGCGAAAACGAGTGAGACAATCAAGGCAACCGTCACAAAGACGACTCCCCCCATCGTAGGGGTCCCGGCCTTGGCCATGTGCTGCTTGACTTCTTCAAGGGTGGGCTGTCCGCCAATCTTCTTCTTATGGAAGAATTTGATAAACTGCGGCACCCCCAGCACCGTGAGTAAAAGTGCCAGGATAAGGACAGCTGTACCTATTAAAAACATATTAAACCTCTAGTTAATTCATATTGATAGTGATCGACTGGCCACGTTTGATGTCCTGGCCTGCCGATACAGATTGGCCGGAGACGGTATCTCCGTCGCCCTTGTAAGTGATTTTGAGATTGTACCATTTGGCGAGTTGTTCGACTTGGTCTTTTTTCCACTTGTAGGTGTCCGGCATGGTGGGGTCGCCATTGGTCAAGAGCAAGATTTTAGTATTGGCTGAAACCTCTTCGCCTGAAGCGATGGATTGTTCAGTGACTTTGTCTCCAGTACCGATAACTACAGGGTTGAGGAGTTCTTGACGGAGTTTATCTGACGTTGAACCTGGGCCTTTGCCCTTGTAGTCTGCGATAGTGACCTTCCCTGCGGTGTAGTTGGTGGTGTCTGTGGCTTCAATCTGAGATTTTCTCGCCTCTGCCTGGGCAACGACATTGTTAGCCACATCAGAGATATAGCCCAAGAACCAATCGCTGGTAGGAATCTTGATGTTCATGTAGAAGATAAAATCAGGATTCTTTGGTGGATACATAGCGACAGCAGAGTACATATTGTCCTGCGGTCCTGTCATATAGCCGCCGTTTGGAGCTGCAATCTGGGCAGTCCCTGTCTTGACAGCCATTGGGTTCCCGTTGACCAAGAAGAGTGGTCCAGGCGAGTGACCAGCGTCATCTTTTGTAAGATAGGCCGTTCCGTAGTTAGGGTCTGTATTAACCCCGACCATCAGGTCTCTTACCGTATCTACTGACTTAGAGCTGAAGGGTTTCCCGATAACCTCTGGTGAAGTAGAAATAGCCGTCTTATTATCGGAATCATAGATTTTATTGACCACGTGGGGCTCAAGCATCTCTCCGCCATTTGCAAAGCTTGTCCATCCCCGCAAAAGCTGGATTGGCGTTGCTGAAATCCCTTGTCCAAACGCAGACTGGATTTGAGACACTGGGTTGCTTGAAGGAAGGCTGCCAAAGCCTTCACCTCCCAGTCCAAAACGGGTTGGAACACCAAATTTCAAGCGTTTGAGGTATTGATTCCAGGTAGAATTGCCCATCTGCATTTCGATTTTTGACATGACGACGTTAGAAGACATTTCAAAACCTTGTGCTGCAGTCACTGACGTTGGCAGGCGGAACTCGCCGTACTCATTCCAGTCCCAGTCATTGATATCCACATCGTAGACCTTCAGCGTACGGGTAAAGGACTGATTGAGGTTAACATGATTACTATCCAAGGCCGAAGCCAACAGGAAGGTCTTCATGGTCGAACCAGGCTCAAATTGAGACTGGTAGAGGAGGTTACTCCAGGTGAAGTATTCCTGCTTGGACGCCGTATTTTGGTTGTTGGCGTTGATTGTCGGCCGTTGTGAGGTTGCGAGAATCTCACCGGTGTGGGCATCCATCAGGGTGGCTGACAACTGCTGACCGCCTGAAACCTTAGCCGCATTATCTAAGAGATTCTCAAGATTGCTCTGAATTGGGCCGTCGATGGTAGTATAGACATCTTTCCCGTTTTCAGTCTGCTTGATGGTCTTAGTTGAGCCAGGGAGCGGACGTCCAAAGGGATCTTTTTGATAATTGATTTCCCCATTCTCACCGCTGAGAACACTGTTATAGGCATTTTCAAGGCCTGAGCTCCCGACCAGGACAGTCCCACCACTATTGGTATTCTGCGGGCTCGCAAAACCAACAAATTGTGAGGCAAAATTCCCCTGAGGATAAGAGCGGGCAAGTTGAGCTGAAAAGCCGAGACCTACAATCTTTTGATTTTCTGCATCTTTTTCAATCTGGGTCATCCGGCTTGGACTAATCTTCATCCCCTGGGTCCCAAATTGGACCTGACTCTTCTTCTGCTTGAGCTGGGAAATCGCGTAGTCCTTGTCAATGTTCAATTCCTTATTCAGGAAATTGGCCACTTCGTCATACTTATCGGGCACGACATACTGGGGATTGCCGTTAGCATCCGTCTGGGTCTTGTCAATAACGGCGTAGATCGTATAGGTCGATGAATCAATGGCAATCGGTGTGCCATTGCGGTCGTAGATGGTCCCCCGCTTGGCATTGACCGTCACCGTCGTCGAATAGTTTTCCTTGGCCATCTTGGCAAGGTCAACACCACCGACACGATTGACCGTAATCAGCCAGACAAAACGAAATATAAAAACCGTAAACAAGACAATAGATAGGAGAAAGACGATTTTTCCTACTCGTTTACGATTACTTTCTGGCGTTAATTGACTCTTCTGGGCTTTCTTTTGGATTAGCCTATGTGGCGTTCCAAAAAGTCGACTTAAGAATTTAATCATTTTTCCGCTTTCAATACATTAGAATAATTGATGGTCAAGCCAGCTTTCTGAACAGGATTCAAGAGCTTACTGTTGTCTGTCAACTCTTGAATCTGCTGGTCATACTCGCTATCTTTTGCATCTTTTTCAGCGATGGTCTGGTTGAGGATAACCGTGTTACTCTGCACCTCGACCGTCTTCGCCTTGATATAAAGGAGAGAGACAGAGAGCACCAAGGCAACTGCAGCAATGGTCACATAGAAGAACTTCTCAACGCTTGAAATTTTCTTGAATTTCGTCGCTAAGACTTCTGGTGCCACAGAGTTCTTGTCAATGTAGAAGCTGTCTTTTTTCGCTGCTGTCTTGATGTCAAAATACTCTTTTGGTAATGCTGCCATGGTCTCTCCTTTCCTTTTTTATAAATGTAATTTTTCGGCCACTCTTAATTTTGCTGAGTGGGCCCGATTGTTATGTGCTAATTCTTCTTCGCTTGCAAGCACTGGCTTGCGATTGACCAGCTTGAGCTTGGGCTTCATGTCATCAGGAATCACCGGCAGGCCCTTGGGCACTTCTACAGTCGAATATTCCTTGAACATGGTCTTAGCTAAGCGATCCTCCAATGAATGGAAGCTGATGACGCTGATTCTACCACCGACCTTGAGGAGGTCGATGGCCTGCTCAATAGAGCTTTCAGCCACAGCGAGTTCATCGTTGACTTCTATTCGGATGGCCTGGAAGACCTGTTTGGCCGGATGGCCTTTAGCCTTCAGTGCCTTTTGAGGTAGGGCCGACTTGATGACCTCAACGAGGTCTGTCGTCGTCTCGATAGCCTTTTGCTTTCTGGTTTGTTCGATTTTCCGGGCTATTTGCTTGGCAAATTTTTCTTCGCCGTAGCGGTAGAAAATCCGGACCAGGTCCTCATAGGGATAGTCATTGACCACCTCATAGGCTGAAAGGGACTGGCTCTGGTCCATCCTCATGTCCAGCCTGGCTGTTGTCCGGTAGGAAAAACCACGACTGCCTTCGTCAAACTGAGGGCTAGAGACGCCCAAGTCGTAAAGAATGCCGTCAATCCTGTCAACCTCAAAGCGGGCAAGCTCAGCCGTCAAATCCTTGAAATTAGCTTTGATAAGACTGACTTTACCAGCCTCCAAGGCTTCTTTTAAGCGAATCTTGGCATTTTCATGGGCTGTTTCATCCTGGTCAAAAGCGTAAAGATGACCGGTCGTCAGTTGACTGAGGAGGTATTCAGAGTGGCCTGCTCCACCGAGTGTCGCATCCACGTAAACCCCGTCAGGCTTGATGTCAAGCATGTCCACAGTCTCGTGTAATAGTACAGTATCATGCTTGAATTCCATTTTGACAGACTTCTCCTTAGGCTTATACTCCATTATAGCACTTTTTGAGAGCTTTTCAAGAGCTTTACAGGATAATTGTAAATTAAATGTAAACTAATTTCTGACCTGACCCTGGCCCATGACCAGTGTCTTGGTCGAGGTCAATGCGGCAAGGCCCATCGGCCCTCTGGCATGGAGCTTTTGGGTGGAAATCCCGATTTCAGCCCCGTAGCCAAAGACAAAGCCATCTGTAAACCTGGTCGAAGCGTTGACATAAACCACTGCCGAGTCAATCTCATTTTGGAAGATTTCAGCATTTTTTAGACTATTGGTCAGGATGGCTTCAGAGTGCTTGGTCGAATAGTGGTTGATGTGGGCAATGGCTTCATCGAGCGAGCTGACCGTCTTGACCGACATGATATAGTCTAAAAACTCTGTCGCATAGTCTTCTTCCCTTGCCAACGTCGCTCCTTTGAGGTAGGTGACCGCCTGCTCATCTGCCCGAAATTCTACCCTGTGGACTGCCTGGATTGCCTCGTCTAGCTTGGGAAGAAATTCTCCCGCAATCGCCTCATGTACCAGCAGGCTTTCTGCGGCATTGCAGACACTTGGCCTCTGGGTCTTAGCATTGACCACAATCTTGACCGCCTGGTCCAGGTCAGCTGAAGCATCCACATAAATATGGCAGTTGCCAGCCCCCGTCTCAATAACAGGGACCTTGGCCTTGGCTTTCACAGTCTCAATCAATCGGGCAGAGCCCCTAGGAATCAGGACATCTAAGTAATCAATCGCCTGCATCATCTTTTCAGCTTCTGCATGACTTGTATCCGTCAAGAGCTCAACCGCACTATCAGGCAGGTCTGAATTTTCTGCCAGGGCCTCCTTGATGACGGCGACCAGGGCCTTGTTAGAATGAATCGCATCAGAGCCCCCTCGCAAGAGGACCGCATTTCCCGTCTTAAAACAGAGGGAGAAGGCATCGATCGTGACATTAGGCCGGCTTTCATAAATCATCCCGACACGTCCGATAGGGACCCGTTTTTCGATGATGTTAAGGCCGTCGATGTTGGTAAATCCCTGTGTGACCTCGCCGATTGGATTTTTCAGGTCAGCCAACTGATGGAGACTTTCAGCCATAGCCTGAATCCGGCCGGCATCCAGCATGAGGCGGTCTCTCATGACCGGGCTGATACCGTGGTCATCGGCTGATGCCAAGTCTAGCTTATTGGCTTCGATGATGCGGCCTGTGCTATCTAGCAGGCCTTCAGCCAGCTTCCTTAAAAAAGCGTCCTTATCCGCATTCGAAACCCTCGCCAACTGCTGACTCGCCTCAGTGATCTTTTTTCCGAGTTCTTCTATCATTCATTCTCCCTCCTTCTTCAAAAAGGACTTCATTTCTTGGATTTTCAGTTCATGGATTTTTGCCTGGCCGATTTCTGGGACGATGACCGTCTTGATGCTATCGCCCCGCGTTTTTTTGTCATGGGAAAGGGCGGCGTAGAGCTCTTCTTCATTCCAGGGCTCAAAGCTGGTCGGCAGTCCGAATTTCTCACAGGTCGCCTTGATTTTCTCTGTAAACCCCGCAGGCATCAGGCCTTGCTTTTCAGCATGCTGACTGATTTGAACCATGCCAATCGCAACGGCTTCCCCGTGCATGATGTGGCCGTAACCCGCCGTGGTCTCGACTGCATGGCCAATTGTGTGGCCAAAATTCAGATAAAGACGACTGCCATGATCCAGCTCATCCTCAACCACAAGCTTCCGCTTGACTTCAACGGCCCGGCTGATGAGATATTCTGCATTTTCAAGAATTGTCTCAGGACCAGACATCGTCTGAATAAAGTCCCAGAGTTCTTTGTCCGCAATCAGGCCACATTTGATGACCTCTCCCATCCCTTCAATCAGACAGCGTGAATCCAGACTTTTTAATAAATCTGGGTCAATCAGGACGCCGTCAGGCTGGGCAAAAGTCCCTATCATGTTCTTGGCAATCGCTGTATTAACTGCGGTTTTTCCTCCAACTGAGCTGTCCACCTGGGCCGTCAGGCTGGTCGCAATCTGCAAAAAGTGAATCCCCCGCAAGTAGGTCGAGGCCACAAAGCCAGCCAGATCGCCCACTACACCACCGCCTAGGGCGATGATGCCATCAGAACGGGTCAGGCCGAGCTCTGCACAATGATGCCATATTTTTTCAGCAGTCGCAAGCGTTTTTGAAGCTTCTCCTGCTGGAAAACTGAAGAGACTGGCCTTGAAGCCTGCTGTATTTAGATCGGTTAAGAGCCGGTCTGCGTAGAAGCCGGCAACTCTGTCATCGCTGATGACCAAGATTTTTTGTGCTTGCCAGAGGCTAGAGACCCAGGCTGAGGCCTTTTCCAGACCCCCTCGTTTGATGAGGATGTCGTAAGGCTTCTGGGGCATATTTACATGTATTTTCATCATTATTTATCCTCAGTCATTTTCCTTAAAAGAGCCGATTCAACAGCTTCCACCGGCATCTCCTTCCCCGTCCAAAGTTCAAAGGCCTCTGCCGCCTGATAAAGGAGCATACCAAGGCCATTCGTTGTCCGACAGCCCTGTTGCTTGGCCCAAGTCAAAAAGGGCGTTTCGGCGACCTTATAGATGGCATCGGCGACCAGCAACTCCGGACTGAGCTTAATCGCTTCAGAACAGGGCATTGATAGACCGTCCATCCCAACAGAAGTCGCATTGACCAGAAGACTAGAGCGGTCAAGCTTCGCCTGGAGCTCTGCCTCATCTGCTAAATCATAAAGCTTGACCTTGTCAGACATAGCATTCAAACGCTCTTCCAATCCAGCAAAAGAATGAGATTTTCTGGCAAATACATGAACTGCCTGGGCACCGTCTAGTAGAGCTTGGGCAATCATCGCCATGCCAGCACCCCCGCCACCAAGGACGACCAGTTCTTGCCCCTCAGGCCGATAGTCCAGAGCCTCTAGCGACCGGAAAAAGCCAATCCCGTCCGTATTATGGCCGACCAGCTTATCGCCCTGCCTGACAACTGTATTGACCGCCCCGATAGCCTCAGCCGATGGACTCAGCTCGTCCAAATAAGGGAGAACCGCCTGTTTATAAGGCATCGAAAGATTGATGCCATACATATCCAGGAGGCGAATGTTCTTGACTATCTGCTCGAGGCCTGCCTCTTCAATTTCCCAGGCCAAATAAAGGCCGTTTTCTCCGGTCATTTCAAAGGCTAGATTATGAATAAAAGGAGAAAGACTGTGCTTGATGGGATTGGCGACGACCGCAGCCAGTCTTGTCTTTGCGTTTATTTCCATATTTTCCTCATAAAAAATAGCATTTACATAGAGTAAATACCATTATACCATTCTAACTTTATTTATAAATTAAGCTGCCTTCCGCCTTGTAGACAGATACTTGCGGAGGACACCGATGGCTGCTGGAAGGAGCGACACCACGACAATGGCTATCATGACCAGCTCAAAGTTCTTCTTGATGAAGGGTACCTGGCCAAAGAGGTAGCCAGCCCCCAGCGTGACAATAACCCAAGAGAAGCCACCGAGAAAATTAAAGAGGACAAATTTCTTATGAGGCATCCGGCCGGTCCCAGCCACAAAGGGCACGACGGTCCGGATGATGGGCATGAAGCGTCCCAGGAAGATTGCCCAGGCTCCCCATTTTTCAAAGAACTTGTGGGCTTCTTCTAAGTACTCTGGCTTCAGGAATTTCGACAGTTTGGGATGCTTTGGAATCACATTCCCAAATTTTCGACCAATTTCATAGTTGAGCAGATTGGCCAGAAAGGCCAGAATCCCCATGACCAAAATCAGGTAGAGCAGGGAAAGCTTACCATTTGACATGGCTGCCAGCGAGCCGACAAAGAAGAGGATGGAGTCGCCCGGCAAGAAGGGAAAGATGACCAGGCCGGTCTCGACAAAGATAATCAGACCCAGGGTCACATAAATCCAGATGTGGCCGTTAGGCATTTGGGCAAAATTGGCCATCCAGTCGTTGAAGAAACCAAAGACGGACAGGCTAGGAAAATTTAAGAACAAGAGGAACCTCCAAAATATTCAACGTTTGACATTGATTTTCATTTTACCCTAAAAAAGCTGTTTTGACAAATCTAATCCCCAGCTCAGACGCTATTTCTTGCTTCTTTTCCTATATAATAGCTTCAAAAAGTTTTTTATGGCCCTTGATTAAACTTTGGACAAAATCAGAAAGCATGTCACATCTTCTTACATATACTTTCAAAATCTTTGTTCCAAAATTGTTTTTATGATATACTATTTTATATACAACTTATCGGAGGATAGAATGAAAAAGTATTTAATCGGACTGGCGAGCCTCTTCGCCATGTTTTCAGTCTTTGGCCTGGCATCTCCCAAAGCCCAGGCTGAAACCACAGTCAAAATCGCTTCTGACAATGCCTACGCTCCTTTTGAATTTCAAAATTCAAATAAGGAATGGGTCGGTATCGACGTCGACCTGATCAAGGCCGTCGCAAAGGAAAACAACTGGAAGCTTGACATCAGCTTCCCTGGCTTTGACACAGCGGTCAACCAGCTCCAGTCTGGCCAGGCCGATGGCGTCATCGCCGGCATGTCCATCACTGACGAGCGGAAAAATCTTTTTGATTTCTCAAAGCCTTATTATAGCTCAGCTCTGACCATTGCGACGACCAAGGCAAAACCTATCTCTGACTACTCAGAGCTCAAGGGAAAGACAGTTGGTGTCAAAAATGGGACAGCTGCTCAAAGCTGGCTCCAGAGCAATCAAAGCAAGTACGGCTACGAAATCAAGACCTACTCTGATGGCACGCACATGTATTCTGCCCTTTCATCAGGCAATATCGTCGGTGTGATGGATGAAGTGCCTGTCATTTCTTATGCCATCACACAGGGTCAAGACCTGGCCATCAACCTGCCAGCGATTTCACTGCCTGGCGGTTACGGCTTTGCCGTTGCCAAGGGTAAAAACGCCCAACTCGTTAAAGATTTCAACAAGACACTGGCTCAAATGAAGGCCAATGGCGACTATCAAAAGATTGTCGACAAATACACCAAGGCTTCGACTAAAAAGGCAACGCCTAAAAAAGAAGTCTACAACATCTACTCTGACAACTCTTTTGCCCCATTTGAGTTTCAAAACTCTGATAAGCAATACACAGGGATTGACGTTGACCTGCTGAATGCCATCGCCAAAGACCAAGGCTTCACCATCAAATGGAACTTTGTCGGCTTTGATGCAGCAGTCAACGCCCTCCAGGCAGGTCAGGCTGATGCAGCCATGGCCGGCATGTCAATCACCGACGCCCGTAAGGAAGTCTTCAATTTCTCAGACGCTTATTATCAAGCCAACGTCACTGTGGCCGCCCGCAAAGATGAAAAAATCAAGAGCTGGGAGGACCTCAAAGGCAAGACCGTTGGTGCTAAAAACGGTACCGTCTCTTATACTTACCTGACAGAAAACAAGGACAAATACGGCTATAAGGTCAAGACCTTCTCTGATGCGACCAGCATGTACCAATCCCTTCAATCCGGCTCAATTGATGCCGTGATGGATGATGAGCCTGTCATCCAATATGCAATTAAACAAGGGCAAAACATGGTCACACCACTCAAGGCTGTGCCCGCTGGTACCTATGGTTTTGCAGTCAAGAAGGGCTCTAACCCAGAGCTGATTGAGATGTTCAACAACGGCCTAGCCGACATCAAGGCCAACGGGACCTACGACCAAATCAAGAGCAAGTACCTGGCAACAGGAAACAGCAACAACGGTAAGAAGACCGTCAGCGAGAAAACACTCTGGGGGATCATCTACAATAACTGGCAACAAATCGCCAAGGGCCTCCTGGTCACACTTGAACTTGCTGTCATCTCCTTTGTCCTCGCTGTGATTGTCGGTGTGATCTTCGGCTTCATGTCCGTCTCACCAAGCAAGCTTCTCCGTGGCATTGCCCGGGTCTATGTCGACCTCAACCGTTCGATTCCACTTCTGGTCTTGATCTTCTTCCTCTTCTTTGGTATTCCAAACCTGATGCAGTCGATCACAGGACAGCAGAGTCCAATCAACGAGTTTGTCGCCGGTGTGATTGCACTGACACTGAACGAATCCTCTTATATCGCTGAAATTTTCCGTGGTGGGGTCAACGCCGTACCACTTGGACAGACCGAAGCTTCTCGCTCACTCGGTGTCTCTTATCTCACAACTATGCGTAAGGTAGTCTTGCCACAAGCTGTGAAGATTACTACACCAAGCTTGATCAACCAATTCATCATCACACTTAAGGATACGACCCTGGTATCAACCATCGGTCTGGTCGAACTCCTTCAAGCCGGGCAAATCATCGTTGCTCGTAACTTCCAAGGTTTCCGCGTTTACGGCTTGATTGGTCTCATCTACATCATCATCCTCTTGATCCTGATGTATGTTGGCCGTCTCGTTGAACGTCGTATCAAATAATTAGGGGGAAATATGGGAATCAATACACAAATCGAAGTCACTGACTTACATAAATCTTTTGGTAAAAATGAAGTCCTTAAGGGCATCACAACCACCTTTGAAAAAGGTGATGTGGTCTGCATTATCGGCCCTTCAGGATCTGGGAAATCTACCTTCCTGCGTTCTCTGAACGGCCTCGAAGCCGCAACATCTGGCGATATCATCGTCGACGGATTTAATCTGACCGATAAAAACACCGATATCAACCTGGTCCGCCAGAACGTTGGTATGGTCTTCCAACACTTCAACCTCTTTCCAAACATGACTGTCTTTGAGAATATCACCTATGCTCCTATCCAGCTCAAAAAGCAGAGCAAGGCTGAGGCAGAAGAAAAAGCCCTCCACCTCCTAGAGGCTGTAGGACTTCTTGAAAAGAAAGACACTATGCCTGACATGCTCTCAGGTGGTCAGAAGCAACGTGTAGCCATCGCACGCGCCCTGGCAATGGACCCAGATGTCATGCTCTTTGACGAGCCAACCTCAGCCCTCGACCCAGAAATGGTCGGTGACGTCCTTGACCTCATGCGCCGAATCGCGGATGACGGCATGACTATGCTCATCGTGACTCACGAGATGGGCTTTGCCCGCAAGGTCGCCAACCGCGTCATCTTTACAGACGGCGGCCTCATCCTTGAAGATGGAACACCTGAGGATGTCTTCGACCATCCGAAACATCCACGGCTTCAGGACTTCTTGTCTAAGGTTTTAAATGCTTAATATTTGAGGAGGCCCTTTGGGCTTTTTCTTTTTTAAGACTTTTAAGATACAAAAAGAGCTCGACTAAGGATCGAGTTCTTTCTTGATTCTTGAAAACAGGGTATCCAAATACTTCAAATAGTTCGTATCGGCACTGACTAACCTCAAAACCACCAGCATTTCTTCTGAATAAGCATAAAACACCAAAAACTTTTTATCTACGATGAGCATCCTGGTATTAAAGCTTGTCAAAAGCTTTCTGCCCACACGTTCATCAAAGTTAAGGCCCAGCTGAGGTGCCTTTGGGAGCAGGGCTAAGCTTGCCATGATTTTCTCCAAGATATCACGAGCTGCTTTTTCATTATGGAATTTATCTTTGATATAGCTTTGTAA
The DNA here is from genome assembly GCF_003116835.1 of Lactococcus termiticola. Classification (GTDB taxonomy): domain Bacteria; phylum Bacillota; class Bacilli; order Lactobacillales; family Streptococcaceae; genus Lactococcus; species Lactococcus termiticola. The sequence continues at coordinate 126,326 of NZ_BFFO01000002.1, read as the reverse complement.
ATCCAGCAGGTCTTGGGTAAAGTCATTTGAAAATCTAAAGTCCAAGTCGCTCCCTCACTTCGCTCTCTGTCATATATTCTCCCGCTAGAATCTTGTCGAGCCTTGAATTAAGTGTCTTGTCAAGCTCGTCTAAGAAGAGCTCAGCTTCAATCTCTTCCTTGGATTTGATGGGCGACTTCTTCGTGAGAATAATTTGTTCAATGACCTCGTTAAATATCGCCGACAGCTCAACATCTTGCTTCTTCATGATAGCCTTGGCTTCTTCCAGATGGGCGGCGTTAGTTCTGAAATTGTAGAGTTTGTCTTTTACTAGGGTTGTCATGGTGGGTCTCCTTGGTGAATTTAGTATAGCAAATATAAAACGATTTGTAAAACGTTTCGCTTTACATTTCTGATGTCCTTTATTTGAGAGTCTTCCTTAAAAGCAGATAAATATTATTAAATTATTTGTTTTCCTAATTTCATATGAGATAATAAGATTATGGAAAACTTTAATTCACAATCCCTAAAGGTCGGAGAATACTATAAAATTAACGAAATAGCTGAAATTTTTAAGTGCGCTACGCAGGCTGGTATGAATCGCTCACTCAAGACCAATACACTTGTTCTTATATCTAAGCACGCAAATGCCTCAAGATCTAATCCTTATGAAGATAAATGGGTTAATGACACACTCTACTATACCGGCATGGGACGAACCGGAGACCAAGAACCCACACGCCAAAATAAGACACTTGCAGAATCTAATGAAAATGGGGTGCAACTTCATCTATTTGAAAAGTTTAAAGAAACTGACTATATTTACGCAGGGCAAGTAGTATTAGCAGATGAGCCTTTTCAAGTCGATGAAGAAGACATCGAAGGTAATTTACGAAAGGTCTATAAATTTCCACTTCAATTAACAAGCAGACTTTATATCCCTGATAGCTCCATTGTTGCTAGCCCATTGAAGAAAAAGGTTAACCGAAAAGAACCCAGTCCAGAAATACTTGCTGAAAGAGCACTGCAAGCAAGTCAGTATAATCTAGGACAATTTGAAATTATTAAACAGCCTAGCTACCGTGCTACTCGTTCATTTAGTTTCGACCGTAATACAGACATCAGGGACTATGTCTTGTTACTTTCCAATGGAATCTGTGCACTTTGCGATCAAGATGCTCCTTTCAAAGTTGAAGGCAGGCCTTTCCTTCATTCTCATCATATAGAATATCTTTCAAATGGAGGACCTGATATTCTTGATAACTGCATCGCTGTTTGTCCCAACTGCCACGCTAAAATACATCAATTAGAAGATCCAAAAGATAAGGAAAAACTTCTAAAACAAGTTCAAATACGTAATCAAAAACACTCTATTTCAAAATAAAGTGTTTTTTTAATTTATTCAGTCAGATAGCGCAAAGCCAATTTCTCAGCCTCACGACCAGCCACAACATTATCCGGCAATCCAATCCCATCATAAGACATCCCAGCGATAAAGACGCCAGGCATCTTGTCTGCAAGGTCTTGTCGGACTTTCGCCAAACGTTCCTTGTGACCCACAGTATACTGTGGCATAGAGTCATCTAAGCGTGAGATTTCAACAAATTCAGGTTCTCCGTTGAGTTCCATGATTTGTCCGAGGTCGCGGAGTGCGAGACGGGTGATTTCTTCATCAGAAAGTTTCGTATAACGCTCGTCTCCTGGTTTTCCGAGGAAAGCCCGAAGAACGATTTTACCTTCTGGTGTTGAGTGCGCCCATTTTTTATGGATCCATGTACAAGCCGTGATAGAGAAATCTGCATTTCTTGACACGAGGAAGCCTGTGCCGTCGATATCTTCCTTCAAAGCTTCTGCTGGAAATGCCATAGAGATGGTCACGACAGATGTTGAGGGTACATCCTCAAACTCGTCTTTCATGATGCCATGCTCTCCGAGCAATTTTACAGAGACTTCATGCGGAGTGGTCAAGATGATGCTATCAGCATGCAAGATTTCGCCATTTGACAAGCTGAGTTCATAGCCTTCAGCGATGCTATTCACCGCTGTTGACTTCATGATGTTCTCAGCTGGCAATGCTGCTTCAATCGCATCGACCAAACTTTCAAGCCCTGTGTTAAAGTTGAGGAACATGCCTTTTTTCTGTCCTTGATAAGGCGTGTTCTTGGCATTTTCTGCGGCTTGTTTTTTCATGCCATCAATCAAGTTGCCGTATTTTTGCTCAACTTCGTAAAACTGAGGATAAGTAGAAATCAAACTCATCGTATCAAGGTCGCCACCATAAACCCCTGAAAGCAAAGGCTCGATAAGGTTCTCAACGACTTCATCGCCTAAACGACGACGGAAAAATTGTCCCATCGACTGGTCAATCCCAGCTGGAGATTTTTCAATCGTCAAGTCTTCTTTAGCACGCGCTTTTGCAGCGTCTGTAAAGAGTTCTGAAGCTTGGAAAGTCTCTTCATTGGTTGGAATCCCCATGATAGAACCGGCAGGAATCGGATGAAGCTTGCCATTCAAATAGATAAAGGCAGAACCTGTGGCGTTATTCACTAACTTATCATCCATGCCGACTTCACGCGCCAAGTCCACCATCGCTGTCTTACGGGCAAGGAATGAATCTGGTCCACGCTCGATGATATAGCCGTCACGACGAACGGTTTCAATCTTCCCGCCAAGACGGTCTGTTGATTCAATCAAGACCCAATCAAGGTCCAAGTTCTTTTCCTGAATCTCCTTCTGCAAATAATAAGCAGCCGAAAGACCAGTAATCCCTGCGCCAATGATTGCTATTTTCTTTGTCATTAAGGGTTCATCTCCTCTACGTGCAAGTCTGCACCTGGGTGTCCGCCAGGATGTCCAGCTTCACCATGACGACGACTGTGACGCGCTGGCATTTTTTCGCCATTTGGATAAGCAACATAAGGGGCGCCTGAACCATCCAAAGGACGACCGCCAGGTACTGCGCCTTCTTTCATTGCTTCCATGCCTTCTTCATCAAAGAATTGGTCGATGTTGACAGTGATGTCCATGCAGCCGAGGTATTCATTCGTTTCAGGATCACGGACAGCCATGAATTTTTGATACATTTGTCCAGCTTCACCCGAACGTTTAGGAAACCAGAAAGCCCATTCGTCTTTTGTACCGCTCTTGAAATCATCAAGCATCACACGCACGTGGTGCGCTACTTTTGGATGAAGCTTCAAGACAGAGTGACCGAAAGCTGAGGTACGGCGGTGGTGAACACGCGTTGGATTGTTTGAGTACCAACGGAAGTTATCTTCAGCATCGCAGAAGCCCATTTCGAAAGGACAAAGACGGATGATTGTGTCAAGCGTGCTGGCTTTGATTTTACCTGTTTCAAAGTCGATGATGACTTCATCACTCTTGTAGTCAGCTGCTGGACCTTCGACTTGCGTTTGACGGATTTCAACTTCTGGTACTTCTTCAGCTTTTTCATAGCGTTTGATCGTTTCAGGCGTGTGTTTACCAGCCTTATCTTCAAAAATCGCAAGGTCAACTGTCGCATCCATAGAACCAAGATATTCATTTGTTTCGATATCACGGACAGCGATGAATTTCTTGTAGCCACGGCCAGCTTTTCCTTCTTTATTTGGGAAATGGAGAATCCAGTTTTGCTCTTCGCCTTTTTCAAAACGGTCAAGCAAGACACGGACTTTTGGCGCGATATGTGGGTGAAGGTCAAAGACTTTTTCACCCAAAGTCTTCACGCGACGTGGACGCAGACGGTCTGGTTTTGCTGAAAACCATGTGAAGATGTTGTCTTCATTGCAGTAGCCTAATTCAAAAGGCAATTTATTGAGCATAAGTTCAAGTGTTGATGCTTTGATTGTTCCTGTTGGAAATTCAATAATTGCATCAGGACTTACGTGTTTTAATTCTTCTGACATTTTATTCTCCTTTATAATTGAGTGGCTTGAGCCAAAAAGTTAAGAAATTAGACAAATCTCAGAACCTGTGCAAGCACAGAAGCTGCGATTTTCTAAATTTCTAACTTTCTAAACGGGCTCAACTCACATCTTGCTTGAATATTCGTGTACAAATTGAGTTAACTTTTTCAATGTATCCGGATTGACTTCTGGAAAAACACCGTGACCGAGATTAAAGATAAAGCCTTCTTCCTTCATTCCCATATCGAGAATTTCTTTCGTCTTGCTTTCCAAGACTTCCCAAGGTGCAAGAAGCAAGCTAGGGTCTAAATTCCCCTGTACTGCTTTTTCTACTCCTTGAGCTCTAGCTTCATCAATCTTGATACGCCAGTCAAGCCCCATCACGTCAATCGGCAGGTCATTCCACTCTTTGACCAAGTGGCTCGCCCCAACACCAAACATGATCAGTGGCACATTTTCGGCTTGTAAAGCAGTGAAAATCTTGGTCATGACAGGCTTGATGAATTTACGGTAATCTTCACGATTCAGATTGCCAACCCAAGAGTCAAAAATCTGCAAGGCTGAAGCACCAGCCTTAACTTGCGCACGGCAGTAAGCAATCACCATATCAGCAAGTTTGTCCATCAGCGCAAACCAAGTCTCAGGCTGTGTCCACATCAGTGCTTTTGTCTTATGATAGCTCTTAGATGGACCTCCTTCAATCATATATGAAGCCAGCGTAAAGGGTGCTCCAGAAAAGCCAATCAATGGCACTTCAAGCTGTTCTTCTGTCAAAAGCTTGATGGTATCCAAGATATATGGAAGATCTGACTCAGGATTGATTTGTCCTAAATTTTCAACATCGCTGAGCTTTTGGATAGGATTGCTAATGACTGGACCAATGCCTGACTTGATGCTCACATCAACGCCAATCGAAGGCAAGGGGGTCATAATATCTTTGTAGAGAATCGCTGCATCCACGCCATAATTATCCACAGGAAGCTTCGTGACGTAAGCAGCGAGCTCTGGCTGGTGAGTGATATCAAAGAGCGAATATTTCTCCTTAATAGCACGGTACTCAGGTTGAGAGCGGCCAGCCTGACGCATATACCAAACGGGTACAGCATCGACAGCTTCTTTTCTGGCTGCTCTTAATAAGCGGTCATTTTTAATCATGCTTTCAAACTTTCTGTCACGACATCAGCAAGGGCTGAGATAAATGTTGGGTTAGTATTTGGCATTTCTGGACGGTGATAACTGAGTCCAAGCTCGTCTGTCACCATCTTGCATTCATAGTCATTATCAAAAAGGACTTCGAGATGGTCTGCGACAAAGCTAACTGGGCAGTAAACAAAGTGCTTATAGCCTTTTGTTTCAGCAACTTCTCGAGTGAAATCAAGAACATCTGGACCAATCCATGGGAAAGGGGTACGACCAGCAGATTGCCAAGCTTGTTCATAGTGGTCAAGTCCTGCAGCTTCAGCGACAAGTTTTGCTGTATCCAAGATTTGTGGAACATAGCTATCGCCTTTGTCTGCCACGCTTTGTGGGATGCTGTGAGCTGTGAAAACAACGGCTGTCTTGTCCATTTCATCGGCAGGGATTTCTGAGAGGGTCTTTTTGAGATTATCTGACCAAGTCTGAATAAACTTAGGATTCCGGTACCAGCTCTTGACGGTCTGCAGCTTCATGCCGTATTCAGCCGCTGCTTTTTCAGCATCGTCCAAATAAAGCTGGGTGCTGACTTCTGAGAATTGCGGAGCTAAGATGACAGAGGCCATTTCCTCATAGCCGTCGGCGTGTGCCGCCTTTACAGCATCCGCAATAAATGGTGAAATGTGAAGATAGCCAAGATAAAGTTTGAAGTCAATCTCATCTTGACGGCGGTTAAGCTCAGCTTCAAGGGCAACCCCCTGGGCTTCTGTGATTTTCACCAGTGGAGAGGTCCCACCGATGATTTTGAAACGTTCTTGTAGCTCTGCCAGCAGGGGAGCTGGGGCAGGTCGACCGCCACGGATATGTGTATAATAGGGCTCGATGTCTTCAGGCTTTTCAGCTGAGCCAAAGCACATCACAAGGAGGGCCATTCTACGTTTTGCCATGTTTATAATTTTCCATTCTAATTAAAATCTATCCTCTTAATTATACTCTTCATCTTTGAAAATGACAACTCTCGCGAGGTTCTGGGGCTATTGGATGGCTTCCGGGACCAAGCATCTGCCAGTTCAAAATTGGGCGACATAAGCTACTTGGAAATTTACATAATAAATTAAGTTGATCACGAAGCGAGCAGTCCCAAACCAGCAGCCCCAGAACAAAAACCAGTTTATGTTATAATATTCCTGTTATAAAAAGAAAGGACCGGCTGTTTTCCTGGCCGATGATATATATGATGAACACTGTTGGCATTGACAAAATGAGTTTCTTCGTCCCTCCCTATTTTTTAGAGATGGACGAGCTGGCTTCTGCCCGGCAGGTTGAGCCGGCCAAGCTTCACATAGGGATTGGTCAGGACCAGATGGCGGTCAGCCCTGCAAGTCAGGATATTGTCACGCTGGCGGCCAATGCGGCAGCCGACATCTTGACTGAGGCTGACAAGGCGGCGATTGACATGGTCATCGTCGGCACGGAGTCTAGCATCGACGAGTCGAAGGCTTCTGCTGTGATTGTCCATGGCCTGCTTGACATCCAGCCTTTTGCCCGGAGCATCGAGATCAAGGAAGCCTGCTATGGGGCGACGGCAGGCCTTCAGCTGGCCAAGAACCACGTCCAGCAACATCCTGACCGCAAGGTACTGGTCATTGCCAGCGACATTGCCAAATACGGCCTGGCATCAGGCGGTGAGCCGACTCAGGGGGCTGGAGCTGTGGCCATGCTGGTCTCTGCTAATCCAAGTCTGCTTGCCCTCCACAACGACGAAGTCAGCCTCAGCCAGGATATCTACGACTTCTGGCGGCCAACCGGCCAGACCTACCCTTCGGTCGACGGTAAGTTCTCCAACGAAACCTATATCAATGCTTTTGCCCGGGTCTGGGAGGAATATAAAACACGGACCAATCTTGACTTCCAAGACTTCTCAGCCCTGGCCTTCCATACCCCTTATACAAAAATGGGCAAGAAGGCCCTCCTTCCCGTCTTAGAAGGCCATGCCGACCAAGAACGTCTGATGTCCCGCTATGAAGAAGGCATCGTCTACAACCGCCGAGTCGGCAACCTCTATACTGGTTCCCTCTACTTGAGCCTGCTTTCCCTTCTGGAAAACAGCAGGGCCCTGTCAGCTGGCGATCGCCTTGGCCTCTTCAGCTACGGTTCTGGGACGGTCGCTGAGTTCTATTCTGCTGAGCTGATGCCAGGCTTTGAGCAGGCCCTTCTCACTGAAAAGCATCAGGCCATGCTTGAAAACCGCGAGGCCCTTGACATCTCAGCCTATGAAGCCATGTTTTCAGAAACGCTTGACCTTGAGCAAGAGAAAAGCTTCCAAGATCAGACCCCTTTCTCAGTTTGTGAAATTAAAGACGGTATTCGCCACTATAAAAAATAAAATTGCCAAAAACATTAAAACAAAACAGTCGTCACAAGCCTTGACGGCTTTTTTATTTTGTGGACAAAAAACCACAAACTGTAAAGTTTGTGAAGAAAGCGTTTGCAAAATAAATTAAATTATTTTATAATAGAATTATAAGTAAATATTAAGGAGAATCATATGTCTGAAGAAAAGTACATCATGGCCATCGACGAAGGAACCACCAGTGCTCGTGCCATCATCTTTGACCAGAAGGGCCAGCAGGTCGCAAGCAGCCAAAAAGAGTTTAAGCAATACTTCCCTGAAGCAGGCTGGGTTGAGCACAAGGGCAATGAAATCTGGAATGCCGTCCAATCCGTCATCGCCGGAGCCTTCATCGAATCTGGCATCAAGCCTCGTGATATCGCAGGCATCGGGATTACCAACCAGCGTGAGACGACCGTCGTCTGGGACAAGAAGACCGGCCGGCCAATCTATAACGCCATCGTCTGGCAGTCCCGCCAGACCTCTGAGATTGCTGACAGTCTGAAAGAACAGGGCTACAGTGAGCTTTTCCAAGAAAAAACCGGCCTCATCATCGACTCCTACTTTTCTGCGACCAAAATCCGCTGGATTCTCGACCAGGTCCCAGGGGCTCAAGAGCGCGCCGAAAAAGGCGAGCTCCTCTTTGGGACCATCGAGACCTGGCTGGTCTGGAAGCTGACTGACGGCAATGTCCACGTGACTGACTACAGCAATGCCTCACGGACCATGATTTTCAACATCCACAGCCTGGACTGGGATGATGAGCTCCTGAAAATTATGAATATTCCCCGTGCCATGCTACCAAAGCCTGTCTCTAACTCTGAAATCTACGGCTATACCCAGACCTACCACTTCTTTGGGGCTGAGGTCCCAATTGCCGGCATGGCGGGTGACCAGCAGGCGGCCCTCTTTGGCCAGATGGCCTTTGAGCCTGGTATGGTCAAAAACACCTATGGGACTGGTTCTTTTATCGTCATGAACACGGGTGAAAAAGCCAAAATTTCTAAGAATAACCTGCTGACCACCATCGGCTATGGCATCAACGGCAAGGTCCACTATGCCTTAGAAGGTTCTGTCTTTGTGGCCGGCTCTTCTATCCAGTGGTTGCGTGACGGCCTCAAGATGCTGGAGAAGGCTTCTGACTCTTATGAAAAGGCCATGGCCTCTGAAAACGAAGACGAGGTCTATGTCGTCCCTGCCTTTGTGGGCCTCGGTGCCCCTTATTGGGACCAGGATGCCCGGGGGGCCATTTTCGGCCTGACCCGGGGGACGACGGACAACGACATCGTCAAGGCGACCTTGCAGGGCATTGCCTATCAGGTCCGGGACATCATCGGTGCCATGAAAGATGATACAGGCATCGAAATCCCCCTTCTCAAGGTCGATGGCGGAGCAGCTAAAAACGACTACCTCATGCAGTTCCAGGCGGATATTTTAGGGACCCCTGTCCAGCTGGCCGCTGACCTCGAGACCACGGCCCTCGGGGCTGCCTTCCTAGCTGGCCTTGCCGTCGGCTTCTGGAAGGATATGGACGAGCTCAAAGAAAGCTATGCGACTGGGAAATCCTTTGAAGTCCAAATGGATGAAGAACGCCGGGAAGACCTGTATCAAGGCTGGACTAAGGCTGTCGAAGCAAGTCGCCTTTTTAAGTAGAAAGAAGTTATTATGCCTATCTCAAGAAAAGAAAATATCCAATTTCTCAAAAACCATCCGGATGACTGGGACCTGATCGTCATCGGAGGCGGTGCAACAGGGCTTGGTGCTGCAGTAGACGCCGCTGCCCGAGGCTTTAAGACCGTGCTTTTAGAGCAGTCCGACTTTGCCAAATCCACCTCAAGTCGCTCAACCAAGCTGGTCCACGGCGGTGTCCGCTATCTCCAGCAGGGCGATGTCAAGCTGGTCCGGGAGGCCCTCCATGAAAGAGGCCGGATGGCAAGGAATGCACCGCACTTGGTTAAAAATCAAAAATTTATCATTACCAATCGCAGGCACTGGGAACAGCCCTTCTACAGCCTGGGCCTAAAGGTCTATGATATGCTAGCAGGCGGCTTAAACATTGGCCGGAGTAAGATTTACAGCAAGAAAAAGGTCGTCGACGGCATCCCTCAAATCAAGCAGGACGGGCTCGTCGGCGGGGTCATGTACTATGACGGCCAGTTTGACGATGCCAGAATGGCCATCAATCTCATGCAGACGGCCACTGAAAAAGGGGCGACGCTAGTCAATTACACCAAGGTCACTGAGCTGACCAAGGATAATGGCAAGGTCGTCGGTGTCAAGGTCGAAGACAGCCTGGACGGCGAGACCTTTAGCCTCAAAGGCAAGGCCATCATCAACGCCACTGGTATCTTTGTCGACGAGGTTCTCAGCATGGATGTCAAAGACCACAAGGCGACCGTTCGGCCATCGCAAGGAGTCCACCTGATTGTCGACGGCAGTTTTCTCGGCGGCAATGACGCCATCATGGTCCCTAAGACACCTGACGGCCGGGTCCTCTTCTGTGTCCCATGGCACAACAAGGTCATCCTCGGCACGACTGATACGCCACTGACCGAATTTATCCTGGAACCTCGGCCTCTCGAAGAAGAAATTGACTTTATCCTGGAGACCGCAGGCCAATACCTGGCCAAGAAGCCCGAGCGAAAGGACGTCCTCTCAGCCTACGCTGGCCTCAGACCGCTAGCCGCTCCAAAAGAGGGGGCTGACCCCAACAAGACCAAGGAAATCTCCCGGAGCCACAAGCTCTTTATCAATGACTCCGGCCTGATTACCATCACAGGCGGCAAATGGACGACCTACCGGCAGATGGCTGAAGAAACGATTGATTTGGCCATCAGCAAGGCTGGCCTCCCTCAAAAGCCTTGTGTGACCAGGGAAATGAAAATCCACGGCTATAAACCAACCACAGACAGCGAACGGCAGGACTGGATTTACGTCTACGGCTCCGATGCTGAAAAAATCCAAGCCCTGGCTAATGAAAAGCCAGAGCTGGCCGAGAAAATCCACCCCAACTTTGAATTTACAGGGGCTGAGGTCGTCTGGGCCGCCCGTGAAGAAATGGCGACCAGCGTCGAAGATGTGCTCGCCCGTCGGATTCGTGGCCTCTTCTTAGACGCCCGGGCCTCGAAAGAAATGGCCTACAAGGTCGCAGATATTTTAGCTCAAGAATGGGACAAAAACGAGGCCTGGAAGACCCAGCAAATCTCAGAATACATGGCCTTAGCGGATGGTTACATCCTAGATTAGGAGTTTTGAATGCAGTCTGAATCAGTACAATTACTTGGCGAATTCATCGGGACCTTCGTCCTGATTCTCCTAGGGAATGGGGTCGTCTGTGGCGTCGTCCTCAGAAAGACCAAGGCAAGCGACGCCGGATGGATGGTCATTACCCTTGGCTGGGGCCTGGCAGTCATGATTGCCGTCTATGTCTCTGGCTTTATGGGCCCAGCCCATCTCAATCCTGCCGTGACCCTGGCCATGGCGGCGACCGGTAGCTTTAGCTGGTCGATGGTTATCCCTTTTATCATCGCACAGATGCTGGGGGCCATGCTGGCCTCCCTCGTCCTCTGGCTCTTCTACTATCCGCACTGGGCCGAGACCAAGGACCCTGACAGCATCCTCGGGACCTTCTCGACGGCCCCTGCCATCCGCCACAATCCCTCTAATTTCTTTGGCGAATTTATCGGGACAGCCCTCTTGATTATTGCCCTCCTGGCCTTTGGCCAAAATAAGCTGGCTGATGGCCAGACCCCGACCCTGGTCGGTGGCATCGTGACGGCCATTGGGCTTTCGCTCGGTGCAACGACGGGATACGCCATTAACCCCGCCCGTGACTGGGGTCCTCGGATTATGCACAGCATCCTGCCAATTAAGAACAAGGGAAAGTCTGGTTGGGACTATGCCTGGATTCCACTGCTCGGACCGCTTCTTGGTGGGGTCTGTGGTGGCTTGCTTTTTGATAGTATTATTAAATTTGTGGCACATCATTAAAAAAAGAGCCAGTCTCAGGCTCTTTTTTTATTGTATCTTCACAATCAAGCCCGGCAGAACACAGCCGACATAGCTCATGTCATTTTCATATTCAATCCCCCAGTGCTGGTCCACAGCAGTCGAATAGCCCCACATGCCTAGAGACGCACATTGTTGCTTACAGCCTGGAGAGCGGAGCCAATAGGCATAGTGGATTCCCGTAGAATCCCGGTATTTCTCAGCATGTCGGACAGCCTCAGGCGTCATATAGTGGATTTTAGCCCCGTCGCCCTCGTCATCACAGATGTCAGAGCCGGACATGAGAAAGGCAGATTTAATACCATTTTCCTTATCAAATCTTGTTCTAAATCTTTCTGACGTTGTCATCGGGACATCATAGCCAGAGCTGTAGAGGTGCTTGCCCCATTTTTCATTGCTCTCAAAAGGAAGTTTCCAGAAATCACAGTAGGCCTTGGCATCACTGAGGCTCGGATTAGGGAGACTTGCTGGCAGGACGGAGCGTTCAAAGTCAGTGCCCTGGATATTTTGGTTATACCAGTTATTGATGAGTTGCTGGGCGGTACTCTCTCGCCAGATGCCTTGGTTGTCGGGAGCTTTGAGGTCATTGTTATCATAGAAATAGGGAGCCGATGAGAAGCTGGAGCGACCAATGTTTTGATCAAGGGCAATCAGGTAGTGCTTGTCGCCAAGTGTCTCTGGGTCTCTGATAATGCTCCATTTGAGGCCCAGATAATGGACAGCCAGAGGGTCATCTGGGTCAATGGTCGGGAGATAGGCCGGATCCAGAGCAACCGTCACCTTAGCAAGCTCCTGCTTACCAGCATAGCTGTAGCGAATCGTGTAGTCGCCAAGGTTCATACTGTCAACCTCGCCAGAGACTTGGATTTCAGAGAAGTTCACCAGCTCGCCTATCTTGCTTTGAGCACTGTCAAAGTTGTCTTCAGGCTTCCAGTCATCGCCAAGCTTAATCTGACTGTCGTGGACGATGAGATTAGTCAAGTCTTCTGGCTCGACTGGTTTTGAGGGCTTGAGCGCTGTTGCTGGTTTGAGATTTTCAGCAGGTGTCAGGGGCCTTGCGGGTTCCGGCTTTTGTTCACTTCCTCCATCAGTGGAAATCGGACTCGCCGGCCTCAAAAGACTCATCTCCTCTAGGCTATTCGTATAGATTTTGACCTCAATCTTCCAATTCCGGTCCCGAAGGACTTCGGCCTGCTTGAGCTCATAGCTCTCTTCCGACACGGCCAAAGCTGTTTGCGGGCTGAGGCTCGTCCCTATGACAAAGAGGACAATGCCAAGGAATTTCGCCCCTCTCTTCTTCTTGTTGTAGGCCAGGCAAAACACAATCAGGATGAGAAGGCCAAGTCCTGTCAGACTAAGCCAAGCCGTATTTTGCTCTCCAAACTCCCCCAGACTCGTCCCCTTGTCGCGAGTGCTCGTATCTAGCGACAAGGGCTGAATATTTCCATTGGTGGAAGCAAGCTGGCCCTCAAAGTCCCGCTGATTCGCATCGCTGATGATATCGTCAGGCCCGATTTTTACATCATTGAAGCGATAAGTCTGCCCCGTCGCTTCATTGGTCAGCTGAATGTCTGCCGTCGTCCCCTGGATGCTCTTGCCCAGGCTTTTGATAAAGGTCAGATGAACCTTGCTGTCAGCTTCTTTCATCTGGCCTGTGATGTTCATAAAAGGCTGTTCTGTCACCGCTTCTGCTGGAGGTGAAGCCAGCGAGAGGCCGACCAGCAAGATCAGGCCAAAAAAGATTAATTTTAGTGTTTTCATCTCGTTTCCTCCTAGTCTTAAATGTATCCTAAATTTATTTTATCCTAGAAAAGAAGCTTTGACTTCTCAAGTTTATAAAAACTTTAAGTTAAAAATTTCTCAGTGTTTCTCCTTCACATATTGTTGCTTTTTCTTAGACAATTCTTATCTGGACCCTGCGACAGCACTGTCCTCAGATAAATTGACGGATAACTTAATCATCTTTCAGTTTCATTTCCAAGACAAGAAAAAAGCTGAGCATGCGACTCAGCCTTCCTTAAAATTTCTTATTTCAACAGTTTCGCCGCTGCTTCATCAGCAATCACAATCACATTGTCATGCTTTTGAAGGACTGAAGCCGGCAGACTCTCGGTAATCTCGCCTTCAATCATCCCCTTCACAGCTTCTGCCTTAGCTTCGCCATAAGCCATGAGGACGATTTCCTTAGACTTCATGATCGAAGCAATCCCCATAGAAATCGCCTGTCTTGGCACCTGTGACTCATCCTCAAAGAAGCGGGCATTGGCCTGAATCGTTGATTCTGCAAGGTCTACGACATGGGTTGTGACCTCAAAGCTGGTCCCTGGCTCATTAAAACCGATATGGCCGTTAGCCCCGATACCTAGGATTTGGAAATCAATCGGATGGCTATCGATGATGCTGTCGTAGTGCTTGACCTCAGCTAAGAGGTCAGTTGCCTTGCCGTCTGGCAAAAAATTCTCCTTAAAAGGCTTTTCATTGAAGAGGTGTTGCTCCATAAAATAACGATAAGACTGGTCGTCAGAGCCGTCGAGTCCGACATACTCGTCCAGATTGATCGAGATCATCTCTGAGAAATCCAGGTCAGACTGAACCACCTGGTTGTAAAACTCGACAGGTGTAGAGCCAGTTGCCAGACCCAGGGTCTTGCTCCCCCCCTCCATGGCTTCCTTCAACAAATCAAAAGCGATTTTTGCCCCCTCAAGCTGATTTTTTACGGTAATGACTTTCATGCGAACTCCTCCTCGTTCTTTAATTGGTATAGACCTATTATAACAAATCCAAAAGCTTTGTCAAGCCTTTTTGTGATAAAATAGGAATCATGTTAGATATAAACGATTTTGATTTTGAGCTCCCTGAAGAACTCATTGCCCAAACCCCTCTGGAACAACGCTCAAACTCTAGGCTTCTCGTCCTCGATAAGGATGCGAAGTCAATGGAGGACAAGCACTTTTTTGATATTGTCGATGAAATGAATGAGGGTGATGCCCTCGTCCTCAATAATACCCGGGTCCTGCCTGCCCGCCTCTATGGCGAACGGGCTGAGACCCATGGCCACGTCGAGCTCCTCCTCCTCAAAGACCTCGGTGGCAACCGCTGGGAGACCCTGGCCAAGCCTGCCCGCAAGATGACCGTCGGCCAAAAGGTCATCTTTGGCGACGGTCGGCTCTCTGCGACCATCGTCGAAGAGCTTGAACACGGCGGTCGCATCGTCGAGTTCAGCTACGAGGGCATCTTCCTCGAAGTCCTGGAAAGCCTGGGCGAGATGCCACTGCCTCCATATATCCACGAAAAACTCGAAGACCAGGAACGCTACCAGACGGTCTACGCCAAGGTCAATGGCTCTGCGGCTGCACCGACAGCTGGTCTGCATTATACGCCTGAATTGCTCGATGCCATCCGGGCCAAGGGCGTCAAGATTGTCGAGCTGACCCTCCACGTCGGCCTGGGCACCTTCCGGCCGGTCTCTGTCGACAATATCGAAGACCACCACATGCACTCTGAGTTCTACCAGCTGAGCGAGGAGGCAGCGGCTACCCTCCGTGAGGTCAAGGCTTCTGGCCACCGCATCATTGCCAGCGGGACGACTTCTATCCGGACCCTTGAGACCATTGGGACAAAATTTGACGGCGACATCCAGGCTGACTCTGGATGGACCGACATCTTCATCAAGCCGGGCTATGACTGGAAGGTCGTTGATGCTTTCAACACCAACTTCCACCTGCCCAAGTCGACCCTGGTCATGCTGGTCTCTGCCTTTGCTGGCCGGGACTTTGTCCTCGATGCCTACCAGCACGCCATTGATGAGCACTACCGCTTCTTCAGCTTTGGCGATGCCATGTTTATCAAATGAGCTACGTCAATCTCTTGATGCAAGCTGATTTTATCAGCATCGTCAGCGACGGGCAAATCAGCAGTCCTGAAGGGATTCTTGAGACCCGCTTCCGCAAGTTTGAGGTCAGTCCAGCCGGCTTTGTGGTTGGCCTGATTGGCTATCAAAAGATTGCTGAGGAAATCAAGAAAAAGTTTTATTATCAGCCAAGACTCAGCTATAATGAAGCCAAGGCCTATCTCGAAGAGCTCCTAGCCAGCTACCGCCTCAAGCAGGACGGGATTGGCAAGGTCATCAGCTATGCGGCCTTGATTGGTGGCTTCGTTGATGGAAAGGCCTTGGCGACCAGCTTCCATGTGAAAGAAGGACATATCAAAAGCCATGAATACCAAGGGACAGCAACGATTTCCCTCTGTCCAGATAATATTGACTTTAATCCTAATGATATTTTTAAGCGACTCTTGGCCGGCTCAAGCCTTAGTGAAGCCTCTCCTGCCCAGCTGATTGCCTTTCAGCGGGCGACCTTACTACAGGTCGCTGAGGCCTCTGAGACGGTTAATAGTGTGATTTTTCAGGAGACGATAGAAAAAGACAGGCTTGACTAGGCCTGTTTTTTTGTTATTAAGACCAGCAAAAAAAAGGCCGAGCAACAGCTCAGCCTTTTTCGTTATCCTCCTCAACAGCTGTATGCACAGCAGTTGAAAGCCTCAGCTTCCCAGCAGGATTATATTTTTTGAGTAATTCATCAATTTTTTCGTCAGTCCAGTAATCAGCCGAGGCAATGAAATTGCCCGACTCATCCCGGTTTGAAATAATCTTAAATCCCATTGTTCTTTACCTTAATCTACAAACTCGAACTCAAATTTATTGATACGAACATAGTCGCCGTCCTTGGCTCCTTGGCTCCGCAGGGCCTCATCGACGCCCATAGCACGGAGCTGACGGGCAAACTTCATGACGGACTCGTCATGGTCGAAGTTGGTCATCTTGAAGAGCTTCTCTAGGCGGTCGCCAGAAAGTCGCCAGCCGGCATCGTCATCACGACTAATCGTAAAGGGCACTTCCTCTTCTTCAAAGCCATAGTAGGCTTCTGTGTTAAGGAATTTTTCTTCATCATAAAGCGGAAACTCAGGCGTTTCAGCCAGAATCTCGCTGGTCGCAGCCAAGAGGCCTGAGAGGCCGGTCTTGGTCAAGGCTGAGACCTCAAAGATTTTAGGCATTTCCTCGCCTGCTGGCAAGTCAGCCTGGAGTTGTTTTTTGAACTCAGCCAGATTTTCAGCTGAATCCGGCATGTCCATCTTGTTGGCCACAATCAGCTGAGGACGCTCAAGGAGCCGGAGGTTATAGCTTTCCAGTTCTTCATTAATCGTCTTATAGTCGTCATACGGCTCACGCCCCTCCATGCCTGACATGTCAAGGATGTGAAGGAGGACACGGGTCCGCTCAATATGGCGGAGGAACTGAATCCCAAGCCCTGCCCCAGAGTGGGCCCCCTCGATCAGACCTGGCATGTCAGCCATGACAAAGCTGTCGCCATAGCCGACCTGGACCATGCCGATATTTGGCGTGATGGTCGTAAAGTGGTAGGCACCAATCTTTGGCCGGGCGTTTGAGACCACGCTCAGAAGCGTCGACTTACCGACGGATGGGAAACCGACGAGACCGACATCAGCGAGTACACGGAGTTCCAAAAGAAGAATTCGCTCTTCGCCAGGTTCGCCGTTTTCAGCGACTTCTGGTGCAGGATTGCGGGAGGTTGCAAACTTGATGTTCCCACGACCGCCACGGCCACCCTTGGCCACGACGACTTCCTGGTCTTTTTCAACCAGGTCAGCGATGACTTGACCGGTCTCATTATCCTTGACCGTTGTCCCTTGGGGCACATGGACAATCAGGTCTTCCGATCCCCGGCCATGCATGGACTTGTTCATACCCTTTTCGCCTGGCTTGGCCCGGAAAATCCGATTGTATCGGAAATCCATCAGGGTTGACATGCCTTCGTCGACCTTAAAGATGACCGATCCACCTTTACCACCGTCTCCGCCAGCAGGACCTCCGTCTGGCACATATTTTTCACGGCGGAAAGCGACCGCTCCGTCCCCGCCTTTACCGGCTTTGACTTGGATCGTCGCCGTGTCTAAAAATAAACTCATTTTATTATATTTCCTTCTCTTTTTCGCCCCTAAATAAAAAGAATAGGAGCTGAGCTTCTCCTATTCTAGCATAATTCTAAGCTTTTCACAAAGGGCCTAGCCCTTCAAATTATCCTGAAGCTCCTGCCAAATCTGCTCATTTTCTTCCAGCGAATAAGAGTTGGCACCTGAGGCCAACTCATGGCCTCCACCGTCATGACGACGGGCAATCGGCTCGATGGGCTGGAATTTAGACCGCATTCTCACCCGGTAGTGGCCGTCTGCCTGCTCGACAAAGATGGCCCATGACTTGACGTCACGGATATTGCCAGGTGTGCCGACAATCCTTGATGTCTCAGCATCGCTCAGGCTCATCTTCTTCATAAGCTCTTGAGTCAAGAGCACACGGGCTGCTCCAGATTCGGCAACCTCCATATTTTCATAGACATAGCCTTGCAGGCGGGCAATCTTCATATCAAATGAAGTCATCTCACGGCCCAGCTCAGCCCGGTCAAAGTCATAGGCAGCGAGCTTACCAGCAATCTCAAAGGTCTTTGGCGAGGTCGCTGGAAAGAGAAAACGGCCAGTGTCGCCAATGATGCCGGCGTAGAGCAGTCGGGCAGACTCAGCGTTAAGCTCTAAGCCAAGCGACAGGGCCCAATCCGCAATCATCTCTGACGCCGAACTCCGCCAGTCTTCGACCCATTGAATATCGCCGTAGGGATCATTATTAGGATGATGGTCAATTTTAATGACCTTGTCTGCCCTCTCAAATCGCTCGTCGTCAATTCTTGGGACATTGGCCGTATCGCAGACAATGCTCAGATAGCTCGTCCCAGCAGGAAGCTCGACCTGGTCCATCTCAGTCAGGTAGGTCAGGGTTGGCTCATCGTAGCCAACGGCATAAATGGCCTTGTCTGGAAAATTAGCCTTGAGGAGGGCACGGAGGCCAGCCTGGGATCCTAGGGCGTCTGGGTCTGGATTTTTATGGCGATGAATTAAGATATGGTCGTAGGCTTGTATAGTCTCTAAAATATTTTGCATTGTTTACTTTCTATTAGGTAAGGTTGACGTTGACCAGGATTTTGGCAACGATTTGATTGACATGATAAATCTCGACATCGATCATGGCGGCAAGTCTGGTCTCAGAAATCATCTTGGGATAGATGTCCAAGACCGAATCAATCCCAGCTGTCCGCATGAGATTGATGTTCATCGACTCCATGATGACGGTCCTGTGCCGGCGTTTGGCCATGACCCGCCGGGTCACGAGGCCTGCCAGCTCAGTGAAGATACCAGTCGAGACAGAGCCGACAGAGTTGATCATAAAGGGCTCCACAATGACCTGAAAACTCGAGCCCTGCTCTTTGATTTTATCAGCGATATTGTCAGTAAAAGTATGGGAGACCATGCTCTCTTCCTGGCTCCGTTGCATGCTCTGGAGGACGTCAGACTTGGTAATCACGCCGTTGTAGACCTGCTTGTCATCGACGACCGGCATCATGTCATAGCCCTCATAGATCATGATCTGGCTCACGGAAACGACCGGCATCTCGAGCTTGGCGACATTGGCCCGCTTCATCAGAGTTTTTAATGGCGTCGTATTGCCCTTTGCATTGACATCCCGCATGGCGACAACACCGACGACCCGATTTTGGCTATCCACGACAGGAAAACGGCTGAAGCCTGTGCTGTTAAAGAGCTCGAGAAAGTCCTTGACCGTCTGCGTCTCTTTGAGTTTCGGCCGGTTTTGATGGAGAATGTCTGCGACCGTCACGATGTCTTTTTTGATGAGCTCATTGGTCAGGGCATGGCTGATGCGATTGGCCACGGTAAAGGTATCGTAATTGGTCCGCATCAGAGGAATGCCCAGACTATCGGCATAATCAATCACGGCCTGGGAGACCGCGAGGCCACCTGTGATCAGGACAGCATTGTGGGCCTGGAGGGCTGCCGTCTGTATGTCCGTCCTGTCTCCCACGATGACCAGGCCGTTGCCCTTGAGGTACTTCTTAAAAGACTTGGCCTGCATGGCCGAGATGACAAAGTGCTCAAACTCGACCTCAAGGCCGGCCAGCCCCCCCAGGACCTCAGCGTCAGCCAGCTCGACGAGCTTCCCAAAGGTTAGCCGGTAGAGGGCCTTCTGACCTTTGGCGGCGACCCTGACAGTCCCCGAGCGGTCATTGACAGCGACCAAGCCACGGTTTTCAGCCTCTTTGATGGCCTTGTAAGCCGTCCCGTCAGCCACATGCATCCGGTTAGCAATGCCTCGTGTGCTCACGGTCTTCCCGATTTCCAACCCTTCAATGTAGTTCAGTATTTCTTGATGTTTCGTCATAGTCTCTTTTTCTTAACTGATATTCTTCAAAATCCCGGATCTGCCCCGTGTACTGATTGGTCGCCTTGTAGGCCTTGTGAAATTGAAAGCCTGCCTTTAAGGCCACGCTTTTTGAGGCCTGGTTTTCCTTGTCGACCTTAATAATCAGCGTCTTTAAGCCAAACTGCTCAAAGGAGAAAACCACAAGCGTTTTCAAGGCCTCGGCTACCAGACCTAGGCCCCAGTAATCCATATTGAGCACATAGCCAATCTCAGCCGACATCCGCTTCTGGTCGATTTTGATAAAGTTAATCGAGCCAATCATCCGATGGTCCGCCTTGAGCTCGATGGCCCAGTGACCAAGCGGGGCCTTCATAAACTGCTGGACGATGGCTTGTGCCGTCTCGTCCTTTGACTGATGGGGCGGAAAGACAAAGGTCAGATTTTCTGGCCGACTGGCATAGACGTACATGTCGTCGACATCGCTCATGGCAAAGGGCCGGAGGAGGAGCCGCCCGCTCTCAATGATGTTGTAGCGGGCCAAGCCCTGGTAGAGATAGAGGTCCATACTGTCACACTTTCTTGTTATCTGTATTATAGCACAGATATAGGCAAGAAGTGTCCCCCAACAACACTCAGTACGAAGCACGGACTCTCAGAAACTAGTAATCCTTCTAATTTTTGATACAATTAAGGAAACAACGAAATGAGGACCCAAACATTGAAAAAGACACTCGGAACTTTGGCGGTCGCCACAACACTACTCGGCACCACAGCGTTCGCCACATCAGCCCACGCTGACACAACACTTTACCGTAACTGGAATTCAGCAACGGGAGAACACCTCTACACAAGCCATTATGAATAGGTGACACTTCCTACGCAATCATCTTATTGGAATATGGACTCCGTGACCTTTACAGAGCCAGACACCGGGGCCAACGTCTATCGTGTGTATAATCCGAAATCTGGAGAACATCTCTTCACAACGAGTTCGTATGAAAAAGATTCATTGCTCAAAATTGGTTGGAACTACGAAGGGGTGCCGTTCCACTCGGGCGGTTCGACACCTGTTTATCGCCTCTACAACCCAAAAGCCGGAATCGGTGCACACCTTAACACAGCAAACGTCAACGAAAAGAATACTCTTGTGTCACAAGGTTGGACGTACGAAGGCGTGGCTTGGTATGCGAAAGCTGCTGGTTCTACGACTATTCCAAATACACCTGGAACAACGCCCCCTGCAAACGGTGGAGGAGATTTCAGTCTTGGGGACACAGGCAACCAACCGTTTTAGAAATAAAACCACTTTCCAAATAAGGAAGTGGTTTTATAACGGCCAAAGATACTTGACTGAACACTATACCCATATTCAAAACGGAACCGCTCAAAAAACGATTGAGACGTTCTCAAAATTTATAGGACTGTAGCGACCGTTACACAAATTTGTGTAACGTGTATCTACAAACATTGCAGTTAAGCAATTTGCACATTATAGCACAGATATAGAAAAAAGAGCCGAAGCTCTCTCTTTAATCCTCTAAAGGCTTATAAAAATTCCGATTCCCCAAAGGCCAAATCCTCTGGCTCATCTCGCCTGGTTCGAGTGGGGCGAGGGCCGTTGTCATCATCATCATGGTCGCATCCATCATGTCAATCTGGTGGATGATTTCAGCCTCCATGATTTGAGGGCGGACGGGACTACCGTATTCGAGCTCGCCGTGGTGGCTCAGGAGGCAGTGACGGAGGAGGAGGAGGTCTTCCTTCTCGTCATCGATACCCAGCTCGATGGCGGCCTTAGAGACCTCTTCATCGATCAAGACGATGTGTCCCAAGAGATTGCCACGCAGCGTATAGCTGGTGTTCTCCACCCCAGTAAACTCAAGGCATTTGGCCATGTCATGCAGGAGAATCCCTGCAAACATCAGCGAGCTATTGAGCTGGGGATAGACCTGGACCACCTGTTCAGCCAGCTGGAGCATGGTCACCGTATGGTAGGCCAGTCCCCCTTCAAAGGCATGGTGGTTAGTCTTAGCGGCTGGAAACTCGAAAAATTCCTTGTCAAATTTTTTCAAGATATGGCGGACAATCCGGTTCCAGGTGCCGTTTTCAATCTTATAGAGGAGGCCGTGGACATACTCACGCAGGTCGGCCTCGTCAACCGGCGACTGCTCTCGGTAGTCTTTAGCCTTGCCAGCTTCGTTGTCGTCAGCCAGACGGAGTTGAATCTTATTGACCTGGGGCATACCGTTATAGAGCTCTTTGACGGCCCCCATATGGACGATTTTCCCAGCACTAAACTGCTGGACCTGCTTGTTGCTGACATCCCAGAGATTTCCAGAAATGGAACCTGACTTGTCCTGAAAGTTTAAGGAAAGAAAGTCCTTGCCAGCTCTGGTCTGTCGCTTTTCAGCGGATTTGATCAGGTAGTAGCCCTCAAAATATTCTCCGAGTTCTAAATTTTTAATCAGTGTCATCTTCTACTCAGTCCTCGTTTTCTAATTCTAGTAGGCTACTGGCCTTGACATCATCAATGGCATCAATCGCCTGGAGCTTACGGCTCATGACTTTGGTCCGGGTCGTAATCAGGCTGTTAATCTCTTTTTCAGACTGCTGGAGGCGTTCATGGACCTTGGTCAGCGATTTTTCAAACTTGCCAAACTCGGTCTTCACGGCACCCAGCATCTCATAGACCTCGCTGGACTTTTGCTCAATCTGCAGGGTCTTAAAGCCCATCTGGAGGGAGTTGAGGACAGCTGTCATGGTGGTCGGACCGGTCACATTGACCTTATAGTCCCGGCTAAGTTGCTCATAGAGCTCAGGATTGTTGACCACTTCCATAAAAAGACCCTCTGTCGGCAGGAACATGATCGCGAAATCCGTCGTCTTAGGTGGCAGGATATACTTCTCTGAGATGGACTTGGCCTGGGTCTTAATGGCGGTAAATAAGGCCTTACGGGCTGAGTCGACCTTGGCCGTATCCGCAAGCTCGAGGGCCGACTGGAGACGTTGATAGTCCTCGAGCGGGAACTTGCTATCAATCGGCAGGAGGAGCTCGCCCTCAGCCTTACCCGGCATGACGACAGCATAGTCGACAGCATTATTGCCCTGAATATTGACCTGCTCACGGTACTGGCTCTGGGTGAAAATCTGCTCGAGAATCCGGCCCAGCTGGATTTCTCCGACAATTCCACGGGTCTTGACACCGGTCATGACCTTTTGGAGACTGTCGACGTCGCTGGCCAGGTTTCGCATCTCACCGAGGCCCTTGTCAACGGAGGTCAAGAGGGTCGTGACCTGCTCAAAGCTTTGTGAAATTCGCTTATTGAGGGTTTCTTGGAGCTTTTCATCGACCGTGTTTTGGATGGCGGTCAGCTTCTTGTCATTGCTTTCCTGGAGGCTGAGAAACTTGCTGTCAAACTTGGCATTGAGCTCATCAGTCAGGTGCTTGAGCTCTTCGTTGACCTTGTCCAGCTTTTGTTCATTAGAAGTTTGCAAATCCTTAAACTGCCGGTCAAACTTGTCGTTGATCCGCTCAGTCAGGTCGGTTGAGAAGCCGTGGAGGTTGTTGTTGAGCTGTTGGACCGTGCCTGAAATCTCCTGTCGGTTCTGACCCAACTGCTGGGTCAAGTCGCTCCTGAGCTCACGGACAGCCCCGTTATCTGTCTTCTTAAAGAAATTGGCCAGGCCAATAATAATGGCCAGGACCAATAAAATGATGATAATGATGGTCATAATTTAGCTTTCAATTTTTGAATGTTTTCAGCCACATCGCCCTTGTAGACAAAGGAACCTGCAACAAAGACGTTGGCTCCGGCTTCTTTTGCCAGTGTGATGGTCCTGTCGTCAATCCCGCCGTCGACTTGAATCTCAAAGTCCAGGCCCCGCCATTCGCGGATATTGGCCAGGTCTTCGACCTTTTCCAGGCATTCTGGGAGGAATTTCTGACCGCCAAAGCCAGGATTGACCGTCATGACTAGGACCATGTCGACCATGCCAAGGACCGGCTTGATGGCCTCAACAGGCGTGCCAGGATTGATGACAACAGAGGCCTTCATGCCAGCTGCCTTGATGGCCTGCAGAGCACCGTGGATGTGCTTGGTCGCCTCGACATGGATGGTCATGCCGTCAGCTCCCGCTTCAGCAAAGTCGTCGACAAAGTTTTCCGGATTTTCTACCATCATGTGGCAGTCAAAGAAGAGCTTACTGTGGGGCCTCATGGCCTTGACCACACCGGCTCCAAAGGTCAGATTGTCGACAAAATAGCCGTCCATCACGTCGATGTGGACCATGTCAGCACCTGACGCTTCGAGCTTTTTCACTTCTTCTGCAAATTTTCCAAAGTCAGCAGATAAAATAGATGGGGCGATTTTATTTGTGAGTGTCATGTTTTTCTCCAATTCCAAAGAATGATCGATTGATGTAGTAAAGGCCTAGGATGGTCAAGATAATCAGACCGGCGTAAAGCAGCCATTTGACAGGGCCTGTCAGCTGATGCTTGAAGACCAGGGCCGCAATCCAAAGCAGGACCAGGACAAAGAAGGCCAGTTGCTTGAGGATGAGATTGTCTTTAAGTTTGTTTTTTCCCTTGTTTGACATAGTGTTCCCTTGTTTGATTGATTTCGCTGAGGAGCTGGGTGTAATTTTGATAGCGACTGGCGAGGATTTCTCCTGCCTCCAGGGCTGTCTTGACAGCACAATCTGGCTCATGCGTGTGGCTACACTCTCTGAACTTGCAGGCATGGCTGATCCTCAGGATTTCTGGAAAAGCTTCATTGAGGTCAGGCTGATTGTCAACCTCATAGTCGAGTGATGAAAAGCCTGGCGTATCTGCAATCAGGCCCTCCATCAACGGATAGAGCTCGACGTGCCGGGTCGTGTGCCGACCCCGACCCAGCTTTTCTGAGGTCTCGCCTGTCGCCAGTTCCATTTCTGGAGCCAGTTTATTGAGGAGGGTGGTCTTGCCGACCCCGGTCTGGCCCATAAAGACCGTCACCTTGCCCTTGAGCTCGTCCCTGAGCTCTGCTTCATCAAAGAAAATCGCATAACCAATAGCTTCATAGTCACTTTTAATCTGCTCAAAGCTCCCAGCCTCGACCAGGTCCAGCTTTGAAATATAAATCAAAGGCCTGATTTGCTTGTGTTCTAAGAATACCAGAAAACGGTCCAAGAGATTTAGCGAAAAATCGGGTGAGACCGTACTCATGATGACGACCGCCTGGTCAATATTGGCCACGCTAGGCCTGATCAGCTGGTTTTTCCGCTCATAGATATCTAGGACATAGCCCTCAGAATTTTCCTCAGCAGAAAAGTCCACAAAGTCGCCAACGACAGGCTTCATCCCCTTCTTTCTAAAATTCCCTCTGGCCCTGGTCTGGTAGACCTGGCTGTCTTCAGTCTGAACATCGTAAAAACCTGCCAGACTTCTTAGGATGCGTCCCTTATTTATCATAGTTCTTATTTTATCATATTTTATGGGGCTTTTGGGGCTTAGTGGCAAGAAAGTAGGATTCAGTCCAGCACAAAAAAGAGCAGAATTTCTGGCTCTATAATAAATCGTGTGGGACATTTCCCACACGATTTATTATAGAGCCACTTTTTATCATCTCATTTTTTAGAGGCCTTATCCTCAAAAAGGCTTTTACTTAGCGGATTTCAATCCCTAACTTCTCTTCTAAATTCCGACTAATCTTCGTCATTGCATTGCTGATTTCTTCATCCGTCATGGTCGCTTCCCTATTTTGGAAGGTCAGGCGATAGCCCATCGACTTCTTACCATCTGGCAGATTTGCCCCCTGATAAAGGTCAAAGAGTTCGGTCTTGATCAGCGATTTTACCCGACTTTCCTTAATGACTCTGACAATCTCAGCATGGCTCTTTTCTTCATCGACGAGGAGGGCCATGTCACGAGAGACGGCTGGGATCTTTGGAATATCTGTGAAGACAACCTGATCAGGCTTCTTGGCCAAGAGCTTGTCCATATCAAGGCCAGCCACATAGGTCTCGCTGATGCCATATTTCTTGGCCATGCTTGGATGGATTTGACCAACAAAGCCGATGCTTTCTCCATCAAGCTGTACCATGGCTGTCCGGCCTGGATGGAGGGCTGGATTTTCAGAAAAGGCCACAAAGCTGACATTTTCATAATCGGCCAGGAGCTCTTCAACGATGCCCTTAGCATAGTAAAAGTCAACAGGGACAGCATTCTGGCTATAAGTTTTCTCTTCTATATTTCCAGAAATGGCAAAAGAAAGGTTTTCGACCTCATTTGGCCGGCTCTCTCCTTCCAGTGCTGGATGAAAGACATTTCCAATTTCGTAAATCGCAACGTCATCATGCTTACGGTTTTGGTTGTAGGCAATGATGTCAAGGAGGCCAGAATGCATGTTAACCCGCAGTGTCTGGTGATCTTCCGTCATTGGAAGCATGAGCGACGTCGTTGGGAAGTCTTGAGGGACAAATTCCAGTGCCTTATCGGCAGAGACCAGGCTGTAACCAATGACCTCTGAAAGGCCTGAGCCTTCGAGCTTCGCCCGCATTTCCCGGCGGAATTTCTGCATTGGGGTTAATTCACCAATGTTATCGCCGGCAGGCAGGGTATTGGGCAGGCGGTCGTAGCCGTAGATTCGGGCGACTTCTTCGACCAGGTCAGCCTCGATAGCGATGTCCCAGCGACGGCTCGGAATGATGCATTCAAAATTTCCATTGACCTCAGTCGTGTCAAAGCCAAGTTGCTCAAAAATCTTGAAGACTTCTTCCTTAGAAAGACTGGTTCCAAGAGCATCGTTGACCTTTTCAAGACTGATAGAGACCTTATGCAGGCTCGGCTGATAGTCATTGCTTTCGACCACGCCGGAAAGGACCTGTCCACCAGCGAGCTCAGCAATCATAGCAGCCGCATAGTCAAGGGCTTCACGGACCGTGCCTTCATTGATGCCTTTTTCAAAACGGCTAGAGGCTTCTGAACGAAGGGCAAATTTCTGCGAGGTCTTGCGGATGCTGGTCCCGTCAAAGAGGGCAGCCTCCAGGGCAACTGTCGTCGTC
The DNA here is from genome assembly GCF_003116835.1 of Lactococcus termiticola. GTDB lineage: Bacteria > Bacillota > Bacilli > Lactobacillales > Streptococcaceae > Lactococcus > Lactococcus termiticola. The sequence continues at coordinate 99,583 of NZ_BFFO01000002.1, read as the reverse complement.
CCATCAGTGATCTCGCTGTCAAGCCCCCCCATGACACCGCCAAGGGCGATAGGACGGCCATTTGAAGTAATCACGATATCTTCTTCTGAAAGTTCGCGTTCAACATCGTCGAGCGTTTTCATCTTCTCGCCTGCTTTTGCTTGGCGGACGAGGATTTCATTGCTGCCGAACTTGTCAAAGTCAAAGCTGTGAAGAGGTTGGCCGAAGTAGAGAAGGACGTAGTTTGTCACGTCGACAACATTGTTAATCGGACGGATGCCTGCATTGCGGAGGGTATTTTGCAGCCAGAGTGGACTTGGCGCGATTTTGACATTTTCAATCAGACGAATCTTATAAGTTGGCACTTTTTCAGATTCGACTTTAACTGCAATTTTATCTGCTGTTTTTTCAGCCGATTCTGTCAATGTTTTGCTGTCAAATTGCACCGTCTTATCGTAAATTGCCGCCACTTCGTGAGCTGCGCCACGCATAGAAAGGGCGTCCGCCCGGTTAGGTGTAATCGAAAGTTCGATGATCTCATCGTCCATGTCCAAGTAAGGAAGGACGGAATCACCAATGACCGCGTCTGCTGGCATTTCAAAAATACCATCTTCATGCTTCATCGGATTGACGCTCTCAGGAATACCGATTTCGTCAAGGGCACAGAGCATGCCGAGCGATTCAACACCGCGGATTTTACCTTTTTTGATTTTGTAATTGTCAGCGATGCGCGCACCAACAAGCGCCACGATAGACTTCATGCCCACGCGCACATTTGGCGCACCACAGACGATTTGAAGGGGTTCGCCATCGTTGATTTCTGAGCCAACGTTGACCATCGTGATATGGAGGTGGGTCTCCGGAATGTCTTCACTAGAGATGATTTCACCGACTACCAGCTTAGACAGGCCTTCGCCTGGGATTTCTACGCCTTCGACTTCAATCCCTGAAGTTGACATTTTTTCTTCGAGTTCTTTTGCTGATGCAGTAAGTTCTGGCACCAGCGTTTTTAACCATTTGTATGATACTAACATTTATTTTAACCTCTTATTTATTGAATCCATTATAACTTTCAAAACCAAGTAAATAAACCGCCAATTCGATTGATATATCTTGTTTTTCAGAAATTGCTTTCAGTTCTTCTAAAACTGTATCTTTAGGAGTTTCTAATTTATCAGCTGCACTAACCACTTGCTTGATAATATTTGGCAATACCATACATAATTTATAGAATGCCTTACTATCCCCAGTTACAATCTCATAAAATTTATCCATAACGGTTGAGGCTTACTGCCAACACACCAAAGTAGGATAGGAAATTCCTAGGCCGAGCTTTTGACAACTCCAGCTGGGTTGTTTTTTATTTTTTAAAATTAGAACGGTAAATCATCATCGTTTATTTCTAATGGACGTGGCGGTATCTCTTCCTCAGTATAGTGTATTCCCTTTTTCAAGATTTGACTTGATGGAAGTTTCAATATTTTACCTTCTGAATCATACAACTCATTTGAAATAGAGATTGTCTTAACTTTATCTTTACTTACTAACTGATATCTTGTAACCTCATCAAGTATATCATCAAAAGGATCTTCTTGTTTGATATAACCATAAGACCCTAAGAAATTTTCAATTCCACTTCTATCCTTTAGCAAAATTCCAACTAAAGTAGGATCTATATTTAAAAATTCAATTAATTTAACAGTAGTTGAAAGTTGATAAAAAGTTGAACCATCAATAATCTTACCAACTGTATCACTCTGACTTTCCATTTTTCTTAAAAGAATTGCCATCTGATTAGAAAGAGCTTGAAAGTCTTCAAAAGTCTTCGAATCCGTTGGTGTCGCAGATTGCTGTATTAATCGCTGAAACAATCCAGCAAATTGATTTTTCAAGGCATTAATAATATCAGCAACTTCTTTAAAACTTTCCATTGGGAGATTAGTTTCATTATTTATATCTGTTATAAATTGATGAATCTTTATATCATCTGCATAGTAAGTCTTGAAACTTTCTGTATCTTTATTAAGCTGGTAAGTTTTATTTTCTGTATAAACATCTGCTTGAACGAATAAATAAACTTTTTTCTTTTGATTTACTGCCGTTTTCAGCTCATTCATTGTAATAGAATAGTTTCCTTTATCTTCTGACTGTGTGCCAAATTTATTTCCAATAATGCAAATTAGAATATCACAATTTGCTATCTCATCATAACAAGAATCTTCCAAACTTTTATCTTGTGTATAAGCAACTCCATTGCGTTCATGCATTATTGGTTCATAACCTAAACTTTTAACAAAATTCTCTAAATCTGCTCTGACATGAATTAAATCATAAAAAGTCGAACTAATAAACACTTTAGGCACTGCCATATCTTCTTTTAAACACTTTCCATAATAATTTGATTTATTCTTCTTTTACTTCCCAAACTGCTCCAAGAAACGCAAATCTCCCTGATAAAAGCCACGAATATCATTAATCCCATAACGCAGCATGGCAATCCGTTCTTGACCAAGTCCAAAGGCGAAGCCTTGATATTCTTTAGGGTCCAAACCTGCCATTTCAAGCACATTTGGATGGACCATCCCAGCGCCTAAGATTTCAATCCAGCCTGTGTGCTTGCAGACGTTACAGCCGGCACCGCCACATTTGAAGCATGAGATATCCACTTCGATAGAGGGCTCTGTGAATGGGAAGTAGCTCGGGCGGAGGCGAATTTGACGGTCTGCACCGAACATTTTCTTCATGACAAGGTCGAGGGTTCCCTTGAGGTCTGCCATCGTCACATGCTTATCAACGACAAGCCCTTCAACCTGGTGGAATTGATGGGAGTGGGTCGCATCGTCCGTATCACGACGGTAAACACGTCCTGGTGCAATCATGCGAAGGCCGCCCTTAGACCAGTCATGGCTGTCAAGAGTCCGGGCCTGCATTGGGCTGGTGTGAGTCCGGAGCAGGATGTCATCTGTGATATAGAAAGTATCCTGCATGTCACGCGCAGGGTGATCTTTTGGCAGATTCATCCGCTCAAAGTTGTAGTAGTCGGTCTCGACCTCATAGCCGTCGACCACCTCATAGCCCAAACCGATAAAGATGTCTTCGATTTCTTCCTGGGTCTGGGTAAGGATATGACGCGTCCCTTGCTTCTGTGACTTGCCAGGCAGGGTCACGTCAATCCGCTCACTCTGCAGGGCCTTTGTCATCTCTTCTTGCTCGATGACCTCTTTTTTTTCTTCAATCAGGGCGTTAACCTTATCCCGGAAGTCATTGGCCAGAGCCCCGATTTTTGGCCGTTCATCGCCTGAGAGGTCCTTCATTCCTTTAAGAATTTCTGTCAGCTGACCTTTTTTCCCAAGAATATCCACCCGGATATCATTGAGCATCTTCTCGTCTTGAATAACTGCCAGCTTTGCCAGCGTATCTTTACGCAGTGTTTCGATGTTTTCTTGTAATCCCATTTTTTCCCTTTCAAAATAAAAATACCGCAGTATCTCTCCAACAAAGGAGCGAAAACCGCGGTACCATCCTATTTTTTACTTAATTTTTTGACTTATTTAATTCAAATCGGGTGAACTTCGCTCAGTGGCTGATATCCTGCCTTACAGTCGATGGGCTGGATTCCCTGGAAAAAGCCGTGCTGAGTTACTCTTCCGTACTTACTTATTCTATCTGTTTTCAGGGGATTTGTCAAACGAAAAAAGGGACAGAGGCTGGCCTGTGCAGTTCAGCACTGGCGTCCTCTATCCGTTAATCTTATTATATCAAATTAGCCTTTGATGTCAATGATTTTCCCTCGCTTTGTGATGAGTTTCAACCTCCTTACACCAGCAAGGCTCTTCTCAGTCTTGACTAAAAAATGTCTGATTTCCTCATCAGCGAGTTTACATCTTCTTGTATCAATGATAATGTTACGAGATTGCTTTATGGCCCGCTTGATATTGCGGTCTATCGTAGCTTTAGAAGTTCCGGTCGGGGATTTAATCTCCCAGAGCACCCCATTGATTTCAACATCTGGCGTCTTCATATCCTTGGACCTTCTCGGGCTCAAGAAAAGAACATCAAAACCTGCGTGCATGAAAATTTTAGCCGTGAGCATTTCATGTTCTTCAGGAAATGCCCCATACTCTGTTCGTATGCTTCCCAACTTTTTATTTTTCATTGCAGTAATTTAGTCGTCTATCCCTATTTCAAAAATCAAAGATAAGCCACTAACTCTCCCAAATTCTGCAAGACCACATCCGCCCCAGCCTCCAGGAAGACCTTCTTGACAGCAAACGACCTCTGCTCCTGCTCATCAGGACTCAAGGTCTCCCACTCTTCTTCAGATAGGGCCATGACAGACGAGCCTTCGACAACAGCAAAGCTCTTGATGCCGGCATGCTTTGCCTCTAGGACATCAGCGACAGTATCGCCAATCTTGATGACATTTTCAGTCGACATGACTTCCAATCGCTTGAGATTTTCAAAAATCATATAGGGGTAGGGACGGCCAAAGCCTGCAACTTCTTCGGGCGTTACGGCCATGTCTGGTGTATAACCGAGCCTGGCCGCTGCTTCTGCCACCGGCTCAAGCATGGCCTTGGTGTAACCTGTCGTTGAGCCAATTTTAATGCCTTTTTCCCTGAGGAGCTGAGCAATTTCGAGCGTGCCCGGCTTCAGGCTGGTCCCCAGTCTCAGATGACTCATCAGCTTATCTGTAAAGACTTCCAAAATTTGGTCGACATCCTCATCATTGTAATCACGCCCTTTTAGCTCCTTAAATGCGGAGTTAATCCTTGGCATTTCAAGCATGGCGATGATGTGGTCGCGCTTTAATATGCCCATCGGCTCTCTGACCTCCTCTAAGGTCACGCCAATCCCCTGACTTTCAAAGGCATCCACAAAGGCCTGAACCGGGCTAAAGCATCCATAATCTACGGTTGTCCCTGCCCAGTCTAAAATTACTGCTTCAATTTTCATTTGCTAAAATACTCCTTCATCACTGCTGTGAGTAATTTTATATCTTCTGGATAAATCTCGCCGATAACACCGATTCTAAAGGTGTCCATATTATTTAGCTTTCCTGGATAAATCGCATAGCCCCGTTCTTTGATAAAGGCATACATGTCCTTGAAGTCAAAATTATCCCGAGGATAATGGAAGGTGGCAATAAATGGTCCCTGGTTGTCCTCGGTGAGGTAGCTCATCAGGCCAATTTCCTTGAAGTTTTCAATAAGGATGCCCATGTTACCTGCATAGCGGGCATGTCTGGCTGGAATCCCGCCTTCTGCTTCAAACTCCTTCAGTGCCTGCTCAAAGGCAATGACAACGTGGGTCGGCGAGGTAAAACGCCATTTGCCATCAAACATACCGTCATACTGGGCATGGAGGTCAAGCGAGAGGGTGTCTGCCTTTCCACGACTGACTTCAAGGCTGGATTTTTTAGCAATGATAAAGGAAAAACCCGGCACGCCCTGGAGGCACTTATTAGCAGAAGAAATCAGGTAGTCAATGTCCAGGCCTGTGACATCAATCTCAATACCGCCAAAGCTCGACATGGCGTCGACAATAAAGTAAAGGTCTTTTTCCTTGCAGAGCTCAGCAAAGGGCTCCAGGTCATTGAGCATACCAGTCGTGGTCTCAGAATGGACCATAGCGATGTGGCTGATTTCTGGATGAACTCTTAGGAGGTCACTAACCTCATGGACATCAGGCTGTTGGTTGTAGGCCTGCTCGTAGAGGACAAAGTTGAGTTTGTGGGCAGCTGCAATCTCGCCGAGCCTCTGGCCATAAGCCCCGTTTGACAGGATAAGGAGGCAATCCTCGCTGTCCAGGACACTTGAAATCACAGATTCTACACCAAAACTCCCTGAACCCTGCATCAAAATGCTGGTGTAGTCCTGGCCTGAAGCACCAGCGATTTCAAGGAGTTTGGCTCGGATGTCTTGCGTGATCCGCTTGTAGTCATCATCCCAGGTGCAGTGGTCGACCAGCATGGCCTCTTTGACCGTCGCCGTCGTGGTCAGAGGTCCTGGTGTTAAAAGTTTGTATTCTTGCTTCATCTTGCCCTTTCTTAGTTTGCAGCTGCTTTTGCTTTTTCAAAGATTTGGATTTGAGACTTCAGGAGGTCCGTGCTCAACGGCTTGTCGAAGTATTCTCCTCGGAGACTTTCATTGTTGCTTTCCTGCTCGCCCTTGAAAATGGCTGGTGGATAGTAGCCCATCAGGTCTTTGCGGGTTTTCGTTGCCAGGACTTCAGCAATTTTTTCAGTCTTGTCCTTAATGTCCTTGTGCTTGACCACAGCGACAGACTCGGTCAAGACGTAGTTGCCTTCACTGGCATTGATGACTTCGATGGGTTGACCTTGTTTTTGAGCTTCGACACCCTGTTGACGAAGGCCAAAGGCAACAGCAACCTGTCCGCTGGTCACGTCCTGGACTGGGGCTGAGCCGGAGCTGGTCAGGTGGGCACCAGCATTTTTAATCAGGCCGGTCAAGATGTTTTGAGCTTCTACTTCTCCGTATTTGGAAATAAGGGCTTGGACCATCAGCCAACCTGTGGTCGAGGTTTCCAGGCTTGGAAATGAGATAAGGCCTTTGTATTCTGGCTTAGTCAGGTCTTTTATAGAGCTTGGCTTGGCTAGCCCCTTGCTCTTGAGGACTGCTGTGTTGACCATAAGCGAGCCTTCGAGGCCAAGAATTGGGCTTTGGAAGCCTTCCTGCTTGAAATTATCTAGGAGATTGCCAGGCGTTTTCCAGTCGGCAAACATGTCTTTCGACTTTTGGGCAGAGTCGATATAGAAGGTCGAAAGAGTGACCAGGTCTGCCTGGAGGTTTGTCCCTTCGGCGTTGACCTTGGTGTTGAGATCAGCTGAGCCAAAGTCTACAAACTTGTAGGCTCCCTTGTAGCCATTGTCATCGAGGGTCTTTTTCATGACGGTCTCTGCTTCCTTATCAGCATTGGTGTAGATGACGACTTCTTTGCCAGATGTGGCATCTTTTGAAGCCTTGGATGAAGAGCAGGCAGAAAGGGCGAGAAGACCTGTGACCGAGAGGCTGATAATCGCTGTTGTTGTGATAATTTTTTTGAAATTCATCTTATTCTCCATTTGTTGTGTGTTCGACGGTTGATAATTGATTGGACTCGAGGCTGATGGCCTCTTTCTTAGAAAGGATACGCTTTTTATAGTGGCTGGTCCTAGCTCTCAAGGCTGAAAAATCATAGCTTCCTAGGAAGTGGAAGATGAGCTTGACCAGAAGGTTTGTTCCAAAGAGGAAGAGGGCAAGGACAAAGACCTGGGCATATTGATTGAACTGCTGGAGGCTCTGCATGCTTGTCGTGATGGTCTGGCTGTCTACGCCGACCAGGAAGACGATAGCTGAGATAGTGACCATGGATTGGATGAAAAGGTAGCTCATCATTTCAAAGATTGTATGGCGAATGTTGGGCAAGATGACCTTGAAGATGGTCTTTATGAAGCTATCGCCCAGGAGTCTTGAGGTCGTCTCATAATGCTTTGAGAGCTTGCTCAGTGCCTGGATCGCCATCTGGTAAGGGCTGGCCAGGAAATGAATCAGATTAACCAGGACCAGGAGCCAGAGCGAGCCATTGAGTGGCGTGCCTGAAAAGATAAAGAGGAAGGCAATCCCCAAGACCATACCTGGAATGGCATTGGTCATGTTTGACAGGAAATGAAAAACTGCAAATACTCTACCTGCAATCCGACTCCTCGTCGCCAGATAGGCCATGGCAAAATAGAAGACACTACCGATAAGGGCTGTCAGCATTGCCATTTTCAGGGTCAACTGATAAATCGAAATCAGGCTCTGGTTGTTAAAGACCTCCTGAAGATGGACCAGGCTAAAGTCCATCACATAAGGATAGGCTGTGACAAAAGGAACAACAAATATCGGTAGAAAAACTAGGATACTGAGGGAAATAATCAGGAGTGAAGCCCCGCCAAAGACCCAGTCCCAGGCTCTGCCAGCAAAGGCGACGAAGCTTGATTTTGCCTGTTGCTTGACCTGGAAGCGTTGAAGGAAGACCATCAAAGCCGTCGTCAAGAGACTTGGAAGGAGCATGAGAAGGGCAATCACTGTCCCCTGGCCAAAATTGGCCAGAGCCCCCTGCATCTGGCTAAATAAGAGGCTGGAGAGGAGGGGATAATTGCCAGCCAGAGCACTTGGCAGTCCAAAGTCTGTGAAGCTTAGGAAGAAGGCTTGGATAAAGGCAAGACAGATGCTGATAAGGAGGGGACGAATCAGGCAAGTCCAGAAACTCCTGAGCCTCGAATCCCCCATTAACCTTGAGACTGTAAATAATCGCATGTCGATGTATTTCATAGAAGAATTAAGCAGGATAAAGGCAATCGGGAAGGTATAAATAATAAAGCCGATGACCATGCCCTGGGGGCCAAAAGGGGTGAGGATGAGATTGTCATGATTCAGGCGGGTTAGCGGGCTCTGGGCACCGAAGGCATAGATGATGCTGTAGCCATAGGCCAGGGTCGGCAGAAACATGGGGAAGAGGGCAAGTGTCTCAATGGCCTTTTTCAGCAGGGCCGACATCTTTGTGAAATTGACTGTAAAAGCTAAGATAAAGGCCAGAATCACAGCAAAGAAGGCGGAGAGACTGGCTAGAAAGAGGCTGTGGCCAAAGGCCAAGCCAATGTCGGGCCGGCTGAGCGTTGCCTGGATATTGGCCAACGTAAACTGGCCCTCGCTCGTAAAGGCAAGGATCAAGAGCCTGCCCAGGGGGAGAATCAGGAGGCTGGCAAAGAAGAGGAGAATCATTAGATTTAGGCTGATGGCTGGCCATTTTTTAGTAGTCAAGCTGGAACTCCTTCTTGCCTGCAAAGAGCTTCATGATGTTTTCCTTCTTGCTTTCAAGTTGCTCGAGGATAAAATTTTTCACAAAGCTGTTGGCTGGGGATGCGACGATTTCCTCTCTGGTCCCAAACTGGGCCACCCGGCCTTTTTCCAGAATCAGGACCTTATCCGACATGGTCAAGGCTTCTTCTGGGTCGTGGGTCACGATGATGGTCATGAGATTCATCTGCTTGGCAATCTTGATAATCCGTTGCTTGATGCCCTCTTTAATCATGCCGTCAAGGGCTGAGAGGGGCTCGTCCAGGAGGAGGATTTTAGGCTTCATGACCAGGGTCCTCGCCAGGGCCACCCGTTGCTTTTGGCCACCTGAGAGCTGGTCAATCCGTTTTTTGAGATGGGGGCCAAGGTCGAGAAGGTCGATAAGCTCGGCTAGTTCTGCTTCTGATGTTAAGCCTTTTTTATTGGCCAGACCATACCTGATGTTTTTGTCGACCGAGAGGTGGGGAAAGAGGGCGTAGTCTTGAAAGACGATGTTGAAACCTCGTTTCTCCATGGGGAGGCAATTGACCTCCCTGTCCTCATAGAGGATTTTTCCAGCATCCGCCTGCTCTAGACCCAGAATCAGGTTTAAGAGGGTGGTCTTTCCGCAGCCTGACGGCCCTAGAATAGAGAGGATTTCTCCATTTTTTAGGCTGATTGAAATATCCGAGAGGACCTTACTTGTGGCAAAGCTCTTGTCAATCCCAATCAGCTCAAGATCATGTAAACGGGGCAATTTCATTTCTCCTTAATATTTTTATTACTCTTTTATTATCTCTCAGATGAAAGCTTTTGAACGTAAATAGTTGGTAAATATTAGGTAAACAGTATGTTAATGGTTTAGAGAGATTGGATGGACAAGTTTAGAAAAAGAAAAAAGTCGAGGTCAACATGACCTCAACTTTAGTGATAATAGCAGGGAAAACAAAAAAAGCCCTAAGGCCTCTTCATTACTTCTTATTTCAAAGCATCCTTAGCTGTATCAGCAAGCACCTTGAAAGCTTTTTCGTCTGATACTGCCAATTCAGCAAGCATCTTACGGTTTACTTCAACTTCTGCAAGTTTCAAACCGTGCATCATTTTACTGTATGAGATACCGTTCATACGAGCAGCTGCATTGATACGTGCAATCCACAATTTACGGAAGTCGCGTTTCTTTTGACGACGATCGCGGAATGCATAGTAGTATGAGTTCATGACTTGCTCTTTAGCAGTCTTGAAGAGACGGTGCTTAGCACCATAGTAACCTTTTGCGAGTTTTAATACGCGTTTGCGGCGTGCACGAGTTGCAACGCTTCCTTTAACACGAGCCATGTGTGTTCTCCTTTAATAATTCTTAGATAATATTCTTAATTTAATTTTGTCGAGAGCTGAACAATGTAATTACTTCATCGTCTCCCTCGGCCTTGCCTCGGGACTAGCTCCCACCGTAACGGTCCCCCGGACCGTTACTTGAAATAATCCTTTCGGATTATTTCATCGTCGCTACCATACGACGGATACGCTTGAAGTCTCCCTTAGAAACCATACGTGCCTTACGAAGTTGGCGACGTTGTTTTACAGTCTTACCGTGGAAACGGTGAGAAGTGTAAGCGCGGAAGCGTTTAAGACCGCCTGAACCAGTACGTTTGAAACGTTTAGCTGATGCGCGGTGTGTTTTTTGTTTTGGCATTTTTAATTCTCCTTGGATTTTTATAGTAAGCAGGCCTGAGCCTGAAGACTAATCTTTTTTCTTGATGGGAGCCAACTGCAAGAACATTTGGCGGCCATCCATTTTGGCACGTTGTTCGACCGTAGCAACTTCTTCAGTCGCCTTGGCAAACTTGTCCATGACCTGACGTCCCACATCTTGGTGGGTAATCATCCGGCCCTTGAAACGGATAGAAACTTTGACCTTGTCGCCTTTTTCAAGGAACTTGATGGCCTGGCGAAGCTTGGTATCAAAGTCGTTTTGGTCAATAACGGGTGACAGACGCACTTCTTTGACGGAAACAACCGCTTGCTTCTTCTTCGCTTCTTTTTGTTTCTTCTTTTGCTCAAACATGAATTTGGTATAATCCATGATTTTCGCAACAGGAGGCTCTTGATTGGAAATCAGAACCAAATCCATGTCGAGCTCTTCGGCCTGGTTCAAGGCTTCAGCAGTAGGTGTTACACCCAGCTGTTCGCCGTCAGCACCGATGAGTCGCACCTCACGTGAGCGGATTTGACCGTTCATCAGAGGTTTTCTTGAATCTTGTTTTGCGATGACTCGTTCTCCTTTATAAAATTAGTTTTTTTAAGAAAAACAAAAGCGGAACACCATCAGTGCCCCGCTCATGAAAACATTCGTTTTAATTGAATAATTCCATTTCGTCTGCCCAGGGCTATCGGCTCCTTAGGCGAGAAGCGGGTGCTTCTGCTTTTCAACTTTTTCATTATATAACATATATTCTTTCTTGTCAAGAATTTTATTTTTTGCCTTGCAGGCGGCTTTTCCCTTCGGGGGTGGGATGTTTCTAATAATGGAGTGCTCGGTGAGCTAGCTACGACTATTTCTAAGTGTCATTTAGTCTCGCCAAGGCGAGCCGTCATGCCACTAAGAAATAGTACTTGCGGATCTCACCTGCGCGGAAGACTAAGCAGCAGAGCTGCTTGTCTTCCCATTATTAGAAAATCCCCTAGGGATTGGCCTTCGGCCCTTTTGCCTTGCAAAAGCCGCGAAGCGGGCCGCCGAAGGCGGGAGCGGAGCTCTAACCCAGGGGATTTTCTAGTAGTGGGATTATGAGAAAGCTTTGCTTTCCCATAATCCGCGGAGCGGAAATCCGCAAGTAGTGTTGCTTTGCCATGCGACGGCTCGCGTGAGCGAGACTAAGCAGGGCTTAGCAACACTCGAAGCTAGTTCCGCGAGCACCCACTACTAGAAACATCCCCTAACCCGAAGGGGACTTCCACCGAAGGTGGGCCCGAAGGGCCAGCCGCCTGCAAGGCACAAATAAAAAAGGGGCCTGGGGAAATTCCGGCTCTTTGTCAAATCGTGTGGGACATTTCCCACACGATTTATTATAGAGCCGAAATTCCCCAGACCCTCAACATGGCTTTATTCGGTCTCGATAAGACCAATGTTTCCATCAGTACGCTTGTAAACCACATTTGTACCGTTGGTATCTGCGTCAGTAAAGACATAGAAATCATGTCCCAGCATGTCCATTTGGAGGACTGCTTCTTCTGCGTCCATTGGCTTCAAGGCCAAATGCTTGGTGCGGACGATTTTCACATCATCTGCGATTTCATCTGCGGCATCAAGCGGTGCAAACTCATCTGCAAAGGCTTGGCCGGTCGGTGTGCTCAGCTTGTTCTTACGGTTCATCCGCGTCTTAAACTTCCGCACTTGACGTTCCAGTTTTTCCTCTACAAGGTCGATGCTGGCATACATATCTTGTGAAGTATCCTCTGCCCGCAAGGTTACGTTCTTCGCAGGGATAGTCACTTCGACCTTGCTGCGTTTTTCTGTGTAGACCTTGAGGTTGACATGTGCTGTCACATCATGACCGTCGTTAAAATATTTTTCGAGTTTGCCAATCTTGTCTTCAACATAAGTACGAATCGCCTCTGTTACTTCGACATTTTCGCCACGAATATTAAATTTAATCATATAGGGATACCATTACGGCCCTGTTATCGAGACTGTTCTACTTGGAGCTCTCTCGCTAACTTTAAGAACCGTCCTTCCTTTATTTCTAATTAAATTATAACATGAAAGGGCTTTATATTCAAACAATATGAGAGATTCTAATCTTTTTATTTGCTGCACCGATAGAAATCTTATCGCCCGGCTTGATATTGCCAGCAATCAACTCTTCACTGAGGCGGTCTTCAATCTCAGACTGGATAGCCTTGCGAAGCGGTCTCGCACCGTACTCAGGGTCAAAGCCCTTTGTAGCAATATGCTTGTAGGCTGCTGTTGTAAATTTGACCGAAATCTTTTGAGCCTTAAGCCGGTCAACCAGGCCACGGGACATAATCTTGAGTACCTGATGAATCTCGGCCTCCGTCAATGAATGGAAGACAATCGTCTCATCAATCCGGTTGAGGAACTCCGGCCGGTAGTGCTTTTTGAGCTCTTCCATAATCCGAGCCTTCATGGCAGAATAATCCGCCCCAGCAGACTTGGCCCCAAAGCCGACGGTATGGTCGTCTCGGATGGCTGTAGCTCCCAGATTGCTGGTCATGATGATAATGGTATTTCTGAAATCAACCTTGCGACCCTTGGTGTCAGTCACAAAGCCATCGTCCAGAATCTGCAACATGATGTTAAAGACGTCTGGATGGGCCTTTTCGACCTCGTCGAGCAGGACGACAGAATAAGGATGGTTGCGGACCTGCTCGGTCAGCTGGCCACCTTCGTCATAGCCGACATATCCTGGAGGGGCCCCAATCAAGCGTGAGGTCGAGAATTTCTCCATGTACTCAGACATGTCGACCCGGATCATATTGTCTTCAGAGCCGAAAATGCTGGCAGCGAGTGCCTTGGCGAGCTCGGTCTTACCGACCCCCGTAGGCCCTAGGAACATAAAGCTTCCCATAGGCCGCTGAGCATCGGCAATCCCAGAGCGGGAGCGACGAATAGCTCTGGAAACCGCTGAAATCGCTTCTTCCTGGCCGACGACCCGCTTGTGGAGCTCAGCCTCGAGCTTGAGGAGTCGGTCGCTTTCAGACTTGGTCATTTCTTTGATCGGCACGCCTGTCAGATTGGAAACGACAGCAACGACGTCTCTAGCTTCAACAAGAGAGAAATCGCCCTCTTTGACCCTGAAGTTTTGAATCTTCTGGCCCAGTTTTTGAGCCTTGAGCTCTAATTCGTGGCTCTTTTTCATGTCAAGCTGGCTCAGGGCTTCTGCCAGCTCATTTTCAAGCAAGTCAAAGTCATGAGCCATGTCAATCCGGCCCTTGTGGACATTCTTGACCTTGATTTTCACGGCGGCAGCCGCCTCATCAAGCAGGTCAATGGCCTTGTCAGGCAGGCGACGGTTGGTCATGTAGCGGGTCGAGAGGCTCACGGCAGACTCGATAGCTTCATCTGTGAAATGCACTTGGTGGTAGTCTTCAAACTTAGTTTTCAGACCATTTAAGATTTTGATGCTGTCTTCTTGAGAAGGCTCATCCACATTGACCTTGGCAAAACGCCGGTCGAGGGCCTCGTCTTTTTCGATGTATTTTTGATATTCATTGTAGGTGGTCGCACCAATCAGCTGGAAGGCACCACGAGCTAGGGCTGGCTTCAAGATATTAGACGCATCTGTGACCGAATCCATCCCGCCACCTGCACCAATGATGGTATGCAACTCATCGATAAAGACGATGACCCGAGGGTCATTGGTCACTTCCTCAACGATGGCTGACATCCGGTCTTCAAACTCGCCCCGGAACTTGGTCCCAGCCACGACATTAGCCATGCTCAGGCTCATGACCCGGCTGCCCATGAGGCCGACGGGCACATCACCCGTTGCAATCCGTTGGGCAAAGCCTTCAACGATCGCGGTCTTGCCGACACCTGGCTCGCCGACGAGGACGGGGTTGTTCTTGGTCCGTCGGCTCAGGATGTGAATCATCCGCTCCAGCTCTTGCTCCCGGCCAATCATCGGGTCGAGCTCGCCTTCTCTTGCTGCCAGGGTCAGGTCGGTGGCGACTGTGTCAAGGGTCGGTGTCGTCGACTCAGGCGAGATCTTTTTAGCCAAGTCCCGCTTACCTGCTGGGGTCACGACCTTGCGGGCTTGGGGCAACTCAAAAGGCATCCGGCTTTCCAGCTCCTTCATGATGCCGTCAACATTGACATTTTGTGCCCGGAAGAGCTGTTTGGCAAAACCAGCATCATCTTGGAGGATGGCAAAGAGCAGGTGCTCAGTCCCGATTTTATCAGAGCCATTATTTGAGGCCAGACTGGCCGCAAACCAGACCAACTTCTCTAAGCGTGGTGTCATGTGGATCTCAGACTTTTTCACATCGACAAGACTGGAGAAGTCTTCGAGGTCAATCAGGAGGTCTTCGAGGTCCAGGCTTGATTGGCTGAGGACGGTATTGGCAATCGAGCCAGGGACTGTCATCAGGGCTGCTAAGACATGGGCAGACTCCATCTGGGCATAGTGGTAGATTTTTGTATATTCTAAGGCCTTTTCCATGACCTCTTTTGCTGCTGTTGTAAAGTGCTCAGTTTCAAATTTCATCATCGCGGTCCAATCTTTGGATAATTTTCTTGAGCAGGCTGGCCCGCTCGACTTGGTCAATCGCCTCGTCCGTCAAAATCAAGAGGAGGAGATTGCCCTCACGCTCTGTCAGGACTTTTTCATCAAATAAAAGCTGGATGATGTCCTGGCAGGCCTTGGCGGTCAAGTTCATGGGAATCTTTTGGTAGAGGCCGGTCAGGAAGTCATGGAGGCCGGAGTACTCATATTTGACAATCTTGATGTAGCCACCGCCACCTCGCTTGGACTCGACGTCAAAGCCTTTTGAGGCTGTGAAACGGGTCTTGATCACATAGTTGATCTGTGAGGGGACCACGTCAAAATGCTCAGCCAGGTCAGCCCGCTTGATTTCTATCTGATTGGCCTCCTCGAGAAGCTTTCTCAGGTAGGCTTCTATGATGTCAGAAGTATTTTGTGAAGACATAGTTTCTCTTTTCTTGGTTTTTGACCATTATTGACCATTTTCTCAAATCATGGGCAAAAAATCAAATATAATCGACGATTTTAGCTGTCGTATTCCGTTTCAGAAATCTGGGAAAGATGAAGTGGGGCACGCAAGCAGACAGCTTCGCTGTCTCATTGCTAAATCTGAAGCCCACAGGTCTTCAGCTTTGCCTTGTTCCACTTCATTTTCCCAGATTTCTTCCACTCCATTCAATACCTGAAAATCTATTTTCTCAAATCTCGAACATTCCACTCTCTCTATTCATCGCCAAGTGCAAATCGTTTTCCTATCATAGACATTTTTAATATAATATAAGTATGAGCGACGGGCCCTTATTCTCAGTAAAAGGCGGGTTTGATTTGAATCATTCTTTTTGTTACACAAAAAAGAAGCCAGCTTAGTCAGCCGGCTTCTTTTTTATTTTTCTTTGCTTCTTCTTTTATAAAAGATAAATAGGAAGAGGAGGATGTTCATGACTTATCCTCCTTTCGCCGGCTACCAAACCAGAGGAGGGCAGAGGCGGCTGCTGCGGCTGTCGCGACCATAACCAGGCCGACATAGCCCTCACCCCCAGCGTATGGGAGCTTGAAGTCAGTGACCGTGAGGGCGGTCGTTGCTGTCTTCGCGTCAGCAGTCAGTTGTGATGAACTGAGCGACTTCACGAAGTCGCCGACCGTGCCACCCGCATGGCTGGTCAGCCAGCTCTGATAGTCGACCACACCTTGGGCAGTCAGTGCATAATGGGTCAAGGTGTACTGACCAGCGACCAGACTACCTTTTGGCAGGCTGGTCGAGCTATTTCCCGTCCAGACTTGAGTGCCTGCAGCGTTGCTGATGATGGCACCAATCGGTTGACCATTGACAGTTGTCGTCGTGCCGCTCGTCGCGTCAGAGTTGGTCGTGCTGGTGATGTCTTGGCTTGGCTGGTAGTTTTGAGTGGCAGCGATATGGTCACTAGGCTTGGCCGTGATGGCTGTAGCCTCACTGACCTTGATTTGCGTGGTTGAGCTCACCGTATACTTGGCAAGATCGTCTTTTGAAAGGCCTTGGATATAAGTTACAATTGAGCTTGCACCACTGGCCTTAAAGGCTTGTAAACCATTATAGTTCAGTGCGTAGAAGGTCTCAGTATAACTTCCAACAGGGAGCTTGAGACTTGTCGCACTCTTCTGCCAGATGTTAGTCGAGCCTCCTGAGATATTCGCCACCACATCGTAGCCATTGATCGTAGCGAGATTGCTATCGTCATTTTTCCCGTCCAGGTCAATCGCTTTAGTGATGTCTGATGACGGTGTATAGACGGTCGCAGGGGTAAAGTTGCTCGTTGCTGTCGTCGCGTTTGAGGCAAGCGCAGTATTATCTGCCACTAGATTTAAGGTCACGGCCTGCTGGATGCTGTTTGCTGTGCCAAGGGCCACTTTTGGATTAGCGGCGAGCAGGGCAGCAAAGCTTGAATAGGTCGTTGAGCCCAATGTGTAGCCTGTGACGAGGTACTTATCGCCCGACTTGCTGTCCACGTAGGTCAGTCCGTCGCCAGATGGATTGGACAAGCTCACTGCAGGATTGGTCGAGGCCTTATTGATGGCATCGATCAAGTTGCTTTGGTAATTGCTTGTCCCAGAACCACCGGTGACGGATGTCGTATAAGTCGCCAGCTTGTTGATATTGAGCGGGTCGGCCCCATTGACAGCGACGGACCACTGGACATTGACATTGTTCAAGGCCAGTTGGAGATAATACTGATTGCCGCCGGCTGAGTAGACCTGGTACGGGAAGACGGCATTCGTGCCGTTGGCTACTGCCGTGGCAATCGGATTTCCTGTCGCAGCAGTGCCCGCATAGATGCCTTTGATGTAGTAGCCCGTAGGCACTGTGAAGGTCGGAGGGCTGATGGTTGATGCCGTTGCCCCCGTCGAGGTCTGCGTTGCTGGTGCTGCTGGTGGGCTCGTGATCGTTGGGTCATAGCCGTAGCTAAAGCTTGCAGTCTGGGTCAATGGCGACAGGGCCAGCGTATAGGTATTGTTGGCCGTAGTCGCTGCGACCACTGGTTTCGTTGCTGCAAAGTTGCTTAAGGCCTGGCCTGCTGATGTGCCTGAGGCGACCAGCGTTCCTGAGCCAGTGCTAGGGTTGTAATTTTGATAAATACTTGAAATGTAGTAGCCTGCTGGCACCACAGCTGAAATCGCAGAACTATAGTTCTTCAGATTCGTCGTGGCGCTGAAGTAGGCTCCTGTGATGACACTGCTGTCAGTAGTGAGGCCTGAGGCCCCGTAGCTGAGGTTTTGAGGGAGGACGCTTGTCGTAGTACCGTTCATGCCTATCCAATTAAACGTAACAGTCTGAGGACTTGCTGTAAGCACGACTTGGTAGTCATTGGTTCCAGCAGTGTATGTCCCCGGATTTGACGTGTTTGATGTAGCAGTCAAGGTGCCGTTAGCTGTCGCTGCAATTGCTTGTGCTAAAGTGCTATAGAGCGTGCCGTTAGGTGCCTTGTATTGGGCTGTATAACCAGCTGGAATAGTCACCGTTGGTGCTGTGAGCGTTGCGCCGGTCTTACCAGTCACCGAGCTGATGGCTGGCAAGCCTGATGGAAGATTTGTTCCTGAGGCTGCGGCGTAAGTGAAGTTGGCTTGTTGGTTATTGGCTGCTAGGATGACTGTGACGGTATTGCTGTTATTGCCAGTAACTTTGTAAGCAGGGAAGGCTGTTTGGAGGTCTGTTAAATTGCTGTAAGAGCTTATGGTTGTGCCATTATTATACAAATAGCCTGTAATGCTGTAACCCGCTGGCGCCGTGAAGGTTGGGTATTTACCTGTTGTTGAATCTGTGATTGCTCCGTCTGTGACACCCGTTGTTGTTTGTGCTGCAGGAAGAGCCACGCCGTTAGGAAGGTTTGGCGCTGTTGCACTTGTCGCACCCGGAGTGTTTGCTGTGTCCCAGTTGTAGTTGAAAGTTGCGCTTTGTTTGTCTGGTGTATAGTATATGTTCAAAGCGGCTAGGCCATCTGCAGTTGCCACTGTTGAACTTTTTGAGCCTGGGTCGATAGTATAGCCAGGTAAAGTAGCAGGGCCGACATAGTCATATAAATTTCCATCATCAGGACTTGTAGGTACTGTTGCATAGGCCCCAATTTTAGACATCACATTGGCTTTGATTGTTGCTGCAGGCGCTGATGAGATATTTGTGTTGCCGTAAGCGTTTGTCACTCTACTTTGGTAGTTCACCTTGACCGTAGTCTGAGGATTACCTGTGATAGTGCCATTGAAATTAAAACCGTTACCTGATGTAGCTCGTTGTCCGTATTGATTTGTTTGAAAACTCGCTCCCATTTTCATTTGGAGGGGCATTACCATCTTTGAATAGGTTAAGGTGTAGTTATTGATCGAAACTGTCAGTGTGCCTGTGATAGTCTGCGTGAGACTGCCTACTTGATTAGCCGTATTAGTAGATGTAGGAATATCTGGTGACCAGTTGATGGACCAAGGTCCGTCATCATTTGCTGTCGATATCGCACTCCCCCCCACAATACCTGCATCAGTACTTGGGCCGGGGGTCGTATTAGCAGTAGTAGATGTGTTTGTTACTGAAGCCCCGCCCCCTTCCTTGACTAGAGTGCCACTTCCATCCGTTGTACGAATTGTTGCTTTGGCACCTGGGTAAGATTGTTGCCCTGCAACTGAAAAGGTCCCATTACCACCAGAATAAAGTAAACTACCGTCATTATAGTCTCCACTATTACTATTGTAGTAGAAATCCCGCCCTGCAAAGACGGCATTTTTTATCCCTTTAATCCCTAAACCACCATAGGCATCGGTGCTATCACTTAAAGAGGTTTGAATCTGAGCGTCCGTCGTTGCGACTGGAACAAAGAATATGCCTTGGGCATCCCCCGAAGCCCCTTTAGCCGCAAAACTCATACTAAAGGTATTCGCCATATTAATTGTGGTGGAATAAGTATCATACGTATATATTGGCTTAGTGGCTGCATTTGAATTAGGGCCATTATTAGTATTGTTTAACCAAGTACCACTACTCCAAGGTGATGGGACTGGGTAGTTTGGATCTGAACTGTATGCATTTCCCCATGCGGATTGGTCCTCTGTATTAATGGGTTGAAAGGTCGAAATCGAAGGGGTATTTATTGACTGCCCTGGCGAAATGGTCCCTGAGCTTTGCGTTGTCGCCTTTGCCACAGTCGGTTGACCAACCTCCCCCAGAAAAGGCAGTGCCATCCCCTGCATACTTCCCGCCAACAGCGTCAACGTCGCCGCAGCATAGACCCAAGTCTTACCAGACTTCCAAGCCTTAAACTGCGTTGCCTTTTCAGTCGTCATCGCCTTGTTCAGCTTGGCATTCAGCCTCGCATCATGCTTAAACTTGAAGTTTTTTCGGTCATGACGAAAATCAGCCATTAGCTCTTCCCCCTTTCCTCGACGATTTTAATATTTCTATCTAATTTAACTTCTATCATTTTGACACAATTTAATTTTTTTTGTATAGTCTAGTGATGATGTTATTCTATTTCTATTATAGCATTTTTTGGGATGATATAAAAGATTTTTCGGGAATATAAGCTTTTTTTGTATAATATATGATTTTTAATAGAAATATAATAGATTTTCGAAAGATATAAGGCCTTTTAACTCCAATAGTTAGATTTTACTTCCTGGTTAGTATGAGTTTACTCCTTTAATTCTCCTATCATCTCTAAAGAAAAAAGCACCCTATCCATTAGGATAGAGCGTCGAGCATGTTTACAAGAAAATCTTCATAATCCAAGCTTGCAAAACTTTAATGTTTGATTGGATTTTATTTTGAAGCTCATCTATCATTTTTTCTCTTAACTATTTTCTTCTCTTCAAATATCCTACCCAATCAGATTGAGTTGGGTAAATATCAGAAATCAAGACTACTCCATTCCCAGCTTCATCCTTTTCATCCAGCAGCTGATAGACGGCAATGAATTTCCCCAAAATCATCCCCCTGCTAACAAAAGGCGGCAAAAGGCTAATCCCAAGTCGCTCATCGATGTCAAAGCCCATTTCTGGAAAATCAGATAGGGCTTCTAAAGCAAGAAAGATTTCAGCAATGATTTTCCTAGCAATACTCTCTGAAGCACTCAGCTCTATGATTTGCTTGAATATGGCATCCGTCTTTTCCAAAAATTTGGGAGAATATTTAAGCTTATAAACCATAACGCTCCTTCACTTCTTCGTGACTGAGGGCCTTCCCTTCTTTATATTGTTGGTAGCTTTCTTCAATCCCAGCCTTTAGCTCATCGATAATCTTTTGACGCTTCCTGTCTTCTTTTGTCTCAAAAGGGATGTCATGCGTTTCAACTACCGTTTGCAAGAACTCGTTCATGATTTCTGTCAAATTTGAATTTTTTTCTTCAAATACTTGTCTAGCTTCCTGCACCAATTTTTGATCCGTCTTGAAGCTCACTTGAAAGTTTTTAGCGATATTTTCCATGATAAGACCTCCTAGATACATTTGATTATATCAATATAGTCTCATATAGTCAAAGCTCTTGATTTTCAAAATATATTCAAATAAAAAAACAGCTCAAAGCTGTTTTCCTTACTTCACCTTAACAATCTTAACCTCAATCTCCCCAACAGGAAGCGGAATTTTCAAGGTGTCCCCCGTCTTCTTCCCAATCAAAGCCTGGGCAATCGGGCTTTCATTAGAGATCTTTCCTGCAAAAGGATCAGCCTCAGCAGTACCAACGATTTGATAGGTTTCTTCTTCATCCTCGCCAATCTCTTGGAAGGTCACGGATTTACCGAGGGCGACTTCATTTTTAGCGGTCTTGGTATTGTCGACGATGTCCGCATAGCGGATCATGGTCTCGACGGTCGAGATGCGGCCTTCGATGAAGGCTTGTTCGTCTTTGGCTGCTTCGTATTCTGAGTTTTCAGAGAGGTCGCCGTAGCTCCGTGCGACCTTGATGCGGTCGATGACTTCAGGACGTTTGACGAGTTTGAGGTCGTCGAGTTCGAGTTTGAGTTTTTCCAAGCCTTCTTGGGTCATTGGGAATGTTTTTTCTGCCATATCATTTTTTGCCAGCTTCCTTGAGCCAGCACTCCTTTTTTATTGTTTTAATTTGTCATTCACATAGGTCTGGACATTTGCATTTTGCTCTTCAAGCGTCTTAGCAAAGTAGACCTTACCAGTCGTCACATCGGCAACAAAGTAAAGGTTGTCGGTATGCGCAGGACTGAGCACCGCCTTGATAGAAGACAGTGATGGGCTGTCGATAGGACCAGGGCCCGTGCCAGTATTGGCATAGAGGTTATAAGGCGAAGCCAGGCTCGTGTCGACCGTCGCATCATCCTTGAGCGTGGTCTTGTCCCCCAGCTTGTCCTCTGCGTAGAGGATAGATGAGTTTGAGTCAAGCGACATGCCTTGGGCAATCCGGTTAAAGAAGGTGCCTGCGACATTTCGTCTGTCATCGTCGTTATTGGCCTCTTTTTCGACCAGGGCGGCCAGGCTCAGGATCTCATTGACCGATTGGCCGGACTGGCTGATCTGGTCATAATAAGGCTTGAGCTGTTCATTGGTCGCAGAGAGCATCTGCTCGATCAAGCTCTCAGCCGTGGTCTCCTTAGAGTAGTCATAGGTCGCAGGGAAGAGGTAGCCCTCAAGCTGGTACTTGACGCCTGTGTTCTTGGCTGGCAGGCTCTCGAGGAGCTTTGGAAACTCGGTCTTCATCTTATTGATAAAGCTTTCGTCCTGTGCCGCCTTCATAAAGGCCTCTGTGCTGATGTTGGTCTTGCCGTTTTTCTTGTCGGCATCGACCGTGACTTGCTTGGCAATCTGTGCCAGCGTAAAGCCTTCAGGAATGGTAATTTTACCAAGGCTTGGTGCGACAGCTTGCTTTGTACCGCCTTTTTCAAGGTTGTTGGCAATGTCTTCTAGGCTCATGCTTGGTGAGAGGTTATAGAAGCCGGACTTGAAGCCGGTGTAGTTTTTGAACTTGGTATAGTACTGGAAGATCGTGCCATTCTTGATAATACCGGCCTTTTCCAGCGAGAGACCAATCTGCTTAGAAGACGAGCCCTCGATGATATTGACCGTCTTGTAGGACTTGTCCGCTGAGTTCAGAGGCTGGAGGCCAGCCTTGACGTAGTTGTAGCCATAGAAGCCAGTCCCTGCGATGAGCAGGATGAGGATGACGGCGATGACCGCAATGATACGGCCGGCGGTCATCCGTTTTTTCGGTTTTGACTTTTTGCTTTTCTTGGCTTTGGGGCCGTCGCTCGACTCTTCTGAACTCCGGGCCCGGCGTTGTCTTGGGCTGGCTTCTTCAGCTTCAAGAGCCATCGCCTCACCGGCGACGGCAGTCGCTTCTTCAGGAGCCTTGAGCGCTTCGACTGCTGGGATTTCCGCCTCTTCAGGGTGGACTTCTAGGGCTTCAGGCTCAGTGACCAGCTTGTCAGCTTCATTTTCAGCCCGCTTGGCCCTTCTTGAATAGCTCTGGCCCTGGTGTTGCATGGCGATAGCTTCCAGCTTTTCACGGAGGCTGCCGTATTCTTGCTCTTCAGCAAGCACTTCTGGCATTTCCGCCTCTTGGGCTTGGGCTTGGGCTTGGGCTTGGGCTTGAGCTTGAGCTTCGGCTTCAGCTTTGGCCTGGGCCTCTGCTTCTTCTTTTTCCCTAAACTTCATCGGGTCTTCATCCAGAGGAAAAGCCGCCAGCATGGCCTGGGCCTCTGCCTCACGGGCTGGGATTTCATCTTCAATGGGCTGGGTAAAAGGCGTCGCAATCTGCCGGGGCTCGATTTCAGGAAGCTCTCGCTTCTTGATTTCGCTAGGCATGACGGCTTTTTCATTTTCTTTAGAGTAGTTTTCAAAGGTGCCTTCACTCTTGGCCTTGTTGGCCTCTTCGAGTTCACGAAGAATCCGGTCCTTGAAGCTTTCTCTTGAAAATTCTGTGGTGTCTTTATCTGACAATTTTGGCCTCCATCATTGGGGGATATTCATTAATCTACTTTATTTTAGACCTATTTTTAGGCTTTAGCAAGCCTTTTGCAAGGCAAAAAAAGTATTTTATTATAGGGCAAAAGCGAGGCGACCCTCGCTTTATGCTCTGTTAATCTTTCACTAAGCTTAAGAATCCACTTCGTCTTCGTCTTCGTCGATGTCGTCAACCTCATCGATTTCAACGCTTTCGTCGATGTCGTTTTCGTTCAATTCCACTTCACTGAGCTCAGAATCATAGGCCTCGACTTCAGATTTTTCATCGTCTGGATTTTCATCGTCGTAAGTCATATCATCTTCACTGTCATCAGTGGCTTCATCTTCTGGGTCCACTTCGTCTTCGATACCGAAGGCATTGATTTTACTGCGTTTCTTCACTGGAGCATCATCGTCTTCGAGCTCATCGAGGGCAATAACTTCTTCATCGATTTCATCGATGGCATACCATGAACGCAGGGCCCAGATGTTATTACCGAGCGGGATGAAGCTACCGTCTGTATTCATTTCAGTATAGAAACGAGCCACATTGGCCTTGATGTCAGCGTCAGACTTTTGAAGATAATCTTGAACCGTGTTCAAGATGTCTTCAAAAGACATCTCCTTGCCTTTTTCTTCGAGGAGGGCATGAGCGACCTCAATCATAGAAAGTTCTTGGATGTTTTGTCCATCGAGTGCTTTGATTTTCAAGTGTAATACTCTCTTTTCTGATTTTTCTTTGTCTATATTATCTCAAAAACTTGATTTTGTCAATAATTATAGGGATTTGGTGGCCCTTCCACCTGCCGGTCGGCAACCGCTTTGCGGATGGGGATATTTCTAATAATGGGTGCTCGGGGAGCTAGCTTCGACTATTTCTAAGCGTCTCTTAGTCTCCCTACGGGAGCCGTCTAGCCACTAAGAAATAGTACTTGCGGATCTCCCCTGTGCGAAACATACGACAGCAAAGCTATCGATGTTTCCATTATTAGAAAATCCCCTTGGTCAGGGCTTCGCCCTCGCCTTCGGCGAAAGCTTCGCTTCACTTGTGCCTGGGCTTGGGCTTTGTCCGTTGGCTTGAATTTATTTATTTTAATAAAACAAGTAGTGACTTACTTGCACTGCTGGACGGGTTAGTTGCTTATAAAGACAGTGCTACAGTGGAGCTA
The DNA here is from genome assembly GCF_003116835.1 of Lactococcus termiticola. Taxonomy (GTDB): domain Bacteria; phylum Bacillota; class Bacilli; order Lactobacillales; family Streptococcaceae; genus Lactococcus; species Lactococcus termiticola. The sequence goes on along the minus strand of NZ_BFFO01000002.1, from coordinate 74,970 downwards.
CGGAATTGAAATTTATCCGCCGTGAAAAAAGGCAAATCTGGAGACCTTTGGGCTCCAGATTTAGCGATGAGACGCCGAAGGCGGCTGCTCGCGGCCTCACGGCCGATAAATTTTAATTCCGTAGCGAAACGACTCAACAGGCATTAATAGTGCATCAACACCTTATAATCATAATCACCAATCCGCTTGCGGCCTTCGAGGTCGTCAAGTTCGATGAGGAAGGCAAGGCCGACAACGATACCGCCCATTTGTTCGATGAGTTCGATTGTCGCCTGCATGGTGCCGCCAGTGGCAAGCAGGTCATCGACAATGAGGACACGCTGGCCTGGCTTGATGGCATCAGCGTGCATGGTCAGTGTATCTGTGCCGTACTCTTTTTCGTAGTCGGCAGAGATGACTTCACGAGGCAGTTTGCCTGGCTTGCGGACTGGGGCAAAACCTACACCCAGTGCAAAGGCCACAGGACAGCCGATGATAAAGCCACGGGCCTCAGGGCCTACGACCATGTCGATTTCCTTGTCCCGTGCATATTGGACAATTTCAGTGGCAGCGTAGTTGTAGGCATTGCCATCTGCCATCAGAGGCGAGATGTCACGGAAGATGATGCCTTCTTGTGGGTAGTCTTTGATACTTGCGATGTAGTCTTTAAGTTCCATTTTTCCTCCAGGCTTTTATGCCTTGTTTTTTAATTCCTTGTAAATCTCCGCAACAGGGCTCAGGGCAAAGAAAGCTTGCCTTTTCACTGTCTCTTGGAGGGCTTGATAAATCTTGCTTGAGCTGATTTCACGGTGTTCGGCCTCTTTATTGACCGTCATGATGCCATCGTCAATCTTGACAAATTCTAATTCTTCAAAAATTTGAATCATCTTAATCATGAGAAGATCTGGAATCTTGAGATAGCTCGCCAAGGCTCTGAGCTTATGGCGGACATCAAATTCCGGATACTGGTAGATGGCCTTGTAGAGCCGGGCAAACTCTTCCCGAGTCCCACCACCAGAGAGGTAGTAGGCCTGCTTGACCTCATTTTTGAAATAAATCAGGCTGAAGTCTTGCTGGTCAAGAAGGCTTTTGAGGCTCTCCATATCGGCCTCCGTCTCCGGTGCCTCAAGTAGAACAAGCACATCTTCCATTATATCATGTTTGTCATTATTATTCTTAAAAAGCGTTGCTTTTTCAGGAATGTCAAACTGCCGGCTCCGAATATCAATCAGTTCGACCCCGTCAGCCTTGGCGTCTTCGACCATGAGCTGGAGGCTGGTGTTGCCATTCCAAGTGTTGCTCGACAAGGTCACTGCCAGCTTGGTCACTGCCTGCTCAAACTCCAGGCTCTCCTGGCCATGCGAGAAATAGACAGCATCATGCTGGATACCTGCCTGCTCAACCTTGAGCTTGAGGTGGCTGTTGTCCTTACCCATCTGCCGGCTCTGAGCGACTTTATAGTCCTCAAGTAAAAAGCGGGGCTTGGGATTATCCATGCCATAAGGGGCAAGGGCTGTGAGGCCTTGCAGGGTCTCAAGGCTCAGCTCTTGAAAGTCGAGTTTGCCAGACAGCTCAAGGCGACTCTTGCCCGCCATATCAATATTTTGCTCTGCGATATAGTCAATCATGGCTGACTTGACCGCCTCGATATTCTCCAAAGCAATGGTCATCCCTGCCGCCTGCTTGTGGCCTCCAAAAGCGACAAATAGCTCACGGTGGGCGTCCAGGGCCTCAAAGATATTGTAGGCCTCAATCGAGCGGGCAGAACCCCGCAGGAGTCCATCTTCTTCAGCCAGCATAACGACCGGCTTATGGAGCTGTTCCAGCAAACGTCCGGCCACAATCCCGAGCACGCCCTTGTGCCAGTCCTTGTGATAGAGAATCTGGACGGGTTCCTCTGTAATCATCGTCAGGGCCTGCTTGTAGATGCTGTCGACGATTTCCTTGCGTTCTGTATTTTTTTCATCAATCATCTGGGCAATGCCAGCGACCTCGTCTTCATCCCAGCCGGTCAAGAGCTCAACGGCAGGATTGGGGTCATCGAGACGGCCCAAGGCATTGAGCCTGGGGGCAATCTGAAAGCCGACCGTTTCTTCATTGACATCTTCAGGAGCCGTGCCAGAGAGCTTGAGGAGCTCTTCTAAGCCGACCCGCTCGGTCTGCTTGAGGACCTTGAGGCCATGAGCCACAAGAATCCGGTTTTCATCGGTCAGCGAGACCATATCAGCAATGGTCCCAATGGCCACCAAATCCAGCATTTCGCTTGGAATATATTCCAAGAGGGCACAGGCTAGCTTGAAGGCCACGCCCACACCAGCCAGATATTTGAAGGGATATTCAGAGTCGGGATGCTCAGGATGAACGATGGCAAAAGCCTCAGGCAGGACTTGGGGCATGCTGTGGTGGTCTGTGATGATGACGTTGACACCGTGGGCTTCAGCCCACTCGACCGCCTCATTGCCAGCCACGCCGTTGTCGACCGTGATAATCAGGTCGATGGCCTCATTTTCGATGAAATACTTGTAGACATCGAGATTTGGCCCGTAGCCGTCTGTGAAACGGTTGGGCAGGTAGACCTGAGCCTCAGCCCCCAGCTCATCCAGGGCCGACTTCATGACCGAGCTCGCCGTCATCCCGTCAGCATCGTAGTCGCCGTAAATCAGGATATTCTCGCCGTTTTCGATGGCCTCTAGGATCCGAGCCACCGCCCGCTCCATGTCATGGAGGAGGAAGGGATTGTGGAGCTTTTGGAGGTCAGGATTTAGAAAGGCGTCTATCTCTTCCTCTTCTCTGATGCCCCTTTGCCAGAGGAGCTGGCTGGCCAGCTGGTCGAGTTTATATTTTTTAGTTAACTTTAGAAAGCCGTCAGAAGGGGATTCTTCAAGGAGCTTCCAGTCGTATTTCGCTTTAATCATCGTCCTTCATTTTAACACATTCTTAGACTTATGGAAATGGAAAGTTTTTGGCATGAAAAAAGGCTATCGCTAGCCTTTCCCTGGTGGATTTTTAGGTCGCTCGCTCGACCAACACAGCTAAACACTGCTAACATTTTCGGGATTTTAGACGCCCGCCCGTCTCAACCACGTCCATGACGCTTAATACTTGCGAGTCTTTAGTGCTCCACCGACACTGCCAGAAAGAAATATTTTACATTTCCTTTCCTCACTTATATTCTATCAAAAGCTGGTGCTTCGTCCAACTGAAATACATATCAGCTGTCAGTTTTCTGGGCATTTTTGACCTTCAAAATCTTGTGCTCCAGTGGCGTTGCCCAGAAGCTTGAAGTCTCGTAGAGTTTGGATTCTACGAAGGCTTCTTCAGAGCTATAGGCATCGCCAACCTGCTTACTGCGAAGGACCTGGACGACCTTCACCACTGCAATAACGAGCAGGACGGCCACACAAAGCAGGAAGAGAATAGAGAGTGAACCCTGAATCATCGAATTTCTAAAAGTCGCCTGGGCATTGACCAGGGCAGTCCCCGTCACGCTATGACTGTCAATCAGCTTCTTGGCGGCATTACCTGCTGCAAAATAGCCGACATTAACATCGCTCGAGAAAATCTTCTGCCATGAGGCTGCAAAGGTCACAAGGACATCCCAGACCAGTGGAATCGCCACAATCCAGAGCCACTTGACATAGCCTTTTTTAACCACCATGACGGCAACGACTGCCAGGGCCACCGCTGCAATAAGCTGGTTGGAAATCCCAAAGAGGGGATACATGATCCGGATCCCGCCATTAGGGTCAGAAACACCCATGAGGAGGAGGGCTCCCCAGACACCGACGATGACGGCTGTCGTGATGATTTTACCCGGCAACCAGCTCTCGTCGCCCAAACGCTGGAAGGCCTTCCGCTTCCGAGAACGCAGGACGTCAGTCAGGAGGTAGCGGGTAGACTTGGTCGCTGCAGAAATCGCACTCAGGATAAAGAGGGCCTCAAACATGATGGCAAAGTGATACCAGAAGCCCATCATCTGATTACCACCAATCAGTGGCACTTTTTGTAAGATATTGGACATGGAGACGGCAAGGGTCGGTGCCCCACCTGTCCTTGAGACGACGGATTTTTCTCCGACGTCAGCGGCTACAGCCTTCAGTGCTGCTTCGCCAGTCTGGCCTTCCCACTCGATGGTCATGGGCTTGCCGTCGGGTCGCATTTCTATTTTTGGAATGGCGAGGGCAGCATTGTGCTCAGCTGCGGCTGCAGCGACTGCTGGGTCATTGGACTTGGTCGCTGCTGGATTAAATTGTTGACCGACCAGCTTTTGCATTGAGGCCGCTGGTGTATTCATAGAGTAATAAATCCCAGGATTGAGTGAAATCGCAGCAACCAGGGCCATAATCGCTACAAAACTCTCAAAGAGCATCCCACCATAACCAATCATCCGGGTCTGAGATTCCTTCTTAATCAAGTGAGGCGTTGTTCCTGAAGACATCATGACGTGGAAGCCAGACAGGGCACCACAGGCAATCGTCACAAATAAGAAGGGAAAGAGGGAGCCGGCAAACACTGGCCCTGAGGTATTGTGGGCGAAGTTTGTCACAGCTGGAATGGTCACATCAGGCCGGACGCCGACCACAGCAACCGCCAAAATCAGGATGGTCCCGATTTTCATAAACATAGAAAGGTAATCCCGAGGGGTCAAGAGAATCCAGGCAGGAATAATGGCCGCAATGAAGGTATAGGCCATGACCCACCAGACGAGGGCACCCTGAGAAAGCGTGAAGATATGGGCAATGGTTGCTGTCTCAGAAACCCAACGGCCACCGAAAATCGCAAGAAGCAGGAGGATAAAACCGATGATAGAGACTTCATTGACCCGACCAGGCCGGATGTACTTGAGGTAAATCCCCATGAATACAGCAATCGGAATGGTCATCCCAATAGAGAAGACCGCCCATGGCGAATCTGCCATGGCTGTGATACAAATCAGGGCCAGGACAGCTAGGACAATCATGGTCATGATAAAGACGATGAATGAGGTCAAGCCGCCGGCAAAAGGCCCAATCTCATCCTTGGCCATAGCCCCAATAGAACGGGCTCCACGACGGTGGCTATACCAGAGGACCAGCATGTCTTGGACACCTCCGGCAAGAATCACACCAAAGATAATCCAAAGGGTACTTGGCAGATAACCCATCTGAGCAGCGAGGACTGGACCGACCAAAGGCCCAGCCCCTGCAATAGAAGCAAAGTGGTGACCAAAGAGGACGACCCGGTTGGTCGGATCAAATTCCTGGCCGTCATTGTGGACCTCGGATGGGGTTGCCCTCAAGTCATTAGGACGCATGATTTTCCGCTGGATATAGAGGGCATAAAAGCGGTAGCCGATAATATAGGAGCAGACTGCTGCGACCACAAACCAGATGGCATTGATGGTCTCGCCCTGAGCTGTCGCAATCAGAGCCCAGGCTGTCCCGCCTAGCAGGGCAACGAGGACCCAAATGATGATCTTCCATGCCTTCATCTTGGGCAGTTGCTGTTTCCAGTCCTTGACGGTCTCCTGGACATCGACCTGCTTGAGGTCGCGGAGACCTACGATTTTTCCTTCCGAATTCCTGAGGATGAATAACTCTTCTTCCTCGGAGAATTCTGGGACTTCTTTTTCTTTCATTAAAAATTCTCCCTTTTTAGTATTTTTATAATAAAATCGCTTACAATTGAATTATACTCCTTTAGATTTCTTTCAGCAAGGGCTATCTTAATTAAAAATTAATAAAAAGAAAAAGACAGTCTTTACTGTCTTTGGTCTAATCAAAAACAAAGCGCTTCTTAAAGCTCGTCTCATCATCAATCATCCGGAGCATCTCGCTGGCAATGAACTCCCGATTGACAGGCTGGGGGAGGCCAGGTACCTTATAGCCCGAGCTGGCATCAATCAAGCGGGCCGGCCCGTAATCCCTGTCGTCTTTGAGGACCCCAGGATGAAGCGTTGTCCAGTCGAGCCCACTCGCCCTGAGCTGGCCTTCTCCTAACTCATAGTCCTTGAAGGGTGACGAGAAAATGCTCTCGACAGCAAACTTGAAGGGATAAGAGGCGTTTTTTATCGTCTCGCCCACGCCCAGGGCGGAGAGCCAGATGACCCGCTTGATCTGATGGACCCTCGCTAGCTTTATCACGCTTTGAGCCGCCACTGTCATCAGTGGCTGGCCCAGACTGTGGATTGAAGCCGACAGGCAGACCAGGATAGCCTCACAGCCCTCTGCTGCTTCGAGCATCTTTAGCTCATCATTCAGCTCGCCTGCGACAAGTTGAAGATGGGGTCTTGCCGCTAACTTTTCTGGCGACCTTAGATAGGCGACGACTTCATGGCCTTCAGCGATGGCCCGGCGGATGATTCTCTGGCCAGTTCTGCCACTTGCCCCTAAAAGTAAAATTTTCATTTTATTTCTCCTTTTGTTTCTACAAGCTGTTTGACAGCCCCTAACATCCTTTGAAAGGCAAGCTTTGTCACTGTTTTCGCAATGCCTATCACGACAGGATTTAGCGCTTCTTCAATAATGAGCTCCTGGCTCAGGAGTTGGCTTCCTTCATCTTCCGACAGTTTCCAATCAATCTGATAATTTAAGTCCGCTGAAGTCGCCTGATAAAGCACGCCGTCAGCCTGGCTTTTAATCGTCAGCAACTCCTCCTGCACATAGGCCGAAGCATTCCGCTTGACCCTGTAGCTTCCGCCAGCCAAAGCCTCCATCGCAATTATCTCCTTGTCCCAGCTGAGAATCGCAGGGAGCTGAGTCAGTGCCTCAACAATCTCCTCCCGGCTCGCTCTAATATTTAGAGCATTTGTAAACATCGATTTGGCCATCTGCATAACCTCTTTCTTGTAGCGCTCTGCTACAGGTCCATTCTATGCTTTTGTCAAGGCTTTGAGCCTAACAAGGGGAGGACAGGCTGTCAGGTAAATTTTGCCAAGTGAGCTGACCAAACTTGAGTTTCAACAACTGAAGAAGGCTCCGCTTCCCTATCCAAAGCTTTTTGAAAAGCTTTGACCCTCAATGCTCACTACAATCGCATGTCTGTCTCAAAGCTTAAATCAAAAAAAGCCTGACATCATGTCAGCTTTTTCCAATCAAATCCAAACTTGATTTCCCCAACAAATCAAGAAAACGAGGGGCAAAAAGCGAAGCTGGCTCGACCTTCTCAGAGGTCAGCCAACTCGCCACAATCGCAATGACCTGTCGGACCAGCAAATCCGACCGGAAGCGGTCGCTGAGCCCCGTCTCATTAGGAAAGTCCTTCAGATAGGCTTCGACGTAGGGCAGATAGGTCCTCTGGGCAAAGTCAGACCAAGAGGCGGCGATCACCTTGCTATACAAGAGCTTGAGCCAGTCCCGCTTTTCATAGAGCAAAGGCAGGATTTCCTGGGCAAAAAAATCAAAGAAATCCTGCGACTTGTCGCCTGCAAAATAGGCCTGTATCTTGAGCTCACAAGGACTGCTGACCAGCTCAAAAATCGTCGTCATCAAATCAGAAACACTGCTAAAATGCTTTTCATAGATGCTCTGTCTGCGAATCCCGACTCGGCCCGCAATCATCTCCATGCTGATTTTCCTGGGCTCATCGACTTCGTCGACAAGCATAAAAAAGGCATCCATAATCTGCCTTTGTCTATCGGATATTAATTTCATTTATGGCTTAATCCGGTTAATCATCCGAGGGAATGGAATCGCCTCACGGATATGCTCGGTCCCTGCCATGAAGGTCACCATGCGTTCAAGGCCAAGGCCAAAGCCGGCGTGTGGCACGCTGCCGTATTTACGGAGGTCAAGGTACCAGTCATAGTCTTTAGGGTCAAGGCCAAAGTCGATGATCTTTTGCGTCAAGACATCATAGTCGGTCTCACGCTCAGAACCACCGATGATTTCCCCGTAGCCTTCTGGGGCCAAGAGATCGGCACAGAGAACCCGCTCAGGATTGCCAGGGACTGGCTTCATGTAGAAGGCCTTAAAGCTGGCTGGATAGTTGATGACGAAGGTTGGCACACCATAAAAGTTTGACAACCAGGTCTCATGCGGGCTACCGAAGTCATCGCCGTGCTCGACATGCTCGTAGTCAGTGTCTTCGTCAGCTTCATGGGCCTGGAGGAGGTCGATGGCATCATCGTAAGCGACACGCATAAATGGCGTATCAACATACTTCTGAAGGAGGCTGATGTCACGTTCCAGGACTTCCAAAGCGTAGCTAGCATTGTCCAAGACACCTTGAATCATGTGTTTCACATAGGCTTCTTGGAGGTCCAGTGATTCATCGTGGGTTACGAAAGGATACTCTGCATCCATCATCCAAAACTCGGTCAAATGGCGACGGGTTTTAGATTTTTCCGCACGGAAGACTGGTCCAAAGTCAAAGACGCGGCCAAGGGCCATTGCACCAGCTTCAAGGTAGAGCTGGCCGGATTGTGACAGAAAGGCTGGCTTGTCAAAGTAGTCGGTCTCAAAGAGCTCAGTCGTATTTTCAGCCGCATTACCTGAAAGAATCGGGCTGTCAAATTTAATAAAGCCGTTTTTATCAAAGAAATCATAGCTTGCGTAGATGATGGCATTGCGGATCTGCATGATGGCCATCTGACGCTTGCTGCGGAGCCAGAGATGACGGTTGTCGAGCAAGAACTCGACCCCATGGTCTTTTGGCGTGATCGGATAATCGTGCGAAGTCCCTATGACTTCGACGTCGGTCACATCCAGCTCATAGCCGAATTTAGAACGTTCGTCCTCTTTGACAACACCAGTCACGTAGACAGAGGTTTCCTGGGCCAGGTGCTTGATTTCATCAAATTTAGCAGTCCCTTCTTCTTCGCCATATTTTTCGATGAAATTTGGCTTGAAGACAACCGCCTGGAAGAAGGCCGTCCCATCACGGAGCTGGAGGAATTGAAGCTTACCCTTACCAGACTTGTCAGAGAGCCAGGCCCCGATTTTAATTTCTTTTCCAACGTAATCTTTGACGTTGATGATTGATACTAATTCTTTCATTTTTTATAGGTCTTTCTATAGTTGATAATTGATTTAGGGCTACTGATGATATAGCAGGTCGGGTATCCAGCAAGCTGGGGCCTCACAATGGTCTGCATCATAATTCGTCCCTTGGACTTTCCTTCTGGCATTGCGTTCATCAGCCATTCAGGCAAAGGCTTGATACAAGAATTCCATCTTACCTTATTGCCTGCTTTCCATCCAGGCCTTAATCCGCCTGACCGCCTCCAATAGGCTCTCCATATCCGTCGCATAACTCAGCCGAACATGGCCCTGAGCCCCGAAGCCAGCCCCTGTGACCAAGGCCACGCCAGCTTCTTCGAGAATCGCCGTCGTAAAGGCGGTCACATCGTTAAAGCCGGTTAGTCTCATCGCTTCTTCCACTTTTGGAAAAAGATAAAAGGCCCCGTCCGGCTTGATGACTTCAAAGCCTGGAACTTCTTGGAGTAGGGGATAAATCCGGTTGAGTCGCTCTTCAAAGGCCTGTCGCATGCTTTCAACGTCCTTAGAGACCGCCTGGCCAAAAGCTTCAATGCTCGCATACTGGCTGACCGCCGTAGGATTTGAGGTCGTCTGACTAGCAATCTTCGCCATGGCCCCAATCAGCTCAGGATCGCCCACAGCGATACCTATCCGCCAGCCGGTCATGGCAAAGGTCTTTGAGACCCCGTTGATGACGGTTGTCCTAGCCCTGATGTCTTCCGAAATCGAGCTCATCGCTGTGAACTCAGCCCCATTGTAGACCAGCTGATGATAGATGTCATCGGCTAAAATCAAGAGGTCATGCTCGACCGCCCAGTTAGCGATGGCCGTCAGCTCTTCCTTAGAATAAATCATGCCGGTCGGATTTGACGGTGAGTTTAAGAGCAGGACCTTGGTCTTGTCAGTCCTTACAGCCTCAAGCTCGTCAGCCCTGACCTTAAAGTCATGCTCCTGCTTGGCCTCGACAATCACAGCTTTTCCGCCCGCCATCTTGACCTGGTCGACATAAGAAACCCAGTAGGGGGCTGGGATGATGACTTCATCGCCAGCATCCAGCACAGTCATAAAGTAGGCATAGAGGGCAAACTTGGCTCCAGCCGTGACCAGGACCTGATTTTCATTGACCGGATAGCCGTAATATCGCTCCCAGTAGCTCGAGACGGCCGTCTTGAGCTCGGGCAGTCCTGAAGCCTGGGTGTAGAAGCTGGCCCGACCGTCTTGTATGGCAGAAACTGCCGAATTAGCAATCGCCTCAGGTGTCTTGAAATCTGGCTGGCCCAGCGTCAGGTCGATGATATCACGGCCTTCAGCCTTCAGGGCCTTGGCCCGGCTTGAGGCCGAAAGGGTCACTGAAGGTTCCATTTTTAAGACAAAGTCAGAAAGTTTTTTCATGAGGTCATGAGCTCCTTTCCAGTCTTAAAGTCGTATAGCGCAAAGCCTGACTTATTGTTGACCTCCCAGGCCGGCTGATTTTGATAGCTGGCAAGGACTATCGAGGTGGTATCGCTCTTAGTAAGACTTTCTGGGTCGACCCCCTCGCTCAGCTTGACCTGAGTGATTTTAGAGCCTTCTTTAGGAATCAAGACACCGAGCTTTTCGCCACTAGCATCCGTCCCCTCGATGGCATAGACCGTCTCATCCGTCGTTGCAATATCAAAGGCCGTGACCTTTTTCAGCTTGCTCGCTTTCTGGGCAATGGCGATGGCCTCGCTTCTGGCATTATGATAAGGCAGGCCTGCCTTCCAGATAAAAAGGCTGACAGCAATGAAGAGGGCCAGTATCAGCACCAGTGCCCCAATAATCAACTGCATGGGCCTGGTCATTCTTTTTTCTTTCATGCGGCCACCTTTCTAAAATAAAGTATTTAATTACTATTATAGCAAAAATTTCTTCAAATCGCCCATGGCTTCTGCGAAAGTCTGGCAGTTAAGCGGGGCAATTTTTTCCAGATGCCGTCTCATTTTCTTAGCATAAGACTTGCCAGCCAGGCGGTCATCCATGATAAAGACCTGGGACTTCTGCTCTGGCCTGCGGTTGATCCGGCCCATGGCCTGCTGGATTTTCAGGCTGGCCATCGGCACATTAAAGTCGTAAAAGGGATTCTTAAATCGACTGGCATATTTTTTTGTGAGAATGTCTTCTGGCGTCGCAAAGGGCAGTCTTGCAATCATGAGCAGGAGCCGGTCCTGCTGGGCAAAGTCAACCCCTTCCCAAAATGAGCCCAGCCCCATCAGGATTTGAGCCTCGCCCTTGTCAAACTTGCGTTTGACTTGCTCGGCCGTCCCCTGGATGTCCTGGGCCAAGAAATTGAGTTTTAATTTTGTCATCTCCTCGGCCGTCTGAATCAGGCTCTGCCTCGAGGTAAAGAGCATGAGGATCGGTAGCTTCTTCTTGCTCAAGAGCTTGGCCTTTTCAGCCAGATATTGTGCATAAGCTAAATTTGTCGTATTTTTTACAGGAGGGCCGTCTAATATCACTGATATTTTTTGATTGGAGACCTGCTGGCTGGGAAACTTGAAAAAGTCATAGTGGCTAAAGCCCAAGAGGCCAGGAAAGACCGGGTCGTCATCAGAAAGCGAGAGGCTTGCCCCCAGCATATAGGTCTTGGTGCCCGATGGAATCAGCTTGGCAAAGTCATAAAAGTCCGTCGTTGAGCTGATGATTCTATTGTCTTCAATCCAGACAAAACGCTCGCTATCGCTGGTCAAATCAGAAAGCTCAGTCAGGCCCAGCTCAGTCGCATCCATATTGATTTTTTCAATGTCGAGCTCCTTCTTAGAAAGCTGATAAACCAAGCTTTCCTGCAGGCGTTTGACCAGATGTGAGCTCGAAGCATCAACCTTAATCAATTCGTCAGTCAATTTTACTGACTTTTGATTAAGATTTTCCATAATCGCAAAAAGCTGTTGGGCCTCATCAACGACCAGGACCCGGTCTTCTAGGAAGGTCTCAGGATAGTCAGCCAGGCGTTCGATCAGATAGGCATGGTTAACCACGATAACATCGGCCTGCTTGGCTTCTTTCTGGGCCCGCATCCAAAAGTCTTCCTTAGCATGGAGCTCCCGCTCAGACCAGACCCCGTCATGGGCAATCTCGTCAAAATAGTCCTTGTTAGTCAGCGTGGTCGAGAGCTCAGACAGGTCGCCCGTCCGGCTCTCCGTCAGCCAGACCAGGACCTTCATCTTAAAAATTTCAAAATTCTTACCCTCGGTATTGTCTCTGAGGGCACGTGAAAACTTCTCTAATGAGAGATAATTTTGCGTCCCTATGAGCTTGGCAAAGCTCGTCCCGAACTTGCCTTTGAGCTGTGGGGCAACTGAGCTCATCAACTGCTCTTGGAGGATCTTGGTCGGCGTTGAGACGACCAATCTTCGGCCCTCAGCAAGGAAGCTCAAGAGATAAGCATAGGTCTTTCCGGTCCCTGTTGCCGCCTCAATAAAGCTTGGGACAGCTTCTGCCAGCTCTTTTGTAATACAGCTGGCAAGGTCAGCTTGTTGCTCCCGCTTCTTTAGGCCGAGGACCTGGATATTCTCGTCAAAGTCTGGTGTTAAGGCCTTGGCCCGCTTAGATAGTCGTGGCCGTCTGGTCTTGACCGTCGCCAGATTGCCCAGGACCTTCATGCCCTTAGGCTTTTCGCTCGTGTAGGCCAGCTGTTCTCTTAAAAAGTCTTTCGTTTCATAGAGAAGATTGTCAGCATGTCTTAATATCTCCTCTAAGACTGCTGTGGGCAGTTTTCTAGCCCGCTCTTGGATTTTAAGCAAGAGCTCAGCCGTCGCATAGGCATCGGATAAGGCCTCATGGGGCCGGTCATGGCTCAAGTCTAAAGCCTCGCCAAGAAATTCCAAGCCATAACGTTCAAAGCTGGGATAGAAGACCCTGACCAGGTCGACTGTGTCTACACGTGCCAGGTCCAGCGAAAGGCCCTCCCGAAAGAGGCTTTTTGATAAAAGTTCATAGTCAAATTTAGCATTGTGGGCAACAAAAACAGCATCGCCGATAAAACGATGAACATCTTTGGCAATGTCTGAAAAGTCAGGGGCCTTCTTCAAGTCCTTGTCTTTTAGGCCAGTTAATTCTTTAATATGGTAGGCCAGCTTCTCATGCGGATTCACATTGCTGGCGTAGGTCTTGGTGATTGCCCCATCTTCGATGAGTGTAATCCCAATTTGTATGATTTTATTATCCCTGCTATGGGCATCGGTTGCTTCGAGGTCAACCACCGCATATCGCGTCATTTTACCACCTGTGCTAGATTAAATGTTGCCTATATTATAACATAAAGCAGGCCTGCCACCTTTATCTTTTTACAAATGAGGAAAATAAGAGTAAAATTAAGTTATAGAAGAAAATAAGAAAAGGAGTATTCTTATGCTTGATAATTATAAAAAAATCCTCGTCGGTCTTGACGGATCTGTAGAAGCTACCAAGGCCTTTGACAAGGCTGTCGCTACAGCCATCCGCAACAAGGCTGAGCTGGTCATCGCCAACATCATCGACCTGCGGGCCTTCCAGTCTATCTCAGCCTACGACTCAGTTGTCGCTGACGATACCCACAAGGGGGCTGAAAACCTGATTGCTGACTTTGCTGCAGAAGCTAAAAAAGCCGGTGTCGAAAAGGTCTCTACCCGTGTCGAATTTGGTTCTCCAAAAGTGATGCTCGGCCAGACCCTCCCACAGGAGGAAAATATCGAGCTCATCGTCCTCGGAGCCACAGGGCTCAGCTACATCGAACGCATCTTCATCGGTTCAGTCGCCGACTACATCATCAAGAATGCTCCTTGTGATGTTCTTGTTGTCCGTCAATAAGGATTTTAAGAAACGACCTTGGGGTCGTTTTTTTCGTGCTCTTTGGCTTGGGGCTTGCTCCATTCCAGCTTAACTTATAAAAAATCTCCTCCAAAAAATGAGAAGGCCTTTAGGCAAACAATAGTGGAAGTCCAGAGCTAGTGGGCAATAGCAGTGAACAAAGGCAAGCTAGGAGACCGTACGGGCTCCTAGCTTAGCAATGGAAGCCGAAGGCTTCGCTTGCGGCCTCACTGCCATTGCCCGCTAGCTCTGGACTGGAACGGAATCCACAGAAAAAAGACCCAAAGGTCTTCTCATGCCAACATCTCGTCTCGCTTGATGGCTTCTGTTGCCTCAGTCAGCTCGACTTTTCGGATTTTCCTCGGGAGGAACTTGCGGATGTCATCTTCATTGTAGCCTACTTGAAGGCGCTTATCATCCAAAATCAGCGGGCGGCGGAGCAAGGTCCTGTTCTCCTCGATCAGCTGTACCAGCTCATTGACTGAAATCTTGTCAAAATCAATCTTTAAACGCTGGTAGGCCCGACTTCTTTTAGAAATAATGTCTTCCGTTCCATTTTCTGTTAATGAGAGAATTTTAAGGAAATCCTCTTTTGGAATCTCATCATTAAGAAGATTGACCTCTTCAAACTCCAGGTCATAGTTGTCCATCCACTCCTTCGCCTTTTTACAAGAGCTACAGGAAATGACTGTATAAATTTTGATCATCTGAGTTCCCTACTTTCCTATAATTTCTTTATAATGTTTTTCTCATTTGGTTTATAAGCCAATTATAGCAAAGTCTTAGAAATTATCAAGCCTTTTCTTAGCAAACTCTCATTATTTAATTTAATTGTAATTTATCGTAATAAAAAAGAGCCTCAGCTCTTTTTCTTTTTATCCAATATACTTCCGATAAATCCGGTCTGAAAGAAGACAGACAACCTCATAAGCAATCGTCTTCCGCCAGTTGGCAATGTCTTGGGCAGTGATTTCTTCATCGCCATCTCTGCCAATCAGTGTCACCGGTGTACCAATCTTATAATCTTTATCTAATTTAATCGTCATCTGGTCCATCGAGACTCGGCCGATGATCTCAGCCTTCTTGCCATTGACAAGGACATAAAAGCCCTGCATATCACGGGTCCAGCCATCAGCATAGCCAATCGACACCGTCCCCACATAGCTGTCTTCAGCCAGCTCATAGGTCGCTCCGTAGCCCACCGTTTCGCCCTTGGGAATCTTCGAGACATGGGTCAGCTCAGAGACCAGGCTCAGGGCCGGCTTCAGCTCATAAGGGAGCTCGATGGCCTCACCACTCGGATTCAAGCCATACATGCCGATGCCCAGCCGCTCAATATCGCCCACCTGCTCGCTATGCCAAAGGGCTGCCGCCGAATTGGTCGAGTGAATATAGCGGGGCCTACGCTCCAGCTGGCTGACCAAGTTATCAAAGGTCTGCCTCTGTTGCTCAAACTTGTCTGGATTGGCCTCATCAGCTGTCGCAAAATGAGTAAAGAGGCCTTCAAACTGCATGCCCTCCTGGTCCAGCAGGCGGATGACCTGGTTGACCTCGTCAGCCGACCGCATCCCAATCCGCCCCATACCAGAGTCTACCTTGACGTGGACTTTGAGTCCTGTCAGGTCCTGGTGCTCCTCAATAATCAGCTCCAGCCATTCCAGGCTCGGGCAGGTCAGGCTGATGCCATTGGCCCTGGCCAGGTCAACATTTGCCGGAACAATCCCTGACAAAACAAGAAGGGGCTGAGTAATCAGGTGCTGGCGGAGTTCCAGGGCCTCGTCCAGATTGGACACGCAAAAGCCCTCGACCATGTCATGGATGTGGCGTGCTACCCGCACAGCCCCATGGCCATAGGCATTGGCCTTGACCACAGCCCAAAGCTCAGGCTGGCCTGGCAGGTGCCCTCGCACCCTATTTATATTTTCAGCAATATTTTCTAAGTTGATGACTGCCGCAGTATGGCGGTGTGGAGATGATTTCATAGTGCTTCCTTTCCATCATTGCCTCTATTATACCATAGCCTCATGAGGAAAGCTCTGCCTTCCCTATCCGCAAACTTTTTTCCCTTAGTCACTGCCAAGCTCAAAAGTCTAACAAAAAAGCGAACATCATTTCGCTTTTTCCTGCTGATTCTTATTATTTTTATTATTTTTATTATTCTTGTTCTTATTGTTACTATTCTTCTTGCGACCCTTGCCATAATTTTTGGTAATGTCCTGAGCACCGCGTGATTCCATCACAACGGGCAGGACGACTGGACGGCGTTTGGTCTGGTCATAGAGGAATTTTCCAAGGACGTCACGGATGGCCCCCTTGAGGTCGGCCCACTCAAAGCTTGGACCAGCCAGGTATTTCTCTACAGCCTCATTGACCATCAGGCCGGCTTCATTCATGAGATTGCGTGACGCTTTCACATAAACGAAACCTCGAGTATGGACACGGGCCTTGGAGATGATTTTCTTCTCCTGCTTGTTGATCGTGATGACAGCGATGAAAATCCCATCTTCTGAGAGAATCTTACGGTCACGCAGGACGACAGAGCCAATGTCTCCGACACCTGAGCCGTCAATCAAGACCTGCTCTGACGGGATAATGCCTGCAGGAACCATCTCATCGCCGTTAAATTCAACAGTCTCGCCCCGCTTGGCAATGAAGATATGCTCAGGCAGGATACCCATGGTCATGGCAAGCTCAGCGTGGGCACGAAGCTCACGGTATTCGCCCTGGACAGGAATCAGATTTTTAGGCTGAAGGAGATCAATCAGGAACTGAAGGTCACGGCCATTAGCATGACCTGAGATGTTCAGGCTTGAAGCCAGCATCTTCATGACGCCGCCTGCCCTGTAAACCTCGTTTTCGACCTTGGCCACAGTGGTTTCGAGTGAAAGTGAAGGGCTGGTCACGGCATAGGCCAGGTCTCCCTCTTTGATTTTCACATAGCCGTTGCGGCCTTTCGCCATCTCACCAAGGACCTTCAGAGGCTCACCCATCCGGCCAGTCTCTAGGATAACAATCTCATCATCTTGATAATTATCAATGTCTTTAGGTTTGATAATGGCCTTAGGATCAGCGATGTCAAGCTTCTTCAGGCGGGTCGCTACTTCTACCACCTGGTCGATGTCTTGCCCTGTGAAGGCCACACGACGGCCTTGCTTGAGGGCGGCATCGACAACCTGCTGGATCCGGCCGAGGTTCCCTGAGTTACAGGCAACAATCACACGGCCCTTGGCAGACTCTATCTGGTCGTAAATCTCATCGTAGACCTCACGGTCGCTGGCAGATTGGACCATAGACTTGGCGTTTGGCGATGATGACAAGAGAGCCAGGACGCCCTGTTGGCCAATTTCAGCCAGCCGACTCATGTTGGTCCGGTAGCCTTTAGCCACAGCTGGGTCAAAGCGGAAGTCACCCGTGTAGACGATAGAGCCCTGGTCGGTCGTCAAGACAATCCCGAGAGATTCAGGAATCGTGTGGGTGGTTGTGAAGAAGGAAATCACAGCCGCACCAAAGTCGATCTCTGTGTCTTCATTGACCACGTGGAAGTTGTTAAATTTCTTGCTGGCCTGATAATTGCGGACATTGATTTTAGCAAGCTCAATCGTAAGCTCACTCCCGAAGACCGGCACATCCATCTCAGAGACAATGTAGGGCAGGGCTCCGATAGAGTCAGAGTGACCATGGGTCAGGAAAATCCCTGAGACCCGGTCAGCATTTTCGACCAGATAGTCGATGTTTGAGATGATAAAATCAACGCCAAGCATGTCTGTCTCAGCATACTTGAGCCCTGCATCCAGGATGAAGATTTGCTCGTCGATTTCGACGATATACATGTTTTTACCAAATTCACGCACACCACCGAGCGGTGTTACTTTAATGTTTGCCATAATAGCCTTTCTTTTGCTAGAAAAGGGTTGTTAAACTAGGACAAGGTAACGTTGCGTTCCGACAAGCAGCTGAAAGGCTGTGAGGCACACAAGCAGCCACCTTCGGCGTCTCATTGTTAAATCTGGAGCCCGTTGGTCTCCAGATTTGCCTTTTTCACAGCCTATTCAGCTGCTTGCCTCCACTCCACTTGTACCATTCATTATTAAAAGAACAAGCTCTTTTTGAAGTCCGGACAATAATAGTTAACAAACTTTTCATTATTTAACAAGACCCCATCGCGTCTCCTCCAGGCTTGCTGGTTCACGAGTGTCGGTCTTTATGCTTTTGCCGTATCTATGAAAGAGACTGAATTTTGTCTTTTTCAAATTACACTAGTCTAATTATAACATGATTGTTGAGGGATTTCAATGATGTTTGGCTTTCAAGGGCCCCGTCTAAAAGAATTTTCCCAGCAACTAAAAAAACTGGTCCAAAGACCAGTCCCAAGGCAGTTTTCACCGTGCCAATAAGGTTCACACAAATTGACAAAGTCGCATCGAATCCTTCGACGGCTGACCCAACAGCCCCGACTTCCTTATGCTCTAAATTTCCATTAGGAAATGGAAAGTCAGCTCATCGCATGTTGTTATTCTAGCACAGATGCTGTATTTTCGCAAGAGGCTTCTAGCGCAGGATTTCAAGCAGACCCTCTCTTAAACTCTCTTCTTAGCAAAGAAACTGCTCTGTTTATAGACTAAAAGAACAATGAGATATAAGACAATCGTAAAGACCGCAATGCCAAAGAAGCCCTTGAAATTAGAGATGAGTAGGCTACCTACAATACCGCTTATAAATGTACCGAGATACATGGCTGCGTTAGATAGGGATGAAACCGTACTTCTTGCCGTCTCGGTTGTACTTTGAAGTGTGGTCATAAAGATGGGGAAGACAAATCCATTCAATAAGAATACAACCGCTAAGACGATGACTGCCATTTCTATATTAACCGAAAAAGGTGTGATGACATAGAGAAGGCAGAGTGACAGAAGTCCTACTAATAGCGATTTTGAAAGCCCCCATTTATTGATGAGTTTACTTCCAAACAATGTCCCCAATACATTTCCAATACCGATAACCATGGTCGCAAGACCAATCTCCGCAATATTCAATCCGAAATCTTTGGCAAACCAGCTTCCTATGAAACTCAGTACGGCAAAGTTCCCTGTTTGAAAAATGAGATAGGCAATCAAGTATTGAAGGGTTTTACTATTTTTCATGACCTCTGAATAGATAGACAAGACCGTCTTGCTTCGATCAAGTTGCCCTTGAATATTCAAGCTTGGAATGAAGAAATAGATAAAGATAAGCAATATGACTGATGCTCCTGAAATCGCATAGAAGGGTACTCTCCAAGAAATGGAGGCTAAGAATGAACCAATCGGAACACCTAATAGCTGAGAGCCTGCAAGACCAGTACTTGCAATCCCCATCATCTGAACGATTTTTTCTTTCGGAGAGACAACTGGAATACTTGCCCAAACTTGTGGCGTCACAAATGAGGCAGAAACACCTGCGAGGAATCTAAACAAAATCATCAGGCTGAAGTTTGTCGCAAAAGAACACAAGAAAGTTGAAAGGGCAAAGCCTATAAAACCAACAAGCATGACTTTTTTACGATCACGTCCATCAGAAATAGGACCACTGATCAATGCAAAGAGGGCATAACCTATCGCATAGGCACTGACCATCCAACCCGAGATATTAGGGTTGATGTGATATAAGTTTGACAAAGTGGGTAGCAAGGGGGAGATTAAGAATGTATCTGTCCCGATAAGAAACATTACTAGAAAAAAGATGAAAGCATATTTGCGCATTTTTATAACTCCTTTTTAGTTATATAGTTAAACAACTTTTGAACTTTAAGCTAAAAATTAACCAGACTCAAAGCGAGTCCAGTAAATTGGGAAGGAATTGTTCAAAGGCCTCATAATTGATAGAAACGTACTTCTCTCTGGACTCTTTCCTTGTAAAAGTTAAGCCGGCCTCCCGCAAGGTCTTAAAGTGATAAGAAGCCGCTGATTTCGTCAAATTCACACCATCACCGATTTCTCCACAAGTCACTTCTGTCCCCTTTTTAACTAAAAATCTTATGATTTCAAGGCGAATGGGTTCTGAGAGGGCTTTGAAGACCTTACATCTTTGCTCATCTTCTAGTTTTAATAGTTCAACTGTCATAGAACTATCATACTACTTTTATTTTTAATCTGCAAGTGCTAGGGGATTTGTAGAAGGTCAAAAGCAAAAAACTCCGCCAGGCTTGACGAAGTTTTTCTTTAAGTCAGATGGAAAATCACAGCTGCTGCCACTGCAACATTCCCTACAAGTGAAAGAATACAGATAGCAAAAGGCAGGGTGAAAATCCTCGTGACATGATTACTATAGTTTCTACGGCTCCGGCGGCCCTGATAGAGGACGACGCCAGCTATGGCAATGATGAGGGTCACAATCGCTAAAAGGCTACTGTGAAGATTCCCAAAGTTCCAGATGGCGGCGATGCCAGAGATGATTGCTAAAAGGACGCCGATCATTAGTCAAGCTCCTTGTATTTAGCAATGACGTTTTCCTTAGTGAAGCCATATGCTGGCAAGACCTTAGAGGCTGGAGCAGATGCACCCCATTTATCAACGGTTACTGTTGCACCGTCAAGGCCGACATATTTTGCCCAGCCAAAGCTTGTGCCGGCTTCGACAGCCAGACGACGACGGACAGCCTTAGGCAGGATTTCTTCTCTATAAGCATCTGATTGCTCGTCAAAGAGGTTCATTGATGGCATCGAAACGACACGGACACCAGCGCCGAGTTCTTTCTTAGCTTCAAGGGCAAGGGCGACTTCAGAACCTGTAGCGATGATGATGCCTTCAAGCTGACCTTCTTCTTTAGAAATGATGTAAGCCCCATGGTTGAGACCTTCTTCAGCAAGTTCTTTGGTGCCTTCCAAGACTGGCAAGTTTTGACGGGTCAAGACAAGCGCTGTAGGACGTTTCTTAGAATTTACTGCACGACGCCATGCGGCAATGACTTCATTACCATCTGCTGGACGAATCACGTCAAGATTTGGCATTGAGCGTACGCTGGCGAGCTGTTCTACAGGTTCGTGAGTTGGACCATCTTCACCAACGGCAATCGAGTCATGGGTCCAAACATAAGTCGTTGGCAATTCTTGCAAGGCAGCCATGCGGACAGCTGGAAGCATGTAGTTACTGAAGACGAAGAATGTTCCGCCATAGACACGTGTGCCGCCGTGGAGGGCAATCCCGTTCATGATGGCTCCCATGGCAAACTCACGGACACCAAACCAAATATTACGGCCCTTGTAGTTGTCTGGCATGAAGTCAGATTCTTCCTTGGCCATGGTGTTATTTGAGGCTGATAAGTCAGCTGAACCTCCCCAAAGGTTTGGCATTTGAGCTGACAAGTGTTGGATGGTCTCTTGAGAAGTCACGCGAGAAGCCTTCCCTGTAGGGTCAACTTCGTATTTTGGAATGTCAAGTTCAGGGGTTTCGCCAGAAAAGGCTTTTTCATATTGCTCAGCCAGGGCTGGGTATTCTGTGGCATATTTGCTGAAGAGCTCGTCCCAGGCCTTTTGAGCTTCTGCACCACGTGATTGGATGCTTTCTTGGAAGCGTTCTTCCACTTCTTCAGGAACTGTAAAGTCAGGATAGTCCCAACCGTAAGAAGCTTTAGCAAATTTAATGCCGTCAGCACCCAGTGGGGCACCGTGAACAGCGGAAGTCCCCTGCTTTTCAGCACCAAAACCAATAATCGTCTTGACTTCGATAATGGTAGGGCGGCTTGTATCAGCCTTAGCCGCCTCTACAGCCGCTGTAATTTCTTCCAAATTATTGCCATCTTTGACCAAAAGATGTTGCCAGCCATAGCTTTCAAAACGTTTTTGAACATCATCGATAAAAGCCTTGTGAAGGTCACCGTCAAGCGAGATGTCATTGCTATCATAAAAGAGGATAAGTTTGCCAAGACCGAGTTTACCGGCGAGTGAAGCAGCTTCTTGAGAAACGCCTTCCATCAGGTCGCCGTCGCCGTTCAAAGCGTAGGTATAGTGGTCGACAATGTCGAAACCTGGCTTGTTGTATTGGGCCGCCAGATGCGCTTCAGCCATAGCCATTCCGACAGCGTTCGCAATCCCCTGACCAAGTGGTCCTGTGGTCGCTTCAACGCCATCTGTCCAATCCACTTCTGGGTGACCTGGTGTTTTAGATTCCCATTGACGGAAGTTTTTCAAATCTTCCATGCTGACCTGATAGCCTGACAAATGAAGGAGGCCATAGAGGAGGGCTGAGCCGTGCCCTGCAGAAAGAACAAAGCGGTCACGGTTAGACCATTTGCGGCCTGTGGCAGGGTTCACATTCATGAACTTGCTAAAGAGGACATAGGCCATTGGCGCCGCACCCAGAGGAAGACCTGGGTGACCAGAATTTGCCTTCTGGATGGCATCCATAGAAAGCGTACGGATGGTGTTTACAGCCAGTTGATCGGTGTTGTCAAACATAGATTTTCTCCATTATTTTTATTTTATAGTTCATATTATATCACATTATGAAAAGGCTTTACTGCTTTCGAGAAAAAAATGTATCTTTTTTTCTTTTTTCATCGATCAGTCCAGCCTTTTTCAGGATTTATTTTTCTTTTGCCTTGTCACGCGCATTTAAGATGGCATTCAAGATGAGCACGATGACCAGGAAGCCGATGATCAGAGCAATCAAAGCAGGACTGCCCGCCTTAGAGGTTAAGCCAAGCAAGCCGCCTGAGACAATATAGTCAGAGTCAGCAAAGGTAGAGGCTGCCCCTGCACCAAAGCTACCCAGGGCCGGCATGATCAGGAGTGGGCCCCAGGCGAGGATCAAGCCATTAACGATAGAGCCGATAATCGCACCACGCAGGCCACCAAAGGCATTCCCATAAACACCAGCGGCACCACCACAGAAGAAGATACCGACAATCCCAGGAATGATGACTGTCGTATGAAGGCCAATCATAGCAAGCATCGAAAGCACGCCGACTACAAATGAGACGAAGAAACCAATCAATACAGCATTAGGCGCATAAGGGAAGACAATCGGCACATCTAGGGCTGGTTTAGAATTTGGCACCAGCTTTTGGGCAATCCCTTGGAAGGCTGGGATGATTTCAGCCAAGATCATCCGGACCCCTTGAAGGACGACCACGAAGCCTGCCGCAAAGGTCCCAGCTTGAACAATGGCATAGACAATATAGTTTGTTCCGTTAGAGAGCTCACTAGATTCTACAAAATGAGGACCAGCCAGCAAGGCCAAGATAATGTAAACCACCATCATGACCAATGAGATAGAGACGGTAGAGTCCCGCAAAAAACCGAGGCTCTTTGGAATATTCAGTTTTTCAGTCGATTTTTCCGGGTCTTTATTACCGAACTTTTCGCCCAACCAACCAGAGAGGGCATAGCCCATATTTCCGGTGTGACCCATAGCAACACCGTCATTGCCTGTGATTTTACGCATGTAACGTTGGGTCAAAGCTGGCGTAATCGTCAAGAGGGTTCCTTCAAAGATCCCACCGAGTAGGATAGTCACCCAGGAAGTCCCAAGACCTGCTGCCGCCAGGACGACTGCCGCCATAGTTGAGACATAGAGCATGGCTTGACCGGTCAGGAAGATGTATTTAAAGCGGGTAATCCGGGCCAAGATAATATTAACAATAAAGCCAACCAGCATGATCAAGGCCGCTGGCGTCCCAAATTTAACCAGGGCCAGGGCGACAACCGCCTCATTTGAAGGGACAAGCCCCTTAACCGCAAAGACATGCTGAAACATGGCTGAAAATGGGGTCAGTGAGTTGACCAAGATACCAGCCCCACCTGTCAGGACGAGGAAACCAGCAAAGGTCTTCACGCCCCCTTGGATGACAGCGGTAGCAGGCTTCTTTTGTAAGATCAGTCCCAGCATTGCGATGATACCGACCAGCAAGGCCGGCGTGGTCGCAAAGGAAACAATAAAATTCAAAAATCCATTCATGATGTTGTTCTCCTATATTTTATTTGTTATAAGCAATATTTTCTTTATCAAGCACCGAGTTAAGTGCTTCACGGGCGACTTCCTTATCAATAATGGTCGACAAGGGAACAATACGATCTTCAGGCAAGTTGGAGAGGGCTTGCGTCAGTGTTGCTTCGACAAAAAAGTAGTCTGCTGCATCGGCTGTTGCTGAACCGACGTCCATGTGGTCGATTGTGATTTCTTCAGTCACGCCTTCTTCTTTTAAGAGAGCCTCGAGATTCATCTGAACCATAAAGCTCGTTCCGAGACCGGATTGGCATACACATACAAATTTCATTTATTTTTCCTCCTTAGTGGATAATACTTTTTGGACTTCTTCTACGGTGCTTGCTGCCTTTAAGGCCTCAAGCTCTTCTTTATCAGACAGGATTTGAGTTAGGCTTGAGAGGGCTCTAAGATGGCTCTCATTATCAACCGCTGCAAGCAGGATAAAGACTTGAATCTTGTGGGTAGGATCGTCATTGAGCAGGACCTCTTCTTCACATTTGAGGAAGGTCATCCCCAACTTATTGACCCCATCTTCAGGCCTCGCATGGGGGAGGGCGATTCCTAAGCCTAAGTCAATATAAGGACCATATTCTGATACCCGGCTGATGATTGCTTCAGGATAAGAAGCTTCGATGGCCTGGCTATCGAGCAGGGGCTCTGCCGCCTTACGGATGGCTGACTGCCAGTCTAATTTCTCATTTGTGAACCTGATATGCTCAGCCCTTAATAACTCTGATAACATAGGTTGATAGTTCTCCTTTTCTTTTCTGGGATGTTTTAATTTTTTATTAATGACATTGATCAGCTCCTTCTTGCTTACAGAAGCTTTGAGGTCGATATAAGGCAGGATGGCCTTATAGATTTTCTCTGCCTCTGGCATGAAGTAGCCTGGCAGCTCGTAGTCCTGCATGACCTGATTATAAAGCTCGCTTTCTTCTTGAGCTGAAGGCAGGCTTGAAACCAGATAGACTCGCTTTTCTGAGTAGACAGGGACACTTGAGAAGATAATGTCATAGCTGGCCTTATCTAGCATTTCCAAATTTGAAAGTGAAGTTGATAAGATAAATTCGATATTGGGAAAGAGACTTTCCAGACGTTTCTTTAGGATAAGACTGGAGCTGATGCCGTTGAGACAAAGGACAATCGCCCTCAGTTTTCCAGAAGCATATTTTTCCTTATAGATTTCTCCACCAAACAAGACGACGAAGTAGGCCAGCTCACCTTCGCTAATTTTTCCAGTTTTCGCTTCTAAGGCCTCTAAAATATTAGGCATCAGACGAAATAGCTCACTGTAATCCTTTTTGATGCGTTCAAGCAGGCTATTTTGAAGCTCAAAGCCTCCTTTCAAACGATAGTAAGCTGGCCCCAGATGAAGGAGGAGACTGTTAAAGGTCGTGGTAAAATCCTCAAAGTCATTGGCTGTCAGCCGCATCAGATTTTGCATGATGTCAAAGGCCATCCGGTAAAGAAAGTCTTCTTTCAGGCTGGGACTCGTCCCATCTGACATGCCTAATAAAAGATTTTCATTGGCATCTGAGGTCAGGGCAAAGTAGAAAAGGCAGGGAATATAGCGACTATAGACCAAGCTGACTTCTAGCCTCGCCAGATGTCCATCGAGGACTTTCTTGACCTTATAGATATGTAGAGCATCCTCTTTATTAAGAAAACTGGAAAGGACATAATAGGCCTTGTCGTCAGATAATTGCTGAAGATAATGCCAGACCAGTCTTCTGAGCTCCAGTTCCTCGCCCTCTAAATAAAAGCCCCTCGTCCTTGATGAGACCAGCTCTAGCGGATAAGCACCCATCGCAATAGCCTGCCTCAGCTTTTTGAGGTCTGATAATACCGTGTTCTTACTCACGCCCAAAGTCTGGATGAGATAATCCGTAGAAAAGACTGCCTTTCGACTATAAATCAATAAAAAAATCACTGCCTGTCTGTCGAGCTCTTGAAGGCTAAAGCTTCTAGCATCAATTTCAAAACGGATGCTTTCAAAATCCTCTTCCATTTTTGGAACTGAGATAAGCCCATCTTCATAGGTCAATGCCAGCTCTCCGAGCTTTTCATTCAGCTTCTTCATTTTAGAGATGAAACTTGACTCAGAAAGCTCTAGTAGCTCTAGGGCCCTTTCCTTCTTCCAAAGGCGATGCTTTGAAAAGAGCATAATGTCTAGGTCATAGTCAATCATGTTACCTCCTTTATTTAATTATATGACATCTTTCTTTAATCAAACACTCATTTAAGTACAATTTTAGATTTGATTTTTTTATTTGATTGGACTTAAAAAAGCCGTCCCTTAGGAACAGCTTTATTTCTCTTACAATCCAACCCGCTCAAAAATCTCATCCACCCGCTTCAGATGGTAGTGATAATCAAAGGCGGCGGCAATATCCTCATCGCTCAGGTATTCTCGAACCTCGGCACTCGATTCAACCAATGGCCGGAACATGATTTGCTCATCCCAAGACTGGGCGGTCAGTGGCTGAACCAGGTCATAGGCTGCTTCACGGGTCATCCCTTTTTCTATCAAGAGCAGCATGACATGCTGGCTGTAGATCAATCCAAAAGTGGCCTCGTTCATATTGCGGAGCATGTTTTCAGGAAAGACCGTCAAATTTTTGACGATATTACCAAAACGATTGAGCATGTAGTCCAGAAGCTCGGTCGTGTCTGGTGCGATGATCCGCTCTGCTGAAGAGTGACTAATATCTCGTTCATGCCAGAGGGCAACATCTTCAAAGGCCGTCAAAGCATGACCTCTAATGACACGGGCAAGGCCTGTCATGTTTTCTGAGCCAATCGGATTCCGTTTATGAGGCATGGCTGAGCTCCCCTTTTGTCCCTTGGCAAAGAACTCTTCGACTTCACGTTGCTCAGATTTTTGCAGGCCTCGGATTTCTGTTGCCATCCGCTCGATAGATGTGGCGATCAAGGCCAGCGTTGAGAAGTACTCAGCGTGGAGGTCACGAGGCAGGACCTGGGTAGAGATTTCCTGGGCCCGGGTGCCGAGTTTTTCTGTCACATATTTCTCCACAAATGGAGGAATGTTGGCAAATGTCCCAACGGCACCAGAGATTTTACCTGCTTCTACGCCGGCAGCAGCCCGTTCAAAACGCTCGATATTGCGTTTCATTTCTGAATACCAGGTCGCAAGTTTCAAGCCAAAGGTTGTAGGTTCAGCATGGACGCCGTGAGTCCGGCCCATCATGACCGTGTACTTATGTTCACGAGCCTTATTGCCGATGATCTCCAGGAAGTTTTTCAGGTCCTGACGGAGGATGTCATTGGCCTGCTTGTAGAGGTAGCCATAGGCAGTGTCGACCACGTCGGTCGAAGTCAGACCGTAGTGGACCCACTTGCGTTCTTCGCCCAGGGTCTCTGAAACCGCACGGGTAAAGGCCACCACGTCGTGCCGTGTTTCCTGCTCGATTTCCAGGATGCGGTCGACACTAAAGCCCGCATTGGCACGGATTTTCGCCACATCTTCTTTGGGAATTTCGCCGAGCTCTGCCCAGGCCTCATCCGCCAGGATTTCGACCTCAAGCCAGGCTTGATACTTGTTTTCTTCAGACCAGATTTTCGTCATTTCAGGACGAGCGTAACGATTGATAACCACGAGTTGTCTCCTTTTCTTTTACCTAATTATAACATGTCCGTCCGCCTTCTTCGGAAATCGACTAAAAAAAATCCTGAGCAAGGAAAAAACGTCCGTCAAAGCCGAACGTTTTTTTCTAATAAATCAAGAATATAGGCCGTGTCCTTCAGACTCAACTGGCCCGGAGCACTGGCCTCCTCAAGGCTGGCAAAGGTCCAGGCATTACCGGTCAGGTAGCCTGAAATCCTTGAAAGCTTACCCAGCTCGCCCATGCCAACCGTGATAAATTTCTGGCCGTACTCGAGGGTCATGTCTCGGGTAATCTGCATGATGTCCAAGACATCGCACTCCTGCTGGGGCATGACAGCCATCTTGACAAAGGCCGTCTTCTCCCGCTCCATCTTAAATAAACGCTCTGTAAAATCCGTCGGCATCTCCTGGAAATTATGATAAGACAAGACAATCTTATCTTTCAGGTCCCGGAGGCTACCAAAAGCCCGCTCATGTGTGAAATACTCGACGTCCAGATAACTCGGCCCCAACTTATTGATTTCATGCAAGAGCCTGATATAATCCTGCTCATCAATCTCTAGCTCGCCACCTTCCTTGCGGGTCCGGATGGTCACGAGGGTCTCATAGGCCTGAAACTTCTCCAGAAAAATAGGGGCCGCCTCAAGAATCTGCCCTGACGGCAGGTAGTCAGCCCGCCATTCAATGATGTCTGCCCCACTAAAAGCCTGAGCCTCTAAGGCTTCTAAATCTTTAAGACACTTTGGCATAATAGGCACGACAATTTTAGACTGATACATGCTTGCCTCCTTTCTCATTTTTCTTTCATTATAACATAGCCGGCGTTTTTCTAAAAATGTCATCAAAAAAAGGGCCTGGGCCCTTTCTTATTTACGTTTTACAATTTGATAGTAGATGCGACTAGTAGACTTGTAGATCAAGGCGTAGAGGACCAGAATCACGACCAGCACGAGTCCACTAACACCGATAATCAAAAGCGGATCATTGACACTAAAGATGTTGATCAGCTTAGACAGCATCCGGTAGGCAAAGGCAAAGTGGATGGCTGCAATGACCACTGGCAGGAAGAAGACCATCCGGACCTGGCCGGCAATCGTCTTGTGGACCTCTTTTTGAGAGAGACCAAGCTCCTGGAGGGTCTTGAAGGCCTTCTTATCCTGGTAGCCTTCAGCCAGCTGTTTGTAGTAAATGATCAGGGCGGCACCCAGGATAAAGCTAATGCCGAGGACAAAGCCGATGAAGAGGAAGCCACCGACGAAGGCACGGCTCTGATCGAGCTCTTGCTGTCTGCCAGCGAACCCAATACCATCCGTCTGATTGGTAATGGCCTTGTCAAAGGCTTCGTTCTTATCCTTTGGCATATCAAAGATTGCGATGGTCTGTGCATAAGACAAGCCGTCAACATCATTCTTTTTGCCGGCTGCTTCTGTTGCCTTGAGGCTCGCATCATCAGCAAAGACCAGAAGGGCGGCCTCTGAGAAGCTTGCTGGCTGAGGCCAGTTTCTAAGCGAAGACAGATGATCTTTGACGGTCAGCTCTTGACCAAAATAGTCGATTTGCTTCAGATTTTCTGTTGGTTTGCCCGATAAGTCATAGGCATAGACTTGATTTGGCAGGAGGCCAGTTGGTGCCTCAATCCCCATGGCCTCAAGGTCTTTGACAGTGGTCATCTGGAAGCTGATCACGCCCTTGCCCAGGGTTATTCCTTCGACTTGCTTGAGCTTCAAGCTATCACTGTTCCGCTCAGCCTGGAAGGTGTTTACACTGGCTTGAATCGTTGCCAGATTGCCAATAGGGACATTCAGTTTTTCTGCTGTCTCTTTGACCTTTTGAGTCAAGACCTCCCGGCTAATATCTTGAGGGGCAACAACCTGCCCTTCCCTAGGATACTGCTTGTTGACTGAAGCCGTCGTCCCAGCAAAGATACCAACCGTCACCGCAAGCGTCACCAGGGTCATGGTCAAAAGGACTGTGATATTGGCAAGGCCTACGGCGTTTTGCTTCATCCGATAGAGCATGCTACTGATATTGATGAAGTTTTGTGGCTGATAGTAGGAAGCCCGCTTTTTCCGCCAGCGGAGATACCAGACTGTCACGGCGATGTAGAAGAGATAGGTCCCAATAATGACCGCAAGGACGGCGAAGAAGAAGGTCGTGATGGCCTTGATTGGATTGTCGACCGAGAGGGCCAAATAATAGCCAACGCCCAGGAAAATCAGGCCGACAAGGGCCAAAATGATATTCCCTTTAGGCTCTTTTTCGCCTTTTGATGACTCATGCAACAGGTCAAGGCTAGATGAGCGGTAGATGATCCAGCTTCCGACCAGGAAAAGAATCAGGAAGTAGACCAGGAAGATAAAGGCGACTAGACCGATAACCGTCGGATTGATGACCAGATTAAAGTAATTGCCACCGATGATATTGACAAAAATCAGGAAGAGAAACTTCGACAGTGCGAGACCGGCAAGGATGCCGACGACGAGGGTCGCCAGGTAGCTCAGAATCAGCTCCCAAAAGCTGACCATGGCAATCTGGGGCTTTCCAAAACCGAGGATGTCATAGAGGCCAAACTCCCTCAGACGCTGAAGCTGGAGAAAGCGGTAGCTGTAGACCAGAATCATAGCTCCAAAGACTGCCAGGATAATCATCGAGAAGGTCATCAGTGTGCTGACCGCCTCTCCCCCTTTGAGTTGCTTGACACTTGGCGACATGGCGATGGCTGCTGTCACAAAAAGGAGGACAAACATGGTCACGGTCGCCATCAAGAAGGGAGCAAAACTCTTGAAGGCCGCTTGTAGATTTCTTTTTGCAAGTTTGAATGTTAACATAAGGCCTCCTAAACTGCTTCCTCACTCAGGAAGGCAGTCATGGTCATAGAAATTTCCTTGGCGAAGTCATTGGAAGACTGCTCGCCCCGGTAGAGTTGATGGTAAAGCATCCCGTCCTTGATAAAGAGGACCCGCTTGGCATGGGCCGCAGCAAGTGAGCTGTGAGTTACCATGATAATGGTCTGGCCAGCGTCGTTGATGTTTTCAAAGAGCTCGAGCAGACCTTCTGAATTTTTATGGTCAAGGGCTGCTGTCGGCTCATCAGCCAGTACTAA
This sequence comes from Lactococcus termiticola, assembly GCF_003116835.1. Classification (GTDB taxonomy): domain Bacteria; phylum Bacillota; class Bacilli; order Lactobacillales; family Streptococcaceae; genus Lactococcus; species Lactococcus termiticola. Next base: position 44,538 of record NZ_BFFO01000002.1, on the reverse strand, counting down.
ATCAGGCTCTGAGATGAGGGCGCGGGCAACGGCCACACGCTGTTTCTGTCCACCTGAGAGCTCAAAGGGTTGCTTGTCCAAGAGCTCTTCGATATTGAGCCGTGGAGCCAGCTGGTCCAGCCGTTCTTTCATTAATTTGACAGGCTTTTTCGCCAAGACCAGAGGCAGGTAGATATTGTCCCGGACTGAGAGGGTGTCCAAGAGGTTGAAGTCCTGGAAGACAAAGCCAAGATGGTCTCGGCGGAAGGCTGAGAGCTTGTCTTCTTTGATGGCTGTGATGTCCTTATTTCTCAGGAGGACCTGGCCAGCTGTTGGCTTTTCTAAAGTTGAGAGAATATTAAGAAGGGTGGTCTTTCCTGAACCTGATTCTCCCATGATAGCGATGTATTCACCCTCTTCGACAGTAAAGTCGATGTCGACCAGTGCTGTGGTTTCTTCCTTTGAAAATCTGGTCTTAAAGACTTTTTTAAGATGTTTGACTTCTACTAACATTTATCTTCCCCGATTCTTTTTTAAGAGTGTCTTAGATTGCTTATAACTAAAGGCCAGACAGCCTGCCATGAGTAAGACAGAGACTGCTGTAAAGCTGGTTAATATGATGTTAAAGATTGTGAAATCCATAAGCTACCTCCCTAGTTGAGCTTGTCGAGGGCTTCTTTTGGCACCTCATCTTTTTGCACTTCCTTCCAGTTCGTCACGCCCTTCTTGTTGTTGTAAGTCAAGTCAAGATAGGCACCGTGGCGGAGGTTGTGGTCAGCTGTAAATTCGATGTCCTTGGTCTGGCCAGATTTTTCAGTGGCCTTGATTTTATAGGTATAGATGGGGAACTTGTTGCCGTCATTGGCTGTAACCGTCCTCTTCTCTCCGTCCGTCTTGATTTGTACGTAGTAATCTTTGCCTCCATAGGTCAGCTGATACCAGCCAAAGCCTCCAGCTCCGATGATGACGAGAACTGCGACGATTCCAATTAATATTTTTTTCATAATGTTAATCTCCTTATTGAGTTGATAAATTCATTTTAGCAGAAAAAAAAAGCCTTAAACTTACAATTTTGTAAGTTTTGAAGAATGGCTTATTTTTTCTCATCTATTTGGGCAATTTAATATCAAGCAAGAGCACTTCTTGGCCTTGTGGCTTGGGCTCTCTGGGCTGGTAGAAGACAGCTGACATCTCGATATGATCAGGATGGGCCTCTTTTGGAGCTGAAATCACAATATTTTCAGCAAAGTCCTGGGTAAAGCTTTCTATAAAGAGATTGGCATTGTCCCAGTCATCAAAGACCATGGTCTCCCGCTTGTTGATTTTAATTTCAATCGCATTCATTTTCTTAGTATTCCTCGAGCCTCTGGCGATAAGCTTTCAGAGCCTCCTTGAGCTCTTTCATATTGTCTGAATTAAATTTTTCTAAAATTTCCTGGGCCAGGACGGTTGCAAGGACATTTTCCATGACCACACCTGCAGCTGGCAGGGCGGTCGGGTCGCTCCGCTCAACACTGGCCTTATAGGGCTCGTGGCTCTCAGTGTCGACTGACATCAAGGGCTTGTATAGGGTTGGGATAGGCTTCATGACGCCCCGGACGATGATGTCTTGGCCATTGGTCATGCCGCCTTCAAAGCCACCTAGATGGTTGCTCGAGCGAGCATAGCCTGATTTCGCCTCCCAGTTGATTTCGTCCATGACCTCAGATCCTCGGAGCTTGCCGGCCTCAAAGCCAAGGCCAAATTCCACTCCCTTAAAGGCATTAATAGACACGACGGCCTGGGCCAACTTGGCATCAAGCTTACGATCATAGTGGACATAGGAGCCGAGGCCTGCAGGTAAGCCACTAGCCCTGACTTCAACAATCCCACCGATCGTGTCACCCGCCTTTTTGATGGCATCAATATGAGCACGGATGTCATCTGCCTGGCCTTCATCGACGATAGAAAGGTCATTTTGACCGGCAGTTGATTTGATTTCAGCGACCGTCAGTTCTTCTGAGCTCGCCAGCTCAAAGCCACCAAAGTTGACGACATGATTGGCCAACTCGATACCAAGCTCTGCCAGGAGCTTCTTAGCCACGGCTCCGACAGCGACCCGCATGGTCGTCTCACGAGCACTTGAGCGTTCGAGGACATTTCTGAGGTCGTCAAAGTCATACTTCATGCCACCGACCAGGTCGGCGTGGCCAGGGCGGGGCTTGGTCAGGCGACGTTGGGTCCTGATCTTGTCTTCGACTTCTTCAGCCGCCATGATTTCTGTCCAGTGGACAAAATCTTTATTCGTCACATTGAGCGTGACAGGCGAACCTAGGGTTTTGCCATGACGGACACCTGATGTGATTTCGACCTGGTCAGACTCGATCGCCATCCGTCCACCACGGCCATATCCACCTTGACGGCGTTTCAACTCAATATTGATGTCGCTCGCCGAAAGCTCGAGGCCTGCAGGCAGGCCCTCGATGATGGTCGTCAGTCTTGGCCCGTGGCTTTCGCCAGCTGTTAGATAACGCATCTTATACCTCTAGTAATTTCTTATAAATTGGAAGGAGATCGGTCAGAGTCGCCTGCATCTCTTGTAAAAGCTCGTCTGCTGGCTTTTCTACAAAGGTCGCAGCTGGCCAGATTCGACCAATTTCAAATTCTGACTTCTTTACTTTTTGGAAACGCTCGAGGGCTACTGCTAATTCTTCCATGCCAAAGACGGTGTTTTGAGTGTGGTCTTTAGAAATGGCAAAGTCCCCCTTGATTGCTGTCTTGCTCAAAAGTTCAGCATAGGCCTCCTTAGCCTTGGGCTGGTCAATCATCGACAGGTAAAGAAAGACATGGTCCTTCCAGATACCCAAGGTCCAGCAAGCCTCCATCTTATAGCCCCGCTTCTGAGTCGAAATAGCTGACCAGGTACTATCTGGTGCATAGGCCGTCCGCCGTCTGTGCTGGGCAATATGGAGATAAAAATCCATTTCTGGAAGAGCCTCAGCCAGCTGTCCTCTGAGAATTTCTCCAATTTCGGAAAATACGGGTTGAATCTCAGCCCGGATGGCCTCCATTCTGGGCTCGAGCCCTTCAATGTCAAAGACTTGAAATGATTTTTCTGTAAACATGTGACCTCACAAAATTTTTATTAAAACAACGGCAATGACCATGATCACTGCACCTAGGACCTGTAGAAATTGAACCGGGTTCTTCTTGGACTTCCAGAGGCCAAACTGCTGGACCAGCATCCCACCGATGATTTGCCCAATCAGGCCCATCATGATGCTAAGACCCGTACCGATTTTTGGAACAGCAACCACTGTCGCAAAGACAAAGAGGGCTCCAAGGATACCTCCGAGAAAGTTCCAGGGCTTAGCCTGACTCAAATTGCTAAGCCGAGGCAATTTTTTATCAACAATCATGACGACAATAAAAATCAGAATCACGCCTGTCAAGAAGCTGATAAAGGTCGCCTGGGGCGTATTGGCCAAGAGCACCCCGAGTCGGCCGTTGATGGCCTGTTGCATGGCTCCAAGGCCACCAATAATGATCCCCCAGACCTGCCAACCAATAAGCTTTCCTGACCTTTGGACCGAAGCCTTTTCTTTTTTGACCAAAAAAGTCGGCAGGACAACAGCGACGACTAAGCCAGCAAACAAGAGCAAAATCGCCAGTGAATGCAGGAGGCTAAAAGGGATTTTTCTCGCTCCAAAAAGGCCAAAACTGTCTATCATCGTCCCCATGACAATCTGGCCAACAATCGGCAGAATCACGGTCTGCAGGGCTCCCAGCTTTGGAAAGAGAAAGATGTTGCTGGTCAGATAAATTGCCCCTAAAAAGCCACCCAGCCATATCCAGGCCGGCTGACTTGCTATAAAGTCAGGGCCCGGTAAAAGACGGCCAGTCGTCAGAAAGGTCACGAGGGCTAGAAATATGCTCCCGACGAAGAAGGACAAGAGCCCAGCTGAAAGTGGCGTGCCCGAATAGTTTTTTAAGTCAGTATTGATCGGCGTTTGATTGGAAATCAAAATGCCTGCCAAAAGGGCAATGAGGGCGTAGATGATCATAGCTCTATTTTAACATAAAGAAGGCAGGGACCAGCCCCGCCTTTGCTTATTTTCTTTTCTTCCGCTTATAGAAGTAATTGGCCAGCTTGTAACGCAGGCGGTGTGTCGGCAAGTCAAACTCGCCCACATACTCTTCAATCCGAGGATTAAAGTGCTTCTTAAAACGAAGCAGACCGTCTTCTGGCGACAATGAATTTTCAAGGCCACCCATGTTGAGGGTCATTGCCCCCTGTTCAAAGGCATGCTTGATAGTTTCATACCAGGCCAGATAGCTTGGATAGTATTTCTGGAAGTCGGTGTCTGTCCCGGCATAGAGTGTTTCTGCAGCAGCAAAGACATTGATGGTGAGACAGGCTGCGACAGGGATCACTTCCCCGCGTTGCTCAATGAGGGCCTGCGTTTCTGACAGGTTCTTCTCGATGATAGCCAGTTCTTCATTTAGGGCCCTTGTCCGCTTTTCGTTTTTCGCCTTAGCTAAATTTGACCGGACATTTTCAGCATTTTGCTCAAGGTCTGCCTTTACGGCTCCCATATCAAACTGAATCAGGCTGATAAAGGCCTTAGCCCCATAGATGTCTAAGAGCTTCTCATAATAGTCTGCATTTCTCAGACTAACCTGCTTACGAGATTCTGTCTTTTTCATCAACTCAGCAAAGACAGGGACCAGCTCTTTAGAGCCATGAACGACAATAGGATGAGAATTATTTGCCTTTCTCAAGAACTGCCGAGTCTTCTTGTCCAGAGCCTCTTCGCTGAAGTCTTCCTCGTGGATGACCGCATTAAAACGGGGCTGGATAGTATCATGCATATCCTGGGTCCGACCGGTGTACTCAAGCCCTAAGTGCTCTAAGGCCGAGATAAGCGGTCTCGCTGCTCCAAAGTTAATAGCCGGGTCCAGCTTCGTAAAGAGGGCCTTTTTAGATTTTGCAAACTTTTTAAGTTCAGCAATAACAAACTTTAGCAGGCCTTCATCCTCATAATCCATGGCAATACCACGAGGAATATAGAGCATGCTCATCCCCATCGGCAAGGGTCGGATCAGGACCAGACAGCTGGCCTTGAGCTTATCATCTTGGAAAAAGCCGATGAGCTCACTCCCCCAATTATCCTTGACCTTGGCCCAGTTGCTGGACTGCAAGAGATTAGGCAGCTTAGAATTTTCGATAAAGTCATCATGGCTTTGGGCGTCAAGCCCGATTTTTACACTGTACATTTATTTACGCCCTGTTATTTTTTTAAGAATGTCAATCAATTTGAACTTTGTCTTAGATGGATAATAGGCAAATTCACCCAATTTTTGTGTGATATATCCGCCAAAATTCTGCTTAAAGCGAAGAACGCCATCTGAGCCATCAAATTTCCCTGAAATTCCGTAGAAATTATAAGACTTAAGGCCGCGTTCTAAGGCATGAAGCATGGCAGTGTGTTGCAAGAGAAAAGGTCCTCCAAGCTTGCCGTAAGCTCCGTCTGAACCACCGTAGAGGTAGAGAAACTCACTTCCAACCTCGATAAAGACTCCAGCCGCAATCGCCTTGCCCTCGACTTCGGTCAAGAGCATCTCAGCCTTATCACCAAAGGCCTGATGAAGCTCCTGATAATAAGACAGATCCTTTGTAGCAAATTTCCGCTTTTCACCTGTCCCTTCAATAAGCTTTTCTACCTTGTCAAGCTCGTCAAAATCAGCAACACGAACGCTTACAGCATTCTTGATGGCCTTCTTCACATTTCGCTTAGCATTTGAGTTATAGCTCTTTAGTAAGGTTTCTTCATCACTAATCTCCGCTAAATCCTTGATATACTGCCATTCTGCAACCACATCTTGCTCATCAAAACCAATATGCCGGACAACAAAGTCAAAGCCATAGCTCTTGAGTTGCTCAACAGCTCGCTCATTAGGCTGGTCGATGGCTTCCCCCTTGGGATCATAGGTCCTATAGTTGCTATCTGGATAGGTCCTGAGCTCCAAGCCCTGATGATCAGCCACAAAAGCTTTTAGGCCCTTATAGAATGAGGCCAATTCTGCTTCATTAGCCTGTCCAATCGGACCAAAATTCAGCTCAAACTTCAGTCCCCCAAAAACTTTAAGACTGGTCATAAAGGCAGCAAGCTTAAGCTCATCATTCTGTTTAATTCCTACAAAATAAGGCTGATAGCCCCGCTTTTCAAGCATCTCTGCCATCTGCCGGGTCTGCAAAAAAGATTGACTGTATTGCCTTGAAAATTGAGCAAATTCGTCTTTAGTAATTTCTTGAAAGGTCATTATTTTCTTCCTAAGAGTTTTTTGGTTGCCTGAAGTAGCTTAAACTTGGCAGGACTTGGATAATAATTAAAGTAGGCCACCTTTTGAACTACATAACCCGCAAAATTCTGCTTAAAATGAAGCACGCCGTCTGTCCCATCAAAAACGCCCTGAACGCCAAAGAAATTATAGCTTGGAATGCCAGCTGCGATAGACTTTTTCATGACCTCATGCTGGATGGCAAAGGGGGCATAAAGCTTTTTGAAGGCTTCTAGGGAGCCACTAAAGAGATAGGTCGTTTCATTAGGGCCGTAAATAAAGAGACTGCCAGCCAGAACAATATCTTCTGCACCGTGCTTCTCCAGGAGCTCTATGGCTTCTTCATGGCGGACTTTCTGTGTCCGGAGCTGGTCTTCAAACTCCTTACGCTGTTTTTCCTTACGCGGGCTGTTGATAGCAGCAATTTTAGTCTCCAGCTCATCTATCCGTTTTTCAATAGAAGCCTTATAATCCGAAAAATTAATCTCTGCAACCAGGAATTCCGCCCTATCAGAAAAGCTCTCAAAGAGCCGTTCATAGTAGGCCAGGTCATGGTCATTATAGCCTCGACGTTCTGAGGTTTGTTCTGTGATGTTCTTGAAGACAGAGAGTTCATCTTTTGCCAGGGCCCTTACCCGAATCCCAAACTGTTGAGTTCTCTTGACCGAATATTGCCCGTCCTTGCTGTAAGACTTGAGCAGTTGCTTTTCATTTTCAAGAGCAGAGAGATCTTTAAGGTAGTGCCAGGTGCTTTCTCCACGAGAATTATAACCGTTCTCCAGTCCCTGATGGCTGTAGCCCAACTTTTTAAGCTTATCAATGAAGGCGTCATTAGCAGGGCCTTCTGCTTCTCCCCTATCATTAAATCGTTGGTAATCGACATTTGGAATTGCTAAAAATTCCAGACAGTTTTCTCGTTTTAAGTAGCCTTTGAGGGCCTCATAAAAGAAACTTTCAAGGGCATCATTCTCATCCTTATAGACAGGACCGTATTGGAGCTCAAAATGATGGCCACCTGTCATCGGCTTTGAAATCAGGAGGGCAACCAGTTCAAGTTCCCCTGTCTTATGGATACCGAGCAGATGACAGTCCCATCCTGATGCTTCAAGCAGGCCTTCCATTTCTGGACTCTGTAAAAAAGTCCTTGCGTATTGATTGGCAAAGGCAGTAAATTCTTCCTTGGAAATCAGTGAAAGCTCCATTAATGTCTCCTCATTAATTTTTTTAGCACTAGGAGAGATTTTTGCTTCATAGGGTGGGCGACGTAGTCAAAATAGCCCATCTTCTCAACAATCTCTCCAGCGAAGTTTTCCTTAAAGCGCAGGACGCCATCACTCCCGTCTAATTTTCCTTGAATACCAAAGAAGTTATAGCTTGAAATCCCTAAGTCAAGCGTTTTAGACATGGCATAGTGCTGGATAGCAAAGGGAGCATAAAAGTTTTTGAAATTTTCATAAGAGCCTGAAGCCAGGTAAACAGTCTCAGCAGAATTATAAACCATGAGGGCTCCAGCAAGAGGAACTGCCTGGTCGCCATAGGTCTCAACATAGCCAGCAACCTCATCCATCCGCTTCTGCAGGCTTGCTGTCTGCTTAACGAGCTCATCCCTTTGTTTCTTTTTCTTGGCAGAATCTGAAGCCTCGATATCTGCATTCAAGCTTTGAATCTTAGCTTCATTTTTAGAAATGTCTTCTTCTAGGCCTTTCGCATACTGGGCAAAATTTATCTCAGCAAGAAGAAAATCGCAATTTTCTCCAAAAGCATCGTAGAAATGCTCATAGTAGGGGAGGTCGTGATCATCATAGCCCCGCCGTTCTGAGGTCTGAGCGGTCATATCCTTAAAGACCGATAGCTCCTCACGTTGCATTGGTCTCACCCTAATCCCAAATTGTTGAGTCTTTTTAACAGAATGCTGGCCGGCCTTGCTATATGACTTCATGAGCTTCTTGCTATCAGCAATAGCTGATAAATCCTTGACATAGTGCCAGATAGATTCTCCGCGATCATTAAAGCCCGTTATAAAATCCCAATGTTTATAACCTAAATGATTCAGACGATTGATAAAATCATCATCTTTTTCAGTGATTGCTTCGCCCTTATCATCTAAATGTTGATAGTCATTATTAGGAATAGCCAGGAGTTCCAAGCCATGATGAGCTTTTACAAAATATTTAAGATGCTCATAGAAAAAGTTTTCTGCCAGCTCATCTTTTTCGGCAGTAATCACGCCGTATTGCATTTCAAAATGCATCCCACCCGTCATATGCTTGGCGACCAAAAAACTGGCCAGTTTAATCAAGCCATCTTCCTTAACTCCCACATAATAAGTCTTCCAGCCCAGTGGCTGAAGTAGGGCTTTCATCTCTGGCATCTGTAAAAAGCTTCCGATTTTTACAGTCTTTGCATAATTTCTATATTCTTCTTCTGAAAGCTCTACAAAATCATAATTTCGCAAAATAAGTCCCAATTTCCTTTCCTTCAACAATCGCCTGAATCTCACGAATTCGAGAACCATTGCTCAAGACCATTTCCTGGCCATTTTCAAAGAGAAGCGCTGCAGCAGTGAGCTTTGAGGCCATTCCTCCAGTTCCAAATTTAGAACCTGCACCGCCGGCAATTGCCATCAGATTGTCTGTAATCTCATGGATTTCTCTAAATATCTTTGCATCCTCATAAAGATTAGGATTCCTGTCATAAAGGCCGTCAATATCTGAGAGCATGATCATCAGGTCGGCCCCGACAAGCTTAGCCACAATGGCTCCCAGCGTGTCATTATCGCCAAACCTGGTCTGATGTTCCATCTCATCGACAGCAATCGCATCATTCTCATTGATGATGGGGATTATATCCAGCTCTAGCAGGGCTTCCAGTGCATTGGTCGCATTCTTCCTACTTTCTGGATAGTCAATCACATCCCGGGTTAATAAGAGTTGTGAGACTTTTTGAGAATAGCGGTGGAAAACCTGTGTATAGAGGCTCATGAGCTCGACCTGGCCGATTGAAGCTAAGGCCTGCTTCTTTTCTAATTCGTCAGGCTTTTTCTCAAGACCGAGAACATTCATCCCGACGCCCACAGCACCTGAGGTCACGAGGATGACCTCATAGCCCTTATTGTTCAAATCGCTGAGCGTAAAGGCTAAATCATCAATGTTAGAAAGATTAATCTTTCCATTGGGAAGAATCAACGACGAGGTTCCAATTTTCACGACCACACGCCGGGCCTGGAGGATATTTTTTCTGATCATTATCTACAATATTATAACAAAAAAGCCTGAAAAAGTCAGGCTTTTTTTCAGTCTTCAACCTCTTCCAGAAGACCGTCTTTTGGCGTTAAACTAAAAACAAAAATCGCAAGCATCAGCACCAGGGCCAACAAAAAGAGGAGTTGCTCAAGCATCGCATAGCTATTTCGCCCATAGCTGATAAGACTGACATAGGCCAAAGAACGACTCAACAATAAGCTCAACAGGATTCCCCCATAAATCAGGATCGTCCACTTACCTGCAAGCCCAGCATCTCTGAGCCGGCGGACCTGCATGGCCAGCGTCGGGATGACCAGGGCGACTGCCAGAAGCACAGACAGCCCCACTACAGGGACAAAAAGAATCGGAGCCGGACCTTCAAGATGGAGGACTGCTGACAAAAGCCAGCCCGTCCCATAAATCCCCGTCAGGATAAGGCCGAGAATCACCAGGAAAAGGGCCATCCACCAAAAGCCAGCTCGGCTCGTCCGACCAGTAAAGTCAAAATAGCCCCGGAAATAATCCATCAAGGCCTGCTTTGGCCCTGTCTTCTCAGATTCTTCCACAACTGGAGAAAGGCCTAAAAGCAATCTTTCACGCTGGTCAGGCAGGCATAAAAAGATGATAAGTACAATTTGACCAACGACTGGAGCAAGCATCAAAAGGACCAAGAGCTTTGGCAGGCCTACTGCATTCAACCTCCGAATCATCAGGCTCAGATTTGGCAGGAGACTGATGAGCAGATAGCTCGCCAGCAAAAGCAGAGAGGTCAGTCTCAGAGCCGTCCAAAAGCTCGGCAGGACAGAAAAACTGTCAAGGAGCTTGAAAATCAAGGCCAAGAGGGCTAGTCCGACCAGGACCAGCAGATGGACCAGTTGAGTCAGCCAAAAATCCCGCCGGCTTGCTCGACCATTAATTTCTCTATAATTTTTCCAAAATGTCTGGTAGACTGCTTTCATCGCACTCCTTAATTCTTCTTCAGTAAACGATCGGCTTGGGCCAGTGCTTCTGGCGTTAGGTCATCGCCTGCCAGCATCTTGGCCAGCTCTTGAACCCGTTCTTCTAAGCTCAGCTTGCGGACGGTCGATGTGGTCAGGTCATCTTCTGATATTTTTTCAATATAAAATTGTGTGTCAGCAATAGCAACCACCTGTGGCAGGTGGGAGATGGCCAGCACCTGACCACTCTGAGAAATCTTATAAATCTTGTTGGCAATCGCCTGGGCAACCCGACCCGAAACACCAGTGTCGACCTCGTCAAAGACGATAGAGGTCTTGTTTTCCCGTCTTGAAAAGCTGGATTTAATGGCCAGCATCAGGCGGGAAAGCTCGCCACCAGAGGCCGTCTTGGCCAGTGCCTTAAAGCCTTCACCAGGATTGGCCTGGATAAAGAATTCGACATGCTCATTTCCACGGCTGGAGAATTTCCCCTGCTGGAAATCGACCTTAAAATCAGCCTTTTCCATGTAGAGGTCAGCCAGCTCCTGCTTGACATCATCCTCAAGCTCGCTGGCCAGGGCATGTCTTGCTTTACTCAGGGCCTTGCTGGCTTCTATCAAGGCTGACTGGGCCGTTTTTAAGGCATCTTCCAGGCTTTCGCCATTGCTTTCGGTCCCTGTCAGATTGGCCAGGTCCTTCTGGATTTTTTCCAGGTAATTCAGGACGTCAGAGAGCTCTGGGCCGTACTTCTTCTTGAGGGTATTAAGCGTCAAAATCCGCTCTTCTAGCTGGGTCAGCTCGGTCGGATTAAAGTCCAGGTCATCGACCAGGGCAAGGATGCGGTCATCGACTTCTTCCAGCAGATAGTAGGCATCGGTCGTCCGCTCGCTCAGCCTCTGATATTCTGGGTCAAGCTCTGAGATGCCTTCGAGCTCAGCCATGACCGTCCGGATATTTCCAAGACTGGAAATTTCTTCGTCATCCAGGGCCATGTGGGACGTGTTCAGGGCATCGACGATTTCCTTGGCATGACGGAGCTTGTCACGGCGGGCAATCAAGGCCTCATCTGTCTGTAGGTCAATGTCGGCCCCTTCGATTTCTTCGACCTGGTATTCTAAAATTTCAATGCGTTCTGCAAATTCAGCTTCATTTTTAGCCTTGAGGTCCAGCTGGCTTCGGATTTGCTTATAGGTCTCAAATTTTGCCTGATAGTCTGACTTTAGGGCCTCAAAGGCCTCGTCGCCAAATTCATCCAGGAGATTCAGGTGTTGCTTGGCATTCATCAACTCCTGATTGTCGTGCTGGCCATGGATGTCGACTAGGCATTCGCCAATCCTTTTGAGTGTCGCCAGATTGACCAGCGTGCCATTGACCCGACAGCTTGAACGGCCATTGGCAAAGACTTCCCGGCGGAGAATCAGCTCCTGGCTTGCTTCAAGACCGGCTTCTTCCAAGGCTTCATCAAGCTCAGGATTGCGGTCAGCAAAAAAGAGGCCTTGAATCTCGGCCTTTTCACGCCCGTGACGGACAAAGTCTGAAGAGGCCCTAGCTCCAAGCAAGAGGCTCATGGCATCAATAATGATGGACTTCCCAGCCCCCGTCTCTCCCGAAAGGATAGTCATGCCCGACTCAAAAGCCAGGTGGACCTCTTCAATAATGGCAAAATCCTTGATGGCAATTTCTTGTAACACTGCTACTCCTTAATCGTTCAGGGCCTGATAGATTTTCTTTGCGGAAGCCTTACTGCTCGCAATCACTAAGAGGCTGTCATCATCATTTAAGATAGAAAAAAGCTCTTTGGCATCAAAGCGGGCGACTAGCTCACGCTTAATAACGGCTGTCGTGCCTGGCTTTGCCGTGATGCTGATCATCTCATCTTTAATTTTAGCCTGAAAGACCATGTCTGCTAAAAAGTCATCCGAAGCATAGTCGGTCGTCGCCTGCACCGCTTTTTGAGGCAGGGCATAGCAATAACCTCCGGTCTGGCTGGGGATTTTTACTAGGGCCAAGCTCTTAATATCCCGTGAAATCGTCGCCTGTGTGACCGTCACACCAGCCTCAGTAAAGCTTTCCACCAGGTCATCCTGGGTTTTCACTTCTTCTTTTTCAATCAAATCTGAGATAAAAGCCAGTCGCTCTTCTCTTTTCATCAATCCAATTCCTCCCTTTCCTGGGCCAATACGGCTTGAATACTAATATTTTCAGAAATCTCTCCCTTGCCATCTTTGACAAGCTCAACGAGAAACTCAACATTTCCGGCTCCGCCTTTAATCGGAGAGAAGGAAAGATGGCGGGCAGAAAAACCAAGACTGGTCGCCGTTGTCAGAACCTTTTCAATGACCTGGCCGTGGACTTTAGCATCTCTGATAATGCCGTTTTTTCCGACCTGTTCACGGCCTGCCTCAAACTGTGGCTTAATCAAGGCGACGACCTGGCCTGCTTCTTTTAGAATCCCGTAAAGTGTCGGAAGAATGAGATCCAGCGAGATAAAGCTCACATCAATCGAGCTAAATTCTGGCTGTCCCTCTTGAAAATCGCTCAGTGTCGCATTTCTAAAATTGAACTGCTCCATGACAATAACCCGCTCGTCTTGACGGATCTTCCAGGCCAACTGATTGGTCCCGACGTCGAGGGCATAGACCTTCTCTGCCCCGCTTTGGAGCATGACATCTGTAAAGCCACCGGTCGATGAACCAATATCCAAACAGGTTTTTCCAGATACGGAAATTTCAAATTCGTCCAAAGCCTTCTCAAGCTTTAGGCCACCTCGGGAAACATACTTGAGCTTTTCGCCCTTCAGCCTTAGCTCTGTATTCTCTTCGATTTTCTGGCCCGGCTTGTCAAAACGTTCGCCAGACTTGGCATCTACGACTAAGCCTGCCATCACGCCTCTTTTGGCCTGCTCTCTGGTCTCAAAGAGGGCCTGATTGACGGCGAGCACATCTACTCTTTCTTTCACCTTATTGTCCTATTTCTAGGCCAGCGATTAAGTCCATCACTGGCTGATTTCCATATTTGGAAAGTTCTTCTTTTACTTGCTTCAAAAGCTTGCTCAATGTTGCCTTCGCTTCATCTAGGCCTAAAATCGACACATAGGTCGACTTCTCTTCGACCAAGTCCTTGCCCGGCGTCTTGCCAAGGGCCTCAAAGCTCGCTGTCACATCCAGAATATCATCCCTGATTTGGAAGGCAAGGCCAAGGCTTTGCCCTGTCTCACGCAAGCTTTCAAGCTCGGCATCATCCTTACCAGCGACAATCCCGGCCGCTAAAAAAGGAAAGGTCAGCAGTCGTCCCGTCTTTCGCTCATGAATGGCTTCAATCTCTGCCAAGCTCAGGCTCTTGCCTTCCCCAGCCATATCTAAGATCTGACCGGCCACCATGCCATAACTGCCTGAGGCATAGGCCAGAGCCTCGACCAGCTTGACGACTTGCTCAGCTGGAAAATCCAGTCGAGACAATAACCAGAAGGGATCAAAGAAAAGGGCATCGCCGGCCAAAATCGCGGTCGCCTCGTCAAATTGCTTGTGGCTAGTCAGCTTGCCACGCCGATAGTCATCATCATCCATGGCAGGCAGGTCATCATGGATCAGAGAACCGGTATGAATCATCTCAACCGTCACAGCCAGCCTGTAGTGAGCCTCACTGAGCTCCAGGCCAAAAGCCTCCATCAAATCCAGCATCATCACTGGCCGAATCCGCTTGCCCCCAGCCATCAACGAATAACTACAGGCCGCCCGCAGTGAAAGCGGGATTTCCTGGTCCTGGTATATGTCTTCTAAGACTCGCTCGAGCCTTTCAATCTTTGTTGTCATTAGCATAATTATAACGGAAAAAAATAAAAACGGCAATTGTTTATTTTTTCCTAACGAGGTGACTAGTCAGCGCATATAAGAGCTGACGTCTGCTTGTTCGAGCAAGGCGAGTTATAAGCAGTGTCACTTATACCGTAAATCAGAGAAAACGACATTATTAGACCATGAAGACAGAGCAAAAAAAAGACAGGAGGTCCTGCCCTTCATTTTATGCTTTTTAGTGTCTGAAATGCCGAATCCCAGTAAATACCATAGCAATCCCGTGCTTGTCGCAGGCTGCAATCACTTCATCATCACGCACAGATCCACCCGGCTGGACGATGGCCTTCACACCAGCCTCAGCAATCACTTCAATATTGTCAGCAAAAGGGAAGAAGGCGTCAGAACCAAGGACTGCATTGTCCAGGCCTTTTTCAGTCGCCTGCTCAAGGGCAATCTTGACCGAAGCCACCCGGTTGGTCTGGCCTGGGCCGACACCCAAGGTCTGGTGGTCGTTGGTCACGATGATTCCGTTTGACTTGACAAATTTCACGGCCTTCCAGGCAAATTTCAAGGCTTCAAACTCAGTCGCCGTAGGCTTTTTAGCCGTCGGAATTTCCCAGCTATCTGGCTCTTCTTCAATGACATCCTGCTCTTGGACCAGGATACCGCCAAGCACGCCGGTCACTTCAGCCTCTTTCTTAGAAGCCTCGGCTTCAGAAAAATCAAGCTCCAGGATCCGCATGTTCTTCTTCTTGGTTGTCAAAATCTCAAGGGCCTCTGGGCTATAGCTTGGGGCAATGATGATTTCCAGGAAGATTTCGTGCATCTTCTGGGCCGTCTCTGCATCTACCTCACGATTGAGGACGATAATCCCTCCAAAAATGGAAACAGGGTCAGCCTCATAGGCAAAGTCCCAGGCTTCTCCAATCGTGGAAGCCTGCCCAATACCACAAGGGTTCATGTGTTTGAGAGCAACAACGGTCGGCATTTCTAAGAAGTCACGTGCAATCTTAATCGCCGCATCTGCATCACGGATATTATTGAAGGAAAGGGCCTTGCCGTTGAGCTGTTTAGCCTGGGCAATCGAGTAGGAAATCGGCAGGGCTGACTCATAAAAGGTCGCAGACTGGTGGTTGTTTTCTCCATAACGCATGGTCTGGTTGAGCTGGTAGGTCAGCGTTAAATTTTCAGTCTCTTTGACTTCCAACTGCTCCGTCAGGTAGCTGGCAATCAGGGCATCATAGGACGCTGTATGGCGGAAGACCTTCCCCGCCAATTTCTGACGTGTCTCAAAGCTCGTTTCTCCATTTTTGGAAAGTTCATCCAGGACCAGGGCGTAGTCATCCGGGTCGGTCAGGACAGTAACACTGGCGTGATTCTTGGCCGCAGAACGCAGCATCGAAGGTCCCCCTATATCAATTTTCTCGACCATCTCAGCGTAGTCTCCACCAGCCAGCAAGGTCTCCTTAAATGGATAAAGGTTGACCACGACCAGGTCAATCGGCTGGATGCCGTGTTCTGCCATGGCTGACATGTGGTCTTCCAGGTCACGACGGCCCAGCAAGCCCCCATGCACCAGAGGATGGAGGGTCTTGACCCGGCCATCCATCATTTCAGGAAAGCCAGTGACCTCTTCAATCGCAAGGCTCTTGACCCCTGCCTCATCAAGACTGGCCTTGGTTCCACCAGTGGAAATAATCTCCCAGCCTAAATCGACCAGATTGTTTGCCAATGCTACAATGCCCGTCTTATCCGAAACGCTGATGAGTGCTCTTTTTGTCATGATTTCCTCCAAATTTGTTATAACTTCATTTTAGCTAGATTGTTCGACAATAAAAAGCCCTGGACGGACTTTTCTCTGTCTAACATTTTAATCGTTCGGAAATCATTCCTCTTTGTGGAGAGTCACCGCCCTTTCCTTGGGACAAAACTTCATGGACTCTACCTTTTCAGGATGGCTGGCCTTATTTTTACTGCTAATATAATTTTTACTGCCACATTGCGTGCAGCGAAGTGTGATTTTAACCCGCATTTCTTGCTTTCTCTAAGGCTGTCTGAACCTGTCTTTGAAGGACTTCCAATGACCCTGAATTATCCAAGACTGTCGTTGCCCGCTTTATTTTTTCTTCCAGAGGCAACTGTGTTGCAATTCTTTGCCTCGCCTCTGCTTCTGTCAGCTGATTCCTCGCCATCAGTCGCTCTATCTGCTGGCCTTCTGGCAGGGCCACCAGCCAGATTTCATCAAAGAGCTCATCATAGTTTTGCTCAAATAAGAGGGGAATATCCATAAAAAAGAGGCCATCTTTTAATTTTTCAGCCACTTTTTCTTCAGCCAGCCGATAGAGATTGGCCCGGATAATCTTGCCCTGGAGGCTCCCCAGCTCTGCTCTGGCCTTGTCATCTGAAAAAATCCGGCTTCCTAACTTTTCACGGATTAACTCATTTTGCTCATCAAAAAAATCCGGACCATAATGCTCAAAAATCGCCTGATGGAGCTGGCCACCAGGAGCCTGGAGCGAGCGAACCAGCTTGTCAGCATCGACCACCTCATAGCCCGCAGACATCAAAAAGTCAACGACTGTTGACTTGCCACTTGCGATGCCACCTGTGATTCCGATTGCTTTGTTCATGGCTTTATTTTAGCATAAAAGCCTGACTTCTGCAGGCTTTTTAGAGTTCGTCCTTAATACTATTAAAATGATCCCTCAGCAACTGGGCTGAAGCCTTAAATTTTTCCATTTCCTCATCGGAAAGAGGGACAGTAATCAGCTCACGGACACCGGTCGCATCAATAACCGCAGGAACACCGATATAGAGGCCTTCTTCGCCATATTCTCCATTCAGATGGGCGGAAATCGGAAGAATCCTGCTTTCATTTCTAAAAATCGCTTTAGTAATCCGGGCGAGGACACCAGCAATCCCAAAGCTGGTATTGCCCTTGCCCTTGAAAATCTCAAAGCCGACCTGGCGGACCTCCTCGTCCATCGCATCAAAGCTTGGCAAATCAGCCACTGGCTTCTGATCCAGCCAGGACATCAAGGGAAGGCTGGCAATCGTCGTCGTTGACCAGCTTGTAAAGCTAGAAGCCCCGTGCTCGCCAAGGACATAGCCGTGGATGTTTTTAGGGTCAATCTGAAAGTGCCCGGCCAAAATCGTCCGCAAACGGGCGGTCTCAAGAATCGTCCCCGTCCCAATCACACGGCTCTTAGGCAGTCCTGAGACTTCGGCCACAATCTGAGACATGACGTCGACCGGGTTTGATGCAATCAAGAAAATCCCGTCAAAGCCAGATGCCATCACTTCTTCAGTGATGCCCTTGACCATAGAGACATTTTTCTTGAGCAAGAGCAGGCGGTCAAAGCCCTTGTCAAAGTTGGCCGCCGGTGCATTAGCCGTGATGACCACAATGTCAGCGTCCTTACAGTCTGCATAGTCAGCAGCGTATATTTTCTTATTCGTAACCGCCGAGTAGGGCAGGCTGTGCAGGAGGTCCAGACTATCTGCATTCGCCTTGTCCTTATTGATGTCAAAAATCCCGATTTCATCTGCAATATCGCTCGTGACTAGCGTGTAGGCATAGGTCGAACCCACAGCACCATCTCCGATAATCACTACTTTTTTTGTTTCCTTGTTCATGGTCGCACGCTCCTTCTTCTTGTTTCTCTATCTAGTATAGCAAAAAAGCAGATTATGACTGCTCTTTTTCAATCCAATTTTTGATGACTTCAGGGTAAAGTTCGTGTTCTACTTGATGAAGTCTCACCTCATAGTCTTCGAGTTTTTCCATATACGGAACTTTCCTCTGGGCAATGATCATCCCCGTATCCACACCGGCATCGACCAGATGTACCGTCACGCCCAGGCCTGACTTGGCCTGCCAGGATTCTTCAATCGCATGCGGGGTCCCGCCAAAGGCCGGCAGATAGGAGGGATGGATGTTGATTATACGGCCCTCGTAGGCCGACAGGAGGGTCTGACTGATGATCTTCATATAGCCGGCCAAGCAGACCAGGTCGATCTTTTGAGCTTCTAGCAGGGCCACAATCGCCTCTTCATAGGCTCGCTTGCCGTCAAATTCTCTCAGCTCAAAGGCTTCTGTCATTATGCCCAGCCGCTCAGCCCTCTCCAAGACATAGGCATCCCGGTGGTCTGAGAAAATCAACTTGACCTGGTCGGGAAAGGCCTTGGCTAAAGCTTCAGCGTTTGTTCCATTTCCGGAAGCAAAGATGGCGATTCTCATTTGATGATGACTCCTGAGCCTTGATTTTCGGTCATTTGGCCAATCTTGTAGCCTTTGACCTGGGCGAGGACGGTCTCTGCATTTTCAGGTGCGACGGCAAGGACCATGCCAATCCCCATATTAAAGATTTCAAACATTTCATCATGCTTGATTTGCCCTTCTTTTTCAAGCAGCTGGAAGACCTCGAGGACAGGCCAACTGCCTTCTTCAATCTCGGCGGTCAGGCCCTTAGCAAACATGCGGGGGATGTTTTCATGGAAACCACCGCCTGTGATATGGGCAATTCCGTGCAGGAGGCCTTGTTTGACCAAGGGCAAGACCTCTTTGACATAGATTTTCGTCGGCTCGAGAAGCTTGGCCTCAAGTTCGGCCGTCATTTCCATCTGTGAAATAATCTTTCTAACCAATGAATAGCCGTTCGAGTGAACACCAGAAGAAGGCAGGCCAATCAGGACATCGCCTGCCTGTACGTCCCGCTCGCCATCAATCAGCTGGCTCTTCTCAGCCACACCGACCGCAAACCCCGCCAGGTCATAGTCACCCTCGCCATACATGCCGGGCATCTCAGCGGTTTCCCCACCGATAAGCGCGGCACCGGCCTGAACACAGCCTTCAGCAACTCCTGCCACCACCTGCTCAAGCTGGGCAGGGATATTCTTTCCCGTAGCAATATAGTCGAGAAAGTAAAGGGGCTCGGCACCAGCCGCAATGATGTCATTTACACACATGGCCACGCAGTCAATCCCAATCGTATCGTGCTTGTCGGCCTGAATCGCCAACATGAGCTTGGTCCCCACACCGTCAGTGCCTGAAATCAGGACCGGCTCTTTCACGCCTGTCGCTGACAGGTCAAAGGCCCCGCCAAAGCCACCAAGGGCACCAAGAACGCCCGCTCGCTCAGTCCTTGCCACATGTTTTTTAATCCGTTCGACAACTTCATATCCTGCTTCAACGTCCACACCCGACTGGGCGTATGCATTATTTGACATTATTTGCTCCTTTTTTAATTGAGTTCGATGAGCCAGAAAGCTGGGAAATGAGACAAATCCGAGAACCTGCCTTCGGCAGAAGCTGTGATTTCCTAAATTTCCAGCTTTCTAAGCGGACTCATCTTACATCTTGTTCAAGCTTGCTAAATACTCTTCTTCATAATCATAAAGCCCTGTCTCATATACCCCATCAAAGTAGGACAGGCAGAGGTCGTCGTGGCCAATTGCATCGACCAGACCCTGCTGTGACAGGAAGGTCAGGCTATCAGCCCCGATGGCCTCCTTGATTTCCTCAACTGTATGGCTGGCTGCAATCAGCTCCTCACGACTCTGAATATCGATACCGAAGAAACATGGATAGGCGAGTGGTGGAGAGGCGATCACCACATGGACTTCTGCTGCCCCCGCCTCTTTCAGCAGGTTCACAATCCGTCGGCTGGTCGTGCCACGCACGATGGAGTCATCTACCATGATGACCCGCTTGCCTTCCACCACGCCACGCACAGCAGAAAGCTTCATACGAACGCCCTGCTCGCGAAGCTCTTGCGTGGGCTGGATAAAGGTTCTGGCCACATATTGATTTTTAATCAAGCCCATCTCATAGGGCAGACCAGATTCCTCCGCATAGCCGGAAGCCGCAGAGAGGCTAGAATTTGGCACACCAATCACCATATCCGCATCGATGTTAGCCTCCTGGGCCAAGATCCGACCGCTGCGTTTACGAGCCGTGTGAACATTGACTCCATGAATCGTGCTGTCAGGCCGAGCGAAATAGATATACTCCATCGAGCAAATCGTGAGATTCGTATTTGTCGTATACTGGTCAAAGTGAATGCCGCTGTCGTCAATGACAACAATCTGCCCTGGCTCCACATCTTGGACGAATTCCGCCCCAATCACATCAAAAGCACAAGTTTCACTGGCCACCACCCAGGCACCATTGGACATCTTGCCAATCGATAAGGGCCGGAAACCATTTGGATCAAGGGCAGCAACCAAGGCATTGCCCGTCATCATCAAGTAGGCAAAGCCGCCCTTGACCGTGTTCAAAGCCTCTTTCACCCGGCCGATAAAGTCCGGATGATGACTGCGCCGAATCAAGTGCATGAGGATTTCAGTGTCAGAGCTGGATGAGAAAATCGCCCCATTCTTTTCAAGCTCACAGCGGAGGCTCTTAGCGTTGGTCAAATTGCCGTTATGAGCCAGCCCCAGCGAGCCATTGTGAAAGTCAAAAAGGAAAGGCTGGATGTTATTGACATCCGCCGAACCCGCTGTCGCATAGCGGACGTGTCCCATCGCAGACGTTCCCGTCAGGTCAGCCAGGTCTTTTTCTTCACGGAAGACTTCTGTAACAAGGCCAAGGTCCCGGTGTCGCATGAGGCGTCCGCCATCATTGCTCAGAATACCCGCCCCTTCTTGTCCACGGTGCTGCAGGGCATGAAGACCAAAATAGGTCAGCTGACTAGCCTGGGGATGCCCCCAGATGCCGAAAAGGCCACACTCTTCATTCAGACTCTTTGCCTCATCAAGGGGAATTTCATAGCCCTTGGGCTCATTCAAGCTCTTCACTTCGTAAACCATCTCTTCTCCGATTTTTCTTCGCTTTTCTTACGTTATAGTCTTATTTTATCTTTATTGTTCGTTAA
Source organism: Lactococcus termiticola (assembly GCF_003116835.1). Classification (GTDB taxonomy): domain Bacteria; phylum Bacillota; class Bacilli; order Lactobacillales; family Streptococcaceae; genus Lactococcus; species Lactococcus termiticola. Next base: position 23,389 of record NZ_BFFO01000002.1, on the reverse strand, counting down.
TAAAAAGACTAAGTCGGGAATTTGGCTTGGTCTTTTTTTAATTGTTCGGATTTTTAGGTTTTGGTTTGGCCTAATCTAGGACAGTAATTTAGAGTATTTTCGTTTGATAGCGACAGCATAGATAAAGCCCTCAATCTCCTTAGTTTTCTTAGACTAGCCTTCTTCTAGCAGATTTTCCTCAAAATAAACAATTTCAAAGCTTTGGTTTGGTTTGTGTCAGAGTCGGAACAAGTCATAGCTTCTTTTCTAAAATGGTGATGATATTATTTCTTCATTTAGCCTATTTCTATGCTTTTTTGACTCTCAAGAAAATAGGAGAGTTTTTGACCATTGCTATATAGTAGGCAAAATAAAAACCAGGTCTCTCAACCTGATTCATCCTATTTCATCAAATTAGGAATCGCTGTCTCATAAATCTCAAACAGCTCATCCGTCGCCAATTCAAGGCCGTCGATTTTCAGCACGGCTTCTTCTGTCACAGTTCCCAGCTTCGTCGCCTGAGCACCTGCCAGAGCCTCAAAATCAGCTACAGCCTCAGGCTTCACAGACAGGACAAAGCGTCCCTGACTCTCGCTAAAGAGCTGTGCTGATGACAAGCCAGTCGTCACATCAACACCAAACTTACCTGCAAAGGCAGACTCAGCCAAGGCAACAGCCAGCCCCCCTTCTGACAAGTCGTGCGCTGAAGCCACAATACCAGCCTGAATCACCTTCAAGACAAGGTCTTGATTGGCCTTCTCAGCTTCCAGGTCAAAGTCGATGGTCCCTGACAGCTTGCCTGTCAGCATCTTTTGAAGCTCAGAGCCTGCAAAATCGTCCTTTGTCTCACCGACCAGGTAAATCACATCGCTAGCAGACTTGAAATCTTGCGTGGTAATCTGGTCAGTATCTTCAATCAAGCCAACCATACCAATCATTGGTGTTGGCAAAATCGCTGAACCGTTGGTTTCATTATAAAGTGAAACATTCCCAGAAATAACGGGTGTATCCAAAGCCAAGCAGGCACGTGAAATACCGTCAGCAGCAGTCGACAATTCCCAGAATTGTTCTGGCTTTTCAGGATTTCCAAAATTAAGACAATCTGTGATAGCCAAAGGTTTCCCACCTGAGGCGACAATGTTTCGTGCCGCCTCAGCAACTGCAATCGCGCCACCTTTTTCTGGATCAAGATAGAGATAGCGGGCGTTACAATCGGTTGTCATGGCAAGGGCTTTACGCGTGCCACGCACACGCAGGACAGCGGCATCAGAGCCTGGTGCAACGACCGTATTTGTCATCACACGAGAGTCATAGGTCTCATAGATTGAACGTTTAGATGCAATCGTAGGTTGTGCCATGATCGCCTTCAAAGTGCTTGCTGGGTCTTTCACTTCAGGAATGAACTTCTCTGCTGCCCCAAACTCAGCAATACGCGCAGGGACTTCTGATTCACGGTAATAAGTCGGTGCATCTTCAGCCAAGGAATCTACAGGGACTTGAGCGACCATTTCACCTTTATGGTAAAGGGTATAGAAGCCGTCATCCGTCACATGACCGATATTGACCGCATCAAGGTCATATTTCTTAAAGACATTGACAATTTCTTCTTCGTGTCCTTTTTTAACACAAAGCACCATCCGTTCTTGACTTTCTGACAACATCATTTCATAAGGAATCATGCCTGTTTCACGCTGTGGCACGTCGTCCAAATTCAAGACAAGGCCCGAACCCGCTTTAGATGCCATTTCAGATGTTGAAGAAACAAGTCCAGCAGCACCCATATCTTGAATGCCAACAAGCACATCGCCGTGCTCTTGAATCACTTCAATACAAGCTTCAAGGAGCAATTTCTCCATAAATGGATCGCCGACTTGAACCGCTGAACGCTGGGTTTCATTTCCAGAACCAAATTCTTTAGAGGCAAAGCTGGCACCATGAATGCCATCACGACCGGTCTTGGCACCCACGTAGAAAATCGAATTGCCCACACCTTTGGCTTGACCTTTTTGGATATGTTTGTGTTCAATCAAACCGACACACAAAACGTTGACCAAAGGATTGCCTGCATAGCTTTCGTCAAAGGCAACTTCACCACCAACGGTCGGAATCCCGATACAGTTACCGTAACCCGCAATCCCAGCAGTGACTTGATCAACGATATGGCGAGTCTTTTGATTGTCAATTTGACCAAAACGCAAACTATCGAGAATAGCAATCGGACGGGCACCCATCGAGAAGATGTCACGGATAATCCCGCCAGAACCTGTCGCCGCGCCCTCGTAAGGCTCGACATAAGAGGGATGGTTGTGGCTTTCAGCCTTGAAGACCACCGCGAGGTCATCGCCAATATCAACGACACCAGCACCTTCACCAGGCCCCATCAGGACTTGAGGTCCAGTTGTCGGGAATTTTTTCAAAACGGGTTTAGAGTTCTTGTAACAGCAGTGCTCAGACCACATGACCGCATACATGCCTGTTTCCGTAAAGTTCGGAAGGCGACCGCCTAAGATTTCTTGAACCTTTGCGTATTCTTCCTCTGACAGTCCCCAGTCGAGGTAGATTTTACTGTCGCGGATTTGTTCTGGACTCATTTCGATGGTCATTAAGCCTTTACCTCTTCTTCTTTATTGACAAAATTCTTCAAAACACTCGCAAACAACTTCGCACCGTCAGCCCCACCGAGGAGTGCTTCAACCGCACGTTCTGGGTGGGGCATCATGCCGAGGACATTTCCTGCTTTGTTGGTAATTCCTGCGATGTTTTCTACGGAACCATTTGGATTTTTGCCGACATAAGTGAAAGCAATTTGATTATTCGCTTTCAAGTCCGCAAGTGTTGCTTCGTCAGCGATATAGTGGCCTTCTCCGTGGGCAATCGGGAGTTTGATCACTTCATTTTCTGCATATTCACTGGTAAAATCCGTTTGATTATTAACCTGCAGCCCTTGCCATTTACTGACAAACTTCAAGCTGTCATTACGGATAAGCGCGCCAGGCAAAAGTCCAGCTTCAATCAAGATTTGGAAGCCGTTACAAGTGCCAAAGACAGGTTTCCCTTCCTCTGCCAAGCGCTTGATTTCTGGCATGATATTGGCAAATGAAGCAATCGCACCACAACGCAGGTAGTCTCCATAGCTGAAACCACCAGGAATTAAGACGCCGTCAAAGCCTTCGAGCGAGTCGCTGTCATGCCAGATAAACTCGGCTTCAGCGCCCATGATGTCACGAATCGCCCAAAGCAAGTCAAAGTCACAGTTTGAGCCTGGAAATTGAATCACTGCAAACTTCATTCAGAAACCTCCACACGATATGTTTCCATATTTGGATTAGCCAACAACTCATTAGAAAGCTTTTCAACTTGCTCTTGAGCAGAAGCCACATCCCCCGTCACTTCAATCTCAAAGTATTTCCCGATACGAACGCCTGAGATTTGGTCAAAGCCAAGTTTTGCTGCTGCCTTTTGTACTGCTTGCCCTTGAGGGTCTAAGATTGAGTCTTTGTAAGTCACATACACTTCGATTTTTGCCATTATTTTGCTGCCTCCAATTTTTCTAACACTTTTTCATAAACACTAATCAAGTCACCCAAGTTCCGGCGGAAAACATCCTTATCCATGTGCGAACCATCTGCCGCCCAGAGTCTTGAGGTATCCGGCGATATCTCATCTGCCAGAATAATCTGCCCATCAGGAAGTCGTCCAAACTCCAGCTTGAAATCAATCAAGGTCAAGTCCAGCTCAGCCCACATCGCCTTCAAAAAGTCATTGATCCGGCGGGTTTCCTTTTTCAGATACTCGATTTCAATTTCTGTGGCCAGATTCAAAAAGCGAACATGCTCATCGTTGATAAAGGGGTCGTCCAAGGCATCGTCCTTGTAGTAAAACTCGACGATTGGCTCAGGCAGGACTTCACCTTCGTTGATCCCCAAGCGCTTTGAGAAGGAACCAGCCGCCACATTGCGCAAGACCACTTCCAGAGGAATGATTTCTACCTCACGATTTAATTGTTCGGTTTTAGAGAGCATTTTGATGAAATGCGTCTCAAAGCCGGCCTGATTGAGCTTCTCAAAAATCAATGATGTAATCTGATTATTGAGCTCACCCTTGCCGGCAATCTGCTCTTTCCGGGCTCCATTAAGAGCGGTCGCCTGGTCCTGGTATGCCACCCAAAGCACGCCTTCATCGCTTGTCTTGTAAAGCTTCTTCGCCTTGCCCTCGTAGAGCAATTCCCCTTTTTCTGTCACAACAGCCTCCTTGTTTTCTATAATCTAAGTCTAACTTTTTTAACAGTGAAAAAAAAGACGGAGTGAACTTCGCTCCAGCTTTTTATTTTTATTGTTCGGATTTTAATTAAAATTGTCTTTATATTCTCCGTAGCCTTCTTTTTCAAGATTTTCAAAAGGCACAAAGCGAAGGGCAGCAGAGTTGATGCAGTAACGCAGGCCGCCTTCTGCGGCAGGCCCATCTGTAAAGACATGGCCCAGGTGGCTGTCTGCCCCTTTAGAACGAACTTCGACCCGTTCCATACCATGAGACTGGTCCCGCTTCTCCTGGATTTGCTTGCGGTCGATGGGCTTGGTAAAGGCCGGCCAGCCACAGCCAGAATTATACTTGTCCTCACTAGTAAAGAGGGGCTCGCCACTGACAATATCGACATAGAGGCCTTTTTCAAAAAAGTCATCAAATTCGTTCGTGAAAGGAGCCTCTGTGCCGTTTTCCTGAGTGACCCGGTAGCTTTCTGCAGAAAGCCGGGCCTTGAGTGCTTGTTTATCTTCCATTTTGTTCTCCTTTCCTAATTAAGACCATTATACAAGACTTTTAGAGGAAATGAACGAGATTTTAACTGGGATTTTCTGTGATTTTCTCAGATAAAAAAGAGCTAAAAGCTTACTTTTAGCCCTTGTCTACTCTGATTTTCTTTTCGCCCTGAGTCGCATCAGATTTACCAAAATTGATGGCACGATAGCCATAGAGAGTGACACCCCGCATCACACGGGCAGTATCCCTGCGGTTTCTTGAGCGGAAGGTACGGATTTGCTCAGCAGAAAAGCCTACTGTCAGTTGCTTCTTCTCAAAATTGACCAAAAGGCCGTTTTTGAAGACCTGAGGATGCATGAGGAGGAGCTTCATAAAGAAGTTGGCCTTGAGTTCAGAAAAGTTTCCGACTTCCTCATAAAGGGTCTGATACTCGTAGGACTGGTAGTTGATGATGTTGTCAAAGCCATCCTCACAAAGGCTGAGGATTTCCCTCAGATGCGTCATCGTCATCTCTGAGGTCGGCAACTCAATAAAATCTATGTCTTCCCGGAGAAGCCAGTCCCGTATCGAGCTGGTCACCCGGTCTTTTTTTGTGTAAAAGAGGTAATTCATGTTATCTAGTATAGCTTCTTTTGGAGGAGAATGCAATGAAAATCCCTCGGGGGATTTGTGCCTTGCAGGCGGCTTTTCCCTTCGGGGTTGGGGATGTTTCTAATAATGGAGTGCTCGGGGAGCTAGCTTCGACTATTTCTAAGTGTCTCTTAGTCTCCCTGCGGGAGCCGTCGAGCCACTAAGAAATAGTACTTGCGGATCTCCCCTGTGCGGAAGACTAAGCAGCAAAGCTGCTTGTCTTCCCATTATTAGAAAATCCCCTTTTTTAGGGCTTCGCCCTCGCCTGCGGCGAATCGCTTCGCGTTATTAGAATAAGGACTTCGCCTTTCCGCCTTTGAAAGGCGGACCGCTTCGCGGCTTTGGCTTAGCCAAACGGCCGAAGGGCTAGCTCAGGGGATTTTCTAGTAGTGGGATTACCGACAGCTCTGCTGTCGTGTAATCCGCGGAGCGGAAATCCGCAAGTAGTGTTGCTTTGCCCTGCGACGGCTCGTGCAAGCGAGACTGCCCGAGGGTCTTAGTGTTTTAGCACTTAGACTTCCGGGACAGCCTGACCTCATATCGAAGATGTGAGGTTGTTGGCTAAGTAGGGCTTAGCAACAATCGAAGCTAGTTCCGCGAGCACCCACTACTAGAAACATCCCCAACCCGAAGGGAAAAGTCGCCTGCAAGGTACAAAAGTGGAAAGCTTCGCTTTCTTTATTCGCCACCTTTTTTGCAGACTTTTGGTCAAGATTGCTCCCCTTGGTCGCAATCTTTCCTCAAAAGTCTAGCAAAAAAGCCCCGAAAGGGACTTTCAATTTCAATTAGATGTTAGATGTATGCATTACTTCATCATCATCTTGTGAAAGGACTTCGTGGAAGACACGTTCAGTCAATTCTTGTTTTTGTTCTGCTGTGAGGTATTTAGTGTTAACACAGTATCCAGAGATACGTACGATAACATCTTCACCAGCCATGATCTTGTCATAAACGTCTTTGAGGTCCATAACGTTCAAGTTAACGTGTTGACCAGCCATGTCTGTACCAGCCATCAATTGGCCTGGTGTGAAGTAGCCATCAAGGATTTGAACGAGGTTGTCGACTTGTTCGTCACGGGTCTTACCAAGGGCACGTGGTGAGACTTGAGTTGTCAATGAAATACCGTCGTTGGCATGTTTGAAGTCCAATTTAGCGAGTGAACGCAAGTTTTGGAGCCATCCACCCTTAGCCTTGTTAGATGGGTTCGCACCTGGTGAGAAGAATTCAAGTTTAGACTTGTTCACTGTACCATCTTCGTTGAGGAATACACCCTTGTGGACTGGTGAGTTACCAGTTTGTTTAGAGTATGCCACGTTTGAAGTGATGGTAAGGAGTGAAACAGTTGCTTCAGCGTTCTTATAAAGTTGGTGACGTGAAAGTTTTTCGTGGTACATCTTCATCACGAGTTTAGCGATGTCATCGACACGGTCATCATCTTCACCATAGCGTGGGAAGTCTCCAGTTGTTTCGTAGTCGTAGATGTAGCCATTTTCATCACGGATAGTCTTAACTTGTCCGTATTTGATTGCTGAAAGTGAGTCTACTGTATTTGCGAAACCACAGATACCGAATCCCATGTTAGCACGAACTTTTGTCGGCAAGAATGCCATTTGAACTGCTTCATAGTTGTACTTATCAGTCATGTAGTGGATGATATTCATCGCATCAACATATGTATCAGTCAACCAGTCAAGCGACTTGTCGAAGTTTGCCATAACGGTATCGTAGTCAAGGATTTCGTCACGGACAGGTTCGATGTCGAAGACTTTATAGTCTTTATGAACGTCATCATAACCACCGTTCAGACCTGTCAACATTGCTTTAAGCACGTTTACACGGGCACCGAAGTACTGGATGTTGTGGCGGCCTTCTTCTGATTCTGGGTCAAGTGGAGACACACAGCAAGAGATACAAGACATTTCACCGTAACCGTCTTTAGCCATTGTTTCAACACCTTCGTATTGGATTGAAGAGTGTTTGTGGCTCATAGACATGGCGTAACGCTTGAATGAGTATGGGAGTTTAGAATCCCAAAGGACTGTCAAGTTTGGTTCTGGCGCGTTACCGATGGTATCCAAAGTGTTGAGGAAACGGTAGTCCATCTTAGTGACACGGTGGCGTCCGTCGTTACCCATACCAGCCATAGAAGTGGTGATGAATGTTGGGTCACCTGAGTAAAGCTCATCATAGGCAGCAGCACGAGCGAACTTCATCGTACGGAGTTTCAATACGAAGTCATCAACAAATTCTTGGATTTCTTCTTCTGTGAATGTTCCGCGAGCCAAATCACGTTCTGCATAGATGTCAAGAACGATTGGTACACGTCCGAGTGAAGTTGCAGCACCGTTGATGACACGACATACTGCCATGTAGGCGATGTTCACCCATTGGATGGCTTCTTTAGTGTTCATTGCTGGACGACGAACGTCAAGACCGTAAAGTTCACCGAAGTTTACAACTTGTTGCAATGCTTGATATTGCATGTTGATTTCTTCTTTAAGGCGAATGTTTTCTTCGTTGATTTCAGTGATGGCATCCCACTCTTTAGCTTTTTCCTTCATGAGGTAATCGGCACCGTAGAGGGCAAGACGTGCATAAACACCAATGATACGTCCACGTGAGTAAGCATCAGGCAAACCTGTTACAGTGTGAGCGTGACGTGCTTTACGGATAGCTGAAGTGTAAGCACGGAAGATACCGTCATTTACTGAAGTCATTGTTTGGCTGAGAATATCATGGAGCTTAGGATCTACTTCAAGACCGTGTTCAGTCAAGATTTTTTCAGCAACACGCAAACCACCTTTTGGCATGAAGTTCAAACGGAAAAGTTCCTTGTTTTGCATACCGTAGATCAATTCAAGGTCTTTGTTGTTTGGATCAACATAGCCTGCAGGGATCTTGTCGATAGAAGTAACGACATCAGTATCAAATGGGAAGCCGACTTCTTCATAGTGAGCTTTAGTGTCTTCAATGATTTTCTTTACTTTGAGGGTACGTTCTGTCGCACCTGCCAAGAAAGTTTCGTCTCCATCGTAAGGCGTGTAGTTAGATTGCACGAAGCGAGTAACGCTGGCTTTATCTTGCCAGTCAGTTCCTTTGAACCCGTCCCAGGCTTGTTCAAAAATGTTTTCTGTGACTTCTGTTTTCATGGTTGCAAGTCTCCTTTGTCTATAACGACTGTTTTAGTGTACATGATTATTATATCATACAGAAAAGGGAAATCAATACGAAATCTGAAATGTAATCACTTTCTTTACTAGTACAGTTAGGCATATTTCGGATTCTGTTATATTTTCTTGAGAATAAAAAAGAAGCTGTTTTACTTCTTTTGATAGGTAGCCTTTCCTTCCGGAAATCGGGCAAGACACAGTGGGGCCGCTAGTTCGATTGGAAAGAGCTCTGACCCAGCAATGTGACCTCCAGGAGCATTGGGAGCCAGAATAAGGAAAACTATGTTTTTCTCCTTACATCGCTAAATGGCGAGCCCTTACGGTCTCGCCATTTGCCTTTTTCACAGTGTTTTCAGAATTTCCTCTACTACACTTTTAACGTTTTTCTTTTTCTTCTCACAATAATCAAGACTAGGCCGACAAGGACAAGAACGGCCGAGAGCATCTGCGACACACGCAAGGGTCCTATCATCAAGCTGTCTGTCCGCATGCCTTCAACGATGAAGCGGAGACTGCCGTACCAGATAAGGTAGAAAAAGAAGACTTCGCCTCGTTTGAGATGGAGGCGATGGCGGAAGAGCATGATGAGGGCGAAGCCAATCAGGTTGCCGATACTTTCAAATAAAAAGGTCGGGAGCCTGTAGGCCCCGTCGATGTACATCTGCTTCTGCATCCATCTAGGAAGCCAGTTGAGATTGCTGACGGCACGTCCATAAGCTTCTTGATTGACAAAATTTCCCCAGCGACCCATGGCCTGGGCCAGCATGATGCCTGGAATATAGATGTCCATCATGTCTAGGGGCCGGAGTACTCTGTAGTAACAAAAGACGAAGATGACGATGGCAATGGCAATTAACGAGCCATAGATGGCTCCACCACCGTCCCAGAGGGCAATGATTTGGTCAGGATGCTGGCTGTAGTAGCCCCACTGGAAGATGACATAGTAAGCCCTGGCTCCGACCAAGGCAAAGGGGACCGACCAAATCATCAGGTCTGTCACATCATCTGAAGATATCTTCTTTCTGGCTCCTTCTCGCAGGGCCAGCCAAAAGGCGATGGCACCGCCCAGCGTGATGAAAATCGCGTACCAGTGAATGGCAAAGGGGCCAAGTTGTAAGGCAATTTTACTCAGGGCCAGGCTTGGCAGTGAAATTTCTTGCATGTCTTAATTCTTTTCACTTTCATTTTGTTCAATCAGGGCGGTCAGGCGGTCTTCAAAGGTCTGAGTGGCATCGTAGCCCATCGCCTTGGCCCGGAAGTTCATAACTGCTGCCTCGATAATACTGGCCACGTTTCGACCGGTCTTAACCGGAATCGTAATCTGGGGCACTTCAACTTCAGCGAAGCTGACATGATGGATGCCATTGCCCAGGCGGTCAAATTCTTTTTCTGTATCAAAAGGTTCAAGATAGATCGCAAGGGTCACGTCTGAAGAAGATTTGACGGCACGGGCACCATAAAGGTTCATCACATCAATGATGCCGACACCACGGAGCTCAAGCATGTTTCGAAGGACCTCAGCCGGCTCGCCAGCAAGCGTGAAGGCATCCCGCTGGTAGACATCAACCCGGTCGTCAGCGACCAGACGATGTCCACGCCCGACCAAATCAAGGGCCGTTTCAGACTTACCAATCCCACTAGCCCCCTGAATCAGGACACCGACCCCATAAATATCCATGAGGACACCGTGAATGGTAAAGCGTTCGGCCAGCTCTTCATCCAGATAGGTCGTAATGATCGAGCTCAGACGGCTGGTCCCCTCTCTTGACTGGAGAATGGCCACATCCTGTCGCTTGGCTGCCGCAACCATCTCGTCCGGTACTTCTAAGCCCCGGGCCACGATGATGACAGGCGTTACCTCAGTCATGATGGCCTTGAAGAGGTCATAGCGCTCATCGCCGACCACATTCATGGCATAAGACCACTCCTTCATCCCAAAAAGCTGGATACGTTCAGGCTGGAAGTAGTCAAAATAGCCCGACATCTCCAGGCCCGGCCTGAGAATATCTGAGGTGGAAATTTCCTTTTTCAAGGCAGTCTCTGTGATATAGATAGGGGTGAACGTGATTTTTTTCATCAGGTCAGCGACGGTTACTGGCATAGGTTTTCCTTCTTTGGCTTTTTCTAAATTATAACATATCGGTGGGGAAGGCGGGGAAAAGCTTTGCTTTTGCTGGTTATTTTCTTATTGAAAATGTCAGCAGTTCGCCAACATCAGTAGCTCTTGCCTATCACTACTTTCAGAGATATTAGGTCATAGAAGCTTGTTAGTCAAAAAAAGCACCTCTCAATTGAAGTGTTTTTCATCATCTTGCCCTTAGTAAATCACTCAGGAAAGCGAATCACACCATGATTCACCAGATGTCCACGACCACCCCGAGCAGCTTCCTGATCCCAGGTCATAAAGGTATCGACTTCCATCTTATTGAAATCAAGAATCTGAGAGACGACCACGCCTGCTTCTTCGACCCAGTTGACAAAGAAAATATCATCAGCCAACTCTTTATAGAAGTAAGTTTCTGTCTCAGTCATCGGACCACCATCGGTCCGCTCTTTGAGCGAGGTAAACTTGAGTTCGCTATCACTGAGATAATCAATCTGGAAGAGATAGCCGTTTTCGTAATCGACAACAATCGCTTTTCCGTTATATTTGAACATGTGATGTTATCCTAGAAAAATGGACAGCCGTTTAGGTAATTTGGTACACTCAATTTATGGTTAAACGATATGAACAAGGTTTCAAAGAAACTCTAGTAGAACTTTATGACTCAGGGCAAAGTGTTCCGAGTCTATCAAGCGAATATGGTATTGCACAAACGACACTTTATAAATGGATTGAAAAATACTCAAAGAAAGGAGGACAAGAGTACTCTAAGGCTGATTTTATTGCCATCAAGAAAGAATTATCTCGTGTCCAAGAAGAACGTGACCTCTTAAAAAAAGTATTGACCCTATTCGCCGAGAAAAAGAAATGACCAACCCAGAAATGATTCGGATGATTCAAGAAGAACACTTAAATATTACCCAATCTTGCCTCCTATTTGGACTCAATCGCTCGAGTTTTTATGACCAAACACAACGGAAACTTTCTTCTTCAGAACAACGTAGAAGAACTTTAGCCCTTGAGATTAAATCACTCTATGAATCCTCTAAACAAATTTATGGTGCGCCTAAAATTCATCATCAGTTGGCTCAAAAAGGAATAACTGTTGGTCTTAAACTTGTCCAGAAGCTCATGCATGAACAAGGAATAAAGTCAGTTGTTAATAAGAAATTTAAACCTGCGAGAAATAAGTCAGATAATATTTCAAGAGAGAATCTTATCGTTATTGAACCTCACGCAATGAATCAAGTTTGGTCAACGGACATTACTTACATTCATACACAGACCCAAGGCTGGGTTTATCTCTCAACGATTATGGACCGCTATTCTAAGAAAATCATTGCCTGGGACATCAGTCAGAGAATGACGACTGATTTAGTCAATAGAACACTAGAGAAAGCGATTCGACTTAGAGGCACTTCTAAGGGTCTATTGCTTCATTCTGACCAAGGGAGTCAATATACAAGTCACGAGTACAACCAGCTTCTTGAGAGTCATAAAATCAAACATTCCTACAGCCGCAAGGGTTATCCTTATCACAATGCGAGCCTTGAATCTTGGCATGGTCACCTTAAAAGAGAATGGCTTTATCGTCATTCTATTAAGGACTTCAATCAAGCTAAGCATGAGGTCTTTTGGTATATTGAGAGCTTCTATAATAATAATCGAATTCATCAAGGGCTCAATTATTTAACGCCCAATGAATTCGAAAATAAACAACTAAAATTAGCCGCATAGGCAGAAAGGTAATTTACCCATTTTGGTGTCTAGTTTCTTGACTTAATGTCAGGCATCATCCAATCCCTCAAAGGTTTGATTGAACTTTGAAAGACCTGTATATTGAGCTTCCTGAAGGTAATTATATACCTTATCCTGAGTTAATTCACTGGCTGCTTGCTGATCCGTACTCGAATTTGAGCAAGCGGCTAGTCCCCCGAAACCAAGCATCATAAGCAGGATTATCACAGCTACTTTTAATTTTTTCATATTATTTCTCCTATAAAATGTATAAGTAAAGCAATTATCTCAGCGTTTTTACAGCTTTCTGAAAATCCACCCGCGATAGTTCTCTTTCGTTTATTGTTTTACTTCTTAAAAGTGAGTGTTACATCGTTTGAAGTGTCCTTAAGACTAATCTTTCCCCAAAGATTTTTACTATACTTAAACTGCTTCGTTCCTAGCGTGTAACCGGACATCGTCAATGTCCCCCCTGAAACATAATATGTTCCATCCGTACTGCCACTACCACTACCATAGTCGCCCGTCTGATAACTCCACGAGCCTCCAGTTGAGGATGTTTCTGTAAAAGTAATCTTATCAGCATCTGTCACGAAGTAGAGCAGTCCGATATTTTCACTTATCGTATCACTCGTTGCGTGGTATGTGCCATTAGGTGGCGTTCCCGTATTGACGATATTTCCGATTCCCCATATTGCAAAGCCAATCGCAACGATAGCTATGACCACAACTCCCCACACAGATTGTTGTTTCTTTTGCAAATAGGTTATCCGGTTTCCTGAGGCGTATGAGCTCGCCAGAGACTTCACTCCTAGAACAGTAGTCGGCGTAATATTTCCTACTTTATTCGCCTCAGCTGTTTGCGTAACTTTTTGTTCCGTCTGAATTTTTGGATGCTCTTCTTTAGGCGGAATATCACCCGTCTTGTTTATATTGGGGATTGTCGCATCATTCTCTGATGCATCCGACATATTTTCAATCTCTCCATTTTTAATGGCTGTCCGAAAATCTTCCAAGGTCGGCTCTCTATCATTTATCAGTTTGAAATACTCCCGCCATCTTTCTTTTGTTGCCATATTTTTTCCTTTCACCTTGGATTTTAATTTCATTCAGTTTTATTCAATTAGATGTTTGAGGTGAAGAATGAGATCATTCAAAGACAAGTCTAAAAAATAGCGATGACTCAGATTTGACGGATGATTTTGACTCTGTCTAAGTATTGGAGTTCAAAAAAAAAGAGCTACTGCTCTTAATATTTCCTAAAACGTTCATAACGCTGTTTTTCAAGTTCTTCAGAAGACATGCCAGAGAGCTCTACCAGATTCTCACGAATCGCTGTCTTCAGATTCTCTTCCAAGTTATCCTCAGCAATCACACCGTCAACAACCCCGCTCTCAAAGAGCTTGTCAGAAGTCATCTTCATGAGCTCCGCCGCCTCATCACGCCGTGAACCGTCCTTCCATAAGATGGTCGCGAAGCCTTCTGGTGATAAGACCGAATAGACGGCATTTTCAAGGATGTAGACCTTATTGGCAACCGCCAAGGCCAGTGCACCACCAGAGCCGCCTTCACCTGTGATAAAGGTCAGGACGGGCACGGAGAGGTCGGACATCTCAAGGAGATTGCGGGCAATGGCTTCACCCTGTCCCCGTTCTTCGGCTTCAATCCCTGGGTAGGCACCTGCTGTGTTGACAAAAGTAATGACTGGACGGCCAAATTTTTCGGCCTGCTTCATCAGGCGGAGGGCCTTGCGGTAGCCATTTGGTGAGGGTTGACCAAAGTTGGTCGCCAGGTTTTCTTCAAGGTTTTTACCCTTTTGAATTCCGATGACTGTGACCGCCTGTCCTTCAAACCTAGCAATGCCGCCCACTACGGCTTCATCGTCCATGAACTGACGGTCGCCGTGAAGCTCGAAGAAGTCATCAAAGACCGTCTCAAAAATTTCACGTGCAGAAATTCGGTCAGCCGCCCGGGCTTTATTAATAATTTCAGCAATCTTAGACATGATGCACCTCCAACAAGAATGCGAGTTTTTCCTTGAGCTCTGTCCGCTTAACAATGGCATCTACGAAACCATGACTCTGCAGGAACTCAGCCTTTTGGAAGTCATCAGGCAGGGTCTGGCGGACGGTCTGCTCGATGACCCGACGGCCGGCAAATCCAATCAGTGACTGGGGTTCAGCCAGGATAATATCACCCAGCATGGCGAAACTCGCGGTCACACCGCCTGTGGTAGGGTCTGTCAAAACCGTGATATAGAGCAGGCCGGCATTAGAATGCTGCTTAACGGCAGCAGAAATCTTTGCCATCTGCATGAGGCTCATAATCCCCTCCTGCATGCGGGCCCCACCAGAGGCCGTAAAGACGATAACGGGAAGCCTTTCAGCTGTCGCATGCTCAAAGAGAAGGGTCAGCTTCTCACCGACCACCGTCCCCATTGAAGCCATGATAAAGCTTGAATCCATGATAGCAAGGGCTGTCTTTTGTCCCTTGATTGTCGCGATCCCTGTGACGATGGCTTCATCAAGCCCAGTCTTCGCCTTCGTCTGTTCCAATTTCTCAGAATAGCCTGGGAAATCCAGTGGGTTCTTCGTTTCAATCCCTGTAAACATTTCTTCAAAATCATCAGCAATCAAGGCCAGACGCTCTGAAGCGGTAATTCTAAAACTGTAACCACAATGTGGGCAAATCTTCTCATCGCCCAGGTCCTTGTTGTAAATCGAGTGCTTACAGCTCGGACATTTTGCAAAGAGCTCATCTGGCACTTCTGGCTGAACTTGCTCTTGATTTCTCACCGCCCGATTGGGATTGATTTTAATATACTTTTTCTTTTGAAAGAGGGCCATGCTTCTTTTCCTTTGACATTTCAAATAATTAACTATCCCTTATTATACCAAAAATTTAAGGATCTGGCAGAGATTCTTTCTGTTTTTAAGACATAAAAAAAGACTATGCATTAGTCTTCTTTCAAATATTCAGGTAAGAAAGTTTCTCCCAAGAAACCTGTATTATAGTCGCCTGCGATGACATGAGGGTCAGAGATGAGCTCGAGCTGAAAGTCGATATTGGTCGTCAGGCCTTCCACATCAAACTCCATCAGGGCCCGCTGCATCTTCATCAGGGCTTCAAAGCGGTTTTCGCCGTGGACGATGACCTTGGCAATCATGCTGTCATAGTATGGCGGAATCGTGTAGCCTGCGTACATGGCAGAGTCAACACGGAGGCCGACACCACCTGACGGTAGGTAGAGGCTTTGGATCTTTCCTGGACTTGGAGCAAAGTTGAATTTAGGATTTTCAGCATTGATTCGGCATTCGATGGCGTGGCCCTTAAAATGCACGTCTTCCTGCTTGACAGAAAGTTCCTCACCGTTAGCAATCCGGATTTGTTCCTTGACAATGTCAACACCAGAGACAAACTCAGAGACTGGGTGTTCGACCTGGACACGGGTGTTCATTTCCATGAAGTAGAAATTGCCTGAGGCTTCATCAAGGAGGAACTCGATGGTACCCGCATTTTCGTAGCCCACCGCTTCGGCTGCCATCACCGCAGCAGAGGTGATTTTTTCACGGAGGCTAGCCCCAACGGCGACAGAAGGACTTTCTTCAAGGACCTTCTGGTTATTCCTTTGAAGTGAGCAGTCCCGTTCTCCAAGATGAATCACATTGCCCTGGCTATCACCAAGAATTTGCACTTCAATGTGACGGGCAGGATAGATCATCCGCTCGATGAACATGGCGCCGTTCCCGAAGCTGGCCTTGGCTTCTGCTGTAGCCGCTTCAAAGGCAGGGATGAGTTCTTCAGCTGAAGAAACCTTACGGATGCCCTTACCACCGCCGCCGGCAGAGGCCTTGAGCATGATAGGATAGCCGATTTCATTAGCAATAGCTAGCGCTTCATCGGTCGTGTAGACTTCGCCTTCAGAACCCGGTGTGACAGGGACACCGGCCTTACGCATCCGGTCTCGGGCATTGATCTTGTCTCCCATTGAGTCCATGACTTCTGCAGATGGGCCGATAAATTTGATATTCATCTCTTCACAGAGGCCGACAAACTTCGAGTTTTCTGATAAGAAACCAAAGCCTGGGTGGATGGCTTGCGCTCCAGTAGCGATAGCTGCTTCAAGGATATTATTCATATTGAGATATGAATCGGTCGCACGGGCTGGCCCGACACAGATGGCTTCGTCAGCCAGTGCCACGTGGAGAGCATCCTTATCTGCTTCTGAATAAATCGCGACGGTTTCAATACCGAGTTCACGGGCTGCACGGATAATCCGGACTGCAATCTCGCCACGATTGGCGATGAGAATTTTGTTAAACATAATACTTCCTTATTTACCCAGAGCGAAGGTTAAAGTCCCTTTCGCCGCAAGCTTTCCGTCGACCTTGGCGTCAGCCTCTACGACTGCAATCGGACCACGGCGTTTGATAAATTTAGCATGGAGAACCAGTTGATCGCCTGGCACAACCTGCTTCTTGTATTTGACATCATCCATGCCGGCATAAAAGACGAGCTTCCCCTTGTTTTCAGGCTTTGAAAGCTCAAGAACACCGGCAGCCTGAGCCAGGGCCTCCATGATAAGGACGCCTGGCATGACTGGGTATTGCGGGAAGTGACCTTGGAAGAATTCTTCATTGATAGTCACATTCTTAATCGCTGTGATTTCATCTTCTGAGATATCAATCACCCGGTCTACTAAGAGCATAGGATATCGATGAGGCAGGGCCTCCATGATTTTTGTGACGTCGATGTTTACTTCAGACATTTAATCTCCTTATAGGGAATGAGTCAGAAACTTTACAAACCAGTAGCCTACATAGCCCCAGCTCAAGAAGCCGTGCCAGATAGCTGACCACCAGTTGTTGGTCACTGCAAGATTCATTCCTAGAGCAAGCAGAAATCCAGTGCCGTAAAAAGCACCTGAGACATCTGCATCTACTTTAATCTCTTTTTTCATTTGATACGAACCAGTTCTTGGCCGTATTCGACGACATCTTCAGGGCTGACCATGATTTCAGTCACGACACCATCAGCTGGAGCCGGGATTTCATTCATGACCTTCATCGCCTCGATAATGAGGAGGGTCTGGCCTTTTTTGACTGTGTCACCGACCTTGACAAATTCAGATTTATCAGGGGCTGGCTTGAGGTAAGCCACGCCGACGAGGGGACTTGTGACCGCTTCGCCTTCAGCTGAGCTATTTGCTGAAGCTACCGCTTCAGTTGGAGCTGCTGTCTCACTAGCGGCAGGTGCTACTGGAGCTGCGACTGCTACTGGATTCGCAACTGCTGCAGCGGGAGCAGCATGGCCGTCATTTTTAGAAAATGAGAGCTGGTCAGAGCCATTGTTCCAAGCAAATTCACGGAGACTTGATTGGTCAAACTCGTGGAGGAGTTCTTCTACTTCTTTGATGTTCATTTTACTTCTTATTCTCCAGTCCATTTCTTAAAGGCAAGCACGGCGTTGTGACCACCAAAACCGAAGTCTTGGCTGATGGCAACATCGATGTTTGCTTCTTTACCTTCACCGAGGACAACGTTGATGGTCATGCCTTCGTCAAGTTCTTTTGTTCCAGCGTTGACTGGAGCAAAGTTATTTTCCATAGCCATAATGGTCGCAACAGCTTCGATAGAGCCTGTTCCGCCGAGGGCATGGCCGTGGAATGACTTAGTAGATGAGACCAGGGCCTTGTCACCGATGACATTGTGGATGGCCTTGCTTTCAGTTTCTTCGTTGGCGTGAGTTGAAGTTCCGTGGGCATTGACATAGTCCACTTCTTCGGCCTTAAGACCGGCTTCATCGAGTGCCAATTGGATGGCTTTTTCAGCACCTGTACCAGATGGTGTCGTCATGTGGAAGGCATCGTTGGTGTTACCGTAACCGACGATTTCAGCAAGGATATTGGCACCACGTGCTTGGGCGTGTTCCAGGCTTTCAAGGATTACAGCACCAGCTCCTTCACCCATGACAAAACCATCACGGTCTTTGTCAAATGGGCGGCAGGCGATTGTTGGGTCGGTCTGCTTAGAGAGGGCAGTCAGGTTCGCAAAACCAGCAATACCGAGTTCGCAGATGGCTGCTTCAGCACCACCGGCAATCATGGCGTCAGCGTAGCCGTGTTTGATTTCACGGAAGGCTGAACCGATAGAGTTGGCACCAGCCGCACAGGCAGTGACTTCGGCACGTGAAACACCACGGGCTCCGGTACGGAGGGCTACGTTACCTGTCGCCATATTGGCAATGGCAAGTGGTACATAGAGTGGTGCCACTTTACGTGGACCTTTAGCAGCGATAACCTGGGCATTCTTTTGTGATTGCTCCAAACCACCGATACCAGAAGCCATGATACAGCCGAGACGGTCAAAGTCAGTATTTTCTTCTGTCAAGCCTGACATGTTAAAGGCATCAAGCGCAGCATGCACAGCGTAAAGGCTAAAAGTATCCATACGACGGGCATCTTTTTTCTCAAAATATTTATCAAATGGAAAATCTTTAACTTCTGCTGCTACTGAAATGCCTGTTGCTTCAGCATCAAAGTGGGTGATAGGACCAATCCCGCTCTTGCCAGATTTGAGGCTGTTCCAAAATTCTTCTGGGCTGTTCCCGATAGCAGATACGACACCGTATCCTGTAATAACGACGCGATTTGTCATTGTTTACTCCTTTTATTGAAATGAGAGGCCGACCCAAAAGAGGGTCAGGCTCATCAGTAGATAGATGACCTCTAGTAGAAAGACCAGAGGGCCTATGATGTTAAAGGCCAGATACTTTCTCTTGACCAGGCAGTAGGCCAGGCCTAGAAAAGAAATCAAAGCGATTGCCATCAAACTTTGGTCAACAAGCTGATGAAAAATCAGCATCTGTAGCCAAGCGAATGTACTTATTATAAACGAAAGATGAAAAAAGTTAAACTTTTTCATCTTACATGACCATGCCACCGTCGATGGTCAGGACTTGACCTGTCATATAGTCTTGCTCAGCCAGGAAGGTCACGACAGTCGCCACTTCTTCTGGGCTACCGAAACGCTTCATTGGGATTTGTCCCAGCATCATCTCTTTGACCTTGTCAGAAAGCTCTGCCGTCATGTCAGAATCGATGAAACCTGGAGCGACAGCGTTAACACGGACGTTACGGCCGGCGACTTCACGGGCGATTGACTTGGTCAGACCGATAAGGCCGGCTTTTGAGGCCGCATAGTTGGCTTGACCAGCATTCCCCATGAGGCCAACGACTGAGCTGATATTGATGATCGCTCCCTCGCGGGCCCGGGTCATAGGTTTGAGGACAGCCTGCGTCATGTTGAAGGCACCGGTCAGATTGATTTTAAGGACACTCTCAAAGTCTTCTTCAGACATTTTCAGCGAGAGGCCATCCTTGGTGATGCCGGCGTTATTGACGAGAATGTCGACAGAGCCGAGACCTTCAGTCGCCTCAGCGACCATGCGTTTGGCATCTTCTGAGCTTGAGATGTCGCCAGAGATCCCGATGGCTTTGACACCATGAGCTGTAAACTCGCTCAAGAGCTCGTCTGTGATCGCAGAGCGGCCGTTGATGATGACGTTACTGCCTGCCTGTGCAAACTGCATGGCAATCGCCTTACCAATTCCACGGGTCGAACCTGTGATAAAGACGTTTTTATTTTTAATATCCATAATTAAATTCCTGTTAATTTTTCAAAATCTGCCAGATTTTCTACATTGCTAAAGTCAGCAGACTTATCGATTTTCTTGATAAAGCCAGAGAGGACCTTGCCTGGGCCGACTTCGATAAAGCGAGTCGCACCGAGTTCCTGCATGGTCGCGACAGACTCATAAAAGCGGACCGGTTCTTTGACCTGGCGGGTCAATAAGGCCTTAACCTCATCATTCTTCATGACCTGGGCGGTCGTGTTGGAAATCAGCGGGAGCTGGAAGGCAGAGAAGTTGACCTTCTCGAGTTCAGCCGACAGCTTGACGGAGGCAGGCTCTAAAATGGCCGTATGGAAGGGGCCAGAGACCTTGAGCTCAATCAGGCGTTTGGCTCCGGCTTCTTGCAGGAGTTCAACGGCATAATCAACGGCCTCAACTTCTCCGCCAATGACAATCTGTGACGGCGTGTTGTAGTTGGCTGGACTCACGATACCCTTAGAAGCCGCCTTCTGACAGATTTCTTCAATCAGGGCTGGGTCAGTGTTCATGACCGCCACCATCTTACCGGAACCGGTCGGAGCAGCTTCAGTCATGTATTGACCACGCTTAGCCACCAGCTGGACGGCATCATCAAAGCTGAGTGCTCCAGAAGCTACCAAGGCTGTGTATTCGCCAAGGCTAAGGCCGGCTACCATGTCAGGCTTGACGCCGTGTTCTTCAAGTAAGCGAAGAATGGCCACAGAGGCTGTCAAAATCGCAGGCTGGGTGTATTGGGTCTCATTGAGCTTGGCTTCGTCTGAGTCGACGATCTCTCTCAGGTCATAGCCCAGGAGCTCGCTTGCCCGGTCAAAAGTCGCTTTGACGACATCATAAGTATCATATAAATCCCTGGTCATGCCCAGTTTTTGGGCCCCTTGACCAGAAAATAAAAAGGCTGTTTTTGTCATTTTACTTTGCATTTTCTAATGAAGTGGAAAGAAGAAAAAGAGAGGCTCTACTGCCAACAAAGGCAGCCTGACAGAATCTGTCGAGCCTCTTTCATTCTTATTTAGCGTTTGCCTCTACGTATTTCACCAAGTCAGAGACAGTCTTGAGGTCTTCGTCAGTGTCAACTTCAACGTCGAATTCATCTTCGATGTCGTTGATGATTTGGAAGAGGTCAAGTGAGTCAGCGTCAAGGCTTTCAAAGGTTGTATCCATTTGGATTTCGTCTTTTTCTTTGCCAAGTTCGTCTGCGATAATATCTTGCACTTTTTCAAATACAGCCATGATATTTCTCCTTTAATTTTAGAAAATATTTTATTATAAGCAGCTAGGCTGCGGTTATAACCATTGTGTTATTAAATGTGGATGACCAGGCTTCCCCAGGTCAAGCCCCCACCAAAGCCAGTCAGGACCAGCTTTTGTGAGCCGTCCAGGCGGACCTTGCCAGATTCGACAGCTTCTGACAAGAGAATCGGGATGGTCGCCGCACTGGTGTTACCGTATTCTTCCATATTTTGGAGGAATTTTTCCCGGTCAGCACCGAGTTTTTTCGCCATCTTATCAAGAATCCTTGAATTAGCCTGGTGGAGCATGAAGTAGTCGATATCGTCCACTTCATAGTCAGCCAGCTCAAGCGTAGCCTTGATGTTCTTTGGCACGTCTCTGACAGCGAAATCAAAGATGGCCCGGCCATCCATCTGGAGGCTTGTTTTTTCCTTCTCTATTATATCAGAAAAGGGAGAATTTAGCTCTAATTGATTCACCGTTAAACTGCCACCACGGCTACCATCGCTCTCAAGCTTTTCAGCAATCACAAGCGGTTGGCTGTCATCGGCTTCAAGCAAGACACCGCCAGCCCCGTCTCCAAAGAGGACGGCTGTGGTCCGGTCTGTCCAGTCGATGGACTTGGAGAAGACCTCGGCCCCGATGACCATACCCCGCTTGTAGCCGCCAGCAATCAGCTTTTCAGCTGTGGACAAGGCAAAGACAAAGCCTGAGCAGGCCGCAGCCAAGTCATAGGCAAAGGCCCGATTTGCTCCTATTTTAGACTGAACAAGAGCCGCCGTGCTTGGCATGGTCGAATCTGGTGTGATGGTCGCGACGATAATAAAGTCGAGCGTATCCGCCTCGTAGCCCGTCTGCTCAAGGAGTTTTTGGCCGACCTGGGCGGCCAAGTCTGAGGTGTTTTCATCGATAGAGATGTGACGTCGTTTGATACCGGTTCGGGAATAAATCCATTCGTCGCTAGTATCCATGATTTTTGCCAGGTCGTCATTGGTCACGACTTGCTCTGGCACGCTGTGTGCGACAGCTTTTATTTTTGCAAAAGGCATTTATTTCATATCCTCAAGATGCTTGTGCAAGCTCGAAAGCTCGCCAGCCAACTTGTTTTCTGTGGTGCCATAGACGGAATTCATCAGGCTTTCAGTAATGCTACGGAAGTACTCTCTATGCTTGGCACAGAGGGCTTCTCCCTCGTCAGTCAGGGCGACATGGGTCACCCGACGGTCTTTTTCAGAGCGGTCCCGCTTGATGTAGCCCTTGCTTTCTAGGCGGTTGAGCGTAATCGTGATGGTCGAGAGGGCCAGCTTCTGGTTTTTGGCAATATCGGTTGCCCGGCAAGAACCCAGCGTATGGACCAGTGTCAGCTGTTGGAGCTCTTTCACTGTGACCTCAGAATAGTCGGATTCTTTTAGGAACTGTTCTTCTAATATCATAAAGTCGTGGAAGAGCTGAATCAGCCATTCATTGACCTGGTCAAAATCTGTTTTCATTAAGCCTCTGTTTTATACTGCTAATAGTTTTCTGTATCAAATTATATCACAAATTATATTTTTTACAAGAATTTATTCTTTTGCTGTCGCTTGACAGTTTTGTTGAGTCTGGTAGAGAGGTAAGATAACTGCTCTTTGGGGTGTTATGTGTCAGTCAGGCAGGCTGAAACTTCAACTTATTTGTAAATTACGCTATCTTGAACCTTATCTTGTCATTATCTAAAAATTATTATTTATAATACCATCTAGCGATTTTTTTATTACCTTTGACATTAAGTCAAGAAACTGGACACCAAAATGGGTAAATTACCTTTCTGCCTATGCGGCTAATTTTAGTTGTTTATTTTCGAATTCATTGGGCGTTAAATAATTGAGTCCTTGATGAATTCGATTATTATTATAGAAGCTCTCAATATACCAAAAGACCTCATGCTTAGCTTGATTGAAGTCCTTAATAGAATGACGATAAAGCCATTCTCTTTTAAGGTGACCATGACAAGATTCAAGGCTCGCATTGTGATAAGGATAACCTTTACGACTGTAAGAATGTTTGATTTTATGACTCTCAAGAAGCTGGTTGTACTCGTGACTTGTATATTGACTCCCTTGGTCAGAATGAAGCA
>NZ_BFFO01000001.1 GCF_003116835.1 Lactococcus termiticola | reverse complement strand
TGGGAATCAGAGATGATTTCCACCAGCTTAGGAGGACAGTTGTTCTTCTTTATGGGAGTTTAGCTCAGCTGGGAGAGCATCTGCCTTACAAGCAGAGGGTCGGGGGTTCGAACCCCTCAACTCCCATTGTATTAGAAATAATACAATTTAATTGAATAACGGAAGGGTAGCGAAGAGGCTAAACGCGGCGGACTGTAAATCCGCTCCTTCGGGTTCGGGGGTTCGAATCCCTCCCCTTCCATTGTAACGGGCATAGTATAAAGGTAGTACAAAGGTCTCCAAAACCTTTGGTGTGGGTTCAATTCCTGCTGCCCGTGTTTGATTGCTCTTGCAATCTTTGTTAATATGGCGGATGTGGTGAAGTGGTTAACACACCGGCTTGTGGCGCCGGCACGCGCGAGTTCGATCCTCGTCATCCGCCTATTTTATTGGGGTATAGCCAAGCGGTAAGGCAAGGGACTTTGACTCCCTCATGCGTTGGTTCGAATCCAGCTACCCCAGTTGCTAATTCGCCCGGATGGCGGAATTGGCAGACGCGCCAGACTCAAAATCTGGTTCTCGCAAGGGAGTGCCGGTTCGACCCCGGCTCCGGGCATCAAACAGGCGTTATGCCGAAGATTCAGTCAAACCGGTTTGATATTCAAGCCGGTTTTTTTATGTTTTCAAAAGAATGAGAAAAAATCGCCGTCAGCTTTCTAGTTCTAAAAGTTCTAGCCCTAGCTTTTCAGTCCAGACAAAAGCTCTGGGCTTTTTATGATTTCAAGAGAATTTCATAGTTAGCATGCTAGGCCAAATTCCTTGTCTGCCAGGCTTTCCTGTTATATAATATTGCTACAAAGTCGGGGAGGAAAATGGAGGATGGAGGAGCACGATTTTTTAGAAGAAGCCAAGTTTGATGAGCTTTTTAGCTGTGTGAAGCCGATCATACTCAAGGCAAGGAATATCTATAATATCAGAGATTGGGACCTGGACGACCACCTGCAGGAGGGGAGGATCATCCTGTCAAATATCCTCGGGAGTCAGGAGTCACTGACTAGAAAAGAACTCTT
Source organism: Lactococcus termiticola (assembly GCF_003116835.1). GTDB lineage: Bacteria > Bacillota > Bacilli > Lactobacillales > Streptococcaceae > Lactococcus > Lactococcus termiticola. The sequence goes on along the minus strand of NZ_BFFO01000001.1, from coordinate 268,467 downwards.
TATTCATTTTAAGGTCCAGTATCAGCACCTCCTCATCGATCAAATCCGCCGGAACATGGCACAGAAACGCCTTTCTGAGCAGGGCTATCAGCTGGATATTGATGACTTGAAGGAGGTGATCAAGGCTAAGGGACCTTTACCAGATGACCAGCTGGTTTATAAAAGTATTGAGATTGAGTTGGCGAGCGCTCTGTCCCCCGCCTATCTCCGCCTCCTGAAACGACTGAAGGCTGGCCTTCCTATGCACCGAGCAGATAAGTATCGGCTCAAGATGAAAATCCTCTCTATTCTTTATCCAGAATCGGATGAAAGTCAAAAGGACTAGGGATTTTATGATAAAATAAAGGTTATGATTAGACTGTTCCTCGACCTTGTTTTCCTCCTGTTTTTATATGGAGCATTTATTGAGCCCCATCGTAAAAAAGTCCGACATATTAAAATATCAGAAGATAAGGGCTTGAAAATTGCCCATTTTTCTGACTCCCACTTTGCCTGGCATACTTCTTATCGGCGGTTTAGAAAATTTGTAAAGGTCCTGGAGCAGGAAAAGCCCGACCTTATCCTCTTTTCTGGCGACCTCTTTGACAAGGTCAGCTGGGGCGAGCGACATTATCAAGAAGTAGAAGGCCTGCTGACAGGCCTTGAAGCCCCGCTTGGTAAGCTGGCCATTCTCGGCAATCATGACTTTGCGGGGAATGGCCAGGGCTCAAAATTTGTCAGCCAGCTCTTAGAGCGGTCGGGCTTTCAGCTCCTGGTCAATGCGTGTCAGACAATCGACGATCGCCTTTCAATCTCAGGCCTCGATGATCTCAGAGAAGGCCGGCCCGACTTTGATATTCAGCCTGAGCCGGCCGACTTCTCCCTCTTGATGATTCACGAGCCAGACACGGTCCTTTCCCTCAAGCATGCAGGAGACTTCGACCTGATTATCGCAGGCCATTCTCATGGTGGCCAGATCAGAATCGGTAAATTAAGAATGAAGAACAATGGATCAAAGTCCTATGACAGAGGCCTCTACGAGCTTCCAAGAGGAGGTCAGCTTTTCGTTAATTCCGGCCTTGGCCAGACCTTTCTTCCTATTAGAATTGGTGTGCCTCCTGAAATCGTCTTTTATGAGCTCTAAAAAAACTAGCCCGCTATGGACTAGTTTTTAGATTTCTCTTGAGGTCATAATCGTCTCTCGGCCCATATTATCCACCGCATGGAAGCGGTTGGGCCAATTTGGATTGACCTTGATATTGGTGTCGATAACGAGCTTCAGTGGTTTGCCGTCCTGGCTAAAACGGATAGAAAGCCGGCCTGAGCGGTTGAGGAGCTCAAAGTTGAGGACGGGGTCAAGTGGCCAGACCCCTTTCAGATAATTGTCAATGATATACCAGAAGCTGTCGATGACTTCGCCTGGAATGCTGGACACGGTGCCAAAGCTGGCGTAACGTCCGGTGGTTGATGTAAATGCCATAATAAAACCTCGCAATTAGTGCTGGAGCCGGGTGGCCTTGATGACGTCACGGATTTCCTGAAGTGTAGCCTCAGACTTGCGTGAGGTCTTCATGCCGTAAATCATGAAAATCGCGTCCATCAGGCTGATTTGGGAGACTGTAGAAGTGACAGCCTCAGGGCGGAAGCTCACTTCTTCAGAGGTCGTGATAAGGGCGACATCTGCCTCTTTGGCCAGGGCTGAGTTGGCAAAAGAAGTGACGGCGATGACCTTGACGCCTTGTGCTTTTAATATTTTCAACAATCTTAGACTGTCCTTGTTGCGTCCAGTATGGGAAATCAAGAAGGCACAGTCTTGCTCGCCGAGCTTGGCGGCCAACATCTGCTGGAAGTGGAAGTCCTGGTGGTAGACCGTCTTCAGGGGTAGGCGGAGAAATTTGTGGTAGGCGATGAGGGCGACGGCGTTGGAGCTACCGAGGCCAAAGAAGCCACAGGTTTCTGCCTTGAGGAGGATGTCCATAGCATCGGTCAGACAGTCTTCGTCAAGGAGATTAAGTGTTGACTTGAGACTGGCAATCGTATTATTAAAGCTTTTGACAAGAATCTCCTGGAAGCTATCTTCTGGCGACATTTCGCTGAAGAAGTCGCTGGAGCCCCCGTCATTGGGGTTGCTGTGGGCAGCCAGCTTGAGCTCTTGAAAATTCGCATAGCCGATTTTCTTGGCAAAGCGGGAGATGGTGGCCGTTGAGACCTCTGAGCTTTCAGCGATTTCCTGGATGGTCATGGTCGAGACTTCATCGATATGGGCCACGAGATAATCTGAAATCAGCTGGTCAGCCCGGCTGAGATTATCATAGTAAGATTTGATGTGGGAGATAAGTGCACTGGTCATATATCTATTATTATAGCACAGCCTAAGAGACATGGCCTATAAAATCCCCTTAAAAAATGAAATTATTTTGCGTTCAATTCTTTGATAAATGTAAAAAACTTTCGTATAATAAGGCTATAAATGAAAAGGATTTCAGAAAGAGGACGTTAAATGCAATTTGCAATGGTTGGGCTCGGAAAGATGGGCCTTAATTTGGTAAAAAATGCCGTGGATAACGGCTTAGAAGTATCGGTCTTTGACATGAAGGCGGAGGCGGTCGCAGAAGCGAAGGCTTATGGCAATGACAAGGTCACAGCTAATGACAGTCTGGACGCCCTGATTGCGAGCCTGCCGACGCCTCGGATTATTTGGCTGATGCTCCCAGCAGGAGCTCCGACCAATTTAACGGTCGAGCTCATGGCTGAAAAGCTCTCTGCTGGGGACATCTTGATTGATGGCGGAAACTCCAACTACAAGGACAATCTGGCTCAAAATGACTTGCTGAAAAAAGCCGGGATTCACTTCCTGGACGTCGGGACTTCAGGTGGTATGGAAGGGGCCCGTCAAGGCGGGAACTTCATGATTGGTGGTGATGATGAAACTGCCTGGAAGGCGGTTGAGCCGATTTTCCAGGCCATTGCCCAAGAAAATGGCTATCTCTATACCGGTCGCCTCGGCTCTGGACACTATCTCAAGATGATCCACAACGGGATTGAATACGGCATGATGCAGGCCATTGCTGAAGGCTTTGAGATTCTCGAGGCCTCAGAATTTGACTACGACTTTGAAGCCGTAGCCAAGCTCTGGAATCACGGCTCTGTTATCCGTAGCTGGCTGATGGAGCTGGCTGAAGAGCAGTTTGCTGCCGATCCAAAATTGGAACAAATCAAGGGCAAGGTCGACTCATCAGGCGAAGGCAAGTGGACAGTCGAAGAGAGTCTGGACCTGAACGTCCCTGCTCCCGTCATCGCCCTCTCGCTCATGATGCGGAGCCGCTCTCTGCAAGACGATACAATGACCGGCAAGGTGGTCGCCGCCCTGAGAAATGGCTTTGGTGGCCACGCCGTACATAAGGAGAAATAAATGCAGTACTTAATTGGACTGGATCTTGGTACAACAGCGACAAAGGCTGTTTTATTTAAGACAGATGGTGTAATCGTTTCCACGAGCTCCAAGCCCTACAAGCTCTACCGGGATGCGACAGGCATGGCCGAAGAGGAATTTGAAGACATCTTTGATGCGGTCCTGGCCAGTGTCCGTGAGGTCTGTATCAACATCGAAGAAGGCGACGAGCTTCTGGCGGTCAGCTTCTCGGCCCAGATGCATTCTTGGATTGCCTATGATGAAAACTGGGAGGCTCTGACCCGAGTGATTACCTGGGCTGACACCCGGGCGGTTCATTATACGGAAGCTCTCAAAGCCAGCAACAAGGCCTATGACATCTACCGGAAGACCGGCACGCCGACCCATCCCATGGCTCCGCTGTCAAAGAGCCTCTGGTTGAAAAATGAAAAGCCCTATATCTTTAATCGGGCAGCTCATTACCTGGACCTAAAAGGAGCCATCTTCCACCGCCTCTTTGGCGTCAAGAAGATGGACCTCTCGATTGCGACCGGGACCGGCCTCTTCAATATCAAGGAAAAAATCTGGGATCCAGAAACCCTTGAGGTCACTGGCCTTTTGACGGAGCAACTGCCTGAAGTCGTCTCGCCTTATGAAATCGAGCGGGGCATGCAGGAGGAATTTGCCTTTAAGATGGGGATTCCTGCAGATACGCCCTTTGTCTGGGGTGCTGGTGATGGGCCGCTCTCAAACCTGGGTGTTGCGGCGATTCGGCCGGGCGTAGCAGCCATTACCATCGGGACCTCTGGGGCCATCCGGGTCGTGACTGATAAGCCTGAGACTGATGTCAAGGCCAAGACCTTTACCTATGCCCTCGATGAAGACCACTGGGTGGTCGGTGGCCCGGTCAATTCTGGCGGAGACGTTTTCCGCTGGTTGCGGGACCAGGTCTTTGACGGCGAGCTGACCTTTGATGAGATTACAGCTCTGGCTAAAGAAGTCGGTCCGGGTGCAGCAGGCCTGCTCTTCCATCCATATCTGGGAGGCGAGCGGGCTCCCTTATGGGATGCCAATGCCCGGGGTTCATTCTTTGGCCTGAACTACGGCCATACCCGGAGTCACATGGCCCGGAGCCTGCTGGAGGGCGTGATGTTCAACCTCTATATGGTCGCTCTCAGCCTCCGTGAGGTCGCAGGCGACGTCAAGCAGATCCAGGCGACAGGTGGCTTTACCAGCTCGAAACTCTGGACGCAGATCTTGTCCGACATCTTCGAGCAACCGATTACTGTCCCTGACAGTACAGAGGCAGGTTGTCTTGCAGCGACCGTCATGGCCCAAAAGGCCCTTGGCTTGATTGACAGCCTCGAGGCGGTCGAAGGCATGGTGGGTTCTAACCAGACCTTTATGCCAAATGAAGAAAGCTACGAGACCTACCGAGCTCTGATGCCGATTTACCTCCGCCTCTCTAGTCATTTTTCTGAAGAATATGCTGATATTGCTGCCCTGCAACGGAAGCTTTCAAATCAATAATAAAGGAGCAACACAATGACAAGTTTTATTGTTCTCGCCCTAGGTGTCCTCTTTCTCCTCTTGATGATTATCAAGTTTAAGATGAACACCTTCATCGCACTTATTCTTACGGCCGTCCTGGTCGGTCTCGGCCTCGGTATGCCGCTGGGGCAAATTCCAGCTTCTATTGAAAAAGGAATTGGGAGCTCGCTCGGCGAGCTGGCCATCGTCTTTGGTTTTGGGGCCATGCTGGGCCGTCTGATTGCTGACGCTGGTGGTGCCTACCGGATTGCCAAAACCCTGATTAACGCCTTTGGTAAAAAGCGGATGCAATGGGCCATCATGGTGGCCAGCTTCATCATCGGGATTGCCCTCTTCTTTGAAGTTGGGATGGTCCTCCTGATTCCTATCGTCTTCGCTGTCGCCCTTGAGGCTTCTGTGCCCCTGCTTTACCTGGGGGTACCGATGGCGGCAGGTCTTTCCGTGACTCACGGCTTCCTGCCTCCCCATCCAGCACCAATTGCGATTTCTGGAGCCCTGGGTGCCAATCCTGGGACCGTCCTCCTCTTTGGGATTATCGCAGCGATTCCGACTGTTATCGTGGCCGGTCCTATCTTTACCGTCCTGGCCAAGAAATTCGTCCCTGAAGCCTTTGTAGTCAAGAAAAAACTGACCGCCTTTGGGGAAATGAAGGAATGGAAGCTCGAAGAAACACCTGGCTTTGGGATTTCTATCATCACTGCCCTGATGCCGGTTATTTTGATGGCTATCTCAACCATCTATTCCATCATCGCCAATGACGGCAAGCCTTTTGCGGCTGTCGTGAAAAATAGCGTTGACTCAGCTGGTAAGCTGACGACGACCAGCACTTATCCTCACAGCCTTCTTGAGAATGTCATCATGTTCATCGGGAATCCTGTCTCAGCCATGATTCTCTCCCTCCTCTTTGCCCTCGTAACCATGGGCTGGATGCGTCGGAAGCAAAACACTGAGATTGCTGAAACGATTGTTGATTCTGTCAAGTCTATCGCCATGCTCCTCCTGGTCATCGGTGGTGGTGCGGCCTTCAAGCAGGTCTTGATTGACGGTGGGATTTCTGGTCAAATCGCTGATTTGTTCCAGGGCTCATCTCTGTCTCCGTTGATTCTGGCTTGGATTATCACGGTGATCCTCCGGATTGCCCTGGGTTCTGCGACGGTCGCAGCACTTACTGCGGCTGGTCTGGTACAGCCCCTCCTTGCCTCTGCCTCGCCTAACATGGCCGCTCTCATGGTGCTTGCCATCGGTGCAGGCTCTATCGCAGCCAGCCACGTCAACGACGCCGGCTTCTGGATGTTCAAGGAATACTTTGACCTGGATGTCAAGCAGACCCTGAAGACCTGGACCGTGCTTGAGACCATCATTGCCGTTGTCGGCCTTGCGATGGTCCTGATTATGAGCATTTGGATTCATTAATATAGAAAAAAGCTTCCCTCTAAGAAGGAAGCTTTTTCTTATGCGTCAAAATCATAATCCCGTAAGGCCCGAGAGATGTCATCAAAGCTGAAGCCCTTGCGGGCCAAGGCTTGAGTAATCCGCTGTTTGAGCTCATAGCCCTCATAGTTCCGACTAATTCGTCGGGCTACCTTATCCAATTCCCGGTAAAGGAGGTCTGCCTCCTCCTCTTCGTCTGCCTCAAGCTCGAGGCTTTCCAGGGCAATCTTGGCGACACTATAATTAAAACCCTTGCCCATCAGATGTTCGACAATCTTATTTTCAAGTTGCTTGAGCGGATACTTGCTTCCCTTAGAGCGGGCATACTTTTCAGCAAGCTTGTAGGCGACATCAATCTGCTCTTCTTCAGAAAAGCTGTTTTCAAGTGCCTTATCTATAGTAGAAGAAGCAATACCCTTCTGCATGAGTTTCTGCTTAATCTGATAGGGCCCAGAGCTGGCCATGTTGATTTTGCCCTGAATGAAATTCTCAGCAAAATTCTCATCATCTAAGACTTTAATCTCCTGAAGATGATCCAGCACCCGGTCGGCATAGTCGGCCAAAATCTCATGCTCAATCAAGTACTTGCGCACTTCGTGAGCCGTCCTCGCCTTAAAACCCAAATGATAAAGGGCCAAAGCCTTCCCCCGGGCAAACTGGTCAAAGCTCAACCATTCCTCGACCTCATCCTCAGTGAAGCTCCTGTCCACCGACAAGAAAAAGTGGACAATGCTATCCTCAGAGAGATAAATCTTATCTGAAAAATCCCCTTCGACCTCAATGCTATCCGAGAAGGTCACTTTATAAAGTCGCTTCAGCTTTTTAATTTCCGTAATTTTTGGCATGCTTCTATTATATCATGATAAAGACAAGGGACGGGCGTGATTGTTTATCGGACAGTGGAGCAGGCAGGGCTAAAGCCGTCTGGCTGTGGTGTATAAGGCAAATTGGGAGACCGGAGGGCTCACAATTTAGCGATGAGACTGCGAAGCAGGCTGCTCGCGGCCCACCTCAGCTAGACGGCTTTAGCCCTGCGGAAGGGCCAGCCCAGAACAATTCCAAAATAAAAGAAAAAAACTCAGGCCATCCCCTTGACATTGCCCTTGGCCTTTGTTAGAATAGATAGGTGCTGTGAAAAACAGTATGTAGCGATGACGTGAGAGGTTGCGACACACCCGAAGGTATTGCCATACCTTGTGTCGGTTTTCCCACTGAGCTAGCCTATTAAAAAATAGACGAGGAGAAAAAATGGCAACTAAGAAAATTCGCATTCGCTTGAAAGCTTACGAACACCGTATCCTTGATGCAGCTGCTGAAAAGATCGTTGAAACAGCTAAGCGTACAAATGCAGAAGTAAGTGGACCAATTCCACTTCCAACAGACCGTAGCGTCTACACAGTTATTCGTGCAACGCACAAATACAAAGATAGCCGTGAACAGTTTGAAATGCGCACCCACAAACGTTTGATCGACATCATCGAACCAACTCAAAAAACAGTTGATTCATTGATGAAACTTGATCTTCCAAGTGGTGTCAACATCGAAATCAAATTATAAGAAAGGTAATTCTCATGTCAAAAGGAATCTTAGGGAAAAAAGTGGGAATGACTCAAATTTTCACAGAAAACGGTGAATTGATCCCCGTTACTGTGATCGAGGCTACTCCAAACGTAGTGCTTCAAGTTAAGACTGTTGAAAGTGACGGATACGAAGCAGTACAAGTTGGCTTCGATGACAAACGTGAAATTTTGTCTAACAAACCTGCTAAAGGCCATGTTGCTAAAGCAAACACAGCTCCTAAGCGCTTCATTCGTGAATTCAAAGGAATCGAAGGCTTAGAAGTTGGATCAGAAATTAAAGTTGATACTTTCGAAGCTGGAGATGTCGTTGACGTTACCGGAACTTCTAAAGGTAAAGGTTTCCAAGGGCCTATCAAACGCCACGGTCAATCACGTGGTCCGATGGCTCACGGTTCTCGTTACCACCGTCGTCCAGGTTCTATGGGTCCTGTTGCAGCTAACCGTGTACCAAAAGGTAAGAAGCTTGCAGGTCGCATGGGCGGACGTCGCGTTACAATGCAAAATCTGACTATCGCACAAGTATTGCCAGAACAAAACGTTATCCTTGTTAAAGGTAACGTCCCTGGCGCTAAGAAATCTCTGATTATCTTGAAGTCAGCAGTAAAATCTAAATAAGAAGGAAAGGAGATAGAGAAATATAATGGCTAAAGTATCATTATTTAAACAAGACGGCAAATCAGCCGGCGACATCACTTTGAACGATGCAGTCTTTGGTATCGAACCAAACGAATCTGTTGTCTTCGATGTGATCCTGTCACAACGTGCGAGCTTGCGTCAAGGCACACACGCTCACAAGAACCGTTCACTCGTTCGCGGTGGTGGTAAAAAACCATGGCGTCAAAAGGGAACTGGTCGTGCACGTCAAGGTTCAATCCGCTCACCACAATTCCGTGGTGGTGGTACTGTCTTCGGACCTAACCCACGTAGCTACGCTTACAAATTGCCACAAAAAGTGCGTCAATTGGCCCTTAAATCAGTTTACTCAGCTAAGGTTGCTGAAGAAAAATTGGTTGCCGTTGATGAATTGACATTCTCAGCACCAAAAACTGCTGAATTTGCTAAAGTTCTTGAAGCACTTTCAATCGAACGTAAAGTTCTTGTGGTTCTTCCAAACGAAGGTAACGAATTTGCAGAACTCTCTGCACGTAACTTGCCAAACGTTAAAGTGACAACTGCTAACTCAGCAAGCGTCCTTGACATCGTTTCAACTGACAAAGTGCTTGCAACTCAAGCAGCTCTGTCTCAAATCGAGGAGGTACTTGCATAATGTCATCACTCTACGATATTGTTAAAAAGCCTATCATCACGGAAGCTTCTATGGCTGCCATGGATGAAAAGAAGTACACTTTCGAAGTCGACTCACGTGCTCACAAATTGCTCATCAAGCAAGCTGTAGAAGCTGTCTTCGACGTTAAAGTTGCTTCTGTTAACACCACTACTGTTAAGCCTAAGGCAAAACGTGTTGGTCGTTACACTGGTTTCAAACCAGGTTACAAAAAAGCTATCGTTACGCTGACTGCCGATTCTAAAAACATCGACATCTTCGGCGAAGACGCAGAATAATAAAGGAGGAAAATCGTGGGAATTCGAGTTTACAAACCTACCACTAACGGTCGTCGTAACATGACCGGTAGCGACTTTGCAGAAATTACTACAAGTACTCCTGAAAAGAGCTTGCTTGTATCAATGAACAGCAAAGCCGGCCGTAACAACCTCGGCCGCATCACAGTACGTCACCAAGGTGGCGGACACAAGAAAAAATACCGTCTGGTTGACTTCAAACGTACAACTGACAACGTACCAGCTCGCGTAGCTACTATCGAGTACGATCCAAACCGTTCAGCAAACATCGCTTTGCTCGTATACGAAAACGGTGTGAAATCATACATCTTGGCTGCTAAGGGTATGGAAGTTGGCATGACAGTTGTATCTGGTCCAGAATCAGATATCAAGGTCGGAAATGCTTTGCCACTTGCAAACATCCCAGTCGGTACTTTGATCCACAACATCGAGTTGAAGCCAGGTCACGGCGGACAATTGGTCCGTTCAGCTGGTGCTTCAGCCCAAGTCCTTGGTTTTGAAGGTAAATACACACTCATCCGTCTCCAATCAGGTGAAGTGCGTATGATCCTCTCAACTTGCCGTGCAACCGTTGGTGAAGTCGGAAATGAACAACACTCATTGATCAACTACGGTAAGGCTGGACGTACACGTTGGCGTGGTATCCGTCCAACAGTTCGTGGTTCTGTAATGAACCCTAACGATCACCCACACGGTGGTGGTGAAGGTAAACAACCTGTTGGTCGCAAGTCACCTATGACACCTTGGGGTAAACCAGCCCTTGGTCTCAAGACACGCAACAAGAACGCCAAATCAAGCAAACTTATCGTTCGTCGTATCAACGACAAGTAATATTTATTGGAACACACTCTTTGGAGTGTGCCCGATAGAGTTCACAAAGTCTTGTCGATTCTATCGAGCACATTCTAAGAACTGTGCGAAAATCCGCCAGCCTGACCTTAGCAGTCAGTGTGGTAAATCAATTTAAAGGAGAAACTCATTCATGAGTCGTAGTCTTAAAAAAGGACCTTTCGCTGATGAGCATTTGATGAAAAAAGTCGAAGCGCAAAATGCAGCCGAAAAGAAACAAGTGATCAAGACTTGGTCACGCCGTTCTACAATCTACCCTAGCTTTGTAGGACTTACAATTGCTGTTTACGATGGTCGCAAACACGTCCCAGTTTATGTTCAAGAAGATATGGTTGGACACAAGCTTGGTGAATTTGCACCAACTCGTACTTACCGTGGTCACGCCGCTGACGACAAGAAAACTAGACGTTAATAGAAGGAGAAAACAATGGCAGAAATTACTTCAGCTAAAGCAACTGCAAGAACAGTGCGCGTCTCTCCTCGTAAGACTCGTCTTGTCTTGGACTTGATCCGTGGAAAGCACGTTGCAGACGCAATCGCAATCTTGAAATTTACACCGACTAAAGGTGCGAGCGAAGTTGAGAAAGTTTTGAACTCAGCTATCGCTAACGCAGAAAACAACTTTGGTCTTGAAAAAGCTAACCTGGTCGTCAGCGAAACATTCGCTAACGAAGGACCAACGATGAAACGTTTCCGTCCACGTGCCAAAGGTTCAGCTTCACCAATCAACAAACGCACTACACACATCACCGTTGTAGTCGCAGAGAAAGAATAAGGAGGTAAAAACGTGGGTCAAAAAGTACATCCATTAGGAATGCGTGTTGGCGTTATTCGTGATTGGGATGCCAAATGGTATGCCGAAAAAGAATATGCGGATTACCTTCACGAAGATTTAGCAATTCGTAAAGTCATCGCTGAAAAGCTTGCTGATGCTTCAGTTTCACTCATCGAAACTGAACGTGCAGTGAACAAGGTTATCGTAACTTTGCACACAGCAAAACCTGGTATGGTTATCGGTAAGAGCGGAGCGAATGTTGATGCACTCCGTGCAGAACTCAACAAATTGACTGGCAAACAAGTGCACATCAACATCGTGGAAATCAAACGTCCTGATCTTGATGCTCACCTTGTAGGTGCTGGTATTGCACAACAATTGGAAGCGCGTATCGCCTTCCGTCGTGCACAAAAACAAGCTATCCAACGTACAATGCGTGCTGGAGCTAAAGGTATCAAGACTCAGGTATCAGGTCGTTTGAACGGTGCGGATATCGCCCGTGCAGAAGGCTACTCAGAAGGTACTGTTCCACTTCACACATTGCGTGCAGATATCGACTATGCTTGGGAAGAAGCAGACACAACTTACGGTAAACTCGGCGTTAAAGTTTGGATCTACCGTGGTGAAGTCCTTCCTACTAAAAAAGCAGCGAAAGGAGATAAATAATCCATGTTAGTACCAAAACGTGTAAAACACCGTCGTGAATTCCGCGGTAAAATGCGTGGCGAAGCTAAGGGTGGTAAAGAAGTAGCTTTCGGTGAATACGGTCTTCAAGCAATGACCTCTCACTGGATCACTAACCGCCAAATCGAAGCAGCCCGTATTGCTATGACTCGTTACATGAAACGTAACGGTCAAGTTTGGATTAAAATCTTCCCTCATAAATCATACACAGCCAAAGCCATTGGTGTGCGTATGGGTTCAGGGAAAGGTGCTCCTGAAGGATGGGTAGCACCGGTTAAACGTGGTAAAATCATGTTTGAACTCGGTGGTGTCAGTGAAGAAGTAGCGCGCGAAGCTTTGCGTCTTGCTTCTCACAAACTTCCTGTTAAAACTAAATTCGTGAAGCGAGGTGAAGCCTAATGAAATTAAGCGAAACAAAATCACTTCTTGAAGATTTGCGTAAATTGTCAGTTGAAGAACTTTCAACCCGCGAATCAGAATTGAAAAAAGAATTGTTCGAACTTCGTTTCCAACAAGCAGCTGGACGTCTTGAAAACACTGCAAAATTGAATGAAGTGAAAAAGACAATTGCACGTGTTAAGACTGTGCAAGCTGAATTGAACAAATAATAGTACAGGAGATCATAAATGGAACGTAATCAACGTAAAGTTTATCAAGGCCGTGTGGTTTCAGACAAGATGGATAAGACCATCACTGTTGTCGTTGAAACTAAGCGTAACCACCCTGTCTATGGTAAACGTATCAATTATTCTAAAAAATATAAAGCTCACGACGAAAACAATACTGCCAAGACTGGTGATATCGTTCGTATCATGGAAACTCGTCCTTTGTCTAAAGACAAACGTTTCCGTTTGATCGAAATCGTTGAAGAAGCTGTTATTGTCTAAGCTAAACTAGGAGGAAAAAAGCATGATTCAAAATGAGTCTCGTTTGAAAGTTGCTGATAACTCTGGTGCTAAGGAAATTTTGACCATCCGTGTTCTCGGTGGTTCAACTCGTAAATTTGCTGGTATCGGTGACGTTATCGTAGCTACTGTAAAATCAGCTGCCCCTGGTGGAGCTGTTAAAAAAGGTGAAGTTGTAAAAGCTGTTATCGTTCGTACTAAATCAGGTGCGAAACGTGCTGATGGTTCTTACATCAAGTTCGACGAAAATGCCGCTGTTATCATCCGTGATGACAAGACACCTCGTGGAACACGTATCTTCGGCCCAGTTGCCCGCGAACTCCGCGAAGGTGGCTACATGAAGATCGTTTCTCTTGCACCTGAAGTTCTCTAATAATAGGGTAGCTTCGTAAATTTATATCACTCAATAGTCCCCTGGCCTGCCCAGGGTGCCCCTAGGGCGTAAGAAAGGAAACATAAAAATGTTCGTAAAAACTGGTGATACAGTTAAAGTGATCACAGGTAAAGACCGTGGCACGACTGGTAAAGTCCTCAAGGCTTTGCCAAAAGCAAATAAAGTCATCGTTGAAGGTGTTGCTATCATGAAAAAACACCAAAAACCAAACGCTGAAAATCCTAACGGTGCCATCCTTGAAATCGAAGCACCTATCCACGTGTCAAACGTACAAGTGCTCGACAAGAACGGCGTTGCTGGTCGCGTTGGCTACAAAGAAGTAGACGGTAAAAAAGTCCGCTTCAACAAAAAATCAGGCGAAGTCCTAGACTAATAGAAGGGAGAGATGAAAATGACGAATCGTTTGAAAGAAAAATACAATACAGAAGTCGTACCTGCTCTGACAGAAAAGTTCAATTACTCTTCTATCATGGCTGTGCCTAAAGTAGATAAAATCGTTATCAACATGGGTGTTGGGGATGCCGTAAACAACTCTAAAAACCTTGATAAGGCTGTTGCTGAATTGGCTTTGATCTCTGGTCAAAAACCACTCATCACTAAGGCTAAGAAATCAGTCGCTGCTTTCCGTCTTCGTGAAGGCATGGCAATCGGTGCTAAGGTTACACTTCGTGGCGAACGCATGTATGAATTCTTGGACAAATTGGTAACAGTTTCTCTTCCTCGTGTCCGTGACTTCCACGGTGTGTCAAACAAAGCTTTTGACGGACGTGGTAACTACACACTTGGTGTGAAGGAACAATTGATTTTCCCAGAAATCACATATGATGATGTCGATAAAGTACGTGGTATGGATATTGTTATCGTAACTACTGCTAATACTGACGAAGAATCACATGAATTGCTTGCCCAAATGGGTATGCCGTTCGCAAAATAAGGAGAATAACAATGGCTAAAAAATCTATGGTTGTTAAAAACCAACGCCCTGCAAAATTCTCAACGCAAGCTTATACTCGTTGCGAACGTTGCGGACGTCCACATTCAGTTTACCGCAAATTCAAACTTTGCCGTATCTGCCTTCGTGAATTGGCTTATAAAGGTCAATTGCCAGGCGTACGTAAAGCATCTTGGTAAAAAAATGACCCTGACGGGTCATTTTTTCTTTGTCTTAAAGACCTCTAAGAGTCGGTTAATGTGGGGGAGGGTGTCTTTGTGTCAGGGAGCTGTTTTCACGGGCATATAGGCAATAAGAATGGGTAATGTAAGGGCAATGGAAGGCTCAAGTTTTGGAAAATGTTTTCCTAAAAACCATTGCTTGAAATGCATTTTGCGAGCTAATTTTGACTTAAAATTTACGCTTGTCATATGATGGGCGACTGTTGAGTTGATTAAAAACTTCTTATTTTTTTGTTTTAGAATTCCTTTTTGAAAATCCGGTCAAGAGGCTTTAGCCAAGGCTTTGACAGCAGTTTGAGGAGGCTCGCTGAAGAGAAAAAAATGAGAAAAAACTACCGAAGTGACTTTACAAGATTTCCATATGCTCATAATCGCTTCGCATTATTTTACCTCCTAAAAATTTAGTTAAAAAGCTTTAACATTTACCATTGACATTTTGACTTATTTAAGCTAAGATTACATTGTTGTAATGTACAAACAACTTAATTTTATAGAAAGAGGGAATTTCAAATGACATTATTTGAAAACCAAAAGTCACTTCGTAAGTTGACTTTTGCTGCAGTAGCGGCCGCAGCAGTTATCACTGCTGGTGCCACTATTAATGCTCATGCTGATTCCGCTGTGCCTGCTGCTGTAGAAGCTGCAGCACAGGCTGCTCAAGCGCAGGCTAGTCAAACAGCCGCGTCAGAACAAGCCGCAGCGATTAATGCTAGCATTACTAGTGTTGAAGCCACATCTGCATCTATAGCAAAAGCAACAACGACCACAATGAAGGCAAGCTCAGTGCCTGCTGCCGTAGAACAAGCTGGTGCTACAGCACAAGCTGCAGCGCAAACTGAAGCTGCAGCCGATCAAGCAGCAACTGTTAATGCTACTGCAAGCAACACTGTAAATACTGCAGCGCCAGCGCCATCTGCAACACCATCACAAGCAAGCTCAGTGCCTGCTGCCGTTGCAGAAGCCGGAGCTAACGCTCAAGCAGAAGCCCAAGCAGAAGCAGAAGCTAACCAAACTGCAACAAGCAACGCTATTGCAAATGGTTCTGATATTGAATCAGCTAATGAAGCGGGTGCAGCAGCTGCTGAAGCTGTAGCATCTACTCCAGCTTCAACGCCAAATTCAACTGCAACCTCTGTTTTAACAAATTCGTCAACAGATGGAACAATCCCATCAACAGCATTAGGAAATTCTGCACAGACAACTACTCAAGTATCTGATGCTCCTACTGCTCCTCAACACACGATTGCTAACGTGATCACTGGTGCCCTCTCTGGTGCTATTGGTGGTGCGCTTACTGCAGGTGTAGATTCAACAGTTGCTACTGCAGCTGGTGCTGTTGGGGTTTCTGAAACAGTCGGTACATTGATCACTGCGCCACTTTCAGCAATTACTACAGCTATTGGTATGGTTCCGGTCGTTGGCATCGGTACTTACTGGGCTGAAGCATTTATCGCTGGATTTGGTATGGGTGTCCCTGGTACTATTGGAGCAGGGATTGGTTCAGTTGCCGGTAACCTTTACGGAGGTATTGCTGGTGGTGCCAGAACCGCAGAAGCTGTCTTGAATGCTGCAAATACAGCAGGCACACTTGCTACGGATGCCAAAGCAGCTGCTCAGACCACTGAGCATGCTGCTGGCCTTGTTGCAGGTACAGTCGCAGGGACGGTTTCAGGAGCAGTTCAAGCCGTCGGTGGTGTGATCGGTTCTGAAATCGGCTCATGGGGCCTTGCCATAGCTGGACAAATCGGTGACGGTATTCTTGGATTCTTTGAATCTATTCCGCTTGGTGGTATCGGCTTTGGTATCGGTACTGCAGAAGCAGGTGCTCAATTTGGTATCGTTTCTACTGCGCTGACTGCTATTGGTGGTGCAGTAGGTAACGCTGTTGGTTCAGCGATCGGTGCTGTTGCTGGTATTCCAGTAGGTGCTCTTGCTGGAGCAGCTGGTGGCTTCCTTTACAGTGGCCTCGCTGCAGCTAACGGTACTGCACTTGGTACAAATATCAATGAAAGCAACTCACTTTCAATCATGGGTCACAAGATCGCTTAATTGAAGATAATATTGATATAAAGCAAAAAAACAGGTCTTTGGGCTTGTTTTTTTTGATATAATGAAAGAAAAACTTTAGGAGTGCCTATGAACCCTTTCTTGGAAAAAGTTGAAAAGAAAATCTTAAATTTTTTAACTCACATCTCTTTTTTACTGCTCATTTTTATAGGGATGGTGATTGTCTATTTACTGTTTAGAGAAAGCTATCATTTAATCAGCTTGAGTATTTCCCCCAATAATGATGAGCAATATTATGATATTTTAGAAGGCATTCTGTCCTTCTTCATCTTCTTTGAATTTTTGACCTTAATCATCATGTCTATCAAAAACAAGGGCCATGTTTCGATGACCTTTTTGGTCTCACTCGGGGTGACCTCGCTCGTACGAGTGCTTCTGACATATCATGAGTCCTTGCAAGGCGTGCTCTATATTTCAGTAGCCATCCTAATCCTTATCATAGGGGTTGCCATTCTAAGGAAGTATGTCGTGAGAAGAGAGGGCGATGATATGGAAATCATGTGACGCTCAAAATAAAGACAAAATAAAACACCCGAAGCTATTGACATGAAGGCTGAACTTATGGTAGAATAATTAAGTTCGGTCTTTTTCTATACAAAAGACCTCATTAATTTGAAAGTGGGATTGAACGCCCAAACTACAAATAAGGAGAAATACCACATGGTAATGACTGACCCAATTGCAGACTTCCTCACACGTATCCGTAACGGAAACATGCGTAAATTTGACGTTGTTGAAGCACCTGCATCAAAAATCAAACGCGAAATCGCTGAAATCCTCAAGGCTGAGGGTTACATCTCTGACGTAGAATACGTTGAAGATAACAAACAAGGCGTAATCCGTGTCTTCCTCAAGTACGGAGCGAACGGCGAAAAAGTTATCACTAACTTGAAACGTATCTCTAAACCAGGTCTTCGTGTTTACGCTAAATCTACTGATGTCCCTAAGGTCCTTAACGGACTTGGTACAGCTATCATCTCTACATCTGAAGGTGTATTGACTGACAAGGCTGCCCGTTCTAAGAACATCGGTGGTGAAGTGCTTGCTTACATCTGGTAATCAAAAGTCCAGTGGACTTTTGGGCCCTGCCCCAAAAATAATGAAGGCAGGGGAAGCAACACAATCACTGTGAAAACGGGCTAAAGACCCGATAATCTAACAGACTTGGAAGTCCAGTGGACTTCCAAGGTCGCTCCCTAAAAACAAAAAAGGAGCGATTCCCACTGTGAAAACGTGAGCCTAACTGCCACGACAATCTAACAGAAAAGGAAAGAACTAAACTATGTCACGTATTGGTAACAAAGTCATCACTCTTCCTGCAGGCGTTACTGTAGAGCAAGATGGTGCTATCGTCACTGTAAAAGGCCCTAAGGGCGAATTGTCTCGTGAAATCTCATCAGACATCACAATGGAAGTTAACGGTACTGAAGTAACATTCAGCCGTCCTAACGACTCTAAAGAAATGAAGACTATCCACGGTACTACCCGTGCTAACGTCAACAACATGGTTGTTGGTGTTGCTGAAGGCTTCAAAAAAGAACTTGAAATGATTGGTGTCGGATACCGTGCCCAACTTCAAGGCAAGAAGCTTGTCCTTTCAGTAGGTAAGTCTCACCCAGACGAAATCGAAGCTCCAGAAGGTATCACTTTTGAAGTTCCTGATGCGACTCACATCAACGTTACTGGTGCGAACAAGGAAGTTGTTGGTCAAACAGCAGCTTACGTTCGTAGCCGTCGTAGCCCAGAACCTTATAAAGGTAAGGGTATCCGTTACGTTGGTGAATACGTTCGTCGTAAAGAAGGTAAAACTGGTAAATAATCTTTTAGATTACTTATTCGATTTATTTTTAACCCAAAAAGAAAAACTACTTCCCCAGTCTCACAGCTGGATTTGATGGCAAAAACTATCAAAAATAAATTACTAGAGGTAAAATTGTGATTATTAAAGCTGATAAAAACAAACTCCGCCAAAAACGCCACACTCGCGTCCGCGGAAAAATCTCAGGAACTGCAGAACGTCCACGTTTGAACGTTTTCCGTTCTAATACAAACATCTACGCACAAGTCATCGATGACGTAGCTGGTGTTACACTTGCATCTGCTAACTCTTTGAAGCTTTCAGGCACTAAGACTGAACAAGCGAAATCAGTTGGTGAAGCTATTGCAGCAGCTGCTAAAGCTGCTAAGGTTGAAGAAGTGATCTTCGACCGTGGTGGTTATCTCTATCACGGACGTGTTCAAGCACTCGCTGAAGCCGCTCGTGAAGCAGGATTGAAATTCTAAGGAAAGGGGATAACTAAAAATGGCAGAAGAAAAAAGAAATAACCGTCGCGAAGAAAAAAGCGAATTTGAAGAACGTGTAGTTGCAATCAACCGTGTTACTAAGGTCGTTAAAGGTGGACGTCGTCTCCGCTTTGCAGCCCTTGTCGTTGTAGGTGACCGTAATGGTCGTGTTGGTTTCGGTACTGGTAAAGCTCAAGAAGTTCCAGAAGCTATCCGTAAAGCTATCGAAGCAGCGAAGAAAAACCTCATCACTGTACCTATGGTTGGTACAACTCTTCCCCATGAAGCACTTGGTGTCTTCGGTGGTGGTAAGATCTTGTTGAAACCAGCTGTAGAAGGTGCCGGAGTTGCCGCAGGTGGTGCCGTTCGTGCCGTCCTCGAACTCGCTGGTGTTGCTGACGTAACATCTAAATCACTTGGTTCAAACACAGCAATCAACGTTGTTCGCGCAACCGTTGATGGTTTGAAACAACTCAAACGTGCTGAAGACGTTGCTGCCCTTCGTGGTGTCAAAGTCTCAGACCTTGCCTAAACTGAGAGGAGATAAAAATGGCTCAAATTAAGATTACACTTGTAAAATCACCAATCGGCCGTATCCCTGCTCAACGTAAAACTGTTGTTGCACTCGGTCTTGGTAAACTTGGTTCTTCAGTTGTGAAAGAAGACAATGCTGCAATCCGCGGTATGGCTAACTCAATTTCACACTTGGTGAAAGTAGAAGAAGCATAAAGATAAAAATGTCCAGCTTGAAGAAGCTGGGCTTTTTTTATTTGTGTCCGGCGGACGGCTTTCTCCCTTCGGGCTGGGGATGTTTCTAGTAGTGGGTGCTCGCGGGACTAGCTGCGACTATTTCTAAGTGCCTCTTAGTCTCCCTGCGGGAGCCGTCGAGCCACTAAGAAATAGTACTTGCGGATTCCCGCTCCGCGGATTATACGAAAGCGGAGCTTTCGATAATCCCACTACTAGAAAATCCCCTGGGGGGGGGGTAAGAGCTTCGCTCCCGCCTTTGGCGGATTGCTTCGCAAATTGTTGAAGACTCTATTTTGTTAAACATCGGTTTTAAGCCGATGTTTTTTGAAATTGATTAATAGTCTTAGCGTTTTGACATTGAAAAACGGCAAAATGAAACATCGGAAGTGAAATTCATGCCACTTTAATATTTTTTCATCTGCATTTTAGTTTCAAAAATGGAGACGAAGAAAATCGTGGGTTAAACTAGAGTTGAAGGAAGGAAAAATACTGTCTTTCACTGTCTGGCCAGACAAAGTTGCTCAAAAGAAAACTAAAGAAGAAAGGAAAAATCATGAAGATAAAACAAATTGCTCTCGCCTCTCTTGCTGTAGGGACATTGCTTGTCAGCCTTGGCTTACCTGTGAGTCAAGTTGCACAAGCTAATAGTGTGCAAAACTCTTATCAGCTTAATAAGCCGGGACCAGCAAAGCTGACTTATGAAGAGGTTTTGGCCTCCGAGGTTGATTTGAAGGATATTTACTTGATTAACGGCATTGCCTTTGATAAAAATGGGAATGCCGTGGTTGAGCATTACGGCGAGAGTCAGAATCGTGGAAAATACAGTTGGCTTGTCAAGGCGATTAGGAATATCTATCATCGACTCCCTGGTTTTGTGAAATCAACAATCAAGAAGTATGTAGGGCTTGAAGGCTTTTTGAATCTAATTGATAAGGCGACCGGCTCAGTAGAAGATGCGATTTTTTGGGCATGCAAGCAAGTAGGAATGCCTGACTGGCTGGCTTGGACAGTGACCAAAGCGATTACCTTACTTGTCTTATGATGAATAAGAAGGAAAGAAGAGCTGTTCTAAGCTTAGTGATAGATCTGATTTTCGCAGCAGTGGCTATGGTTGCAGGGGGATGGTATATCTTTACTGGCGACTTTTTACTCGCATTGAAGTTGATAGAGTACCCTTTTTGGGGGATCGTCTATTTTTCAATCCAAGTATTGAAAGAAAAAGAAGGAAAGACACCCCTTATGATAGTAATTCTTGCGAGTTTGTTCTTAGTAGTCGGCTACACGATTTTCGCAGTATACGAGCTGACCCAACTGAGAACAACTGCTGGAGGTTTGTTAATCTTAGGTATTCGCATAGCAGTTGTGAGCTATCTGGTTAAAGAGATGCGTAAGACCATAGCAAAGAGCTAACCAGGGGCGAGTTTTCTTTGTAGAAAGCTCGCCTTTATTATGGCTTGTAAGTGCCTATGTTTTTCGGTTTAGGTGGGGAGCTGAGAGTGGAGTGGAAGAAATCTGGCAAAATATCGTGGGATAAGGCAAATCTGGAGACCAAGGGGCTCCAGATTTAGGCATGGACGCTGCCGGCCCCACGATGTCGTTGCCGGATTTCTGGAACGCAACGGACCACATTTCCATGAATAACCCTTGCTTATCGACCTTATTTTTGATAAACTATAGAAGTGCGAATGCACAAAAATATAATTTATTGTAGCAGCGAGTCAACTTGCCCTGTTCCTTTCAAGTCAAGAAGGCGTGAGCCAGCTACAACATAAGGAGAATCAACATGAAATTACATGAACTTAAAGCCGCAGAAGGCTCTCGTAAAGTCCGCAACCGTGTGGGTCGTGGTACTTCATCTGGTAACGGTAAAACTTCTGGCCGTGGTCAAAAAGGTCAAAAAGCCCGTTCAGGTGGTGGCGTACGTCCAGGTTTTGAAGGTGGACAAACAGAACTCTTCCGTCGGATGCCTAAACGTGGTTTCTTGAACGTAAACCACAAGGAATATGCTATTGTAAACCTTGACACTTTGAACCGCCTTGAAGATGGTGCAGATGTGACTGCAGAAGCACTCGTTGCCGCAAAAATCATCAAGAACGTCAAAGATGGTGTTAAAGTTTTGGCCAACGGTGAATTGACTGTTAAAAACCTTAAAGTCAACGTCGCTAAAGTCTCTGCTGCTGCTAAAGCTGCAATCGAAGCTAACGGCGGTAGCGTCGTTGTACCAGAAAGCAAATAATGCATAAAGCGGCTGGTCATCATCAGCCCTTTATTTATAAATCCGCTTTTTAAGGAAGGTATAAATGTTTTTCAAAACCCTATTTGAAGCCTTAAAACTTAAAGATGTCCGGGCCCGTATTGCCTTTACCATTTTTATCATTTTTGTCTTTCGGCTTGGTGCCCACATCACTGTCCCAGGTGTCAATATTGAAAACCTGAACACGATTGGTGAGTTGCCATTCTTGAACATGCTCAACCTGGTCTCAGGGAACGCTCTGCAGAGCTACTCGCTCTTTGCCATGGGGGTCTCGCCTTATATCACGGCCTCAATCATTGTGCAGCTCCTCCAGATGGACATCCTGCCAAAATTTGTCGAGTGGTCAAAACAGGGTGAAGTCGGCCGTCGCAAGCTGAATCAAGCGACCCGATACATCACGCTGGTGCTGGCCATGGCCCAATCCATCGGGATCACGGCGACCTTCCAGGCCATTGCGACAGCCAATGTCGTGGCGACACCAAACTGGCAGACCTATGTCATGATTGGGATTTTGCTTACGACCGGTTCGATGATTGTCACCTGGATGGGTGAGCAAATCAATGAAAAAGGCTTTGGTAACGGTGTTTCTGTCATCATCTTCACCGGGATTATCTCTGGTGTCCCTAGTGCTGTCAAGTCGGTCTATGATGAAAAATTCGTCAATGTCCGGCCTGACCAAATTCCTATGTCTTGGGTCTTCGTCATTGCCCTGATTATTGCGGCAGCGGTCATCATCTACGTGACGACCTTCTTCCAGCAGGCAGAACGCAAGGTGCCGATTCAATACACCAAGCTGACCCAAGGGGCTCCGATGAGTTCATACCTGCCCCTGCGTGTCAATCCAGCCGGTGTTATCCCCGTCATCTTTGCCGGGTCAATCACAACGGCTCCTGCCACGATTGTGCAATTCCTGCAGCGGACCAACGGCAACTCAGCCAGCTGGCTGAATCATCTCCAAGAGGCTCTCTCATACACTTCTTGGACCGGTATGTTGCTCTACGCCCTGCTGATTATTCTCTTTACCTTCTTCTATTCCTTCGTCCAGGTCAATCCTGAGAAGATGGCAGAAAACCTGCAAAAGCAGGGGGCCTACATTCCTAATGTCCGGCCAGGTAAGGGGACTGAAAAATGGATCTCTGGCTTGATTATGCGTCTGGCTACAGTTGGTGCCCTCTTCCTCGGTCTGATTTCAATCATCCCGATTGCGGCACAAAACCTCTGGGGCCTGCCTAAAATCGTCGCCCTTGGAGGAACTTCCCTCCTCATCCTGATTCAGGTTGCGATTCAGGCTGTCAAACAGCTCGAAGGCTACCTCTTGAAGAAGAAGTACGACGGCTTTATGGATAATCCGATTGAGAATTAAGAAACAGCTTCGGCTGTTTTTTTGTTTTCTGAGAATAAAAAAAGATGATTCCTGAGACAGGGGAATCATCTTTTTATAGCTTGCTTTTTCATGCTGGCAACGACTAGGGCGATGACTGTGGCAATTAGTAGAAACCTTATCAGATAAAGGAGATCGAGGCTTGCAGGATTTAAGCTGTTCAACAGGCCGGTGGCAAAGGCGGTCCCAATCGCTGCAGCGTAGTTGTTGGCAATATTAAACAGGGCAGAGCCGGTGCTATGCAGGCTGTCATCGAGCTGGCTGATGGAGCGGGTCATATTGGCACTGAACCAGAAGCCAGCCCCGATTTGAAAGAGCGTGATAGAGCTAATCGTCGCCCACAAACTAGAGGGGAAGAGGAGGTTTGCCGTAGTAGCGAGGAGGAATAAGACAGTTCCAATGATAATCGGCAGGCGCCGGTCGAGCCGGTCGTATAAGATCCCGCCGACATAGGATAAGAGGGCGTTGGCAATGGCTCCGGGGAGGAGGGCGAGGCCTGCAAAGGTGGCGGTCTGTCCGGCATTAGCCTGAATGAGAAAGGGCGTGGTAGAAAGAAAGCTGAGGAGGACCAACTGGGCGATAAAGGCTGAAGCAAAGCCAAGGCTAAAGAGCTTCTGCCGAAAGACAGCCAAGCTGACAATCGGTTGATCCGTCTGCCTATAATGCCGGAAGTAGAAGAAGCCTAAAAGAACAAATAGGCCTAAAAATATGAGTGTTTCCAAGTTGAGGCCATATAGGATAAGACTTTGAATACCAAAAAGCCCGGAAAGGAAAAATAAGGTCAGTGTTCCCCAGCCAATGAGGTCTAAGGTTGGACGGCTGAGTTCACTGGCCTGCTGGATGGTCAGGATTCCAACTAGGAAGGCTAGCACTTGCAGGGGAAGGACAAACCAGAAAATCCCCTGCCAGGACCATTGGTCATTGACCCAGCCACTAATAGAGGGCCCTAAGGCGGGGGCAAAGGAAAGGACAAGGCCTCCCAGCCCCATGATTCTTCCCCTCTTGGCGAGCGGGACCTGTTGGAGAATCACTGTAAACATGAGCGTAATCCCAAGCCCACCACCGAGGCCTTGGAATAACCGACCAATGAGGACGAGGCTAAATTCTGTCGCCAGGGCATCAAGCAAGATACCCAAAATCGAAACCAGGCTGATGATGAGAAACTGGGTTTTTACAGTGATGCATTGTGTCAGCCAGGGGGCAATCAGCGTGCTGATGGTGGCGACAATCATCACGCCACTGCTCAGCCATTGGACATCGCTCAGGCTGATGTTAAAGGCTTTGACAATCTGGGGGAAGGCAACGTTTAGTGAGGTGCCCAAAAAGATGTCAACGAAGCCCTGGATGCCGATGACGAGGATGGCGAGGAGTAATTTTGGGGAGAGCTTTTCATTCATTGGCCGACCTCTTCAAAGGCGTAGAGGAGGTCGACCAGACTTTGAATATGGCCCTCGGGTGAAAGGATGAGAGAATGGACATTATCATAAAGCACTTTTTGCCTGCTGACAAAAATCAGTTTCTGACGAAGGAGCTCCAAATCTTCAATATTTATGACTTCAAGCTGTTTATATTGTTGAAGAAAAGCGAGGTCCTGTTCTATGTTTTTGTCAGTGAGGAGTTCTTTATCAATATAGATTGGTAAGCCCTCTAAGCTCTGATATTTCCATGGTTCAAATGAAGGATCATCGTTCTTGTCTCCGATGTAATAGGAAAGCTTCATTGGAGTAGGTTTGTCTGTTTTTCCTATGATGGGCCCGAGGCCAGGATGTACGGGCATATGGTCAAACTTTTGGGCTAGAGAGCGTACCATGCTTTGAGCCTTTGCCTTTTTTTCATTGTCACTCTCAAAAAATGCATCAGACATGCTGAAAGCTTGGACAGCTAGGACTACAAAAACATCAATCTTCCGAGAAATCCGCTGTTGATAGGCTTCGCTACTGAAATTAATAAACCAAGTTTCTCCCAAAAAGTCAAAGGAAAAATCATCCGAAGTGGGCGGTATATGGTGCTCTCCTTCGAACTTTATTTTCATCTTTTCAAGGAGTTCCCAGGTCATAAACTGTCGCTGTCTTAATGATAGTTTTGATGAAATAGGTTCAAAGAGAATGAGTAGACCAGAGAGTCCTGTCTCTTTAATAGACTTCTCAGGGTCCTGGATACTTTCCAAATAGGAAGCCATATCGTTTTTCAGCTCATCGATAGAATAGGGATAGCTTAAAAATGAAAAGAAGTGAGCACTTTTTTGTAGCCACTAACGGCATAAACACAAGGGAATCCTGGAGTCTCTATACTCTTTTGAATTCCTGTCAGAGCATCCTTTTTCCATTGCTCAGCAGGCAGGTTGCCTTGATGAATACTTTCTAAACTCACTAACATGTTTTTCTCCTTATGGTATTCGAATCAAACAAAAGCTTAATACCTCCATGTTAACCAAGCTTCTACCTCAAATCAACAAAAACCCCTTGCGTTAAAGCAAGGGCTGGAAAGCCTATTCTCCAAGGATTTGAGCTAATTTTTGCTCATAAAAGTCACGCAAGTCTTTTTGCTCGAGCTGGTTCATGATGTCTAAGGTCGCCCGGATTTCCTGCCTTCCATACTGAGGGGCTTCAAAGCAACAACGATAAGTGGCTGAAGCGAGTTTACAAAGCGTGTCAATATAAAAGTCAATGCTATTGCGATTACGCCCTTCAAGCTTTTTAAGGATTTTCCCGGCCAGGGCCTGCTCTTCCCGCCATGAAAGCAAAATGATGAGTTGACAGGCGACTTGGAGGAGCCTTCTGCGATAGGCTAGGATATTGTAAAAGTGCTGGTGTTTCTGGTCAAAATCGCTCAATAGTCTTTTCAGGTCTTTCGTCTGGAGTTGTTCCATCGTAAAGTAAATCAGCGATAGCTCAAAGTAGCCCCAGTGCAGGGAGTTATCCAAGCGTTTGAGAATCAAATTGATTTCTCCTGCTTCTAGGGTACTGTAGCAGGCCTTCGCTGTCAAAGCAAGCAGGGGATAGAAGTCTCGGCTTGCTTCGTCGTACAAGGCGTTTAGCCGTCGCTTATCCTGAGCGAAATTTGCCTGCTCGACCGCTTCTAAAAAGAGTTCTTGAAAATTGGGCGTAAAATGATGAAGCATGAGCTCGTATTCGGCTAAGCTCACGTCCATGGCTTGGAGCATGCTGTCGACCCGGCTGAAATCCATCATGGTCTGGCCCCGTTCAAATTTTGAGAGGTTGCCAGGATTGATGCCCAGCCTCTCAAAATAAGTCAGACTGAGATTTTTTTGCTCTCGAATTCTGCGGAAGAGCTTGCCATAGCTGGTCATCTGGCCTCCTTTCATCTTGGTGGTTGCTGGCAAAGCCTGTCGATTTCTTGGCACCATTCTAGCATACCCGCCCTATTTCATCCTTTATTTATCTCAAAAAATACGGTAAAATAGTAAAAGTAAGAAAATCTTAAGGAGACAACATGAACTTATTGATTATGGGCCCTCAGGGTTCAGGTAAAGGGACACAGGCAGCACTTTTGGCAAAGAAATATGATATTCCTCATATCTCGACAGGCGACATCTTCCGTGAAAACATGAAGAATGACACTGAGCTCGGAAAGCTTGCCAAGTCTTATACTGACAAGGGAGAACTCGTCCCTGACTCAGTCACAGGCGATTTGGTCGAAGACCGCCTGGCTCAGGCTGATGCTGCTAAAGGCTTTATCCTCGACGGCTATCCTCGGAATGCTGCCCAGGTTGAACGCCTTGATGAAATCCTGACCAAATCAGGTCGCAAGGTCGAAGGGGTCATCAATCTGACTGCTGACCGCACCGTCCTGATGGAACGGATCGCCAAACGTGCTGAAATCGAAGGCCGTGCCGATGACACACCAGAAGCCATCGAAAAACGCCTGGCCATCTATGACAAGGAAACTGCTCCTTTGACTAAGGCCTATGCAGAGCGTGGCATCGTGCTTGAAGTGAACGGGATTGGCGAGTTGGATGAGATTACTCAGGCGATTGTTAAGGGACTTGAAAGTCTCTAATTTGAAGCTAGGCTCCGCTAGAATTGGGGCCAGCCATAGCTGATGGGCCATCTACGTGGCTATCGCCACTACGCTCTCCATGCTCGCTAAGTCGCTAAAGCGACTAGTCGCATGGGCCAAGCGAAGCCTTCGGCTTCCATAGCTAAAAGCGGAGCCCCTGTGGGTCTCCGCTTTTGCCTTTTTTATCAGCTATGGCTGGCCCCAATTCTAGCTCCGCTCAGCGACATTCAAATTTTTATGATAAATCAAAACTACAATAGTCAGAAGTGAAGGCATCTTGCAAGAAACTGTGAAATCAGGCAAATTGGGAGACCGCAAGGCTCCCGATTTAGCAATGAGACCGCGAAGCGGGCTGCTCGCGGCCCCCACAGTTCTCTTGTAAGATGCCGTAGCGGAACGAACCCCGCCAACTGCCTCGGCAGAGCCATTCCTCATCCCAACAAACATCTCCCGAAAAATAAAAACAAAAGAGCAAAATCCTATTGCATTTGACAAGCAATTATGTTAAAATATATCAGTCCGACTTTTTAGATAGAAATATCTTTCGGAGATACTTAAGGAGGTACTTTTGCTTGGCAAAAGATGATGTTATCGAAATTGAAGGCAAGGTAGTCGATACCATGCCGAATGCAATGTTCACTGTTGAACTCGAAAATGGCCATCAAATCTTGGCGACCATCTCAGGAAAGATGCGGAAAAACTATATCCGTATCCTGACTGGTGACCGTGTCCAAGTGGAGATGAGCCCCTACGATTTGACACGTGGTCGAATCACTTACCGCTTTAAGTAATGGACACATTCATTGAGCGTAAGTCCGACTTACGCAGTAACCAATAGAAAGGAAGACACAATGAAAGTAAGACCATCAGTTAAACCAATTTGCGAATACTGTAAAGTTATTCGTCGTAACGGTCGTGTTATGGTAATTTGCCCTGCCAATCCAAAACACAAACAACGTCAGGGATAGAAAGGAAAAACTAAATTATGGCTCGTTTTGCTGGAGTTGATATTCCAAACGAAAAACGTATCGTTATTTCATTGACATACGTTTACGGTGTTGGACTTCAAACATCTAAAAAAGTACTTGCTGCCGCTAATGTTTCAGAAGATATCCGTACTAAGGATCTCACAACTGACCAAGAAGATGCGATTCGTCGTGAACTTGACGGTTTGAAACTTGAAGGTGACCTTCGTCGTGAAGTCAACCTTAACATCAAACGTTTGATGGAAATCGGTAGCTACCGTGGTATGCGTCACCGTCGTGGATTGCCTACACGTGGACAAAATACTAAGAACAATGCGCGTACGCGTAAAGGCCCTGCTAAATCAATCGCAGGCAAGAAAAAATAATTAAATAGAAAGGAGTTCAAATGCCAAAAGTTACACGTAAACGTCGTGTGAAAAAGAATATTGAATCTGGTATCGTCCACATTCAAGCAACTTTCAACAACACGATCGTTATGATTACAGATGTTCATGGGAATGCATTGGCTTGGTCTTCAGCTGGAGCACTTGGTTTCAAGGGTTCTAAGAAGTCTACACCATTCGCCGCTCAAATGGCGTCAGAAGCTGCTGCTAAAGCTGCCCAAGAACAAGGTTTGAAAACTGTCTCTGTTACTGTTAAAGGTCCTGGTTCAGGTCGTGAATCAGCGATTCGTGCCCTTGCAGCTGCAGGTCTTAACGTCACTGCTATCAGTGATGTGACTCCTGTACCTCACAATGGTGCACGTCCTCCAAAACGTCGTCGTGTATAATTCCTAGGAAATTATTGCACCTTCCACTTATCGTTTTAGAGGAGACTATACATGATTGAGTTTGAAAAACCAAAAATTACAAAATTCGACGAAAAAGAAAACTACGGAAAATTTGTAGTAGAACCACTTGAACGTGGCTATGGTACAACTTTGGGTAACTCTTTGCGTCGGGTACTCTTATCATCACTTCCAGGTGCGGCTGTTACTTCAATCCAGATTGAAGGGGTTCAACACGAATTTGCGACCATCCCTGGTGTCCGTGAAGACGTGGTGCAGATTGTCCTTGCTGTCAAAGGCATTGCCATCAAATCTTACGTCGACTCAGAAAAACAAATCGAACTTGACGTGACTGGTCCAATGGACGTAACGGCAGGTGATATTTTGACGGATAGCGATATTGAGATTGTCAACAAAGACCATCACTTGTTCACTATCGCAGAAGGTCACTCTATGCGTGCTGTGATGACAGTCAAAAAAGGTTATGGTTATGTGCCTGCTGATGAAAACAAGGTCGAAGGCGCTCCAATCGGTACGATTGCAGTCGATTCCCTTTACACACCAGTAAGCAAGGTCAACTATCAGGTAGAACCTGCCCGTGTGGGTGGTGTCTCAAACTACGACAAGTTGACACTTGAAATCTCAACCAACGGCACCATCGTCGCTGACGATGCACTGAGCCTCTCTGCAAAGATCTTGAAGGATCATCTTGACCTCTTCACTAACTTGTCAGAAATCGCTCAAGAAGCTGAAACACTCGTTGTCAAAGAAGAAGTTAAGACTGAACGCGTTTTGGATAAAATCATCGAAGAAATGGACTTCTCAGTTCGTGCCTACAATGGTTTGAAACGTGCCGGTATCAACAACGTCGCTGACATCGTTGAAATGACTGAAGCAGAAATGATTAAAGTCAAGAACCTCGGTCATAAATCAGTCGAAGAAGTGAAATCTAAATTGGCTGAATTGGGACTTTCCCTTAAAAAAAGAAAATAATCTAGTAAAGGAGAAATTATGAGCTATCGTAAACTCGGACGTACATCGTCACAACGTAAAGCTATGCTTCGTGACCTCACAACTGATTTGCTTTTGAACGAATCAATCGTGACAACTGAAGCCCGCGCTAAAGAAGTGCGTCGTACTGTTGAAAAAATGATTACGCTTGGTAAACGTGGTGATCTTCACTCACGTCGTCAAGCAGCAGCTTATGTTCGTAACGAAATCGCGATCAACGACTTCAACGAAGAAACTGAGTCATTCCCAACTGCACTTCAAAAATTGTTTAACGACATTGCTAAACGTTATGAAGGCCGTAACGGTGGATACACTCGTATCCTTAAGACAGAACCACGTCGTGGTGATGCAGCCCCAATGGCAATCATCGAGCTTGTCTAATTTGAGCAGAAATTAAAAAATAAAATCTCTTGAGTGTTATGATGTTGGCGGTGTGCTAGAGTTCCTATTAATTAGGGAGTAGCACTGCTTAGTCTAGCTCTGTCTGCCTTTTTATAGGTAGGACGCTCATGGATTTTTTTTTTTGCTCTTTTTTACCTTGCAGGTGGCTTTTGCCTTTTGGGCCACCTTCGGTGGAGTGGCCCTTCGGGCTTGGGGATGTTTCTAATAATGGGTGCTCGGGGAGCTAGCTTCGAGTGTTGCTAAGCCCTGCTTAGTCTCGCTTACGCGAGCCGTCGCATGGCAAAGCAACACTACTTGCGGATCTCCCCTGTGCGGCAGACTAAGCAGCGGAGCTGCTTGTCTTCCCATTATTAGAAAATCCCCTCCCTTTTTTTGAGCTTCGCTCCCGCCTTTGGCGGGGGCTTTGCCTTTTGCTGAAGGCTCGTCCTACCGTGTTTTCCGGATATCAGTTCTTAAACAAAGTTTATTATGAGATAATTATTATAAAAATATGATAAAAAGGAAGTGTAGGCATGAAGAAAAAGAATCGTGCGAAGTTCTGGAAGGTCTTTTCTTTAGGGGTGATTCTCCTCCCTTCAGTATTGAACTTTTGGAATCTGAGCTTGTCGAATAGTCTCAGCCCGAGAGCAGACAATCCGGTCATCCAGCCCCGTTATGCGACGGATGAAGACAGGGCGGATGCGGAGAACTCTTGGACCTTGCAAGGGCAAGAGGACGTTGTCAATCACACAGGGAACACAGCTCCGGGGAGTCATGATTTCCTGGCGAGCAGTACGGGCGTCAATCCTGTCGGCCTTGAGGACAACTTTACCAGTCACTATATTACTTATCCTAATGAAGACTATGCGATGCGTCAATTTGCCAGGCAGACCTCTACGCCTGGGCTTTATGATGTCTTCACGAATGTGAGGGGAAATCAGCTCAGGCAGGATGAGCAGGAGAAAATCAGTATCGTCCTGGTGGCAGACCACTCAGCCTCTATGAACGACCAGACAGCTGGTCACAATAGGATGTATTGGCTCAACTATGCCATTAACAACTTTACGAGCAGTCTGACCTCAATCATGGAAGCCTCTGGCATGTCGCCAGATATGGTTAGGATTGGCCACGTCGCCTATGGTAGCGGTATTTATGATACGGGTAGCCGCTTTGTCAATATTGGAAATTTTAATTCGGACCAACAAAGGCTCTTAAATTCGGCGACGCCTGCTCAAGCAGACAGTGGGAATTATACTTTTACTCAGGCAGGATTGAGAAAGGCGGGCGAGATGCTATCTGCTCCTGAAGAAGCGGGTCGCAAGAAGGTCGTGATTCTCTTGACGGATGGCGTGCCGACCTATGCCAATGCTATTACTGGGGCGTCGGATAGCAACGGTAACCACCTGGTCGACATCGGCGAGGTCACGGCGACTGATCAGAATAATTCTGGGCGAATCGTTGGGAATAGCACGAGTCGTAATCCTTTATCTAGCAACCAGCCCAGATACATCGACTGGTCACAGTCAGGGGTTAATGGCGGTGTGACCGCCCGGAATCTGGTGGGCGACAATAGCACAAGCGACAACGCCCTTCATTATAACAGTCTCTTCCCGGCGACCATCTATCAGGCCGACCAGCTCAAGAGCGCCGGTATCGAAGTCCACGGTATCGGGATTGCCCTCCAAAACGGGACAAATAACTATACCTATCAAGGGCAGACGGTCTCAGGCTTTTCAGCCGATCAAATCAGGAGCAATATGGAGCGGCTCACAACCAATCCCTATTTCTACATGAACACCTACGACCCGCAAGAGCTGGGCAACTACCTCAACCGGACTATCATGAGCTTCTTTGACACCGTCTCAAACGGCTCCGTTCAGATTAAAATCGGCGATGGCTTTGCCTATGAAGCTGGCACGGTCTCGACCAAGTACTTTGAGTATGGCGAGGAGCAAGAAAACAGCTTCACAGCCAGCTACAATGATGGCAAAATCAACCTCTCCCAGCTGACCCTGGGCCGGGGCCAGGAAATCCAAATCCACCACCAGGTCCGGATTTTGACCGAGGGCAAGGATTTCCAGCCAGAGACCTGGCAGTTTATCTCAGACAAGGACGAGACCTACTTTACGCCGAGTCCCGAGCAACTCAAGCTCCTGAGACTCCCCTTTGCTGTGCCATCTGGCAAGGCACCTGGCACTGAGCTCGATGTGAAGAAGGTCTGGGAAGACCGGGAGAATGCAGGAGGCGAGCGACCAGAGCAAATCAGCCTGCAAATCGAGCGGAAGGAGACGACAGCTGATGACAGCTGGCAGACCGCCTCGCTCAGCTTGACCGGTGACCCTACTTCCGGAGAATGGCAACAGACCGCTGTCAAGCAGTTGACACTTGACGGTCAAACTGTCAACCTTCCCCTTTACAACAACCAAGGTGTCAACTTTGACTATCAACTTGTCGGCGAAGTTGGCCTCAGCTCTGTTTACACCAGTAGCTTTACGGGGATGACAGCGACTAATTTTGAACGTTGGAAGTTTGACTTGAGAAAAAAATCGGATCGAAACTCCCAGGCCAGTGGAGCAATGTTTAAGCTCTCTGACGAGGCAGGAACAGTAATTATGGTGGGGCAGAGTCAGTCGGCTGGAGCAGAGGAAGCTGAACTTGGCGCTTCTATTATCTGGAAGGCTGGCGACTTTGATAGTAAGGATGACTGGAATGCAAGTGATCAGATAATTGAAAACTTCCGTTTTGAGTTAGGCAAGACTTACCATCTTGTAGAAACAGAGCCACTCCCAGGCTACCGTCAAGGTGGACCTTGGATTATTAAGGTCGACGCTAGTAATCAGATTACAGTTGACTATGGGGAAAATGCAAATAGGGAATACTCTGCCTTTACTCCTCTGAAGGATGAGGAAGATAGTAGCTTCCGATTGACATTAAAAAATGCACATGATCTATTCAATATTAAAGGACAGAAAATTTGGGCTAATGAGAATGGAGACGAGAGTTTTAGACCAGATGAAATAACGGTTAATTTATATAGAAATAGGGAACAAAATCCTGACCCAATAAAGAGCTTGACAGTCAGTCCTGATGAGGAGGGCAACTGGTCCTATGACTTTGATTACTGGGAGTTTACGGATGAAAATGGAGAATTCTATGACTATAAAATTGAAGAATCTCCTGTTTCTAATTATAATAGCCGGAGCATTGAGAGAGAAAATGGCTCGAATGAAGGTAGAATCATTGACATCGAAAATACCCTTACACCAGAGAAGATGACCCTGCCTTTCACAAAGCAGTGGGTCGACTTTGACGATACGGCCGGCTGGCGTCCTGAGAGCATCACGGTCCAGCTCTATCGGATGGTTGAAGGAGATGAAGCAGCCCTGCCGGTGGGCGAAGCCGTCACGGTCACGGCAGAAGACAACTGGCAACATAACTTTACAGACCTCCAGGTCTGGAAGTCAGCCAAAGAGCGATATATTTATAGCGTTCAGGAAGTGGATGAGCTAGACCACTATACGGCCACAGATACCAGCGACCTCACAGCCCTGGAGCCTTATTTAGAGATTACCAACAGCTTTGAAAATAACGAACAACTTGTCATCCGAGGACAAAAGTTCTGGAATGACCAGAATGATGCCGGTCATCTCAGGCCTGATGCGGTCGAGCTCCAGCTCTGGCGGTCGGACGACCCCGATAGCCTCTTGGGCGGGGAGCAGGTCCTGAATGAGGCTGGAGAACCTGTCGTCATCACGACGGTCAACGACGCCTATCAAATCACAGTGCCGAAGCGAGATGCGACCGGCAACCTGATTCATTACTTTGTCCTCGAGGCAGAGGTCCCAGATGGCTACCAGACTCCGACCTATGACCGCCACTATGTGACGACTCCTGGGGATGCCCTGGGCACGGCGAGTGAGCTGGTCATCGATGTGACCAACAGCATCATTGACCTCCCGATTTACCTTGATGTCACAAAGATGGATGCTGACTTTAGCAGTCCGATGTCGGGCGTGAACTTTAGAATCGAAGAGCTGGGAAGCTGGCAGGAGGCGTCTGAAGCAGATGAGAATGAAGCCGATGAAGGTGGAGCTGACATCATCCCCCTCTTTGCCTCGTTTGCAACGCCATTCCCAGAAGCACTGGAAGACAGCCAGATTCTCGGCATCTACACCAGTGGTGAGGACGGCCGTTTGGTCGAGCCCTCTGACAATCCAGATGAGCCCGACCGGCTGATCGAGCTGGATTTTGGCAAGAGCTATAAAGTAACGAAGCTCAATCAGGTCGGCCAATTCGCCTACTTTGGGGGCATTGGCGAATGGACTGTCAATACACCGACGCTGGAGCAGGCCCTGAGCCACCATGCCAATCAGTTGGACCTGGAAGAGTCAATTGACGGCAACCGTCAGTTGGTCGAAAAGCCAGACGAGGCCATCCAGGCAGAAGCCGCCCTGAGAGATGTTTTGGTCGCTCCCTTGCTGGGCCACCTTCCATTGGTCCAAACCAGTGGAGTAGACTTTAGGAGCACGCTGACCGCTAGTCCACGATTGGCTAACACAGGTCCGGTCGTTGACCCAGACGATGCCTTTGTTATTAGCTTCAACGTCGAGTCCAACGCCGTCCATCCCTTCTCTATCCAGAAGGTTGACGGCACGACCAATCAGCCGATGGATGCCCAATTCCGCCTCAGATGGGTGGAACATTACACGCCACCAACAGGCATAAGATTTGATGCCCTGACTAGCATTGATGTGAACCAACTCCATCTCTCTGGCGAGGGCGAGGATGCTGAAGCACTGGGCATCGATGCGACGACCGGTGCGACCCTGTCCACCGGACAACGGGGTGAGGCGACCGGCATGAAGACCCTCAACCACATGGCCAGGGGAAATCTCTACATCATCAGTGAAAACCAAGCACCGACCGGCTATCAGCGGACAAATACGGCCATTGTCGCCTACATGGACCAAGAGCAAGGCTACGCCGACAACCTTAGTATCCACATCCGCCTGGCCCGATTGGAGAATAATGTCCTGACCTTTGGGAATAATCGTGATTTTCCAGAGTATCGGGGGACGATTGATGGCGCACAGGGGATTAGGTTTGCGAACTTTAGAGTGGATGAAGCAGAGCAACAAGCAGAGCTAACACCGCTCGCAAGTCCTGTGAGCCCTGTGAGCCCAGGTCCTTCGTTACCACCACTGGGAAGTATCTTGTCTTGGAGCTTTACGCTACTGGGCTTGATTATCTGGAGTTTGGTGGTTTATGGGCAGTATAGGAGGAGGAAGAAGACGGAAGTTTAGGGAGTGAGAAGTGAAATATGGATGTGAAAAGGCAGTCCTGTGGACTGCCTTTTCTTGTGCCAAAGATGTGCCAAAAAAATGGAGATAGAGAAAAAACGAAAACGCCTGTTTTAAGGCGTTTTTGATAAGTATTGACAAGTAAAGTATGCCACAAATAGGAATCGAACCTACGACCTTCACCTTACCATGGTGCTGCTCTACCGACTGAGCTATTGCGGCTTGTTAAGTTTTTGAGTGGGCCTTATTTCTCAGCAAAGCCAGAAAGCGTCCAAAACAAGTACTTTATTATTTTATCAAAAACCCCAAAAAAAGCAAGTAAAAAAACAGCCGACGGAGCTGTTTCTTACCTATCTTTATTTGAAATCCCAACCTTTAACTACGCTCACGCCAGTAATCGTTACAGGATTCACAGGGCTAGACTGCTCGCCTGAGCTAGGGTTGGCCTTGACTTCGCCAGAAGCAATCTTGTCGACGACCTCGAGACCCGAGATGACTTGACCGAAGACGGTATAGCTACCGTCAAGCTGTGGCGTACCGCCCTGCTTGTAGGCATCCAAAATCTTCGTTGGATACTTGCCTGGGTCCTGGATTTGGGCGGTCGCATCTTGTGCGTTTTGCACGATGAAGAACTGCGAACTACTAGAGTTTGGCTGGCCGGTATTGGCCAGAGACAGGGCTCCACGGATGTTGTAGAGCTTGTCAGAGGCTTCGACGGCAAAAGGCTGATTGTTGTTGACTGTCGACTTGCTGCTGGTCCCTTGGCCTGTCGGGTCGCCGGATTGGATCATGAAATTCTTGATGACCCGGAAGAATTTATTATTATTGTAATAACCATCTTTGGCCAGATTCAAGAAGTTTTCCACGGCCATCGGGGCGATTTTAGGGAAGAGCTTGATGGCAATGTCGCCTTCAGAGGTCTGGATTTTGACCTCAGCTTCATCTTCAGCCACCTTGCTTGACAGCTGAGGCAGGTCCAGCTTATCAAGTTCAGCCTGACTCTTTTGGCTACTTGAGCCTGTCGTCTGAGAAGCCGTCTGCTCGGTCTGAGTTGTAGAGCTGTTGTCGCTCTTAGGACGATTGGCAAAGATAACCAAGACCACCGCCAGGGCGACAACCAGGACTCCGATGATCGATAAGAGGATTACGTTATTTTTTTTCATGCTTATATTGTATCAAAAAAATGCACAGTGTGCATTTTTTCTTCTCTCGCAGAATGCTGGTATTACCTGCTTAATAGAGCAAGGTTGAAACTAGTCACAGTGAGAATTGGGAGCCTATAGCATCAGTCGAAGCCTCGCTCCTCATACTGGGAAGCATCCCGAAAATGCACAGTGTTCATTTTTCTTCTCACGCAGAATGCTGGTATTACCTGCTTAATGGAGCAAGGTTGAAACTAGTCGCAGTGAGAATTGGGAGCCTATAGCATCAGTCGAAGCCTCGCACTTCATAACTGGAAAGAATCCCGAAAATGCACAGGGGAGCATTTTTTCTTCTCACGCAGAATGCTGGTATTACCTGCTTAATGGAGCAAGGTTGAAGCTAGTCGCAGTGAGAATTGAGTGCCTATAGCACACACCTCATGCCTGGAAAAGGCCCGAAAATGCGCGGATAATGTCAGGCATCCCCAATAATCCTAAAAAAGACAAAAAAGAAAACACTTGTTAAGTATATTGAAAACAATTAAAATCAGCCTCCAAAATCTTATATCCTTGTATTAAGAAAAGGTTTGGTAAATAAAATGATGAAGAAAAAAATTACAAAGAAAGTAGAAAAAACAAAGTGTTGCTGGTTGGCGAGAGGCATGTCACTCACCGTGACGGTTGCCCTGTTACTCTCAGGGCCAGACATTGGTTACGGCTTGTCGACGACAGCAACGCCCACAGCTGATGTGACTCCCCAGGAATCGGCTCCTCAAAAAGACAAAGAAAATAAGCCTGAAAAACCTTCAGGACAAGAAAAGAATGAAGTAAAGCCAGATGAAAAAGAGGCCCAGCCTAGCAAGCAGGCAACTTCCAGCGAGCAGGAAACAACGAAAACAGAGCCGAAAGCTCCTAGCCCAGTCACGCCCAGTCCAGGCCTGCCTAGCCAGGATGCTCCGAGCTCTAGTCCCCCGGTCACTTTTTCAAAAAATATCAATAAAAGGGCCATTCCCAACAACTTCAAGGGTGTTGACCGTGACATCCTTGGCAAGCCAAAATCTAAAGAAAAATGGATGAACCTAAAAGTAGAAGGCGGCTACCTGGTAGGCACTAATAATGCTGGCGAAAAGCTTACCTTCAGACGCTAAGCCTTATATAAAGCAAATATACTAGATTCCCGTCCTTGGACCCTCCTCATCCGATGGCGGGGATTTTAGCTCTGGCTTGCATTATCTGAAAAAAGGGTTTATAATAGTAAAAAAATCAAGAAAGGGGAATCACCATGAACTTTGTCCAAATGCGTCACCATCATTTGCATAGATAAAAGTTGTGTCATACATGAGGTATAGATACAACTTTAGAGTACGCTCAAGTATCTATGCCGGTGATTCTTTCTGAAAGACCGGTTGTAAAAGACAGCCGGTCTTTTTGTATAGTTTTTGTCCGTACTTGCCTTTGTAAAATTATTTTTCAAAAAAATAATGAAGCACAAGGGCTTTTTGCTTATCATTGACAGTCTGAATATTCGGACTATCTTATCAAAGAAAGGAACAATATGTCTTATCTTTTAGAAATTATCCCACAGCTTGCTCAGGGTTTTGTCCTGACCCTGCAAGTCTTCATCATAACGCTAGTTATTGCTATCCCGCTAGGCGTCCTCTTTGCCTATCTCCTGAGACTACCGGTCATTGGCTGGTTCATGCATTTCTATGTTTGGGTCATGCGGGGGACGCCCTTGCTCCTACAAATCATCACGGTCTATTATGGCCTGCCGATGATTGGACTCAACATCCAGAGCCGCCTCTTTGCTTGTCTTATTGCCTTTGTGCTTAATTATGCCGCATACTTCGCTGAGATTTTCAGAGGTGGGATTGCAGCCATTCCCCAGGGGCAATATGAAGCAGCCCAGGTCCTTCGCTTTAGTCCCTGGCAGACAGCCCGTTTAATCATTCTCCCACAGGTGACTAAAATCGTCCTACCAAGTGTGATGAATGAAGTTGTCAATCTGGTCAAAGATAGCTCGCTGGTCTATATCGTTGGCCTCTTCGATGTGACGCTGGCTGCACAAACGGCCATGAACCGGGACATTACCTTGGCTCCTATGTTCCTTGCAGGTCTGTTTTATCTGCTTTTCATCGGTTTCTTGACCTTGATTTCTAAGCAGGTCGAGAAGCAGTTTAGCTATTATAAGTGAGGTATAAGATGTTAAAAATAGAAAAATTAAATAAAAAATTTCAGGAGAAGGTCCTCTTCGAAGACTTTAGTTTAGAACTGAAAGAGCAGGAGATTCTTGCCATTGTTGGCCCTTCTGGTGGGGGTAAAACGACCTTGCTTAGGATGTTGGCGGGCCTTGAAAGCATTGATTGGGCAGAAATCAGTTTGAAGGGCGAAGTCTATAAGATAAAAAATCAGAGCTTCAGCCAAGCCTCCCTGGGCTTTGTCTTTCAAGACTTTCAGCTCTTTCCGCATCTGACAGTGATGGAAAATCTGATTCTCAGCCCCGTCAAGACTCAAAAGCTTCCAAGAAAAGAAGCCGTCGCAAAAGCAGGAGCGACGCTTGCGTCCTTAGAACTATCGGGATTAGCTGAGCTTTACCCCTATGCCTTGTCCGGCGGACAAAAGCAACGGGTGGCCTTGGCCCGGGCTATGATGATTGACCCAGAAATTATTTGTTATGATGAACCGACCAGCGCCTTGGATCCTGAACTTAGGGACCAGGTCGCCGAGATGATCCTGGCAAATAAAGCAGGAGGGGCCACACAGATCGTCGTAAGCCACGATATGGATTTTGCTGAAAAGGTCGCAGACAGAATTTTACAAGTGAATCCAAGAAATTAAAAAAGAAAAGGAAAAATGACTATGAACATGAATCTAATGAAAAAAATCGCAATCGCCAGTCTTAGCATCGTCGCAGCTCTGAGTCTTTCTGCCTGTGGCAAAAGCTCATCAAGTCCTCGTCAAAACACCTGGCAGAGGGCTGAGCAGAGCAAGTCTATCACGATTGGCTTTGATAATACCTTTGTTCCCATGGGCTTCAAAGACAAGGATGGCGTTAACAAGGGCTTTGACATCGACCTCGCCAACGCAGTTTTCAAAGAATACGGCATCAAGGTCAAATGGCAACCGATAAATTGGTCTATGAAAGAAGCAGAGCTCAAGAAGGGGGACATTGACCTCATCTGGAATGGCTATGGCATTACCAAGGAGCGTGAACAGCAAGTGCTCTTCTCTGAACCCTACATGGCTAGCAAGCAGGAAATTCTCAATAAGAAATCTTCTAACATCACTAAAGTCGAAGATATGAAGGGGAAGACGGCAGGTGTGCAAGCAGGTTCATCAGGCTATTCTGATTTTAACGACCAACCCAAGGTCTTGAAGAACTATCTGGCAGGAAAGACCATTAGCCAGTATAGCAACTTTGACCAGGCCTTGCTTGACCTGCAAAATGGACGGATTGATGGGGTCCTCATCGACCAGACCTATGCAGACTACTACTTGAATCAAAAAGGCTTGACGAAAGATTATAGCCGTATCCTTCTTGACTATGGCGTAGAACCCTCTGCCGTTGGGGCTCGAAAGAGCGATAAGGAATTAGTGAATAAAATCAATCAAGGCATTAATAAGCTTGTCAAAGATGGCCAATTTGCTCAGATTTCTCAAAAATGGTTTGGCCGTAATGTCTGGCCTGGCAAGCTTAGTGAATGAGTCGGCCCCTATGGCGGTTTGCTTCATAAAATGATAAAATGGTAGAGTCTCAAATGTGACATAAAATAACAAAAAGTGATAGGTAATAATATTGGAAAACAACAACAATCAAGTCAAGCGGAGCCTCAAGCAACGCCACATCACGATGATTGCCCTGGGGGGGACCATCGGGACCGGTCTCTTTCTGACCTCGGGTGCGACCATTAGCCAGGCTGGTCCTTGGGGGGCGGTGCTGGCCTATGTCTTTGTCGGCATCATGGTTTATTTTGTCATGACGTCGCTGGGCGAGATGGCGACTTACCTCCCGACCTCTGGCTCATTTGCTGAGTATGGTGGGCGCTATGTTGACCCGGCCTTTGGCTTTGCCTTGGGGTGGAACTATTGGCTCAACGGGGCCATCACGATTGCGGTCGATTTGACCACGGCTGGGCTTATTACCCAGTTCTGGTTTCCTCATGTGCCGGCCTGGATTTTCTCAGGGATTGCGACGATTCTCATTTTCCTGGTCAATATCCTCGCTGTCAAGGCCTTTGGCGAGACCGAGTACTGGCTGTCGACGATTAAGGTCATTACCATCGTGATTTTCCTGGCGGTAGGGATTCTGACTATTGTCGGCTTGCTTGGCTCTGGTAGCAATATTGACGTCGTGAAAAACCTGACCGAGGGTAACCACGGCTTTGCTGGCGGGATTGCTGGCTTTGCGGGTGTCCTTCTGATTGCAGGCTTTAGCTTCCAGGGGACGGAGCTTTTGGGCGTGACGGCTGGCGAGTCTGAAGACCCATCTAAAAGCATTCCCAAGGCCATGAACTCGATTTTCTGGCGGATACTCCTCTTTTACATCTTTGCGATTGTGATTATTGCAGCGATCATCAATATGAAGGACCCAAGACTTTTGAACCCGCAATCTACTGCGGTCATGAGCCCCTTTACAATAGTCTTCAAAAACATCGGCTTTGCCCTGGCAGCCAGTGTTATGAACGCTGTCATCTTGACTTCAGTAATTTCTAGTGCCAACTCGGTCATGTACGCATCGACCCGGATTCTTTATTCGCTGGGGCAGGAGCACGGTGCTCCTCGGGTCTTTGGCCGGACAGCAAAAAATGGGATTCCGGTCTACGCCCTGATCGTGACGACGATCATCTGTTTCATCGCCTTTCTGACGGGGATCTTCGGAACGCAGATTTATCTCTTCCTGGTCGACGTCTCAAGCCTGACTGGCTTCCTGGCCTGGCTGGGGATTTCCATCAGCCACATCCGCTTCCGCCGGGCCTATTTGGCCCAGGGCAAGGACCTGGCCGACCTGCCTTATAAGGCCAAGCTCTTCCCATTTGGGCCTTTGATTGCCTTGATGATGACGGTCTTCATCGCCCTCCTGCTGGACCCAAGCCAGCTCTTCAGTGCTCGCTGGGGAGAAGCCCTGGCCATCTATGCGGCCCTGCCAATCTTTGTTCTGCTTTATCTGGGTTATAAGTGGAAGTATAATACGAAGATTATTCCGCTGGAAAAGGTGGATTTGAGTCGGGATAAGTAATAGGAAAAAGACCTTCTGGCGGTGCCGGGAGGTCTTTTTTATGGTACTTATATTGTTAGAGGCGATAGGCTCTAAGCCTTTTCTGAGGCTAGGCTTTCTTTTTTTCAGAATGATAGTCTTAACAGCATTCTGCGAGAAAAGAAAAAGTCGGGGTGGCCCGACTTTTTTATTTCATCGTAGGGAAAAGCAACACATCCCGAATCGTCTCAGTCCCGGTAAAGAGCATGACCATCCGGTCGATACCGATGCCGAGTCCACCTGTTGGTGGCATGCCGTGTTCGAGGGCTTCGACGTAGTCGTAGTCGACGCCGGTGGCTTCGTCGTCGCCGAGTTCTTTGGCCTTGGCTTGGGCCTCGAAGCGTTCGAGCTGATCGATCGGGTCGTTGAGCTCAGAGAAGGCATTGGCGTATTCTTTACCATTGATAAAGAGCTCAAAGCGGTCGGTAAAGCGAGGGTCTTCAGCGTTCATCTTGGCCAGTGGAGAGATTTCTTTTGGATGGCCGTAGACGAAGGTCGGCTGAATCAATGTTTCTTCGACATATTTTTCAAAGAATTCGTTGATGATATGGCCGACGGTCGTAAAGTGCTTTTCAACGTAGATGTCGTGGGACTTAGCCAGGGCGGTAGCTTCTTCAAAGCTCATTTCAGGCCAGAAGTCAACGCCAGAAACTTCTTTGATGGCGTCAACCATGTGGATCCGATTAAACTTACCACCGACGTTGATTTCCTTGCCAGCGTATTCGATGACGTCTTTGCCAACGACTTCCTTAGCGACGTGTTGGAAGATGCCTTCAGTCAGGTCCATGATGTCTTCAAAGTCAGCGTAAGCCTCGTATGACTCCATCGTCGTAAATTCTGGATTGTGGGTCTGGTCCATGCCTTCATTACGGAAAACACGGCCAAGTTCGTAGACCTTTTCCATACCACCGACAATCAAGCGTTTCAAGTGAAGCTCAGTCGCAATACGGAGGGCCATATCGATGTCAAGTGTATTATGGTGAGTATAGAAAGGACGGGCAGCAGCACCACCAGCTTCATTGTTCAAAACAGGTGTTTCGACTTCAAGATAACCACGTCCGTCCATATAGCGACGGATTTCGCTGATGATTTTAGAACGTGTCACAAAACGGTCAAAGCTTTCCTTGTTTGAAATTAAATCAAGGTAACGTTTACGGTAACGT
Organism: Lactococcus termiticola; assembly: GCF_003116835.1. GTDB lineage: Bacteria > Bacillota > Bacilli > Lactobacillales > Streptococcaceae > Lactococcus > Lactococcus termiticola. The sequence continues at coordinate 225,416 of NZ_BFFO01000001.1, read as the reverse complement.
GTTTCAGTATCCGTCAAGCCATGGAATTTTTCAGGCAATGGACGCAGGGCTTTGCTCAAGAAAGTGAGTTTCTTCGCTTTAATAGAAAGCTCGCCCATGTCTGTTTTCATGATGTCGCCTTCGACACCGAGGAAGTCGCCCAGGTCAGCTGTCTTAAAAATCTGATAATTTTCTTCGCCGACTTCATCCTTGCGGACATAAATCTGGATTTGACCTTCGCGGTCTTGGAGGTGGGCAAAGCCGACCTTCCCCTTGCCCCGCTTGGTCATGAGCCGGCCAGCGATGGTCGCTTTCAAGCCCATTTCATTGAGCTCTTCCTTGGTTTTTTCATCATAAGCTGTGTGGAGCTCAGCAGAGTTGTGGGTCCGGCTATATTTATGACCAAAAGGATCAATCCCTTCTTCACGAAGTTTTTCCATCTTTTCACGACGGACCTTCATTTGGTCGTTTAATTCTTCAATGACTTCAGCCAATTTAATTCCCCTTTATAATAGATATTTATCGTATCAATTTTAACATATTTTGGGGAATCCTGCCATGGAGGGGGAGGCGAGCCGGCCGGATATTTTTCTCAGATTTCTTGAAAGAACAGGCCTTCTCCTTGATGTTATTGGCTATACTTTTAGGAAAAAGTGTTATAATATTTCTAGCATTCTTTTTAGCAAATATAGGAGCTGATCTTTTGAAAAATATTAAAGAGGTTTTAATCGGAAAACCCTTAAAGACAACGTCTGACGACTCCCATCTCCTGGGACGTTTTCAGGCCTTGGCCATGCTGTCGTCTGACGCCCTGTCATCTATCGCCTATGGTACCGAGCAGATTCTCTTGGTCCTGGTCACAGTAGGGATTGGAGCCAGCTGGTATTCGATTCCGATTGCGGGCGTGATTTTGATCCTTTTGCTGGCCTTGATTGCCAGCTATACCCAGGTCATTCACGCCTATCCTTCAGGGGGTGGGGCCTACCTGGTGTCGACAGAAAATCTGGGGACCATTCCAGGTCTGATTTCTGGTGGCTCGCTCTTGGTCGACTACATGCTGACCGTCGGCGTATCAACGGCGGCTGGTGCTGAAGCGATTACTTCAGCCATTCCAGAGCTTTACCGCTTTAATCTGCCGATTGCCATCATCCTGGCCTTGATTTTGATGTTTATGAACTTGCGGGGTCTGAGGGAATCTGCTTCCTTCCTGGTCATCCCGGTTTATACCTTCATCACATCGACCTTTATTCTTTTGGGGGTAGGGATTTTCCGGATTTTGACGGGCACTCTGCCTTATCATGCACCGACCCATATCGGGGCGACCGTGACAGGTGTCAGTGTCATCCTTCTGCTTAAGGCCTTCTCTACCGGTGCCTCATCACTGACAGGGGTGGAAGCCATCTCAAACGCCGTGCCATTCTTCAAACGGCCGAAGGAACGCAATGCTTCATTGACCCTGATTACCATGGGCCTGATTCTGGCCGTCTTCTTTGGTGGTGTGACCTTCCTGGCCTACTGGCTCGGGGTTGGGCCAATGTCTGAAGTGACCGTCATCGCCCAGGTCGCCCAGTCTGTCTTTGGTCAAGGGCCGGTCGGTCAGGTCATGTTCTTGATCTTCCAGTTCTCGACGGCCTTGATTTTGGCAGTGGCCGCCAATACCGGCTATTCAGCCTTTCCTATTTTGGCCTACAATATGGCCAAGAACAAGTACATGCCTCACATGTTTACCGGCCGTGGCGCCCGTCTGAGTTATTCAAACGGGATCATCAGCCTGGCAGTAGGTGCGATTCTGCTCTTGCTCATTTTCAATGGTGAGACAGAACGCCTGATTCCCCTCTATGCGATTGGTGTCTTCACGCCATTCACGCTGGCCCAGGCCGGCATGGTTGTGCATTGGCGAAAGAAATTGGGCAACAAATTCCTGACCAAGGCTGGCTTTAACATCTTGGGATCGATCATCTCCTTTGTGATTGTCCTGATTTTGGTCATCTTTAGAACCTCAGAAATCTGGCCCTTCTTCATCGTCTTGCCAGTCCTGATCTTCGCCTTTGTCCGCCTCCACACCCACTATGTCAATGTGGCTGAGCAGCTTCGCCTGCGGGACGAGGTCGCTGAGCATAAGTTTGATGGCAACACCGTGATTGTCCTGGTTGGTAATGTGACCAATGTCGACGTCGGAGCCATCAACTACGCCCGCTCTATCGGGGATTATGTGATTGCCCTCCACGTTTCGACCAAGGAAAACACGGCTAAGGAACAGGAAATCGAAGAAGAGTTTGAACGGACCTTCCCAGACCTGCACCTGACCGTCATCCGGACCAGCTACCGGTCAATCATCACACCAGCCGTCCGCTTTATTAAGCTGGCCAGCAAGGAAGCTAAGGCCCGCAACTACACCACAACGGTCCTTGTGCCGACCTTCATCCCTGCCAAGCCATGGCAACAAGGCCTCCACAACCAGACCGGTCTTCGTCTGCGCTATTATCTGAACGCACATGAGGATATTATTATTGCTAGTTATAACTATCATTTGAAGAAGTAGGCTGTGGCCTGCTTTTTTTGCCTTGCAGGCGGGCTTGTTCCCTTGGGGGGGATTTTCTATGAGTGAGATTATCAAAAGTTCCGCTTTCTTTATCTGCAACCTTGCGTGGAAGCTTTTGGACTTCAATACTCTCTTTGATCGCATTGCTGTCTCAAAAGCTTTAGCCAAGCAAGCCCCGAGCAGCCATTATTAGAAACATCCCCAGTCCCGAAGGGAAATCAGCCAGCTGCAAGCTAGTAAATTTATGCTATAATATAAAAGTTAAATTTTATAGGAAGAAAAAGAAAAATGCCAAAGCGAAATGACTGGCTAGGGATAGGACTATCCCTAGTAGTTGCCCTCATAGCTTACTTTATCAACCTCTACCTCATCAAAGGTCTTGGGGCACCAACCCTTGCGATTTTGCTGGGGATTATCCTGGGCAATGCCTACTTCCATCAGCCCCAGCTTGACACAGGTACAGCCTGGTCTGAGAAGAAGCTCCTCGAGTTCTCGGTCATGTTTTTGGGGGCGACGGTGACCTTTGAGACCATTGAGAAATTGGGATTGAACGGTGTCGGTTTCATCATCATTCAGATGGTCTTGACCATTGCCTTTGTCCTTTTCATGGGCAAAAGGCTCGGCTTTTCTAAAAATGATGCCAAGCTCATGGCGGCCGGGAATGCGGTCTGTGGTTCCTCGGCCATTGCGGCGGTTGAGCCAGTGGTTGGAGCCAGCATCACAGAGCGGCGGACGGCCATTACCATGGTCAATCTCATGGGGACAGTCCTCATGCTGGCACTGCCGGCCTTGGGGACCTGGATTTTTGGGGCTTCAGACCTCTTGCGGGGAGCCTTGATTGGTGGGACGGTCCAGTCGGTCGGCCAGGTGGTGGCTTCGGCGACCATTGTCAATGTAGAGACGACGACCACGGCGACCCTCTTCAAGATCATGCGGATTATTCTCTTGGTCGCTGTGATTTTCTTCTTTGCCTACCTCCGCAAGCGGGATGAAAAGGGTGAGACAAACACTTCAGGAGCCGTCCCCCTCAAGCGGAACAGCTTTCTGCCCTGGTATGTGATTGGCTTCATCGTCCTCTGTTTTGGCGATAGCCTCCTGCATTTCCCCCAGGCTGTCTCTCAGCTAGCTCATTTTCTGAGCTCTTGGTGTGAGACCATTGCCCTTGCTGCGATTGGCTTAAGGCTTAACTTGATACAGTTTATAAAAGCTGGTAAGAAGCTCATGCTCTACGGCTTTGCGACGATTGCCTTTCAGGTGATTGTGGCGGTAATTTTAATTAAACTTTTATTATAATAAAGGAAATAACATGCTAGCATACGATGAAGTGATGGTCCGCTACGGCGAGCTGTCAACCAAAGGAAAAAACCGGAGCTTCTTTATCAAGCGACTGGAAAAGAATATTCGTGAAGTCTTGGCTGACCTAGACCAGCTCGGCATCAAGGCCGAACGTGACCGGACCCATATTTTCTTAAATGGAACAGACTATCAGACCGTGGCCGACCGGCTCATCAAGGTCTTTGGCATCCAGACCTTTTCACCTTCGCTGAAGGTCGAAAAGTCGGTGCCGGCCTTGAAAGAAGCCGTTGTCAAGCTTATGAGCGAGGTATATAAGGAAGGCATGACCTTCAAGATTGCGGCCAAGCGAAGTGACCATAGCTTTGAGCTGGATTCGACCGAGCTCAATCTGGAGCTGGGCAATACGGTCTTTGATCATTTTGGCTATGCCAAGGTCCAGATGAAAAAGCCTGACATTATGCTCAGAGTCGAGGTCCGGCCTGAAGCGGCTTATCTCAGCTTTGAGACCATCAAGGCTGCAGCTGGCCTTCCTGTCGGGACCGCCGGCCGTGGCCATCTCATGCTCTCAGGTGGGATTGATTCGCCGGTTGCTGGCTATCTTGCCCTGAAGCGTGGGGTCGAGATTGAGGCCGTCCACTTTGCTAGCCCCCCTTATACTTCGCCAGGTGCCCTGAAGAAGGCCAAAGACCTGACGGCCAAGCTCACAGCCTTTGGCGGTGCGATTACTTTCATCGAGGTTCCATTTACGGAAATCCAAGAAGAAATCAAGGCCAAGGCTCCAGAAGCCTACCTGATGACCCTGACCCGCCGTTTTATGATGCGGGTGGTCGATAAGATTCGTGAAGAAAGAAAGGGCAAGGTCATCATCAACGGCGAAAGCCTGGGCCAGGTAGCCAGCCAGACCCTGGGCTCTATGAGCGTCATCAATGAAGTGACCAACACGCCAGTCATCCGGCCCGTCGTGACGATGGACAAGATTGAAATCATCGACATCGCTGAAAAAATCGATACTTTTAATCTTTCTATCTTGCCCTTTGAAGACTGCTGTACCGTCTTTGCTCCCAAGGCACCAAAGACCAATCCAAAGCTGGAAAACGCCATCGCCTACGAAGAGCGCCTAGACGTTGAAGGCATGGTAGAGCGGGCCGTGCAAGGTATCATGATTTCTAAAATCATAGGCGAAAACTGGGATAAGGAAGAAGAGCAACAGGATGCGGAGTTTGGGGATTTGCTTTGATCGGGGTAGATATTCTTTAGACAATGCCAGGGCTCAAGGCCCGTTTCGTTCCGGAAATTCTGAAAAAATCACTGTGAGGCCGCAAGCAGCCAGCTTTGCTGTCTCATTGCTAAACGGCGAGCCTTAACGGTCTCGCCGTTTGCCTTTATTCACAGTGTTTTTTTTAGAATTTCCTTCACTTCACTCGTACCAGCTTTTTCCCTTCTGGTTTGCCAACTCCACTGAGAAGTTTAGTTATCCCGAGAGAGCGAAAGCTCTTTTTCAATTCCCCTTTGTTGACAGACAACAAAAATAATCGTATAATGTTGACTGTCAACAAAAGTCAAAGGAGGAGCAAGATGATCACTGAAGAAAATCGTGGCCTGGCCAGCATGCTCAGACAGTTTCAATTTTCAGGGAAAAACAATGAGCAGGAATGGATCCTCAAGCACCTTGCTCCTGAGATGAGGCCAGTCGCCAAAGGTCTCTCTATCTTGGGTTATCATATCCTCTCGAGCCTGACGACTGGGGATATGACAGGCCGAGAGCTCTCTGAAGTCCTGGATGCCACTCGAGGTGGCGTAAGCCGGGCGGCCCAGGCCCTTCTTGAATCTGAGATGATTGCCAGCTACCAGCTGGCAGAGGACAAGAAGAAAATCTATTACCGCCTGACCGATCAAGGCTGGAAGCTGGCGGCTGTCCACGATGCCATGCACGAAGTGGCAGACGCCTACCAAAAGCGTGAGCTGTTTGACCATTATACTGAAAAAGAAAAAGCTTTGGTCCTCCGCTTTTTAGAGGATGTCAAGAGGGTTCAAAACACTGTATTGAAAGAAGAGGAGTTTTAATTTAAGATGCAAAAAAATAGGATTTTAGCCCTGATTTCCATCGGGATTTTTATATTTATGTCGACGCTGGACGGCTCGATTGTCAACGTCGCCCTGCCGACCATGTCTCGTGAGCTTCAGGTGAGCCTGGCCCAGGTTACCTGGGTGGTCACGATTTATTTGATTGTGATTTCAGCCGTCATTCTGATTTTTGGCCGGCTGGGCGACCTTTTGGGCAAGGCCAATGTCTTCCGGACCGGTGCCATTATCTTTACGATTGGTAGCTTTTTGGCCGGAATCAATCTTGGTTGGGGCCTGCCCTTCCTCCTTTTTGCCCGGATTGTGCAGGCTGTCGGTGGCTCGATGTTTATGGCCACCTCATTTGGCCTGGTCGCTCAAATCTTTCCGCCTGAGACCCGTGCCCGTGCCATGGCGATTAACTCCATGTTTGTCTCTGTTGGCTCGATTGCAGGCCCTGCCATTGGTGGTCTAATTCTTCAGATTACCAGCTGGAATTACATCTTCTGGATCAACGTCCCGGTCGGTATTATCGCTTATTTCCTGGGTTCTCATGCCCTGCCAAAAGAAAAGGCCAAGGGCTCTGTCCAGGAGGTCGATTTTATAGGTTCAGCCCTGATGGCCTTGACGATTGTCTTCCTATTTTTGGGCATCAATTACGGTCAAATCGCAGGCTGGAGCAATCCCTTCGTCATTGGCGCGATTATCCTGGCGGTGATTCTCTTTGTCTTATTTATCCGGACAGAAAATCGCAAGTCTGTGCCCCTGATTGACCTAGGCATCTTTAAGAGCAAGCTCTTCTCGCTCTCTGTCCTGACAGCCATGCTGAATTTTACAGCCGCCATGTTTGTGAATATCCTCATGCCTTTCTTCCTGCAGGATTACCACGGCTTGTCTGCCGGTGTTGCAGGTCTCATGATGACGGCCTATCCCGTCGCTATGCTAATCTCAAGCCCTATCTCAGGTGTCCTCTCTGATAAGTATGATAAGGAATTGATTACCTTCATTGGGATTTCAGGCATTATCATTGCCCAGCTGGGTTATCTTTCCATTAGTGGAAATACGCCCTATGGCTTTGTCATCGCAGCCCTCGCCCTCCACGGCCTCTCTGTTGGCTTCTTCCAAAGTCCTAACAATGCCCTGGTCATGTCAACTGTCGACAAGAAATACCTCGGCATCGCAGGTTCTGTCAATTCATTGGCCCGTAACATCGCCTTTGTCTTGGGGACGAGCCTAGCGACAATCTCCCTCTTCTTTGCCATGTCTAGCCTCGCCGGCCGTCACATCACGACCTATATCGCCAGCCAGCCCAAGCTCTTCCTAGACGGCATGCATATCTCCCTCTTTGTCAGCTTGGTCTTGGTTATCATCACTTGGATTCTCAGCCTTATGAGAATGCTGGGGAATCGGAAGGCAAAGAAGACGGTTTGATGAAAAACCTGCTTTTGAGTTCCGTTTCATTACAGAAATCCCACAAAGATGCTGTGAGACACGCAAGCAAAGCCTTTGGCTTTCATTGCTAAGTGTCGAGCCCATAAGGTCTCGCCACTTGTCTTAGTTCACGGCTTTCTGTGGGATTTCTTTCATTTCACTCGTAGCTAAAGAAAGTTTCTTGCATTAAGTGCTTGAATAATAAGGATATTAGTCTAAGTGGAACGCAAGAAAAGTCCCGCTCTTACTATGAAAAAGGTAACTTTTGAGACCAAAGGGCTCAAAAGTTAGCAATGAGACCGCAAAGCGGTCTGCTTGCGGCCCATAGTAAGAACGGGGCTTTTCTGGAGTGAAACGAATCAGCAGGAGTGCTTCACAAACTTCACAAACTAATCCTTAGACCTGCCAAAGTTTTTCTGTTAGAATGTAAAAGCACTGAGCAAATTTATCGAATAAAAGGAAATATTATGACTAAATTACTCGTTGTAAAAGGCCATCCACTCACTTCAGAAACTTCAGTTTCATTGAAAGGTCTTGACGCTTTCGTAGCAAGCTATAAAGCCGCTCATCCAAATGACGAAATCGAAACACTTGATGTATTCGATGGTTCAATCCCAACATTGAACGCAGAACTTCTTGGAGCAATGTTTGCAGGAGAAGGGGCTGAATTGACAGATTCACAAAAAGCAAAATTGGCACGGTTCGGTGAATTGACAGAACAATTCCTCGCTGCTGATAAAGTTGTAATCGCAAGCCCACTTTATAACTTGATGATTCCTACAGAATTGCGTGCATGGGTTGATACAATCAATGTTGCTGGTAAAACATTCAAATACACTGAAAATGGTCCTGTAGGACTTACAGGTGGAAAACCAGTCCTTCACCTCCAAGCTAAAGGTGGTATCTACGAAGAAAAAGATCCTGCGACTGTTTACATGTCAACAATCTTTGGCTTCATCGGTTCTGACTACAAGACTCTCACTGCTGAAGGTCATGCCTACACTCCAGAAAAAACAGAAGAAATCGTTGCTGACTTTGTTGCAAAAGCAGAAGCAGCAGCAAAAGCATTTTAATCTTGATAAGAGAACAGGCATTCGTCTGTTTTTTTATAAAATAAAAAAATCAGGCAGTTTTAGGAAGGCTGCCCAAAGGAGGTTTTATGAAACACGAATTCACATCGAGCATCGTCCACCCTGGTGGCCGGGCTGGCATCGGCGAGCTGATGATTGGCGATCTGTCTCGTGAGGTCTCTATCCCAGCTGAACTCTCGGGTCCTGGGATGGGGAGCAACCCAGACGACCTTTTGCTGGCTTCAGCATCGACCTGTTTCACACTGACGCTGGCCGCCATGCTGGATGCTTCTGGCATTGAGGTCGCTTCGATGAAGGTTGACTCCAAGCTAATCGTCGATGAAAGCAAGATGACCGTCAGGGTTGAGAAAATCGTCCACAATCTGGACCTGATGCTGGCAGAGGATACGTCTGACGCCAAGCTAGAAATGGCTGAAAAGCTGGCTCAACGGGCAGAGTCGAATTGTATGATTACTAGGGCCTTGGCAGGGAATGTTGAGGTTGAGTTGATGTCGATGATTGGAAGATAAGAAAAAGAGAAGTCTCTAGACTTCTCTTTTCATATTGCTTTACTTATCCGGTGTCATCACCATCGGCACAATCAAAGGCCGGCGTTCTGTTTCCTTATAAAGGTAAGGACTCAAAGCCTCCCGCATGGCACGGGCGACGCTGGCTTCGTTAGCCTTGTCTTCTAGCATGGCGTGGCGGATGGCGTTAAAGAGGACTCGCTGACCACCACGGATGAGATCGCCGGATTCACGCATATAGATGAATCCACGGCTGAGGAGGTCTGGTCCTGCAAGGACGGTCTTGTTCTTGAAGTCAACAGTAGTAACGGCAAGAACGATACCATCTTCAGAAAGTTCGTGGCGGTCGTGGAGGACGGCATTTCCGACATCACCAATACCAGAGCCATCGACATAGGTGTCTTCAGCTGAGAAGTGGTCAGCAAGTCGTGCTGAATCCGCAGTCAATGCAAGGACATCACCATTTCCCATGATGAAGCAGTTTTCCTTAGGCACACCAGTGTCTTGGGCGAGACCTGCATGAATCTTGAGCATCCGGTACTCACCGTGACAAGGCATGAAGTACTTTGGCTTGATCAGGCGGAGCATGAGTTTTTGCTCTTGCTGGCCACCGTGCCCAGAAGTGTGGATGTTGTTCATCTTACCGTAGATGACTTCAGCGCCAGCTTCTTCGATTTTGTTAATCAACTGATTGACACCGTAAGTGTTACCAGGGATAGCATTTGAAGAGAAGACGACGGTGTCGCCCATTTGCAAAGTAATGTGACGGTGCATGCCATTTGCGATACGTGAGAGGGCAGCCATAGGTTCGCCCTGGCTACCCGTACACATGATGAGGACTTCGTGGGCAGCAAATTGGGTCAGGTCGTTGGGCTCGATAAAGGTACCTTCTGGCGCCTTGATATAGCCCAGTTCAATCCCGTTAACAATGGCTTTTTCCATAGATCGGCCAAAGACAGCGACCTTGCGGCCAGTCTTAACCGCTGCGTCAACGGCCTGTTGGAGACGATAGACGTTTGAGGCAAATGAGGCAAAGATGACCCGACCTTCGATTTTTTCGATGATTTTAAGAATCGACTCACCGACCACCTTCTCAGAGTTTGAGAAGATAGGGATTTCAGCATTGGTCGAGTCACTCATCAAGAGCAAGACCCCTTCAGAGCCGAGTTGCGCCATCCGGTGGAGGTCGGCAGGCGTACCAATCGGTGTAAAGTCGAACTTGAAGTCACCGGTCTCAACGATTTTACCCTGGGGTGTATCAATGACAACAGCGATAGGATCTGGAATCGAGTGGGTGGTCTGAAAGAAGGAGAGCTTCAAGTGCTTGAAGTTGACGGTTGAGTCCGCATGGATTTCAAAGAGCTTGGCTTCCCGCAAGAGGCCGTGTTCTTCGAGCTTTCCACGAATGAGGGCCAAAGAGAATGGCCCAGCATAGATTGGGATATTGGCCTGCTTAAGCAGGAAGGGAATCCCACCGATGTGGTCTTCGTGACCGTGAGTGATAAAGAGACCCTTGATACGGTCAACGTTTTCAACCAGGTAGCTGTAGTCAGGGATGACGTAGTCCACACCGAGGAGCTCGTCTTCAGGGAACATGACACCAGCGTCGACGACGATGATTTCATCCTGATATTCGACGGCATAACAGTTTTTACCGATTTCTCCGAGTCCGCCGACAGCATAGACTGCGACTTCTTCAGAGGCTATTTTAAGATTTGACATATTGTCCTTTCAATTTTATTAAATGACGAAAAAGGCTTCCTGCCTTTTCTTATTTCACATTAAAGTTCAGTGATTTTTGCTTCACTGTTTTCTTTTTCGTAGTCAAAAGCTTCGTCTGAGAGGGCTTCGATGAATTCCACTAGATAGTCTGTTTTTTCAGCGAGGATGGCACGTCCCTTGATGACGCCGTCTTCTTCGGTCTTGACGTCGAGGTCGAGGTAGAGAGATTTAGTAGTCTCCCGGCGTGGGCTGCGACTCTTGTCTTCTTGATAAAATACTTTGAAAATCATAAGTTTCCATGCAGGAAATCCTGCATATCCTTTCTTTTGTCTTGTTATCTCACGATATATTTTCTTCATTTTATCACAATTAAGGAAGAATTGAAAGGCTGAGGAATTTCTCGAAATGTGATAAAATAAAGGCTAGAAGTAAAATTTAGACAAGTATAAGCGTGGATAAAAAAATGAAAATTTTAGCCTTTGATAGCTCAAGTAAGGCCCTGGCGATTGCCGTCACAGAAGATGGAAAACTTCTGGGGGAAATCCGCCTGAACCTCAAGAAAAATCACAGCACGACCCTGATGACCAGCATTGATTTTTTGCTGGCCCAGATGGATATGGAGGGGAGCGATATTGACCGGATTGCCGTCGCTAAAGGCCCTGGCTCCTACACGGGCCTCCGGCTTGCTGTGACGGTCGCAAAGACGCTGGCCTGGTCGATGGATAAGGAGCTGGTGGGAATGTCAAGTCTTTTTGCCATTGCTGGTGGCCTGAAGACGGATGGCTTGGTCGTTCCTGTCATTGATGCCCGGCGTGGGAATGCTTATGCTGGCCTATATGACGGGGCTAATGCCCTCATGCCTGACCAGCACTGCAAGTTCAGTGACTTTTTGGCAGAGCTGAAAGAAGCCTATCCAGACCAGAAGCTCGTATTTACAGGCGAGACGGCTGGCTTTAAGGCAGATATTTTAGAGGCGGGCTTTGAAGACGACCAAATCATCACGGACAGCGAAGCCGTCCTGCCGAGTGCCTATGCCCTGGCTAGACTGGCTGAGACCGCAGAGGTCGTGGACAATATCCACGCCTTTGCCCCCGATTATCTAAAAAAAGTAGAAGCAGAGGAGAAGTGGCTCGAGGCTCATGATAAACAAGATCCTAACGAAGCTCAGGACTATGTCCAACGGCTTTAATCCCAGAAAATATTTAGCCATTGAAGAGCTCGAGCTGGAGAGCAGTCAAAACGGGATGATCTATCGCCTGGCCAATCGAGAAGACATCGTCCAGATGCTGGCCATCGAGCGTGATGTCTACGAAGGCGAGGTGCCCTGGACCTTTTCTCACTTTGACCATGAGATTGTTCAGTCAAACCAATCTTTCTTTATGGTCGCTGAGAATGAAGACGGCAAGGTCGTGGCCTTTATTGGTCTGAGGCTTGGTCAGGGGCTCCGTATCAACGAGGCCCATATTACCAATATCGCCGTCAGCTCAAGCGTCCAGCGACAGGGAATTGCCAGCCACATGATTCAAGAACTGGTCAAGATTGCCAGTCACTTGGGCAAGGAGGAGCTGACCCTAGAGGCCAGGCGGGACAATACACTGGCCCAGGGCCTCTACCGCAAGCAGGGCTTTGAGACCAAGAAAATCCTGCCTTCATATTATGATGATGGTGGTGATGCTGTCCTGATGGGCAAGAGCCTGAAACTGGCGGGCCTGTCTGATGCTCCTGACGAGAAAGAAGCGCTTGATGATCAGGCTTAGGCGGCTAGAGGCCAGCCAGGAAAACTGTGATCAGCTGGCCGGGCGGATTTTTGCCCTGCTCGATGAGGTCTATGAGGGTAACTCGCCCTGGACCAGGCAGGTCATTGAGGGCAATTTGCAGAATCCGTCGAGCATTTATTTTTTAGCTGAAGACGAGGCAGACCGCCTTCAGGCCTTTCTTTCAGTGACCGAGCTGGTCGACGAGCTAGAAATCACCAATATTGCTGTGAGACCAGAAAGTCAGGGCCAAGGCATTGCGACCAGCCTGATGCAGCAGCTTTCTTATTTTGAGGGCCGGCTTTTCCTAGAGGTCCGACGGTCAAATCTAAAAGCTCAAGGACTTTATAAGAAACTCGGCTTTGAAGCCTTCCATGAACGGAAAAATTATTACAGTCATCCGATTGAAGATGCAATTTTAATGAAGAAAGAAGCATAAAATGAAAGATACATATATTTTAGCCTTTGAGTCATCCTGCGATGAGACCTCAGTGGCCGTCCTTAAAAATGATAAGGAGCTTCTGAGTAACGTCATCGCCTCCCAGGTCAATAGCCACAAGCGTTTTGGTGGTGTGGTCCCTGAGGTGGCCAGTCGCCACCATGTCGAGCAGATTACCATCTGTATTGAAGCGGCCCTTGAAGAAGCTGCTGTCACGGCCGATGACATCACGGCGGTGGCCGTGACAGAAGGTCCTGGCCTGGTTGGTGCCCTCCTGATTGGGGTCATGGCAGCCAAGGCCTTTGCCTGGGTCCACAAGATTCCATTGATTCCGGTCAACCACATGGCCGGCCATCTGATGGCGGCTAGCCTGGTCGATGAGATTGAATACCCTGCCATGGCCCTTCTGGTCTCTGGCGGCCACACTGAGCTGGTTTATGTGGCGAGCGAAGGCGACTATCGTAAGGTCGGCGAGACCCGGGATGATGCGGCTGGCGAGGCTTATGACAAGGTCGGGCGTGTGATGGGCTTGACCTATCCGAGCGGCAAGCCGATTGATGAGCTGGCCCACCAGGGCGAGGACACTTACAAGTTCCCCCGGGCCATGATGACGACTGGAGAGATTGAGTTCTCATTTTCAGGCCTGAAATCTGCCTTTATTAATCTGGTCCACAATGCCGAGCAAAAGGGAGAAGACCTGGTGGCCACAGACAAGGCCAATCTTGCGGCGAGCTTCCAAGCGGCAGTGCTTGATGTCTTGATTGGCAAGACTAAGCTGGCCCTTGAGAAATATCCGGTCAAGACGCTGATTGTCGGCGGTGGCGTATCTGCCAACCAGGGACTGAGGGAACGTTTGGCGACAGAGATTCAAGATGTCAAGGTCATTGTGCCACCGCTTCGGCTCTGTGGGGACAATGCTGGCATGATTGCAGCGGCGGCCTATGTTGAGCTCGAGAAGCAGCATTTTGCAGGCCTTAAGCTCAACGCCCATCCGAGTCTGGTCTTTGATGATATGGAGGTAAAATCATGATGAAATTTAAGGTTAAAAGTCCGATGGGCTCAGTGATTGAGGATGAATTTGAAAGCATCCAGGAATTTATCAGTCTCCAGCTGGCTGACGAGGCCCTCTATCCTGATAATTTCAAGGTCTTGGAGCTTGAGATTGATGGCAAGGCGGTAGATTTTGAGGGCGACCTTGGTGGCCTTTATGATTATTTGACGGCTCAGTAGGCTGGTTTTATTAAAATGTATAGATAGTCTTAGACCGCAAAATGGCGGTCTTTTTTCTGGTCAAAATCTAAGATATTTGCTGGATAAAATTGTAAAATGAAGGAGTATTTATCATGTAAGCAGATTCATAAGGGAGAACAGGATGAAAAGAGAGATTTTCTTTCCGCAGTTGACGGCCAAGGCTGAGGCAGGGACCATTGTGGAATGGCATAAAAAGCTAGGGGATAGCTTTGAGATTGGCGAAGTCCTCTACGATGTCGAGACCAGCAAGACGATTTCTGAGGTCGAGGTGGATTTTTCTGGCCGTCTGCTCGAAATCAAGGCTGAGGCAGGCGATGAGGTTCATCAGGGAGATGTTTTAGCGCTTGCTGAGGTCTAGCCCAAAATAGGAGGGAAGATGAGGATGACAGAAAATTGTGCTTGCGGGCATGGAGGATGTTGCTGTGGCAAGAAAAGCTCTCGCCCGGAGGTCAAAATCAGCCTGATTGACACTGCTCCAAAAGCCCAGGTCAAGCCCCGGGTCCGCTTTAAGGCTGGGGCTGTCGATGAGGTCAAGCAGCTTATGGAAAATGCCGGGCTCAACACGGTCTGTGCCGAGGCCAGCTGCCCTAACATGGCTGAGTGCTTTGCCAACGGGACGGCGACCTTTATGATTTTGGGCTCGCATTGTTCCAGAAATTGCCGTTTTTGCGATGTGACCTTTGGCGGTATGGAGCCGGTCGATGTCGATGAGCCGGCACATGTGGCGGAGGCCGCCTATAAGATGGGGCTGAATCATGTCGTGATTACCTGTGTGGCCAGGGATGACCTGCCAGATGGCGGGGCCTTTCAGTTTGTCCGGACCATCAAGGCTGTCCGTGAAAAACTGCCTGAAGCAACGATTGAAGTCTTGATTTCAGACATGAAGGGGGAGCAGAAGTCGCTCGATCGCATTATTAAGGCGAAGCCGGACATCATCAACCATAATATCGAGACCGTCAAACGCCTGACACCCCAGATTCGCCACCGGGCAACCTATCAGCGGACGCTGGATGTTCTGGCTTATTGTAAGGCAAAGGCTCCGGAGATTTTTACCAAGACTGGTATCATACTTGGCCTAGGCGAAAAACGGGAGGAGGTCGACCAGCTGATGGAGGACACCAGGGCTGTGGGCGTGGACTTTCTGACCATCGGCCAGTATCTCCAGCCCTCAGAGCGGCATTTCCAAATCCGGGAATACATCAGCCTTGCTGACTTTGCCGACTATCGAAAGTTGGCCCTGTCTAAAGGCTTTAAGTTTGTGGCTTCGGGCCCACAGGTCCGCTCTTCATATAAGGCCCACGAGGCCCTGCAAGTAGGTGTCAAGTAATGATATACGTCAATACAGGGTCGACGGATCCCTATTTTAACTTTGCGGTCGAAGAATATTTCATGACGGAAAAAAAGCTGGATGAGCTGGTCCTCTTATTTTGGCAGACCCAGCCAACCGTCATGCTGGGCCGTTATCAAAATGCTTATCAAGAGCTTAATCTGGAGGCGGTCAAGCGAGATAATGTCCGGATAGTCCGCCGGTAGACGGGTGGTGGTACGATATTTACCGACTTGGGAGGCTGGCAGTTTAGTTTTATCAGCCCAGAGCAGAGCGATGAAATTGACTTTAGTCGCTTTATGGACCCGATTGTCAAAGCCCTGCAAAGCCTGGGCCTGTCGGCTGACTATAATAGTCGCAATGACCTGACCCTGGCCGGCAAGAAGATTTCAGGGAATGCCCAGGCGACGAGGGATAATCGGACCCTACATCACGGCTCCCTCCTCTATGCGACCGACCTGTCTAAGATGTCAGAATATCTTAATGTCCCAGCCTATAAGTTGAAATCCAAGGGCATCCGCTCGGTCAAAAGCCGGACCATCAATATTCAAGAGATATTGGTCGACAAATGGTCACCGGAAGTCTTTGGCGAGAAGATGCTGGCGGAGTTATTGAAGCCGGGGACGAGGGTCTACGAGCTGACAGATGCCGATCGCAGGAGCATTGATGAGCTGGCCCAGAAAAAATGGCGGAGCTGGGATTGGAATTTTGGAAAGAATCCTGATGTTGAGATGACCATAAAAAGGGTCCAGCAGTTTGAGGGAGGTCAACTAGAGGTCCAGCTCAGCCTGGTAAATGGCCGGATTCATGCCTGTGAGCTAACGGGAGACTTCTTTGCCCTGGAAGATTTGGAGGATTTTAAGGCGATCCTGATTGGCCTGCCCTATGAGCGGGCAGAGATTGCTCGGCTCCTTGAGGGGCGGGATGGCATGATTTATCGGATGAGTCCGGCGGAGATTTTGGCCTGTTTTTTCAAGTCTGAACGATAGGGGGAATTGGTGGCGAAGTCTAAAGGAAAAATTCTGCCAAATGGCGTTGTCCTTGAAAATCATGAGATGGCAACAGTCGTCTTTCTTACGGAATTGGGCTATGATATCGAATTGATTCCGCCCAGCAGGATTGAAGGGCTTCGGAGTCCGGATATTAGAATGCTTGAGATAGCTTGGGAAATAAAGACCCCCAAAGGAAGCAGTAGATGGACGATTGAAAATCAGTTCAGGCGTGCTGTTAAGCAATCTTCACATCTGGTCTTTGATGCACGTCGCCTCAAAATGCCCAGTGGAAAAATTATCCGGGAGGTCAGCAAGCAGTTTTATCATTTCAAAGGAATAAAGCGACTGATGCTGATTACAAAGCAAGGCGACTTGGTTGACTTTGAAAAATAGATTTGTTAGACTACAGATAGATAAAAGCACAAGCAGTCTCGGAATAGACAGCTTGTGCTTTTTTACTTTATACGACAGTCAACTCATGAATCGTCCTGCCCTCAGCGTCAAAGAGTTCTAACCAGCTATTCGTGCCGGCAAAATAGACGAGGTGGCCGAGTTCATTGACCGAGCGAAGGAGGATGTCCTCAGTCGTCGTCCAGTGCTTCTTGTCGATGCTGTTGGCGTGGTCCTCTCTGAGGCCAGTCGCAAACTTGCCGGTAAAGCTAAGACTACCGTCTTTTCGCAAGGGGACCTGGTCGTCAGGCAGGAGCATGGCACCGGCCTTCAGTCGGAGCTGAGTCGACTTTTCCCAGATGACCTGGCCGGCACAGCCCTCGTGTCGAATTTCAAATTCGATTGTAGAGATGGCCTTCTTCCAGCGGTGCTGGGCCTTGGGAGAGACGGCCTTCTTCTTTTCGAGATGGAGGTCAAAGGGCTGGCAGACAGAGAAAATCTCGTCAGCCGCCTTGGCAGACGCGTTGTAGAGATTTTTGGGGAGTTTCATGGCTTCAGGGGCCTTCTTGAGCTTGATGCCTGCCTCAAGAGCCATGTTGGCCAGATGACTGGCAAGTTGTTCCTTTTCCAGGTCAAAGTCGCTTGGGCGAATCAGGAGGACACGGTCAAACTCGATTTTGCCGATTTGATTGATGCTTTGTCCAATCTGCTGGACCTGTCCCTTTTTGAAGAGCAGGAAAATCTGTTCTTCTGACAGCTTAAAGCGGGCATTGTTTTGCTCAAGAATAAAAAGTTCTGCCTGATTAGAAAGCTTGAGCTGTAAGGATTTATCGTCTAGTGTCACTGTAAAAGTCGTTTTCATAAGCATATTATAGCAAAAAAAGAAGGAAATGAAAATTCCTAATCAAATCATTATTTTTTGTGCCTCAAAAAGGGTAAAATGAATTTAATCAATAGAAAAGAGGTAGTACAATGACTTTTATCAAACTTCAAGGAGAAGCCCTGGCTGAAATCGAGCCTGTCACAAGCGGTCCGGCCCCAGACTTTGAGCTCAAAGACATCAATGGCAAGCCGGTCAAGGCCTCTAGCCTGACTAAGCCCCTGATTATCAGCGTTTTCCCAGACATCAACACATCGGTCTGTAGCCTACAGACTAAGCAATTCAATAAGGCGGCGGCCAGCCACCAGGAGCTGGATTTTCTGAGCATTTCGACCAATACGCCTGAAGAGCAGAAGAACTGGTGCGCGGCTGAGGATGTCGATATGACGATTCTCTCAGATACAGGAGCCTTTGGCGAGGCCTATGGCCTTCTGCTCAAGTCTGGAGCCCTCGAGGGTCGCCTGGCCCGCTCTGTCTTTGTGGTCAAGGCTGGCGAGATTGTCTATGCTGAGGTCCTGGAAGAGATTACGGATGAGCCGGATTATGAGGCAGCACTTGAAGCAGCTTTGGCCTAAGCTAGACGAGCCGTCCATAAAGTCCGTTTCATAATTTTTTTCACTGCGCTCGTGCCGTTTTCTAAAGTCAATTAGCTCTGGTGGGCAAAAATCTTCCAGTCTTATTTCTGAGAAATTCACATCAAAACCATGAGCAATTCCAGTATTTTCAATGCTTCGGCCATGTTAAAATAAAGCTGTCGGCTAGCAAAGCTCAGATAAAGGAGTATGAAAATGACTGTTGATATTTACTCAGACGGCAAGATGATTGCCGCACTCAATCCTAAAGTAGACGGACCTGCCCCAGACTTTCGCCTGCCTGACCAGCATGACCACCGGGTCAGTCTGGCAGACTTTAAGCGCCCTATCTTAATCAGCGTGGTGCCTGACATCACGCATGAGGTCTGTAGTTTGCAGACCAAGCGTTTTAACCAGGAGGCGGCGAAGCATCCTGGCATCAGCTTTTTGACTGTGTCAAAAAACAGCTCTGAAGAGCACCGGGCTTGGTGTGCAGCGGCTGGCGACGGCCATCACATGATTTCAGATGACGGGACCTTTGGCGACATTTACGGCCTCCTGCTCGATGACGGCGAGACGCTGGCTCGGGCGGTCTACCTGATTAAGGACGGCCAGATTGTCTACAGCCAAATCGTTGAAAACATCGGCAATGAGCCTAGCTATGATGAAGTCATGATGGCTGTTGACGAATTAAATTAACAAACAAATTAAAAGCCCCAGGGCTTTTTTTGTGTTATACTTTTCGTTATGGAAAATTTAGCGTTGGAAATCAAGGACTTGAAAAAAGTCTACAATAATGGGGTAGAAGCCCTCAAGGGTATCAATCTCTCCGTCGAGGCGGGGGATTTTTACGCTCTTCTCGGCCCTAATGGAGCCGGAAAGTCAACCACCATCGGTATCATCTCAAGCCTGGTCAACAAGACCTCAGGGAAAGTCTCTGTCTTCGGCTATGACAGTGTCAAACAGATGGTCAAGGCCAAGCAACAATTAGGCCTGGTGCCCCAGGAATTTAACTTTAACCCTTTTGAAACCGTCCTCCAAATCTGTGTCAACGAAGCCGGTTATTATGGCGTGCCCCGCAAGCTTGCCATGGAGCGAGCTGAGAAATACCTCGGCATGCTGGAGCTCTGGGAAAAGCGGAACGACCGTGCCCGCATGCTGTCTGGTGGGATGAAACGCCGCTTGATGATTGCCCGTGCCCTCAAGGAATTTGCTCCTAATGCAGAGTTTTATGCAGATGAAACAGACGCCGTATACATCACAGGTGAGCTAGTGCCGACAAAGCTTGCTCGTCTAGAAGCAAAGCTTGATGCAGGTGAAACACTTAGTGAGTCAGAAATAGGCTTCCACAGCATGTTAAAAAACGGTTTTGCAGAAAGCTTTATTCCAGTCGACCACTTGATTAAGGATGGCGATGAATTTGACTTTGCTGCTGGCTTCAAAGGTCCTTATCGGTGGTGATGCAGTCAATGTTCAGAATGGTGAACTGATTGGCTCTAATCCTGCTATGACTTGGAATATGGAGCAAGCAGAAGCCTCACTTGAAAAAGTGAAACAACTGGACTTATCAGGTGTGATTGCTTATCACACAGGCTTCTTAAAATACTAACTAGAGATGAACCTCGGCAGTAGCAGAGGTTTTTTGTATTGAATTCTGTTATAATTAAAGATAGATTAAAAAAGAAAGCGAGCAAGAAAATGGCAGTAAAACGTCTCATTGAAACTTTTGTCCCAGAAAACTATAAGATTTTCCTGGACATTGACAGAAAAACAAAGACCTTCAAGGGTCAGGTCGCAATCCATGGCGAGGCCAAGAGCGACACGGTCTATTTCCATGCCAAAGACCTGAAAATCAGCTCTGTCAAGGCCTTCAGCGTAGATGCTGATTTCAGCCTTGATGCAGCAAATGAAGAAGTCGCTGTCAAGCTCGACCATGCTGGCGACGTAACCGTCAGCTTTGAGTACGAGGCTGTCTTGACTGACAACATGATGGGCATCTACCCTTCATACTACGAAGTCGATGGGGTCAAGAAGATGCTGGTCGGCACTCAGTTTGAGAGCCATTTTGCCCGCCAGGCCTTCCCGTCTATCGATGAGCCTGAAGCTAAGGCGACCTTTGACCTCTCTGTCAAATTTGACGAAGAGCCAGGCGACATTATCGTGGCCAACATGCCAGAAGTCAGCAATGAAAATGGCATCCACACTTTTGACACCACAGTCCGCATGAGCTCTTACCTGCTCGCCTTTGTATTTGGTGACATGCAGTACAAAAAAGCCAAGACAAAATCCGGCGTTGAAGTAGGGACATTCTCTACGAAAGCTCACGCTCCAGAAGTTCTTGATTTCCCTCTTGATATCGCTGTGAAATCTATTGAATTCTACGAAGACTACTATCAGACTCCTTATCCATTGCCACACAGCTGGCATGTGGCCCTGCCTGACTTTTCAGCTGGTGCCATGGAAAACTGGGGCTGTATCACCTACCGTGAAGTCTGCATGCTGGTCGACCCTAACAATGCCACAGTAGCAAGTAAGCAGTACGTGGCCACTGTCATTGCCCACGAGCTGGCCCACCAATGGTTTGGTGACCTGGTCACCATGCAATGGTGGGATGACCTTTGGCTCAACGAGTCTTTCGCCAACAACATGGAATATGTGGCCATCGACGCCATCCATCCAGAATGGAAGGTTTGGGAATCTTTCTCTATCAAGGAAGCGAGTCTTGCCCTCGATCGTGATGCGACCGATGGTGTCCAATCTGTCCACGTCGATGTTAATCATCCTGACGAAATCGGCACCCTCTTTGACCCTGCCATTGTCTATGCCAAGGGCTCACGCCTGATGGTCATGCTCCGCAAATGGCTGGGCGATAAGGACTTTGCTGAAGGCCTCCGCCTCTACTTTGCCAAGCATCAGTATGGCAATACAGTCGGTGATGACCTCTGGAATGCCCTGGCAGAAGCTTCTGGTAAGGATGTAGCCTCCTTCATGCACAGCTGGGTCAACCAGCCAGGCTATCCAGTCGTGACAGCAGAAGTAGTTAACGATAGCCTCGTTCTCAGCCAAAAGCAATTCTTCATCGGCGAAGGCAAGGAGCAAGGCCGTCTCTGGAACATCCCGCTCAATAGCAACTGGACCGGGCTTCCTGACCTCCTCTCTGAAGAAAAAGTCGAAATTCCTGGCTTTACAGCCCTCAAGGAAGCTAATAGAGGCAAGGCCCTCTTCCTTAATGATGCCAACATGGCCCACTATATCATCGACTACAAGGGTGAGCTCTTGACTGACCTGCTGGAAAACCTGGCTGGCCTTGAAGATGTGACCAAGTTCCAGCTCATCCAAGATCGCAAGCTCCTGGCCAAGGCTGAGCTCATCAGCTATGCTGATGTGGTTGAGATGTTGCCTTACTTTATTAATGAAGAAAGCTATATCGTCGGTACGGCTATCAGCCAGCTCCTGGGCGAGCTTGACAGCTTTATCGACAGCGATACTGAGCTTGAGGCGACCTATAAATCACTGGTCGGCAAGCTCTTTGCCAAGAACTATGCCCGTCTGGGCTGGAAGAAGCAGGAAGGTGAGTCTGCAGGCGATGAGAGCCTGCGCGGGACTGTCCTTGCAAGGACGCTTTATGCTGAAAACGAATCAGCTATTGCTCAGGCTAGAAGCATCTTTGCAGATCATAAGGAAAATCTGGCCGGCATCCCTGCCGACATTCGCCCGATTGTCCTGAATAATGAAATCAAGCAGGCTAATGATGTGGCTCTGGTCGATAGCTATATGGACCTCTACGTCAAGACCAGCCTGCAAGAGCTCAAGCGTGAGCTGGCTAATGCTGTGGCCAACATCAAGGATGAAGAGGCTGTAGCTAAGCTCCTTGACAATATGAAAAATGCAGACATAGTTAAGCCTCAAGACATCGCCTTTTCATGGCTCTACCTTCTCAACAAGGACTTCTCTCAAGATGCGGCCTGGGCCTGGGAGACAGCCAACTGGGACTGGCTGGCTGAAAAGCTCGGTGGCGATATGAGCTATGACAAGTTTGTTATCTATCCGGGCAATCACTTCAAGACGGCTGAAAAGCTGGCCGAGTACAAGGCCTTCTTTGAGCCAAAACTCAGCAATCCTGGCCTGAAACGCTCGATTGAGATGGCCATCAAGCAGATTGAAGCCCGTGTTAAATTGATTGAAAATCAAAAGGCTGGACTGGAAGCGGCGATTGTTGCTGTGGAAGGGAAGCTTTGAGAATGAAGCTCTATCTGGGATAGGGCTTTTTTTTTGCTCTGGGTCGTTGCGTTCCGGAAATTCTGAAAAGCACTGTGGAGGCCCGCGAGCAAAGCTTCGCTTTCATCGCTAAGTTGGAAGCCCGTTGGTCTTCCAACTTGCCTTTTTCCACAGCGTTTTTTAGAATTTCCTTCACTCCACTTGTGCTTTCCAACATGATTGTTACAGCTATTAAGAGGAATTGTTCTTTTTTGAACAAACATTCAACAAAATACCTGACTAATCGTTCAAGAAAGCTTATATTAAAAATATGGGAAGAAGAAAAAGTTTTGATGAAGATTTGGTCTTGGAGCAGGCAGGCAAGTGTTTTGCACGCTACGGCTTTGAAGCTTGCTCGCTTGACCAGTTGGTAGAAGAGACAGGGCTCTTACGGGGAAGTCTGTATGCGGCCTTTGGTAGTAAGCGGGGAATTTTTCTGGCTAGCCTAGCAAGGGCAATGGCTAAAGAAAAGCATCCAATGTCAATGGAGCTCATCTTGGTGGCGATGATGGAGTTGTCGGCGAGAGATGAAGCAATTCGAGAGCAACTCGAGGCCTATCTAAAAGGCAAGGGGCCAGACTTTACGAGAGAGCTTGGGGCTTGTCTTCTGGAAAGAGGAAAACTAGAGATGAAAGACGAGAAAAGAGGTAAGAAAAATGGCAAGTAATCATATTTCATGGACTGAAACAGCTCTAATCATTGAACCAAAGGGCTTAGGCTCTGGGCACTTAAAAAGCGGATTGAAATCCCTAAAGAACATATCGCTGGAGCGACGGTTGATGAAGGGATTCTTAACGAACATGTTTGGAGAACTGGCGGTTTGAGGAGTCCAGGGAAATGGGCTGGGTTCTTTGCTAAAGACGGCGAGAGTTTTTGGTATAACGTCACTCGTGGAGAAAAGCCTGTTGTCATTCAATTAAGGGCTGAGAAGCAAGACCGGCTGATTTTGGGTGTAGAAGAGCCTGAGAAGCTGGTGGATGAGATTAATAATTTGTAATAGGGAGGCCCTGTTGGAGGGCTTGTTCTCTTGTTTTGGGTCGTTGCGTTCCGGAAATTCTGAAAAAAGCACTGTGGGGCCCGCAAGCAAACCTTCGGTTTCATTGCTAAATGCCGATCCCTAGCGGTCTCGTCATTTGCCTTTCTCACAGTGTTTTTTCAGAATTTCCTCCACTCCACTTGTGCCTGAAGAATTGCCTTATTCTCCAAATCAGGCTATTTTTTTGCGATTGAAGGAGTGGAAGAAAATGGGCGAATATCGCAGTGAAAATAGGCAAGTTTGGAGACCGATAGGGCTCCAAACTTAGGAATGGAAGCCGTAAGGCTTCGCTTCCGGCCTCACTGCAATATTCACCCATTTTCTGGAACGACCAAGCCTCAATTCTAAAAAAACTAGCCTTGCAAGATTCCCGAGACTAAGCTAAAATAAAATTATTCATGAATAAACAGAGTAGGGCCAAGCGTTAAGTGTTGTGGAATGGGATGTCGTCCACAGACGAAGTCTGCCGTTAGATAGAGGCAGACGCGGTGCAGGCTCGCATCCGCTGATTTTTTGAAATTTTTTAACTCAAGATCAGTTACTCGCCATTGAATTGGAGGTAACTCATGAAAAAGTATTTCACAAGACCAAGCGTCAGAGACTTGGTCCTTATTGCTGTGCTCATCGGCATTTCGGTCATCCTCAGGTCACTGACCATCGGGACGAGCTTCTGGAAGCTCTCGCCGGGCTTTCTGGCAGACAGCCTGATTGGTTGGATTGCAGGTCCCTTTTGGGCGGGGCTGGGTTTAGCTGCGGGCGATGTCTTCGGTGTCCTCTTTCGTGGGGCAGTCTCCTCGCCTGGGATGACGGTCACAGCCTTCATAGTCGGATGGCTCTACGGCTGGGCTTTTTATCGGAGGCGACTCGACCGGAGGAGTTGGCGAGACTGGCTTTTTGTCTTGATGATCGTTAGCATCATCATGCTCCTGCAAACCCTGATTCTCAACAGCTTCTGGTTGTCGCTCATGTATAACACGCCTTTCAAGGTCCTGCTCTTGAGCCGATTGCCCTTGCTCATACAAATTCCGATTCGGACAATCTTAATCATGGTTTTTTTACCAGAAATCATGAAAATAAAA
The DNA here is from genome assembly GCF_003116835.1 of Lactococcus termiticola. Taxonomy (GTDB): domain Bacteria; phylum Bacillota; class Bacilli; order Lactobacillales; family Streptococcaceae; genus Lactococcus; species Lactococcus termiticola. The sequence continues at coordinate 200,811 of NZ_BFFO01000001.1, read as the reverse complement.
AAGCTGGCCTACTAAGGATGAAGGCTGGCTTTTTTTGAGTCTTAGATGCTTGAGCGATTGAGGGCAACAGTAATCAGGGCAAGGCCAAGGAAGAGGACGCCGAGAAAAGCTGGACTGGCGTGGCCGAGGCTGCTGTACAGGCCGCCACCAAGGAGGGGACCTGCGACTCGGGCCAGTGACTGGAGGGCTTGAGAGCCACCTTGGACCTTGCCTTGGTCGTTTTCATCCGCTGTCTTAGAGACCTGGCCGTTATAGGCAGTCCCAAAGACAGAGTCGCCAAAGGCGTAGATGAACATGGCCAGGATAAAGAGAGGCCAGAGGCTGAGCAGGGCAGAGAGGCTGATGAGGAGGTAGCCGATGAGCTCGCTAGTCAAAGCCAGTCGCATGAGGTCCTGGTCGCTAAAGTGCTTGAGGAGGAATTTCATGCCGAGGGTCTGAGTGAGAATGTCCATCAAGCCCATGATGGCAAAGATAAGCCCAATAATGACCGCCTGCCAGGCAAAGCTGTCCAGGGCAAACTGGCTGACAATGGCTTGTAGGCTCCCTGAAGGGAGCCAGACCAGGAGGCCGACCATAAATAATCGGGAAAGCTGGGGCAGGCTGAAGAGGTCAAAGAGGCTGGTAAAGGGATTGAGCCGTCGAGCAGGAAGACTGCTCAAACGTTTATCTGCAGTCAGGCTCTCAGGCATGGCGATCAGACCGTAAGCCATATTGATCAGGGAAATCAGGGCTCCAAAGATAAAGGGGACGCTGTTGCCAAACTGGGCCAGGAGGCCACCGATGACGGGGCCAGTGATAGTGCCGACACCAACAGCAGCGGCTGCCCAACCGAAAATCTTGGTCCGGTCTTTAGGCTCAGAAATGTCAGAGAGATAGGCGAAAAGGGCGACGATATTACCGCCAGTCAAGCCGTCGATGATCCGGCCAGCAAAGAGCATCCAGAGGGAGCCCGCCCAGCCGAAAATCAGGTAGCCAATGGCAGAGCCAAGTAGGCTGAAAATCAGGATGGGCCGTCTGCCAAAGCGGTCAGACAGGCTGCCGATGGCGGGAGCTGCCAGAAAAGTGCAGAGGGCGTAGACAGCCGTTAGGCTAGTCACGATGAGGGCCTGCTGCTGGCTGTTAGTAAAGGGCTGGACCATAAAGGGGACGACCGGCGAGATGATGGTAAAGCCAAGACCGGTCAAGAAGCTAGTGATGAGCCCGAAGCTTAGGGCGTGTTTATTGGTGTTCATAGGTGGACCTCGTTTTTTGAGATGGTTGTTGTTCTTGTTTGTGGTTTCCTCGGAAACAAATATAGTATAACTTATTTTTGTTTCCTTGTCAACTAAATGAGTTTTAGAGAGATTTTTTTGGATGAAAATCCGACTAAGAATGGCGTTCTGCCTTGCTTTGAATCTTCTATTTAAGCGATTTATGAAAAAGTATGATATTATAATCTTGAAAGCGAAAACATTCGTTTGGGCGAGCTAATAAATTAATATATAAAGGCGGGGATATCATGAAAAAGACTTATATCAACTGGGGTTTAGCCTTCATTTTCTTAGGATTTCTGGAAGCGATAGTCGGAGCCTTCATTGGGATGACGGTCGATCCCTTTACAGCACCAAGCGACATCAGATTTGAGGGCTTTGCCCTTTATTCCCATGCCTTTTGGGGGAGTGCGGCACCTTATATGATGTTGCCTTCCTTGGTATTGTTTGCTATTGGGATTTATTTGCTGAGAAAGTCAAAGAAAGTTAAAAATGTATAGAGAGAAAAGAGCCTTGAAATCGGGCTCTTTTTCTATGCAGTTGAGGACAATCAAAAAAAAGCCCTAAGCCAGGCCTTCCTTCAACAATCGGTCCAAATGCGAATTATAATCCTTCAAAAACTTCTCTAAAAACTTAAACTCCTCAGGACTCAGCTCATCAAAAACCACCTTATCCTGGGCTAGAAAGTCCTTATGCAAGCCCTCGTGTTGGTCGTTAACAGCCTGACCTTGCGGGGTCAGCTCAAAATAAATTTCCTTCTTATTCTCAGCCGAGCTATAATCCCTAATCATCCCCTTGGCCAGGAGTTTCTTACTGATTTTGCTCGCCGCCCCCCGGGTCATGTAGAGGGCCCTAGCGAGCTTGGTCACGTTGACCTGCTTGATTTGGCCGATGATTTCCAGGGCCTCGATTTCAGAGAGACTCAAGCCCTCAAAAGCTTTTTCCATCAATGGTTTTCTCAGGCGGTTGTTCTTGTTAAAAATGTCGGTCAGCTCGGTCATGATTTCAGCTTGCTTAGTCATGGATTTCGGTCTCCTGTCTATGGATGCAGTACCAGTTGTCATTGCGACGCCAGATGGAGCTGACCTGGTAGCTGTGGCCATCGGTGTATCGGTATTCGAGCAAGAAGGTTTTCTTGCTGACCTGCTGGGCCTCGTAATGATGGAGGGCCAGATTTTCCCTTGGCATGAGCTTCTTATAGGCTTCTTTATCATAAATCCGGCCATTTTCAGCAATGAATTGGAAGTTTTCTGCCAGGAGTTCTTGCGATTTTTGCCGGTTGAGGACCTTTTCTTCCTTGCTGAGGAGCTCGAGGCTACGTGAGGCATAGTGGCGTTCTTCGGGCAAGTCGGCCGGCTCAACGTGGACGTCGGTATCATAGACCTCGTACTTATCTTGGAGGAGCTGCTCGATTTTCTCCGTCATCTCATGGCTCTCAAAGACGGAGAGGTCGGGCGACATTTCGACGACCACATCCAGAAAGATGTTGCTGCCGTAGGTCCGTCCCCGAATCATCTTGACCTTTTTAATTTTAGGAAGTTGTTCAATTTCATTTTTATAAGTATCAATCAGGCTCTCGTCAAAGCCGTCAGAGAGCGAGAAGACACTGTCTCTGAAGATTTCATAAGCGGTCTTGATAATGAAAAGGCCGATGATCAGGGCGACCAGATGGTCGAGCCAGGCCATGTTAAAGCTGGCGGCGACAATGGCGATGGCCGTCCCGATACTGGTCACGGCATCGGCCAAATTGTCCTTGCTAGAAGCCGCAAGAGCCTGAGACTGGGTGCTTTTGGCCAACTGGCGAGTATATAGGTAGACAAAGAACATGATGATGGCTGAGATGACACCAGCCCAGGCACCGATAGGATCAATAGACTCGTTCTTGTTGGCAATGAAATTCATGATGGTCTCACGGAGGACCTCAAAGCCGACCAGAAACATGATGAAGGAAGAAATCAGACTGGCAATAGACTCGATTTTCCAGTGGCCATAGACGTGGTCGTCGTCGGCAGGAATCCGGGCAATCCGGATGCCGATGAGAATGGCGATGTTGCCAAGGATGTCGGTCAGGTTGTTAAAACCGTTGGCCCGCAAGGCCTCAGAGTGGGTCAGCTCAGCGACCGCAATCTGGCCGATGGACAGGAGGATATAGGCTGAAATGGATAGCCAAATCCCTTTTTCTGCCAATTTTAATTTTCTTCGACGTTCGTTGTTCATAGTTCTTATTATAGCAAAAAATGTATTCTGGGAAACGATTAAAATTCCGGTCCAAATCTTTGAAAAAGAGGGCTGATAAAGCTATAATAGCGAGGTTAATAAATTAAGAATTTTTAAGGGAAATCAAAATGACTTCAAACTTTAAGAACAACGACTTCGCAGACATCACCCTCAACCGCAAATCCGTCAAGGTCTTTGACAAGGACTACAAGATTTCACATGAAGAAATGCTGGAAATGATCCAGGAGGCGACGACTGCCCCATCTTCTGTCAACATGCAGTCCTGGCGTTTTGTCGTGGCAGAATCAGACGAGGCCAAAGCGACCCTCCATCCTCTCGTCCGCTTTAACACCCGACAAAACGAGACCTCATCAGCCATGGTCCTGGTCTTTGGCGACATGAAAAACTACGAATACGCTGAAGAAATCTACGGCAAGACCGTCGCTGACGGTCACATGGACGAAGCAACGAAGAATCAACTCCTTGACGCCTACATTCCCTACTATGAAAGCTTTTCAAAAGAGGTCATGAACGATGTCGTCAAAATCGATGCCAGCCTCGCTGCCATGCAGTTCATGCTCATTGCCCGTGCCCACGGCTATGAGACCAATCCTATCGGTGGCTTTGAGGCAGACCAGCTTGCTGAAGCCTTTGGCATGGACAAGGACCGCTATATCCCTGTCATGATTATCGCTATCGGCAAGGGAGCCGTAGAAGGCCACGGCAGTTCCCGTCTCCCAGCAGAAAAGCTGACCAGCTTCAAATAATAGAAGAAAGTAGACTTTTTGATGTCGAATATAACGATGATTTTGAGCCTGCTCGTTGCCCTCGAGTTTTTCTATATCATGTCCCTAGAGACCCTTGCGACTAGCTCAAAGGTGACGGCCCGGGTCTTTAAGATGCCCCAAGAAGAACTCAGCCGGCCCAGTGTTCAGACCCTTTTCAAGAACCAGGGCGTCTATAATGGCCTGATTGGCCTGGGCCTGCTCTATGCCCTCTTTTTCTCAGCCTCAGGCCTTGAAATCCTCCGCCTACTCTTGATTTATATCATCCTGGTCGCCCTCTATGGCAGTTTTACCAGTGATAAGAAGATTATCCTGACTCAGGGAGGTCTCGCCACCTTGGCTCTGGCTAGCAGTTTTGTTTTGAATTAAAATTAAGGAGGTTATAGTGGAGTGGAGGAAATCCGGTCAGCCCCTGTGCCAAGGCAAGTGCTGAGACCGAAGGGCTCAGCACTTAGCAATGAAAGCCCGCAGGGCTTTGCTTGCGTGCCCACAGAGGCTAGCCGGATTTCCAGAACGCAACGACTCTTCAGTATGAAAATCATTAACATCAAAATAAATTAACGCTATTAGTATTTTTAATTTGAAAACAAATCCTGAAAGTGTTAAAATGATTGAGTCTTAAATAGAAGAAATATTAGAAAAGGAAATGGGAAAACATGATTTTCAAATCCATCAAAAAGCATATCTGGGTGGTCCTTGGAGCAATCCTCGCCACCTTCATTTATGCGGGTACCCAACTCTACCAACCCCAAGTCATGAAACACATCCTGACCGTCCTCTCATCGACGACCTATACGCGTCATGAGATGTCGCAGAAGGTCTCAGGCTACGGAATTGAACTCCTGATTGTCGCAGGCATCGGGATTGTCGCAGCTATCCTCAGCACGCTAGCTGCAGCCCGCGTCGCCCAGGCCATCGGGGCTGATGTTCGTGAAGCAACTTATAAGAAAATCAATACATTTTCTTATGAAAACGTCGAAGAATTTAACGCTGGCAACCTCGTCGTCCGGATGACCAATGACGTGACTCAGATTCAAAATCTGATGTTCATGGTCTTTCAAATCCTCATGCGGATTCCGGTCCTCCTGATTGGGGGTGTGATTCTTTCCATCACGACCCTGCCTCGCCTTTGGTGGATTACGGTCATCTTGATCATCTTGATTCTCGCTGTCACAGCTCTTCTGATGGGCCGGATGGGGCCTCACTTTATGGCCTTCCAAAAACTCATGGACCGAATCAACGCCATTGCCAAGCAAAACCTGCGGGGCTCTCGTGTCGTCAAATCCTTTGTCCAAGAGCAAAATCAAATCGATGAATTTGACAAGACCTCAGACACCCTCTATGACCACAACTGGGCGGTCGGCAAGCTCTTCTCTGCCATGATTCCCCTCTTTACCGTCATTGCTCAGGGTGCCATCTGGCTGGCCATCTGGTTCGTCTCAACCTTTGTGACCAACTCAACCAGCATTGCCCAAGAAAGCATCGGTGGCCTCTCTACCTTCATGACCTACATGGGCATGATCATGTTTGCCATCATCATGGGTGGGATGATTTCTATGTTTGCCTCACGTGGGATGGTTTCTATCGGCCGTATCAATGAGGTGCTTAAGACTGAGCCTGCCATGAAGTTTGATGAAACTGCGCAAGACGAAGTCCTTGCAGGTTCTGTCGAGTTTGACCATGTCTCATTTAGCTATCCACACGATGAAGAAGCCATGCTCAAAGACATCAGCTTCAAGATCGAGCCTGGTCAGATGGTCGGGATTGTTGGTGCGACTGGGGCTGGTAAATCCACCCTGGCCCAGCTGATTCCTCGGCTCTTTGACCCGACTGAAGGGACGGTCAAGGTCGGTGGTAAAGACCTGAAAAACGTCTCTCGTGGGACTCTCAAGCAAAATATCTCGATTGTCCTCCAAAAGGCAATTCTCTTTTCCGGCACGATTGCGGGCAATATCAAGCAGGGAAAGGCTGATGCGACTGAGGCTGACATGTCACGGGCTGCACAGATTGCCCAAGCCGCTGAGTTCATCCAAAACAAGGAGGGCCAGTACGATGCAGAAGTCGAAGAACGCGGTAACAACTTCTCCGGCGGTCAAAAGCAACGCCTGTCCATCACACGGGGTGTCGTCAAGAACCCGAATGTCCTGATCCTCGATGACTCGACCTCAGCCCTTGACGCCAAGTCTGAAAAGCTAGTCCAAGAGGCTCTGAACAAGGACCTCAAGGACACGACCACCATCGTCATTGCCCAGAAGATTTCTTCTGTCGTCCATGCTGATAAGATCCTGGTCCTTGACCAGGGTAAACTGGTCGGCGAAGGAACCCACAGCGAGCTCGCTGCTAGCAATGCCGTTTATCAAGAAATTTACGAAACTCAGAAAGCAAAGGAGGACTAAAAGATGGAAAATACTAAAAATATGAAAAAGACATCTGATACTGGTCGTGCGATCAGGTTCTTCTACCTTTATCTGAAAAAATACAAGCTCCAGTTTGTTGTGATTTTGATTTTCATTATCGCAGCGACCTGGTTGCAGGTCATCGCTCCGTCACTCTTGGGGGATGCGATTACCAATTTGACCAAGTACGTCCAGGCCTACTTTGTCCATCAGCGTGCAGGTCAATCCCAGCAGGCCCTGCAACAGATTGCGGCCCAGCTTTCACAAATGACTCATCAAAGTGTCAGCTGGCAACAGGTGCCTGAAGTGGTGAAACACCTGCCAGAGGCAGCTCAAAGCCAGATCACGTCACACTTGCCAAAGGGTACAACGCTTGACCTGCTTAAGACGGTCGCCACAAGCCCTAAGGCTGATATCTCAAGCTTCATGACCGGTATGTGGAAGCTCCTTGCGACCTATATCGCAACTGGCGTCTCTATGCTGATCTACACCCTCCTGTTCTCCCGCATCGTGGCTCATTCGACCAATCGCATGCGGAAAGGCCTCTTTGGAAAGCTTGAGCGACTGACCATCAGCTACTTTGACCGCCATCAAGACGGTGACATCCTGGCCCGTTTTACGTCTGACCTGGATAATATCCAAAACACGCTCAACCAGGCCCTGGTCTCTGTGATTTCAAACGGTGCTCTCTTTATCGGTGTCCTGATTCAGATGTTCCATAAGGATACGAAGTTTGCTTTGCTGACGGTTTCTGTCTCATGGATTGCCATCATTGCAGCCTTTATCATCGTTCGTCAGGCCAAAAAGTCGACTGACCGGCAACAAGAAGAAGTCTCACAATTGAATGCCTACATGGATGAAAAGATTTCTGGTCAAAAGGCCATCATCGTCGAAGGCCTCCAAGAAGACTCTGTGGCTGGCTTCCTGTCACATAATGAGAAAGTCAAAAAACGGACCTTTGCGGCTCAGGCCTGGTCTGGTATGATTTTCCCACTCATGAACGGCTTCCAGCTCTTGACCATCGCCATCGTTATCTTTGGTGGGACTTCTATCGTCTTGAATGACAATAACACCTCACTGGCTGTCGGCCTTGGCCTGATTGTAGCCTTTGTGCAATATGCCCAGACCTACTACAATCCGATCATGCAGGTGTCGTCAAACTTTGGTCAACTCCAGCTTGCCATTACCGGTGCGACCCGCTTAAATGTTATGTTTGATGAACCTGAAGAAATTCGTCCTGAAAATGGCAAGGAATTTACAGGCATCAAAGAAGGCGTACAAATCGAGCACCTCGACTTTGAATACCTGCCTGGCAAGCCGGTCCTCCGTGATGTCAACATTGACGTCAAGAAGGGCCAGATGGTCGCCTTGGTCGGCCCAACCGGCTCTGGTAAGACGACTGTTATGAACCTGATGAACCGCTTCTACGATGTCAATGGCGGGGCTGTCAAGTTTGACGGTACAGACATCCGTGAATTTGACCTGGACAGCCTGCGTTCTAAGGTAGGGATTGTCCTCCAGGAGTCTGTCCTCTTTGACGGCACGATTGCCGATAATATTAAATTCGGGAAGCAGGATGCGACTCAAGAAGAAATCGAGACCGTGGCTAAGACCACCCACATCCACGAATTTATCATGAGCCTGCCTGAAGGCTATGAGACCCATGTCTCTGATGAAGAGTCCGTCTTCTCAGTCGGACAAAAGCAACAGATTTCAATTGCCCGTACCATCTTGACAAATCCTGACCTCCTCATCCTCGATGAAGCAACGTCTAACGTCGACACCGTCACTGAGCAACAAATCCAATGGGCCATGGAAGCTGCGATTGCAGGCCGGACCTCATTCGTCATTGCCCACCGACTGAAGACCATCTTGAACGCTGACAAAATCGTCGTCCTCAAAGACGGCCAAGTCATCGAAGAAGGCAACCACCACGAGCTCGTCGCTCAAGGTGGCTTCTATGCTGAGCTTTATCATAATCAGTTTGTGTTTGAGTAAAAAACAGTGCTAACGCACTGTTTTTCTAATCTCGCAGCATGGTGTTATTACAGCATGCCGTGGAACAGATAAGGACAATACATTCAGATAAAGCTATGAGCCTATAGCCAATAAAAGTAATTTATACTCAGTATGTTTTTCTAATCTCGCAGCATGCTGCTATCACAACGTTTCATTGGAAACAAAAAGACAGTACATTCAGGAAAAGCTAAGAGCCTATGGCCTATAGAAAATGCTATACCTAGTGGATATTTTTTCTGTTCTCGCAAAATGATGCTATTACTGGAATTGTCGAGGAGCGGGAGTTGAGTCAAGCAGGAAAAATTTTAAGCAGTTAAGAACGAGTCCCGTTCCAGAAATTCTGCAAAAACACTGTGAGGCCCGCAAGCAAAGCTTCGCTTTCATTGCTAACTATCGAGCCCTTTGGTCTCGCCAGTTGCCATGTTTCGCAGTGTTTTTGCAGAATTTCTTCCACTCGAGGCCTATCAATATGGATTTCCTCTGGGGATCTAAAAGCAATCTCATTATTCCTCATCAAGCATCTTATCAAAGCCGGCCAGTTCCTCTTTAATAAGCCCAAGCAAAACTTCTGGAATCTTCCTAAACCTTATCCCTTTCCCGAAATATATCAACCAATGCACAAAATAGTCCAACCGCTCGTCGTCTTTAACATCGAGGCTCGTCCTGCTGGCTTGCGGGCGAATGATGCCCGTTATTTTAAGAACCACTATAAGCATGATTTAGAGACGTTTGCAGTAGAAGAACGCCCAGAGTTCTTGGATTTTGTGAAGGCCTGTCTGCCTGAACGAAATTTGGTTCTGTCGTCTGAAGCCTTAGCTAACGAGACTTATTGGGGAAAGATTTGGATTCCTGTTGTCAGAAAGTAAGAAAAAAGCAGTCCACCCGACTGCTTTTCCTAATTCGTCAACTCCTTAACCAAGGCCTTAAACTCCTCATCCGTCAAGGTAATCCCCTTCCCCATCTTAGTGTGGTCAGGCGACCAGCTTCTCAGGTCGTACTTGGCGTCGGCGTCGTTCCAAGAGACGAGATTGAGTTCCTTGGTCCAGCCGGCCTTGTTTTCTGAGAGTGTGATCAGGTGCTCGACGATTTCATATTTTAATTCTGCCATCTTGTCCTCCTAGGCTTTATCCGTAAAATAAAGCCAGATGTCAATCTTCTTCGATGATTTGGATGTCGGCTCCTAGAGCTGTCATCTTTTCGATGATATTGTCATAGCCTCGCAGGATAAACTCAATATTGCTGATGACTGTACTGCCTGAAGCAATGGCACCAGCGACAACGAGGCAGGCACCGGCCCGGAGGTCGGTCGCATGGACCTGGTTGCCAGTCAATTTATTGGGAGCCCCATAATGAATCCGATCGCCGACGGCTGTGATTTCAGCCCCCATGCGGGCGAGTTCAGGCACGTGGTTGACCCGTTTTTCATAAATCGTGTCCATGATCCAGCCCTTGCCTTCTGCTAAAAGCAGGAGGGGGGTGATTGGCTGTTGCAGGTCGGTCGCAAAGCCAGGGTATGGTACGGCCTTGATATTGACGCTTTTAAGATTGTCAGATTTATGAACCTCGATAGAATCTTCGCGGATGGTCATCCGGACGCCCATTTCTTCGAGCTTGGCCACAAAGGCTTCTAGGTGCTCATAGATGACATTGTCAACGACAATCCCGTCGCCCATGGCAGCGGCGAGTGCCAGATAGGTCCCAGCCTCGATCCGGTCAGGGATGACGGTATGGCTAGCCCCGTGGAAGTCTTGTGTGCCGGTAATCCGGATGATGTCCGTCCCAGCCCCACGGACCTTGGCTCCCATGTTGTTCAAAAGCGTCGCCACATCAATGATTTCGGGCTCGCGGGCGGCATTTTCGATGATGGTCACACCGTCAGCGGCAGCAGCCGCCAGCATGGTGTTGATTGTCGCTCCGACAGAGACCACGTCCATGTAGATGCTGGCTCCATTGAGCTGGTCGCCAGTCTTCTCCAGGTGCATGGCTTCTTCTTGATAAGACATCTCAGCTCCGAGTGCCTCAAAAGCCTTGATATGCAGGTCAATCGGGCGGGGACCAAGGTCACAGCCTCCAGGCAGGCCGACCGTCGCCTGGCCAAAGCGGGCGAGGAGGGCACCATTAAAGTAGTAAGAAGCACGCAGGGAGTTGATTTTTCCATAAGGCAGGGGCTTAGAGACGACAGGCCGGGTATCGATGACCAGTTTTCCGCCATCGACATCACGTTCGATGACAGCCCCCATGATTTCCATGATTTCGACGAGACTGGCCACGTCAGAGATGTCAGGGACCCCTTCGAGCGTGACGATGTCATTGGCGAGGATGGTCGCCGGAATCAGCGCAACGACAGAGTTCTTGGCACCAGAGACGGTGACCTTACCAGAAAGGCGTTTTCCGCCATTAATTTTTATCTTTTGCATGTTTTAATTTTTCTAAATTAGGATTTTCTTTCATCCATTTTATCATTTTTTGATGATGAGGTCGATGGCTTTTTGGATTTTTGCCTCCCGGTCGCCAGCCTCTTCCGCTTCGAGCACGGTCGTCTTGAGGTTTTCAGCGACAATCAGGCCGATGAGCTTGTCAATGCTGTTTCGCACAGCTGTGAGCTGGGTGACCACGTCGCCGCAGACTTCTTCAGCCTCCATCATCTTTTGGACGCCACGCATCTGGCCTTCAGCCCGCTTAAGCCGATTGACCATCTTGGCATCGTAGACCTTAGTCATGACTAATTTCTCCATTCCAGGCCATCATACCGCCGTCAATATTGACGACCTCGTAGCCATTGGCTTCTAGAAATTCGCAGGCCTTCATCGAGCGGCCACCAGAGCGACAGATGATGTAGTTGGGCTCATCTTTTTTGAACATGCCCAACTTAAACTTGCTCAATGGGGCATTTTTAGCCTCCTTGATATGACCGTCAGAGAATTCGGAATCCTCCCGAACATCTACCAGATGAGGCTTTTCAGGGAGGAGTTTTAAGAGTTCATGTGTACTAATTGTTTTCATAGTTTTTATTATATACCGGAGGGGGTATAAATGCAAATTTGGGAGTCCCATGAATGGGTTCGTTCCATTCCAGAAATCCTGCAAAAGATGATGTGAGGCACGCAAGCAAACCTTCGGTTTCATTGCTAGATGTCGAGCCCTGCGGTCTCGCCGTCTGCCTTTTTTACATCATTTTTGCAGGATTTCTTCCATTACACTATTGCGAGACTATAATTATAAAATTAGGATTTATTCAATTTTTGAGAGTTAGTAGCTCCAGAAAACCGCCAGCAGACTGCAGTGAAAAAGGCAGAATTTGAGACCTAAGGCTCAAATTCTAGGAATGGAAGCCGTAGGCTTCGCTTCCGGCCCACTGCGGTCTGCTGGCGGTTTTCTGGAGCAGCACCACCCAGCAGAGATTTCCAAAAATAAAAAAGGCCTAAGCCTTCTTCTGTGGAGTGACTGCGATGGCCTGAAAAATCAGGATAAAAATCGCAAATCCGATAGATGCATATAAGACATAGAGGGGGTTATCTGGCACGCCAGCGAGAGCGGTCATAATATAGCCTACGACTTGTCCAATCACAAGGGTCCAAAATAGGGTGACAATGACTTTCATAATAGGTCTTCTTTCGATATTTTATCTATTATTTAGTATAATACTTATAAGATGTTTTTTCAAGTTTGACTATTTTTCTTCTGCTAAAAACCGAGCCTTTCGATCTCACCATTTGACTTTTTCACAGCAACTTGTGGCTCGGCTCTAACTCCACTTGTCAGACCAAAATAGAAAAATAACCTGCAGAGACAGAAAACCCCAGAAAGGAGCCCTATGTTCGCCCAGCTGAATACTAAAACCGAATATAGTTTCTTAGACAGCGTGGTCAGGACCAGGACTTATTTTGAGCGGGCACAGCATCTGGGCTTTGAGACGATTGGGATTACGGATGTCGGCAATCTCTATGCAGCTAGACAGTTGATGACTAGGGCGAAAGACTATGGACTCAAAGCGGTGGTCGGTCTTGAATTGAGCTTTAGTTGGCAGGGTCTGCCGATTACTTTTGCCTTCATTGCCAAAAATACGACTGGCTACAAGCATCTCCTGCGGATTTTGACCCTGCACAATTATGAACGGCGGAGCTTTGAGGACATTAAGAACTATCTGGAGGGCCTTGCTCTGGTCGTCCCAGAGGCCTACGGCAATCTTCCTGAGTTAGCTAAGCTTGTCCCTGAGCTTTATGTCGGCATCAATCGCTCGACCTCAAAAGAGGCCCGCTTCCTCCTGCCTGCCCTGCCTTTTCCGAGCGTCCGCTATCTGGACCCTGAAGATGCTGAGAGCCTGGAGGTCCTCCACGCCATTCGCGACGGCCTGGTCTATGACCCCGACCGGATGCTGGGGCAGAGCGAGCTCCTTCAACGTCCAGAGAGTTACCAGGATTATTTCCAGAAGCATTTTCCAGAAGCTGTAAAAAATCTAGAAATCTTAGTTGCAGACATCAGCTATGAGACCGATGAAAAGCTGGCCCTGCCCCGCTTTGATAAGACGAGGCCTGCGGTTGAGCATCTGAGGGCAGAAGCAGAAGCTGGCCTTGCCCTGAGACAGCTCTCGAGTGATACGGTAGCCTACCAAGACCGCCTCGACAGAGAGCTCTCGGTCATTCACCAGATGGGCTTTGACGACTACTTCCTGATTGTCGCCGACCTCCTGCGTTATGCCAAAGAAGAAGGCATTTATTGCGGGATGGGGCGTGGCTCTGCGGCGGGCTCGCTCGTAGCCTATGCTCTCGGCATTACCCAGGTGGATCCGGTCAAGAACCATCTGCTCTTTGAGCGGTTCCTGAACCCTGAGCGGATTGCCATGCCCGATATTGACATCGACATGCCAGACGACAAGCGGGCGGATTTTTTGGCCTACATGAAAAACCGCTATGGCAATGACCATGTGGCCCAGATTGTTACCTTCTCGACCCTGGCTAAGCGTCAGGCAATTCGTGATGTGGCTAAGGCCTTTGGTCTGTCGGAAATCGAGATTTCTGGGATGACTAGACTTTTGGCTAACCGCTTTGGTAGCCTGGCCGATGAATATGAGAGCAATCCAAGATTCAAGGCTGAGCTCCTCAAAAACCCCCAGTTGATGAAGATTTACGAGCTCGCCCGCAGGATTGAGGGCATGCCAAGGCAGACCTCGGTCCATGCCTCTGGTGTTGTTCTTTCTGAGCGGTCGCTGGTCAACTATGTGGCCCTCAAACCATCGGATGACCTGGCCCTGGCCCAATACGAAGCCGGCGACATTGAGGCGATTGGCCTCTTGAAAATCGATTTCTTGGGTCTGAGAAACCTCTCTGTCCTTGAGCGGATGCGGAGTCTGGTTAAGACTCGCAAGCAACTCGATGTCGACCCGGTCAAGATTGACCTGGAAGACGAGGAGACGCTGGCTTTATTTAGGGCTGGCAACACCCTCGGTATCTTCCAATTTGAAAACCCGCAGATGCGGCGTTTTTTGAGAAATCTGTCCCCGACAAAATTCGACGATATTGTCGATGCGACTTCAATATTTAGGCCGGGACCTAGCCAGTTTATCCCGCAATTTGTGGCGAGACGACATGGTAAGGAGGCGGTGCCTGAGGTTGATGCCTCTATCCAGGACATTCTTGCTCCGACTTACGGTATCATGATTTATCAGGAGCAGATCATGCAGGTGGCCCAACGCTTTTCAGGCTTTTCGCTCGGCCGTGCCGACCTTTTACGGCGGGCCATTTCTAAAAAGAAAGATGGCGAATTTGAAAGGCTCCGCTCTGAGTTTCTGGCAGGTGCCAAGAGCCTCGGCCACAGCGAGGGCCAGGCCAGCCAGATTTATGACCTGATTGAACGCTTTGCCAACTACGGCTTCAACCGTTCCCATGCCTATGCCTATGCGGCCCTGGCCTTTCAGTTGGCCTATTTTAAGGCTCATTTTCCAGACGAATTTTACGAGGTCCAGCTGGGCGACCGCAAGCGTGAGACCATGCTGGCTGATGCTCTGGACAATGGTTTAGTACTTGACAAGCCGGCCGTCAACAAGATGCCCTATCATGACCGGGTCGGCGAGCACCGGATTTCGATTGGCCTCAGACAACTCCACAGCCTGCCTCGTGACCTGGCCTTCTGGCTGGTCGAAAATCGGCCTTTTGAGAGCCTGTCAAGCCTAGTCCGGAGTCTGCCTGAAAACTGGCAGAAGAAGGACTATCTGATGCCTTTGATCCAGGTTGGTGCCTTTGATGACCTGGAAGACAGCAACCGGGGGATGCTCGCGGCCAATATAGAACGGCTGATTGACTACCACCAGACCTTCCAGTTGGATTTGTTTAAGGAGAGCAATAGTCAGCTCAAGTTTTCTTATCAGACGGCTGATGATTTTAGCCCTTCTGAGAAATATCAGTTTGAAAAGGATTTGCTGGGCGTGGGGATTACGCCTCATCCTCTGCAGAGTTTAGCTGGCAAGTTTTTGGCCCAATTCACCCCGCTTGAACAGCTTGAGAAAAACAAGCGACAGACGGTTCTAGTCGAGCTCTTAAACATCCGGACTCACCGGACTAAGACAGGCGAGACCATGGCCTTTTTGACGACCTCAGACAGTAAAAATAATTTTAGTGTCACCCTATTCCCTGAAAATTATCGGCACTTTATGGGCCGGCTAGAGCAAGGCCACTACTATCTCATGACCGGCAAGGTCACTGAGAGAAACGACGAGCTCCAGCTGGCGGCCGACCGGATTTCTGAGCTGGTCGAGACCGACCGCAAGCTCTGGCTCAACCTGCAAGACAATAGCAAAAACAAGGCGATTGCCAAGCTATTGGCTGAGTTTCCCGGCTCCCATCAGGTCGTCCTCCACTCTGAGGTAGACAAGGCGACCCGGCAGATTAACCAGTATGTGGCTGAAGATGAACAACTCTTGAAACGCTTATCTAGCCTGGTCTTGGCGGCAGTCTATAAATAAAAAAGCAGATTCGACAAGAATCTGCTTTTTTTTTTTAAGCCTCTTTATTATTTTTGCTGTGCTTAGAGCCATAGAGCCAGTAGACCACAATCCCAATGAGGAACCAGATGAAGGCAGTCATCTTAGCTAATGAGTCGAGACCTTCAAAGACGATGATAGAGCCGATCGCACCAAGGGCTGGCAGGATTGGATAGAAGGGCATCTTGTAGCTGGCTTCTGGCAGGTCCTTGCCTTCACGAGGGCGGAGGGCAAACATGCCCAATGACACGAAGATGAAGGCGACCAGTGTCCCTGCAGAAATCAGCTGGGCCAGGAAAGCAAATGGGAAGAAGGCGCCGATGACGATGGCAACGACGGTGATCGTAATCAAAGCGTTTGACGGCAGGCCCCGTTTGTCAAATTTCCCAAGCTTGGCAGGGAGGAGCCCGTCACGGCCAAAGGCGTAGAGGAGGCGGGAGCCTGCAAGAATCATGCCGAGGAGGGCGACGAACATGCCGGCATCAGCGACGACAGAGACGATGATGGACAGATTCTTGAAGCCAGATTGGGCAAGTGCCCAAGATACAGGGGCAGCGTTGCCAGCGTAGTCGCTATAAGGATGCATACCGACAAGGACCAGCGTCACGGCTGAGAAGAGGACGACAGCGATGGCGAGGGAGCCGAGAATCCCGATGGGCATGGTCCGCTTTGGATTTTTTGCCTCAGCAGAGTTGGCAGCAATCGAGTCAAAACCGATGTAGGCCAGGAAAATCATAGAGACACCAGAGAGGATGCCGGACATGCCGCCGAAGCCGGTCTTAGGGTTGTGGGCAGGGACGAAAGGTACGTAGTTTTGTGGCTTGATGACTGTGATACCGATAACGACAAAGACCAGGATGGCAGCGACCTTGAGGAAGACCAGGACCTGTGAGACCTTGCCGGCGTCATTGGCCCCCATGAAGACAATGACACCGGCGATAGCAATCACGAGGAGCGAAATCAAGTCGACGATACCGCCCTTGGTCCCGAAAGGATTCGAGAGGGTCGCAGGAAGCGTGATGTGGAGCTGGCTCAGCAGGTTTTGGAAGGTGGCAGAGAAGCCGGAGCCGACAAAAGCGACGGCGATGAAGTACTCTGCAAGCAGGGCCCAGCCGGCTACCCAGCCAAAGCCTTCGCCAAAGAGGACAGAAATCCAAGAAAAGGCGGAGCCGGCAAAGGGCATGACATTGGCCATCTCGGCATAGGCGAAGGCAACGAGGCCTGCGACGACAGCGGCGAGCAGGAAGGAGAAGACGACGGCAGGGCCTGCGAAATCAGCGGCGACGATACCCGGGAGGGTAAAGATTGAGGTAGAGATGATGGTCCCGACACCCAGTGCCAGGAAGTCTCGGACGCCAAGGACTTTTTCGAGCTTGGTGTCGGCCTGTTTGTAGGCGTCAAAGCTCGAGCGTTTTGCAAATGACATAATAATTTCCTCCGAAAACGAATGTATAAGTAAATAAATGTTGTCAGTTTGAAGCTGACTTCCTCAGTGATGGGTGATGTCTTGATGGTCGATTGACCTGATGTAAGAGGATGATACTTATTATAATGTATTTGTATCGAATTGTCAAAAAATTATATCCTTTTATGAAGAATAATCTGAGTCTTGATTTTGAAGGCGAATTTCGCTATAATGGTCAGTGTTATGGCGGCGTAGTGAAGTGGTAACACATGGCTCTGCAAAAGCTTAATCGTCGGTTCAAATCCGATCGCCGCCTTTAATGAGAGTCCATCGTTAGATGGGCTTTTTTGCTAGAAGTTTTGAGGTGCAATGCGACCAATGGGAGCATCGAGGGTCAAAACTCTGTAAAAAAGCTTTTGGATAGGGAAAGCGGAGCGTTCCTCTTTCGTGGTCAGAGGAGCGGGCTGGCATGAGGTCCTTTTCCTTTACTGCATTCAAAGTCTGCTTTGGCAGGCTTTTTTCTTATGCCCTATTTTTTTAGACTGCAACTTTCTACTATATTATGTTAGATTAATCGGCCAAAAAACATTAAGTTTTCAGAAGACATTAGAGAAAGATAAGTTAAAATAAAATTTTCTTATAAAAATGCAATGGTTGAAAACGGCGTTATCTAGCAGAAGTTATCGCTTCCATAAAAATCACTTATGACCAAATTAATTAAAATTTATTAAGAAAAGCGTTGACAGAATTAAAAACAGATGACACAATAAACGACATATTATAATTTTCTGAAGGTTATCGAGAAAGAAGAATCTTTTGGATAAAGCTTTAGGGAGTGCAAAAAGAGAGGAATTATTTGATATGAAGACATGGAAAAAACTTTCACTTGGAACTGCAGGGCTGGCGACGGTCGCGCTTCTGGCAGCTTGTGGGAACTCAAGCTCTGGTTCACAATACCCACAGCTTTCACTGACGACGGACCCGACGACACTTGACTCGGCGACGAACACTTCGACCTACTCAGGCATCCTGATTGGTAACACACAAGAAGGCCTGACTCGGGTCGGCAAGGACGGCAAGCCTGCCAACGCTCTTGCTGAGAGCATCAAGGTCTCAGATGACGGCCTGACCTACAGCGTCAAGCTCCGGGATGGCCTCAAGTGGTCGAACGGTGATGCATTGACTGCCAAAGACTTTGTTTATTCATGGCAACGGGCCAACGCACCAGAGACGGCTTCTCAATACGCCTACCTTATGGCCAACATTGAAAATGCCGAAGCCATCCACACAGGCGAAAATAAAGACTTGTCAAGCTTTGGTGTCAAAGCCCTCAGCGACACTGAACTTGAAATCAAGCTCAGCAAGCCAACCCCTTACTTTGAGTATCTTTTGACGGAAAATATCTATATGCCGGTCAATAAGGGGGCGGTTGAAAAATACGGCAAGCAGTACGGGACGGCGTCAGACAAGGTCGTCTACTCAGGACCTTTTGAGTTCAAGAAGGACGCCGGCTGGACAGGTACTAACGCTAGCTTCAAGCTGGTCAAGAACCAAAATTACTACGATAAGAAGAATGTCAAATCCGAAGAGATTGACTACCAAATCGTCAAAAATCCAAACACGGCTGTGCAGTTGTTCAAGCAGGACAAGCTGGACCAGGCTGAACTCTCAACCACAGACCTCTACACCGCTAACAAGAACTACAATGGTGGCAAGAACAACATCGACCTGAAGGAAGCAACAACAGCCTACATCGAATACAATCAGTCTGGCGAAAATACGTCGAGCCCAGCTGTAGCCAAGGCCCTCAAGAACAAGAAAATCCGTGAAGCTATTAGCCTTGCGACCAACCGGAAAGACATCGTCGACCAGTTTGTCCCAGGCTCAACGCCAGCGACTGGCTTCACACCGGTCGGCATGGCCAAGAACGCCACTGGCGAAGACTTTGCCAGCTATGCAGCTCAAGGCTATGCCTACGACACTGCTAAGGCCAAAACCCTCTGGGAACAAGGGCTGAAAGAAATCGACGAGACTTCGCTCAACATCTCCTTCACGACCGATGCTGACAAGCCTTCTGCCAAGCAGATTGCCGACTACCTCCAGACCTCACTCAGCAAGGCCCTGCCAGGCTTGACGCTGACAGAGAAAATCATTCCTTATGCTCAACGTCTGCAGGATTCTAAAAACGGGAACTTTGATATGGTCATGTCCGTCTGGGGTGGAGATTATGCAGAGCCATCTACTTTCCTTCAACTCTTTACGACAGGTCAGTCTTATAATGATGGAAAGTTCTCAAGTAAAACATATGATGATGCTTTTAAGGCAGCGACAACTACTCCAGATGTTTTAAGTCAAGCTAAAACAGATGCAGATTATAAATTGTTGGAAGATACTCTTTATAAAGGCTCATATATCAACCCAGTTGATTTTCAAGCCAATCCTGCCCTGATGAATCCAAATATCAAAGGTTTACAGTTCCATTCTACAGGTTTAGCTTATGACTTGAAAACGGCATATCTTAAATAATTAAATATAAGGGAGACGTAGTAAAGACTACGTCTTTTTTGTGAAAACAAATTCCATAAAATGAAACAAAAATATCTATAAAAAAATTGTAAGCCCTTGACAAGCTTAATTTAAACTGATAAAATAATAAACATATCGAATTTTCAGACAACTATAGAATAAATTCGAGAATTATTAAGATACTTAATAAAACTAAATACAGTGATTTGAGTTAAAAAATTTTTAATATGAACATAGAAAAGATAAACGTCATTTCACTTTACATTTTAGAATAGATTAAGTACAATAATCAATATAATAAATTTTCTGACGATATCACATTCAGAAAAATGTTAAATGAAAGAGGGAAATTTCATGAAAACTTGGAAAAAAGTAGGCTTAGGAACTGTAGCATTAGTTTCTGTAGCTGTTCTTGCAGCTTGTGGAGGTTCAAAATCATCTTCATCAAGAAATCCGCAGTTAGAATTAACAACGGATATTTCAACACTTGATTCTGCAACATTGACAGATACATATTCAGGTGAAATCACAGGGAATACACAAGAGGGACTTACACGCGTTAATAATAAGAATGTAGCTGTAAATGCTTTCGCAAAAAGTATTAAAGAGTCCTCTGATGGCTTGACTTATACGATTACACTTCGAGATGGTTTGAAATGGTCAGATGGCACAGCTCTTACAGCTAAAGACTTTATTTATGCTTGGCAACGTGCAATCAATCCTGCAACTGGTTCTGCTTATGCTTATCTCCTTTCAGATGCTGGACATATCAAAAATGCAGCTGAAATCAATTCTGGAAAAATCAAAGACCTTAACCAATTGGGCGCAGTTGCTAAAGGAAATGTAATCACTGTTACATTGACACAACCAGTTCCATACTTCAAGTTCTTACTTGCTGAACCTGTATTCTACCCTGTTCAAAAAGCAGCAGTAGATAAATATGGTAAGCAATACGGTACATCTTCAGCTAAAACAGTTTACTCTGGACCATTTATCTTCAAGAAAAATGCTGGCTGGACAGGTACAAATGAATCATTCTCATTAGTTAAAAATCCTAACTACTATGATAAAAAAGATGTAAAATCTAAAGAGATTGATATCCAAGTTGTAAAGAACCCTAATACAGCAGTTCAATTATTCAAATCTGGTAAACTTGATGAAACGCCTATCGCTTCTCCAGATTTATATGCAGCAAACAAAGATTACAATGGTGGCAAAGATTATGTACCATTGAAAGAAGCAACAACGGCTTACATTGAATATAACCAATCAGGCAAAGGAACTTCTAATCCAACAGCTGCTAAAGCACTTCAAAATAAAGATATTCGTCAAGCAATTAATCTTGCTACAAATCGTAAAGACCTTGTTAGTCAATTCTATCCAGGCTCAACACCTGCTACAGGATTTGTCCCTGCAAATATGGCGAAGACACAAACTGGCGAAGACTTTTCAAAATATGCAGCACAACCTTATAGCTATGATGTTGCAAAAGCAAAAACACTTTGGGAAAAAGGTTTGAAAGAAATTGGAGCAACAAAAGTAAATCTTACTTACACTACTGATGCTGACAAACCTGTCGCTAAGTCAACAGCTGACTATCTTCAAACATCTTTGGCTAAAGCCTTACCAGGATTGACAATTACTGAAAGAATCGTTCCATTCCAACAACGTTTGAAAGATTCGCAAACTCAGAATTTTGATATGGTTATGTCACTTTGGGGTGGAGATTATGCTGAACCATCTACATTCTTGAATCTCTTCTTGCCTACATCTGGTCAAAATGATGGTAAAGTTAATAATCCAGCTTATGTTACTGCGTTTAATAAAGCTGCCACATTACCAGATGTATTAGATGATGCAGCACGTAATGCAGATTATAAAGATGCAGAAAAAGCATTATATGAAGAAGCCAGCTTCAATCCTGTATATTTCCGTACAACACCATCACTTAAAAACCCAGACCTTAAAGGTTTGACATTCCATGGTACTGGTCTAAATTATGACTTTAAATCAGTTTATATTAAAAAATAGAAAATAGAAAATAAACAGGCGAAGAAGCAAGGACCTAAAAAAGGTACCTACTTTTTCGTGTTTTTATAAGGAAATTTATTTATGCTAGCAAAATATATTTTGAAACGTGTTTTGTTGATGGTGCTGACACTTTTCTTGGTGGTTACGGCAACTTTTTTCTTGATGCAAGTAATGCCAGGAACACCTTTCAACAATCCTAAACTGTCTCCAAGTCAGCTTCAAGTATTGATGCACAGTTATGGGTTGGATAAACCACTCTATGTACAATATCTTATTTATTTGGGGCACGCCTTTACTGGTAACTTTGGAACATCTTTCACTTACACTAATCAACCTGTAAGTATGATGATTGGACAACGTCTCCCAGTTTCTGCTGAACTTGGACTTGAAGCCATGATTATTGCCATTGTTTTTGGGGTAGTTTTTGGGGTACTTTCTGCTCGTTACAGAAACACGTGGGTTGATAACATTTTGAGTCTTATCTCAACATTTTCATTCTCAGTTCCTTCATTTGTTGTGGGTACTGTTCTGCTTTTGATATTTGGTTATACCTTACAAGCTTTGCCAGTTACTGGCTGGGATGGATTTATGAGTGGCACTTCTGTTATGCCGGCGATTGCACTATCCCTTGCTTCAATGGCGCAAGTAACTGCATTTGTTCGTTCTGAAATGATTGAATCTTTGAATTCGGACTATATACTTTTGGCACGTGCCAAAGGTTTGTCAAGTAAAGAAGTTCTTTGGAAGCACGCATTGCGTAATTCTATGATTCCTATGTTGACATTGATTGGTCCAATGACCGCTGCTTTGTTGACTGGTTCAGTTCTTATTGAGTCTATCTTTAGTATTCCAGGTATTGGGCAACAATTTGTCAATTCTATTCCATCAAAAGACTTCCCTGTTATCATGGGAACAACGATAGTTTATGCGGTCATGCTTATGGCTATGATTCTTATTACAGATATCATTACGGCATTCGTTGACCCACGCGTAAGGTTAGACTAGAGAGGAGAGTAGAAAATGGAAAATATAAATAATAAGTTTACTCTCGTGGGAACAAAAGATACCCACGATATGGAATTAATTTCTAAACCTGCTCTTACTTTTTGGCAAGATGCTTGGCGTCGATTTAAGAAAAATAAAGTAGCAGTTGTAGCAATGGTTGTTGTTGTTTTTACAATTCTTTTTGCTCTGGTTTCAATCGTGATTGTACCACAAAAATCTGCTAATAATTTCAATCCAAATAAGGTGCAAGTTTATAAAAACTTGCCACCAAAGCTTGGAAATGTAGGTATTCCAGGCTGGGATGGCAACTTTACATCTCCTGGGAATACAGATGCAACAAATATTTATAAAGTACAGAAAGTTCCAAAAGATACATCATTTATTTTAGGAACAGATAGTCTGGGGCGTTCTCTTGCAAAACGTACTGTTGTTGGATTACGTATCTCACTTTTGATTGCTTTTTCGGCTATTTTGTTTGATATATTTATCGGTATTACTTACGGTTTAATTTCAGGCTGGATAGGTGGTAGGGTGGATAATATCATGCAACGTATTATTGAAATTATCTCCTCAATTCCTTATCTTGTTATTGTTACAATGCTTGGAATGCTCTTTGGACAAGGAGTTATATCAATTATTTTGGCAATAGGTATGTTTATTTGGACAGGGATTGCTAGGCAAGTGCGTAATCTGACATTAAGCTGGAAAGAACGTGAATTTATTTTGGCTTCGCGTACTTTGGGTGAAAGTACATTCCGTATTATGATTCGTCATTTGTTGCCTAATATGCTTGGAGTTATCATTGTGCAAATCATGTTTGATATTCCATCTGTCATCTTTGCTGAGGCAACTTTATCGGCGATTAACCTTGGAGTTAAACCTCCAACATCATCACTTGGTTCTTTGATTTCTGATGGTATTTCAAGTCTTCAATTTTATCCATTCCAATTGGCGGTTCCTGCTGTTGTACTGTGTTTGTTGTCACTTTCATTCTTCCTATTTGGTTATGGATTGCGTGACGCATTTGACCCTAAATCTAGTGAGGACTGAGAAATGGCTGAAAAAATATTAGAAGTAAAAAATCTACACGTAAATTTTAAAACTTATGCTGGACAAGTAAAGGCTATCCGTAATGTTTCGTTTGACTTGGATAAGGGGCAAACGATAGCTATTGTAGGAGAATCTGGCTCAGGTAAGTCAGTAACGACTAAAACATTGATGGGCTTAAATGCTTCAAATGCAGAAATTCCAGAAGGACAACTTCTCTATAAAGGAAAAGATTTACTAAAAAATACAGAAGTAGAATGGCAAAAGCTCCGCGGAAATGAAATTTCTATGATTTTCCAAGATCCTATGACTTCTTTAGACCCAACGATGCAAATTGGAAAACAAATTGCGGAACCTTTGATTAAGCATAAGGGAATGAAGAAAAAAGAAGCGCTCGCGCGTGCTTTAGAACTTATGAAACAAGTTGGAATCCCAGATGCTGAAAAGCATATCAAGGATTATCCGCATCAATGGTCTGGAGGAATGCGCCAACGTGCTGTTATTGCGATTGCACTTGCTGGAGACCCAGAAATATTAATCGCTGATGAACCAACAACGGCGCTTGATGTTACTATTCAAGCACAAATTATGCACATGATGTCTGAGTTACAACAACGTATTGAATCATCTATTATTTTCATTACTCACGATTTGGGAGTTGTTGCAGGTTTTGCTGATAAAGTTGCTGTTATGTATGCGGGGGAAATTGTAGAATATGGGACGGTTGAAGAAATTTTTTATAATCCACAACATCCATATACATGGGGACTTTTAGATTCTATGCCTATGGTTGATTCTGATGCTGATCGTCTAGTTTCAATTCCAGGGACACCTCCTGATTTGTTGAATCCTCCCAAAGGGGATGCCTTTGCTGCACGTAATAAATATGCGTTAGATATTGATTTTGAAGAGGAACCACCTTATTTTGAAGTTTCTCCTACCCATTATGCAAAAACTTGGCTCCTTGATTCACGTGCACCTAAAGTTGAGCCATCTGATAAGATAAAAGCGCGCTGGGAACGCTGGAGTCAAATGTTAAAGGGGGAGGCTGAATAAATGGTAGAAGAAAGAAAAAAACTTGTTGAGTTAAAAAATATTGATTTAATATTTAACAAGGGGAAACGCAATGCCAATAAAGCAATCAATAATGTTTCCTTTGATATCTATGAAGGAGAGACATTTGGTCTTGTTGGTGAATCTGGCTCAGGTAAAACAACGATTGGTCGAGCTATCTTAAAACTCTATGACAAAGATATTGATAGTGGTGAGATTTTGTTTGATGGCAAGAATGTCATTAATCTTAAAGGGGAAGAATTAAAGGAATTTCGTGCGGAAGCACAAATGATTTTCCAAGATCCTCAAGCTTCATTGAATGGTCGGATGCGGGTCAAGGATGTGATTGCTGAAGGGCTGGATGTGAATGGCCTGGCTAAGTCAGCGCAAGAGCGTGATGCCATCGTCGAGAGCCTGGTTAATCTGGTCGGTCTCAATAAGGACCATCTGACCCGCTACCCGCATGAGTTTTCAGGCGGGCAACGCCAGCGGATTGGGATTGCCCGGGCCCTGGCTGTGAAGCCTAAGTTTATCGTGGCAGACGAGCCGATTTCGGCCTTAGATGTCTCGATTCAGGCCCAGGTGGTCAACCTGCTTAAGGACATCCAAAAGCAGGAAAACCTGACCTATCTCTTCATTGCCCATGACCTGTCGATGGTCAAGTACATCTCTGACCGGATTGGTGTTATGCACTGGGGAAAGATGCTGGAGATTGGGACCTCGGACGAGGTTTACAACAATCCGATTCATCCCTATACCAAGAGCCTGCTCTCTTCGATTCCGGCACCTGACCCGATTTCAGAATGGGAGCGGACACCGCTGGTCTACGACCCGACCACAGAGCTGGACGGCCAGGAGCGAGAGCTTCGGGAGATTGTGCCAGGGCACTTTGTTTATTCGACGGAGGACGAGGCGGAGGAGTATCGGAGGATGGCGGTGTAGAATTCTCAGAGCCTAGAAAAATCTTATTCTTGTAGAGTGATAAAAAATTTTTCAGATAGTAGAGTAGAGTAGAAGAAATTCTGAGAAAACACCGTGAAAGAAGGCAACTGTCGAGACCTTTGGGCTCGACAGTTAGGAATGGAAGCCGTTAAGCTTCGCTTCCGGCCTCACAGTGCTTTTCTCGAAATTTATGAAACATCAGCAGATTGAAAGAGCCTTAGGGCTCTTTTTTGAGTGTGTTATAATTTAACTATGAACAAGACATTCGATATCCATTCCTCGCAAGGCGACCTGGCACTGAACCAGGGCAAATATTTTGAGGCAGTCCAGGAATATCTTCTGGCCAGTAAGGACCTGAAAGGCCTATCTCCAAAAGAGCAGGCAGAGTTCTGGCGGAAATTTGGCAACGCTTATTTTAGCCTAGAAGACTGGGATAATGCCCGAATTTGCTATGAGAACACGCTTTTTCTCTACCATGATGCTGAGGGGATTCTCTCGATTTTGGGTTGGCTTTATTATTTTTATGATGCGGACAAGTCTATCGCCTACTATGAACGCTCGTTGGCTATCAAGCTGGACGAGGGTTCTTTTGCGACGGAGGCGATTTCAATACTTAAATCTGGCAAATACAGCCAGGCCCAAATCAAAGCCATGTTGGAGGACAAGGTCGAGCTCTTTCGCCGCAAGCTCCTGGCGGAAAAGCCGGCCTTCTTCCATCCTAAGTTTGACAAGGAAGCGGGCGAAAAGCTCAGTATCGCCTACATTTCGTCGGATTTTAAGAGCCATGCCATGATGCAGTTCGTCCTTCCATTATTGGAAAATCATGACCAGGAGCGTTTTAACATCCGCCTCTATTCGACGACGGATGAGGCGGATAAGGTCACGGAGCGAATCAAGGCGACCGGCCTGACCTTTATCGACTGTCAGGCAATGTCAAATGAAGAGCTTGCCGACAAGATTTTCTCAGATGGGATAGACATTCTCATCGACCTGGGGGGCTATACGCATACCCGGAGCTTTACCATGTTCTACAAGCCTGCCCCTATCCAGATGCAGTATTTGGGCTTTGTCAACAGTCTGGGCATCCAGGAAATCGACTATATCTGGGCGGACGACTTTGTCTTGCCGGAAAATGAGGCGGACGGCTACACAGAAAAGCCCTTTTATCTGCCTTCAGGCCTCCACCGCTTTAGCTTTAATGAAAAAGAGCAGGTCCTTCCAGAGCTGGGTGAGGCTCCGGTCAAGGCTAATGGCTATATCACTTTTGGCAGTTTTAACGACCTCTCCAAGCTCTCAGAACAGACCCTAGAACTCTGGAGCAGGCTCCTTAAGGCCGTGCCGGACTCCAAGCTTTTGATTTACCGGACCAATATGTTCAGCCACATGAAAAAAGAGCAAATCAAGCAGGACTTTGCGGGGCTAGGAATCCCTGAAGACCGCCTGATTTTAAGGTCGGACAGCCTGGCCAGTCACTACCAGGCCTATCAGCTGGCCGATATCGCCCTGGACAGCCTGCCCTTTAGCGGCTTGACCATCACGATCGAGCAGGCTACCATGGGCATCCCAACCCTGACCATGCCAGGAAGCACCATGCAGTCGAGGGGGACAGCTTCTGTCAATCGGGTCCTGGGCTTAGACGAGCTGATTGCTAAAAATGAAGATGACTTTATTCGTAAGGGTTGTGATTTGGCCTTTGATTTGGACCGGATCAGTGAGTTGAGGGCAGGACTTCGTTCTAAGCTCTTTGCTTCGAAGCTTTTTCAGGATGAAGCTGGTTTTGCTCGGGCTGTGGAGGCTGGCTTTGAGCGAGTTTGGAAGGAGTGGTTGTCTAGTTATTAAGTTCTAAAGCAAAGTTGGCAGAAAGCCAGCTTTTTTGCTACAATAGCGATATGACAGAAAATACTTTCAAATCAGGATTTGTCGCCATTCTTGGGCGACCAAATGTTGGGAAATCGACCTTCCTCAACCATGTCATGGGGCAGAAGATTGCCATCATGAGTGATAAGCCACAGACCACGAGAAATAAGATTCAAGGGATCTACACGACCGATACAGAGCAGATTGTCTTCATTGACACGCCTGGAATTCACAAGCCCCACAATGCCTTGGGTGACTTCATGGTCCAGTCGGCCTACTCGACCCTGCGGGAATGTGACGTGGTCCTCTTTATGGTGGCGGCCGATGAGCCTCGTTCTACCGGTGAGGACATGATTATCGAACGTTTGAAAAAGGCTGAAGTGCCCGTCCTTTTGGTGGTCAATAAAATCGATAAGGTCCATCCAGACCGGCTCTTTGAGATTGTTTCAGATTATACCAGTCAGATGGATTTTGCAGAAGTCGTGCCGATTTCAGCACTTCAGGGCAATAACACCTCAGCCCTGATTGACACCCTCTCAAGCAAGCTGGACGAAGGACCTCAGTAC
This sequence comes from Lactococcus termiticola, assembly GCF_003116835.1. Classification (GTDB taxonomy): domain Bacteria; phylum Bacillota; class Bacilli; order Lactobacillales; family Streptococcaceae; genus Lactococcus; species Lactococcus termiticola. The sequence continues at coordinate 172,736 of NZ_BFFO01000001.1, read as the reverse complement.
TTCCCGGCTGACCAGATTACCGACCATCCCGAACGTTTTTTGGTCTCAGAGATGATCCGTGAAAAAATCCTGCTCTTGACCAGAGAAGAAATTCCTCATAGTATCGCTGTGACAACCGACAGCATGAAGCGGGACGAAGAGACCGGGAAGATCCATATCATGGCGACCATCATTGTCGAGCGCAAGAGCCAGAAGGGGATTATCCTCGGCAAGGGCGGCGGTATGATCAAGAAGATTGGCCAGCTGGCCCGGCGTGACATCGAGCTCATGCTCGGTGACAAGGTCTATCTCGAGACCTGGGTCAAAATCAAGAACGACTGGCGGGACCGGAAGATGGACCTGTCCGACTTTGGTTATCGGAAGGAAGATTATATGTAAGAAGGTATCAGATGGAGAAAGCAGAGCTTTCTTCATTTTTTATTGCCCAAAAGCCTGCTTCAGCCATTGACAAATCCCAGATTTTTCCGGATATAGTATGCGATTCATCAGCTATTAAAAAGCCTGAAAACATGTTATAATAGGGAGGATTAAATGAATGGAGAATTTAATGGCAACCAAGAAAAAAACAAATTTTGATGACATTACTAAAAAATATGGAGAAGATAGAGACAAGGCCCTGGCTAAGGCTCTCGAAGTAATCGAAAAAGACTTCGGGAAGGGCTCGCTCATGCGACTCGGCGAAGCGGCCAACCAGAAGGTCTCAGTCATGAGCTCAGGCTCACTGGCCCTCGACATCGCCCTCGGTGCTGGTGGTTATCCTAAAGGCCGTATCGTTGAAATTTACGGACCAGAATCATCTGGTAAGACGACTGTTGCACTCCACGCTGCGGCAGCCGTACAAAAAGAAGGCGGTATCGTGGCTTATATCGATGCGGAAAATGCCCTCGACCCAGAATACGCCAAGGCGCTCGGCGTCAACATCGACGAGCTCTTGCTTTCACAGCCTGACTACGGCGAACAAGGTCTGCAAATCGCTGAAAAGCTGATTACCTCTGGTGCGGTTGACCTGGTGGTCATCGACTCAGTCGCAGCTCTTGTGCCTAAGGCCGAAATTGACGGCGAAATCGGTGATAGCTCTGTCGGTCTTCAAGCCCGTATGATGAGCCAGGCCATGCGTAAGCTGGCTGGCCACATCAACCGGACCAAGACGACAGCTATCTTTATCAACCAGCTCCGTGAAAAAGTCGGCGTCATGTTTGGTAGCCCTGAAACCACGCCTGGTGGGCGTGCCCTCAAGTTCTACGCCTCAGTCCGTCTGGATGTGCGTGGTTCGACCAAGATTGAAGAAGGCAGTGGCGATAATAAGAAGCAAATCGGTAAGGAAACCAAAATTAAAGTCGTCAAAAACAAGATTGCTCCGCCTTTCAAGGTGGCCCTTGTGGACATGATGTTTGGCGAAGGAATTTCTAAGACTGGTGAGCTGCTCAAGATTGCTGTTGATGAAGACATCATCAAGAAGTCTGGGGCCTGGTTCTCATACAATGATGAAAAAATCGGTCAGGGTGCTGAAAAAGCCAAGGCTTACCTGGCTGAACACCCAGAAGTCTTTGACGAAATCGACCACATGATCCGTGAAAAATACGGCCTTCTCGACAAGCAAGATATCGCTGAATCTGAAGAAGAAGCTCCTAAGAAAAAAGCCGCTCCAAAGAAGAAGGCAGCTGCTAAGAAGGAAGAAGTCGAAGAAGAGATTGAGTTGGAATTGGAATAAGGGCCGTTGCGTTCAGAAAACACATGAATACTGTGGGCAGGAAGTAGGATTGCCAAAACTTTCCAAGACTATCTGCAGAAGAGGAAGGCCTAGCCTTCCTCTTTTCTTCGGCTTTCATTCCTAAAAGCTGAGCCCTGATGGTCTCAGCTTTCTCTATTTTTCACAATGTTTTTGCAGCATTTCTTCCGATCTACTCGGTCCTGATTCCAAATCTGGAAGATGATGGTCATAGAGAAGATATTAAGCTATAATAAAGCTGGGAGGACGCTCCATGAAAAAGAAAATTTCGCTCTATCTCATCATCATGCTCATCGCCATGCTGCTCGTTGTTGTGGGGACGATGACCTTTCTACATTTTCAGAATCAGCCTCAAAATACGGTTAATCTAAAAGTTTTAGACAGCCGAGCCTTTCAAAATGACCGCATCCGCTACGATCAAGCCAAGCAGACGGCAACGACTGAGCATGAGACCATCAAGCTGACGTCAGAGGAAATCTTGACGGCGAGCAATGGTGAGCAGAGTCTGGTCCTCTATTTTGATTTTACGAATAAGAGCAAGGAAAAGATTGACCTGGAGGGCTTTGCAGACAGCTACCTTCTCGTGAGCCAGCCGGGCAAGGCCTATGACAGGAGCCTGAGCATTGATACGACAAAGCTAAAAGATGTCAGCGTCAATCCCGGCAAAACCTACCCTGCCCAAATCACGGCCAGCGGGCTTTTAGGCCAGGCTAAGGGGAATTTCCGCTTTTCTATCTTCTCTCAGAAATGGGAGTCTGATGATGCTGGCTTGACCATAAAAATTCCACACTAAAAAAGCAGGCAAGACCTGCTTTTTCTTATGCTTTGTTTTCTAAATGATGGTCTTTCTTCATCCAAGAAATCAGGCCAAAGACCAGAATCCATACGACAGTACCGATGGCTGGAATCAGTGTGTCCTTGAAGAAGAAGAGGGAGACAAAAATCAGGATAAAGGCAACGAGGGCAATCGGGATAAAGACCTTCGGTGCCGGTACCTTGAAGCCATCAGCCTTATAATCTTTAGACTTGCGGTACTTCAGGTAGGTAATCAGAGTCATCACATAGACGACGATGAAGAGATTGGTCGCCACAGAAGTGATGAAGATAAAGGCATTTGACACAGCCGGAATCAGCGAGATAAAAGGCGTGATGAAAATCAAGAGGGCTGTGAACAAGAGGGCGTTCAGCGGGATACCGTTTTTAGAAAGCTTGGTAAATGGCTTTGTGGCGTTGCCACCCATAGTGTTTGAGAGCGAATAAAGATTTCTCGAAGTTGAGAAGAGGGCGGAATTCAGGGCAGAACCCGCAGAGGTCAAGACGACAAAGTTGATGATATTAGCCGCCCACTTGACGCCGATGAGCTGGAAGACCATGACAAATGGCGACTGACCAGCAGGAATTTCACGCCAGTTTAAGATGGCCATGATGGCAAGAAGAGCCCCAATGTAGAAGAAGAGAATCCGGATTGGAATCTGGTTGATGGCTTTCTTCAGTGTTTTTTGAGGGTCGAGTGTCTCGGCCGCTGTCATCCCGATAAATTCCATCCCGACAAAGGCAAACATGACCAGCTGGAAGGCAGCAAAGAAGTTATTTAAGCCATGAGGGGCAAAGTGGAAGTCCTTGAAGATATTGGTAAGAGAGACCGTGCCTGCGATATGGTCGCCCTGGAAGTTAGCATTATAATGAAACTGGCCAAAAAGCATGATGATGGCGGTCAGGATAATCCCGAAGATCGCCGCCACCTTGATGATCCCGAACCAGAACTCGGTCTCGCCGAAGAACTTGGCGTTCAGCGTATTGAGCAGGACGAGGATGACCAGGATGACCGGCTCAGTGACCCAGGTCGGCACATTGGGCAACCAGAGCTGGAGGTAGGTCCCGACAGCAGTCAGCTCGGCCATGGCCATGAAAATCACGACCAGCCAGTAGGTCCATTGGGTAAAGTAGCCGGCTTTGTGGCCAACGTAGCGGGTCACAAAGTTGAGGAAGGAGTGCTGGTCCGTGTCCTGATAGAGCATCTCGCCGATGGCCCTCAAGAGGAGATACATGATGGTCCCGATGATGAGGTAGACCAGCAAAATAGTAGGCCCGGTCTTGTGGATGGAGTCGCCGGCCCCTAGAAAGAGCCCGGTCCCGATGGTTCCGGCAATGGCGATGATTTGAATGTGGCGGTTTTTCAGCCCCCGCTTGGGTGCATTGTCCTGTTCATTTTCCATGAAGTTTCTCCCTTTTTCTAGGTATTACTTAATTTTCTGATAAAAATTAGACAATTCGGTCTAATCCTAGTGATTTAATTATAGCTCAGGCTGGCTTAAAATGCAAACGCATACCTGTGTAAACTTGGGGTAATGTCGGATGTGGTTGTAAAAAGTAGACAAAAATTCTGCTGGGGATTTTTCTAGCCACTGGTTCTTAGAGCCACGACTGTGCTATAATGTAGACATGTTAATCATTGATGAAAACTTAATGGCCATTGATGAAAAGCTCGATGAGCTGGTCGCTAGCCTCTTAGAACATGAACCTGAGGTTGAGGCTTATCGGCTGGCGAGGCGGGCCTTTCTTGAGGATGCAGAGCTTCAGGCCCAGCTCCAGCTTTTAGAGGAGCAGGCGGACTACATTGCTTTTCGGCCTGAGCTTAAAAAGCTCCAGAAGGAGCTGATGGTCAATGAGAAGGTCTACCAGCTTCGCCTGGCAGAAAATGACCTTCAGAGGCTCTTGAGCGAGCTTGCGAAGGGACTTGCTGGAGCGATTTCAGAAGACATCTTAATCGACGAAAATATACCACTTGCAAGAGGAGGAAGACATGCCAGACACGGACATGGAATTGAACATACTGGACAATAAGGAAAAAATCAAGGCTCTGGAGGGTAAGGAGAGGCTGGCGGTCTATGTCTTTTGCCACAATTACCGCTCAATTCGACAACTTTCCAAATATGGAGAATTGCTTTATTCCAGTCAAAAAGCCAAGTATGGCCTGCTCTACATCGATAAAAAAGACCTGGACGAGAATCTGGAGAAGCTGAGGGGCCTCAAGGCGGTCCGCAAGGTCCGGGTCAGCCAGATGGACAAGCTGAGTGATAATTTTTCTGAAGCCTTTGAGCAGACGAATCAAGCCGTGAAAGAAGAGATGGCGGAGATGGGCTTGTTGGATGAGGCTTAGGCTTTTCCTAGGCACTTAGTCCGTTCCGCTTCAGAAATTCGGCAAAGCATAGTGGGGCCGGCAGCGAAGCCGTTGGCTTCCATGCCTAGATTTGGAGCCCTGGGGGTCTCCAAATCTACCTTATTCCACTATGTTTTGCCGAATTTCCTCCACTCCACTCATACCACTTTTCCCCGATTCTCCTATCTACAACTCCAAAAGAACAAAACAAAAAAGGATTCTCCCCGAATCCTTTTTCTATGCCGAAATCTTATCCAACAAATAACTCTGCAACTGCTCATGCCGACATTTCTCCAGCTGTAATCCCTCATCAGCTGTCAAAATCAAACTAGCAGGCAGGCTCGCAAAATGCTGGTCCTGGTAATCATAGAGTTCCTGCTTGAGCTTCTTCTTGGCAAACTGCCGGTATTCCTTGAAGTCCCGGATCTCGATGCCGAGTTCAGCCAGAATCTCTGCCCGCATGCTGGCGTTGTATTCCAGGAAGCTCCCGGGCTCGCGTAGGCGGTCCTGGAGGCTGAGGATGAAGGCTCTGGAGGTCTTTCTGCCGTAGAGGCTGAGGCTGACGAAGTCTTCTGAAATGCGTTGCAGGCGGTCGTAGCTGGCATTGAGCATGGCGATATTTTTGGTTAGGCCCTGGCGGTCTCTGAGTTTCTTGGCCGTGGCCAGGTTGACGATGGGTTTCAGATGCCAGTCATAGTTGCTATCAAAGGGCTCAAAGCTGTCGAGCACAGGCGTAAAATAGTATTGGATTTCGTACATAAGTAGATGTCTTTTCTCTAGTTTTTAGGTCAGTTTCTATCTTATCAGAAATGCTTTGATGAGCAAAATATTATACAAATCTTATTTACGGGTGTGGCGGAGACAGTCGAGAAAGCGGACAACCTTGGACCTGGAGAAGCGATACTCGATATGATTTTTCTTGAGGAAGGCGTAGAAATCTTTTTTACCCTGGTCATTGTCGTCGACTTCGAGCTCAAGTTCATAGTCGGTGTGGCCCATGTAGTCGTTCTTGTCGAGGGCAGCGAGGCCGATGTCGAGCTGTTGCTCGTAGCGAATGGTCGTGAGGCTGCCGATTTCAGTGATTTCAGACAGGTCAATCCCCCGTTCGGTCAGGATATCACAGACCTCGGAGAGGTCGACAGAAGAGCAGATGATGTTCTTTTCCTTGAGCATGAGGGCGGCCTCTTCTGAGGTCAAATCGATATTGTGCTCAATATTGCCGACGCTTTGAGGGACCTTGAGGGTCATCTCGGCAGACTTGTCAAAGGTCCGGATCCGGAGGGCTAGTTTTTTCTTGCGGAGCTTGAGGTCTTTGGTGTCGAGGTAGTGGTTGGTCTGTCTGACCGGTGTAATATGTGAAAAGAGCCTCTTGAGTTGGTCATATTCGGCTAAGCTCAAGAGGGTCTTATGCTCGATTTCTAAATTTGTAGACATAGTTAATAATAATGCAGGGAAACAAGCCTGCATTTTTCCTTCCCGATATGGTAAAATGATATATATATTGTAACTAAATGAGGAGAAATTGGCAAGCTAGCCAATAAAGAGATATGGCATTTAACTGGGAAGAATTTCTTGACCCCTACGTCCAGACGGTCGGCGAGCTCAAAATCAAGCTCCGGGGCGTCCGCAAGCAATACCTGAAAAAAGGCCTTTACTCGCCGATTGAATTTGTGACTGGCCGGGTCAAACGCCGGGATTCGATTGTCAAAAAGGCGAGAATGAGGGGCTATACCAGAGACAGCCTGAGCGAGATGGAAGACATCGCAGGCATCCGGGTCATGGTCCAGTTTGTCGATGACGTCTGGGATGTCCTGGCCTTGCTCAAACGTCGCAAGGACTTCAAAATCATCGAAGAGCGGGATTATATCCACAATCAAAAGGCTTCTGGCTACCGATCCTATCATGTGGTCATCGAGTACCCGATTGATACGATTGATGGCTTTCAGGTGGTCAATGCAGAAATCCAAATCCGGACCCTTGCCATGAATTTCTGGGCGACCATCGAGCACTCGCTCAACTATAAATACGGGGGCGTGATTCCCCAAGAAATCCAAGAACGCCTGTCCAATGCAGCCAAAGAAGCTGCCCAGCTTGATGCTGAAATGGGCGAAATCCGTGAAGACATCCAAGAGGCCCAGCTCATGTTTGATAGCCCGCAGGCCAGGCAGGATGTCAAGAAAGAAAAAGGGGAAGAAGATGAGCTCTGGTCTTAATAAGAAACTCTGGATCATCGAAAACCAGTCTGAGCGGTCAAAAACCGCCTATGCCAAATTAGAGCCAATGCTTAAAGCAGCGGGCTTTATTTTTGATGAAGCCGATCCAGAGCTGGTCGTGACCATCGGAGGCGATGGGACGCTCTTGTCGGCCATGCACCAGTATGAAGAGCAGCTTGACCGGATTCGCTTTGTCGGTGTCCACACAGGCCATTTGGGCTTTTACACCGACTTTATGGCTGATGAACTCGAGAAGCTTGTTGAGGGGCTTTGCCATGAAAAGCCTGAGCAGGCAGTCCGCTATCCGCTTCTCCGGGTCGAAGTCAAGCACGACGGTAAGACGACCCTCCACTATGCCCTCAATGAGTCGATTCTCCGGCGGACCTCACAGACCATGGTCTGCAATGTCCACATCTCCGATGAGCTCTTTGAAAAATTCCGGGGGGATGGCCTGGCGATTTCGACGCCAACGGGTTCCACGGCCTATAATAAATCCATCGGTGGAGCGGTCATGCATCCCCAAGTTGAAGCCATGCAACTGGCCGAGATTGCCAGTCTCAACAACATCGTCTTTCGGACCCTGAGTGCTCCGATGATTGTGGCGAAAAAAGACAGCATCCGCCTCTGCCCTGAAAAGGCCGATGACTACAGCCTGACGATTGACCAGCTGAATTTCCACTATGAGGATGTGACCTCGGTTGACTACAGTCTCGACGGGGCCAGCATTGCCTTTGCCAACTGTGCCCACACGCCATTTTGGGAACGGGTGCGTACGGCCTTCATCGGGGACGGTGTCGAGTAGATGGAGTTTTCATTTATCAATGAAGTCGACGGCAGCATGGTCAAGAAATTCCTCCAGCGACACGGGGTCTCAAAACGCCTGCTGGCCAAGGTCAAATACGAGGGCGGGCAGATTTTGGTCAACGGCGTCGAGCAAAATGCGATTTATCGCCTAAAGGCTGGCGACCAGGTCAGTATCGTCACGCCAGATGAGCCGGACAATCCCGACCTGACCCCAGGGACGGCACCAGTAGACGTGGTCTTTGAAGATGACCATTATCTGGTCGTTGCAAAGCCGGCTGGCGTGCCCTCTATCACGGGTGTCTACCACCCGACCGATGCCATGAGCAACCGGGTCAAGGGCTATATCAAAAGGCAGAATTACGCCAACCAGACCGTTCACATTATCACGAGGCTTGACCGGGATACCAGTGGCCTCATGTTTTTTGCCAAGCACCGCTATGCCCATGCCCTGATGGTCCAGTCGCATTACCGGGACAGCCTGGAGAAACGCTATTATGCGGTCGTGAAAAATGACGGTCAGCTCGCTGATCACGGCGAGATTGACCTGCCCATTGGTCGGGCCGAGGGCTCGATTGTCCAGCGACGGGTCAGGTTGGATGGCCTGATGGAGGCCAAGTCAGCCAGGACCAGCTACAGGATTGCTGAGGAGAGCGAGGATTTTTACTTGCTCGATGTCAGGCTCCACACCGGCCGGACCCATCAGATTCGAGTGCATTTTTCTCATCTGGGCTATCCCCTCTTGGGCGATGACCTCTATGGGGGCTCGAAGGAGGAGTTTTCTCGGCAGGCCCTGCATTGTCATCATCTTTCTTTTATCAATCCTTTTACTGAAGAGAAGGTGGAGCTGGAGCTTGGCATGCCGGAGGACATGCGTGGCTTGTTGGAGGCTAAGATTCAGCCAAAATAAAAAAGCAAAAAAACATTGGACAATCTCCAGTGTTTTTTAGCCCCAAATCCAGTATAATAAGACTATGTTAACTTTTCCCCTCAAGGTCGATGAATCCAGAAAAATCATCCATATTGATATGGATGCCTTTTTTGCGTCGGTCGAGCAGAGGGATAATCCGAGACTCAAGGGCAAGCCAGTCGTGATTGCGAGAAACCCGATGGAGACAGGCGGGCGGGGTGTTGTCTCGACCTGTTCTTATGAGGCCAGGGAATTTGGCATTCACTCGGCCATGTCGGCCAAGGAGGCTTTTGACCTCTGTCCCCAGGCGATTTTTGTACCGGGCAATTATGAAAAATACCAGGCTGTTTCTCAGCAGGTCCGGGAGATTTTTCATCGTTATACGGATGAGGTCGAGGCGGCCTCGATCGATGAGGCCTATCTTGATGTGACGGAGAATAAGATTGGCTCCCAGTCGGCGATTAAAATTGCTAAGCTCATCCAGAGGGATATTTATCAGGAGCTCCAGCTGACCTGCTCTGCCGGTGTTTCCTATAATAAATTTTTGGCCAAGATTGCCTCAGACTATCAGAAGCCCCAAGGCCTCACGACGGTCCTGCCTCAGGAGGCTAAGGACTTTTTGGCCCAGTTGCCTCTGAAAAAATTTCATGGCGTGGGAAAAGCGACCCTGCCCAAGCTCGAAGAAATGGGCATCAAGACTGGGGCAGAGCTCCAGAAGGCCAATCCGCTGGACTTGGCAGAACGCTTTGGTGTCTTTGGCTGGGAGCTCTATCTCAAGGCCAACGGCATTCATGAAGCCAAGGTCAAAAGCCACCGGGAACGCAAGTCTATCGGCAAGGAGCGGACCTATGGCAAGCTGATTTATCGGGCAGAGGATGTCAAGGGTGAGCTGAAAAAGCTCTCCGAGATGGTCGCAAAGGCCATGGCCGGCCATGAGCAATCGGGCGATATTGTCATTCTCAAGCTTCGTTATTCGGACTTTACGACGATTACCAAGCGAAAGAGCCTGCTGGCCAAGATCAATCAAGCCGAGGACATCCTGCGGGAGGCTGAGCAGATTTTTGATGAGCTGGACTATAATGAAGCCTTAGGCGTGAGGCTCCTCGGCATCACAGTGACGGGATTTTCTCCCAAATCAGAAGTCCTAGATATCCAATAGATAAAAAAGGAATGAAGGGGATGGCCCCTTTTTTCTTTAGGATAATGTAGTAGAGGATGCCAGAGATACTGGCAATTTCAAGGATTTTGACCTGCTTGAGTAGGGGGATATCGCCTGCAATTAGAAAGAGCCAGAGAAAGTCTCCAGGACCGATTTTCAAGTCCCAGAAAAAGGCGATGAGGGCAAAGGAAAGCCAGAGGACTTGGCTGAGAGAAAAGCCGTTGATGGCAGTAATCAGCAAGGCAAAGAAGAGCCAGAGGCTAAAGGGGATTTCCTGGTGGCGGAAGTCAAGGATGGAAAGGAGAAGCGAGGCGATGAGAATAAGGCTTTCTGGCAGGTCAAGGAGCTGGTAGTAGGCGAGGATGAAAAGTAAGCTGAAGAGGACTTCGAGCGTCGGGTAGAGCCAGCTGAGCTTAGCCTTGCAATGCCTGCAGTAGCCGCCCTGTATAAGGAAGGAGAAGAGCGGGATGAGCTCGAAGGGCCTTAGTCGACTTTGGCAGTGGTCACATCTTGAACGACCAGTGATAATAGAAAGGCCTAGGGGGAGCCGGTCGACAACCAGGCCTGTAAAAGAAGCGAGGGTCATGGCGATGAGGATAAGAAAAAACAGGAGCATGATTTATATCCGAATGTGAATTGGAAATGTCAAATTATTTTTTTATAAATGCTAGTGAGCTGGAAGAAAGTGGAAATTAAAGGGCTATAAGGGAGCTGGCGAGAGCTTTGGCAATGGAAGCCGGAGGCTTCGTTTGCAACCACACCATTAATTTCTACTTTCTGTAAGCGAAGAGACCTAAAGTCGAGAAAATTTCTAAATAAATTCTTTGGCCTTTTAATACAATTATTATATAATTAAGAAAGCAACAATAATAATTAAGAAGAAAGTGAGCCTTTATGTCAAACGAAAACACAAAGAAAATTCTCAACCAATCTGTCGCTGACCTCTCTGTCGCTACAGCACTTATTCATCAAACCCACTGGTACATGCGTGGTGCAGGTTTCTTGAAGCTCCACCCATATATGGACAAACTCATGGACGGCTTGAACGACGTGCTTGATGAGCTCTCAGAACGCCTGATTACCATCGGTGGTTCACCTGTCTCAACCTTGAAAGAATTTGACGAACTTTCTAAGATTGACCTCCAACCAACTGACTGGAACGTGTCAATGAAGGACCGTCTGGCTAAAGTGCTTGCGACTTACAAGTACCTGGCTGAACAATTCCAAGAAGGGATTGACGCTGCTTCTGAAGAAGGCGATGCTGTGACAGAAGGTCTCTACACTGATGCCAAGGGCGATGTTGAAAAGACCATCTGGATGCTGGATGCTGAATTGGCAGACCGTTAAGCGAAAAAAAGGCTTGTTTGAGCCTTTTTTTGTTTGTTGTTGTTATTGAAATGAGGTCCGGCTCGTTTTCTTCCAGAAATTCTGCAAAAAGCACTGTGAGGCAGGCAAGCAAAGCCTCGCTTTCATTACTAAAAGGCGAGTCCTAGCTGTCTCGCCTTTTACCTATTTCACAGTGTTTTTCAGAATGTCCGGAACGAAACGGCTTTACCAAAAGAAAAAAGAGCATCCGCTCTTTTAGCCTTGTTTAGTCTTCCCCTGCCAAGCGTTCAGGCCGTCTTTCAAGACGTAGATTTCAGTGATGCCAGCCTTCTTGAGCTTCTTGGCGACCTTTGCTGCCTTGGTGGGGCGAGTGGTCTCGTAGATCAGGACGGGCTTGTTCTTGCTCAGCGCATTGAGGCTCATGTCGATTTGATTTTCTGGAAGATTGCGGGCTCCTAGAATGTGTTTTTGCCGGTAGAGACTAGCCTCACGGATGTCGATGAGTTGGCCATCTGCCAGTTTTTTTTCAAATTCTTCGTTGCCGACGACCTTGGCATTGCGATTGAGCTTGAGCTTTGGCCAGATGAACATGAAAAAGAGGAGGGCCAAGAGGACGATGATTTCAATAATGATAAGCATGTTATTCTCCCTTGAACTTCAGAGCAAGGCTGGCAGCACCGATGATGCCGGCGTCATTGCCGAGTTCTGCAAGTTTGATTTTAGTGGTATTGCGGACGGTCGGAAAGGCGTATTTCTTAAAGCTGGCTTCGACCCGACTACGGAGAAATTCTCCAGCAGCGGAAACACCGCCACCAATGACAATCGAATCAGGGTTGAGCGTAGAGCCAATGTTGGCTGCCGCAAAGCCCAAATAATAGGCGAATTTATCGACAATCGCCAGGCTAAAGGCGTCGCCTGCCTCAGCGGCCTCAAAGATGTCTTTTGAAGTGACCGCTTCGCCGTTGTCAATGCTGGCCTTGATATGAGAGTCGCCCTCATAGCTTTCAGCAAACTTGTAGGCCAGGCGGACAATACCAGTCGCAGAAGTCACGGTTTCAAGACAGCCGTGATTGCCGCAGGTACACTCAAAGCCGTCGGTTGGCTCAACATTGATGTGGCCGATCTCGCCGGCGGCGCCGACACCGTGGACCAGCTCACCGTTGGCGATGATACCGCCTCCGACACCAGTCCCCAGGGTCACAAAGACCACGTCAGGATTGTTTTCGCCAGCCCCCATCCAGCGTTCACCAAGGGCTGCGACGTTGGCATCATTGTCGAGGATAAAAGGCAGGCCTACGCCGTCAGAGATGGCCTTGCCGACTTCTTGGGTCTCGGCCCAGTTGAGGTTATAGGCCCCGCGGACGGTGCCGGCTTCGATGTCGACCGTACCAGGTGTCCCCATGCCGATGCCAGCAAAGTCAGATTTGTCGAGCTTGTAGAGGTCGAGGCGGTGGTTGATGGAAGCAATGATGTCAGGGACGATATGCTTGCCGTCTTCTAGGATATTGGTCGGGATGGCCCATTTGTCTTGGACCTCGCCTGCCATGGTCAGGATACCAAACTTGATGGAGGTTCCGCCCAGGTCAATACCGATTAATTTTTTCATAGTTCATTCCTCTTTTCAGTTTCAATCCGCTCTTCACGACGGAGAATCAGGCTGGCTGTCATATAGTCCTGGTCGGTCCTCTCAAGGATTCCCCGCTCAATCATCTGACTGAGCTCCACTTTCATAAAATAAATGGCATCCAAACGGTCTGCCATTAAATTGACATAGCCAAAAGTTTTTAACCATTCCTGAACATCGTAAAGGCTTTTCATTCCTATATTTTATCGTATTTTGAAAGGCTTTTCAACAATCAGGGTGTTTTGGGGGCTGGAGAGGAGAAATCAAAGTAAAAAAGACTCCCAAACAAGAAGTCTTTTCCTATCCTAGCGATGCTCCTCAACCTTCCGCTGTCTCCGATTAAAAAGATCCATCCAAAGGCTGTGGTCATCGCTGACCAGCGAATAATCCTCGAGCGTATTGACATTCTGCCTGAGCTGTCTTGCGACCTCTGAGCTGATTTGTCCGCTGGATTCGTACTCGAAGATGGTCTTTCGCTCGAAGTAGTAGCCCATCATCATCTCTTCGAGGTGGCTGGATTGGGCCCGATTGACCATCCGGCTGATATAAGTGCCGGAGGCGACAAACTCGGTCGACCGCAGGCGTTCTGACTGGAGGTAGTTGATGAGCTGGGGCTCGTAGACGGCCTCCAGATTTTCCAGGACCTGGAGGATGAGCTCGGTATTTCTCAAATAAAGCTCAGTAATCTGTTGCTGGGTCTCGTCATGCTCGGACTGATGGGCCTGTTTCCGCCGGCCATTGCTATGAAAGAGGTTGGAGGTCAGGTAATGCAGGCCCCGCATGGTCAAGGCTGAAGCGTACTGGACGCTGGAGACAAAGTTGTGGGAGATGGCCTGCTCGAGCGAGTGAATATAGCGTTGATAAGTCCTATAGGTATAAAGGGAAATTTCATCTTCCTTGAGGGCAGTCTCCAGGCTCTCGGTCTCGACCTGGATAATCAGGAGCTGGAGCTCGTTGAAGTCGGCCGAGGTATTGGCCGACTCCTGCTCGATGATTAGGCGTTGAATCCGGTCCTGGTAGGCATCGATGGCAAGGTCAAAGCCAAAGACCTTCTCAGCCTTTTGCCGTTGTTCTTGGAGGCTTTCGACGACCTCTGTTAATATGGCAATCTTAGCCATATTATCCACCTGGATGGCTTTTTTTGCAGCAATCCGAGGCAGGACGAGCAAACCGGTCAAGAAGGAGAGGGCGGTCACTGAGGCAACCAAGAAAATTAAGAGGCTGTTCTGCAAGCTATTGCCGGCTGGCAATAGGAGAATTGTCGCAATCGACACGGTTCCTTTTGAGCCGGAGAAGGTCAAGAGCTGGATGTCTGTCCAGAAGCTTGAAAACTGCACGCCGTGCCGTCTTGCCGCAAAGATATGGTAGAAGCAGAGGACAAGGAAGCGCAGGAGAAAGAGGGCGACCGTCAGGACCAGCACCCAGACGAGCAGAAGGACATTCGAGAAATGGGGGTGCTGAATCAGCGGTAGGACCAGCTGATGGAGCTCAATTCCCAAAAACAGAAAGACGGTCGAATTAAGGATGAAGCTGACCATGTCCCAGAGGTTGTTCTTGACCCGGGTTACGGTCGCATCAAACAAGGTCGTCCGCTTGATCCCGTTGGCCTGCAGGATACCGGCAACGACGACGGCTAAAATCCCTGAGACATCAAAGATATTGGCGATCAAAAAGGCAGCCAAGGGCAGGAGAAATTCCATGATCAGATAACCGGTCACGTCTCTGGCGTCGACGTTCTCGAGGACCCGGAGAATCATGTTTTTGGCAGAGACGACGATAAAACCAATCGCTGCCCCGCCGACCGCTGAAATCAAGAGCTCCCAAGAGGCATGAGGAATCGAGAATTTCCCCGTCGTCATGGCAAGGACAGCAATCTGGAAGGTGATGATTCCTGAAGCATCGTTGAGCAGGCCCTCGCCCTGGAGGCTAGAAAGGACCCGCTTAGGAAAGCTGAATCGCTCGGTTAGGGCCTTGACGGCAACCGCATCAGTCGGAGCCAGGGCAGCCCCCAGGGCAACGGCCGCGGCCAGTGGCAGGCCGACATAGAGGAGCTGCATCAGATAGCCGAGCCCCAGAGCCGTGATAAAGACCAGGGGCAAAATCAAGAGCAGGACCAGGCGGGTATGCTTGAAGATGTGCTGGACATCGGCTTCTTCAGACTCCCGAAATAAAAGGGGGGCAATAATAAAGCCCAAGAAAACCTCGGGCTCGATGTGTAAGACGTTGGAAGCTCCCATGAAGCCAAGTCCCAGACCGATGACAACTTGAATCAAGGGCAGGGCCAGCTTTGGGAAGATTTTGTTAAGAACGTTTGAAACGACGAGTGCTATAAGAAAGACGATGACATAGAATATGGTATGTAGCACTGAAACCTCCTGCTAAGAATGTAGTTAGTGGGATACTTTTTTGAAGAGGGCCTTGGTCTGAGAAATTTTCTCATCGATTTTGCCACAGTCCTTGTGGGCAATCAAGGCCTTACAGCGTTTGAGTTCAAGGGCAGCCAGCTGGCGTTTGAGCTTTTCTTTGTTGGCAGGGTCGCCAGAGTGCAAGACTTCAAGTTTTTGCTCAGCATGCATCATCTTGGTCTGGATGCCATCGAGAAATTCCTCGAGCTGGTCAATCCGCTTGGCATCTCCATCTTCAGCCTTGAGGGCAGTGATGTTTTCCTTGACAATGGCCTCTTTTTGCTTGTAGATGTCCAAAAAATCGATCAATTTTTGCTCTTTTTCGTCAGCAGAAAGATTGGCGTAGTATTCTGCCGCCGCCTCTTTATCTGTCAAATTTTTCTCGCCACCGACATTTTCTAAGTAGCGGGCCTTGAGCTGATTGAGTTTATCTTGGAATTTTTGATCAAGCATGATTTTCACCTGTTTTGTTTTTTGATAAGTCGATTATAGCATAATTTAGCTTTAATCCGTTAATAAATGAGCGGAAAGACAGGTTTTTTAGAGCATTTCTGTCTTCCTTTAACTCAGATGCTCCTGAATCCAATGGTCAAGGTCTTTGAGGCTGTAGTTTTCGGAGGTCTGTTGGGCGACCTTGTCCAGATGGACAGCAGAAAGTGTGGTCACGAGCGTGCTTTCGATATTATCTAAAGCCTCTGTGACAGAGCATTTTTTGGCCTTGTTGCCTTCGGTGCCTAGAAAGTTAATCAGGAGTTGCTGGCTGGCAAAAATCTTTCCCCGGCCTTCGATGGCAAGAAAGACGTCATAGAAGCTGATGTCGCTTAAGGGCTTGGCGAGAGTGAAACCACCCTTTTTGCCCAGGCTTGATTTGACAAGTCCTTCATTGACGAGGCTTTTCATGATTTTTGATAGATAGCTTGGCGAGACGCTGAGCCTTTCGGCCAGGCTATTGCTCTTGATGACAGATTGCTCGGGGAGGCGCCCCAGGATAAGGAGGACGTAGACGGCCTGCTCCCAGCCAGAAGATAATTTCATATTGACAGTTCCTTTTTAGAGGGTTATAATCTTTATTATAGATATAAAGTATCTAAATTATAGCTTTTATCTATTTTACTTAATTATAAATCAAGAGGGAGAATTTCGCAATGGCAAAGAAAAAAGACGGATTTTTAATCAGTATCATCCTCACGACCATATTTATGGGCTCGAGCTTTCCTACAGGGAAATACTTGATTTCGATTGAGCATGTCCCGCCCTTTTTATTGGGAGGCTACCGCTTTGTCTTGGCTGGTTTAATCATGCTGGTCTGGGTTTTTTTGACCAAGGGATATCAAGCTGTGCTACCGACCAGTCAGGGCAAGAAGTTGCAAGGTTGGATTCTGGTGCTCGTCATTGGCCTCCTGCAAACCACGGGGACCATGGGGCTACTTAATCTTGCCTTAGCTATGGGCCTGTCCGGCTCAATGAGCTCTATCATCCTCTTTACCAATCCTCTCTGGTTGGCTTTGTTAGCTCATTTTCTCCTCAAGGACAGATTAAATCTCTGGAAAATCATTGCCTTGATTTGTGGCTTTCTGGGCGTGGTCGTTTGCTTGGGCTTTGATAAGTCTGCCTTTGGTCTGTCAGCCCTCGTCGCTCTTTTTGGAGCTATCTGCTGGGCAGTTAACACCGTCATCACAAAGAAAGTCCCATTTGATAAGGGGCCCTTCATTTTTACTGGTTGGCAACTTTTCATTGGAGGCCTTTTCATGTTCATCTTTGCCCTTGCCTTCAAAGAAAATTACAATATGGTGAGCTTATCAAATTGGGGTTGGCTCTGGTTTGTCTGGCTCGTTATTCCAGCATCTGTCGGATCGTTTGGCCTCTGGTTTTCCAGCCTTCAAAAGCGGGAGGCGAGTCTGGCAAGTTCCTTTTTGTTCTTAGTTCCCTTATTTTCTACTCTCTTTTCAATCATTGGCTTGAAAGAGAAATTTAGTCTAAGCCTTGTAGTAGGAGGCATCCTCGTCATTATTTCTCTAATTCTGGTCAACAAGAAAACAAAGCCCAGAGCCTAGAAAATCAACAGTGTAGCGAAAGGCTAAGGCCCCTTTTACTATGAAAAAGGTAGATTTGGAGACCGTAAGGCTCCAAATCTAGCAATGGAAGGGCAAAGCCCTTCGCTTGCGGCCCATAGTAAAAGGGGCCTTAGCCTGCAGCGAAACGGCAAACCCAGCACAAAAAACCCAGCACAAAAAAACTCAGGCCAAAGCCCGAGTTTTCTAATAGTTCAAAATAAAATTCTTCTTCTTCCCA
The DNA here is from genome assembly GCF_003116835.1 of Lactococcus termiticola. Lineage (GTDB taxonomy): Bacteria > Bacillota > Bacilli > Lactobacillales > Streptococcaceae > Lactococcus > Lactococcus termiticola. The sequence continues at coordinate 155,117 of NZ_BFFO01000001.1, read as the reverse complement.
CGGCGGATGACAGTCAGTTGGCTGTCAATCTTGTCGCTGTCGCTCAAAGCATATTCCAAATCCTGGACCCGCTCGCCGTTGATGTAGATGGCACCGTTTGTGATGTCTTCTCTGGCCTGGCGTTTGGACTGCTCGATGCCGGCTGTAATCAAGAGCTCGATGAGCTTCATGTCATCGTCAGCCTTGACATCATAGCGAGGGACGTCCTTCATCCCCGTCTGGATGGACTTGGCGTCAAGTTCTTTCAGAGAACCACCGCCAAAGAGGATGCTAGAGACCTTCACTGCATTTTCAAAGGCTTCTTCGCCGTGGACTAGCGTCACTACTTCCTTAGCCAGGACCTTCTGGGCCAGGCGTTCATGGCGGGCTTCATTAAATTCTGCTTCGATTTTAGCAATCTCGTCAAGGCTCAAGAAAGTAAAGATTTTCAGCATCTTCACAGCATCTTCGTCGTCGACGTTCAGCCAAAATTGATACATTTCATAAGGCGAGGTCTTGTCAGCATCCAGCCAGATGGCATTTCCCTCAGATTTTCCGAATTTTTTACCGGTGCTGTCAGTAATCAGTGGAAGCGTAATGACGTGGCCAGTCGTCTCGGCCTTGCGACGGAGGAGCTCGGTCCCGGCTGTCATATTGCCCCATTGGTCAGAGCCACCCAGCTGTAGGCTTACGCCGTGGCGTTTGTTCAGCTCATAAAAATCATAGCCCTGCATGATTTGGTAGGCAAACTCGGTATATGAAATCCCAGTCTCAATCCGGCGTTTGACAGATTCCTTGCTCATCATATAGTTGATGGTAAAGTATTTGCCGACATCCCGGAGGAAGTCGATGAAGCTCAGGTCTTCAAACCAGTTGTAGTTGTTGGTCATTTCAGCCTTGTTGTCGCCATTTTCAAAATCAAGAAAACGCTCGAGCTGTTTACGGATTTTTCCAGACCATTCCAGGACCGTGTCCTTGGTCTGCAATGAACGCTCGTCATCCTTGAATGAAGGGTCGCCGATCAGGCCAGTCGCCCCGCCGACCAGGGCGTAAGGCTTGTGTCCGGCCAGCTGGAGCCGTCGCATGGTCAAAATCAGGACCAGGTTGCCCAGGTGGAGGCTGTCAGCCGTTGGGTCATAGCCCACATAATAGCTGACTTGCTCCTCCGTCAAGGCCTTGCGGAGGGCCTCTTCATCAGTGGTCTGAAAAATCAGGCCACGGGCTTTGAGTTCGTCAAAAATGTTCATCTGAAAAATCCTTTCCTTTAGATTTGGCCAAAATTGGCAGTATTCCTTATTATATCAAAAATTGTTATTGTCTGGGAAATGCGAGTGGTATGACTTGTTTGGAGGGTAAAAAAAGAGAAGCGAGAGCTCTCTTTTGGATTTATTTGTCTGCATTGGTAAAAATCAAGAAATCAACAGTAGGATTCTGCACTTGAAAATGCTTGCTTCCCAGTTCATTCATCAAAAGGAAGCTTAAATTTGGCTTTAGAGTTTTTCCGGCTTGCAGTCTATGCTATAATGTAAGCATGGAAAACGATCCAAGAAAAGAAGAAGCTAAGGCAAAGCTCCAGGAAAAGCTGGAGGCCAGACGCTCTGCAAGCCAAAGACGGGCCAAGAAGGAAGAGGCCTATGCTAATGAAGAAAAGGTCCCTGTCGCAAAGACGACCTTTACGGTTTTTCGTGGGGTCTCCGTCATTGTAGGCCTGATTTTCCTTGGCTTCGCTGTCTTTGGTGTGACGGCAGGCATCGGCTATTTTGCCCGCCTAGTCGAAAATACCAAGGTCGAGTCGAAAGAAGAGCTCCTCTCAAAAATTGACAATATCCACGGTGTTTCCAGCATGTTTTACAGCAATGGCCAGCCGATTTCAGACATTTCTTCTGATTTGGTCCGGGTCAAGGCCGACAGCAGTAATATTTCTGTCAATGTAAAAAATGCACTGGTAGCGACCGAAGACGAGACCTTCAAGACCAATGACGGCGTGGTGCCAAAGGCCGTTATTCGTGGGATTATAGGCTCGATTGGCTCAGGGGCGAGCTCTGGTGGCTCGACCATTACCCAACAGCTCATCAAACAGCAGGTGCTAGGCGACTCTGTGACCTTTCAGCGGAAGGCCAGCGAGATTGTCTACGCCCGGCAGTTGACCAAGTATCTGAGCAAGGACCAGATTCTGACCGACTACCTCAATGTCTCGCCTTTTGGTCGGAATAATAAGGGTCAAAACATCGCCGGTGTCGAAGAGGCCGCCCAAGGTATCTTTGGAAAATCAGCCAAAGACCTGACGGTGCCTGAAGCCGCCTTTATCGCAGGCCTCCCTCAGAGCCCGATTGTCTACTCACCATACAGTGCCAACGGCCAGTTCAAGTCGCCTGAAAACATGGCTGTCGGCCTTGACCGGCAAAAAAATGTCCTCTACAACATGTACCGCTCAGGCTTTATCAGCGAAAAAGATTATCAGGAATACCTCAAGGTCGACCTGACCAAGGAATTTCTTCCGCCGGCAGCCAATGCGACCAGCTCCCACGACTACCTCTACAATGTCGTCTACAATGAGGCAGTCCAGGATGTCTACAACTACCTGATTCAGCGGGATAAGGTCTCAGATACGGCTCTCGGCAACGATGCGACCAAGCAGTACTATCAAAACCTGGCCGAGCAGAGCATCCAGACCGGTGGCTACACGATTACTTCTACCATCAATCAAGGCATTTATGAAGCCATGCAAAATGCCGTGGCTCAATATGGGAGCATCCTCCAAGACGGGACCGGTGTCGTCCAGCCAGGGAACGTCCTCATGGACAATAAGACCGGTGCTGTCCTTGGCTTTGTCGGTGGTCTTGACTACAACAGCAGTCAGGTCAACCACGCCTTTGACACAGAGCGGAGCCCGGGTTCATCAACCAAGCCAATCATTGCCTATGGACCAGCCGTTGACATGGGACTGATGGGCTCAGCCAGCCAGCTCTCCAACTACCCGACCAGCTATTCAGACGGGACACCGATTCTCCACGTCGGCGACAAGGGGACGGCCATGGTCAGCTTTGCTGAAGCCCTGGGTGTCTCATGGAATATTCCAGCCTACTGGACTTATAAGGCTGTCCAAAACAACGGCGGAGCCCAGCAATATATGGAAAAGATGGGCTACCAGATTAAGGACTACTCTGTCGAGTCTCTGCCACTTGGCGGTGGGATTGACCCGACCGTGGTTCAGCACACCAATGGCTATGCTACTTTGGCCAATGGAGGAGTTTACAACAAATATTATACCGTCCAAGAAATCAAGGACGACACTGGCAAGGTCATCTACAAGCACCAGAACAATCCCGTCCAGGTCTATTCTGAAGCGACTTCGACCATCATGGAAAACATGTTGCGAGGCGTTCTGACCTATAACCCTGCCCAGCGGACGACCAACTTCCTGCAGGATTTACAGGGCATCAATCCAGGTCTTGCCAGCTCGGTAGACTTTACCGGTAAGACAGGGACGACTAATGACTATGTCGATGGCTGGCTTATGCTGTCGACGCCGACTGTCTCGCTCGGTGGCTGGATTGGCCACGACGACAACTCTTCGATGGGGGAAAAGACAGGAGCTGTCAACAACGGGACCTATATGTCTTACCTGGTCAATGCCATCAATGCAGCAGACCCCAATGTCTTTGGCCCTGGCCAGAAATTCCCTGACCCAGCCAAGGACGACAATGTCATCAAGTCAACCGTCCTCAGCTCGACTGGAGAAAAGCCGGGCACGGTCACAGGCGGTAAGCTCAAGAACGTCACGGTTTCAGGAGCGACCACAACCAGCTTCTGGGCCAAGGACGGAGCTCCGACCACCCAGTACCAATTCGGAATTGGCGGAACAGACGCTGACTATGCGAATGCCTGGTCTAAAATTATAGGAAAATAAAAATCGTCAAAGCAGACGATTTTTTTGATAGTTTTTAAGAGCGGGATAGCTCAGGCAAATCAAGAAGAGTCCCAACAGGAAGCCGGCAACCGTATCTGAAGGATAATGAACCCCAAGAAGAATCCGCGAGAACATCGCTAGGCCAATAAACAACAGGGCAATGATGCCAGCCAGCCATTGAGCAGCCCTACTTTTCAAATGCTGGGCAAGCATCAAGAAAAGACAGCCAAAAATCAAGGTCGCAAAGAGAGAATGCCCGCTGGCAAAGCTCATACCCGGCTCGTGGGCATAGGCAGGAATCCGGTGGATGTCCGGCCGGACCCGGCCAATAAGGACTTTGAGGCCAGTATTAAAGCCGACTCCGACGATGATAATGCCAGCAAACCAGATGGCCTCAGCCCTTTTCCTAAAGGCAAAGAAGAGGACTAGGAAGATAAGAACAGAGAGGACCAGACCGCCTTTCGGTCCAAGAAGCGTCGCAATCAGCTCAGAAATCCCAAGCAGGAAGGCGTTTCCCTGCATCTGAAAGCCGAAGTTCTGGATGGCAGGGTCAAAGCCAGGAATAGGGGAATGTGTATAGTTTGCCTTGACAAGCAGCGTCAGGAGAATAAAAAGCAGTAGACTGACCAGGGCAGGAACATAGAATTTTTTATTTTGCATTGTAACATTATATCACAAATTGAAAGTAAGAAAAACGACCGCAAGGGCCATTTTTTAATCAATAGTTTTTAATCTTATCTACTTTAGCCCGGTCCAATTTCTCAACAATTGCCCGAATCATCTTCTGGGCCTCATCAAAGTCAGAGAGGCTCGAAATGGTCTGATGGCTGTGGATATATCGGGCACATACACCAATCGTGGTCGACGGCACACCCTCATTTGACAGGTGGGCAGCCCCGGCATCTGTCCCACCTTTGGCCATGTAGGGCTGGGTCTTGACATTGGCTTCAGTCGCAGTATCTGTCAAGAAGGCCTTCATGCCAGGTAACATGATGTGTCCAGGGTCGAAATACCGCATGGTCACGCCGGCTCCAAGCCTGCCATTATCGTCGCCAAAGGTATCAGAGGCAGGCGAGCAGTCAACGGCAAAGAAGAGTTCAGGCTTAAATTTAGTCGTTGCGACCTTGGCCCCCCGCAGGCCGACCTCTTCCTGGACATTGGCACCGATGACCAGGGTTACAGGCAGTTCTTTATCTTTGAGATAATCAAGCAGTTCCAGAACCATCAGACAGCCGTAGCGGTTGTCCCAGGCCTTGCTGATGACGTTTTTGCCATTGGCGGTCAAAATTGTCTCCGTTTCTGGAATAATCAGATCGCCGATAGCGACACCGTAGGCCGCCGCCTCGTCAGCATCCTCAAAGCCAGCATCAAAGACAATCTGGCCAATCTCAGGCATGCCGGGCGTGGCATTGCTTCCCCGCAACAGATGCGGTGGCAGGCCGCCTGTCACGACAGGAATCTTCTTGCCAGCCTGACTACTAAAGAGGCTAAAACGCTGGCCAGAGACAACCAGAGGATTCCAACCACCGAGCGGAACGACACGGAAGGTTCCGTCAGCCTTGATAGAAGAGACCATAAAGCTAACCTCGTCCATATGGGCAGCAATCATCACAACTGGAGCATCAGCGACCTGAGAAGTCTTGGTCACAAAGATTCCTCCAAGGCCGTCAAATTCAGGCTGGTAGCCCATGGCTGTCATTTCTTGCTTCAGATAGTCCCGGACAGGGCCCTCAAAGCCAGAACTAGCCTGGATTTCTGTCAACTTTTTAATTTTGTCAAATAATGTCATCTTAATCCTTCTTCCTATGACAAGCATCAATACTATTATCATAGCAGAAATTATGATAAAATTCTGTGTATGAATAAAATATTGAAGCTGGGCCTTGGGCTGATCGCAGGGGCGGCGGTGGCCCATGTCGCCTATCATGGCTACAAGGACCTGGAGGAGGCTCTCGACGCTGAGATGCTGTCTGAGATTCGCAGGCGTTTTAGCCAGGGCGAAATCCAAGCCCTCTGGCTCTATGATGAGCCGGATGAGACCGGCGACTTCAGAGCCGGACTGGTCCTTGACGGCCAGACCAAGTACCTGAGCATCAATCCCAAAAGCCTAGTCATTACTGAAAAAGGAGAACAATTATGATCATTCCAAAAAATATCGAAGCACTGTCAGAACTTGTCAAATCAGAAGGTAAGAAGGTCTACTTCTTCACAGCTGACTGGTGTGGCGACTGCAATTTTATCAAGCCAAAAATGCCAGAAATCGAGGCAGAGAATCCAGAATTTGACTTTGTCCAAGTCGACCGGGACGAATACATGGATGTCGCTATCGAATGGGGCATCATGGGGATTCCTAGCTTTGTCGTCCTTGAAGATGGCAAGGAAACAGCACGCCTTGTCAACAAACTCCGCAAGACCAAGGAAGAAATCAATAGCTTCCTTGCCACAGCAAAATAAGGGGTGCCATCGTGATTGCTACATATAACAAACACGTCGGAGACGTCCTCATGCTCATTGTCGCAAATGACGAAGGGACAGCAGTGGATTTTGAGAAAAAAGGCAATGTCGCTCGGGTCTTCCGCCAAGACAATGGCGAGACGGTCGGCTGGAATCTCTTTGAGCCCAAGCTTGAGACAGCCTTGAGCGGAGACGGCCAGGTCGAACTGACCGAGGCTGATCTGGCGATGGTCAATCAGGCCATCAAGTCTGCCGGCTTTACAGAAGAACTCGCCTATGATGGTCAGCCTAAATTTGTTGTCGCAGAAATTCTTGAAATGGAAGACCATCCAGACAGCGACCACCTGCATATTTGCAAAGTTGAAGTCGGTATGGATCAGCCCGTCCAAATTGTCTGCGGGGCTCCCAATGCCAAGCAGGGCCTGAAGACCATTGCTGCTCTCCCTGGAGCCATGATGCCTTCTGGAAGCCTGATTTTCCCAGGCAAACTCAGAGGCGTTGACTCATACGGCATGCTCTGCTCAGCCCGTGAGCTGGCCCTGCCAAATTCTCCAGAAGTCCGTGGGATTATTGAACTTTCTGACAGCATTGAAGCTGGCCAAAAGTTTGAGCCTGCGAGCATGTGGATGGCTTAATGATGATAATGAAACTTGTAAGCATCAGAGCTTGCAAGTTTTTTTATAAAAAAATTGACATCAGCCTTCTTTTTTCGCATAGTCTTCAGGAGGTGTCTTATGAATATTGCCATGATTATAGGAAGACTTGTTGCCCAGCCAGAGCTGGTCAAAACGCCCAAGGAAAAAAGTCTAGTCAGGATGACCATCGCTGTCAAACGTCGCTACAAAAACGGCGAAGGCGAGCGGGAGGCCGACTTTATCAATACGGTTTTTTGGGGCCGCTTAGCTGAAAACTTTGCTGTCTATGCCAAAAAAGGAGCTCTGGTCGCCCTAGAGGGGGAAATCCGGACCCGTTCTTATACGGATAAATTTGAGCAAAAGCGACGGATTGTCGAGCTTGTCGTCAGCAACTATGACCTGCTGGAAAGCCGGTCTGTGATTGCCCAGAGGGAGAATCAACGGCCAATGGATGCAGAAGAGATGATTTTGGACGGAGAAGATTTGCCCTTTTAGTCATTATTCCTTGACTATTTTTGACCTTCGGGTTAAAATAGAAATTGTGATTAGCACTCGAACTTATTGAGTGCTAAAAAATAAAAATATGGAGGCTATTCACAATGTTGAAACCCTTAGATAATCGCGTGGTGCTTCGCGTGACAAAGGAAGAAGAAAAAACGCAAGGTGGGATTGTCCTGGCATCTGCTGCTCAGGAAAAGCCCCAGACTGCTGAAGTTCTCGCAGTTGGTCCAGGACGAATGACCAACCACGGCAAGTTGATTGAGCCCGCTGTAAAAGTTGGCGACAAGGTCATCTTCGAGAAGTTTTCAGGAGCCAGCGTGGCTCTGGATGATGAAGAAGTCTTAATCGTCAAAGACAGTGATATTCTTGCGATTATTGAATAGAGAATAAAGCATAGATAAAAATAGTCAGTAAAGAAGGAATATAAAAATGGCAAAAGAAATTAAATTTTCATCAGATGCCCGCTCAGCAATGGTGCGTGGGATTGATACACTCGCAGATACAGTAAAAACAACCCTCGGCCCTAAAGGTCGTAACGTTGTCCTTGAAAAATCATACGGTAGCCCGCTCATTACCAATGACGGCGTGACCATCGCAAAAGAAATCGAACTCGAAGACCACTTTGAAAATATGGGGGCAAAGCTCGTCTCTGAAGTAGCCAGCAAGACTAATGACGTCGCTGGTGACGGGACAACCACAGCGACTGTCCTCACCCAAGCTATTGTCCGTGAAGGCTTGAAAAACGTGACAGCCGGTGCCAACCCTGTCGGTATCCGTCGTGGGATTGAGCTGGCTTCAGAAACAGCAGTTAAGGCTATCGCTGACCTTGCCATCCCAGTTTCTGGCAAGGAAGCTATCGCCCAGGTTGCATCCGTTTCTTCACGTTCTGAAAAGGTCGGAGAATACATCTCAGAAGCCATGGAAAAAGTCGGCAATGACGGGGTTATCACGATTGAAGAATCAAAAGGGATGACTACTGAACTCGATGTCGTCGAAGGCATGCAGTTTGACCGGGGCTACCTCAGCCAATACATGGTCACAGACACTGAAAAGATGCTGGCAGAGCTTGATAATCCTTACCTGTTGATTACAGATAAGAAGATTTCAAACATCCAGGAAATTTTGCCTTTGCTTGAAGAAGTCCTAAAAACCAGTCGTCCTCTCTTGATTGTCGCTGACGATGTGGATGGCGAAGCCCTTCCAACCCTTGTTTTGAACAAGATTCGTGGGACATTCAATGTGGTTGCTGTCAAGGCACCAGGCTTCGGTGACCGTCGCAAGGCTCAGCTCGAAGACCTGGCCATCCTGACAGGTGCGACTGTCATTACTGAAGACCTGGGGCTCGACCTCAAAGATGCGACTATTGAGGCTCTAGGTCAAGCTGCCAAGGTCACTGTTGACAAGGAACACACGACCATCGTTGAAGGTGCAGGCAGCACTGATGCGATTGCGAACCGTGTCGCGACAATCAAGGCACAACTCGAACAAACAACTAGCGAATTTGACCGTGAAAAACTCCAAGAACGCCTGGCTAAGTTAGCTGGTGGTGTCGCAGTCATCAAGGTCGGTGCGCCTACAGAAACTGAGCTCAAAGCTATGAAGCTCCTCATCGAAGATGCATTGAACGCAACCCGTGCAGCCGTTGAAGAAGGAATTGTCTCAGGTGGTGGTACAGCACTTGTCAATGTGATTCCAAGTCTTGAAGCCCTCACTGAAGAAGGCGACGTGCAGACTGGTATCAATATCGTCCTCCGTGCCCTTGAAGAACCTGTCCGTCAAATCGCAGCCAATGCCGGCTACGAAGGCTCTATCATCGTTGATAAGCTCAAGTCAAGCGAAGCTGGTACAGGCTTCAACGCAGCCACAGGTGAATGGGTCAATATGATTGAAACAGGAATCGTAGACCCTGCCAAGGTAACCCGCTCTGCCCTCCAAAATGCAGCCTCAGTTGCCGGACTCATCCTGACAACCGAAGCCGTCGTGGCAGATAAGCCAGAGCCAGCTCCAGCAGCGCCTGCGATGGATCCGTCTATGATGGGTGGCATGATGTAGCATATATAGAAAAAACCGCATAAGATTGCGGTTTTTAAGTGCTCTGATTTAGACGATATGGTATAAAAGGGGGGGGAGCCGAGAAAATAGTTTAGGCTATAGACAAAGTCGCTAGGTTCCAGAAAATATCCTTTTTGATGACATCAACCAGTTATTAGTGTAAGAGCCAAGTGCCAAGCAATTATTTATACTTTTCGATCGTCTCTTTCAACTGTTCGGCATAAGTTGTAATATCAAGTGGAGTCTGGATGTCAAACTTCCCAAAATCACGAATTTCAATCGTGCTTTTATTTGTGGACTCCCAGAAGCGGAGAATCCACTTACGATTATTATCATCGAGGAGAACGTTGAAATAGCTTCGATTATCACGATAGAAGACACGTTCTGGCTCTATGTTATCCTTAACAAGCATTTTGACAACTGTGTAGGTTTCGAGTTCTTCAGGTGTTGTAATGATTTTGCTGTCGTCCTTGCTGTTTGGCTCTTCTGCCTCAACTGTGGACTCCTCGGCTTGAACATTGGAGTTGGTATTAAGTGCAGCGTTCAGCTTTTCATTAACACGTTCAGCGACAAATTGATTGAAGCCTTTAGTGATAATTGGGATGAAACTTTGTTTTACAGTTGAAGTAATCCTACCGTTATAGATTTGCTTGGCAGCGAATTCTACGAATTGCTCTGACGGTGTTGCTAAATTAGAAGCGAGGAAATCCTTGAAAGCATTGAGATACTTGAGCTCAGAAGCAGATGAAGTGATAGTTTCTACGTCAAAATTGTCCTTGTGGAATTTTGCAATCTCTGCAAATTGGCTGTCCTTGATGGCTCCTAGCTCAACTTTGAGGAAAGGCACGCTGTCCATCTTATTTGGAGCATCAAGATCTGTGTAGAATCGGTACTCTTTACCATTGGTTAAAATACCAAACTTTGCATCAGTTGTACTAAAGTATCTGAAAAGCTGAGAATCATGATTATCGAGATTTTCTGTGATTGACTTACATTCAATCAGGATGGCAGGTTTTCCTTCAAAGGCGACCGCATAATCGACTTTTTCTCCTTTTTTAATTCCTACATCAGCGGTGTATTCAGGGATAAATTCAATAGGGTTGAATACATCGTAGCCAAGAGCTTGGAAGAAAGGCATGATAAAGGCATTCTTAGTCTGTTCTTCGTTTTGAATGTTCGCTTCTAAGTCATTCACCCGTTTTGCAAGGCTTTTGAGGTCATCCCTTAATTTTTCGATTTCCATGATGGTTACTCCTATTTTAGTTTTTTTGATATATTCATTATATCAGAAAAGCTAAAGAATTTAAGCTATGATTAAAATCGTCGAAGAATAAAAAGTATCATTTGAATCCCCTCTTCAAATCTGTTAAAATAAGATTATAAAAGGAGGATGCGAATGAGCAACCTCCAGTATAGCCGTTTTAAGAACGGTAGCCTTTGTTTTAAGTTAAAATAACCGCCAACGGGCTAAAGTGGACGGTTATTTTTTATCCTTTTTATCTATGACCAAAATCATGAGAGTTGCAAATGCAATCATCAGGGTCAAGGTCTCAAAAACTGACAAAGTTTTCGCCTTTCATGTTTTCTGAGGTCTGGCTTATTCCTCATAAGCATCACCTCCAATCAGGCTAGCGTCCTTCAACTTCTACGCCAGCATTATAGCAGAAAAATCTTTATCAGCCCTTAGAAGATAGGGCTTTTTTCTTCCCCAAAAATCATTAAAGAATATGATAAAATAAGACTATGAATCCGGAAACAGAAATCAAGGAGTTGACAGAGCAACTCAACCGCTATGCCTATGAATACTACACTCTGGATAAGCCGACGGTCGAAGATGCCGAGTATGACCGGCTTTATCGCAAGCTAGAAGAGCTGGAGTCTGCCAATCCCAATCTGGTCCGGGCGGATTCGCCGACGCACCGTACAGGAGATGTCGTCCTCTCAGGCTTTGAGAAGTTTCAGCATCCCTACAATCTCTACAGCCTGGGCGATGTCTTCTCTAAGGAAGAGCTGGCCGAGTGGGAGGCCCGTATCAGAAAGTCAATCGACGAGCCTGAATATATCTGTGAGCTCAAGATTGACGGCCTCTCCCTCTCCCTCTACTACGAAGCCGGCCAGCTGGTGACGGCTGCCACCCGTGGCGATGGTTCGATTGGCGAAAATATCACAGAAAATGTAAAACGCATCAAGGATGTGCCCCTCAGCCTCTCTGAGCCGGTCGACATCGTTGTGCGGGGTGAGGCCTACCTGCCCCGGCAGAATTTTGCCAAGCTCAATGCTGAGCGGGAGCTCGACGGTCTCCAACCCTTTGCCAATCCAAGAAATGCGGCGGCGGGCACCCTCCGCCAGCTTGACACTAAGGTCGTCGCCAAGCGTGGACTGGCCACCTTCCTCTATCAAGAGGCCAGCCCTGCAACCAATAACACCCAGGAAGAGGTCCTCGAGTACTTTGAAAAGCTCGGCCTCGTGGTCAATCCTGAACGGGTCTTTGCTAAAAACCTCGATGAAATCTGGGCCTTTATCGAAAAGGTGACCGCCATGCGGGATGAGCTGGCCTATGACATCGATGGTGTCGTTATCAAGGTCAATAATCTTGCTGAGCAAGAAGAGCTAGGCTTTACCGTCAAGGCTCCCCGCTGGGCCATTGCCTACAAGTTTCCGGCAGAGCTGGCAGAAACAGAAATTCTCAGCGTCGATTGGACGGTTGGCAGGACAGGTGTTGTGACGCCGACGGCGAACATGACGCCGGTGATCCTCGCCCAAACCACAGTAGCCCGTGCGACCCTCCACAATGTCGACAACATCAAGGAAAAAGACATCCGAATTGGCGACAAGGTCCTGATTTACAAGGCTGGCGATATCATCCCTGCCGTCCAGCGGGTCCTCTTTGACAAACGGCCTGAAAATCTTCCAGAAATGGAAATCCCGACCCACTGTCCAGAATGCCAGTCTGAGCTGGTCCATTATGAAGACGAGGTCGCCCTCCGCTGTGTTAATCCTCTTTGTCCTGCACAAAATCGGGAGAAGCTGATTCACTTTGCCAGTCGTGGAGCCATGAATATCGCAGGCCTCGGCCAATCCATCGTCAGCAGTCTCTTTGAGGCCCAGCTCATCCGGGATGTCGCAGACCTCTACAAGCTGACCCTCTCTGACCTCCTGAGTTTGGATAAGATTCAAGAAAAGTCAGCAGAGAAGCTCTTGGCCGCCATTGAGGCCTCTAAGGGCAATTCTGCAGAAAAACTCCTCTTTGGCCTGGGCATCCGTCATATCGGGGCCAAGGTCGCAAAGCTCCTGCTTGAGCGATTTGGAGACCTGAGGAAGCTTTCTCAGGCAAGCATGGAGGAAATTGCTGAAATTCCAACGATTGGTCAGGCTGTTTCTGAGACCATCGTCTCTTATTTTGCGACCGATGGGGCCAAGACCCTGCTTGACGAGCTGGAAGGGGCGGGATTAAACCTGGCTTATGCCGGTCCTGTCAAGGCAGAAGGCCCGCTCTCAGGCCAAAAGGTCGTCCTGACTGGCAAGCTGACCAGCATGACCCGTCTTGAGGCCAAGGAAAAGCTGGAAAGCCTGGGGGCTGACGTCTCAAGCTCGGTCTCTAAAAACACGGCCCTGGTCGTTGCTGGAGCCGATGCTGGCTCTAAGCTGACCAAGGCCCAAGAACTCGGTATCAAGGTCTGGTCAGAAGAAGATTTGTTGAATTACTAAGGAGCAATGTTCATGAAAAAAGCTCGTTTTATCTATAACCCTACCAGTGGCCAGGAGATCATCAAGCGTTTTATTGCTGACATCCTCGACAAGCTCGAAGGCTTTGGCTACGAGGCTTCGGCCTTTCAGACCACGCCGGAGGAGAAGTCAGCAGAGCGTGAAGCAGCCCGGGCCAGTGAATCTGGCTTTGACCTGATTGTGGTCGCTGGTGGCGATGGCACCATCAATGAGGTGGTCAACGGGATTTCGCCCTATGAGAAGCGGCCCATGCTGGCTATTGTGCCGGTTGGTACGACCAACGACTTTGCCCGGGCCCTGAAAATCCCCCGCAATAAGCCTCTGGAGGCTGTTTCCATTATCGGAAAAGAACAGTTTCTCAATATTGATGTCGGTCTTGCGACGACGGCAGACCACAAGAGCACTTATTTTATCAACATTGCAGCAGGCGGTGCCCTGACTGAGTTGACTTACAGCGTGCCGAGCCACTTGAAGACGGCCTTTGGCTACCTGGCCTACCTCAGCAAGGGGGCCGAGCTCCTGCCACGGATGAAGTGTGCTCCGGTCAAGGTCTACCATGACCAGGGCGTTTTTGAGGGCGATATTTCTATGTTTTTTGCAGCCCTGACCAACTCGGTCGGTGGTTTTGAAAAGATTGCCCCAGATGCCCAGCTTGACGACGGCCTTTTTACGCTGATCTTGGTCAAGACCGACAACTTCTTTGAGCTCATGGCCCTTCTTGCCATGGTGGTCAATGGCTCAGGCAAGCACATGGACGATGTCAACGTCGAATACATCAAGTCCAGCTCGATCGAAATTGAGCCGGTCAACAGCGAGCATCCCCTCCTAATCAACCTCGACGGCGAATACGGTGGCAAGACCCCCGTCAAATTCGACAATCTCAAAGGACACATCCAGATGTTTGTCAACCTCGATGAAATCAACGATGAGAATTATATCGGCGATGAGGAAACACTAGCTCTGGAGGCTGTGGCTCAGAAGTTTGCCAAGGAGACGGAGAAGGCGGAGAAGGAGTAGGAGACCTGGAGAAGGTCTTTTTTTGTTACTGCCAAAAAAAGGATAAACTCCCACATGTCAAAAGTCCTTGACATCCGCCCAGATCAGGCCATCCCCTAAAAAATGTTAAAATAGAAAGGTCAAAATACAAGCGAGCAACAGCTCTTGAGGTGGCTGGCCTGGCCTGATTTCCTGCATTGACACCGCTGGAAATGAAGTGTCACCTCAAATAAATGCTTTGCTCAAGAAAGTATTGCACATGAAAAAAACAATGGATGGTAACATGGCTGCGGCCCATGTGGCCTATGCGATGAGCGACTTGGCGACGGTTTATCCGATCACGCCGAGCTCGCCGATGGCTGACAATGTCGACGATTGGGCGACCCGGAGGCAACCTAATATTTGGGGACAGCCTCTGCAAATCAATGAGCTCCAGTCTGAGGCGGGAGCGGCTGGTGCCATGCACGGTGCCCTCAAGGCGGGGAGTCTGACGACGACCTTTACGGCCTCACAAGGCCTTTTGCTGATGCTGCCGGCCATGTACCGAATGGCTGGCGAGCAGTTGCCTGGCGTGATTCACGTGGCGGCCCGTGCTGTGGCGACTGGCGCCCTCAACATCTTTGGCGACCAGTCTGACGTCATGTCTGCCCGGATGACCGGCTTTGCCCTCCTGGCAAGCTCGAGTGTCCAGGAGACCATGGACCTGGCGGCAGTCAGCCATCTGTCAGCCCTCGAGGGCTCAGTGCCCTTTATGCACTTCTTTGACGGCTTCCGGACCAGTCACGAGATTCAAAAGATTAATGTGCTGGAGCGGGAGACGCTGGCAGGCCTGATCAATCAAGAAAAGCTGGCTGCCTTTAGAAGTCGGGCCATGAACCCAGAGCATCCGACCGTTTCAGGGACTAACCAAAACCCAGACATCTACTTCCAGCAACGGGAGACGGTCAATCCTTATTACGATGCCCTGCCTGCGATTGTTCAGGCTGAGATGGCCAAAATCAATGCCATCCAGGGGACGGATTATGACCTGGTCAACTACTACGGGGCGAAAGACGCGACAGAAGTCATCGTCAGCATGGGCTCTGTGGCGGGGACCATCAAGCAGACGGTTGATGCCTTAAATGCTGATGGACGCAAGGTCGGATTTATCAACATCCACCTCTATCGGCCATTTCCGACGGCGAATTTCCTGGAAAAATTGCCAAGCACAGTGAAAAATGTCGCGGTCCTCGACCGGACCAAAGAATCTGGGGCAACTGGCGAGCCTTTATTCTTAGATGTTCTGACGACTTTAGCGGCAAAAAATATTAAGGTCATTGGCGGTCGATATGGAATTGGAGGCAAGGATACCCGGCCTGAGCATATCGTCGCTGTCTTCGACGAGCTGACAAAAGCCGACAGCAAGGCTCAATTTACCATCGGCATCGATGACGACCTGACCCAGCTCTCGCTTGAAACGGGCGAAGCTCAGGACTTTACGCCTGCAGATACCTACCAGGCTAAGTTCTGGGGCTTTGGCTCAGACGGCATGGTCGGGGCCAATAAGGCGGCCATCAAAATCATCGGCGACCATACCGACAAGTTTGTCCAGGGGGCCTTTGAGTATGACTCTAAGAAATCTGGTGGCCTGACCGTCAGCCATCTCCGCTTTGGCGATAGCCCGATTCTATCTGAATACATGATTGCCCAGCCTGACTTTGTTTGCTGTGCCAACACGAGCTATGTCCGCAAATACGAACTGATTAAGGGACTTCGTGAGGGCGGGACCTTCCTGCTCAATACCAGCTGGACAGCTGAGCAACTCGATAAAAACCTGCCAGCAGGCCTGAAAGAGGCGATTGCTGAAAAAAAGGTCAACTTCTATATCATCGATGCGGCCAAGATTGCCCGTGAGGCCGGCCTTGGTCGCCGGATTAACACCATCCTCCAGGTCGCCTTCTTCAAGCTGACGGGAATCATGCCTTTTGATGAGGTTTATGAAATCCTCAAGGCTGATGCCCAGAAATATGCCAAGAAGTCGCCGACCATTGTTGAGGCTAATCTTAAGGCCATGGACCAGGCTTTGAATGAACTGCATCAGGTTGAGGTGCCTGCAAGATGGAGCGAGTCTCCAGAAGTGGAAGTTCCACAACTGGAAACAGGCAAGGCCAATAAACGCTATGTCTTTAACTTTTTAGACAAGGTTAATGCCTTTGAAGGCGATGAACTCAGCGTAACTGATGTGGCAGAAGCCGTGCCGTCAGGGAGCTCTCCCCTTAGTACGGCAGCGGTCGAAAAGCGAGGCATTGCCCTTGAAGTCCCAGTCTGGGACCCTGACTTCTGTACTCAATGTAATGAGTGTGCCTTTGTCTGCCCGCACGCCGCCATTCGGCCCTTCCTGGTTGATGAAGACGAGTGGAATGTGGCTCCAGAGGGCTATCAGGTCATGGACTACCGGGGAAAGGACGGCCTCAAGTACCGGATTCAGGTCTCTGTTGAAGACTGTACCGGCTGTCAGCTCTGTGTCGAGGCCTGCCCACGTTCTGGCCAGGCCCTCAAGATGATGCCTTATGAGAGTCAGCAGAAAGAAGCCGTCAACTGGGCCTTTTCGATGACCTTGAAGACTAAGGAAAATCCAGGCCGGCCAAATACCATCGTCGGGACCCAGTTTAATCAGCCTCTGCTTGAATTTTCTGGGGCTTGCTCCGGATGTGGAGAAACGCCTTATATCAAGCTTTTGACACAGATGTATGGCGACCGGATGAACATCGCCAATGCGACCGGCTGTTCTTCCATTTATGGAGGGACGCAGGCGACCCCATACACGACCAATGACGCCGGTCAAGGTCCTGCCTGGTCTAACTCCCTCTTTGAGGACAATGCTGAGTTTGGTTACGGCATGTGGTTGGCCTCTGTTAATCGTAGGCAACGGCTGGCTTCAGAGATGGAAAGTGCCTTGCCAGTCATGTCAGAAGAACTGGCGACATTAGCCAAAGACTGGATCGACCACCTCTTTGACTCAGAGGGCACAAGGGCCCGGGCTGAAAAGCTCAAGTCTGCCCTCAAGGCAGAGTCTGAAAAGCCTGAGCTTGCCGCTATCTTAGAGCAGGCCGACCAATTTGTTAAACCGAGCCAATGGATTTTCGGTGGCGATGGCTGGGCCTACGACATCGGCTACGGTGGCCTCGACCACGTCCTGGCTTCTGGGGCGGACGTCAACATTCTCGTCATGGACAATGAGGTCTATGCCAACACCGGCGGCCAGGTCTCTAAGGGGACACCAGCTTCAGCCATTGCTGCCTTTGCAGCAGCTGGCAAGGTGGCTGCCAAGAAGGACCTCGGCTTTATGGCCATGACCTACGGCAATGTCTACGTTGCCCAAATCGCCTCCGGGGCCAATATGATGCAGACCATCAAGGCCTTTGATGAGGCTGAACGCCACAATGGTCCGAGCCTGATCATTGCCTACACGCCATGTATCAGCCACGGCCTCTACGGTGGCATGTCTAAGACCCTCGAAGAAGCTAAAGAAGCCGTCGAATCTGGCTACTGGCAGCTCTATCGCTATAATCCAGAAATGGAAGCTACTGGTAAAAACCCGATGACGCTGGACTTCAAACGGCCTAGCTTTTCCAAGGTTCACGACTTCCTCCTCAAGCAATCCCGCTTTGCCAATCTGAAAAAGGTCAATGCTGATCACGCTGAAGAGCTCTTCCAAAAGGCTGCAATGGATAGCCGACGGAAGTTCTTGCGTTATGCAAGACTCTCAGGCGATGAGGAAAAATTCCTGGCCCGTGAGCAAAAGGAAAAAGGCACGTCTCCAGAAATGGAAACAAAGCCAGAGCGGAAGCCTCGTGAACGCAAGGAAAGAGCCCTTGACCCAGAGCGTGAAGCAAGGCGGGCGGCAAGAAAAGCAGCTCGTGAGGCTAAGAAATAGTCTGGTCAATAAACCACAAACTGTATAGTCAGGGAGCTCTAAAGGCTTTGCTAGCAAGCTTCCTAAGACTTTTGATTTTCATTACTTATAGCAAAAAGCCCTTATTATAGGGCTTTTTATAATGCTTTAGAAAGCTAAGGGTCGAATTTCTGCTAGGGCTGATCAAGCTGGTCGTCTTGCTGATTGAAAAAATCGTAAAAAATAAGAAGCGTCTCATAACAATGACCTGTTTTGTTGGCTCTTAATCGAAAATAGAGTCACTGTTTATAACAGCTGGAGGCAAGTCGCTTGATTATTTATATAAATGCTTGCAAGTTTGTAGGAATAAAATAGAAACTGAAGCCCTGGTTGCCTAGTTAAGCCCCTCCAAATTGCATCCGTCAAAGCAGTTCTCCCTAAATTCTGATATAATTGTGTAAGATACTTAATAAAGACAAGGAAGCTGGCTGAAAAATGAATAGCTTTAATCAATTCTTCAACCTGGATTTTTGGCAAAAAATCTTTGAGTTGAATGAGTCCCCCTGGCGGTTGGTCATGTCCATCCTCGACATTGCGATTGTCAGTTATTTCCTCTATCGAGTGATTGGCTTTATTCAGGGGACCAAGCTGATGACACTGGTCCGGGGCGTGATTGTCTTCATCGCCATCAAGGTAGTGGCGGGCTTGGCTGGCCTGACGACGGTCGAGTGGTTGCTCAATCAGGTCATTACCTACGGGGCCATCGCCATCGTCATCATCTTTCAGCCTGAAATCAGGCGGGCTCTTGAGAGCCTGGGGCGGACCTCGACCTTCTTGATTCCCTCACGTTCTGCAAGGACCAGCGACCATGTGGCCGCCTATGAAAAGTCCTTTGCCTACATGAGTGAACGGAGAATCGGGGCCCTCATTGCCATTGAGCAGGCCCAGAGCCTGGAGGAGTTTGCCTCGACAGGGATCCGGCTAGACGCCGATGTCTCGTCTGAGCTCATCATCAACATCTTTATCCCGAATACGCCACTTCATGACGGGGCGGTCATTGTCCAGGGCGACAAGATTGCCGTGACCTCGGCCTACCTGCCTCTAACTGAAAAGTCCGGAATTTCTAAGGAATTTGGGACCCGGCACCGGGCGGCGATTGGTCTGTCTGAGGTCTCAGATGCCCTGGTGCTAGTCGTCTCTGAGGAGACCGGTGGCATCTCGGTGGCCCACAATGGCCAGTTCATGGCAGATATTTCCAAGGAAAAATTCCATGAGTTGCTTACGGCGACCTTATCGGCTCCGACAGCCAGTGCAGAATCTAAAAAAGGAGGAAAGAAGAAATGAAATTTCCTAACTTTTTCAGTTCTAAAGCCTTCTATATCCTGACGGCAGTCTTCTTTGCTGTCATCCTCTTCTTTAATGCCAACTCGGTTGCCCTCAGAAATCAGGGCAATAGCATACAGGCCGGTGAGGTCTACACAGCGACGGTCTCAAATGTGCCCATCGAAGTCAAATACGACAACAACAAGTACTTTGTCTCTGGCTACCAGGCCACGGCCAATGTTGCCCTCAGTGGCTATAACCGCCTGCAAATCTCAAATGAGCAGAATGCCGACACGAGGAATTTCAGCCTCGTCGTTGACCTGACCCACAATGAAGCCGGAACGGTCCAGGCTCCCATCAAGGTTGAAGGCCTGCCTTCAGGCATCAACGCCCAGCTCACGCCAAATACACTGTCTATCAACATCGAACCCAAAGTAACTAAAGAGTTTAAGGTCACAGCCCCAGTCGCAGCCAATCAGCTCTCGCCGGGCTATAGCGTAGCCTCTACCGAGCTCTCTCAAGAGACGGTCAAGGTCTCAGCCGGTGAAAATACACTGGAGCAAATCCAGTCGGTCGAAGCGGTCCTACCGACAAATACTGTCCTCTCGTCTGACTTCTCAGATACGGTCAGTCTGCGAGCCCTGGATGCTTCTGGCAAGAGCGTGTCCGCTCAGATTCAACCGAATCACGTCAAGCTTAACCTCAAGCTCAATGAGCCCAGCAAGACTGTCCCTATCGAGGTCAAGCAGACCGGGAGTCTTGCCAGCTCAGTCAAGAGTATGGCTCTGGAGCTCCAGACCAAGTCCATCAAGATTTCTGGAGCTCAGGCAGACCTTGACAAGATTACGTCGATTACGGTCTCAGTCGACGTCTCGGGCATCACAGAGACGGTCACCCGGCATGTCCATGTTACGGTGCCTGATGGGATCACGGCAGACCCTGTCAATGTTGATGTGAATGTTAACCCTACGAAAAATTAAAAAATAATATTGGAGTAAAAAATTATTATGGCTAAATATTTTGGTACGGACGGTGTCCGTGGAGAAGCGAATGTAGAACTAACCCCTGAGTTTGCCTTTAAGCTCGGACGTTTCGGAGGCTATGTCCTCAGTCAACATGAGACAGGCCGACCAAAGGTCTATGTGGGACGTGATACCCGCATCTCAGGACAGATGTTGGCGACAAGTCTTATCTCAGGTCTGCTCTCCGTCGGCATCGAGGTCTATGATCTGGGTGTGATTGCAACGCCTGGTGTAGCCTATCTGGTCAAGAAGGAAGGGGCTTCAGCAGGGGTCATGATTTCTGCTAGCCACAACCCAGCCCTCGATAACGGCATCAAGTTCTTTGGTGGTGATGGCTTTAAGCTCGAAGATGATAAAGAGCTTGAAATCGAAGCTCTGATTGATGCTGAAGAAGACAAGCTCCCTCGGCCATCTGCTGAAGGGTTAGGATTCTTGAGCGATTATACTGAGGGTGTCCGCAAGTACCAGGCCTTTCTCAAGTCTACAGCTGAGGGCGACTTTGAGGGCCTCAAGGTTGTGGTTGATGCGGCTAACGGGGCCTCATATACTTCAGCCCGTGCGGTCTTTGCTGACTTGAACGTTGATTTGACTGTGATCGGTGAAAAGCCTGACGGCCTCAATATCAACGACGGTGTGGGCTCGACCCACCCTGAAAACCTGGCTGAAAAGGTGCTGGAAACCGGATCTGACCTGGGGCTTGCCTTTGACGGCGATGCTGACCGCCTGATTGCGGTTGATGAAAAGGGCCGGATTGTCGATGGCGATAAGATTATGTTTATCGTCGGCAAATACCTGCTTGAAAAGGGTCAGCTCGCTAAGAATACAGTCGTGACGACCGTCATGTCAAATCTTGGCTTCCACTTGGCCCTGGAAGAAGCTGGGATGAACTCAGTCGTGACCGCTGTCGGCGACCGCTATGTCGTTGAAGAAATGAAGAAAAACGACTATAACTTTGGTGGAGAACAATCTGGACACATGGTCTTCTTAGACTACAATACGACCGGCGACGGCCAGCTCTCGGCTCTGCAGGTGCTCAAGGTCATGCGTGAGACTGGCAAGCCACTCTCTGAGCTGGCGGATCAAGTGACGATTTATCCACAAAAGCTGGTTAATGTCCGGGTGGCTAATAATGCGGCCAAGGATGGAGCCATGGACGTGCCTGCGATCAAGGAAGTCATTGCCCAGATGGAAGATAAGATGGGTGGCAAGGGCCGGATTCTTGTCCGTCCTAGCGGGACTGAGCCTCTGCTCCGTGTCATGGCAGAAGCTCCAAGCCATGAAGAGGTCGATGAAGTGGTTGATACGATTGTTGCTGTTGTGGAAAAAGAAATCGGGGTTAAATAAAAGGGAAAGCGAAATAACGTTTAGCTTTAATTAAATAAAGACGGCCTTTCAGCCGTCTTTTGTGATATTAATTGAGTTCTTGAACTTTTGCCTGGAATTTGATAAAATAGTATAAACAATTATCGAGGAGTAGCCATGTTTGGAAGAAGGAAAAAACAGCAGATAGAACTGATTGACGACCCGAAAATCTATGCACCGCTGGACGGCGAGGTGCTGGATTTGAGCGTTGTGCCCGACCCGATTTTTGCCCAGAAGAAGATGGGCGACGGCTTTGCTATCAAGCCAACGGGCAATAAGATTTACAGCCCTGTGGCCGGCAGCGTCATTATGAAAGAGGGCCATGCGGTTGCCTTTCGTCGCTTAGACGGCCTGGAAGTCCTCCTGCACTTTGGCCTGGACACGGTCGGTCTGACACCGTCGCCTGTTCGCCTGAAGGTCGCTGTGGGCGATGTGGTCGAGCCCGGCCAAGAAATCGGTAAAGCCGACTGGCTCCGTGTCGAAGCGAAGGGCCTGTCTATCATGACAATGGTCATCCTGACAAATAGCTCAGAAAAATTAGAAAAGCTTGAAATTGATTACCGAGAAGCCCAGGCTACTGAGCTTTTGGGGGAAGCGATTGCTAAGTAAAAGCCCGTTATAGGGCTTTTTTGCTAGACTTTTGAGGCAAGCATGCGACCAAGGGGAGCATTCTTGACCAAAAGTCTGCAAAAAAGGTTGTGGATAAGGCAAGCATGCGACCAAGGGGAGCATTCTTGACCAAAAGTCTGCAAAAAAGGTTGTGGATAAGGAAAGCATGCGACCAAAGGGAGCATTCTTGACCAAAAGTCTGCAAAAAAGGTTGCGGATGAGGAAAGCATGCGACTAAGGGGAGCATGCTTGACCAAAAGTCTGCAAAAAAGCTTGTGGATAAGGCAAGCATGCGACCAAAGGGAGCATTTTTGACCAAAAGTCTGTAAAAAAGGTTGCGGATGAGGAAAGCATGCGACTAAGGGGAGCATGCTTGACCAAAAGTCTGCAAAAAAGCTTGTGGATGAAGAAAGCGAAGCTTTTCTCATTCGTTGCAGAAAAGGTCCGTTTCGTTCCGGAAATTCTAAAAAAAGCACTGTGAGGCCGGAAGCAGACGCCTATGGCGTCTCATTCCTAGATGTCGAGCCCTGCGGTCTCTCCATCTGCCTACTTTCACAGTGTTTTTCAGAATTTTCTCCACTCCACTTGTGCCTGATTTTTAGGCTCTGTACGGATTTTTTATATACAAAAAGCCCCTGACTAAGAGGCTTTACATGAAGCAGAAATAAAAAGGCACTAATGGAGTTACAGAAAACTGCAGGCTTTTTCGTGGCAAAAAGGCAGTTCTGGAGACCGCAAGGGCTCCAGAACTAGGAATGGAAGCCGAAGGCTTCGCTTCCGGGCCCACAATAATGTCCGCAGTTTTCTGTGGCGGAATGGGCCTCATGAAAATAGATTTAGCGTTTCTGCCTCCGAGCAAACTCCGTAAACCTAAACTTATCCACCTGATGCCGGCTCTCCGTATATTGAAAGAGGCTGTTATCAAAAAGAAAGACCTGGCTCTTAATAGAAACCACATGCCGGTCCTGCTGGCCGAGATCCAGATACTTCCGGTCATCGTCGTGGACGAAGTCAACCGTGATTTCCTTTTGGGCGTAGGCGATATGCAGGCCGAGGACGTTCTCAAGATACTGATAAATACTGTCCTTGGCGATTTCAGGGCTGAGCTCTGGACAACGGTCTTTTCTGAGGTAGTCGAGGTCGAGGACGTAGGCCTTGCCGTCGATTTTACGCTGTCTAAGGATTCTAAAAACTTCAGAACCCAGAGGAAACTGGGTCAGTTTTTCCAGCTTTTCGTCGATTGTGATCGTCTCAAAGCTGACCACCTCAGTCTCAGAGACAAATCCCATCGATTCCTGGAGCTCCTTATATGAGGTCAGGCCAGAAATCGGGAACCTCAGCTTATCATGGGCAATGACAATACTGCCAAAGCCTTGCCGGCGTTGAATCAAGCCCTTGTCTTCGAGCAACTTGAGGGCAGTCCGGACGGTCTGTCGGCTGGCCCCGTAGAGTTCGGTCAGTTGGTGCTCGCTGGGCAGGAGCTCGTTTTCCTTATAGACATCCTTAAAAATTTCCTGCTCCAAAATAGAAGCGATCTTTTCATATTTTTTCATCTAAAAATATTTTATCATAAAAAAATAAGAAAACGCTTGCAACATATAAATTTTTATGTTACTATCTACTTGTACGAACAAGTGGATAAAAATAAGGAGGACATCCGATGTCGAAAAATCAGATTGTTTCAGCCCTCTCTGGCGAAGTGATTGAGATCTCAAAGGTCTCTGATCCGGTCTTTGCCCAGAAAAGCATGGGAGACGGCTTTGCCATCATCCCTCAAGAAAATAAAATTGTCAGTCCCCTCTCAGCCGAAGTCGCCCTCATACAAGGCCATGCCATCGGCCTGAAAACTGAAGACGGCGTCGATGCCCTCCTGCACCTTGGCATTGATACAGTCTCACTTGAGCCCTCTCCATTTGACTGGAATGTCAAAGTCGGCGACAAGATCGAAGCAGGCCAAGTCATCGGGACAGCCGACTGGGATGCCATCAAGTCAGCAAAGCTTGATACGACGAGCATGCTGGTCTTTCCAAACAGTGCAGAAAAATTAGAAGCCCTAGAGATTGCCTACGGTCCTG
Organism: Lactococcus termiticola; assembly: GCF_003116835.1. Lineage (GTDB taxonomy): Bacteria > Bacillota > Bacilli > Lactobacillales > Streptococcaceae > Lactococcus > Lactococcus termiticola. The sequence goes on along the minus strand of NZ_BFFO01000001.1, from coordinate 130,599 downwards.
CAGAAGCTGGTGATGCACTAGGACAGCTGGTCCTCAAGGCTGCTGCAAGCTCAGCCCCAGCCCCTAAGAAGATGGCCCAGAGCCAGGAAGAGCTGGCCAGCTGGATTATCGATGCGGTTGGTGGCAGCGCAAATATCAGTAAGGTCATCCACTGTATTACCCGACTGAGATTTACGCTCAAAGATAAGGATAAGGCCAATGCAGAACTCATCCAGAGCTTCTCGGCAAAAGGCATCCCTTCTATCACAGCCCTTTACAACGCCAACCTCAACCAATACCAGGTCGTCATCGGCCAGGCCGTAGAAGATGTCTTTAATGAAGTTGTCGCCCAACTCCCTGAAAATGCCAGCGACGAAGCAGTAGAAGACAAGGCTAAAAAGAGCAAGAATCCTATCATCAGGGCCTTCCAAGTGGTCATCGGCACCATCACTGGCTCAATGATCCCAATCATCGGCCTCCTGGCTGCAGGTGGTATGATCAACGGGATTCTGGCCATGTTTGCCAAGGGCAACAACATCTTCAACCTCGTAGACCCGGCTGGGACGACCTATCAGGTTATCTCTATTCTTGCGATGACGCCATTTTATTTCCTGCCTGTGTTGGTCGGCTTTTCAGCGGCCAAGCAGATTGCTCCGAAAGATAGCAGCCTGCCCTTTATCGGTGCGGCTGTCGGTGGCTTCATGATTAACCCAGGTCTGATGAACCTGGTTAGCCCTCATGTGGCTGACGGCAAACTCGTTGAAGCTCCGGCTGCTGTGGCGAATTTCCTGGGCGTTACTTTTAACACCAGCTACTTCGGTATTCCAGTGGCCCTGCCAAACTATGCCTACACCATCTTTCCGATTATTGTCGGTGTGGCGATTGCAAAACCACTCCATGGATGGTTGAGAAAGGTCCTACCTCTGGCTCTGCGTCCTATCTTCCAGCCGATGATTACCTTCTTTGTGGCGGCTTCTATCGTTCTGCTCCTGGTTGGTCCAGTCATTTCTACACTCTCATCTGGTATCGCCTTTGTCATTGACCAGCTCTTGAGCTTGAACCTGGGTATCTCAAGCCTGATCATCGGTGGCCTCTATCAGGTTCTCGTCATCTTCGGTCTCCACTGGCTCGTCGTCCCATTGATTTCTCAAGAAATCGCGGCGACTGGTCAATCAACACTCAACATGATTGTCAACTTTACCATGTTTGCACAGGGGGTCGGAGCCCTCACGGTCTTCTTTAAGACCCGCAAGCAAGACCTCAAGGGGCTCTCACTGCCAGCGGCTTTCTCTGCCTTTACTGGGGTTACTGAGCCAGCGATTTACGGGATTACCCTCAAATACATTCGTGTCTTCATCATGAGCTCGATTGGTGCCGCTGTCGGTGCTGCTGTCGCAGGCTTTGGCCATCTCAAGATGTTTGGCTTCTCAGGCTCACTGATTGGCTTCCCAAACTTTATCTCTAACCCTAAGACTGGCGAACATCCAGCCGGCAACTTCCAGCTCTTCTGGATTGCCATGGCGGTCTGTGCGGTCGTGACCATCCTTCTGGTCTGGTTCTTTGGCTACAAGGATACTGACGAGATGGGCAAGGGCATGGATAAAAAGAATGTCTTCAAAGATGCCGTTTCTAAATAAAACATCATCATAATAGAATGTAGAAAGCCTATGACAAATTTTCATAAAAAAGTAATTTATCAGGTCTACCCCAAGTCCTTTCTTGATACGACAGGCAATGGCCTGGGTGATCTCAAAGGTATTACGACAAAGCTTCCTTATTTAGAGGAATTAGGGATTGATATGATTTGGCTCAATCCCTTTTATCCTAGTCCTCAAAAGGATAATGGCTACGATATTTCAAATTATAAGGCGATTGATCCATTATTTGGTGACTTTGACGACTTTGATGAACTGGTCAATACGGCCAGGGCACACGGTATCGAACTCATGCTGGACATGGTCTTAAACCACGTCTCGACCGAACACGAATGGTTTCAAAAGGCTTTGGCTGGCGACGCCTATTATCAGGACTTCTTTATCATAAGAGAGCAGCCGACTGACTGGAAGTCCAAGTTTGGTGGCTCGGCCTGGGCTCCCTTTGGCGAGACTGGCAAGTACTACCTCCATCTCTACGATGTTAGCCAGGCTGACCTGAATTGGCGGAATCCTGCAGTGCGAGCGGCCCTGATTGATGTGGTTAATTTCTGGCGGGCCAAGGGGATTTCTGGCTTCCGATTTGATGTGATTAATGTCATCGGCAAGGACGAAGTCCTCAAGGACAATCCCGATTTTGACGGAAAATTTGAATATACGGACAAGGCCATTGTCCATGATTATCTGAAAGCCTTGAATGAAGCCAGCTTTGGTCAAGATGCCCGGTCTGTCACGGTCGGTGAGATGAGCTCGACCACGATTGGTAACTCGATTCTCTATACCCAGCCTGACCGGCATGAGCTCAGTATGGTCTTTAATTTTCACCATCTCAAGGTCGACTATGAAAAGGGCGAAAAATGGACCAAAACGGCTTTTGATTTTGAAAGTCTGAAAAAGCTTTTTCATGAATGGGGCGAGCAGATGTCCATACATAAGGGTTGGAACGCCCTCTTCTGGAATAATCATGACCAGCCCAGGGCTTTGAATCGCTTTGTGGATGTCGAGGCTTACCGGGAAAAAGGGGCGACCATGCTGGCGGCCAGCATCCACCTCAGCCGGGGCACACCATTTATCTACATGGGCGAGGAAATCGGCATGGTCGACCCTGATTTTGAGCGGGTCGAAGACTATGTTGACCTGGAGTCGCATAACGCCTATGCTGAGATGTTGGTGGCTGGAAAGACGGAGGCTGAGGCCTTTGAGATTCTCAAGGTCAAGTCGAGAGATAATTCTAGAACGCCCATGCAGTGGGATGATGGACCAAACGCTGGCTTTACGACTGGCCAGCCCTGGTTGAAGCTCGGTAGCCACCAGGACATCAATGTTGCCAAGGAAAAAGACGGCGAGATTTTCAAAGCATATCAGAGCCTGATTAAGCTCAGAAAAGAGCAGCTCCTCATCTCAGAAGGCGACTACGCTCCTGCCCTGCAAGACTCACCCGATGTCTACGCCTTTTATAGGACTTATCAGGGGCAGAAGCTTTTGGTGCTTAATAACTTTAGGGCTAAGGAGGTTGAGGTCCAGATTCCAGAGGCCTTTGACGGGGCTGAAGTCTTCTATAATAATTATGAGAGCTATGAAGCGGGTCGACTGGCTCCTTATCAGAGTTTGGCTTTGCTTATTGAACAATAAGACAACGAGTGAAAGAAAACAGCAAAAAAGCAGTAGTGAAATAAGGCAAACCTGGGGGCTGCAAGGGCTCCTGGCCTCACTACCGCTTTTTTGCTGCTTTCTGGAACGAAGCAAAGCCTAGAGGCTAAGTTAACAAATGATAACAAAAAATCTATACATAAAATGTACTTTGAGTCGGCGAACGAGAGGAGTATCATAATGAAGTACAAAAAATTAATTTCATAAGCAAAGGAGATCAACATGAAATTTGAATTTAAGAGCCTCTCAGTCTACGAAGAAGAACGGATGCCTAACTATGTGGCCAATGGCCGTCTGCCATACGTCATAGCCGACTTTGACAGCATGGATGCTGCCATCGAATATGTCGCTGCCCACAAGGGCTTCCTGACCACTGCTGACGGTAGCCGGGCCTTTGAAGTTCGTAATATTCAACGGGTGGACTAAACTTGTGAAAAAAGAAAAATTATTTACCAGGACTTTTTTATTTAATACCGTATTAAGTTTCCTATATTATATTGTTTTTTATCTGTTGACTTCATCGATTGGTACCTATGCTTTAGATGTCCTTCATCAAAGCACAATGATCAGTCTCTCACTTTCAAGCATCTTCGTCATCGGTGCCCTGATTGGCCGGGTCTGGACCGGGATTTCCATCAGCCAGATGGGCATGAAACGCCTGCTCTATATTGGAGGAGCTCTCTTCTTACTAGTGACCTTTGCCTACTTTGTCACTAAAAATATCCCCTTGCTCTTCTTGGTCCGCCTGGTTCAGGGGGCTGGCTTTGGGATTGCGGCGACCGCTTCAGGGACTGTCGCAGGACAGGTTGTGCCTGTGTCAGTCGTCGAGGTGAAGGAATCGGCTACTATGCCCTCTCTGTCACACTGGCGGCGGCTGTTGGCCCTGCCCTCTCGATCATGATTTATTCTAGCTATGGTTTCTCTGTCCTTCTATTGATGGGGATTGCCCTGCTCCTAGTCAGCTTTGCCTTGACCTTATTTGTCAAGGTGACCGAATTGACCGAAGCAGAAAAGGCAGAAGCCCTGGCCAATCAGCCCAAGGGGATCGATCGTTATATCGAAAAGGCAGCCCTTCCGATTTCTATCGTGGCCTTCCTGGCCGGCTTTATCGACTCTGCTATCTTGACCGGTATGGGTTCCTTCTCACTCGACCTCAAGATTCCCCTGGCAGGTAGCCTCTTCTTTACCATGTATGCCCTCTTGATTTTCTTGTCAAGACCTTTTACAGGCCGGCTCTTTGACACTAAAGGAGACAACTGGGTCTGGTATCCAACCTTTGTCTTCTTTGCCCTGGCCATGCTTGGTGTGGGTCTAGCTGGCTTCTTTAGACCAGCCCTCGGCTTTGTGATTCTCCTGATTGCAGGGGCGGCCTTTGGGCTTGGTTATGGGGGCGTGGCTCCTTTTGGCCAGGCTGTGGCCATTCGGGATTCTGACAAGCACCGGATTGGTGTGGCGACGTCGACCTTCTTTGGTTTCTTAGACCTTGGGGTCGGTGGTGGACCGATTGTGCTCGGAGCCATTATTCCCATGCTTGGCCCTGAGATGATTGGTTTTAGAAACCTTTATCTTTACAGTGCTCCAGCCGTTGTTCTGGTTGCCTTGATTTACTTTTTCATTCATGGCAAGAAGCAAAAGAATTCAGGTCAGCATGCTTAATGTGATAGAATGTTAAAAAGAGGAAGTAAGGAAATGCAGGACTTAGACTATCTTATAGAAATATTGAAGAAAAAGGACGTAAAGGTTATCAATCGCAAGAAGTATAATTACATCATGTATCAGGGGATAGAGACGGATTATGTTTATCTCTTGCTTGAGGGTGTGGTTAAGATTTCCAGTGTCCTCAAGGACGGCAGGGAGTTTAACATTTTTTATGTGACCGAGACAGATTTTATTTCCTTATTGGAAGACAGTTCTGATGGAGAAATCGCAGCTGCCTATAATGCCAGGGTCGAGAGCGACGAGGTCAGCTTTTACCGGATTCCCCGACGTGACTTCTGGCGATGGGTTGAAGAGGATTTCAGACTCTTTAAGATTGTCAACGATTTTTATAAACGCCGTTTAGTCATGAACTTGAGCATCTTCCAGAATATGACCGTCAAAGGAAAAAAGGGAGCTGTCTGTGCTCATCTCTACGATATGATTGAGACTTTTGGCATCAAAAAGCCAGAAGGCATCCTGATTGATTTCCCAATGACCAATGAAGACATTGCCGGCTTTTGTGGTATTTCGTCCAGAAGCTCGGTCAACCGGATCCTCCACGACTTGAAGGGGGAGGGGGTTATTGACATTATCGACGGCCAGATTATGATTTATGACCAGCATTATTTGAGAAATTTCGTGGATTAAAAAAGAGGCGGGCCTAGGGCTCGGCTTTTTCTTTTTGCTCTCTTGCCTCTGCCGATAAAATGGTGCTATAATAAGGACATGAAATTCAACGAAAAAGAAATGTTGGCCTTTGCTGAAAAGCTAGGTAGAGTCTTGACTCCGGGCGACATCATCGTCTTGACCGGTGAGCTGGGGGCTGGTAAGACAACCTTTGTGAAGGGCCTGGCCCTGGGTCTTGAGATTCATCAGATGATTAAGAGCCCGACCTACACGATTGTCCGGGAGTATGAAGGGGGCAGGCTTCCGCTTTATCACATGGACGTCTACCGGATTGGCGACGACCCAGACAGCTTTGATATGGACGACTATCTCTTTGGCGAGGGCGTCTCTGTCATCGAGTGGGGGGAGCTGTTGGGACAGGACCTGCCGGATGCTTATCTGGAGATTATTCTGGACAAGTATGCTGAGAGCTATGAGACCGATGGGGCCAGGGAGATTCGCTTGATGCCACACGGAGAGCACTATCAAGAGCTACTTGGCAAATTTGCCTTGTAGTCGGCTTGTCTATCGGAGATAATTTGTTATAATTTAACTATGAAACTTTGGCAAAAAAGTCTGTTAATGGTCGCAGGAATTCTCCTTGTGACGGCTGGAGCTGGCGTAGTCTACGTCATGACAGTCCTCAACAGCACAACAAAGACCTTAAGTGCAACATTTACGGATGTTGGAAACAAGAACACAGCTAAAACTGTCAAAGCGACAGAGCCTCTGACGATCTTGCTGATGGGGGTGGATACTGGTGGCGACGGCCGGGGCGACTCAAACTCCTGGGATGGGAATGCTGACTCCTCTATTTTGATGACGCTCAATCCTAAGACCAAGACCACGACGATGGTCTCTATCGAGCGGGATACCCTGTCCAATATCTTGGATGGCGACGGCAATATCGTCAGCACAGCTCCAACGAAATTGAATTCGGCCTACCCAAGTGGCTATAATAATGGTGGATTTAACTCTGCCGTTTCCTACGCCATGAAGACCGTTGGCCTTCAAGCTGGCCTCGATGTTGGTAATTTCGTGACCATGAACTTTGATGGCCTGATTGATCTGGTCAATGACGTTGGTGGTATCGATGTGGACAATACCTCAGGGACGACCCTCTTCATTTCTGATACAGAGCCTCAATATACGGCCACCGTCGAGCAGGGCAAGCAACACCTCAATGGCGAGCAGGCCCTGGTTTATGCCCGTGACCGCCATCACCGTGCTAACGGCGACTATGGTCGTGCCGCTGCCCAGCGGGAGGTCATTACCTCAGTCATGAAGAAGGTTTTGGCTGTTGACAATATTACCCAATACCAGAAATTCTTGAATGACATTTCAAAAGACTTCAAGACGAATATCCCTGTCTCTGCCTCTACAATCACTTCATTTTTGGGCTACAAGGACTGCTTTGACAAGATTGTCTCTGTCCAGTATCAAGGCCTCAGCTATGACGGGACTGACGGGGCTTCATACCAAATCACACCTGAAGCCACTGCCTTGGCTGTCCAAAATGTCATGCGGAAGTCTTTGGCACAGAGCGTCCTCACGAGTCTTGACCCTAATTTGGTGACCTATGAGAACTATACCAATAGTCAGGCGTCGTCCTTCTTCCTGCCCTCTGCGACAGTGACCGAAGGCAAGAAGGCCGAGACTTATGGGGTCAATCAAGACGGTAGTCTGGTTGCGATTAACTCTAGTAATTCTGGACTTTATGTTGGGATTGATGGGTCGTCCCTGTCGTCGAGTGATTCGGCTTCAGATAGTTCTGCGTCCTCTCAAACAGCAGATGCGTCAACTGAGACGACACCAGCTGCTCAGGGCGGTGGAGCCACAAGTGATGACACGACTACTTATGACCCAGCAACTGCTAGCACAACATACCAATAATTGCAGAAAAAAATAAAATATGATAGACTGAATGAGTTGACTTGTTCAGTCTTTCTATGGTCCGATAGCTCAGCTGGCTCAAAGCACTGCTTTGAGGTTGTGGATAGGGAAAACGTAAGTTTTCTTCCCTACTATCCAGCTGCGGTATCCTACCTTTATTTATGGTCCGATAGCTCAGCTGGATAGAGCATTCGCCTTCTAAGCGAACGGTCGAGGGTTCGAATCCCCCTCGGATCATCATAAATCGCACTAAAAGCCCTTTGTTTAGGGCTTTTTTATTTTTTTGTGCCAAATTCAAGCTAAAGGGAATTCCTATTTTAGTGATTTCTAAGTTGTTTGAACTTTTAATTATCGAATTATGTTATAATTAAGATATGAAAAATAAAGCTAAAGCTAGAGCATCATTTTAGGAATGGCTGCTTTAGTCGCGCTAGCGACTACTGCTCACGTTCAGCACAAGGCAGAGGCGGCGACGGTCAAGCAGGAAAAAATCTATCGTCTCTACAATGCCAAAAATGGAGAACATCTCTATACAAACAGCTTCTGGGAGGCCTATGTCAATGGGACCCAGCATGGCTGGAGCTATGAAGGGGTCTCTTGGAAGGCGCCTAAATCGGGGGATGCGGTACACCGCCTCTATAATCCAGGTCTGGGACTGCACATGTATAGCTCAAGTAGCTATGAAATCAGCGTGATTAGCCATCAAGGTTGGAAAGATGAGGGGGTTGCCTTTTATTCTCAGAACAAGGCTTCAGGGGCTGTCCCGATTTATCGCCTCTACAATCCTAACGGCCAGCACCTTTACAGTTCATCGGCTTGGGAAAAGACGGTCTTGAGCACTCAAGGCTGGCGTTATGAAGGCGTGGCCTATTATGCTTATCCTGCAGGGATTCCACAGGCTCAAAATAAGATGAACCTTTCTGTAAAAGAAGCTTCAGGGGCCTTGACCATCACTGCTTCAGATAATCTTGGCACATCAGTCACAGATGTCTATCATCCAAGCATTGTTCAAACAGGGGGGCCAGTCAATGGCGAGCAATGTTCACCTGCCAACCTGGTCGCTTGCCAATGGGCAGGATGATATTGCCTGGTATTCTGGGGCAAATGTGATGTTTAATGCAGAAAAAAATATTCATCCAGGTAACCAAGGACAGTATCAGACGGATGCTTATGCAACGGTTCTTGGCAAGCAGTTTGGTGTCGCAAGCCTCAAGTATAATGTCTCTTATACTCCGAATGTTTCAAGCGGGAATGCCATCATTGAGCGAGCAATCGCTAATGGCTTGAGTTTGGTTGGTCGAAGTCCTTATAATTTTGGTGGCGGACGAAATACAGCTGACCAGCTTCGCAATTCATTTGACTGCTCAAGCTTCGTATCCGCAATGTTTGCGAGGGCGGGACACACGATTGATAATCAGGCGACAACATCGACCTGGTCGCTCCAAACAAAGGGAATCGGCGTTTCTGCTGGCAATCTCCGTCGTGGTGACCTCATCATCATGAACTTCCCAAATGGCGAAGCCCATGTGGTCATCTACCTCGGCAACGGCTATATTCTTCACGATTCATCAGGTTCGCCGACGGTAGGTGTTGGTGTCAACCGCATCACAGACGTCTGCAATGCTCCGGGATGGTGGGGCATGAGCTGGCAACAAATGTTCAGTTGGGCCCATACCTATATTCGTCGGGTCGCATAAAAAAAGGACTTCCAAATTTGGAAGTCTTTTTATATTAACACCATGATAAACAAGCCCACATAGATAACCAAAGTAATAAAAAATGTAATCCGCCACCAAAGCTTCAAAAAGCGAAACCAGCTAAAGGCCTTGTAGTAGAAAAGGTCAAGGAGGAGCAAGACCAGGGCCAGACCTGAAATGATCAAGAAGTAGTAAGGAAGAATCCCAAAGCCAGCCAGCTTTTTAGAAAAGATTTCCAAGCCGATGATCAGGAAAATCGTAAAGATGTCTGGAATCTTTAGCTTATAGTTCGTAATTTTTCTCAGCCTAAAGAACTTAAAGACAAAGACGAGAAAAATAAAGAGAAGGATGGGGTAGAGCCCCATAAGAATCTTGATCAGCATAGTTTTATTTTATCTGTTTTCCCCTAGTTTGTAAAGTAGGGCTGGCTTCGGCGAAGGATTGGCAAGAGGGAAAGGCTGACAATCGAGCTGACGACGGCCTTGAGCAGTTCAATCGGTACAAAGGGAAGAAAGGCCAGCTCAAAGGCAGACTGCCAGGAGGCATGGTTGTAAGTCTTAAACCAGAAGCTACCAATCAAAAGAATCAGGGCAAAGCCCAGAAGATTAATCAGAAAGCTAAGCCAGGGCTTGTGCTGATAACGGGTCAAGACCAGAGACATCAGGAGACCAACCGGTAGAAAGGCCAAGAGAAAGCCACCTGTCGGCCCAAAGAGGACACCAAAGCCAGAGCCACCGGCAGAAAAGACAGGCAGGCCGACCCCGCCTAAAAGCAGGTAGACCAGGATGCTGAGAAAGGCTTCACGGGGCCTGAGAAGGCTAGCAACGATGCCGACCGCCAGAGTCTGTAGTGTGATAGGGACCGGCCCAAAAGGCAGGGCCAGAGGAGAAAAAACTGCCAAGATGGCAGCTCCTAGGGCGATGAGGGTAATGGGATATATTTTTGATGGGGTCATTTTAGGACTCTCGAATACTTTCAAATTTGGCTTGGACAAAGTCAGCCAACTCTTGGGGATTGACCTCGATGCTCCGGCCGAGCTCGCCTGCAGAGACGATCATGGTCTCTTTTTCCAGGGCGATGGGGTCAATATAGATAGGAAACTTCTTGGTCTGCCAGATGCCGACGGGGTTGTTGGCCCCGTGAACATAGCCGGTGGTAGCCTGGAGGTCTTTTTGGGGAATCATGTGGACCTTTTTATTGCCGGAAATAATGGCCAGCTTCTTTTCAGAGAGGTGCTCAGTCAGAGGCAGGATGCCGATGATGGGACCAGTCTTATCGCCAATGAGGGCGAGGGTCTTGTAGATGTCGCTTCGGGCGATGTCAGCAGACAGTCCAGCCCCTTCGAGGGCGTTGATGGAGAGGCTCCGGTAGGGAATCTTTGCCTTGTCTAAAATCTGCTCGACCAGTGTTTTTTTGACTTTTGCTTTTTTTGACATTGTTTTATTATAACCAAAATTAGGGGAAAGGACAATATTTGAAGTTTATAAAAAGGCCGTCTGATAGCAGCCTTTAGGATGTAGATGGGCTTTGTTTACATTCTGGGAATTCTGAGAAGCACTCCTATTAGTTTCTACGCATCTCGTCATTGACGTGATGTTTTAGAGAGCACTTATCCCAACAACTTAGGGAATCGCTTAATCAAAATCAGTCCAGCAATCACAGCAAAGCCTGCTGTGATCAAACCGCTGACGCTATTGACAATCAGCGAATAGAGGGTGGCCGAGTAGCCAGGCCAGGCGAAGCTACTCCAGAAGATGATGCCGGCCAGAAAGTGAATGACGTACTTAATGAGGACAACGACGAGGATGCCAAGGCCGACAAAGCCGATATTCTTCTTAGAAAAGAAGCCGGTCGCACCGGTGATGATCGGAGCGAGAATGTACTCGAGAATGGCCTGGGCGGGGACCAGGATAAAGGCCTGTCCGAGGGCAATGGTTAATAAGCCCCAGACGAGGCCGCCGGCCATGCCGGCCCAGGGGCCCCGGCGGTAGCCCAGAAGCAGGATCGGCAGGACACCGATTTCCATGGTCATCCAGCCAAAAAAGGTATGGGGGATGAAATTGAGGACGGTGGCGAGTGCCGCAGCGAGTGCGACTTCAGCCAAGAGGCGGGTTCTTAAATTTGACATAAAAAATCTCCTTGTGTGCACGAGGAGGGTCTGAGCGAGCTAAAAAAGCTACTGCAGCATCCCTACGCAGGTATGAACCTGATCAGGTCAGATGGTTTTTCTCAACCGCTTTCGCGATACCCATTGTGCAAAAATATTGGTTTACAACAATAAGTATAGCACAGAATCCTGCCCAGGGCCAGGTTCAAAAATCGCAAAACGCTGCCCGCCTAAAAATTTTTTATGGCGGCATTTATAAAATTGTAAGGCCAACTTCCATCGAAACTGCTAAAATTTTTCATATAGCAAAAATGTAGAACGAATCAGAGGAGAAATCTTATGCATCCAAGAAATCGCAATATCTTGATCACGGTCGCCGTGATTATCGTCGTCGCAGTGGCTGCCTTCCTTACTTTTGGCAACAATAAAAAGGGAAATGCTAGCTCAAAAACCGTCAATGTCGGCATCATGGCTCCGACAGCCCAGGACAAGGAAGTCAACGAGGCCTGGGTCAAAGAAGCCAAGGATAAATATGGCATCAACATCAAATTTACCCAGTTTACAGACTACACCCAGCCTAACAAGGCCCTGACCAATGGCTCTGTCGACCTCAACCAATTCCAGCACTATGCCTTCTTGGCAGCCTGGAACAAGGCCAATAAGTCAGACATCGTGCCGATTGGCGACACCATCATCACGCCAATTCATCTTTATTCTAACAAATACAAAGAACTCTCTGAGTTGCCAGACGGGGCATCTATCGCCCTGCCAAACGACCCATCCAATGAATCACGTGGCCTCTACCTTCTCGAAGGCAAGGGTCTGATCAAGCTGAAGGTCTCAGGCGACACACTGGCAACACCGTCAGACGTGACTTCAAACCCTAAGAATCTCCAGTTCAAGCTCTTGGATGCCGCTCAAACGGCCCGGGCCTTGGATTCAGTCGATGCGTCAATCATCAACCAGAACTATGCGGCTTCAGCTAACATTCCGCTCAGCAAGTCAATCGCTGTCGAGCCTCTTAACGTAAACGCCCACCAATGGATCAACTTCATTGCGGCCAACAAGAAGGACGAAGACAATGCGACCTACAAGGAAGTGGTCAAGGCCTTCCAGTCTGATGCTGTCAAGTCAGCCATTAAGAAGGCCTACTCAGACGGTAGCGAGCTGGCCGCCTGGGACTTAAAATTGAAATAAAGGCAGTAGAAAGATAGTCAGAGGCCACGTGAGCGGCCTCTTTGCATTTAGAAAGGAGAGGCTATGACAGCGATCATAGAACTCAATAATATAGGCGTCAAATTTAAGCAAAAGAAGAAGGAGATTGTCGCCGTTGACAATGCGACCCTCCATGTTGAAAAGGGTGATATTTATGGCGTGATTGGCTACTCTGGAGCCGGAAAATCAACCCTGGTCCGGACCATCAACCTCCTGCAAAAGCCGACCGAAGGCCAGATTATCATCAATGGCGAGAAGGTCTTTGATGCAGACAAGTCCGTGAAATTCTCAGGGACCAAGCTGAGAAGATTCCGGCAAAAAATCGGGATGATTTTCCAGCACTTTAACCTGCTGTCTGAAAAGACGGTCTTTGCCAATGTTAACTTTGCCCTGAACCACACCCAAATCGAAGATGAAAAGACAGGTAAGCTCCGCTATCTGACCAAGGAAGAACGGAAAAAGAAGGTCGATGAACTCCTCGAGCTGGTCGACCTGACTGAGCTGGCGGAAAAATACCCTGCCCAGCTCTCAGGCGGGCAAAAGCAACGTGTGGCCATTGCCCGTGCCCTGGCCAATGACCCTGAAATCCTGATTTCAGATGAGGGGACCTCAGCCCTTGATCCGAAGACGACCAACCAGATTTTGGACCTGATTAAGGACCTCCACGACCGGCTGGGCCTGACCGTGGTCTTGATTACCCATGAAATGCAGGTGGTCAAAGAAATTGCCAATAAAATTGCCGTCATGCAGGACGGCCGAATCATCGAGCAAAATTCGCTGATTGGCATCTTCGCTGAGCCAAAAGAGGCTTTGACCAAGCAGTTTATCGAGACGACCTCGAGCGTCAATCGCTTTATTGCTGGCCTGTCGAAGACTGAGCTCTTGGGCCAGCTCTCAGAAGATGAAGAGCTGATTCACGTTGACTTTGGTGAAAACACGATTACTGAGCCCCTGATTTCTCAGATTAATAAGAACTATGACGTGACGACAAGCATCTACTATGGTAATGTCGAGGTCCTGCAGGGTCAGACCCTGGGATCGCTCGTCATCAGTCTCAAGGGCTCTCGTGATGCTAGAGATGAGGTCAAGGCATTTTTGAAGGCTTCGGACATCAAGTTTGAAGACCTGAGTCGTATTAAAGAAGGAGGACAAGCCTAATGGAGAGCTGGTTACAACATCTATTACCAAACGTGATTAATATGGGCTGGCTGGGTGATTATGGCTGGCAGACTTCGATTATTCAGACCTTGTATATGACCTTCTGGTCAGGGATTCTGGGGGGACTCCTGGGCTTGATTTTCGGGATTCTCTTGGTCGTGACTGACAAGGGCGGAATTGCTCCAAATCGGCCGGTCTTCTGGATTGCAGATAAGATTGTCTCATTATTTAGGGCCTTTCCCTTTATTATCCTGCTGGCAATCATCAGTCCGCTGACTTATTCGATCATTCACACGACGATTGGCCCGACAGCAGCTCTGATTCCGCTGACACTGGGGGTCTTTGGCTTCTATGCCCGTCAGGTGCAGGCTGTTTTGGAGAATGTCGACAAGGGCAAGATTGAGGCGGCTCATACTGTGGGGGCGGACTTTATTGATATCATCTTTACCGTCTACCTGCGGGAGGAGCTGACCGCCCTGATTCGTGTGTCGACCGTGACCCTGATTTCCCTCATTGGCTTTACAGCCATGGCGGGTGCCATCGGTGCCGGAGGTCTTGGAAATACGGCGATTACAGCCTATACAAACTTCCAGTTTGATGTGACCTATGTCGCTTCTATCGGAATTTTGGTCCTCGTCTTTATCGTACAGATCATCGGCGACGGCATTGCGAAACGGGTGTCGCATCGATAAATTTATGGAAAGTGGCTTTGTGGCTACTTTTTTTGTTTTGTGCTGGGAGTCGCTTCGTTCCAGAAATCCGGGAAAGATGCAGTGGGGCACGCAAGCAGACGCCTTTGGCGTCTCATTGCTAATTTCTGAGCCCTGCGGTCTCATAAATTGCCTTATTCCACTGCATTTTCCCAGATTTCTGGAACGAAGCTGGTATCTTTTAATAAATTTATCAGGATGATTGGAGAAGAGGGATTAGGTTTGAAATGGCACAAGTGGAGCTGTAGGCTGGCTGGAGGGAACTTTGAAAATAGGCAAATGGCGAGACCGAAAGGCTCGACATTTAGCAATGAAACCGAAGCTTTGCTTGCCCCATGCGACTTGCTGCTTTAGCAGCTTAGCGAGCATGGAGAACGTAGTGGCAGAGCCACGGAGATGGCCTCACAGTTCCCTCCAACCAGCCTACAGCGGACCGACTTCCAGAGCAGAAAAATCATATTTCAACAACCTTGAAAATTGTCTATAAAAATGGGATAATGGAGGATGTAAAAAACATTTGACAAACAAGAGAAAGCGAGGCTGAAATGGAAAATAAGATCCGAGAATTGAGACGTGTCAATAAACTCTCTCAAGAAGATTTGGCCCATATCGCTCATGTGAGCCGCCAGACCATCAACGCCATAGAAAATGATAAATATGACCCAGAGCTTACTCTGGCTTTCAAGCTTGCCGAAACGCTGAAAACAACGGTTGACGAGCTCTTTAACTATCAACCAAGTCAAGCGAAAAGGAAAGAAGACGATGTATTTTGGTGCGAAAAATATCAGTGTGTCCTTTGGAAAAGAGCAAGTGCTGAAAAACATCTCGCTCGAGATTAAAGAAGGAAAAACCACAGCCATTATCGGTGTCAATGGCTCTGGTAAGTCGACCTTACTCAGAAGCCTGGGCCGGCTCAATAAATACGAGGGCGAAGTCCTCTATCAAGACCAGGAGCTGGGCCGGCTCTCACAAAGAGAAATCGCCCGGCATCTGGCACTCTTGCCACAAAAGACGGAGACACCGACCGATATCACCGTCTACGACCTGATTGCCCTGGGGCGTTTTCCCCATCAGGGGCTGATGCAACAGAGACTGAGCAAGGAGGATGAAGACTTCCTTGAGCAGATCATGTGGGACACGGAGACCTGGGAGCTGAGGGATGAAAAGCTCGAATCCCTCTCTGGTGGCCAACGTCAGCGGGTCTTCATCAGCATGATTTTGGCCCAGGATACCGACCTGATCCTGCTCGATGAGCCGACAACCTATCTGGACATGGTTCATCAGCTGGAGATTTTGACGCTTCTAAAGAGCTTTGCTGAAAAGCTGGGCAAGACCGTCGTCTATGTGATTCACGACCTTAACCATGTCGCCCGTTTTGCTGACGAGCTCCTGGTCTTAAAAGAGGGCCAGCTGGTCGCTAGTGGACCCGTCACTGAGGTCTTTACAGAGAAGCTGATTCAGGACTGCTTTGGCCTCAGGGTCCGCCTGGGCGAGGATACTTTTACAGGCCACCGGATGATTTTGGGGATTCAAAATGTCTAAGCGGTCCTTTACGATTATCTTTGCTGTCAATATCCTCCTCATCCTGCTTTTTGGCCTGCTTTATCTGAGTTTAGGCGATAAGACCTATGGCCTCAATGAACTCTGGACGAATCCTGTTGTCTTATCCTTACGCCTGCCACGTCTTTTAGGTGTCGTCCTCACGGCGATTCTCCTATCGAGCTCTGGCTTTTTAGTCCAGGCCATGACGAGAAATCCGATTGCTGAGATGAGTACGCTGGGGATTTCTGGCGGGGCGAGTCTTGCCCTGTCGATCCTCCTGGTCTTTGGCTGGTCGACGACGGGCTGGTTCAGCTCAATTTTTGCGAGTCTTGGGGCCTTTCTTAGCCTCCTCTTAGTTATTGCCTTTGCGGCCAAGAGCCGTTTTCAGCCACTTCGACTGATTCTCGTCGGGACCTCTATCGGTCTCTTTACGAGCTCGCTGGCGGCCAGTCTGACCTTTTACAGCCACAACAGCCAGGCTTATTTCCTCTGGGTGGTCGGTAGCTTTTCTGGCCTGACCATGGCCAAGCTGGAAATCCTTTCTGGGGCTGTCGTCCTCCTTGTCGCTCTTATTCTGGCCTTTCAGAGGCCACTGGCTCTACTCAGTTTTGGCGATGACATGGCGACCAGTCTCGGCCTCTCGGTAAACCGGCTCAGACTTTTGGTCATGGCCCTGGTCGCCCTGGCTTCAGGCGTGAGCGTGGCAGCGGTCGGTGTCCTCAGCTTTGTTGGCCTGATTGCCCCTCAGCTGGCCAAAAGCCTGACCAAGGCTAAATTTGGCCAGGGCCTGCTCTTGAGCAATAGCATTGCCGTCCTCCTGCTGATTCTAGCCGACCTCTTGGCTAGGACGCTGATTTCTCCCTACGAATTTCCGGCGGGAGCCCTGACCATGCTAATTGGAGCCATCTTCTTTATCAGCCTGGTCAACCGCCAAGATAAAAGAAGGGAGGCGAGAAAATGAAAAAAGCCTTCTTTCTAATCATCGGCCTCCTCATGGTCCTGGTCCTCCTTGACCTGACCCAGTTTTCAACGGATGTTCAGCTCTTGAGCCTACTCGTCCCTGATTTTAGGTTACCGAGACTCCTGGCCGTGCTGGGAGCCGGCTTTGCTCTCTCGCTTTCTGGTTTGATTTTGCAGTCATTGACCAAGAATCCACTAGCTGATGGTGGGACCCTGGGCCTGACCTCTGGGGCTAGCTTTGGGGCTGTGGCCTTCTTGCTAATCCTGAGCAAGCTCCATCTGACGGGCTTTTGGAGTCATGCCTATCCGCTTTTTGCCCTCTTGGGCAGTCTCCTAGCCTTCTTCCTGATTTATATCTTTGCCCTCAAGCGTCAGCTGAGCAATACCCGGCTCTTATTGACCGGGATTGCCCTGACTGCCCTCTTTCAGGCCCTGATTACCATGGGCCAGCTGTCCATCAACAGCTTTGACTTCCAGCAGGTGGCGACCTGGCTTTCTGGCGATGTCTGGCAGAGCGACTGGGCCTATCTTGGCCTGGTCTATGCTCTCCTCCTGATTGCCCTCGCCGTCTATCCCTTTTATCTGAAACGCCTAGAGGTCTTAAATCTAGGGGATGAGCTGGCCTTGAGCCTGGGCCTTGATTTACAGCGAACCAAGTTCCAGCTTTATCTGCTGGCGACGGCCTTTGCGATGATTGGGGTTCTCCTCGTCGGTGGTCTTGGCTTTGTCGGCCTGATTGCTCCCCATATTGCAGGCGAGCTGACCGGCTTCAAGCTCAGGGCTAAGTCGCTGATGGCTGGCCTTGTCGGCATGCTGATTCTGGTCTTTGCCGACCTGCTCTCCCAGCTCCTGATTTATCCGTCTAGCCTGCCGATCGGCTTTCTGGTCGCCTTTATCGGGGCACCCTATTACATTTATTTGATTCAAAAGAAATTATCCTAAAAGGAGTGAACATAGACTTGATGAAGAAAAAAATAATCACAGCAGGCCTTGCAGGCATCGCCCTCTTGAGCCTCGCGGCTTGTGGCACGAAGAACACGTCTACAGATAGCAACAAGACCAAGGAAGTGACCGCCCTCAACGGCAAGGTTAAGGTCCCTGAGACGCCAAAGCGGGTCGTCATCCAAAACTATCCGGATGAGGCTCTGGCCCTGGGCAGTAATGTGGTTGGGACCGACTCTTGGGCCTATGCTAACCCCTATCTCTCGGCTGACCAAAAGAAGGGCCTCACAGACCTCGGAGCTCCGAGCTTTAACCTGCAAAAGTTAGTCGGTCAAAAGCCTGACCTAATCGTCACGGTCGACAAGACCCAGGTTTCAGACCTGGAAAAGGTTGCCCCGACCGTCCTCGTCAATTACCAGGACCTGGGCAACCTCCACAAGTCGATGGACTATTTTGCGGATTTGCTCAATCGCAAAGATGAAGAAAAGGCCTTTTTCAAGAAGTTTGATGCTGAAGCGGATAAGCAAAAAGAAAAGCTCAAAACGGCCGGTGTTGACACATCAAAAGCCACTGCCTCTATTCTTGAGCTCTCAGGCGACAAAATCTATGCCTACGGCGACAATTTTGCCCGTGGTGGTCAAGCTCTGACGACTGGCCTTGGCTTCAAAGAATCCGACAAGATGGCTGAGCTCTCTAAAGGAGCTGGCTTTGCTGAGGTTAATGCCGAGTCCCTCAAGGCCTTTGACGCTGACTGGCTCTTCATTGACTACAAGCCAGCAGATGCAGGCCAATACAAGGCCCTGCAGGCCAACCCAAGCTGGAAGGAGCTCAAGGCGGTCAAAGAGGGCCACGTTGTCGTCATGGACTACAACAAGGTCTACTTCTTTGGCGGACCCAAGGCGACACTGGCTGAACTGCCACTTTATACGGACGCCATCATCAAGGTTGCTAAATAATGAAGACACTCGATCGTGCCCATCCTGGGCAAGTCTACTATGTTGACCGCCTTCTGCCTGGGGCGACTAAGCTAAAGGAGCTGGGCTTTCGGCAGGATGCCAAGGTGCTGTTGGTATCATTGACGGGCGAGTTAGCCATTGTCAAGGTCATGGATGCTAGGCTGGCCCTGGATATGAGTCAGCTTAAGCAGGTTTGCATCAAGGACCAGCTGGCAGATGAGACCCTGCTTGGCCTCGATAGCTTGAAGGCTGGCGAGACCGGCATTGTCCGCCTAATCGAAGCCGAGCCAAAGACCCGCCATCATCTGATGGATATGGGCATTACCCGGGGGACCAGCATCTATGTCAGAAAGCTGGCCCCTATGGGCGACCCTATGGAGCTTCATCTGAGAGGCTATGCCTTGTCGCTCAGAAAGGCAGATGCCCGGCAAATCAAGGTCGTCCTCCAATAAATAGGAAGCGGGACACACATGAAGAAAAGTATTGCCCTCCTGGGTAATCCAAACTCTGGCAAAACCAGTCTCTTTAATAAATTAACCGGTGGCAGTCAACAGGTCGGCAACTGGCCTGGTGTGACCGTCGAGCGAAAGTCAGGCCTCTATCGAAAAGACAAGGAGGTCATGATTCAGGACCTCCCTGGGATTTATTCCCTTTCGCCTTATTCGCTGGAAGAAGAGGTCTCAAAGCGCTATCTCCTTGAGACGCCACCTGATTTGGTCATCAATATTATTGATGCGACCAATCTGGAACGCTCGCTCTACCTGACCTTGCAACTTCTCGAGCTGGACATCCCTCTGATCATTGGCCTCAACATGATGGACCGGATGACCAAGGAGTCAGGCCGGGAGATCGATGTCGACCGGCTTTCTTATAGTCTTGGTCTGCCAGTCATTCCGATTTCTGCCCTAAAAAATCAGGGGCTGGACAGGCTGATGGCGACGGCTCTCTCCCATGAGGACAGGGTCAGCTTTCAATATGATGAACGGCTGGAAGTCGCCCTGGCTGAGATTTCAGAGCTCTTGGGCGAGAAAAATCGGCATGCCCGCTATGATGCCCTTCAGGCCTTTGAAGCGTTGCCAGAAGGCTTGAGCGACCGTCAAGCCCAAGAAATCCAGAGCATTGTTAAAATGACTGAAAAAATCTTTGATGACGATGCCAGCTCGATTGTCGTCAACGAACGCTATGACTTGATTGGCCAGATGACCCGCCTCTGCCTGAAAAATACAGGCAAGGCCGACCAGTTGACCGACAAGATTGACCGGCTGATTACCAATAAATGGCTGGGCCTGCCAATCTTTGTCTTAATCATGTGGATGGTCTACTACCTGTCGATTCAGACGGTCGGAAAACCCTTGAGCGACTGGCTGACTGATGACTTTTTTGCTGGCTGGCTGACGGGGCAGGTCCAGGAGTTGATGGCGACGACACATATTGTTGGCTGGTTACAGAATCTTGTCAATGACGGGATTCTCGCAGGCCTAGGTGCAGTCCTCGGCTTTGTCCCACAGATTTTTGTCCTCTTCTTGCTTCTCGGCATTCTTGAGGATTCTGGCTACATGGCCCGGGTGGCCTTTGTCATGGACCGCCTCTTCCGCCGTTTTGGCCTGTCAGGCAAATCTTTTATTCCTATGCTGATTTCATCAGGTTGTGGTGTGCCTGGGATTATGGCGACCCGGACGATTGAGCAGGAGCAGGAGCGGAAAATCACGATTATGATTACCACCTTCATGCCCTGTTCGGCCAAGCTCCCGCTGATTGCCCTGATTTCTGGCGCCTTCTTTAGACAGGCCAGCTGGGTGGCTCCTTCGGCCTATTTTCTGGGTGTTGGGATGATCATCGTCTCAGGCATCATGCTCAAAAAGACTCGGATGTTTGCCGGTGATACTTCGGCCTTTATCATGGAGTTGCCCAGTTACCATCTGCCTGGCCCTGGAACCGTCCTCAAGTACGCCTGGGACAAGGCCTTTAGCTTTATCAAGCGGGCTGGAACCTTGATTTTTATAGTCAATGTTCTGATTTGGTTTTTGGCGAATTTTAACTTTAGCCTCCAGATGGTCGATACCGAGCAGTCTGTCCTAGCCCAAGTGGGTAGTTGGCTGGCCCTGCTTTTTGCCCCGCTCGGCTTTGGCGAGTGGCGGGCCGTTGTAGCCACATTGACCGGCTTTTTGGCCAAGGAGACCGTCGTCGGGACCATGGGCGTCCTCTATGCTGGTGGGAGCGGTGAAAACCGGCAAGTTCTCTGGCAGAGCCTGTCGATAGCCTATGTTCCGCTGGCCGCTTATTCCTTCTTGGTTTTTAATCTGCTCTGTGCCCCTTGTGTGGCCGCCGTCTCGACCATTGCCAAAGAGATGGGCGATATCAAATGGACCCTGCGGGCGATTGCCTTTCAAACCGGCCTGGCCTATGCGATGAGCTTTATCATCTATCAGCTGGGGGAGGCTCTGGCTGTCGGACATTTAGGCTGGCTTAGCCTTGCTGCCCTCTTGATTTTGGCCTTCGGCCTCTACCTTATCTTCAGAAGTCCTAAAAGAAGGGAGTTAGCCTATGAATCTCTCTAGCCTTGTGCTGATTATCATTATCGCAAGTTTGCTCGCCTGGTCCATCCGGCGGGCCATCAAGTCCAAAGGAGCCTGTGAGGACTGTCATTGCTCCTGTCCGGTCAATGAAAAAAGTCCTAAAAGATGATATAATGAAGCCAATTTATTTTTAGTAACTCAAAGGAAAGTTTATGAATATCAAACAACTACGATATGTCGTCGCCATCGCAAATACGGGGACTTTCAGGGAGGCCAGTGAGCAGCTCTTTGTCAGCCAGCCCTCTATGTCGATTGCTGTCAAAGACCTGGAAGAAGAGCTCGGCTTTCAGATTTTTGACCGGAAAAATACTGGAGCCACGTTGACTGTCGAAGGCGAACGTTTCTACGAGCAGTCCCAGGTCATCCTGCGTGACTTTGATAGCTTTGAGGCCAAGTATTCCAAACCTCAAGAGGTCGAAAAGCACTTTTCGATTGCCAGCCAGCACTATGATTTTTTGGCTCCGGTCGCTGTTGATTTTTCAAAGAAGAATCCTGAAGTTAAAAACTTCAGAACCTTTGAGTCGACGACCTTCAACATCCTCCAAGAGGTTGCCCAGGGCCATTCAGAGCTGGGCGTGGTCTATCTGAACAAGTTTAATCGCTCAGGAATCATCCGGATGTTGGACAAGCTGGAGCTGGATTATGAAGAACTCTTTCTTTCTCAGACTCACATCTACCTTCGTAAGGATCATCCTCTGGCCAGCAAGGAAAGCATCCGTCCAGAAGAGCTCAAGGGCCTGGACCGGGTGCGATTTACCCAGGAAAATGAGCAGTTCCTTTATTATTCTGAAGACCTGGTCGAGACCTTTGAAAATACCTATATCTATAATGTGACCGACCGGGCCACATTGAATGGCATCCTCGAGCGAACTGACGCCTATGCCACCGGTCTAGGATTCGTCGACCTGGAATCCGTCCACAATGTGACCGTCGTCCCACTTGAAGGCGACCACGGCAATAGCCTGATCCTCGTTAAGCACAAGGGTCAGCCACTTTCTGCGGCCGCCCAGTCTTATAAGCGGAGTCTGGAAGTTTATTTTGAGGCACATCGCTTTTAGGCAGTTAATGAAGAAGGCAGAAGCTTTCTTTTTTAGTTTTCGATAAATTTGGCTTTCCCCGGCGGAAGGGCTCAGTAGCCTAAAAACTAGAAAAAAACCAAGAAATAGTGTAAACTAGAGAATGTAAAATCTTGAACAAAATTAAGGAGAAAACCTTCATGGTAAAATTAGTTTTTGCACGTCACGGTGAATCAGAATGGAACTTGGCTAACCTCTTCACAGGTTGGGCTGACGTTGACCTTTCAGAAAAAGGCACTCAACAAGCTAAAGATGCTGGTAAACTCATCAAAGAAGCAGGCATCGACTTTGACATTGCCTACACTTCAGTGTTGAAACGTGCCATCAAGACAACCAACTACGCACTCGAATACTCAGACCAACTCTGGGTACCAGTTGTTAAGTCTTGGCGTTTGAACGAACGTCACTACGGTGGTTTGACTGGCTTGAACAAGGCTGATGCCGCTGCCCAATACGGTGACGACCAAGTCCACATCTGGCGTCGTAGCTATGATACATTGCCACCAGAAATGGCTAAAGACGATGAGCACTCAGCTCACAGCGACCGTCGTTACGCTTCACTTGAAGATAGCATGATTCCTGATGCTGAAAACTTGAAAGTGACTTTGGAACGTGCTTTGCCATTCTGGGAAGACCAAATCGCTCCATCACTCAAGGACGGCAAAAACGTCTTCGTAGGTGCTCACGGTAACTCTATCCGCGCCCTTGTAAAACACATCAAAAACTTGTCAGACGACGAAATCATGGATGTTGAAATCCCTAACTTCCCACCGCTTGTATTTGAATTCGATGAAAAATTGAACATCGTTAAAGAATATTATTTGGAAGAAAAATAATTCTGTGATGGGCATTTAGCCCGTTTCGTTCCAGAAAGCACACAAAAACGCTGTGAGGCCGCAAGCGAACGACTTTGTCGTTCCATTGCTAAATGTTGATCCCCTTTGGGTCTCGCCATTTGCCTATTTTCACGGCGTTTTTTTTGTGCTTTCTTGCACTCCACTCATGCCAATTTCAGAGTTGGACTGGACGGGTCCACAGATTCATATATTTAGCACAAGTGGAGTTACAGTCTGGTCACCCTCTAGTGGTGTAAAAGGCAACTGGCGAGACCTTGGGCTCGACAGTTAACAATGAAAGCGAAGCTTTGCTTGTGGGCCACACCAGTAGAGGGTGGGCAGACTGTAACGCAACGCCCCAAAGAGAAGAAAAAACCTCTCCAGCTTTTTTCATTTCATTTGCCAATAGACCGCCTTTTAGATAGACTTAAACTATAGAAATTCTAAGGTAAATTTCAATGAAATGTGCTAAAATAGATGTCATAAGATTTGCCGGATTTCGGCAAAAACATCGGAGAAGTCATGGAAGAAAAGCAATCACGGCGTGAAAGAAGGCCGGAGCAGAAAAAACAGATGAATAACCCTCATAAGGTCAGGGCTAATCGGGTAAAGCTCCTCTTTTTTATTATCGCCATTTTATTTTTGATTCTTATCGGCAAGCTCTACAGCATGCAGATTCACAATCAGGCCTTTTATCAAAAGCAATTCACAGGAGGGGCCAGCACGTTGAAGATCGTCCAGGGAGCCCCCCGTGGAAACATCTATGATGCGACCGGCAAGCCACTGGCGATGACGGCTCCATCACAAGCCATCCTCTATACCCGAGGCAATCAGGTCACAGCAGATGGCATGCGGGCGGTGGCTGACCAACTCTCGACCATGATTCCGAGTGACCTGGTCAACGGCAAGCTCACAGAGCGTGATAAAAAAGACTACTACTTAGCTGACAAGGCCAATCTTAAAAAGACTTATCAACTGCTTTCTGACAAGGAACTCAAAGACAAGAACGGCAACCAGCTGACCCAGGCTAAGATTTATGATCTGGAGCTGGACAAGGTCACAGATGCTGACATTAACTTTAACGACCAGCAGACCTTTGCCGCCAAGCTCTTTAAGGAAATGAACGGGACTTCCCTCTACAATACGACGACTATTGCAGCCGGCAATATCACGCCAGAGCAGCAGGCAGCCATCGGCGAGCGGGAGGGCTCACTGCCCGGTATTTCTATCGGAACCAGCTGGGATCGTTCTTATGCTGATAACGCTCTGACTAGTCTCCTTGGGACTGTGACCAGCCAAAAGACCGGGATCCCATCCAATCTTTTGGACAAGTATCTGGAGCAGGGTTACCAACGCAATGACCGGGTCGGGACAGCCTATCTTGAAGAAAGCTATGAAAAATACCTGCAGGGGACTCATGAGATTTCCAAGGTAGAAACCGATAAAACGGGCAATATCACAGGCACCAAGGTGACTCAAGCCGGCAAGCAGGGGGATAGTCTCAAGCTGACTGTCAATCTTGATTTCCAAAACGGTGTGGATAATATCCTCCAGACAGAGCTGAACAAGATGCTTGGCGAAGGCTTTGGCCAGTACAATACCGGAGCCTATGCCGTCGTCATGGATGCCAAGACCGGCGGAATCCTCGCCCTGTCAGGTCTTGACCGAGACGCCAACACAGGCGAGACCAAGAAGGATACCAACGCCACCTTCCAGAGCGTCTTCCCACCAGGCTCTGTCGTCAAGCCGGCGACACTGACCGCAGGATGGAAGTCTGGGGCTATCTCTGGCAATCAGGTCCTGGATGACCAGCCGATTATCTTTGGCGATTCTTCGCCAATCGAGTCTTGGTTTACCAATGGAGCACTGCCCATCACTGCTGTCCAGGCCCTGGAGTACTCTTCTAATACCTATATGGTCCAGGTTGCCCTCAGAATGCTGGGACAGCCCTACACGGCTCATATGACCCTTAATGATGACAAGGCCAAGGTTGACCAGGTCTACAATCAATTACGGTCAGCCTACGCTTCTTACGGCCTTGGCACCAGCACAGGCTTTGATGTCCCAGGCGAATCTACCGGCTACATCACGCCGACTAAGGACGCCAATGCCAACATCTCCAATCTGCTCTTTGAAGCCTTTGGTCAGTTTGACAACTATACACCTTTACAACTCGCGACCTATGCGACCACACTCGCCAATAACGGAAATCGCCTGGCTCCTCATATCGTTGACAGTATCCATGACACCAACGCCACAGGAGGCCTCGGCAAGTCTGTACAAACCGTACAGCCGAAGGTTGAAGGCAAGGTCGATATTTCCTCAGAAAACATGGATGTCATCCAGCAGGGACTCTATCAAGTTGTCCATGCGAACGACATGCTCGAAGGCCACTACGGGGCGACCGGTTACTATATGAGACAGGCACCTGTCTCAGTCTCTGCCAAGACCGGTACCTCACAGACCAATGTTGTGACGCCATCCGGAGCCCTGCAGACCGTGACTGTCAACAACGTTGTCGCCTATGCACCAACGAATAACCCGCAGATTTCAGTCGGTATCATGATTCCTAATACCACCGTCAAAGATGGAGGTGTTACGACTGAGATGGCCCAATATGTCACGAATGACATCGTGTCACTCTATCAACAGATGTATGGCTTCAAATAAAATAACCACCCCATCGTGGTTTTTTATTTTGCTTGCCTTTGGATTAAGAGTTGAAAAAATCCTCCTAAAAAATGCTATAATATACAAAGCATTTCAAGAAAGTCAGGTCCCATGGTCTATTATCCAGAACCCATTGCAAAATTGATTGAGAGCTTCTCCAAGCTCCCTGGTATCGGTCAAAAGTCAGCGACTCGGATGGCCTTTCATGTCATTGGCATGGAGGACCAGGATGTCAATGAGTTTGCGGCCAATCTCTTATCTGCCAAGCGGGACCTGAGTTTTTGCTCAGTCTGTGGTAATTTGACAGAGGCTGACCCCTGCGACATCTGCTCAGACGAAGGCCGGGACAAGTCAACTATCCTGGTCGTTGAAGAATCAAAAGATGTCCTGGCCATGGAGAAAATTCGGGAGTACCGAGGGCTTTACCACGTCCTCCACGGGACCATCAGCCCGATGAACGGCATCAGCCCCGATGAAATCAATGTCAAGAGCCTGATTACCCGGCTCATGGACAGCAGTGTTCAAGAGGTTATCATTGCGACCAATGCCACAAGCGACGGCGAAGCAACAGCCATGTACCTGGCCCGGATGATCAAGCCGGCCGGTATCAAGGTGACCCGCTTGGCCCGTGGCCTTGCGGTCGGCAGTGACATCGAGTACGCTGATGAAGTGACATTATCAAAGGCAGTAGAAAATAGAATGGAAATTTAAGGAATGTCAAAAGAAACTCTCATTGTATTATACGGCGGACGTTCAGCAGAGCGAGAAGTCTCTGTCATGAGTGCGACCAATGTGGTAGCGGCAATCGACTACGACAAGTTCAACGTCAAGACCTACTTCATTCGACAAAATGGTGACTTTATCCAAGGTCCCCGTTTTAACAGCCAGCCTTCGCCTGAAATGAAGCTCTTGGATGAAGACTCATCAGCAGACCATGAAAAAATTCAGCCTTCAGCTATCTATGAAGAGGGAGCCGTGGTCTTTCCTGTCCTCCACGGTCCCATGGGCGAAGATGGGTCGATTCAAGGCTTCTTAGAAATCATGAAGCTGGCTTATGTCGGCCCCGGCATCCTGTCTGCGGCAGCGACGATGGATAAGATTCTTTCCAAGGAAATCTTTAGCAGCCTCGGTATCCCGCAGGTTCCATATGTGGCGATTTACCCAGGCCAAGATTTTGTCAAGGCAGAAGAAGAGGTCAATGCCAAGCTCAACTATCCGGTCTTTGTTAAGCCGGCAAATATGGGCTCAAGCGTTGGTATCACAAAGGTCGATGAGGCTGGAGAACTCCGGTCAGCCCTTGATTTGGCTTCTAAATACGATGACCGGATTGTTGTCGAAGAAGGGGTCGTCAACCCGCATGAGGTCGAGTGTGCCGCCCTTGGTAACAGTGAAGTCAAAATTACACTGCCTGGCGAAGTGGCCAACAGCAACCCCTCGGCATTTTACGACTACGACGAAAAATACAATAACAATGCACTGACCATCGACGTCCCAGCCAAGATTGCCCCTGAGCTGGTCGAAGAAATCCGTCACTATGCCGAGCTTGCCTACAAGGGCGTAGCCGGCCGCGGTCTCTCCCGTTGTGACTTCTTTGTCGATGCGGAAAATAACATCTACCTCAATGAAATCAACGCCATCCCTGGCTTTACAGCCTTTTCGATGTATCCTATGCTCTGGGAAAACATGGGCCTGTCAACGACAGACCTCCTCACAGAGCTGGTCGAGCTGGCCAAAGAAGCCTTTGAAAATCGGGAAGCTCATCTCTTGTGAGATGGCTTTTTTTATGCCCTGCTCCATGGTAAATAGGCCTCGTCTTCAAGGCTGATAAAGAGAAGAAAAAATGTTCGCCGGCCATGTCAGGCCATGTCAATGAGCTGCTCTTTTCTAAAATTCTCAAAGAGCTCAGTTTTTTTTTGTTGGGTTTAGAGACTCCAAAGCTTCATGAAGTGGGGTAATAACAGCTCTTTGTGAGAGAAGAAAAAATGTCCCCCGGCCATGTCAGGTCATGTCAATGAGATGCTCTTTTCTAAAATTCTCAAAGAGCTCAGTTTTTTTTGTTGGGTTTAGAGACTCCAATGCTTCATGAAGTTGAGTAATAGCAGCATTCTGTGAGAAAAGAAAAAATGTCCCCCGGCCATGTCAGGTCATGTCAATGAGGTGTTCTCTTCTAAAATTCTCAAAGAGCTCAGTTTTTTTTGTTGGGTTTAGAGACCCTAATGCTTCATGAAGTTGAGTAATAGCAGCATTCTGTGAGAGAAGAAAAAATGTCCCCCGGACATTTTTTTGCTATAATTAAGATTATGAAATTATCAGTAAAAGAAATCGCAACAGTGGTCGGAGCTAAAAATGAAATCCTAATCGACGCTCCCATCAATAAAATCGAGTTTGACAGCCGGCTGATTCAGCCGGGAGACCTCTTTCTTCCCCTCAAGGGGGCCAGAGACGGCCATGACTTTATCCCGGTCGCCTTTGAAAATGGGGCCCTCATCACTTTTGCTGAGCACCCAGTTGACGAGCCCCACCTCCTGGTTGACGATGCCCTGACTGCCTTCCAGAAGCTTGCGGCCTATTATCTTGAAAAGACCCAGGTCCCTGTTGTCGCTGTGACGGGCTCAAACGGCAAGACCACGACCAAGGACATGATTGCAGCTGTCCTTTCTAAAAAGTTCAAAACTTATAAGACCCAAGGCAATCACAACAATGAGATTGGCCTGCCTTATACGGTGCTCGCCATGCCAGATGACACGGAGATGCTGGTCCTTGAGATGGGTATGGACCATCCTGGCGACATCGACTTTCTCTCAGAGCTTGCTAAGCCTGAGTTGGCTGTCATCACGCTGATTGGCGAGGCCCACCTTGAGTTTATGGGCAGTCGGGAAAACATTGCCAAGGGCAAGATGGGCATCACAGCAGGCCTGCACGGCGAGCTGATTGCACCGGCAGACAAGATTATCAATCCCTATATCCCAGAAAATCAGAAGATTAGCCGCTTTGGAGCTGGCGAGGACCTCTATGTGACCAGTCTGGTCGAGCGAAAAGAGGCCCTGACCTTTACGGTCAACTTCCTGGATGAGAGTATCACACTTCCCGCCCCTGGCCGTTTTAATGCAGATAATGCCATGCTGGCCGCCTATGTCGGCACAAAATATGGCGTTGCCCCAACCGCCATCAAAGAGGCCCTCGAGACTGTCGAGCTGACCCGCAACCGGACAGAATGGAAGAAGGCCGCGAATGGAGCGGACATCCTCTCAGATGTCTACAATGCCAATCCAACGGCCATGAAGTTGATTTTGGAGACCTTTCAGGCAATTCCTAAAAATGAGGGAGGGCGGAAGCTTGTGGTCTTGGCGGATATGCTAGAGCTCGGGCCTAGGGCAGATGAGCTTCATATGGGGATTGCTGAGTCGCTTGACTTTAATATTCTTGACGAAATTTTTCTTTTTGGTGAGCATATGGGTGAATTATATGATACAATTAAGAATATGAAATCTGCGAAACATTTTCGAGATTTTGATGACATGTGTGAAGCTGTTCAGTCAAGTCTTTCTCCGAGGGATCAAATTCTCTTGAAGGGCTCAAACAGTATGAATCTGGCTTCACTGATAGAATTATTGGAGAAAAACAAAGAAGAATGAAGTCGATGAGGACTAGGAAATCACAGCTCACTTTTATCATCTCTGGCCTTGCCCTAGTGCTTGGGATGAGCTACGCCACAGCTCATGTCAGCCATGCGGATAGCTTTACTACTGTAAAAATTTATCGTCTCTACAATAAGAAAAACAATGAGCACATTTTTACAAAAGACCAGTATGAATATAAGAATTTGCCTAAGCTCTCTAAAGATTGGAAGCAAGAAGGGGAGGCCTGGACAGCTCCGACGAAGTCAACAGAGGCCATTTACCGGATTTACAATCCTAAATCAGGCGAACACGTCTATACATCAGGGAGCAATGAAATCAAGGTCCTGACAAAGCAAAAGTGGAAGAATGAAGGCATTGCCTTTTATTCAGCAGCGAGTGATGAATATCCTGTCTACCGGATGTTCAATCCTGATGCTGGTGTTGGGGCCCACTTTGAGACGCTGAGTAAAAATGAACGCGATACACTGGTAGCGACCGGTGGCTGGACCTATGAAGGTGTTGCCTGGTATGCAGTTAATCCTGCCCTGCACAATAGCCCAGCCATTAAAGGCGAGGAAGCTGCCTCTATGGAGGGAGATGTCCGATTAAATGGCTCGGGGACAGGCTATCATGCCAAGTTCACACTGAATGGCTCGGGAGAGCAGGCTGTAAGCTTCGGAATCCAATACGACAGCTATTCCAATCTGTCAGGAGGGATTTATAGGAAAAAGGCGGTCTTCATGAGTGAAGACATCGATGGTTCAAGCCATATTTATCGGGGCTATAAGCTGGCGGCCCTTAACCAATGGTTCCATATTAAGATTGCCTATTATCCTGTGAGTGATGCGGTTGCCTTCTATGTGGATGGCCAGCTCATCTCAACGGCAGCAGCTCCCTTCAGAGGCCATTATGTCGTTCCAGAAGATGGGACGGAAAAAGGAAATTATTTCCTCATCGGTAATGTAGGTGGCTCAGCAAGAGTAAGAAATGACGTTGTCAATGCAGAATTTAAGGACGTTGTCACCACGACCAAAGGGATGACCGCCTGGGACGACACATCAAACGACTGGGTCGGTCTCGATGCAAAATGGGACGGTGTATTAAGTCCTGCAGCGATTACCATTTCTGGGAAATCAACACTTCCAACTGGCCTCAACTGGGATACCTATGCTCAGGCCGGATTGCCTACAGCGGATGGTGTTGCACAGGTGTCATTAAAGCTGGATCAGGATTTACTTGAAAAATAACTAAGTGTCCCGAAGTTAGTTAGACTCTTATGAGTAAAACAGACTCTAACTAAAATACGGACACATACCCAAAATAAAAAAAGCTTGACAAGCCGTCAAGCTTTTTGCTATAATATTCTGGTATGCTTTTTGCATGCATGCGTGGAAGATTTTCAAAAGAAAATCAATGACCACATCACGAACAAACTATATAAGGAGAAATTTATCGTGGCTAAAGAAGTAGACAAAATCGTTAAATTGCAAATTCCTGCCGGTAAAGCAACACCAGCTCCACCAGTTGGTCCAGCTTTGGGTCAAGCAGGTATCAACATCATGGGATTCACAAAGGAATTCAACGCACGTACTGCTGACCAAGCAGGAATGCTTATTCCAGTTGTTATCTCAGTTTATGAAGATAAATCATTCACATTTATCACAAAAACTCCTCCAGCAGCTGTGCTTTTGAAGAAAGCCGCTAAAGTTGACAAAGGTTCTGGTGAACCTAACAAGGTCAAAGTTGCGACTGTTACACGTGCACAACTTGAAGAAATTGCAAACACTAAGATGGAAGACTTGAACGCCGGCTCACTTGACGCTGCCGTGTCTATGATCGAAGGTACTGCAAAATCTATGGGATTTGTTGTTGAAGGTTAATTGCGATTGAAGTGAGCAATTAATCTGCAGATAAAGCGAACGCAGTTCGCATCATTCGTTTGCGACCAGAATGCGTATTAATCTGCAGATAAAGCAAGCGAAGCTTGCATCCGTTGTATGCTCATGTAGAACGTAACGACCACAAATCGTGGAAGGCTGTTATCATAACAGACAACCGATATTACCACAAGGAGAAAAAAATGGCTAAGAAAAGCAAAAACTTGCGTGCAGCTTACGAAAAAGTTGACGCGACTAAATTGTACAGCGTAGAAGAAGCTGTTGCACTTGCAAAAGAAACTTCATTCGCTAAATTTGACGCAACTGTAGAAGTTGCTTACAACTTGAACATCGACACTAAGAAGTCTGACCAACAAATCCGTGGCGCAATGGTATTGCCTAACGGTACTGGTAAGACTGCCCGCGTTTTGGTCTTCGCTAAGGGTGCTAAGGCTGACGAAGCCACTGCAGCTGGTGCAGACTTTGTTGGTGCAGACGAACTCGTTGCTAAGATCAACGGCGGTTGGATGGACTTTGATGTTGTTATCGCAACTCCAGACATGATGGCTGTTGTAGGTCGTCTTGGACGTGTCCTCGGACCTCGTAACCTCATGCCAAACCCTAAGACAGGTACAGTTACTATGGACGTAACTAAAGCTGTTGAAGAGTCTAAAGCTGGTAAAGTTAACTACCGTGCTGACAAGGCTGGTAACGTCCTCGTTCCAATCGGTAAAGTTTCATTTGACGATGCTAAACTCGTTGAAAACTTCAAGGCTTTGAACGCTGCAATCCTTGCGGCTAAGCCTGCTACAGCTAAGGGTAACTTCATCACAAACCTCACTGTTACAACAACAATGGGTGCTGGTGTGAAGGTTGACTCAGCTAGCGTTTAATTTGAGAAATGAGCCTTTGGGCTCTTTTTTTGTGCTGTTAAGCCCTTGCCTTGCGAGTTTCAGAAAGCTCCCCACTCCACTGTTTTTAGTGAGTTCAAGTTAGTCTGGAAATTACTTAGAAAAAGCTGAAAATCAAAGCGATTCAAAATAGAGAGTTTAGTCCCTTGGTCTGAGAATTATAATAGCGTTAAAGAAGGTGGCCTTTATAAGGACTTAGAGGCCGTGTTATGACTGTCAAAATTTTCATATAATCCTTATAGCACTTTAACAAGCCCGATTGCTTGCATTCCTCCGCTCAAAATATTAAAATGAGTAACGAAATTAAGAAAAGAGGACTCCTATGAAAGCATTAATCACAGGTGCCAATAAGGGCATCGGTTACGGAATTGCGAAAGCACTCGGCGCAAAAGGTTATGAACTTATCATCGCTGCTCGTGACGAAAAGCGCGGTCAAGAAGCTGTAAATTCACTCGAAGACCTGGGTTACAAGGCAAGTTACTTAAAAATTGACCTGAACGATCTCAGTACAATTTCAGCAGCTGCACAAGAAGTCGAAGAGCTTGACCTCCTCATCAACAATGCTGGAATTTCTGGTAACATCAAAGCTGCTGACGGTAGTCTCAACATGGAAAAAGCTGCTTTAGACTATACGACTGAAGACCTCAAAGAAGCGATTGACATCAACTTTATCGGTACACATGCTGTCATCAGCGCTTTCTTACCAAAACTCACTGAAGAGGGCAAGATTCTCAATGTGACGGTTCCTGTTAGCAGTCCTTACTGGGCGCCTTTTGCTTACGTGACATCAAAAGCGGCACAAAACGTCATGACCATAACCCTCGGTCGTGAATTTGCAAAAGCTGGCAGTAAGCGTACAATTTTCGGTGTGATGCCTGGTGCAGTCGCTACCGACCTCAACGGTACGAAACCTGGTGACCTTGGTGGGATCGTCATTTCCACAGACCAAGCTGGTGAAAGCATCACTCACTTCCTTTTTGATGGTAATGACTACAACGGCAAGCTCGTCCAATACGACGGGAAAGTCGTGACAAGCTACGAACATGATTTGTTTGGATAATCAAGTCATTTAGATTTAAGTCCTATTGGGGCATTTGCTAGCTACTATAATTTAACAGGTTGATTAAAATACAAAAAAACTAGACTCAGATAATAAGTCTAGTTTTTAGATTGCGAAAATAGTTTACCAGTGAAGTGAAAGAAACCCGGCAAACTATCGTGAGAAAAGGCAAGTCTGGAGACCAAAGGGCTCCAGACTTAACAATGAGACGCCAAAGGCGTCTGCTTGTGTGCCCTCACAATAGTTTGTCGGATTTCTGTAACGCAACGGACCACAAAAGCACAGCTTACTTATCCTCAACAGTCTGATACTTCGCCAAAATCTCATTCATCTTAGCAATCTTAGGCTCAGCGACCACATTAAACTCATTGAGCTTAGTCTGAATCTCCTGGCCCACGGCCTGAGCCTTAGAGGCCTCCTCCTGGACTCGGGCAAGATTCTCTCTCAGCTCAGAGACCTGACCACTATAGCTGCCCAGCTCTTCTTTGAGTTGCTTAAAAGTTTCCTTGATGTTTTCCATATTAAGCTCCTTTAATCTCGTCAGCGATGGCAGTCAAGTCATAGTGGTGCTCTGTAAAGCTGGCAGAAAAGCCATCGTCTTCAGTATAGCGGGGAATCAGGTGGACATGGGTATGAAAGACCGTCTGGCCAGCGATTTCTTCATTGTTTTGCAGGATATTCATCCCAGAAGCTCCGAGATTCTTGACAATCTGACTGGCAATCCCAGGAATCTTGCTAAAGAGCTGGCCTGCAGGCTCAGACTCCATGGCTAGCAGGTTTCTGCTATGAGCTTTTGGAATCACTAGCGTATGTCCCTTGGTCGTCTGCGTAATATCAAGGATGGCGATAAGCTCATTGTCCTCATAGATTTTCGTGCTCGGGATTTCCCCTGCAATAATTTTACAAAAAATGCAATTTTCCATACAGACCTCCAAATTTGCTAGGCTTCGTGTTATAATAGGGTTAAATCGTTCTTAGATAAGGCTTCCTTATACTTTGGCATGTGAGTTTCTGATGCTGATATTGAGTATAAGTGGAGTTGAAGGCTTTCAAAGCATTACTGCGAAAGCCTTCAAGGCAACGGACCAAATAATAAGAACATAAGTAAATGATTAAATTCATTATATCAAATTTACTGAGAATTGGAGCAGGAAATATGACTTTAGAAGTAAAGCAACTGACAGGTGGTTATTTTGGAAATCCGGTCTTGTCAGACGTCAGCTTTAATATAGAGTCTGGCGAGCTTGTCGGACTCATCGGCCTCAATGGAGCCGGGAAATCAACGACCATTCAGGAAATCATCGGCCTCTTAACGCCTTATTCAGGCACCATCGAGCTTGACGGCCTGACCCTCCAAGAGGACCTAGAAGCCTACCGCAAAAAAATCGGCTTCATTCCTGAAACACCTTCCCTCTATGAAGAGTTGACTCTGCGTGAGCACATCGAGTTGACCGCTCTTGCCTACGGTGTCGACGTTGAGCTTGCCATGGAGCGGGCGGGTGTCCTGCTCGACACCTTCCGCCTGTCTGACAAGCTGGATTGGTTCCCAGTTAACTTTTCAAAAGGGATGAAGCAAAAAGTCATGATCATCTGTGCTTTCTTGACCGAGCCTAGCCTTTATATCATCGATGAGCCCTTCATGGGGCTCGACCCCTTGGCCATCCAAGACCTGATTGACCTCATGGTCAAGATGAAAAATGACGGGGCCTCTATCCTGATGTCGACCCATATCCTATCCACAGCTGAAAAATTCTGTGACAAGTTTGTCGTCCTCCATGAAGGTAAGGTCCTGGTCGCAGGCACACTGGCTGAGCTTCAAAGCAAGTTTGACATGCCAGGGGCCAGTCTTGACGAGATTTACCTGACCCTGACCAAGCAGGAGGTAGCAGAGCATCATGAATAAGCTTTTTTCTCAACGTAGGAAGGCTTACTATGCTCATAATATCAAGTACCTGCGTTATGTTTTTAACGACCATTTCACCATCTTTTTGATGATTCTCATCGCAGCTCTGGCGGTCCAATATGTCAGCTTCCTTCAGCACGGCAGTCTCAATCTTGCTGGGAAGATCATCGCCGGAGTTCTAGTCAGCCTCATTGCCCTGATTCCAGGCCGGATTGCGAGTTTCCTAGAGCCGGCGGACAAGGTATTCCTCCTGGTTAAGGAAAGACTGGTCCAGAAGCATCTCTACCGGCGTTTGTTGGCTTCACTGGTGATTCCTGGTCTGGTCGCTCTGGCCCTGGTCTTGCTGGCCACACCATTGTTGAAACTGAGTCCTGTCTGGGCTGTCCTCTGGTTTGTCCTGCTTCTGGTCTTAAAGGCCCTGCTTTATTTCCTGCGACTCCAGCAATTCCAAAGGGCTGGCGTCATTGACTGGGAGGGGCTGATTAAGTATGAGGAAAACCGTAAGACGGCGACCCTCCGCTTCTTTGCCCTCTTTACCAGCGTGAAGGGCCTCAAGGGCCATGCCCGTCGCAGGCGTTATCTCGACTTCCTCCTGCCTAAGAAGACCATGCGGACCTATGAATACCTTTATAGCCGGGCCTTTCTGCGGACAGGTGATTATCTGGGCTTGACCCTACGCCTCCTGCTTTTGGCTGTCTTGGTCATGGCCTTTCTGCCCGCAGGGAGCGACATTTTACGGATTATCCTCGTCGCCCTCTTGAATTATCTGCTCATTTTCCAGTTGATTTCCATCCGAGAGGCCTTTGACTATCAGCCACTGATCGAGCTCTATCCGCTGA
Source organism: Lactococcus termiticola (assembly GCF_003116835.1). GTDB lineage: Bacteria > Bacillota > Bacilli > Lactobacillales > Streptococcaceae > Lactococcus > Lactococcus termiticola. The sequence goes on along the minus strand of NZ_BFFO01000001.1, from coordinate 94,406 downwards.
AGAAGAAGGTCAAGAATGTGGCCGTGAGAGCCTTGATTCTCAAGGTCTTTACAGCTGTGACCATCATTGAGCTCATTCTTGGAGCCATTTTCTTAGACAATCGCTTTTGGCTGATTGCCTTGCTTTTGATTAACTTTGTCTTGATGAGATTCTATGTTAAATTTAGATTGAAAAAATAAGCTTTCCTAATTAAAAAGGAAGGCTTTTTTATTTTTCTTTTCACTGGCTTAAAAAATGATGACTATCATCCTGTTAGAAATATTTATCATTTTTGAAGCCGATGATTCCTTGCTTCCCCAAAAGAGTCCAAACAATCTTAGTCTTATCAGACACAAACTTAAAGAAAAAGATTCCCCAAAGAGATAGCTATGAGACCTGAGGATGTTATCTTTTTAGAAAGATGCTTATATTTTAGACTTTGGGGGCAGAAATCAATGACGAACAGAATCAAGGGGCTGATTGTCATCACAGCTTTTGCAGTGGTCACGGCCTTTATGAGTGCAAGAATCATGACCTATATCCTCTGTATCCTTATCCTGCTAGGCCTTTGGGAGGTTGACTAGGATAGAAAAAGCCGGAGCTTGAGCCTCGGCTTTTTGTCTTTAAGCAATGATTTTTGTGCCGTGCACAAAGTCAGTCCCGACTTCACGGGCGATTTCTTCGGCGTTTTCAGCCGTTAGGCCACCACCAACCATCAGGTCAATCCGGCCGTCTGCATGCTCGACCAGGGCCTTGATCTGCTTGAGGTTGCTGGCTTGGTCCAGTGGACCACCGTGGAGGAGGACCTTGGCAATCCCAAAGTCTACGAGCTGATCAAGGGCTTCCTTTTGAGCCTCTTGAGGGATTTCATCAAAGGCCATGTGGAAGGTCACCGGCAGGCCTTGAGTGGCAGGCATAAGTGTCTCTAAGGCTTCCTCGTCAATTTCATTATCCTCTGTGAGGGCTCCAAAGACCAGGGCATCAGCACCGGCCTCAATGGCCTTGAGGATGTCATTCTCCATGATTTTAAGCTCATAAGAATTATAGACAAAGTTGCCAGAGCGGGGACGAATCATCACAGCGAGGGTAGTTTTGGCCTCATTTTCCTTGATGAACTCCGCCGTCTGCTGGATGACACCGTAAGAAGGGGTCGTGCCACCAACAGCCAGATTGTCGCAGAGCTCGATTCGCTCAACGCCAGCTGAGACGGCCTTGGGGATATTACTAAAATTTTCTACACAGTATTCTCTAATCATGGAATCATTTTAGCATAAAAAAAAGGCCTAGTCGAGACCAAGCTTTCCCATCACAATAGGTAAAAGCTTCTTGAGGACTGACTTGAGGGCCAGATAAAGGACAAGGGTCAGAGGCAGGGCGACAGGAATCCCGACATAGGGACTGCGAAAGACTGTGATACAGCTGTAGGTAATGATGACCAGCAACATCGAAAAAAGCGTAATATTAAGGAAAAATTCTAATTCATTGACCCGACGTTGGTAGGGAGTTACTTTTGGACGTTCTTCAGTTTGAACATAAGATGATTTTTCGTAGAAATCGTCAAGATTGCGTAATTCCATAGCTTCTGGTCCTTTTGTTTACATAACTTTTCTTTGTTTTTACATAATAAATATCTTCTTTTTACATAATAACAAAAGTAAAAGGTCAAGTCTATAACGAGCTTTTTAAGCTTGCGTTACAAAACGGTTACTCCTCTGCCTAATTCCGTATTTTTTTCATTAAAAATGCCTCTCAATCATGCTATAATAGAGAACATGATTAAACTAATAGCAACAGCAGAGTCTGTCGAACAGGCCAAGGGCCTGCTTGATGCTGGGGTTGACTCACTTTATATAGGAGATGAGCGTTTTGCCTTGAGACTGGCTGAGCCACTGTCCAAGGAAGAAATTACTGAGATTACAAGGCTGGCCCATGAGGCGGGCAAGGAAGTGATTGTCGGCCTGAATGCCATCATGCATGTCGAGAAGATGAAGGACTTGCGGAGCTACCTTGATTTTTTGCAGGAGCTGGGGGTCGACCAGATTACAGTCGGAGATGCAGGTGTCATCCAGGTCCTCCAGACTGAGGGCTATCAGTTGCCCTTTATCTATGATGCTTCGACCATGGTCGTCTCTGCCCGTCAGGTCAATTTCTGGGCCCGTCAGGGGGCGGAGGGGGCTGTTCTTGCCCGTGAGTTGCCAAAGCCTGAGCTGGAAGCCATGGCTGAAGAGCTCGTGGTCCCTGGAGAAATCCTGGTTTACGGGGCTTCTGTCATCCACCATAGCTTACGCCCTCTATTGCAGAACTACTACAATTTCATCCAGACGGATGAGAAGAAGGACCGGGCTTCTGGCCACTTTCTCTCTGAGCCCAAGGACAAGGAGACCCATTACAGCATCTTTGAGGATGAGCATGGGACGCATATTTATGCGACCGATGACCTGGATATGATGAATGAGCTGACGGATCTGAAGGCCATGGGTTATGAGCACTGGAAGCTGGACGGGATTTTTACCCGGGGTGAGGCTTTTGTTGAGATTGCCAAAATCTTTAATGAAGCGAGAAAGCTGGTGGAAGCTGGCGAATTGACGGCTGACAAGGCTTTTATGCTTGATGAGCAGGTCCGGAAGCTTCATCCTGTCGGGCGGACCTTGGGGACTGGCTTTTATAATGTGGATCCGGATACTATAAAATAGGTCGGCTGGCGTTCCCTTACAGTCTGCCTGCAAAAGATGCTGTTAGGCCGCAAGCGAAGCCTTTGGCTTCCATTGCTAAATGCCGAGCCCTTCGGTCTCGCCATTTGTCTTTTGCCAGCATGTGTTGGAAAGCCTGTAACTCCACTCCTAGCATATTTATTGAAGCTGTTGATGTTCCTTATTCCAGTCAACTAACTATGAAGTTTTCTAATAAAAAGGGATGAGTGAAGTGGAAGGAATTCTGAGAAATCACCGTGAAATATGGCAAATGGCGAGACCGTAAGGGCTCGGCATTTAGCAATGAAAGCCCGCAGGGCTTTGCTTGTGGCCTCACGGTGATTTCTCAGAATTCCTGGAACGCAACGGACATAGTCTACAGTGAACCAAAAATAAAAAAGTTAAAAAGTTTTGGTCGGCAGACCTTATCAAAATATTACTTATTATCTTGAAAATAAAAGGAATAGAAAAAATGCAAAAAAATCTTAAACGTCCTGAGGTGCTAGCACCTGCAGGGACTCTTGAAAAACTTAAAGTGGCTATCGACTACGGTGCAGATGCAGTCTACATCGGTGGTCAGGCTTATGGTCTTCGCTCTCGGGCGGGGAATTTCTCTTTTGAAGAGATGGCTGAAGGGGTGGCCTACGCTAAAGAGCGGGGGGCCAAGGTCTATGTCGCGGCCAATATGGTCACCCACGAAGGCAATGAAAAAGGGGCGGGCGAATGGTTCCGGACCCTGCGTGACCTGGGCATTGCCGCGGTCATCGTCTCAGACCCGACCCTGATTGCCATCTGTGCCGAAGAAGCACCTGGCCTGCCTATCCACCTATCGACCCAGTCGTCAGCGACCAACTATGAAACCCTGGAATTTTGGAAGAAGCAGGGCCTGGAGCGGGTCGTCTTGGCCCGTGAGGTCTCTATGGAGGAGCTGGCGGAAATCCGCAAGCATACGGACATCGAGATTGAAGCCTTTGTCCATGGGGCCATGTGTATTTCTTATTCAGGACGTTGTGTGCTTTCAAACTACATGAGCCTGCGGGATGCCAACCGTGGGGGCTGTTCTCAGTCTTGTCGCTGGAAGTATGACCTCTTTGACATGCCTTTTGGGACAGAGCGTCGCTCTGTTGAAGGCAAGATTCCTGAGGAGTTTTCAATGTCAGCTGTTGATATGAGCATGATTGAGCATATTCCTGATATGGTGGAAAATGGCGTGGATTCCCTCAAAATCGAAGGTCGCATGAAGTCCATTCACTATGTGTCGACCGTGGCCAATGTCTACAAGGCCGCTGTGGATGCCTATCTGGAGAGTCCTGAAGCCTTTGAGGCCATCAAGGACGACCTGGTCGACGAGCTCTGGAAGGTCGCCCAGCGTGAGCTGGATACAGGATTCTACTACGGCGTACCGACAGAGGACAGCCAGCTCTTTGGAGCCCGCCGTAAAATTCCTGAATTTAAGTTTGTTGGTGAAGTGGTTGCCTTTGATGAAAGCACAATGACCGCAACCATCCGTCAACGGAATGTCATCAAAGAAGGCGATATTATCGAGTTTTATGGGCCTGGCTTCCGCCATGTTGAGGCCAGTGTAGAAAATCTCCGCCTGGCTGAGACTGGCGAAAAGATTGACCGGGCGCCAAAACCAATGGAACTGCTCCTGATTGACCTGCCAAGCAAGGTTGAGCCTGGTGACATGATTCGCAAGTCTGGGGCTGGTTTGATTAATTTGTATGATAAATCTGGTGTCGCGAAGACAGTGAGAGCTTAAAACTGGTTTATATCTATGATATAATGAGGATGAATTAACATCCTCATTTTTTGATTGGAGTCGCAGATGTCTACTTCTAAAATTATGGTCTTGATTGGGAATATTATTGGGACCATCTATTCTTTATTTTTGGTCCTTACCGTACTTTCTTCCATGTTACTTGAGACGGAGCCTACGATGCAAGATGTGTCAGGTTCTCCTGCTTGGAAGATGTTTTTACCATTGATTGTTTTAATTTTTCTGGTTAATCTTGTTGCTTGGCTGGCCTTTATTCCTTTTGATGGCAAGAATCGGCGGAAATGGAGGATTTTCTTTTTAGTCTTGGGGATTATTAATGTCTTTCTCAATTTTATTTCTGCGGTATTCTATATCTTGGCTTTTGCCTTGATTGATAAAACTTATCAAGCGGTAAATCATTGCTTAACAGAAGAGGCTAAAGTGGCCCGATTATCAGATTTATCAGAGCTACTCAAAGATGGTGTTATAAACAAGGCAGAGTTTGAAAGTGAAAGTGAGCGACTGATTCATGAATAAGAAAAATGCTTTGAGGATTATCCTTTCAATCAGTGCTATTGTCGTTCTTTATCTCCTTTATGTTTTCATTAGTAATCCCATATATTTTATGGACTATCTCTTTGTCCTCTTATCTCATTTTTGGATTATTGCAATAGTAGTAGTCATTCTTGGCCTTGTTACTTTTTTTGTGATTAACCGTAATAGAGCTCAGATGGACGAAACCAGCGAAGTAGATGCTGAGACGGCCTATCGTTCGCAATTAGCAGCGATTGATGACCTTGATGAAACTTATAATGCCAGAGATCAGGAGCTTTATAAAGAGGCTAATTTTTCGGAAGCAGACACCAAACGTTTCTTAGAAAATTTGATAGAATCTAGGAAAGCCCTCGTAACCTGGAAATATAGAATGAGCCAATCGGGTAAGCTTCAAATCATTGAGGATATAACAAAAGGTTACGAGACGGCTGAAAAACGTATTGCCTACATCCGGAGAAATCCTCGGGAGATGCTCAAGGCTTCAGACCTGCTTTATAAGGAGCTGCCAGCTATTGTCAAACTGACGGATGAGTTGGATGCTAGTCCCAATCAAGGACAAGTCCTTAAATCAATCAGAGCTCTGTCAGAAAAAATCGCCGGGGCCGAGAATAGTGATGAGCTTAAAAATGTTAGCCCAATCTGGCAGGAAAGCTCCGCTCAAAAGCTATCCAAGCGGAAGAAGAATCCTTGGATGATTGGCCTTCTTGTTTTGGTAGTTTTGGCTACTGTCTCAGTGATTACTTCTCAAATATTAAAAATCTCGCAAAATCAATCGACTAATAAGAGTTTGAGTGCCTATCGTGTCCCTGAACAGGGAAGGAACAAGACTCTGATCACAAATTGGAGTTTGGATGATTTCAAAGTCTTGAGAGTCGGTGAAATTACAGGCGAAGGTGGGGAGAGCTTTGAGAGCCTCTATAAAAAATATGGGAAAGGCTACTATGCTTATCAAGGGAAGGACCAAATTAATGGAGAGAGCTATCTTACCAGAACAGTAAACTATCACTTTGATAAAAACATGGACCATTATGTCAGTCTGATATTTACTGGGAAAAATGAAGACCAGCTTTACCTTACGTCTGCTGAGGAGAAGGGCTTGGGGAATCCTGTCGGCTTACAGCTTTGGACAAAAGCAGTCTATGAAAAGATAGAGGTAGGAAAGTCCTGGGACGCTAATCATCCAACAGGAAGCCTATGGTCTGAGTTTAAGGATAAGGTAGGAGACCCTGACATGGTCAATATTTATCTTGTTTCAGGCCGAGCACAGGCAGATGAATTTTGGCATGATTCACAGGATTCTCAAAAATATATCAGCTTGGAGTTATCTGTTTTTTCAGATAGAACAACGAGAGTCACATATAAAAGTGCAACAGCAACATTAAAATAAGGGAGACAGCATGGAAAATCCAGTAGTAGAAACAATCAAGCTTGAGCCAGAAGAAGAGCAAAAGGTTAAGGACTTGGCTCTTGCGCTCAATCCAAAACAATCAGAGACGATTTCTAACTTTGGCTTGGAGGCTCAAAAATCTATGACTGAGTTCTCTACAAAGGTCTTAAACAGCGTCAAGACAAAGGACCTTGGAGAAGTGGGGACGAGTCTCAATGACCTCATGTTTCAGCTAAAAAATGCAGACCCATCTGATTTAACTCAAGAAGATAACCTTTTTGAAAAAATCTTCAAGAGGGCTAAAAAATCTATTTTTGACATCACAGCCAAATATCAGAAGATTGATGCGGGCGTGGAGCTTGTTTCCGAGCGACTTGACGAGCAGGCCAATCAGCTGATTGCCGACAATAAGACCTTAGACGGCCTCTATGAAGAAAACCTTAATTATTTCAAGGAGCTCAACCTTTATATTTCAGCTGCGGACCAAAAGTTGAAAGAACTTGAGTCAGAGACGATTCCGGCCTTGCAAAAGCGAGCAGAGGAAGAAAACAATCCTATGCTGACACAAGAGCTATCGGACTTGAAGGCCTTCCAAAATCGCCTGGATAAAAGAAAATACGACCTGACCTTGGCAAGGCAGATCAGTATTCAGCAGGCGCCACAGATTCGCTTGATTCAGTCAACCAATGCTGAGCTTTCGGATAAAATCCAGGCCTCTATCAACACAGCAATCCCCCTTTGGAAAAATCAGCTGACGGTAGCTTTGACCTTGCTCAATCAAAAGCAGGCCCTGTCTACGCAAAAGGCAGTTTCTGATACCACAAATAACTTGCTGATGAAGAATGCTGAGGCCTTGAAAACCTCAAGCATTGCAACGGCTCAAGAGCAGGAACGTGGTATCGTGGATATTGAAACATTGAAAGCGACTCAAGCTCGCTTGATCGAAACGATTGATGAGACATTGAAAATTCAAGCAGAAGGTAGCGAAAAACGGCGTCAATCAGAGGCAGAGCTTGCAGGTCTGGAAGCTGAAATGAAGGCCAAGCTCCTTAATCTGACCCAAGGCCATAAGGAAGAAGCTTAAATGATTACCAACAACATCTCCAAATCCAAACTCCAAGGCCGGAAAATCGGGGTCTACTTTGGGACCTTTGCCCCCCTGCACATCGGCCATCAGCAACAGATTTATAAATGTGCCGCCTTAAATGACGGCGTGCTCCTGGTTGTTTCCGGATATGAAAATGACCGGGGGGCCAAGGTTGGCCTCCATCTGGACAAGCGTTTCCGCTATCTTCGCGAGGCCTTTAATGATGAGGCGGTCGTCAAGGTCGCTAAGCTTGATGAGACGGGGATGCCTGCCATGCCTGAGGGCTGGGATGTCTGGGTGGCCAAGCTTTTTACTTTGATTGCTGAAAATACGGTCGAAGAGACGCTTGACATCACCTTTTATGTGGGCGAAGAAGACTATGTGACCGAGCTCAAGAAGCGTTTTCCTGAGGGCGATGGCAACAGCTATGCTGTCGAGAAGGCTGACCGGCACGACATCAAGATTTCTGCGACCAATATCCGGGAAAACTCGCTGGCCCACTGGAATGACATCAACCGGGTCTTCCGCCGGCATTTCTCTAAGGTCGTGACGGTTATGGGATCGGCTTCGACCGGCAAATCAACCATGGTCCGCCGGCTGGCCCGCTCGATCAACGCTCCATTTTCGGAAGAATATGCGAGAATCTATGAAGAGCAGGCCAATATCGATGACCCAGAGCTCAAGATGGACGACTACGCCCGCTTGATCACAGGCCAGTATGATGCTAATTCCCGGGAAATCAATTCTTCGGCTAATCAAGGCATCGTCTTCTTAGACACCGATGCGATTGTGACCAGGGTCTATGCCAAACTCTACCTGCCCCAGGAGGACTTTGAGCAGCTCGAGCCCTTATTTCAAAAGACCATCGCCGATGAGCGGATGGACCTGATTCTCGTGATTCCGCCGATTACTGACTATGTTGACGACGGCTTTAGAAACATGGACTGGGAGAGCTCCCGCCATGATTTCCACAGAGAGCTCATGCGACAGCTCGAGGAATTTGGCCTGATGGACAAGGTCGTGATCCTCGACGACTCCGGAGACCAGCGAGATGCCCAGGGCTACCTCAGTCGATACCATCATGCGATTGATGCGGTGAAGGCTTATACGGATATTGAGATTAAAAGGTTGGAAAAATAAGCTTGAGGTTGGTTATTAGTTGAAAATCCCCTGTGTCAGCAAAGGAACGATGTTGAAAATGCTATTTACAACCCCAATGATTAAAGAATCCTTAATGAGGATTTTTTTTGTGAGCAGATTATAGATTAAAAGTGTAAGAATAATATGAAAAACAGCCAACCAAATACTGTGTTGTTGTCCTGTTAAAAGATTGAGGAAGAGACTTAATAAGTTGCTCGTGCTTGTGGCGATAGCAATGGTAAGAAAGAGGTGTCCCACAGAAACTTCAAGATCAAAGAGGCCAAGAAAATATTTTGTGACTAGTAAGCTAATGAGGAAGACGACTACTGCATATATTAACACTAGGACGCCTTCAAAAATAAAGAGTTTTTGAGGATTAAAGACAAATAATTTTTGAATTTCTTGAAGATGATTTGAACGAGGGCTTGAACTGAAGAAAAATGCAGCCAACTGTGATAAGGGAACGCTGAGCATAACAAGTAGTTTTGTAATTTTTTCGTTTTTAGACAATGATGTCCTCCTTGAAGTCATTAATATTTAGTATGTTAATTTGTTCCTGAAAATAAGAGCTAAAGTTTTCGTGGCTAATTAAAATAATACAGCTCTCCTTCATTATGAGAAGTCGATTTTCTATCAGCTGTTTAGCCCTCTTATCTACACTGATGAAACTTTCGTCAATGATGACAAGAGAATAGGGGACTTCTGCATAGAGCAATGCAAGTCCAACCTTTTGTTTAGTGCCTAAAGAGCTTTCAGAATAAGGAACTTGAAGATGATCAGGGTTAGAAAAAAGCTCGCTGTAATCATCGGAAAGCTCTGATTTTATAAGTTTTGCAGCAAGCCGGATGTTTTCTTCGATGGACAAAAATGGAAAACCAATCCCTTCGTGACTAAGGAATAAAATTCTGTGTTTTGATGGATTATGGATGACCTGACCGGAGATTCGATGGTCGACACCGGCAAGGATATTCGCAAGCAGACTCTTACCCGATGCATTTTCACCTTGAAGCTGATAAATCTTGTTTTCAAAGATGAAATGATTAACCTTTAGGAAAGGCTTCCCGTTTATTTCCTTAACAAGTTTTTTGATTTCAATCATGTGATAAAGGCCTCCAAACCAGCACTCAATGCCATAATAGGAACTGTGCTGAGAAAGTAATATTTATTTTCTAATATGAAATTGAGAAGTACTTTAAGTGATTTTCTTTTTATATAGAGGTAAAGCAGACGATAGGACAGATATTGGTAAAACAAAATAAGTGGGAATTCAATCAAGCCATGCGGAAGGAGCTTATCAAAGGCATAACTGATGCCGAAATATTTGATTTCCTGAGAGATGATTAAAAAAGAATGTCCCCAGACAAAAAGGTAGTTCAGTGGAAACAGGAAAAAGGTAATGACTGTCTGGAGGTAATTGGTGATATTATGAGATAAGATGCTCCAAAAATACCATAAGCCCTGTTGAGGAAAGCTAGGCTCCTCTTTTGGAAAATCTGAAAATAAATAGGCAATCAAACTATAATACAGGCTGAGAATAACTAGATTAATTAGTAACCAGGGGATAAAATTCGTGAGTTTAATTTTCATGCGTAGACCATTGCTAAAATAATGAGGAGCAAAGCAACATACTCTTCAACAAAGTGTGGTCGTTTTTTCCTCTGCACGATGATGATATTATTTATGAAGTTATCATAAATAATTATTATAAAGTATCCTATAGGAGCTATGATAAGTTGTGAAAGGAGAGAGTTAGGGAAAACAAGGAGGCTGATAATGAAGCTAATGCACCAGGTAATCGTTCTAGCTGTAACTCCTCTACATACCCATTTCAGTATGCTTCTAGGTGTTACAGCTAGGAAGAGTTCCCGGCTAATACCGATGTTTTTTTCAAAAAGCAATATTTGAGAGTAGACGATGGACTCAAAAAACAAGAGAAGCAAAAGGAGGCTAACTGGGCTGGGATGCCATGGAAGACGAGAGCTAGAATATCCTAGCATCAAGAAGACGATTAGGCCAAAGAATAGTTTTGATTTCTCGTCTATTATACTTTTGAGGATAAAGTTCATATAGAAGCCTGAAGCAGATTTTTTAAGGTTTATACTTTTGAAAGTGCATGGGGAAAAACTTTTGAAATTTTTGATGTTAGTTTTAATTAAAATAATTGAAGATAATAGGAGGATTAGATCTTGGAAAATTGGGTGAACAAGGGGCAGGACTATATAATATGTTAAAGCACTACTTATTAAAATTATCCGAAAAATGATTTGATGAGTGTAGTAAAAGAAGTTGAGAATGCTGAAAATGCTGATGGAAATAAAGAGACTTGAATAAGCATAGTTGCCTGCCTCTCCTGAGATAAAGAAGAGCAATATAAGGAAGATGTGGTAAAAAATAAGACTTGGGAAAATCTCGTGCTTTATGAACATTAAAAGCATAAAGTAGCGGAATTTAGCTTGTCGATTTGCAAGATAGGCCTTAGGTGTGTGCTTAAAAGAAAGTCGAATATTCGCGGCATTATAAGCAATGATGGAGTAGCTCAACATTAATTGTCCGATAAGAAAAATATGCATATCTAGCTGAGTCGCGATGATGGCTAGAGCAAAAGCAAACAAAGCCTGCAAGGCAAGTTGAAGTTCAAAAAAGAACCATTGATTTCCATCTTTTTGATGATGAAATAAATTCCAAAGTGATTTCATAATAATTTCTCCAAAAAGCCTCTTCTCCAAGAGAAGAAGCTTGAAATTTTACCAAGAGGCTGCAGCAGCTCTACCGTATTTTTTGAGTAGTGCTTTTGCGGCAGCCAATAAAATGGCTCCCCAACCTGCGGTGCCACCCACAACAGCAATGATAGCAAATACCGAACCAGCACCTGCTGCAATGTCAATGATTTTCTTGGCAGCGTAGCCGCTAATGCCAAAGGTAGAGGCAAGGTCAATTTGTGGGAGCTGAGAGAAAACAATGACACCTGCAATCAAGAATAGACTGCTGAGGCCTAATTTTTTAAGTTTTTCCATTTGGATTCCTCACTTTATGAAAAGTTGTTTGATTTAAGAAATGGCAGTTGATTAGTCTCCTTTCTTCTGCTATGTTTTGCCATTCACCTACTATCCGATTTCTTTTATGATTGTCAACAAAAGAAGAAAAAATTTCTGATTCAAATTATTGACATTCTGAGAACAATTTAATAAAATGAAGGCGAGGAAAGAAAACGTTTACATTCTTTTAGAGAAAGAATAGAAAGAGGTCTGTTATGAAAATTGGTGTCCCTACTGAAATCAAAAAGTACGAGTACCGGGTTGGCCTATCGCCTGATTTTGCCCATGCCTATGTGGATGCTGGCCATGAGGTTTACATCCAGGCTGGAGCTGGCCTGGGCTCGACCTATGCTGATGCCGACTATGAAGCGGCGGGCTGTAAGATTTTGCCGACCAAGGAAGAGATTTGGGAGACCGCTGAGATGATCATCAAGGTCAAAGAACCGCTCGAGCCAGAATACAGCCTCATGCGGGAGGGGCAGATTGTCTATACCTACTTCCATCTGGCGGCGGATAAGGCTTTGACCAATGCTGTGCTTGACCGTAAGGTCGTGGCCATCGCCTATGAGACCATCCGTGACCGCAAGGGGGCTCTGCCATGTCTGGCCCCCATGTCTGAAATCGCTGGCCGGATGGCCATCCAAGAAGGGGCGAAATACCTCGAGCGGGCCTTTGGGGGCCGGGGCATCCTGCTTGGCGGTGTCTCAGGCGTCCTGCCGGCTAACGTCCTGATCCTCGGTGGTGGCGGTACGGTCGGTCAAAATGCAGTGGCCATGGCGGCAGGGATGCATGCTAATGTGACGGCGGTTGATGTCAATATTGACGCCCTGAGACAGATTGAACATGAATATCATGGCCAGGTCCATACTCTTTATTCTACGGATGCAGCTGTCCGTGAGCAGATTGCCCAGGCGGACTTGGTCGTCGGCTGTGCCCTGATTCCAGGTGCTGAAGCACCTCACTTGATAAAGAAGGAATACCTGCCGCTGATGAAGAAGGGGGCGGTTATCGTCGACGTCGCCATCGACCAGGGCGGGACATGCGAGACCAGCCATGTGACCTATCACGATGACCCTGTCTTTGAGGTCGACGGCATCGTCCACTACTGCGTGGGAAATATGCCAGGAGCTGTGCCAATTACTTCTACAGCAGCACTCAATAACTCTACCCTCCGCTATGGTCTGGCCATTGCAAACAAGGGCTACAAGGAAGCATTGAAGCAGGATCCAGGCCTCAAGCAGGGGCTTAATGCCCACCTTGGCGACCTGACTCTGGAGGCTGTGGCTAGGGAGTATGGGATTGAGTATAAGGTGGCAGATGCTGTGATATAGGGCGGGTTCGTTCCATTACAGAAATTCTACAAAAGCATAGTGGGGCCGGCAGCGAAGCCTGTGGCTTCCATGCCTAAAACGGGAGCCCTTTCGGTCTCCCGTTTTGCCTTATTCCACTATGTTTTGCAGAATTTCTTCCATTCCACTCATGCCTGTATATCGGGTATTGGGTATTTGAAAGTGTCCTAGCCTAGCGGAAGAAAATAGAAAAATAGCAGTGAGATAAGGCAAATCAGGAGACCCGTAGGGGCTCCTGATTTAGGAATGAAACCGCAAAGCGGTTTGCTTCCGGCCTCACTGCATTTTTATATTTTCTGGAGCGAAGCAACTCCCACCCGTAAAACACTCCCCAGAAAACTTTGACAAATCCCCAGCCATTAGATAAAATTAAGAGTAAGCATTTACATTTCAGAAAAAGAAAGGTATCGACATGGCGACTAAAGTCTTATCTAGTGCGGAAAAATATTGCTGGGAGATCATCCAGGACCACTATGATGAGATTCCAGAGCTCTCGATTTCAAAGCTTGCTGAGCTTTGTCATTGCTCGATTTCGACCATCAATCGGACCGTGCAAAAAAAGGGTTTTAAGGGCTATTCAGAATTTCGTTTTTATATCAAGGAAAAGCCGGTCTATGAAATCAAGGGCTTCTCGGCTGAGATTTCAGCCGCCATTGCCAAAAATGAAGAAGAGCTCTCCCGGACCATTACCAGCATCTCTGTAGCCAGTGTCGAGGCGGCCGTCTCCTGTCTTGAAGCGGCCAGTGACATCCTGATTTTTGCCCGGGGCCTCTCGATTGGGGCTGCGACTGAGCTCATGAGGAAGCTCGAGCTTTTTCACAAGCGGGCGGTCATCCATGACGACGGCGGTGCCATGGCCTATTATGCCAAACATGCTGGACCTGATAGCCTGATCATCGTCCTCTCCCTCTCAGGTGGCCGGGAGGAGATCAATCAGCCCCTGGCTGAAGCCAAGAAAAATGGGGCGAAGATCCTTGCCCTGACGGCTTCTCAGTGCTCTGAGCTGACCAGCCTTGCTGACATTTCACTGGTCGGCTATAAATCCAGCTATGAGGTCAATTACTTTGAGCTGGACGTCCACTCCAGGCTCCCTCTCTATATTTTGGAGCGTGTCCTGGTCGACGCCTACTCGATTTTTAAGAAACAACAAATTTTTGAAAAAGAAAAATTAGGAAAGATTTCCAGCAAATCATAAGATGTTGGAAATTTTTTATTGAAAAATTTGTTAAAGTTAGATTAAAGCGTTTTCATAAAGGAGAAAAAGATGACTCTATCACTGAAAGAAATCATGGCCAAAAAAGACTGGGAAAATCTGGAAGTCACAGCCATCAACCGTCTGGCGAGGCACACGCCAGTCAAGGGTTTTGAGGCGGAGAGCCTCGACGGCCTCTGGAGCTTTGAGCACTACGACAGGCCGGAAGCCATCCCGGAAAGCTGGCTGAAGGCCGAAAGCTCCACCCAGGAAATCCCCGTCCCGAGCAACTGGCAACTGGAGTACGCCGACCTGACAGATGTCCCCATCTACACCAATGTCGCTTATCCGATTCCAGTCAATCCGCCCTTTACAGCGGATGAAAACCCTGTCGGAGCCTATACTAAAAGCTTTGACATCTCAGAAGACTGGCTGGCCCAAGGACAAATCCACCTGACCTTTGAAGGGGTATCCTCTGCCTTTCACTGCTGGCTCAACGGCGACTATGTCGGCTATTCTGAAGATAGCCGGCTTCCAGCAGAATTTGATGTGACTGAGCAGGCCAAAGCCGGAGCGAATACGGTCAAGGTCCTTGTCCTCCGCTGGTCGAAGGGGACTTATCTCGAAGACCAGGACATGTGGCGGATGTCAGGAATTTTCCGCTCGGTTAAAATCGAGCAGCTGCCAGAGCTCTATCTGCAGGATTTTCAATATGAAAGCAAGCTCAACGAGGACTTTAGCCAGGCCATAGTCAGCTTCAAGGGGCAGCTGAATCAGGAGGCTGAGCACATCCTGACGCTCGAGCTCTTTGACAATGGCCAGTTGATTGACCAGGCTAAGGGCTTAAATGCCTGCTTGATTATCAATCAGCCCAAGCTCTGGTCGGACGAAGAGCCCCATCTCTATGACCTGAAAGTCAGCTTGGCTGATAGCTCAGGCAAGCTGCTCCAGCTTGAAGAGAAGAAGCTGGGCGTGAGGAAGGTCGAGATTAAAAAGGGTCAGCTCATGGTCAATGGCCGGGCCATCATGATTCGTGGTGTCAACAAGCATGAGTTTACCGCCGAGCATGGCTATGTCATCGACGAAGGGCAGATGATTGAAGACATTAGGCTGATTAAACAATATAATTTTAATGCCATCCGCTGTTCTCATTATCCAAATCAGAGCCGTTGGTATGAGCTTTGTGACGAATACGGCCTCTACCTGGTCGATGAGGCCAATATCGAGACCCATGGCATGGAGCCGATGAATCGGCTGACGGACGATGAAGCCTGGCGGGAGCAGATCATGGAGCGGGTCAGAGGGATGGTCGAGCGAGACCGCAACCACGTCTCAATCATCATCTGGTCGCTGGGCAATGAGTCAGGCTACGGGAGTAATCATCAGGCCTCCTATGCCTGGCTGAAGTCCAGTGACAAGACCCGGCCGATTCAGTATGAGGGCGGTGGGGCCGACAGTCCTGCGACTGACATCATCTGTCCGATGTACTCGAGGGTTGCTGAGACGGCCTCAACCTCGCCTCGCTCGCTTTATGACTGGCTGGGCAAGCCGGATGAAAATCGGCCGATTATTCTTTGCGAGTATGCCCATTCGATGGGAAATTCCTTAGGTGGCTTTGACAAGTACTGGCGGGAGTTTCGCCGGCAGCCGAGACTGCAGGGGGGCTTCATTTGGGACTTTGTCGACCAAGGCCTCTTGAAGGACGGCGAATATGCCTACGGTGGCGACTTTGGCGATAGGCCAAATGATCGTCAGTTTAGCCTGGATGGGGTCTTTTTCCCAGATCGGACGCCTAAGCCTGCGGCGATTGAAGTAAAGTACTGCCAGCAGTATTTCCAGTTTGAGGCGCTTCGGGACCAGCTTGGAAAGGTTATAGCGTTTGAGCTGACTTCTGAGTATTGTTTTAGAAAGACAGATAATGAAATTTTGAGCTATCAGCTGCTGGCAGACGGGGAAGTCTTGATGAGTCAAGAGCTTGACTTGGATTTGGAGCCTGAAGCAAGCCTGAAGATTGAGCTTCCAGAGCTTGATTTGACCGGCCGAGAAGAGCTTTATTTGAACCTGCAGGTGACCTTGAAAAATGCGACGACCTTTGCTCCAGCTGGCTTTGAAGTAGCTTCTGAGCAGTTGATTTTGGCTGAGGGAATGCCAAGCTTTGAAGCTCCTTCGAGCTCTGGAAGCCTTGAACTAGTGCGGGCAGATGGAAAAGTTCAGGTCAAGACAGCTGGAGCCAGCTTTATCTTTGACCAGACAAGCGGCGAGCTCAGCCAGGTCTATGATAAATCTGGCAGAGAGCAACTTCTCAGCCCAATGACCGAGCAATTCAGCCGGGCCGCCCTGGACAACGATATCGGTGTCAGTGAGGTCGAACACATTGACACCAATGCCTGGTATGAACGCTGGAAGACGGCGGGATTCTATGACTTAAAAGCAGGCCTACAGGCCTTTGAGAGCCTGGAGGCCGACCAGCTTGTCCTGGTCACAAGTCAGCATGAATACTGGGCTAAGGACCAGCTGGCCTTTCAGACTGAGCGGACCTATCAGATTAGTCCAGAGGGAAAAATGAAGCTGTCTGTCAATGTTAAACGGAATATCCAGCTTCCTGCTCCAGCCAGAATCGGTCTCAGCCTTCACTTGGCAGAGACAGCGGCAGCCTTTAGCTACAAGGGCCTAGGCCCTCACGAGAATTATCCAGACCGCCAGGCTTCAGCCCAGCAGGGCCACTGGAAGCTCCAGCTGGCAGAAGGCTACACGCCTTACATTTTCCCATCAGAAAATGGGCTCAGGTCTAAGGTTACTACCTTGAAGGTTGGTAGCCTCCAGCTGACCGGCTCAGATTTCTACTTCAACCTGAGCTCATACAGCCAGGCCCAGCTCCAAGCCAGCAGCCATCGCCAGCTCCTTAAGCCAGAAGCCGGGCTCTATCTTAACGTCGACGGACAGCACATGGGGATTGGCGGGGATGATTCTTGGAGTCCGAGTGTGAGTGCTGAGTTTTTGTTGGATAAGGCGGAGTATAGCTATGCACTTGGATTTGATTTTTCAGGACAATAAATCCGAATGTTGCTGGATTTCTGGAAGGAAACGACGCTCGCCCTCTACTTGTCTAAAAATATCAAACAACTTATAAAATCCGGAAAGATTTCCCAATGATTTTTCATTGTCGGAAACCTTTCCTTTTTTGATTCTGCTATACTGAAAAATGTAAGCGGTTCAACATACCGTGGAAAGTAAAATTTAAGGAGGTTCCCATTTTGAAAGAGGGAAAAATGAAACAGCGTCTATCTTACGCACTGGGTGCGCTTGGGCATGACACCTACTACTATGCCATCTCGACATTCTTCATCGCCTTTGTCACCGGACAGATGTTTGCAGGTGACCCGCATGAAGACCAGATGATTGTCTTAGTGACAAATCTAGTGGTCTTCATCCGTCTGGTTGAAATCATCTTTGACCCGATCATCGGTGGCCTGATTGACAACACCCACACCAAAATCGGGAAGTTCAAGCCTTGGCTGATTGCCGGTGGTCTTGTGAGCTCAGTGATGATCATCCTCATGTTCTCCCGCTTCTTTGGCCTTGCATCCAGCGACCACAAGGTGCTGTTTACCATCCTCTTCATCATTGCCTTTATCATCCTGGATGCCTTCTACAGCTTTAAGGACATCGCCTTCTGGTCAATGATTCCAGCCCTGTCTGAAAAGAACTCAGAACGTGAAACGCTCGGGACCTTCGCCCGTTTTGGCTCAGCCATCGGGGCCCAAGGAGCGACAATCCTTGCTATCCCTATCGTTCTTGCCTTTACCATGGGCGGGCGTGACCAAGGAGCCCGTGGCTTCTTCGCCTTTGGGATTATCGTAGCAATTGTGCAAGGGGTCACCGCCCTCATTACCGCTTGGGGAACCAAGGAACAAAAATCTGACATCCGTCAAGAAGGTGAGAAAACCTCTCCTAAGGATATCTTCAAGGCCCTGGTTAAAAATGACCAGCTCATGTGGCTCTCCCTCTCATACATTCTCTTTGCCGTTGGCTATGTGGCCACTACAGCAACATTGATTCTCAACTTTACCTTTGTCGTCGGAAATGCTAAACTTTATTCAATCACAGGTATTGTAGGATTTGTCGGCTCTATCATCCTGGTACCACTCTTCCCAGCCCTGGCTAAGAAATTTGGCCGTCGCAAGGTCTTCACAGGTGCCATCATCTCTATGCTCATCGGTATGGCCCTCTTCCTCTTTGGGGCGAGCGTGCCTACCACTGTCCTCGGGCTGATCTTCCTGACCGCCCCTTACCAGCTGGTCTTCCTCTCAGTCTTGATGACCATCACTGACTCAGTAGAATACGGCCAATGGAAAAACGGTGTCCGGAATGAAGCAGTAACGCTTGCCATGCGTCCTCTTCTTGATAAGATTGCCGGTGCCTTCTCAAACGGAATTTACGGGTTCGTAGCCGTCGCTGCAGGCATGACAGGAACCAGCTTCCACGCAGGGACTCACTACGGCGTTGGCATCTTCAAATTCTACGTCTATGTGATTCCAGCCATCCTCATGATCATCTCACTGGTCATCTACCTGGCGAAGGTTAAATTGACTGAAAAACGCCACCAAGAAATCGTGGCTGAACTCGAAGCAAAATATGGAGCAGAAACAACAAATGAAGATTGAAACAAATGATTTTGGGGCAGGAACTGTCCTCATCCGCCTGACCAATAAATCAGGACAAAGCATTGCCTTCAGCAATCTGGGGGCCCGTGTTGTCGACTGGAATATCGACGGCCGGCAAATCGTGCTGGGCTTTGATTCAGCCCAGGAATACCTGGACAAGGATGCCTATCCTGGGGCGACCATCGGCCGGACCGCAGGACGTGTAACCAATGGAATCATCCATGTCGACGGCCAAGACATCCAGCTCCCGCAAAACGAAGGAGAGCAGACCCTCCACGGCGGGCCAAAAAGCTTTGAGACTAAGGTCTGGGACTATGAAATTATAGACGATGCTGTGAAATTCACGCTGACATCTCCAGACGGCGACAATGGCTATCCCGGCAATCTCAAGGTCACAGTCATCCACCGCTTCGACGAGGCAGGTGACTGGACCATCGAATACGAGGCCATCTCTGACAAGGATACCGTCTTTAATCCAACCGGCCACGTCTACTTTAACCTGGCTGGTGACGCTAGCCAGCCTATCGACGACCACCAACTCAAAATATCAGCGAGTCGCTTCGTGCCTTTGAAAGACAAGACTGAGTTGGTCCGAGGCGACATTGTCGACGTCACTGGCACTGACTTTGACCTGAGAGAGGGCCTTTCTCTCAAGCAGGTCTTTGCCTCCGATGACGCTCAAATCCAGCTGGTAGACGGCTTTGACCATCCCTTCCTACTGGATGCTCCGAGCTTGAGCACTGAGCAGGCCAGCCTCAGCTATGAGGACCTGACCATCTCTGTCAAGACTGACCAGCCAGCCCTCGTGATATTCACGGCCAACTTTGGCGATATTCCAACTGAATTCCGGGGCAAGAAAATTGCTAACCACGGCGGGATTACCTTTGAATCTCAGGTCTCTCCAGGTTCTGAGCTTATCCCAGAGCTTGGTGACATCAGCCTCAGGGCAGGCGAGCTCTACCAATCACAAACGATTTATTCTCTAAGAAAGCAGGAAAAATAAATGTCTATTGTTGTTGATAATTCTGAAATCTTAACAGGCTTGAACCATCAATTTGCCAAGGTCTTTGGTGATACTGAAAATGTCGAATATTTCTTCTCGCCAGGCCGGATTAATCTGATTGGCGAACACACTGACTACAACGGTGGCTACGTCTTCCCAGCCTCTATTACCATCGGAACGACTGGCCTTGCCCGCCTCCGTGACGACCAGAAGGTCCGTCTTTACTCTGTGAATTTTCCAGATGCTGGCGTCCTCGAATTTGACCTGGCCGACGTGAAAGACAAGAAGGATGGCGAATGGATCAACTATGTCAAGGGGATGATTGTCGCCCTCGATGAGGCCGGATACAGCATTGACAAGGGCTTTGAACTCCTTGTATCAGGTGAAATTCCTACAGCATCAGGCCTATCAAGCTCAGCTTCACTTGAGCTCCTGGCGGGCGTTGTCCTTGAAAACCTCTTCAAGCTCGATGTTTCCCGCCTTGAGCTGGTCAAACTCGGTCAAAAAACAGAAAATGAATACATCGGTGTCAACTCAGGCATCCTCGACCAGTTTGCCATTGGCTTTGGCGAAATCGGCAAGGCCATCCTGCTCGACTGCAATACGCTCAAGTATGAGATGGTACCGGCCGAGCTTGGCGACTATGACATTGTCATCATGAATACCAACAAGCCCCGTGCCCTGACCGAATCTAAATACAACGAACGTTTCGCTGAAACCCGTGAGGCCCTGAAACGCGTACAGGCTGAGCTCTCTATCGGCTCCCTCGGCGAGCTCTCCAATGAAGACTTTGACAGCAAGGCTGTGCCTTTGATTGATGACGAGACCCTGGTCAAACGGGCTCGGCACGCTGTCTATGAAAACAACCGCTGTAAGGTGGCTCAAAAAGCCTTTGTGGCCGGCGACTTAGAAGAATTCGGTCGCCTGCTCAACGCCAGCCACGCGTCACTCAAAGAAGATTACGAGGTCACAGGACTTGAGCTTGATACTTTGGCTGAGACCGCTCAGAAGCAGGAAGGTTGCCTGGGTGCCCGGATGACCGGTGCCGGCTTTGGTGGCTGTGCCATCGCCCTCGTCAAACACGATAGTGTCCCAGCCTTTGAAAAGGCTGTCGGCGACGTTTACGCAGAAAGCGTCGGCTACCCAGCTAGCTTCTACGTCGCTCAAATCGGCTCAGGAGCAACCCAACTGGAGGTATAGCCTATGGCTATTATCGTTGATGAAAAAAACAGACTATTTAACCTCGAGACGGAACATTCGATCTATCAGATGAAGGTCGGGGCCTTTGAACACCTCCTCCATCTCTATTATGGGACAAAGATTCCGCCTGAAGACACAGGCTACCTGTTGACCTGTCCTTTTGAGACAGCTTCGAGCATCTGGCAATTTGTCGCCAAAGACCAATCAGAAAGCCTCTTGAACATGGTCTTGACCGATGTTGAGGGCAATAGCCCTTATAACTACGTCAAGCTCCAAGGCCTCGACCCTGAGGCGATTTATCAAATCGATGGGGCCGAGTCCTACCGGGGCAGTCTCCTCATGCGGGCCGGCCTCCGCCTGCCACAGAGCATTGGAGATTATCCCGCTTATCAATTCCACATAAAGAAAGTTTAGTTATGATGAATCCTTACCAACTGATAACAGCCTTTGTAGAGCTGGCCGTCAAAAATGGGGCCGCTGAGCCAGAGGACAAGCTCTATCTGAGAAATCAACTCCTGCATTTTTTAGGCCTCAATGACTGGCAGGAGACTGAGCCTATGACCGCCGACTCGCTCGAGCTCCTCGACGGCCTGATGGCAGTGGCTTCGGAGAATGGGGCCTACGCTCTCGGTCAGGAAGACTTTTATCAGGAGGCCCTGATGGATTTCATCACGCCAAGACCCAGTCGGGTTAATCGGGACTTCTGGGAGGCCTATCAAGCCAGCCCAGAGGAAGCGACCGACTATTTTTATGGTCTAGCAAAGACGGTCAATCAGGTAAAGACTCGAGAAGTAGCCAGAAACATCGCCTACAGCTATCCGTCAAAATACGGTGAGCTGGAGATTACGATTAACTTATCAAAGCCTGAAAAAGACCCCAAGGCCATCGCTGCGGCGAAAAATCAGGCCAGCTCGAGCTACCCGCTTTGTGCCCTCTGCATGGAAAACGAGGGCTTCTACGGTGATGCCCACAAGGCCGCACGGAGCAACCACCGGATTGTCCGCCTAGAGCTGGGGGGGCAGGACTGGGGCTTCCAGTACTCACCCTATGCCTACTACAATGAGCATTCGATCGTGCTCAATCAAAAGCACCAGCCCATGAAAATCAATCGGACCAGCTTTGAAAATCTGCTCTCATTTTTGGAAAAATTCCCCCACTATATGATTGGGAGCAATGCTGACCTGCCGATTGTCGGCGGTTCTATCTTGAGCCACGACCACTACCAGGCCGGTTGTCACGACTTTCCAATGGCCAAGGCTGGCCTCCGTGAGACCTTCAGCCTGGAGCAATTTCCAAATCTGGAAGCAGGCATTGTCAACTGGCCTATGTCAGTGATCCGGCTGACCTCGAGCGATAAGGCAGAGTTGCTGGATGCCAGTGACTATATCCTGAGCCAATGGCGAAGCTATTCTGACGAGGCTCGGATGATAAAGGCAGTGGACGCTGATGGTACGCTCCATCATACCATCACACCGATTGCCCGGATGCGGGCAGGCCACTTTGAGATGGACCTGGTCCTCCGGGATAATAATGTCTCGGAGGCCTATCCTGACGGCATTTTCCACCCTCATCAGGACAAGTTCCATATCAAGAAGGAAAACATTGGCCTGATTGAGGTCATGGGCCTCGCCATCCTGCCACCCCGCCTCAAGAGTGAGCTCGAAGAGGTTGAGAAATACCTCCTGGGCCAGGAAAATAAAATTGCCGAAATTCATAAGGCCTGGGCAGACCAGCTCAAGGCGACAGAAAATATCAGTCCAGAACATGTCAAATGTATCGTCCAACAGGCTGTCGGCCAGGTCTTCATGGAGGTCCTAGAAGACGCCGCTGTCTTTAAGGCAGATGCAGATGGCAAGGCTGGCTTCCAGAAATTTATTGAGAGCTTATGAAGAAAGAAAAATTAAAACATCAGCCTGATGGGGTCATCTACGACCCGGCTGACCCAGCCCTTATCCAAGAGCAGCAGGCTTGTCAGACCTTGATGGAGGCCTATAATCAGACCACTGTGACGGATGAAGCCCGCCAGCAGGAGCTTCTTCAACAGATGTTCGCTGAAGTAGGCGAAGATAGCTTCATCCAGCCTGGACTAATGTCAAATAATTAGACACGAAAATGGAAATTAATTTTTAAAATAATCCATTTCTTTCTGATTAGGAGTTAATCCATTATTGGCAGAATGAGGATTATAGTTATTATAAAATTGTTCAATATACTCAAAGCAAGATAGTCTCACTTCATCAATTGAGGTGAATCTTCTTCGATTGATTTCACGTTGCTTAAGATACTTGAAAAAGACCTCAGTGACTGCGTTATCATAAGGATATCCTGGTTTAGAATAAGACGGCATTAACTGATGTTCATCCAACAGTCTTCGAAATTCCTTGGATTTAAACTGGCTGCCTTGGTCAGAGTGGAAAATAATTGTTTCAGTTGGTCTTCTTGTATTAACTGCGATTTGTAATGTATCACAGGCTAATTTGGCATCAATTTTATCGCTAATTTTCCAAGCAATACATTTTCTAGAGTAGAGATCAAGAATAGCGCAAAGGTAAACGTGTCGTTTGTGGCCAATAGAAATATAAGTGAAATCAGTCGTCCAGACTTGATTGGGAGATTTAGGATTAAATTCTTGTTTAAGTAAGTTATCAGAAGAAAATTCAGGCGGTTTTCTTGATTTGAAACGAGGCTTAGTCGTTGACATTTTGGGAAGATTCATTGACTTCAAGAGTCGATAGATTCTTCCCTCCGAGATATTGATGCCATAGTCACGCAGTAGTATGATTTTAAAAGCTCTTGTTCCAATTCTTTTCTTGGCTTTCATATAAATTTCAAGAAGTAGTTTTCTAAAGCGTTGATTATCAATGTCACGCTTAGATGGCTTTCTGTTAATGAAATGATAGTAGGGTTGACCGATTGACATGTAAAACACGACAGAGAGTAACTGTCGTGTGTTCAAATCGTAACCGATAGACTGCTTTAATTCTTATTTGGAGTTTTGCATGAATATGGCACTTGCTTTTTTTAAGATGAGGTTTTCCTCTTCTAATTGAGCATTTCTTTTTTGAAGTTCTTGAATCTGTTTTGCAGTAAGAACAGAATTATCCTCAAGTTTAACCTCAGAGAATTGTTTGACCCATTTAGAGAGAGCAGAGCCTGAAACGCCGTAATCTCGGCAGAGGTCTGATTGAGTTTTACCAGCAATGTGCAGGTCGACGAGAGATTTTTTAAATTCATCATCGTATCTTTTAAATTTAGACATAGAAAGGTTTCCTTTTTAATGTTTATTAAACAGATTATAACATACGTTTATCTGTCCACTTTTATAGTATAGCTCCAGATTACATTGACATTGTTTCACGTCCACACGAACCAATAATGCCAGGTCGTTTGACGCAAGATGGTAATTTTATAAAATAATAGTTATTCGTTATGTAGAAAAATTAGTTCTCATTAAAATTTAATAGTAAATGATGTAATAATTCCTTGAAATTTATGCGTTTTTTTGTTATACTCAAAGCATTAAATTGAAGATAATAAAATAAGCGCCTTAGCACAAACTAAGACGCTGAGAGTAAAACAATTCGAACTTGCTTTACTCAACGGAGATAATTTTACATGATTCCTGTAAAATAATCAAGGCTGAGGGCAGCGAGTGTATGTTCTCAGTTTTTTTATTAAATTTTGCAATATCTGCTTAATGCTAGAAAACTATGTATAGTGGTATTCTAACCAAAACTGAGACGGAGTCTTTTTTTAAACTTTTGTTGAGATTTATATCACGGTGTGTTATAATGATTACATAAAATTAAAAAGCGGTAATTTATAAAAAACGTCTTTTTGTCCCCAAAAGAGTGTTTCTCCTAGTAAGGAGAAACACTAACATTCCTAAGCAAAAATAAAAATGAGGATTGCCTATGAAATACATCAGCATTCATGAAAAAGATTATGTTGCAAAACAGCAAAAACTCGCGAAGTCAGCCGAAAAAAAGACCTCGCATTTTCGCGCATGGAAAGTCGGTAAATCATGGCTTTATGCAGCAGCAAACCTTGTTTTTGTTATCTCAAATCCACAGCTTGCAGATGGTACAGCAATTTTAACGCACGTTACGGTTCAAGCATTTTCTGCACAAAAAATCTTAGCCAATCTCACAGGCGTACCTGTCCAAGCAGATGCTGCCCTTCCACCATCTCAAAGTACGATGACTTTTCCTTCGCACGACCCTGGCGATCCAAACTATTCAATCGTAGGGAGTGGTGTGACATCTGGTTCAAGTTCAGCAACAGAGAGCAGTAATTCAACGATGAGTGCGACGACAAACTCGATCATCATGACAGGACTTACGTCGACTTCACATTCAACATCAAATACAAATACCAATACAGCAGCAACAGGTGTGACAGGGACACAGCTGCAAACCCAAGCGACTCAAGCGACGACAGATTCAACGACAGGAAGCACGACAGAAACTAACGGTGCAACGACTGCTACGACTCAGTCCACCCAAAATATCTATAGTAGCAGTACGCTAGAGAGCACCCAAACCACAGGGACGCATTATGGTTCAGCTTTTAGCTCAGGATCGACTTTAGACAGTGGGGCGGCGATGACTTTTGAGACGGGTGTTGCTACAGGACAAACCCTCTACTCGACGAACTCGACAGGAGTGACACGGAGTAGTAATTCAAATATCACCGATACTGCGTTTACTTCTATAGGTTCGATTCAAAGCAATATGACCTCTCCAGATGGGGGTGGTACTTTTGCTTCAACAAGTGGGAGTTCAGAGACAGGCACAAGTATCTCAAATAGCACGTCGACTTTAATGACGGGTTCTACAAGAGTTTCTAATTCAAATTCTACAAATCTAGTAGTGGGTGGTGCATCAGCGGAAACTAAGGTAAACTCTACTAATAGCAGTAATGGTATTGGTAGTGCGAGCACGACAGCAATAACAACGGCATCTACTGTGTCCACTGATGATAATTTTGAGACTTATACCACCATCTCTTCAGGCACAATGAACGTTTCAACCCTGGAGGACGTAACCCAGGTGACTGCTCAAAGTGGTTATAGTTTTAGTAATGTTGCAGGTTGGGCAACAGAAACAACGAGTTCACAGTCTTCTCAGACCTATGGTTACACGACGATTACATCAGGTTCGAGTTCAGGTGTGACGGCAAGCTCAGATGCAACTGCTGGCACAGCGACTTACTCGACGTCATCGTCAAATACAGGGTCTAATACTGCCAACACAGGAAATATTTCAGGCTCTACCCAGATGACCGGTTCGTCATGGACCAACACCTTCTCTTCTGGGACAACAGCATCGACACAAATGTCGGGAACGACTTACTCGACAGGAAGTAGCTCATCAGGTGCGAACACCGACTACTCAGGAAATATCTCTCAAACACCACTTTCGACAGGGGCAACGACCAACACTATCAGTAACGGAACGATTGAGAGCGGTGTTTGGCAGTCGATTTCGTCATCCGAGTCTTCTTGGTCTGAAGCGACGTGGATTTCTTCAATGGTTGCAACAGATGAAGCCACAGATAGTAGCAGCACGACAGGAATGACAAATGGACCATCAGGCTCTACCTTTACATCAAGCACATCACAAAACTCAAATTCGAGTGGTACGACGAACAGTTCGTCATCTTCTAGCTCTACTGGCTCGACTTGGACGACAGGCTCTACTGGTTCGACCAACTCAACCTTTAGCTCAACCTTCTCAACAGCTAGCTCAACCACGAACTCGACAGGTGGCACAGGCACAACAGCCAGTACAATGTCTAGCACAGGCACGACGAACTCAACATTTTCATCATCTGGCACGACAGGTAGCTCATCAAGTGTGAGTAGCGGTTGGTCAGAAGGAACAAATACTGGTCTGACTACTAGCAATAGCTCTAGTTCAAGCAGTACAGGTGTGACATCTAACTCGACAGGCTCGACGAATTCATCAGGCACGTCAAATTCATCAGGCTCAACTTGGACAAATACCTATTCATCTGGCACGACTGGCTCAACTTGGACATCTGGTTCAAGCTATAGCACCGTTTCCAGCTTCTCCTCTGCAACAACTAACTCAACAGGTGGCACAGGCTCAAGCACTTGGACAAGCGAAACGACTGGCTCGACAAGTACCACAGGTTCGACATCTGGCACATGGGTAAGTAGCTCGACAGGCTCATCATCAATCTCAAGTAGTACGCCAAGTGATTCAACTCCACCAACGAATCCAACGAATCCAACAAATCCAACGGATTCAAGTTCAACACCGACGAATTCGACAGGCACGACAGGTTCAAGTTCAACACCAACGAATTCGACTGGTACAACAGGTTCAAGCAGTAGTCCGACTGCTTCTACGGGAATGACGACAATGGTGAGTAATAAAACACCAGCTTCATCAGGCGCTGTCCTGCCAAAAACAGGAGATAATTCCTTAGATAATACTCTTAGTATGGTGGGTGGTGCAGCATTTGTCGCAACAGCCGCAGGATTATTACTTAAAAAACGTAAAGGAAAAGCTAAACTTAAGAAAAGTTAAGTTTTGATAAAAAAGGAAGCTCCTGAAAATGGGGCTTTCATTTAATAGAGGAATAAAATATGGCAACAGAAGAAGAACGTCTTAGAAAACGAAATGAAGACCCTGACTTTTTGTCTTTGGTTCGTGCCGCCGATGAAATGTATATGCGCAATGCAAATAAAGCCAATCATGTTTCTTTAAAACGTGCGGTTGAGTTGTATCGCTCAGCTTTTAGCTATCTTGATGATAGTTTTGAGTTTGATAATTGCGAGCTTTATCGTAAAATCGGAGATTGTTATTATGCGATGGACGATATGGACAAGGCGCGAGTAAATCTGGAAAAAACGCTAGAATACTCAACAACTAATCCGAGCATTTATATGCGTTTGGCAAGTATTTATTATTCTTTTGACCAAGATAAGGGTATTGAGTACAACGACCGCGCTTTTCAGTTGGATAATAACTTCTCAAACTATGGTGGACGAAATTTCCTGACAATCAAGACAGATGCTTATACACAATTAGGAATTAAAAATAAACTCGAAGAGTATGCCAGCGATTGGCCAATGAAGTTTCAGGCGAATGGGACGGTTTATACTTATGAGAAACCAGCAGACGCAGAGGAACGTAAAGCAATGTTACATAAAAAGTTGCGGATTGGTTATATTTCTTCTGACTTCTATAATCACACGATGATGAGTTTTATCTTACCGTTGCTAGAACATCATGATACTAAGAAGTATGATATTATCTTGTATTCGACTGTTGACCGTCAATATGATGACACAACGACACGAATTATGGCGTGTGGCAATCGTTTTGTTGATTGTAGTAAGTTGAATAATTTTGACTTTGCGAAACGTATCCATGATGATAAGGTCGATATTCTGATTGATTTGGGTGGATTTACGCACAATCGTAGCTTTGCCATGCTTTTTAAGCCAGCACCTATCCAAGCGCAATATATGGGATTTTTGAACACTTATGGCTTTAAAGAAATTGATTATATTATGTGTGATGAATTTACTATTCCTAAAAATAAGGCTGACCTTTATACGGAAAAACCAATGTATATCAAAGCTGGTATGGATAGATTTAACTTTACACGCAAAAATATTGATTTGCCAGAAATTACGCCACTTCCAATGGAGAAAAATGGCTATATCACTTTTGGGTGTTTCAATGATATTTCTAAAATCACGACGTCAACGATTCGTTTGTGGTCGAAACTGTTGCTTGCTGTGCCTACGGCGAAACTTTTGATTTATCGTTATGGTCCGCAGTTGACTGATGATAAGATTGCACAGTTGAAAGAGCGTTTTAGAAAATTTGGGATTTTGGAAACACGTTTAGAATTTTCTCGTGAAGTGCCTGATATGCACTTTAAGGCTTATTTGAAAGCTGACGTCGGACTTGACCCAACCCCATTTGGTGGGCTGTCGATTACGATTGAGGCGCTTCATATGGGCTTGCCAACTTTGACAATGCCTGCTGAGGGAATGCAATCGCGAGGAACTGCGCGAATTAATCGAATGCTCGGTATTGATGGTGCTTTTACTGCATCAGATGAAGAAAGTTTTGCTCAGAAAGGGAAAACTCTGGCAAATGATATTGAATTAGTGCGTTTTTATCGTGAAAGCTTGCGTGAAACAGTTGAAAAGTCAGCACTCAAAAATGACTTGGACGGTTTTGCACGTTCCGTTGAGGCAGCTTATGAGCGAGCTTGGGCGGATTATGTAGATGTGAAGTTTAAGAATGATAATCATTAAAAATAATGGCTCTTTGTCAAATCGTGTGGGATTTAAAATCTCAAAGATAATAGGTAACCTCGGTTGCCTATTTTTTTATATGTTCATAAGGAATACCCGTTTCCTAAAGTTTCTAGGCTCTATAATAAATCGTGTGGGACATTTCCCGCACGATTTATTATAGAGCCAAAATAATTTAAAAAGTCTGTCAAAATTTTTGGTGTCCAGTTTCTTGACTTAATGTCATTGAAATATAAAAAATTGTGATATAATTAAAAATGAAATAATTGATTTATTTTGTTGGCGAATAACAAGAAGGAGAAATACAGATGGATTTCAAAAAAATGAACAAAAAATTGACGGTCGCAAGTGTAGCATTACTTACTTTTGCAAGTCTTGGAGGCCTGGCTGGACTTAAAGTCAATGCCGCTGATAGAGATTCATCAGACGGTGTTTCTAATGGTAATATTACAATCTATGCACAGTCCGCAGCTGGTAATATTTCCAAAACACAAAATATTACTTCTGGAACTGATGACGCAGGTATCACAAACAGACAAACACCAGCACAAGCAGGTAACTCAGGTGCTACTAAAAATGACGGGACAGACCAAAGTTCTCTCGATAGTACAGCTGATATGGCAAATGTCACTTTTACGGCGACTTTGCTTGATACATCTGCTGGTATGCCAACTCAAAGTGCAGATGGTACAATTAATATGAATGGTGCAACTTTAACGTCTACATCAGTACCTGCTACAACAAATGCTTCAGGTGTAGCCAACTTTACAAATCTTGCAAATGGTTATTATATCATTAGCCAGACAACAACGGTCAATGGGATTACAACAGTTGGGAACTTTATCGTACAGGTCAATAATAACGATACCCAAGCAGGGCTTGTCAATGTTTATCCGAAATTGGATATGTCGAGTTCATCAGGTCTTGGTGATGTTGCGACGACAAATGCTAATGATAACTATAATGGTGCTGGTAATACGCCAAATGAGATTAAACTTACTGGTATAAATGGTCAAACGATTAGCCAATCGACTGTTGCAGATCAATCCCTCACAAATAGTTCTACTGATAATAATGGCTCAGGTAACATGGGAAATGTTGGTGATGACAATGCTAATGATGGCACTTGGTCAAATAGTGCCGATAGTGGAATTACAACAACCGCAGCTGCTGGAGATACAGTCAACTTTAATGTCAATACAGTTTTCGACTCATCTCAAACAAGCAATGGAGATGGAACAACAGGGGTGACAGGCTCATATGTTATCACTGATACTTTGCCAACTGGGGTGACTTATAATACATCAAACCCTGTTGTGATCAACGTTACAGATGGTTCGGGAAATCCTGTTCCTGTAACATTGACAGCTGGAACAGACTACACAGTCACAACAAGCGGTCAAACAGTTACTATCACTTTGCTTTCTTCTGGACAACAAAAAGTTGCTGCTGCACTTGGTAATGCTGATGGTGCTTTAAATGTTGTTATTCCTACAACTGTCAATGCTGGTACCGTAGGCTCGCTATCAGATAAGGCTTCAACAGCAATCACAAATGCTTATGGTGCGGTTTTGGCAACGAACAGTACGACAGCTAGTTCAACGCTTAATGTTGGTGGTGTTGCACTTTCAAAAGTGGCAGCAGGTCAGACAACAGCTGCAAATGGTGGTCTTAATGGGGCAGTATTTGCTCTTGTGAAAGCTGCTAGCTTATCAGATGCTCAAGCACTTGCAGAAAGTTCAACTTATAGTAATGGTACTTTGACAGCTGGGGCTACATCTACTAGCGCAGAATTTCTTAATGCTGATGGAACAACGGTTGCTGCTGGAAGTAGTCCAACGACAGTTTCCTCAACAAATGGTAAAGTGGCGACTTTCACGGGACTTAATCTTGTGGATAGTAATACTGACCGGATTAATTCACAAAACTATTATGCAGTCGAAATTGTATCGCCAAATGGTTATACTTTACCTGACACAAATACAGGGGCTAATGTCTTTGCAGTAACTGCGGATACAACACCAGCAGCTGACGGTAGCTCTACAGCTAATACAACTTATTATGAGGGTGGAACCTACACACCAGGTACAAATGATAACGTCATTACCAATAACAAACCCTTTGCCTTACCATTTACTGGTGGTGAAGGTCTTGCTGCTATTGTAATTGTGGCAGCAGGGGCAGGCATTGCTGGATTTGTTATCCGTCGTCGTCGTAATAACGAAGAAGAGCAAGCATAATTTTATGAGGGTTGCAGTTAAGAATTTATGAAAGGAAGGCGGATAGGATGAATAAAAAACCTAAAAAATCCGCTAGAAGTAAACATTCCATTCGTAATATCTTATCCACAATCCTTTTGCTTACTGCTTTGGGGGTACTCTTTTACCCGATTGTCGCAAATTACTTGGCGTCACAACAGGCAGTCAAGTCTGTTCAAAATTTTAATTCAGAACTTTCAAAGACAAGCAAGTCAAAAATAACAGAGATGTTAGATCAGGCAAAACTCTACAATGCTCGTCTTTACAATGAATATGTCTATGACATGAGTCAGCATATTCCTTGGTCTGGAAAAATTCCAGATTACAATAGTACGTTAAATATTGATAAATCAGGCATGATGGGTTATATCTCAATTCCACAGATTACGGTCAATGATGTGCCTATCTATCATGGCGATGCAGAAAGTACACTTGCTATTGGGGTCGGTCATCTCTCGCAGACGAGTTTACCCATTGGTGGTACTAATACACATACTGTCTTGGCAGCGCACTCTGGACGGGTCAATGATACACTTTTTAGTGATTTAGATAAGTTGAAAAAAGATGATGTTTTCTATCTTCATACCTTAAATCTTGATTTGAAATATGAAGTGATTAATATTAAAGTCGTTAATCCGAGCGATGTTTCAACTTTGGGGATTATCAAAGGTGAGGATCTGGCGACACTTGTGACTTGTTATCCGACGGGGATTAATAATGAACGGCTCTTAGTCACGGGAAAACGGATCGCACTCTCAAAAATAACACCGACAGAGCGAATCAATCGAAATCAATTTGGCTATCCTTTTTGGGTTTTTCTGATTTCTATCTTTTTGGCTCTTTTGGGAATCGGAGCGCTTCTGCTCTGGATTTTGAGAAAGCGTGCTCCATTTTATCGTGCCACTCTCACGGCATCAACACATCTGACTTTATCAAAAGATGCCAGAGATGGAGAATTTGGCTTCGGAATTTATCTGACCAGCAGCAAAAAGCTGGCCAAATATCAGGCACAAGCTTTAGGAGAGGGTGCCGTCATCAATTATTATCGTTTTCAAAGGGAGAAAAAAGAGTTAAAATATCTGATTTATCATCAAAAGACTGAAAACTGGCGTAAATTTGTCCAGCAGCAGGTCGCGAACACTTATGAAGGAAGAGAGCATGATTATGTCAAGGGCCCGCATGATCAGACAGCGGTAAGGATCGGACGTGCCCATCGGCAGCTTGTCGTGCAAAGCGAGCAAGCCCTTGAACATCTCACGTATCTTCGCTCTTATCCGCTTCCAACGAAAGAGAGTCAGAAAAAGAGAAGAAAAAATGGGAAGGAGGAGAAATGAGAGCAAAAAAGTATCTCCATCAACTGATCATGTTTTTCGTATTGTGCGTTAGTCTAGGAGTCGCAAGTATCACGCAAGCAGCAACGCATACGCAGACCGTGACGATCGTCAAATATGGGCTCTCAAATGGTGCGACAGGTTTTCAAGAAAGTCAGACCATCAATACGGGAGAAGAGATCAATCATCTTCCTGTCTATGATAATACGGGAAAAGAGTTGCGCTTGATTCCGGGGATTACTTATGTGATTCAAGAAATCAGAGCAGCAGGATCAGAGAAGATCGATCCTAATGTAGCATCAACGTATCAATCTGTTGGCGCACCGAGCCAGATTTTGACTGATCAGAATGGACAAGCTTCACTCCAGCTGGCTGATGGCATTTATCTGGTGGAAGAAGAAGCGAATCCTAGTAAAGGCCTTCTTTATCCAGCCAAGCCGCTTTTGATCGAGCTTCCAGTTTGGAGTGAAGCTAATCACGCTTACCTGGACACGCTCACTCTCTATCCGAAGTCCAGCGTCGAGGCACAACCGCCTTCAGGAGGTAAGACACCACAGCCACAGCCGAATCCTAAAGGAGAGCATGAAGGAGGAAAAAACGGTACTTTAAATCAGCTATTGCCGAAAACGGGAGGTGCAGCTCAGATTTTTTGGGTGTTAGGCGGCTTTCTCAGTCTGCTTTTCGCCGTACTGCTTAGAAGACGAAAGCATCAGAAAAATTAAGAAGGGAGGAAAGGATGTATCATTCAAAGCATGAAAAGAATAACGCTCAAAAAAAGAAATCTACTGAAAACCGAAAACCCTCCTGTGTCTCACGAAAAAAGGAAGACAGCATCGTTAGGAAATGTCCAGAAAACGAACTTCCGTACTTGGAAATCAGGGAAAAATGGCTATATGCTTCTTTAACAGTCGTGCTTTTTAGCGGTGGTGTGCTCCCTGCATTCACTCCTTTTCTAAATACTCCCATCCAAAAAGTGAAAGCTGCGACCACCCCTGCCAATGGGCAGTTAACAGCTGGAGGGACGGCTGATACGGGAGATCATACTTATCAGGCGAGTGACATTACCCAAACAGCAAACTGGACGTTAGGGGGGGGCTTCTGCGTATGGAGCGTCATCGGGTGAGGGCTCTAAAATGGGGAATGCGCTCAACTTTACTTTAAAGACGTCCCCTACTTATACGACAGGATTTGCCTACTTCAATGGGGCATCAAACATGACAATGTCGGCAGGCTTTACTCTCTCGGGAATCTTCCAATCTTCGAAGTCAACCACTGCAGGTGATGTCGCTTCAGGTACAAACGGTCCTTTTGGAGTGGGCGATGGGATGGGCTTCTTTCTTACACCCGCATCCAAAACGCAGATGTCAACAAATTTCAACAATGCACCGATTCCTCCAATCGCAGCTGATCCAGCCTGGGGGAATCCGACAACTAACCCGAGAGGCGGTGGTCTTGGCATTGCTGGATTGACTAATTCAGTTTTTGCGGGGCGTGATTTTTACAATAATACCACAGGTTATGGGACAGGCTATGCTTTGGGACCTTTAGATGGTTCAGATGGAGCGGGTGGAACTTCACAAGGAACGACTGGCATCGCAACACAAATCTCGATTCGGACAACAGATGGAACAGGAGCATTAGTTCGTACGGGCTATGCCACTAAAGCGGCGCCAGGTTACCCTTTTACGATGGTTCCAATTCTTAATACTGAAACACAAACATTGCCCACCACTCAGAATGAAAGAATAACGATCACGTGGGCTCCAAATGGTAGTACCAATGCACAAGGACAAATAACTGGCACACTTACCCTAACTGAGCAGCCATTAAATAGTAGTTTTGCAACGAAGAATTCAGCTGTAACGACCAGTCAGACTATTACGGTCAACTCTACAATGAATATCGGAGCTTTTGGATCTACAGGGGGACTGACAGGAAATCTCTCGCTTGATTTGAGTTCGTTGACATTTAGCGGACAAAAAGGAACAGAGCCTGTTATTGTCAATTATCTTAATAATAGCTCAAAGGCAGTGATTGCGCCAAGCACAACCATTACAGCGAACATTTCTGATATTATTGGGACAGCTGCTGCGGCTACGACGCCGTCAACTGTCAATGCCACAGGGAACAGCTATAACTTTGTTCCTCCAGCCTTGGCAGGCTATACAACGACTTCCTATGGAACGGCAGTAACGGTGCAGAGTTATGATCCGACAGTATCAAACAATCCCAATGTTATTAACGTGGCTTATACTCCACTCACAAATAATGTACTGACTTTTAGTAATGCTTCTGGGAATGCAGCTTCCTTTCCGACAGTGACTTACAATAATTTGACGACGGGAACGGCAATTCCTTCAAGTGTGACAACAGACTTAACAGGAAAGATTCCAGCGGGCTACTATATCTCTGCTATTAAACAGGGCACAACAACTATTGCTTCAGGGGGAACGACATCAGCGACGCTAAACGGCCTAACAGTGGCAGGACTTACGGTTGGTGCAGATACGTCAGGGACAGGTGCGAATGCTTATACCGTTGTCCTGAGCGCTCAGCCAACTGCGACTGGCACCTATACCTATGCGACAGGGGCACTCAACACACCAGCAGCCCCTAGCTTTGGTAGCTATCAGGGCGATGTTGGCACGGCACTACCGACCACGACAATCAATACAACAATGAATGGAAAAGTGCCGGCGGGCTATTATATTTCAAGTATTGCTGGGACAAACATGACGACGGTTACTGGGACACAGACGAATCCTGCACAGTTCCCAACGGGGACAGCTGCGCCTACCTTTGCAGCCTCAGGCAATAGCTATACAGTAACGCTTGCTCCAATCACACAAAGTGTTACCTTTAACTATCAGTTCAGCTCAAGTACAGGCGGACTACCAGGGGAAAAGGATACACCAGGTGCCAATGGTGTGGCGGGCAAGCTCGTCACAGGCGCCGTGAGCGGTAATACGAGCTGGACGGGCACGCTTCCAAACTCAACGACCGTATCAGGTGCAGTTGGAAGCGTCGTTCCGACGCAGACCCCCGTACTGCCTGCGATTTTCCTTACCTCAGGTGGGACAGCAGGCTGGAAAAATCCTCTGCCTAACGGTAATCTCACTTCGATTAGTTCATTCAATGCTCCTTACACGATTTGGATCAATACTAATGATGGTTATATTTGGGCACAAACGGGTACTTATACTTATACAGCTTATACTGCCGCAACTGGCGCGGTCGTATCTGGAAAAACAATGGGAGGTACAGCAAATGGTCAAACTGCCATGTCAATTTTCCAGACTTCGACTTCTGCTAACGCTATTTATAAAAATTTTCTGGCAGCGGCAGGCAACTATACCTTTATCGTCGTCCCTAATCAGGCAACTCTAAAATGGACCATCAGTGATGCCAACAATCCAAATGATCCTGTAAATGGTACAAGCGGAAACACTCAAAATGTCTCTGCGGGAAGTCTGCCAGATGTCACGCAGCAAGCTATCACAGCAGCAGGATATGCGAGTGCTGCTGATATGGCAGCAGCTGGGATCAAAATCACAGGTTACACTTGGCAGGGGAAAACCTTTAATGTTGCCGATTACGGTTACTCGCTGAGCGCCACCTATGCGGCGATGCTGGCGACTGCGGGAGGGCTTAGCGCTCCTAATCAGACAGTCACGATCAATGTTGCCTCTGATAATACTGCTATTAGCTCAAACGCAACGAACACGATTCCAAAAACAGCCAGATATACGCCAGTCACAGACATCACCTCAGCACTGGATGCTGATGGCGGAGATGATAATGGTGATGGTGGGGAATCTGTCAATGGTGCGCCCGTTGGCGTGGTGATTATAGGGAGCGACAGCAGTAATAGTAGCTATCTCTATATGGGAAATGCTACAGATAATGTCCAAGCAAGCAGCAATCCGATGGAAAACGGCAACTACGCCGAAACTTTCTATGCGCTGACTTTGCAGGGAGTCACAGATTATAACAACTGGCTTGCGAGCAACCCAAATGCGACGGTTGGAGATTTTATCCAGAGTGGCGCTGCACAGGCCAGTGATTATGTGATGAGCACAACAGCGCTGATAGTAACGGACTTTTCACTTCCTTTTACAGGAGGTGCAGGACTTGCAGGGCTTGTCGCTCTTGCTGGTATAGTGACTGCTGGATCTGTGGCCATTAGAAAGCGAAAAAAACAAGAAGAAAACATCAATGAAGAAGAACGCTGAACCCATTATTTGAAGCTGTTTGCTCTATTTTGAAGGACGATAAAAAAGAACGGTAATGCGACTGCTGACTCAAAGCAATGTTCTGAGAAAGCAGGAGGAGGCGTTCTTTTTTTTATCGGCTCAGGTAAAGAAGTGAGTGAAAAGCTTTTGAATGGTGCGTTTTAAATCAGTCTGAAATTAAGGAATTCTAATTTAGACTGTATTTTATCGGAAAATGAAGTAAAATGCGATAATATTTTGACAATTTGTCCAAAAAAGATTACAATGGAAAATAGTTTTCAAGAAAGGAGTCAGGAAGTCAGGTTCATAAGATTAAAAAAAGTGAAACATCTTATGAAATTTTTGAGCGCGAGATTTTTCAAGAATGAAAGCAGGATAAAAGTGCGATTTTATGAAATGTGAAGAACG
The DNA here is from genome assembly GCF_003116835.1 of Lactococcus termiticola. Taxonomy (GTDB): domain Bacteria; phylum Bacillota; class Bacilli; order Lactobacillales; family Streptococcaceae; genus Lactococcus; species Lactococcus termiticola. The sequence goes on along the minus strand of NZ_BFFO01000001.1, from coordinate 56,832 downwards.
TTTTCAGGGTGGAAAATTAGCGAGAGCTAATGAAACAGAATGGCTGAGGTTAATTCGTTTTTTTGTGATTATTTTTAAATTTATTCGGAAATTTTTGGAGGGATTAAATGAATTTTACGAGACGCGCGAGTTTTGATACGTATCATCAAAAGGATAAAAAGTTAGAGCAAGTGCTTGGTACAAGAGATTTTCTGGCCTTGGGTGTTGGAACGATTATTTCGACATCAATTTTCACTTTGCCGGGGATCGTTGCTGCTGAATATGCCGGGCCGGCTGTTGTTTTCTCTTATTTGATTGCAGCGGTGGTAGCTGGGCTTGTAGCTTTTGCTTATGCTGAAATGTCAACGGTGATGCCTTTTGCCGGATCGGCTTATTCTTGGATTTCGGTCCTATTTGGTGAAGGCTTTGGCTGGGTTGCCGGCTGGGCGCTATTGGCAGAGTATTTCATTGCGGTAGCTTTTGTCGGTTCAGGTTTTTCTGCGACGCTGCGCAATCTTTTGGGACAGCTTCAAGTTTTCTAATTCAAACTGCGAATATTTTTTCAATCCCATCCCTCTCAACTTCCAAAGTAAATGATCCCTGTCTCCAAATGTTCACCGTGGTGCGCCTCTTCAATCAGATGCGTGATTTCCCAGTAATCATCAAACCCTTCTTGCTTTCCTTTCCCTAAAGTGATGACTCCTCGATTCTCACTTTTACTTCCAATGAGTGCCTCACCGCCTAGCGCCTTCCACCAATTTGGCCGACAAACTTCTCGACAATAAACCTCGCCTATCGAACCCAAAGGACTATTGTATGCCTCTGGATCATAGGTTTTTGCTTCCTCATTAAAAGCGACAACGAGTCGCTCCCATAGAATCGCAGCAATATGCGCCTGCCGTGCTTGATTTGCTTTATTCATTTCATCCCCTCTCACTATTCTTGGGTTGGCGAACTCAACTGACTCACCAGTAATTTTTGATTTTTTATTTCCAGTCCCACCAAAAAGACCTGCACACTACTCGTTTGATCATTGATTTTAACCGTCACTAAGCCCAGCCATTCTCCCTTGTCATTCTGCCAAACCGAAAGGTTTTGACCCACAGACATGACCTGATTCGTTTCTCGCGACGCAGGTGTTCCCACTGCCAGTTGCTTTTGCATACTTGATGTCAAGAAAGGCTTTATAGCTGACTTTTGCGCATTAAGGGACGTATAGGTCGTATAAGCCGTTAGAAATTTTTGCACAAAATCCAATTCTTGACTGATGCTAAAGGAAGTTGCGGGAGGCTTCGCCTGACTTTGAGCCGTCACGCTTTCCTTTGAATTTTGCGTCGTTTGAGACGACACAGAGGGCTGTGACACATTCAAACCTGAACGACCACACGCAGAAAGGCTCAATAAGACCACGCCACTTAGCATAAGCAATCCCCATTTTCTTTGTTTCATCAATCTCTCCTATAATCGTAGTCTTCAACACTTTCCCGAAACTTTTCTAAAAGCTTCTTGTAAGCGGGCGAATGATTGGAGGGAATGGTTCCAAAATAATCCTCCGCCATTTTTTCAGCGGTTCGTTCTCCAAAACTGACAACATCTCTACTGTCGTAATCATAAATCCCTGCTTCATCAAGCAGGGCACTTTTTAAATCACGAACAGTCTTAAATTTTTCAAGTTTATTCATTACTTCAACTTTCTATTATTTTGGATTAACTCCTAATCAGAAAGAAATGGATTATTTTAAAAATTAATTTCCATTTTCGTGTCTAATTATTTGACATTAGTCCAGTCGTTGGAGAAACGATTGATGTGACGATTATTCGCGCGGGTTCTGAGCGCCAGCAAGGTGTGGCTTACTTGCCAGATGGCACGATGATTGTTATCGAAGATACAGCGAAAATGATTGATAAGACGGTGCGCGTGGAAGTGGCGAAAGTCTTGCAGACCAGCGCTGGTCGAATGATTTTTGCTGATTTGGTTAAGAAATAGTTTTTGACAGGGGACAGACTGACAGTGTTGCTATCAGTTCAACCTGTCCGAGAAGTCTAGGTGCTGAAGTACCTAGCCCCTTCGGCAGTTCTGTCAAAAAAGTTTGTTACATTTTTTGAGAAAGAATATGAGAATTTTCATGTTCTTTTTTTGACAGTTCTGTCAAAAAAACTCGCGTTATGCGAGTTCTTTTATAATCTGGGAAATAGTGTAATCACGCTCAAAAACGAGGCGCCAAGGCAGGACAATCTTTGCTGCTAAAATAGTCGCGCTCAGGTTATTGTCAAATGCTTGGGCGATTTCATTTTCATACATTGCCCACATTCGCAAAAGGCGGTCGTGAAGTGCTGGAGTGGCGCGAATCAGTGCGGGGAGCGAGAGATTTTCTTCGTTTTCCTGCTCAAGGCTTTTGAGCCAGTCAAGGTAAGTCTGCCAAGGATTTGTGCTGTCGTTGATGACCTCTAAAATCTGTTCAAGAAGTTCGCGCTCATTTTCAAAAATAATGTCTTCTTTGCTGGGAAAATACTGGAAAAGGGTTTTTTTGGCAATTTGGCAAGCCGCAGCAATCTCGGCGGTTGTCGTGTTATCGTAGCCTTTTTCGCTGAAAAGAGCGATACTTTTTTCGACAATTTCTTCGCGTTTAGCGCGTTTTTTTTCTTCTCTGTTCATGATTACATTGTAACTCAGTTACTTATCTTTGGCAAGTGAAAACAGAATAATGTAACTTGATTACTTTATTTTTGACAAAGTAGATGAGAATGTGTATAATGAATTTTGTAAAAAAGTAACTTAGTTACACTTTTGAGGAAAGAGGATTTATCATGAAAAAAACGAGTTCACTCTTGTTGATAATGGTTCCGTTAATGCTGATTTTATTTGTTTCGTCACTTGACCAGACGATTGTCGCAACAGCTTTACCGAGTATCGCGAAGTCGCTGGCGCAGCCGCAATATGTGGCGTGGACAACGACGGCTTATTTGCTGACAAGTTCGGTGACAACTTTGTTATTTGGACGTTTGGGCGATCAGCTGGGACGGAAAATTGTGCTGCAAGTGTCGCTTGTGATTTTCCTACTCGGCTCAGCCCTTGCTGGCTTAGCACCGACGATGCTGTTCTTGATTGTCATGCGCGCTTTTCAGGGAATAGGCGGTGGCGGTTTGACGGCGCTGGTTCAGGCAACGGTCGGTGATTTGGTGCCAGCGCGTGAACGTGGCGCTTATCAGGCACTTTTAGGGATTGTACCGTCATTGGCAGTGATTGCTGGGCCATTTCTTGGTGGTTTCATTGCTCAGATGGTGAGCTGGCGTTGGATTTTTTATATCAATGTTCCGGTTGGTGTGCTGGCTTTTGTGCTGCTGGGGGCTTTATTGCACTTGCCAAAAGTACGAAAAGTTGGGCAGGTAGATTTTCTGGGCGGACTTTTGGCAACGCTATTTACCACGGCGCTCTTGCTGATGACGACTTGGGGCGGGAATACTGTGGCTTGGATTTCGCCATTGATTATTGGGTTGATTGTGTTGGCGGTGCTGAGTGTGCTTGGCTTTATCTTCGTGGAAAGACGTAGAAAGCAGGCGATATTGCCTTTGGGATTGTTCAAAAAGTCAGTTTTTGCGATTTCTAGTTTGCAATTTGCCTTGGCGAGCTTCGTTTTATTTGTGCTGATGTTGTTTACACCGATGTATTTGCAGACGGTGCGCGGTTTTAGTGCAAGTCGTGCGGGGCTAGTGATTATTCCGATGATGTTGGGGCTGGTCGTTGGTTCGGCGGTAACAGGGCCGATTATCACGAAAACGGGAAAATACAAAATTTATCCGATTATTGGGAGCTTTTTGATGGGAATTTCCAGTTTATTTTTGGGAATGTTGACGGTGCGGACGTCTTTGCTGGAGTTGATTGCGCTGTTGGTGCTTTCTGGAATTGGACAAGGGCTGATGATTCAAGTTGCTTTGCTTGCTGGACAAAATGCGGCACCTTATCAAGATTTGGGGGCGGCAACAGGCGCGTTGAATTTCTTTAAAAGTCTTGGTGGCGCTTTTGCTGCGGCAATCATGGGAACCTTGCTCAATGCTGGTATGAAGCATTTGACAGCAGTAGCAGCATTTGGACGACTGTATAGCTGGCTTGTCCCTCTGATGCTGGTAAGTTTCGTGCTTGCTGTATTGATGAAAGAATTACCCCTGTCAGATGCGATGATTTCCGTGCTGAAAGAAGAAGTTGATGTGCCAGAATACTAAAGAGACTGAGAAAATTTTTTGACAGAGTTGTCAAAAATTTTTTTCATATTTTCAGAGAACACTTACAGTTTGGAAATTTTGCTATAAAAAATAAAGCAATCAAATCAAAGGGTCAACCATACACTTCATGGTTGATAATTTCAAAACAAAAATAAAAATTCACAAAAAAATTCACGAACGCGTTTAGAACAAAAAACATGGAGTAAAAAAATTTTACTCCATATACTTTGAGTAATGATTTGACAGAAATGAGACGACTCCCTCAGTTTGAAAGTAAAATTTTGAATGTGGGGCATAAACGGGTTTATATTTCTGTGGAAGGTTATGAAGCATTTTTGAAATATAAATCAGCCAGTCAGGTTTCTGATTACTAAGCTGAGATGAAAGAATAGTAGTAAAAGCTTTGTTTTGCGTTTAGCGTAAAAATTCCTGTGAAAAAAGTATGAATATATGGGCATAAATATAGCAAGAAATGGGGGAGCAGTGGTAAAAATAGGCAAAAAATGGTATAATACAGTGGACATCTTTGAGAAATCCTGTTTTCAGATTTGTGAGAATTTCTCGGTATTAGAGTGTCAGAGACCTATTTCTACCTACTGAATGTGTAGGGAGGAAAAATCAAATGTTTTACAAAAAACTTCAAAATGGGAAGGTAAAATTTTATGACACTTATTTGACATTGAAAGGCAAGCGGCGTCAGGTTTCGGTTACAATGAATACATCAAGTAGCCAGTCTCATCGGGAGGCAAGAAAACGGATTGAACTGAAAATAGCTCAAAAATTATCTGAGGAAAAAAATGCGGATGATTTGTTGCATAATGCAACTTGTAGGCAAGTGTTTGAGAAATATTGGTTAATACGTGAAAAGGAAATCGCAGCTACATCCGCGCAACAAGAAAAAAACAATTTCAAAACATTCTTTGATGATTTTGAATTTGAAAATAAGCGAATAAAGAGAATTGAGAGTGTAGAACTTCAAAACTTTGTTTCTTTTTTCAGCTCTACTACGACTCAAAAAACGTATAAAAGGCTACTTGTTCAATTTTTTGATTTCGCTTTTCAAATGCGTTATATTGATGTTAATGAAGCGGCTAGAATTCGACTGCCAAGGCAAAAAGTAACTTTTGAGGCCATTCAAAAACGAGAAAATAAATTCTTTACGATTGAGGAATTTAGGGAATTTGTAGAGGGGGCAAAGCTATACATTGCTGATCTTCACACAAATTATCAGCGTGAAACGGCAGAAAGAAAACTTTTGCTTGTTGAGTTCCTGTTCTGGACAGGATTGCGATTTGGCGAGGCGACCGGGCTGCTCTGGGAAAATGTTGATATTCTCAAACGAGATATTTTCATTTGTCATTCTTGGTCAGCAGATTTACATGCTTTAGGACCGACTAAAAATGTTCAATCTATCCGTCATGTTTCACTTAACGAGCGGGCGGTTGAAATTTTAGAAGAGATGAAAAGGCGTGTGCGTGAGTCTGAATTTATCTTTATCACAACTGGAGTGAAACCTTTTAGTAATCCTAATCTTAACGCTTTTATGAAAAAAGTTGGAGTAAAAGCTGAAATATCAGGGAAAATAGCTTCTGATTTTTCGGCACATATGTTACGCCATAGTCATATCACACTTCTTGTAATGTTGGATATTCCGCAAAAAGTCATTATGGATCGTGTGGGGCATTCAAATCCTAGGACGACAAGCGACATCTATACTCATGTGCTAAAATCACAAAAAGATGAAGTAGTTTGGAAGTTGAATGACTTGAAATTACTTGCTTGAGGGTAAAAAAACAGGCATAACAAAAGTCACAATTTTAGGCATAAATATTGGGAAATATGAGGAAACTCGAAAACTAACAAAGTGCTTAAATCCCTTATAAAATGGGCTTTGGGACGCATAAGGAAAAATAGAAAAGAGGAATTTTACGAATGACAGTATTAGTACTTGGTGGGGCTGGCTATGTCGGCTCACACGCTGTGGATATCCTTTTGAGCCGAGGCTACGAGGTAGCTGTGGTGGACAATCTGGTTACAGGCCACCGTGAAGCCGTCCCTGCAGGCGTTCGCTTTTATGAAGTGGACGTCCGTGACAAGGACGCCCTCTCAAAGGTCTTTGAGCAGGAAAAAAATATCGAAGGCCTGATGCACTTCTGTGCTTACAGCCTGGTCGGCGAGTCGATGGAAAAACCTGCCATGTATTTTGACAATAATGTCGGCGGTTGCATTTCTATCTTGGAAGTCATGCAGGAATTTGACGTTAAGCACATCGTCTTCTCAAGTACAGCAGCAACTTTCGGGATTCCAGAGTCATCTCCAATTTCGGAAAAAACACCACAGAAGCCAATCAACCCTTATGGCGAATCTAAGCTTATCATGGAACAGATGATGAAGTGGCAGTCTGAAGCGACCGACATGACCTATGTGGCCCTGCGTTACTTTAATGTCGCTGGTGCCAAGGGCGACGGTTCTATCGGTGAGGCCCATAAGAATGAGACCCACTTGATTCCAATCATCCTCCAGACCGCCCTCGGCAAGCGTGATTTTATTACCATCTACGGCGATGACTACAAAACAGCCGACGGGACCTGTGTGCGGGACTACATCGATATGGAAGATCTGATTGATGCCCATATCAAGGCTCTCGAATACCTCAAGGCCGGCGGAAAATCAGACCAGTTCAACCTTGGTAGCTCAAAGGGTTATTCTAATTTGGAAGTCCTTGAGACCGCCCGCAAGGTCACTGGAAAGGAAATTCCAAGTAAGATGGGCGAACGCCGTCCTGGTGACCCAGATGAGCTGGTCGCTGATTCGACCAAGGCTGGAGAAATCCTTGGCTGGCATGTCCAAAACGGCCTGGAACACATTATTGAGAACGCCTGGAAGTGGCATAGCTCACATCCAGATGGTTATTAAAAAGAAGAACTTTATAAAAAAGACGATAGCAGTTTGAGCTGTCGTCTTTTTTTGATTATTTATACATTTATTCTTGACAACCTCCAGAATAAATGTATAATAATACATAATCACAAAATAAATATACGCATTGGAGAAAAGATGAAAATAAAAGTTATCCTCACAAGTTTACTGGCACTTATCGCTACAGTCAGCCTAAGCGCCTGCTCGAGCAAGGGCTCAGACTCAAATGCCCAAGTCAATAAAATCAAGGAAGCCAAGGTCTTGAAGGTCGGCCTCCAGGCTGACTATCCGCCTTTCGAGTTTCAGAGCCTTCAAAATGGTAAGAACCAAATCGTCGGCTCAGACATTGATTTGGCCAATGCCATCAGCAAGAAGCTGGGCGTGAAGCTAGAGATTGTCAACATGTCCTTCAACAATGTCCTGTCCAGCCTCCAGGCCGGCAAGATTGACCTGGGAATCTCAGGAATTACAGCGACCAAAGAGCGTGAAAAGGCCTTTGATTTCTCAGAGCCTTACTATACGGCGGATAATTACTTGTTGGTTAAAAAGTCAGACTTGAATAAATATCAATCGATCGACGACCTAAAGGGCAAGACCATCTCTGCTCAAAAGGGCTCGGTTCAAGAAAAAATCGTCAAAGAACAGCTCAAATCAGCCAACCTGGTATCGCTGTCTGCCGTCAATGACGAAATCAATGAAGTCAAGGCAGGCCTGGTCCAAGGGGCTGTCATCGAAAACCTCATTGCCAAGTCCTATGTCGCCCAAAACCCAGACCTGGCCATTGTAGACAGCGTCAAGCTCAAGACAGAAGATGCTAGCTATGCCGTCGCCATGTCTAAGGATTCTGGCAATCTTAAAAAAGAAGTCGATGAGGTCATCAAGCAAATGAAAGCTTCTGGAGAGCTGGAAAAGTCGATTGATCATAATTACAGTTTGTCCCAGGCAAAGTAGGCTGAGTCTGCAAAGCAGACCGCCTAAAGCTTAGCACTACCAAGCGAGCGAAAACTAGCGTGTGGAAATCATCGGCAAATTAGAACAAAGGCCATGTTCCACCGATGAGTTCCACCTTGAGCGGAGTAAAGCGAATTCCAGGCACAAACCAAAAAAGAAGGCTAAATCTGTAGCCTTCTTTTTTCTGCTCTACTAAAATTCTACATCGACAAGCACTGCTCAAAAGAAAAGAGCCCATCTGGACTCTTCCAATTATTTCGTCTGTTCAGCCGCCTCGTCAACGATAAAGGTAAATTGTGCTGTAGTGACCTTCTTGCCATCAACGTAGGCCGTCGCATCGGCTGTACCGACCTTGCCACGGAATTTGGTGATTTCAAATTCAAGCTTCATCACGTCGCCCGGTGTTACCTTTTGACGGAATTTTGCCTTGTCAATACCGCCGATGTAGGCCATCTTTCCTTGGAATTCTTTCTTTTTAAGAATCAGGATAGAACCTGCCTGGGCCAGGCTTTCAAGGATGAGGACACCCGGGAAGGTAGGATTGCCTGGGAAGTGGCCATTGAAGACCTCTTCATTGATGGTCACGTTCTTTGTTGCTACAATTTTATCTTCGGTCAATTCATCCACATAGTCGATGAACATGATAGGATAGCGGTTTGGGATAACTTCCATGACTTCAGTCGCAGTCATTGCAATATTTTCTGGCATGATTTCTCACTTTCTGACGCTTTAATTTGTATTATAAAACAAATCCTTGACTTTTAAGAGAATTTGATTTACAATTTTACCTATAAAGTATTTAGACAAGGCAAACTATTATAAGCATAAGTTTATCAATAAATGCAGTCGTTGTCAATTTTTTATTATCTTGGAAGGAATTATTTTTTTATGTTTTTAGAAGGCAAGAAGATTGTGATTATGGGCGTTGCCAATAACAAATCCATCGCTTGGGGTTGTGCAAAAGCTATGAAAGACCAGGGAGCAACCCTGATCTATACTTATCAAAATGAACGGATGGAAAAACAGCTGGCCAAGCTCGCTGAAGCTGATGACATCCTCATCGAATGTGACGTGGTTTCTGACGAGTCTATCGCGTCAGCCTTTGCTGAAATCGAATCAAAAGTTGGCAAGATCGACGGCCTTGTGCACGCCATTGCCTACTCTAAAAAAGAAGAGCTGGGGGGCAACGTCTCAGACATCTCTCGTGACGGCTTTGCATTGGCTCAAGACGTTTCAGCCTACAGTCTCCTTGCTGTTGCCAAGGCTGCGAAACCTCTCCTTAATGAGGGTGCTGGTATCGTGACCCTGACCTACATGGGCTCAGTTCGTGCCATCCCTAACTACAACGTGATGGGAATCGCCAAGGCTTCACTGGAAGCCAGCGTCCGCTACCTGGCAGCTGAGATGGCCCACATCGGTGTCCATGTCAACGGGATTTCTGCCGGAGCCATTAAAACCCTTGCCGTATCAGGCGTTTCAGGCTACAAGGACTTGATTAAAGAGTCAGACAGCCGTACAGCTGACGGTGTCGGTGTGACCATCGAAGAAGTCGGCCAGACCGCTGCCTTCCTCGTGAGCCCGCTCGCTGCAGGTGTTATCGGAGATATCGTCTATGTTGATAAGGGTGTCCACCTGACTTAATGAATATGAGAAAAGCCCAGCAGTTAAATCTGCTGGACTTTTTTATTTGCTAAGCTTATTCAGCAAGCTTTCTTGTCTCAATATCATTATTGAGGAAGGGAATGATTTTGCGGAGGAATGGAGTTACCCAGTAGTCTAGCCCGATTTTAGCAGCATTGAAGCCGGCCATCAAAATCAGGAATTGGAGAACAATGTAGGTCGGATTGACAGAAACCACGCCTGAGAGCAGGTAGGTAAAGTTCATCAGGATTCCAAAGAAGGCAGCCGCCAGAGTCAGTGTCCCGAAAATCAGACCCAGACCGACTAAAAATTCGCCCCAAGGGACCAGGAAGTTAAAGAAGCTGGCATCATGTCCGCCGTTGGTTGTCGCATTGAGGAAGTGGGCAAACCAGGGATAAGAATAAGGCTTTACCGCAGTCCCCTGATGCAGGGCACCCGTAATCAGGCCTTCAGCATGGAAGCCGCCCTTGGTCGTCAGTTTTTCCCAGCCGTCCATCATCCAGAGGTAGCCGATATAGATACGGATGAGCGTCATCAGCCACATGGCGATTTTGTTTTGACGTAAAAATTGAATCATAAAAGTACACTTTCTTTGTGATTGTGCAAGCAATCACATATTTGACACACACAGTATATCAGCATCTCGGGACAATAGCAAGGAAACTGGCACGAGAAACAGGATTTTTTTCGCTAGCAAAAATGGGCAAGGCTGTGATAAAAATAAGTCTGAATTTTTGCTATAATAATTAGAAAAGGAGAGCCAATGAACAAGATTTTTATTGTGGAAGACGATAAGACGATTGTAGACAGCCTAAAAAATGTCCTCAAGGAGGACTATCAGGTCAAGAGCGTGACGGATTTTCGAGCAGTAAAGCAAGAGATTCTAGAGTTTGAGGCGGATCTGGTCCTCATGGACATCGGCTTGCCCTTTTTCTCAGGCTTTTACTGGACGACAGAGCTCAGAAAGCTGAGCAAGATGCCGATTATCTTTATTTCATCGAGCTCAGATGAGATGAATCAGGTCTCTGCCATGAATCAGGGGGCGGATGATTTTGTGACCAAGCCTTTTTCATTAGAAATTCTGAAGGCTAAGATAAAGGCTGTTTTACGGCGTTTTGAAAGCAGTAAGCTGACCTTTGCAGGCTATGAATTATTGGATGGCTTCTTAATGAAGGACGATGCTCAAATTGAATTAACAGCTTCAGAAAACAAGGTTCTGAGCCTGCTTTTTAAGGCCGAAGGCGAGCTGGTCAGCAAGGAGGCCCTCCTTCAGGCCCTCTGGCAGACCGATGAATTTATTGACAGCAATACTTTTAATGTCAAGATGACGCGACTCCGCAAGAAGGTCGCAGAAATCGGCTTTGACGAGCATATTACAACGAAGCGGGGCAAGGGTTATGGACTTATCTGACTATTTTAAGACAAAAAGGGCCGAGTTCCTGCTTTTCTTTTTGAGCCTGGCGGTCTACCTGCTGACCTTTGTCCTCTGGCACCTGCCCTTATTCGCCCTCATCAATGCGACGGCCCTGGTCATCGTGATGATCTTTGTCTATTCCTTTTTTAACTATCTCCGTTTTAGAAAAGAAGTCAAGGAGCGTTTTGAGCTGGAATGCAGGCTGGATGAATTGACCAAAAAGGTCAGTGAAATTGAGCTGGCAGACAAGGAACAGCGGGACCTGATGCGGATTTGGTCCCACCAGATGAAGGTGCCGATAGCGGCTATGGACCTGATGTTGCAGACCTCGGAGACCATATCCAGCCGGGACTTAGAAAGACAGCTTTTTGCCCTGGACAACTACCTGAACATGTTGCTGGAGAGCGTTCGGATTAAGAATTTATCGACGGATTTTCGCTTTGAAGAAGTTTCGCTTGCTGACCTGGTTCGCTCAATTATTAAGAAGTATGCCAATTTCTTTATTCAAAAAGACCTGTCGGTTGAGATTGATGGCGACTGGCAGTTGACGACCGACCGGCGTTGGCTGACGATTGCCCTTGAGCAGTTGGTCAACAATGCAGTCAAGTACACGGATAAAGGGGGCCTTATTGTCCGTATCAGTGAAGGCGAAATCCGCCTGATTGACACAGGTCGCGGCATTCTTCCTGAAGATGTCCCCCGCCTCTTTGAGCATGGGTTTACAGGCTACAACGGCCACCTCAACCAGCAGAAGTCAACGGGGCTGGGTCTTTACTTGACCAAGCTGATTTTTGACAAGCTGGGCTTTAAGGCAGAGGTCAATTCAGAAGTAGGCAAGGGGACAGAAATTGTCATCCGAAAAATGAGCTGAAAAGACAGATAATATAAAGGCCGGCTGGCCTTTTTCCTTGCTATAAATGTTCTTGAAATTTTGCTATAATTAAGAAATATAAACTGATAAGAAAGCTGGTAGAAATGAAGCTTAAAAGCAAACTTCAGGGCAGCAGGGCTGTCTTGACCGTCCCAGGCGACAAGTCCATCTCACACCGGGCGGTCATGTTTGGGGCTCTGAGCCAGGGCAGGACGACGGTTGACGGCCTCCTTCAGGCTGAGGATGTCCTAGCGACCATCGAGGCCTTTCGGGCCATGGGCGTCGATATTCATTTTTCCGAAAATGGAGAAGTCCTGACGATTGAAGGACGGGGCTTCGACGGCCTCAAGCCAGCCAGCCAGCCCCTTGATATGGGCAATTCTGGCACGACGACCCGCCTGATTTCAGGTATTCTAGCAGGTCAAGCCTTTGAGACAGAGCTTTTTGGCGATGCCTCCCTATCAAAGCGGCCGATGGACCGGATAGCTGTCCCTTTGCGGATGATGGGGGCTGAGGTCGATGGCCAGGGCGAGCGGGTCCTGCCACCGCTGAAAATCAAGGGTCGAAAAGGGCTCAAAGCCATCGACTATAGACTGCCGGTTGCCTCTGCCCAGGTCAAGTCGGCCTTGATTTTTGCAGCTCTCCAAGCTGATGGAAAGTCTCGGATTATCGAAAAAGAAAAGACCCGTAATCACACTGAGGACATGCTGGTCCAATTTGGCGGTCATCTCGAGGTCCAGGGTAAGGAAATCTTTATTGAGGGCGGACAAAAGCTGACGGGTCAAGAGCTGACGGTTCCCGGCGACATTTCCTCTGCCTCCTTCTGGCTGGTGGCCGGACTTATTCTTCCAAATATGGAAATTGTCCTTAAAAATGTTGGCGTCAATGAAACGAGGACAGGTATTCTTGACGTTATCAAGGCTATGGGGGGCGAGCTTGAAATCTCTGAGTTTGACGCGAAGGCCAAGTCAGCGACCCTCACTGTCCGGAGCTCTGAGCTAAAAGCAACACGTATTGAAGGGGCATTGATTCCTCGCCTGATTGATGAGCTCCCGATTATCGCCCTTTTGGCCACACAGGCCGAAGGTGAGACGGTCATTGCAGATGCTGAAGAGTTGAGGGTTAAGGAGACTGACCGGATTGCTGTTGTGGCAGATAGCCTGAAAAAGATGGGGGCGACGATTACAGCGACTGACGACGGTATGAGAATCCAGGGCAAGAGCCGCCTGCATGGAGCCCAGCTTGACAGCCATGGTGATCACCGGATTGGGATGATGGTGGCGATTGCAAGCCTGCTTGTGCAAGAAGGCGAGGTCGAGCTTGCTGGAGCTGAGGCCATCCGGACCAGCTATCCCAGCTTTTTCGATGATTTGGAGGCCTTATGCCAGTCATACTGATCGGATTTATGGGCGTGGGAAAGACCAGTCTAGCCTATCGGCTCGACCCGAATTACATCGATTTGGACCGGGCAATTGAGCGGAAAATCAAGCGACCGATTGCCCAGTTTTTTGAGCGTTTTGGAGAGGCTGAATTTCGCAAGATCGAGCATGAGCTCCTCGCGAGCTATGCCGAGCATAAAGGTCTGATTGCGACCGGTGGCGGTATTGTCGAATATGCCCCTAATCTTCCAATTTTGGAAAAAAATCCCCAGACGATTTATCTTAAGTCTGACTTTGAGGACCTCTATGAGCGAATCAAGGATGACCCGTCGAGACCGCTGACCCTGCAAGGCAAGGTGGGACTCAAAGAACTTTTTGAACGGCGGGCTAAGCTCTATGAGGCAGTGGCCAGCCAGACCATCGACGTCAGCCAAAAAACGCCAGACGAGAGTCTCCAGGCCCTAAGAGAAGTCCTCGGACATTAACATTATAAAAGGAAACACATGAACATCTACTTTGTCCGCCACGGAAAGACGGAATGGAATTTAGAAAAACGCCTCCAGGGCCAGCATGGCGACTCTGAGCTCCTGCCGGAGTCTTATGAGGCCATCAAACATTTGGCCGAAAGCCTCTCAGACGTCCACTTCGACCTGGTCAAGTCCAGCCCTCAAAAGCGGGCCATGACGACAGCGAAGCTCCTGACAAATCAAGACCCAGAAGCTGACGCTAGACTCTCCGAATGGAATTTTGGAGAGCTCGAAGGCCAGCTAATCGTCGACTCTGTCGCCAAATACCCTGAAGAAATGCAGGCCTCAAGAGAGTACCTGCCTCATTTTGACGGCTCAAAGTTTGGGGCGGAGTCAGTAGAATCGGTCTTGAATCGCTTTGACGACCTGGCTGACGAGCTCAAGAACAGCCAGGCAGAGAACATCCTACTCGTCGGCCACGGAGCCAGCGGGACAGCAGGTATCCGCCACCTGGCAGGTTTTCCCCTAGCAGAACTCCGGTCAGCAGGCGGTCTGGCCAATAACACCGTCAGTATCTTAAGACTAGAAGGCGAGCAATTTAAGCTCCAGAAATGGAACGAGAGCCTATGAATCCAGAACAGGTTTCCTTTACAGGCAGGATAGAGGCTATCTTTTTTAGTAATCCGAGCAATTTCTATAAGGTCCTCCTTCTTGAAATCGAGGACACAGACACGGATTATGGAGATAGCGAGATTGTCGTGACCGGCACGATTGCTGAGGTCACTGAGGGCGAGAGCTACAGCTTTAAGGGCAGACTCACGACCCATGCCAAATACGGCGAGCAGCTGGCGGTCGAAAGCTATGAAAAGGCCGTGCCGACCTCTGCAGGAGGCTTGATCAAGTATTTTTCAAGCGATAAATTTTCAGGTGTTGGGGCAAAGACGGCTCAAAAAATCGTCGAGCTCTATCCTGTCGACACGGTCGACCAGCTCCTTGATCACCCGGAAAGTCTAGAATCCATCATGACGCCAGCCAAGGCTAAGAGCTTCATGAAGGTCCTCAAGGAAAATCATGGTATGGAAAAGATTTTTAGCAGTCTGGCTGAATTTGGCATCTCTAGCAGGCTGACCTTTGAAATCTATGAGCTCTACAAGGAAGAGAGCCTGGAGAAGGTCCGGAGTAATCCCTACCAATTGGTCGAAGATATCAAGGGCATCGGCTTTAAGACGGCCGATAAAATCGCAGAAGAACTGGGCATTGCAAGCGATAGCCCAGAACGCTTTCGGGCGGCCCTCCTGCACGTCGTAGAAAGCCAGAGTGCAGAGACCGGCGACACCTATATCGAAGCCAAGGAACTGCTTGAAAAGGCTATCCAGCTTTTACTGGAAGCCCGGCAAAGCCAGGTCGCTCCAGATGCCCTGGCGACAGAGCTCAAGGGCTTGATTGATGATGGCCTTGTCCAGCAGGAAGGCCGAAAAATTTTTGAAAACAGCCTTTATTTTGCTGAATCCGGCATTGCCAACTCACTGATGAAGATGCTCGACCGCAAGGGCGACGACTTTAGCGAGGCCGAGATTTTGGAAGCCATCGAAGAAGTCGAGGCTGACTTTGACATGAGCTATGCCGACCAGCAGAAGGCCGCCATTGTCCAGGCGATTCAGTCGCAGTTTTCGATTTTGACAGGTGGGCCTGGGACCGGGAAGACAACGATTATTCGGGGCTTTATCGAGGTCTATGCCAAGCTTTATAAGGTTGACCTAGACGAGAGCCATTATACGGACGACCTCTTTCCGATATTGCTGGCGGCTCCTACTGGCCGGGCCAGTCGGCGGATGAATGAGATGACCGGCCTGTCAGCGGCGACCCTCCATCGCCATCTGGGCCTGACCCAGGAGGATGAGCCAGGCGATGACTTCAGCAATGACCTGTCCGGCTCCCTTTTGATTGTTGATGAGTTTTCTATGGTCGATACCTGGCTGGCCAACAAGCTCTTTCAGGCCATTGCTCCCTCGATGAAGGTCCTCCTGGTCGGTGATAGCGACCAGCTCCCTTCTGTCGGGCCTGGTCAGGTCTTTGCGGATTTATTAAAAATCCCAAAAATTCCTGCTGTCAGGCTGGATAAGATTTTCAGACAGGGGGATGATTCGACGATTGTTGATTTGGCCCACAGTATTAAGGAGGGCCAGCTTCCAGCTGACTTTAAGAAGCGAAAGCCAGATCGCTCTTACTTTGAGGCCCGTGGCCCTCAGGTTGCCAAGCTGGTTGAGCAGATTGCCTCTGCCTGGATTCGCCGGGGCAATGATCCTTTTGAGCTCCAGCTCCTCGCCCCGATGTATAAGGGCAATGCTGGGATTGACGCCCTCAATAAGCTCCTCCAAGAGCTCTTTAATCCTAAGGATGATGACGCCCTCGAGTTTGTCTATCGCGATAAGAACTACCGGCTGGGGGATAAGGTCCTCCACCTGGTCAATGATGCGGTCTCTAATGTCTTTAATGGAGATTTAGGCCAGATTAAAGAGCTGATTCCAGCCAAGCACAGCGAGTCCAAACAGGATGAGATTGTCATGGATTTTGACGGCGAAGAGGTCGTCTATCCACGGGCTGAGTGGTATAAGATCACGCTGGCCTATGCTATGAGCATCCACAAGGCTCAGGGCTCGGAGTTTTCAAGCGTGATCATCCCCATGGTGTCGAGCTATTCGAGAATGCTTGAGCGAAACCTGCTCTACACAGGGATTACCCGGGCCAAGCAGTCGCTGATTCTCATCGGAGAAGAAACTGCCTTCAGACAGGCTGTCCAGAAAGAAGGAGCCAATCGAAAGACTTATCTCTTGGAGCGTTTTCCAGAGATGGAAATTTCTGTGGAGCCTGCAGTATCGACTGATTTATCTCTAGAAATGGAAGAAGTCCAAGAAGAAAGAGAGCCGATACTCAGCCCTCAGATGATTGATTCTGGCGATTTTGATCCGATGATTGGGATTACAGAGGTGGATTTGGCGATATTTAAGTAGGGTTCTTTTCTGAAATTTTAGTTTGTTTTTGGATAGCTTTGACTACAAAGGGTGCTGTGAAAATATCTGTTACAAAAAGTAATAAGCTCAAAGTGTACAAGATTCTTAAAGTAGAAGCTTGTTTTTTTATAATGAAGAAGTTTGCTAAAGCCAATAGGACAAACAGTCCTAGAAAAATAAAAGTCTCAAAATAAGATGACTGATGGTTGGATAAAAGTTCTGCTATGAGTAGCTGAACTTTTCCAAAGAAAAGTAGAAAAACTACAACAATATCAAGAAAGAAAAGAGGAAATTTTGAATAACTGATAAATTTATTTTCTGATTTCCACATCTCTACGATAATGGGGATTGAAGTCGCCAGAATGCTACAATAGCAATAAAGTAAGGCAAAAATTGTGACAGCAATGAAAAACGGGAAGATGATTAAGGCTCCGCCTAGTGTGAATACGACGATAGCCCAACCCGCGAGAATAAAACTTGTCCAATTATGATGGGAAGAACTAAGGTCTTATGTAGGGCGACCGTCTGAGATGAGAAGTAGATGGTTAGGCTACCGAGTATAAATGTTAAGTAGGTGGAGAAAATAAATAGGAATTTGGTTGTTTTCATAGTTTATTAAAGGATGTTCAGAGCTCAGAGCTTAAATCATTGTAGCAGGATGAGGGTTCTGCGAGAAAATAAAAAATGCTCACTGAGCATTTTTTTAAGCAAGTTTAGCAGCAAGACGAGACTTATCGCGTGATGCTTTGTTAGCTTTGATCAAGCCTTTTGAAGCGGCACGGTCGATTGCTGAGCTAGCTTCACGGTAAAGCTCTTCGCTAGGTGCAGCATCAAATTTCTTGATAGCAGTACGCATCGCAGCTTTTTGAGCTGAGTTGCGTTCGTTTGCTTTAGTATTCAATTCGGCACGTTTGATTGCAGATTTAATATTAGCCATTTTTTCCTCCAAATTTTTTAGTACCTTACAATTATACAGGAAAACTTGAGCTTTGTAAACCACTAAATATTGAAAAATTTTAAGCTTGTATATCGTATTGACTTCGTGAAATTTAGTGTTATAATCGAGCTTATGAGATTAGAAAATCAGCCTTGGTTGAACGATGCAGAGTTTATGTCCTATGTGGGCCACTTCATGGAGATGCCAGAGGTCAAAAAGTTAGATGCCATCCCGCATCATTATACCTCCACCCGGATGGTGCACAGCCTCTGGGTCAGCTATATCAGCTACAAGTTGGCCAAGCGACTGGGCTGGAATCAGAAGGCAGCCGCCCGTGCCGGCCTCTTCCACGACATGTTCTATTATGACTGGCGGGACACCAAGTTTGAAAAGAGCCATGCCTATATCCATCCCCGGATTGCCTACCGCAATGCCAGCAAGCTCACAAGCCTTTCAGAGCTTGAAAAAGACATGATTATCAAGCACATGTGGGGGGCAACGCTTAACCCGCCTCGCTATAAGGAAAGCTGGCTCTTAACCTTTGTGGACGACTATGTTGCCATGAAAGAAGGGGCTCAAACCGCACGTTTCAAGTGGGCCAATCGCAAACGCCTGAGACAGCGTCTGGCCAGTATCTTAAATTAAACGAACAAAAGAAGGCTCTAATTTTAGCGTCTTTTTAATTTCTTAAATCCTCTCAAATCCCCTGAAAATCAGCCAAAAGCCCTAGGAGATTTGAGGATAATCTGTTAAAATAGGTTTATAGAATTCAAAAAAATGGAGGTTCCATGGAAAATAATAATAATGTTATCTTTGACCAAAAGCGTGAAGGACTAAATGCTTTCTTTAGTAAGGTCTATGGCTTGATGGGAGTAGGAGTGCTCGTTTCAGCACTTGTCAGCTTCATCTCAATCAATTTTTTCTTACCTAACATGATTGCTCTTATGCAGGCCAATCGTTTCATTTTCCTCTTGCTCTGGTTGATTCCACTTTTTGCTGTGGTTCCAATGCAAGTGGCAGCAATGAAAAACTCTAAGATGGCCTTGCCTCTCTTTATCTTTTATTCAGCCTTCATGGGCTTCTTGATTGCCTTTACCCTCCTGCTTTACACGGCAACGACAATCACACTGGCATTCGGGACAGCAACTGTCATGTTTATTGCCCTATCAATTTATGGTCGGACAACCAAGCGTAACCTTTCAGGCATGCATAAAGCCCTTGTGGCAGGTGTGATTGGTTTGATTGTGATTGGCCTTGCCAATTTCTTTATCCAGAGCACGCCCCTGATGCTTTTTGCTTCAGTGATTGGTGTCATCATCTTCTCTGGTTTGATTGCCTATGACAATCAAAAGATTGAGCAGGTTTACAATCAAACTGGAGGAACTGATGGTTGGGCAATTTCTATGGCCTTCTCGCTTTATCTGGACTTCCTCAACCTCTTCTTGATGCTCCTTCGCATCTTTGGAATTGCTGGTGGCAATAGAAACTAAAAAAATCGCTTCATAATCATGAAGCGATTTTTTTACTTTTATGAGCGAATCGTGCTGATGTCGTTGTGGAGGAAGGGGAATTTCCGTCTGAGCATGGGTGTGATCCAGTAGTCTAGGCCGACCCTTGCTGAATTGAAGCCGGCAATTAGGATAATGATTTGCAGGTAGATAAAGGTTGGATTCTCAGAGATGATGCCAGCCAGAAGAAAGGAACTGTTCATCAAGAGGCCGGCCCAGCCGGCGAGCAGTGTGAAGGCTCCAAAGATGAGGGCGAGGCCAACCAGGACTTGTCCCCAGGGGATCAGGCTGTCAAAGAGGAAGGTGTTCTCGCCCGCATTGGTCGTGAAGGAAAGGAAGCTAGTAAACCAGGGATAGGCGGGATTAGCGTTGCCGTTGAGGGCTCCAGAGATGATACCGCTAGCTGAGAAGCCCTCTTCAGCTAAGAGTTTGCCCAGTCCTGCCTCTAGCCACTGGACGCCCAAGAAGACCCTGATCAGGGTTAAAATAAGAGAGGCAGTCCGACTCTGCCTGAGGAAATTCATCATAATAAAAAGCTCCTTTCATTTTTCTTTCTCATGTTGTTATAATCTAATTATAACGAAATGCTTAGAGATAGAGAAATGAAATAGGAGCTTATCCCTCAGCTTCATTGTTTTTGAAGCGTCGGTAGAGGAGGAAAAAGGCTAGAAGGAAGATGATGCTGATGGCAATGAAGTAAAGATTGAGTTTTTCTTTGATGTTGATGATTTTAACGCCATCAATCTTTGCTGGCATGACCAGTTCAGTTTCTGTTTTACCATTGAAGCTATAGTTTTTTGGAGCCTTGATACTGATGAGCTGGCCAGTCTTTGCAGTGACTTCAAAAGAAGCAACGGTATCTTCTTTTGAAGCATTAAGATAGACGGTCAGCTTTTGCTTTTCAGGCTGGACGTAGAGGTTGATTTCCTGGTCATTTTTATCAGTGAAATGATAATTTTTAGGATTGCTATCTAGGGTCTGATAACCAGGGATTCCGGCATTGCTGATGTTATAGTCATCATTTAGGGGTGAGGTAATCCGCTCAGTACCAACGAGCAAGCCAGTATCGATATCGATGTAGCGGATGAGGGCATTTCTCAGCCAGGGCTTGCTTGCTGGGATATTACTGTTTGATATCTTTGGATGTTGGTTTTTGATGCTGACCTTAATTGCCTGATTGGGTTTGAAAAAGGCAAAATTGATAGGAATCCAAGCTTTCAAATAGTGATCGTACTGCTGAATAGACCAAGAGACCAGGCTAGGGGCTTGACTCGGATCCTGCATGATGGCTTGGTCATTATAGAGGTCGACCCGATCAAGTCCGTAAAAACGAGCGATCCAGGTGTTGGTCCAAATTTTATGGCTATCGCCTGCCGAGATGTAAGCTTCCCCATTATAGGGATTGTAGGAGCTTGCTGTTGCAGGCATTCCTAAAAGACTGGCGGATGACTTGCCCGCACGATGTGCTTTTTCAGCGATAATCTGATTGGTATAAAAAATATTATCAGAGATCTTGAGGTCTTGGCTGGCATATTCATAACTTCCCAGACCGATAATACCAAGGGAAAGACTGGCTACGATAGGCAGGGCAAGGCTCCAAGGGAAGTGAGCTTCGAGGCGGTCAAGGAGCTTGACCAGGGCAATGATAAAGAAGATATTTGGTAGAAACCAAAGTCTGGCTGGTAGGATGGGGGAGGCTAGCATGGCGATACAACCTGCAAGGCCTGAAAAGAGGAGGATGGCTGAAAGCTTGACGTCTGGATCGCCAAGAAAATAGAAGAAAAAGTTGGCTTCAGTTTGATGTTTAAGCTTGGCCACAAAGGTAAAGGTCAGTAGCATGACGGTGGCGATGAAAAGGAGCCAGCCAGAATACTGGCTAATACCGTTTGAGAGTGAAAGGAGCTTTTGAAAAATACTGAGTTTGTCGCCATAATTTGCAGTTTCAGCAGAATTTCCCGACAGATGAATCATGGTCAAGAAGGCAGCACTAGAGGCAACAAAGCCAGTCAGCCGCCAACCAAAAAGTTCAGCTGGCTTATTGGTCAACATAAAGAGGAGAACAGCAAGGCTACTGATAGCTCCAGCGACTTCGTTGGACATGGCAGAACAGATTGCTAAAATCAGAATGACAACGGTGAAGAGCCTAGGGTACTTTGGCTGGTAGTTAAAGTAATAGGGCAGTATAAAGGCCAGAGAAATCAAGCTGGGCCAAAGGTAATTTGCGGCTCCAGATACCCAGAGGATCGTTGTCCCAAAGCCTGGGATGAAGAACCAGAGTAAAAGAAAGATCAGGGCCAGATGATGAGGACGGTATAGCACTTTTCTCCCAGAGATAAAGACGTTCATCAATAGGCCGAGGCCGACATAAATGAGGCTTGAGCCGACATCAAAAGTCATCTTAGAGAACTGCATAGCAGAGATTTCAAAGACAATCGAGATAAAGCGAGCATTCCAGATGCTCATATGGGTTGCAATGCCTTGAATGAAGTCCCAGGGATTGTGATAAGCATGGGTCTGGGCGGTCGGCCATTCACCCCTGTAGACGAAATGGTAGAGGTAGTCGTCAGCCACATAGCCTGAAAGCTGATTGAGGCGGAAGATAAAAAGAAAGCTGGCCATAAGGATGGCAAGGCTTATCAAGATTAAGAGGGTTCGGTTTAATTTTTTAGTTATTTTCATTTTGTTTCTCTTCAAAGTTTTATTTTACTAAAAAATGTCGGAAAAGGCTCAAGATATGTATCAAAAAAGACAGCTTCAAAGACTGTCACAAAAAATGAATGATTTTGAAAATAGCTAAGCGATAAGAAAAGGCGAAGCTTTAGCTTCGCCTTTAAGGGCTATAGAGCGCTGTGTTTAACAGCTACCTGATAAATTTTACAAGGATTAAAGGTCGTTCACGAGCACATAGTTGATTTCAAGCGGACCATGAAGGCCGACGACCAGTTCCATCTCGATGTCACCTGAGTTTGAGGGACCTGAGATAAAGTGGAGGGTTGAGCCTTCCTTTTGATGTTCCGCAAAGTAGGCTGCTGCTTGTGTTGAACGTGGCAATACGCGACTCAATGGAATAATTGAGATATAGTGCGTTGGTAGGAAGTGGAGTGAACGACCTTGTCCAGCGTTTGATTCGACAACGACTGTGGCTGATTCTGCGAGGAAGAACTTAGCGAATGCGACCGCAACGTTTGAGTTTTGGGCGTTCATGATGTTCTCTTCGCGGTGGTCAGCGCCGACTTGCCATTGGACGACTTTGGCATCTTCAGGCAGTTTCACGCCAAATTCATCAAACTCTGGCGTGGAAGGAATCATGACTTGTCCTTCGCCAGAAGATTTGATCAAGTCTGCGATGACTTGATTGAGCTCGCTTGAAGTGGTTTCAACCATATTGGCTGAAACAAAGTCGGCTTGTTCGCGGGCGATGGCGATGAGTTCTTCCTTGGTCTTATCTGCCAAGTGAGTCTCAGGGAGGTCAGAGATAGGCTTATAAGGCTCAAAAGGCATTTCTTGGTTGCCTCGTTTATCTTTCAGCACTTTTAAGAAAGCATCACGATTTTGAATTGTTCCAGCCATTATTTCTCTCCTTTCTCTGCTTGGTGTTTTTTATACCATTGACGGAATTGGTCTTTGTGTTTTGGTGCGACTGGTAAGTCACGGACGTCGGTCCAGCCCTTGGCAAGGGCTGGGGCCTTCTTGATGGCCCCATTTTCAAAGAGGCTACCTTCGACGGTCACTTCTTTGTTTTTAGGGAGCATGGCCATCCCTGTGTGTCCAAGGTTAAGGGCAGCATTGAACATCCATTTATGGCCAGTCCCTTGACCGACGGTTTGCATTTCAAAATTCACAAAGGCGCCGTCATGGTGCATTTTGAGATCATCTTCCATGACCTTACGGTGTTCGATTAAGAGCTCGTGCAATGGAATTTTGACCGGACAGGTATCTGTACAAGCCCCACAGAGGGTAGAAGCGTAAGGCAGGTCACCGTAGTCTTCGTAACCACCAAGGACTGGGGAGAGGACAGAACCGATAGGGCCAGGATAGATAGAACCGTAAGCATGGCCACCGATTTGGCGATAAACAGGGCAGACGTTCAGGCAGGCACCACAACGGATACATTGAAGGACAGACTCAAAGGCCGTACCGATGGCGTTAGAACGGCCGTTATCGACGATGACCACGTGGAAGTCTTCAGGGCCATCGGATTCGTCTTCGGCTTTTTGACCAGCAAAAGTCACGTAGGTGGTGAGTTTTTGACCAACGGCACTTCTAGCAAGCATATTATCAAGAATTTCCGCTTCTTTGATAGAAGGTACGATACGCTCCATCCCCATGAGTACGATTTGTGTTTTAGGGATAGAGATGGTCAAATCCGCATTTCCTTCATTGGTAGAAAGATTGATTTGACCAGTATCAGCGATGGCGAAGTTACAACCTGTGATGCCGACTTCTGATTTGAGGAAGAGCTTACGCATGGTATCGCGGGCGCAACGTGCCAGGTTTTTAGGGTCGTTGTCTCCGTCGTAACCGAGCTTAGCAGCGAAGATGTCACGGATTTGGTCGCGATTTTTGTGAAGGGCTGGGAAGACGATGTGACTTGGTTCGTCCCAGTCGGCAACTTGGAGGATAAATTCTGCCAAGTCAGTTTCGAGGACGTCGATGTCACCGAGTTCTACCAGCATTGGGTCGATGTCCACTTCGGTGGTGACCATTGACTTAGATTTTACGACATTTTTAGCATTCTTTTCGACAATGACATCACGGACATAGTTTTTTGCTTCTTCAGCGGTTTGAGCAAAGAAGACGTGTCCCCCACGTTTTGCAACATTATCAGAGAATTCTTCGAGATAGTGAGGCAGGTGGGTCAGCGTATGTTGACGGATTGATTCAGCGATATCACGCCATTCTTGCCAGTTGCCGAGTTCTTCACGGGCAGTTTCACGTTTGTCCCATTGTGCATCTTGAGCTTTGGCAACGGCTTTTCGTGCAAATTCGTCTTTTTTAGAATCTTCGACACGTTCTGCAAATGTTTTTGTACTTGTTGATAATCCCATATTTAGTTACCTGCCTTTGCAAATACTGGATTGGTCGTCATTTCCATGCGTTCAAGGTCAACATTATGGTTGAGGACTTCAGCGATGTGCATGACTTTGATGCTCTTACCTTCACGGTTGAATTTCCCTGCGATGTTCATCAAGCAACCGAGGTCTGCAGAAATGAGGATTTCTGCATCAGTAGCCACGATGTCATTCATTTTTTCAGTGACCATCATTTCAGAAATTTCTGGTGATTTCACAGAGAAGGTTCCACCGAAACCACAGCAGTTTTCGAGGTGACCCAGTGGGACCATTTCCAAACCTTTAACATTGTCCAAAAGGATAAATGGTGCTTCACGTTCACCCAAAATACGTGTCATATGGCAAGAACGGTGATAAGTCGCTTTTTCACCGTCAAATGTAGCACCGACATCTTTTAAGCCAAGCACGTGATAAATAAATTGTGTGAATTCGTAAGATTTCTCAACCAAATCCAGTGCTTTTTGGTGGTAAGGGTCGCTTTCTTCAAACATATGAGGATATTCGACGAACATCCCGCTACAAGAACCTGCAAGCCCAACGACATAGTCAGATTTTTCAAAAGCATCAATCTGGTGCTTGATGGTTGCCATAGATTCTTTTACAAGACCTGAATTATATGTAGGCTGTCCGCAGCAGACCTGGTCTTCTGGGAAATCTGTTTCAATGCCTAAACGTTCTAAAACTTCTACCACAGCAATGCCGACTTTTGGAAAGAGCATGTCCATGACACAAGTTGAAAATATGGATACTTTCATTTTTATTCTCCTTGTAATCTTTTTAACTGTTGACCGTTTACATTTTAATTTTACTCCGATGAGCCAGGAAGTTAAAGGGAAAGGCCTGTCAAAGGTCTTTGACAGGCGGTCTTGAGGGTGATAAAGACGGCTTTTGAAGCGGGCGTAGAATAAGCGATTTCGTAACAGAGAAAGCCCTTTCAGAAAAACTTGACTTACTAGTTAAATTAAATTATACTTGATTTTAATAATAGAGGACAAGAGGAAAATTAATTCATGCAGAAAAAATCATATTTATTTTTAACAGCGGCTCTCGTCCTTGGTGCAAGCCTTGGCCAGACAAAAAGCTTTGCGCTGACTGCGGATGTCAAAGTTGCACCAAAGCTTATTCGCCCAGCTAGGGTCACCAGCCAGGGCAATTTGTCGGGGGATTTAATTCCTAGCAACTTTCCAAATGAGGATGCCTCCTCAAACAAGCTTCAAAGTCAAAGTCAGGCAGCTGACAGCAGCCTAGGGGCATCAGGGATCACAGAGCAGCAACATTCATCTGCTATTTTGACGGCTTCCACCCTTCCAGCCAGCTATAAATCTCCTAGCACACCGGTCTTAAATCAAAATGATTTGGGCATTTGTTGGGATTACGCGGGGATTGATAGCATACAAATTGGGGCGAAGAAAACATTGGACTTAAATGTGACCAATCTTCTCCCTGCCTACTATGATTATCTGGCGGCTGATAATGCGTTTAGTGATGCGTCGAATCCTTTAGCCATCATGTATTCAGCGGGCGATTTTAGAAAGCTTGGAGATGGGAATACGCTTGACTATGTGCCGAGCATGAGCGTCTTGGGCTATGACCCAAGACTGACCTCAGCTAGCCTCACACAGAATATGTGGCAGGCTAATGACGTCCCCATTAAAAAGGCGACTTTTAATGCACTCAAAGCCTCAGGCCTTCATGTAAGCAACAGTTACAAACTTGTGGGGAACAGTGTCAGCAGTCTACCTACAGGCACTGCTTTGGCTGCTCGCCTTGCCCAAATTAAGCAGCTGGTCTATCAATATGGGACGGCCCAGATTGGTATTTCGGCAGAATATAGCTTTGATGGGAAGTCGGACTTTAACTATGGTGGCTTGTCCGAACAGAAGGCGGCTAATGGGGATTTGACCTCATATACACCATATAGTGCAGTGGGTTCAACGACATACAGCAAAGCTAATCCTACTCCATTGACCTATAGTTCCAACGGACAGCAATATGTCTTGACAGACCATGAAGTAGAAATCGTAGGATGGAATGACAGCTATGCAGCCAGTAATTTCAAGCAAAATCCAGGGATGAATGGGGCCTTTTTGGTCAAGAATTCCTGGGGAAGCGGTTGGGGAAACTCAGGCTATTTCTACCTTTCTTATGCGGATCTTTTCTTGCAAAGTTCTGAGGTGATTGCAGACACGGTCACAAAGACAGTGGCGACTAAAAACTATACGGCAACCAATACCTCAGCAGAAGCGAGCAGCTACTATTTGGATTTTGGAAGCAATGCATCGTTAGCGACGACGAATAACAACCTCTTTATCAATAGCTACAAAACAGGCACGAGCTCAGCCAGCGGCTCAGAAATTTTGGACTCTATCTCGGCTGATGTTGAAGAAGCAGGTGTCAAGGTCAATGTGCTCTATAAGCTAGGTGGGGTGACCAGCAATACGAAGCTGTCAGATTTTAGGACACTGGGAAGTTATAGTTTCACAGATGCGGGTTATCAGACCATCCCCTTTTCTGATGTCAGTATCCCTAATAATACAAGCTTTAGTGTGGCCCTCCAGGTTAGCAATATGACAAGCTTTAAGGATTTCACACTTCCCGTTCAAAATCTGGCCACAGCCTCATCGGCAACACGGCCTGTATTGACCAGCAAGGCTTCAAGCATGATTTATAATGGCCAAGTCATTCCCTTATATTCTTCAACAGTAGCGGATGGCCAAAACCTCTATATCGATGCCCATACTAGGCTGGCTAAGGGCTATAAGGTCAGCTTTAACAGTAATGGAGGCTCAAGTGTGAGCGCAAAAAATGTGCTGCCTGGGGCTAAGATTTCAAAACCAGTGAATCCTTCCAGGGCGGGTTATCGCTTTGTGGGTTGGTATAGCGATAGTGGCCTGACCAAGGCTTATGACTTCTCAAGTCCGGTCAATGCGGACAAGACGCTTTACGCTAAATGGAAAGCTGTTGCGACCATTCCGGTCTATCGCCTCTATAACAAGGTAAGTCTGGCCCATCTTTTCACAGCTAGCGCTTATGAATACCAGCAGGCACCAAAGCTGGACGCAAACTGGATCAAGGAAGGTCTTGCCTGGAATGCACCAGCCTCTGGTGACAATGTTTATCGGGTTTATCAACCTCAATCTGGAGAGCACCTCTATACAGAATCAACCAATGAAGTCTCTGTGTTAACCCACCAATTTGGCTGGAAGAGTGAGGGTATTGCTTTTCATTCAATGGACAAATCAGGTCGTCCAGTTTATCGGCTCTTTAATGCTAAAGCAGGTGTAGGGGCTCACTTTGAGACCCTCAGCAGTTATGAACGCGATCAATTGGTTAAGCATCAAGGCTGGACCTATGAAGGCATTGCCTGGTATGCGGCTAATTAAAAAAGTGTCCAGTGGACACTTTTTCTTCTCTCACAGAATGCTGTTAGTAAAGTCTTTCTAAAGCAGCACAAGCTAAACCAAAGCAAAGTCTTCGAGCCCATAGCTAAAACAAGCAGCACAATCAAAGGGTTATTCAACGCCAGTGTCCAGTGGACACTTTTTCTCATCTCGCAACAGGATCCAAAGCTCTACCCTAAGCCATAATAAGAAAAGCAGGGTCAAGTGACCTTGCTATTTCTTATTTTAATTCAAGAAGAGTTTTTCAAGCTGATGGGCGACTCCATCCTCATCATTGGTCTTAGGAAGGATTTCTGTCGCGTGAGGAATGAGTCGCTCAGAGGCGTTTTTCATGGCATAGGCATGACCGCCAGATGACTTGGCCAGTTGGAACATTTCGACGTCGTTAAATTCGTCACCAAAGGCGATGAGATTTTCAGCGGGGACCTCGAGCTTTTTAAGGAGGCGTTTGAGGGCAGAGCCCTTAGAGACACCCTTTGGCACGATTTCGAGAATGCCGTTGGGGCCACCCCAGGCAGAGACGGTAATCTTGTTGTTATAGTGTTCCTGGATCTCGCTGGCCAGGCGGAACTTGTCCTTGAGGCGGGTAGACAGGAGAAGGGCGTGGGGGTCATCGACAATCCGGTCAGCCCTCAGGCGGTTGTAGGCCTTAAACTCATCGACACCAAAAATCTGAGGGTCGACGTCCTTGAAGGTATTTAGGAAGAACTTCCGCCGGTATTCGACCGCAAAGAACTCTAAGTCAAAGTTTTGCTGGTGGCGGAGGAGGTCAAAGACAAAGCCCCGGTCGATGTGGTGCTTCTTGGCAAACTCCCAGTCGGCATTGGCAGGCAGTGAGGTCAGGCCACCATTGAAGTTAATCATGGGGCTGGTCAGGCCCAGCTCATGGTAGATGTCGATGGACATCCGGTAGGGCCGGCCGGTCGTGATGCAGATGGTATGGCCCTGGGCCTCCACCTGCTCAAAGATATATTTGGTATAGCGACTGATTGAGCCGTCTGACTGCAGGGTCGTCCCGTCTAGGTCGATTGCAATCAATTTCTTTCCATCTTTCATGACTAATATTATAGCACATTATTTTTATAAAATAAGGAAACGAAGGAAGCGATTTCACAAGAAACATCAACTATTTCCGAACATTTGAAGGATAAAAGAGAAGATAAAAGAGTCAGACTTGTAAGCTTCCTAAAATCGCACTAAAATGAAAGTATATCATTTTTTAATAAGGAGATTATTCGTGAACAAGTTATTCAAACTTGAAGAAAACGGCACTACGGTCAGCCGTGAAATCATGGCAGGGCTGACGACC
This sequence comes from Lactococcus termiticola, assembly GCF_003116835.1. GTDB lineage: Bacteria > Bacillota > Bacilli > Lactobacillales > Streptococcaceae > Lactococcus > Lactococcus termiticola. Next base: position 27,752 of record NZ_BFFO01000001.1, on the reverse strand, counting down.
TTCTTTGCCATGAGCTATATTTTATTTGTCAACCCGCAGGTCTTGAGCTCAACAGGTATGCCGGTTCAGGCAGTATTCTTGGCGACCATCCTGGCCTCTATCGTAGGGACTGTCGCCATCGGCCTGATTGCCAACGTCCCTTACGCACTGGCACCAGGGATGGGACTCAACGCCTTCTTTGCCTACACGGTCGTCCTGTCTTTGGGCTATACCTGGCAGGAGGCCCTGGCCATGGTCTTCATCTGTGGGATTGTCAATATCATCATTACCTTTACCAGCGTTCGTAAGATGATTATCCTCGGCATTCCTCAAAGCCTTCAACATGCGATCGGTGGCGGTATCGGGATTTTCATTGCCTACATCGGGATTAAAAATGCAGGCATTTTACAATTTATCGCTGACCCAGGGACCTATCAAAATGCTGGCGGGACCATCACAGCCAACTCATCTATCGTGCCTGAGCTCGTGGCCTTCAATAATCCAGGCGTTCTGATTGCACTCCTTGGCCTTGCTGTGACCATCTTCTTTGTTCTTCGCAAATGGAAGGCGGGCATCATCCTCTCTATCCTGGTGACCACAGTCGTTGCCATCATCGTCGTCCTTGCAGGTGGCAAGGTGGCTGGCTTTGCCCCAGACTTTGCCCACCTCTTCCAGCAAAACAACCTGGGCACAGCCTTCAACCAGATGGGGCAAACCTTTGGTGCAGCCTTTGGTCCTAAAGGCTTCGGGACCCTCTTTGCAGATTCTAATAAGATTTTTGAAGTCCTGATGACGATTCTGGCCTTCTCATTGACCTCTATCTTTGACCCGATTGGGACCTTTATCGGTACTGGTCGCTCTACTGGTATCTTTACCGACCAGGATTTCAAAGACATGGAAAACTCTCGTGGTTTCTCTTCTAAGATGGACAAGGCCCTCTTTGCAGATATGATTGCAACACCGATTGGTGCTATCTTTGGGACATCAAACACGACCGTTTATGTCGAGTCTGCTGCTGGGATTGGGGCCGGAGGTCGGACTGGTCTGACATCTATCGTGGTCGCTGTCCTCTTTGCCATTTCTAGCCTCTTCCTGCCACTCTTGGCCCTCGTGCCGACCCAGGCGACCGCTCCTATCCTGATTATCGTCGGGATGATGATGCTCGGTTCATTTAAGGAAATCAACTGGCGTGACTTGGCTGAAGCGATTCCTTGCTTCTTTGCCTCAGTATTCATGGGCTTTGCCTACTCTATCTCTTACGGGATTGCAGCAGGTTTCATTACCTTTATCCTGGTCAAGGTCTTCACTGGCAAAATCCGTGATATCAAGCCAATTGTTTGGGTTGTAGCCCTCCTCTTTATCTTGAACTTCGCCGTCCTGGCTGTCCTTTAAGGATAAAAGATTAAGACAATCAAAGAATCGAGGGCTTAGGCTCCCGTTTTTTGTTTTCTAAGGCCTGCGAACAAGGCTGATTTTTTCCCTTCAAAATGTTAAAATAAGGCTATGAACACAGAAATTTTAACGGTCGCCCTCGGCTTAACCTTCTTCTTTATCCTCCTTACGGTCCTTTTCTTCTGGCAGTCTCATCGCCTCAAAGACATTAGGACGCTTCGCCTGGGCCGTTTGACAGCCCTCTGGCTGGCGTCTGCCTTTTTTGCCATCAACGGCATTGCCATGACCATCATCTTTATTTTTCTGGGCAATGAACGCCTGGGAGGTCTGATTTTAGCCCTCGAGGTCGCCCTTATCAGTCTGATCACCTTCTTACTGAGCATTGCGATTCCGATTGCTATTATCGTCTTGAGCATCCGGATGTGGCGACGGGAATCTAAGAATTTAGCTAATTTTATTTTGCCGATTTTGATGTTGCTTTTTATGATTGTCGACATCAGCTATATCTCTGTCCAGCACCTTTCCCAGAACTTTCTCTGGTTGCAAATCCTGGCCTGGACCTATCCGATTCTGGCTGTTTATATGGGCTGGCAGTTTCTGGTCTTCTTTCTCTCAAGCTGGGTCTACGGCCGGCGGATGAGAAAGACAAGGGCCCAGTACTTCGTAGTCCACGGGGCGGGCCTGATTAACGGCCAGACTGTCGGTCGCCTCCTTGCCAATCGGATCAAGGCCGCTGTCAATGTTGCAGGCGACTCGACCATGATTATCATGTCTGGTGGTAAGGGCTCAGATGAGAATCTCTCTGAAGCCGAAGCCATGCGCTCTTACGCTATTGATGAGCTCGGCTTTCCTAGTGAACGGATTCTCCTAGAAGACCAGTCGACGACGACCTACGAAAACCTGGTCTATTCATCTCAGCTGATTGAGGCCAAAGAAGAAGCCAAGGAAGCCCGCCGTTTCATGTTCTTCTCGTCTGACTACCATGTCTTCCGAGCCGCCCTCTTTGCAGCTAGGCTCGGCCTCGATGCCCAGGGTGGGCCTGGTGGCAAGACGGCTATTTATTACCGGGTCCCGGCCTTTATCCGTGAGTTTATTGCTGTCTTAAATTATTATCGAAAGAAGCATCTGATTATCATCGGCTTGATTGTCGGCTTCCTCCTCCTCTTTTCAATCATTGTCTTTATCATGCAACACAAGACTGTAAAATAAAAAAGTCCAGTTTGACAACGGGGCTTTTTTTGCGGATAAGGCTTATGTTTATTGCGATTGATAAAAATGGTAGGAGAATCAATATTTTAGAGGGTCTGCTGGATGGAAGGACTAGCTTCTTTTGTCCAGCCTGCAAGCAGGAGCTCATCTTAAAGCAGGGCTTGATTAAGCAGGCACACTTTGCCCATCGCTCCCTGACTGAGCACTGTGAAGGGACGGCGGAAGCTGAAGGGCCGGAGCATTTGGGACTCAAGTTGGCCCTCTACGACTGGGTAGCTGATAGTGAACTCGAGGTTTACCTGCCTGAAATTCAGCAGACTGCTGACCTCTTGATTGGAGAGCGAATAGCGATTGAAATCCAGTGTTCTAGCCTTTCTATCAGCCGTCTCAGAGAGCGGACCCTCCACTATAGAGAGGCGGAGATTCCTGTTGTCTGGCTTCTAGGCGAGCGACTTTGGCTGAAAGACAGGTTGAGCCGGCTTCAGGAGCAGTTTCTTTATTTTTCAGAGCAACGTGGATTTTACTGCTGGGAGCTGGACCTGGCGAGGGCCTGTCTGAGGCTGAAATCACTGATTTATCAGGATTTGCAAGGTCGCCTTTATCATTTGACAGAGGAATTTTCCTTTGGCAGTCGGGACTTTTTGGAAGTCTTGAGAATTCCTTATATTAGGCAGAAGTTGCAGAAACTTCCAATTCCGGAAATAAGCGACCAGAAGGCCTATCTGGAAAGGGCCCTTTATTATCGCTCGAAGGCCTGGATGGAGCTGCAAGAAGCCTACTACCTGCAGGGCAAGCACCTCCTCGAGCAGGATTTTTCAAGAGCTTACCTAGCCCCGCCAGGCCTCAATTTGTTAGCACTCGACGCTGGAGCTGAGCGCAGGGAATTTATCCAGCTAGAGCAGGACTTGACAGCTTATTATGAAAATTTCAGCCAGTTTTTTCATCAAGAAAAGGCCGACTTTCTTTACCCTCCGGCTTACTATGCTATAATTAATAGGAAATTAAAGAGAGAAGAGGACTAGTGATGCCAAAGGCCAGAGCTGAAATTGACGAGAGCTTAAAATGGGATTTGACCAGTATTTTTAAAGAGGACCAGGATTTTGAGGCGGCCTTAGAAGCTGTAAAAAAACGCCTGCCAGAACTTCAGGCCTTTCAAGGAAGACTGTCAGAGTCTGGGTCTATGCTCCTTTCTGCCACAGAGCTTGAAATGGAGCTCTCACAGGAAATTGAGAAAATCTATGTCTACGCCTCAATGAAAAACGACGAAGACACCCGCCTTGCCAAATACCAGGAGTACCAGTCCAAGGCGACCAGCCTCTATGCTGACTTTGCCACAGCGACGGCCTATTTTGAGCCAGAGCTCCTGGCCTTTCCAGATGGGCTTTTTGAGGACTTCCTGACGGATGAAACCGGCTTAAAGCTCTATGAACACTACTTTGAACGGCTTTTTACCAAGAAGGCCCATGTCCTGAGCCAAAAAGAAGAAGAGCTTCTGGCTACTGCCAGCGAGATTTTTGAGCAGTCTTCAAGCACTTTTGAAGTTTTTGACAATGCCGACATTAAACTTCCAGAAGTGGAAAATGAGGCAGGAGAAAAGCTCCAGCTGAGCCATGGCAACTATATTTCACTGATGGAGAGCAAGGACAGGAAGGTCCGCAAGCAGGCCTACGAGGCCCTCTACTCCAACTATCAACAGTATCAGCACACCTATGCCAAGACCCTTGAAGGAAATGTCAAAGTCCAAAATTTCAAGGCTAAGTCCCGGCATTATAGCTCGGCAAGAAGAGCTTCTCTGTCTGGTAATTTCATCCCCGAGCAGGTCTATGATGTCTTACTGGAGGTCGTCAATGACAAGCTGGGCCTCCTTCATCGCTATATTGGCCTGAGAAAAGAGATTTTAGGCCTGGATGACCTCAGGATGTATGACATCTATGTTCCATTAACGGAAACAGACTATAAATTTAACTATCAAGAGGGGGTCGAAAAGGCCGAGGAAGTCCTGGCTCAGCTGGGCGAAGACTATCTGGCCAAGGTCAAACGGGCCTTTGCTGACCGCTGGATTGACGTCGAAGAAAATGCCGGTAAACGCTCTGGAGCCTACTCTGGCGGGAGCTATGATACCAATGCCTTTATCCTGCTTAACTGGCAGGAGACCTTGGACGACCTCTTTACGCTGGTCCATGAGATGGGCCATTCCATGCATTCGGCCTATAGCCGGGAGAGCCAGCCCTATGTCTATGGCGATTACCCGATTTTTTTGGCTGAGATTGCCTCGACGACCAATGAAAATTTATTGACGGAAAAATTGCTGGCAGAAGCAAGGGCAGAGGGCGATGAGGACAAGGAATTTGCCCTGCTCAACCACTGGCTGGACAGCTTCAGAGGGACGGTCTACCGACAGACACAATTTGCAGAGTTTGAGCAAATCATCCATGAGGCTGACTGGGAGGGCGAAGTCCTTACCAGTGACTTTATGAACCAGGCCTATGCCAAGCTCAATGAAAAGTACTATGGCCTTTCAGCGAGCGATAACCCAGAAATCCAGTATGAATGGGCGAGAATCCCGCATTTCTACTATAATTTTTATGTCTTCCAATATGCGACAGGCTTTGCGGCAGCCACAGCACTGGCTGAGAAACTCCTCTACGGAGATGCCACAGACCTCGAGGCCTATCTGGCCTACCTCAAGGCAGGCTCGTCGGCCTATCCTCTGGAAGTCATGGCAGCAGCTGGCGTCGATATGACCTCATCTAGCTATTTAGAGTCTGCCTTTGAGCTCTTTGAAAAGCGCTTGGACCGCTTTGAAGCCCTGGTAAAGAAAGGAGTCTACGGGCGTGGTTAATACCTATACAAAAACAAGTAATCCTATGATGCACCGGCCGGTGGTCAAGGAGGAAATCGTTGATTTTATGCGGACAAGGCAGAAGCAGTTGACAGGTGACTTGGCCGAGCTCGAAGCCTTCGCCAAAGAGCATAACATCCCGATTATTCCCCATGAGACCGTCCTTTATTTTCAGATGCTTTTGCCGCTGATGCAGGCAGACCGTATCCTTGAAATCGGGACGGCCATTGGCTTTTCAAGCCTGATGATGGCAGATGCCAGGCCTGAGGCCGAAATCGTGACCATTGACCGGAATCCTGAGATGATTGCCCTGGCCAAGGAATTTCTGGGCAAGTACGACAAGCGGCATCAGATTCAATTATTAGAGGGCGATGCGGCGGATTTGTTGGACAAGGTTGAAGGGCCTTTTGACCTGGTCTTTATGGACTCGGCCAAGTCCAAATATGTGGAGTTTTTACCAAGAGCCCTGGAAATCCTCTCAGACAATGGGGTCATCCTGATGGATGATGTCTTCCAGGCGGGCGAAATCCTGATTCCAATCATGGAAATCAAGCGGGGCCAGCGGGCACTTGAACGTGGCCTCAGACGGCTCTTTGACGAGGTCTTTGAGCGGGCTGACCTGCAGACCAGCCTCCTGCCACTTGGCGATGGCCTTTTGATGATTAAGAAGGCAGATAAGGTCGAGTAGAGTTTGGCCTGTTATAATGACTAATATGCGTTCTGATTGGAGCGTTTTAGGAACTGATGCATTCAATGCAAGCCTTGCTAGTATTGCATCCTCAGGGGCTTTAGCAACAGTTTGCATAGCGCTATGGGAAATAGAAGCGATTATGCTATAATAATATTAGTCAATTTAAGAAGGAGGCTATTTTGAAAAATAAAAAACTTACAATCGCACTTGCTACAGCCGCAGCTGTCATCTCACTTGGTGGGCTTTCAGCATGTTCATCAAACAGTGCTAACAAAGACATCGTGACGCTCAAAGGGGATACCATCACTGTAACAGACTTCTACAATGAAGCAAAAGAATTCCCAGCACAAACTAGCCAACAAGTTTTGACTAACCTCACTTTTACTAAGATTTTTGAAAAAGAATTTGGAAAAGAAGTAACAGATAAAACGGTTCAAGCTGAAGTTGATAAATATAAAAAGCAATATGGCGATCAATTTGCTTCAGTCTTGCAACAATCAAATCTGACAACCGAGAACTTCAAAGACTTTGAAAAGACTCAACTTCTTGCACAGGCCGCTATTAAAGATGATATTAAAAAGACACAATATACCGATGCTAACCTGAAGTCAGTTTGGGCTACTTATCATCCAGAAGTTGAAGCGATTGTCTTGAGCAAGACCAGCAAGGATGATGCCCAAAAGGCCATTGATGCGAATAAAGCGAATGCCTCTAAGTTTGATTCTGATAATGCTAAGTCTAAAATGACCTTTGACTCAGGTACTGATAAGGTTCCAGCAGAGGTGTTGGCTAAGACCTTCAGCCTTGCAAATGGAAAAATGTCTGACGTGATTACAGCAACAAACACCTCAACAGGTGCTTCTGAATACTATGTTGTAAAAATGATTAAGACTTCAGAAAAAGGTAAAGATATGAACAAGTACAAGAAAGAACTTGAAAATATCATCCAAACACAAAAGCTTGCTGACAGCAGCTATACGATGTCAGTGATTGGCAAATACCTCAAGCAATACAATGTGACGGTGAAAGACCAAGCCTTCCAAAACATTTTCTCTAACTACACAGGAACTTCGTCTTCATCTTCAACCTCTAAATAATTAAGCTCCAAGAGAGTCGGCGGGACTGCGAGCCGATAGCTTAAATGTGCGTATTATAAGGCGGTGCCTCCGCCCTATCAAGGCAAGATGAGAAACGAGAAGAAAAAACTTCCTCGTAAAAGGGGCTGGTACCACGTGACGGCGTGCCCCTGTTTACGGGCGTTTTTTCTTTTTTTATAAGAATATGATAAAATATAGGCAATAAAAGGAGAGAATTACCCTATGAAAAACATGACTTCATCTGAAGTAAGACAAATGTTCCTGGACTTTTTCAAGTCTAAAGGCCATAAGATTGAGCCATCGCAGAGCCTGGTCCCTGTCAATGACCCGACCCTGCTCTGGATCAACTCTGGTGTCGCCACCCTCAAAAAGTATTTTGACGGCTCGGTCATCCCTGAAAATCCCCGCCTGACCAATGCCCAAAAGGCCATCCGGACCAATGACATTGAAAATGTCGGTAAGACCGCCCGCCACCATACCATGTTTGAGATGCTGGGGAACTTTTCTATCGGCGACTACTTCCGTGAAGAAGCCATTGCCTACGGCTGGGAAATGCTGACAAGCCCTGAATGGTTTGACTTCCCTGCTGATAAGCTCTACATTACCTACTATCCAGATGATAAAGACACCTTCAACCGCTGGGTAGAAGTTGGTGTGGATGCGAGTCACCTGGTCCCTATCGAAGACAATTTCTGGGAAATCGGTGCTGGCCCTTCAGGACCTGACACAGAAATCTTCTTTGACCGGGGCGAAGAGTATGACCCTGAGCATGTTGGCCTCAAGCTTTTGGCTGAAGACATCGAAAATGACCGTTATATCGAAATTTGGAACATCGTCCTTTCTCAATTTAACGCCAATCCTGACATCCCCCGCTCAGAATACCCTGAGCTCCCACAGAAAAACATTGATACAGGCATGGGCCTGGAGCGGATGGTCTGCATTATCCAAGGCGGTAAGACCAACTTTGATACCGACCTCTTCCTCCCTATCATCCGTGAAATTGAAAAGCTTTCAGGCAAGACCTACAGCCCAGATGCTGAAAATATGAGCTTCAAGGTCATTGCTGACCATATCCGTTCCCTTTCATTTGCCATTGGCGATGGTGCCCTGCCTGGTAACGAAGGCCGTGGCTACGTCCTCCGCCGTTTGCTTCGTCGGGCGGTCATGCACGGAAAAAAACTCGGTATCCAAGGGAAATTCTTGGCAAGCCTCGTCCCAACTGTGGCAAAGATTATGCAATCTTATTATCCTGAAGTCGCTGAAAAGCAAGACTTTATCATGCAAATCATCGACCGGGAAGAAGAGACCTTTAACCGTACGATTGATGCTGGTCAAAAGCTGATTGATGAGCTCCTTGAAAAGCTCAAGGCTGAAGGTAAGACGACCATTGAAGGCAAGGACATCTTCCGCCTTTACGATACCTACGGCTTCCCGGTTGAATTGACCGAAGAATTGGCTGAAGACGAAGGCTTCAAGATTGACCACGCTGGCTTTGAGGCTGAAATGAAGGCCCAACAAGAGCGGGCCCGTGCCGCTGTTGTCAAAGGTGGCTCTATGGGGGTTCAAAATGAGACTCTCCAATCGATTGAGGTCGCATCACGCTTCCTCTACGAGGCTCCTAAATCAGTTGAAGCCAGGCTCCTCGTCGCTGTCAAGGGCGATGAACTGGTCGACACTGCGACAGGTGAGGCTCAGCTCGTCTTTGACCAAACACCATTTTACGCTGAAATGGGTGGCCAGGTGGCTGACCATGGCGTGATTAAAAACGCTGCTGGCAAGGTCGTGGCCAATGTCACTGACGTCCAGCATGCCCCACACGGCCAAAACCTCCATGCTGTAGAAATCCTGTCAACGCTCAAGGTCGGTGACAGCTACACGCTTGAAATTGATCAAGAACGTCGCAACGGTGTGGTCAAGAACCACACGGCGACTCACTTGCTTCACGCTGCCCTTCACAATACCGTCGGCGACCATGCCCTTCAGGCAGGATCCCTCAATGAAGTCGACTTCCTCCGCTTTGACTTTACCCACTTTGCTCAGGTGACCAAAGAAGAGCTCGAAGCGATCGAACGTCAAGTCAATGAAGTCATCTGGCAGTCACTGGCGGTCGAAACCATCGAGACTGATGTCGAAACCGCGAAATCAATGGGTGCCATGGCCCTCTTCGGCGAAAAATATGGTAAGGTCGTGCGTGTTGTTAAAATCGGCGACTACTCTGTCGAGCTCTGTGGTGGTACCCACACAGCGACGACTTCTGAGATTGGCCTCTTCAAAATTGTCAAAGAAGAAGGGATTGGCTCAGGTGTTCGCCGAATCATCGCCGTTACTGGCCAAAAGGCCTATGAGGCCTTCAAGGACTCTGAAGCTGTCTTGAATGAAGTGGCAACAGCGGTCAAAGCACCACAAGCCGCTCAAGTCCTGGCCAAGGTCAACAGCCTCCAAGAAGAGCTCAAAGGCCTTCAAAAGGAAAATGAAAGCATGGCTGCCAAGCTCGCCGCTTCACAGTCTGAAGAAGTCTTCAAGAATGTGCAGACAGCAGCAGGCACAAGCTTTATTGCCAGCCAGGTTAGCGTCTCTGATGCCAACGGCCTCCGGAGCCTTGCTGACCTCTGGAAGCAAAAAGAGCTCTCAGATGTCCTTGTCCTCGTTGCTAAGATTGGCGAAAAGGTTAGCCTTCTCGTAGCCAGCAAGTCTGCTGATATCAAGGCAGGCAACCTGATTAAAGAACTCGCTCCATTCATCGATGGTCGTGGTGGCGGTAAGCCAGACATGGCCATGGCAGGTGGTTCAAATTCTGGAGGAATCCAGGAATTGCTTGATAATGTGGCCAGCAAACTTGGATAAATGAAAAAGTCGCACAGTGGATGCGGCTTTTTTTGAATCATGCTATAATATATGTAGAGAACTATTTAGAAATTGAGGGATAAGAAATGAAAAAAATCGCAATGCTTTCACTCGCCACTCTTACGATGTTCACACTTGCCGCTTGTGGAGGGGGCCATTCAGATAAATCAGCAGCTTCATCTTCATCAGCTAAAAAGAGTTCATCAAGCATGAGCAAGACTGCTGAGCAGAAGCCTGTTGCTTCAAGCTCAGAAACAGTATCAAGCTCGTCAACAGTAGCCTCATCATCAAGCTCATCTTCAGAAAAACAGGCAGAGCTAAGTTTTGACGCATTGGATGTAACAGCTCAAGCAAAACTCTATGCCGCATGGTTGCAAAATCCAGAAGGCCAGTTTGTCTTCTTTAATCAAGGAGGAGGAGCCTTTTATATCATCAATGAAGGGCCAAATGGTGCCCGCCTTTATACTAATGGCCAAAAGACTGGCGATAGTTATGCAGGCCTGTCACTTGTCAAACAAAGAAACACCGTCAAAGTCCTTGTTAATGGAGACAGCATCGAAATGTATGCTCCAGGTACTGGCTCAAGCTTTGATGGGGATTGGAATAACATCAACTGGACGCTTAAAGAAAAGTTGTCTAAGGCTGACTTGATGAGCAAGTTTTATACTGCGAGTCAGACGAATAATCAGGTGGTAGAAAATAATACCGGTGCCCCAAACTAAAGGATAAGCATGCAAAAAAATATAGAAGACAAGCCCCTGGCCCAAAACAAGAAGGCCAGGCATGACTATGAGGTCTTTGAGACCTTTGAGGCTGGCATTGTGCTGACGGGGACTGAAATCAAGTCAGTTCGCCAGGCTAGAATCCAGCTCAGAGATGGCTTTGCCCGGGTAAGAAATGGGGAAGTCTGGCTTTCTAATGTCCATATTGCTCCTTTTGAACAGGGCAATATCTTCAATGTCGATGAAATGCGGACTCGTAAGCTTTTACTAAAGCAACGTGAAATCCAAAAGATTGAGCGAGAGCTTACAGGAAGCGGTGTTACCTTCATTCCCCTCAAGGTTTATCTGAAAAATGGCTTTGCCAAGGTTCTCATGGGCCTTGCTAGAGGCAAGAAGGAGTATGACAAGCGGGAAAGCATCCGTCGTAAGGAGCAGAACCGGGATATTGCAAGGCAGTTGAAGCAGTTTAATCGATAAGAGGCAGGGGCTTGAGGCTCCTGCTTTTTTTGTGGAAGCTGGGGCTTTCCGAGTGAGTAGGGGATTCTCAAGTAAATCATCACAAATCAAGACCAGTCCTTTTAGGGCTGGTTTTGAATTTTAGAAAACTAGCGAGAAGAGGTTTATTTTACTTTATGATTGCTAAAAAAGGAGCACAAACAAATAATAAGAGCAAAAATAGAAAGTGTCCAGACAATGGTGAGCGTGAAACGAAAAGCTGACGATTAAGTGTGAGCTGAGAATTCCGGGAAGGCCGTGAGGAGGCCCGACTTTATAGGAAGTCAAAAGCTGTGTAGAGACGGCTCTGTCTCCTTCTCGTCAACAAATGTAGACTTTAATTCTAAACAAAAAAATTATACATTAAATGTACTTTGTGAAAAAATTCTAGAGGAGTATCATAATAAAGTACAAAAAATTAAATTTCATTGCTAAAAGAGTCAACATGGAATTTTAATTGTAAAGAGAATCTAGTATAAAGGAGAAGAAAATGGTAGAGATTAAACTACCTTATGACACAAAGACCATCACAGCCAACATTCCTGACAAGAACTTTGCCGGAGAGCTGGTCTCAAAAGCGGAAAGCTTTAATAATCCGCTCAGTCAAGAAGAGACTGTCGAAAAGTCTTTAGACAATCCTATCGGAAGTCCAAAGCTTGAGGAACTCGTTAAAGGAAAGAAGAAGATTACAATTATCTCTTCTGACCATACACGGCCTGTTCCTTCAAAAATTATCACACCGATTCTCCTACGCCGTATCCGTGAAGTAGAACCTGATGCAGACATTACGATTCTCGTAGCACTTGGCTTCCACAGAGAGTCAACACGTGAAGAATTAGTCGACAAGTATGGCGAAGAAATCGTTAATAACGAAAAGATTGTGATGTCAGTTTCTACAGATGATTCACAGTTTGTCAATATTGGTAAGCTTCCTTCTGGTGGTGACTGCATTATCAACAAGCATGCGGTTGAAGCAGACTTGCTTATTTCTGAAGGCTTTATCGAGTGTCATTTCTTTGCGGGATTTTCTGGAGGGCGTAAGGCAGTATTGCCTGGTGTTGCTTCATACAAGACCATCATGGCCAACCACTCAGGTGAATTCATCGCTGATGAACATTCTCGTGCTGGATCTATTAAGGGCAATCTCATTCATCAGGACATGGTCTATGCAGCCCGTACAGCTGGATTAGCCTTTATCTTGAATGTCGTTCTTGATGGAGATAAAAAAATCATTGCCTCATTTGCCGGAGATATGGAAGCAGCTCATGAAAAAGGTTGTGACTTTGTCAGAGATTTAGCCGTAGTTGATGCCATTCCTTCTGATATTGCCATTTCTACTAATGCAGGCTATCCGCTTGACCAGAACGTCTATCAGGCTGTCAAGGGGATGACTGCTGCTGAAGCTACGAATAAAGAAGGCCATGTCATTATCATGGTTGCTGGTACGCGTGATGGGCACGGTGGAGAAGGCTTCTACCGGAATCTTGCTGATGTTGAAGATCCAAAGGACTTCTATGAACAAGCAGCAAATACACCTCGCCTAGAGACCATTGCAGACCAGTGGACAGCACAAATTTTTGCTAGGATTCTGATGCATCACCATGTGCTCTATGTCTCAGAAGCTGATGACAAGCTGATTGAAGACTTCCACATGGAAAGCTTCCACGATTTTGATTCTGCCTACAAGCGTGCGATTGAAATCGAGGGTGAAGATGCAAAGGTTACTGTGATTCCTGACGGACTTGCGGTTACCGTACATTAACGAAAAACAAAAAATATATTATATAAGGAGCTATTATACTTTGCTTTTAACACACTTAATCAACGAATTCTTAGGTACGATGCTGATGATCCTCTTCGGTGTCGGTGTTCACTCTGACGAAGTTCTCGTCAACACTAAATACCGTCATTCTGGCCACCTCTTTGCTATCTCCACTTGGGCCTTTGGTATCTCCATTGTCCTCTGGATTTTCGGTGGTGTTTGTATCAACCCTGCCATGGCCTTGGCTCAATCTATTCTTGGACTCATTCCATGGTCTTCATTCGTTCCTTACGTGATTGCTGAAATGCTGGGTGCATTTGTTGGTGCGATCATCGTTTGGTTCATGCATGCCGATCACTTCAAGGCTTCTGAGCAAGAAGTTGACCCTATTGCTGTCCGTAATATCTTCTCAACCAACCCTAACATGCGTAACCTTCCTCGTAACTGGTTTGTCGAATGTTTCTTGACGATGATTTTCCTGACCTCTATTCTTGCAATTTCTAAGCATGGAGGAGATGCTTGGTTGCCACTCGGCGTTGGTCTCCTTGTCTGGGCAATCGGTATGGGGCTTGGTGGTACAACTGGTTTCGCCATGAACCAGGCTCGTGACCTCGGTCCTCGTCTCGCCTATCAAATCTTGCCTATTAAAAATAAAGCAAATAATGACTGGCAATATGGACTGCTGGTTCCTGGGACTGCACCATTTGTTGGAGCGATTCTTGCAGCACTCTTTGTTAAATATTACTTGCATCTTTTCTAATGAACGAAATTTTTCAAAAAATTGAAGCGCTTCTATCGGTAGCTTCAAAGCCCACTATTCTCACGATTGAAGGCGGTGCGGCTTCTGGGAAGACAAGTCTTGCTGACCTGCTGAAGTCAAAGTATGGGGCTGAAGTTATTCATATGGATGATTTCTTTCTCCGCCCTGAACAACGAACAGCTGAGAGATTGTCAGAAGTTGGCGGTAACATTGATTACGAACGTTTTAAGGAAGAGGTTGTTAATCATCTTGGAACAAGCTTTAGCTATCGTCCTTATGACTGTGTCTCAGAGCAACTGAGTGAGCCTCGAGGCCTGAGGCAGTCGAAGCTGATTATCGTTGAAGGGGTCTACAGTATGCATCCTTATTTTGGCAATTATTCTGACCTAAAAATCTTTCTTTCCTGCTCTTCGACTGAGCAGAAACGACGTTTGATGCAACGCAATGCAAGGCTTTATCCAAGGTTTGTAGATGAGTGGCTACCGATGGAAGCAAGCTATTTTGAAAAATTTAAGACAAAATCAATGTCTGATTTTATACTCGATGCATCAAAAAAGGAGTCTTTATGACTAATACAAAAAAAATAACCATAACAGCAATTTTTATTGCAATAGGGATTGTTTTGCCTATTGCCTTTCATGCACTGCCAGACGGTGGGCAGGCCTTTCTACCTATGCACATCCCCGTTTTGATGTGTGGACTAATTGTTAGTCCTCTCTATGGCTTTTTAGCGGGTGTTTTGACCCCGCTTCTATCAAGCCTTTTGACAGGAATGCCTCCTGTCCTCTTCCTGCCTGCAATGCTTTTTGAACTTGCGGCTTATGGACTGGTTGCGTCACTTTGCATGAAGTACTTGAACATTAAAAATGCTACGGTAAAACTTTATGTTTCATTGATTATTGCAATGATTGTTGGCCGTGTAGTTTCAGGGCTAGTTAATGCACTGTTTTTTGCAGTAGGACACTATTCTATGCAAATCTGGTTGACAGCTTCCTTTGTCACCGCCTTACCAGGGATTATCATCATTCTTATTTTAGTTCCACTGATTATTTTGGCATTAAAACGCTTCAAGGCTATTTAATTGCAAGATAATCACCAGATATAGAAGTCCCAAATCTTAGATTTGGGCTTTTACTTTCCTAAAATCACAGCCTCTATGAAAAAGTCAGGGGCATCAATTTTTTCTGGCTATAACAGTCCCATAGAGAAAGCCCTCAAGCAAAGCTTCTCCCTCTAAAACATTCCAAAAAATTAACTACAAAGAAAGAATCTGACATAAATTAAAGCCCTTCCAATGTGGTATAATTAAAGCCATGAGATACAAGGCAATCATCGCGTATGACGGCAAGGATTTTGCGGGCTTTCAGAGCCAGGAAAACCAGCGGACCGTCCAAGCTGAAATTGAAAAGGTGCTGACCCGGCTGAACTCGCATGAGCCGGTCATCCTCCAGGGTTCTGGTCGCACGGATAGTGGGGTTCATGCCCTGGCCCAGGTCATCCACTTTGACCTCAAGGGCGTGGCACGTGACCTGGAGCGACTCCGCTTTGCACTGGACACGCAGACGCCGGAGGACATCGCTGTCCATAGCGTCGAGCAGGTCGCTGACGACTGGCATGCTCGATTCGAGCCCCACGAGAAAATCTACGAGTACCTGCTGGAAAACGGTCGGGTACGGAGCCCTTTCAAACGTCATTATCAAGCCTTTTTCCGCTATCGGCTGGATGAAAAGCCGATGCAGGAGGCCATGGCCAGGCTCATTGGGACCCATGACTTTACAGGTTTTACGGCTTCGGGTTCATCGGTTGACGACAAGGTCCGGACCATTACGAGGGCTGAGCTCATCAAGACGGGAGAGGACAGCTACAAGTTCATTTTTCGGGGCAATGGCTTTCTCTACAAGCAGGTCAGAAACATGGTTGGCACGGTCTTAAAAATCGGGAATGGCCGGATGCCGGTTGAACAAATTGACAAGATTTTAGAAAGTAAAAACAGGGATTTAGCTGGCCCGACTGCAGCAGCAGAAGGGCTTTATTTAAGGGAGGTCATTTATGACAAATAAAAACGTACTCGCCGTCCACGACATTTCATGCGTCGGTCGCTGCTCACTCACTGTTGCTCTGCCTATCATGTCGGCCTATGGCGTGGAAACCCGCCTCTTGCCGACAGCCCTCTTGTCCACTCACACGGGCGGTTTCACAGGCTTTACCTATCTGGATTTGACGGATGAAATGAAAAACATCCTCAAGGCATGGGAACCGCTGGAGCTTGATTTTAATGCCATTTATTCAGGCTTTATGGCCTCGGCTGAGCAGATTGACCTGTTGCGTGAGATTGCCAGCATTTATAAGAAAGCAAATAATCTCGTCGTCATTGACCCTGTTATGGCAGATAATGGCGAGCTCTACTCTGTCTTTGACCAGGCCTTTGTTGAAAAGATGAAGGAGGTCATTGATTTTGCTGATGTCCTGATGCCCAATATCACAGAGGCCTGCTTCTTAACTGACACGCCTTATCCAGAAGGTCTGCAGACTGAAGAATTTGTCCAAGAGCTTATTGGCAAACTTCGCCGTCAAGGGGCCAAGCAAATCGTCCTGACTGGTGTCCAGTATGAAGCCGGCAAGATTGGTGTGGCGACCAGCGAAGGCGAGGGCGACCTCCAGACCTATTTTGCCAAGGAAATCCCCGGCCACTATCACGGGACGGGCGATATCTTTGGCTCAGTCCTGACGGCAGAGCTGGTCAATGGCAAAAGCCTTGAGGCCTCGGCTGAGTCTGCTGTGGACTTTGTACTGGCCAGCATCGAAGCAACACCAGAAGAAGCAGATAAGAAATACGGCGTCGACTTTGAGCAGGTCCTCGCCGCTAGAGGAAAATAAAAAATGAAATACACTACCCGGCAGATTGCCATCCTTGGCCTTTTAGCTGCTGTGACCTTTGTTGTCGGTCGCTTTGTACAGATCCCAATCCCTGCGGTCAATGGCTATGTGACCCTGCTTGATGCAGGGATTTTCACCGTAGCTCTTAGCTTTGGTAAGAAGGAGGGAGCCATTGTTGGTGGCCTGGCGGCCTTTCTGACTGACCTGACCAGTGGCTTTCCCCAGTGGATGTTTTTCTCGCTGGTCATCCATGGCCTCCAGGGTTATACGGGGGCACTGACCCGCTCACGCTGGCTTAACTGGCTGATTTCCGGCGTCATTATGGTGGGGGGTTATTTCCTGGCGAGCTGGGTCCTCTTTGGCTTTGCGGCGGCGATTAATCCGCTGACCAATATCCCCAATATGATTCAGACGACGGTCGGCTATCTCGTTGGTCTCATCCTTGCCAATATTTTAGAAAGAACAGGTCTCCTTCATGGACTTGCAAAAAATTAAAGACGATACAAAAATTATAATTGAAGACATCATCGACCGCTCTGGTATCAAAGCAGGCCAGCTCTTTGTTCTCGGTCTATCGAGCTCTGAGGTCAACGGCGGACTGATTGGCAAGGCTAGCTCAGCTGAAATCGGCGAGGCTGTCGTGGGCGTGATTTATGAGACCTTGAAAAAACGAGACATCTACTTGGCCGTCCAGGGCTGTGAACACATCAACCGGGCCCTCCTCCTTGAGCGGGAAGCAGCTAAAAAGTTTGCCTATGAAGAGGTTTCAGTCATCCCTCAACTTCATGCAGGAGGTGCGGGACAAGTTGCGGCCTACAAGCTCTTTAATGAGCCTGTAGAAGTCGAGCAGATTACTGCTGTCGCTGGCCTAGACATCGGCGACACGGCCATTGGCCAGCATGTCAAGCATGTCCAAATCCCGCTGCGACCTCTGATTCATGAGCTCGGCGGGGCTCATGTGACGGCTTTGAAGAGCCGGCCCAAGCTGATTGGTGGTGAGCGGGCGGTTTATAAGTGAAAGATTACAAAATGTCCAAAAATACAGAATTTGCTGAATCAGGGATTATTCAGAGTGAAGCAAAGACTTCTAAAGCTAAATATGTTGTTTTAGGAATTACAGCTGTTGGTCTTGTAGCGGTACTTTTGATCATTTTTCTAATACCTGGAGGTCGAAAAACAGCACTTCTAGCAGGTCATCCTCGTTATCAAGTCTCCAAAGGACCGGCCTTTAATTGGACCATTCGTGACTTTGAGGCACTAAAAATAGGAAATTCTGATACATCAGCTGGTGGCACAAGCTATGATGAGATTATCCGAAAATATGGCCAGCCTCAGCAGGTAACTCCAGTTGATTCAGGAAATAAAGACATCACGTATACTGTCCGAGATGAGAATAACTCACAAAATATAAGACAGGTTGAACTGACTTTTGCAAAGCAGACAGATGGTTCTTATCGTTTGAAGTTTGCCGAGGAGTATAATCTAGGCAATAAAAATACGGATATTGCTGGTCTTAAAAATCCTTTGACAGCAGGTGATTATAAACGTCTTAAAGTAGGTGATAGCAAGACGGGTGCAGGTGGTGTCACGCTAGATACAGTCTTTGAAAAATATGGTTATCCTGCCAGTATTGACTTGGGGATGCAATCTATAGATGGTCCCGATTTTCAATTTGTGGATAGCTTAGAGGCACAGTTTGTTTATGAAAATGCAGACTTCAAGGGGAAATATGTCTATTTAAATTTTCTCCAGCAGAAAGATGGGAAAAATCGTCTTTATCAAAAAAACATGGATTCTAATTAACGAAGCTATCAGCCCGATTTCCCGAAGTGGCATAGTAGTTCCATCCCCATTTGACAGAATTCAAAAATTTGATATAATAATGTTCGGGCACCGCTTTTGCGGTAACAGGAGCTCCCTATCGAGGGAGCTTATTTTTATTTTCCCAGAACATTGCAAAGAAAAAAGGAGAATTGATGGCAACTAAATACATTTTCGTCACTGGTGGTGGAACATCTTCAATGGGTAAAGGGATCGTCGCAGCGTCACTTGGACGTCTGCTCAAAAACCGCGGTCTTAAGATCACGGTCCAAAAATTTGACCCATACCTGAACATCGACCCAGGCACGATGAGTCCTTACCAGCACGGCGAAGTCTTTGTTACAGATGACGGGGCCGAAACCGACCTTGACCTCGGTCACTACGAGCGTTTCATCGATATCAACCTCAATAAGTTTTCTAATGTCACTTCTGGGAAGGTCTATTCAGAAATTCTTCGCAAGGAACGCCGTGGTGAGTATCTTGGGGCAACCGTTCAAATGGTTCCTCACGTGACCGACATGCTCAAGGAAAAAATCAAGCGGGCAGCAACGACGACAGATGCGGATGTTATCATTACTGAGGTCGGTGGGACGGTCGGCGACATGGAGTCATTGCCATTTATTGAAGCCCTTCGTCAGATGAAGTCTGAAGTGGGTTCAGAAAATGTCATGTATATCCACACTGTTCCAATCCTTCACTTGAAGGCAGCTGGAGAACTTAAGACTAAGATTGCACAAAATGCGACTAAGACTTTGCGTGAATACGGTATCCAGGCTAATATGCTGGTCTTGCGGACGGAAGTACCGATTACCCAGAACATCCGAAATAAAATTGCCAGCACCTGTGATGTGCCAGCAGAAGCTGTCATCGAATCGCTCGACGTCGATCACCTCTATCAAATCCCGCTCAATCTTCAGGCTCAAGGCATGGACCAGATTGTCTGCGACCATCTCAAGCTTGATGCCGCTCCAGCCGACATGACTGACTGGTCAGCCATGGTTGATCATGTCATGAACCTTAAGAAGAAGGTTAAGATTGCCCTGGTCGGTAAATATGTCGAACTGCCTGATGCCTATCTTTCAGTTGTTGAAGCCCTCAAGCACGCTGGTTATGCTTCGGACGCTGAGATTGATCTGGATTGGGTCAACTCAAACGACGTTACCGTTGAAAACGTTGCTGAGCGCCTTGGCGATGCAGCCGGAATCATCGTCCCTGGTGGCTTTGGGCAGCGCGGGACAGAAGGAAAAATCGCAGCCATCCAATACGCCCGTGAAAATGACGTCCCAATGCTGGGAATCTGTCTTGGCATGCAGCTGACCTGTGTCGAATTTGCCCGTAATGTCCTCGGCATGGACGGCGCCAACTCAGCAGAACTGAACCCTGAGACAGCCTACCCCGTCATCGACATCATGCGTGACCAGATTGATGTCGAAGACATGGGCGGCACCCTCCGCCTCGGTCTCTATCCAGCTAAGCTTAAGCCAGAATCACGGGCAGCGAAGGCTTATGGCAATGCAGAAGTGGTCCAAAAACGCCACCGTCACCGTTATGAATTTAACAATAAATACCGTGAAGACTTTGAAGCTGCAGGCTTCACTTTCTCAGGTGTTTCACCAGACAACCGCCTGGTTGAAATCGTTGAGTTGACAGATCACAAATTCTTTGTGGCCTGCCAGTACCACCCAGAACTCCAATCTCGTCCGAACCGTCCTGAAGAGCTCTATACAGACTTCATCAAGACTGCGGTTGAAAATGCTTAATTATGAAAAAAATAGCCGATTTGGCTATTTTTTGTTTTCTAAGGAAATGAACTTATTTTCCATCTAAAATGAGGTCGTTTAAGTCCTCTTCAGAGTAATGATACTTCCGATTACAGAACTGGCAGACCACCTCAGCCCCATGGTCTTCTTCGATCATGGCCGTAATTTCAGCGGCACCGATAGACTTGATGCCCTCAGCAAATCTTGCCTTTGAGCAATCGCAGTCAAAGCTGAGGCCAGACTCATCTAAAATTTTATAGGGAATTTCGCCGTAGATGCTGGCCAAGATACTCTCCAGAGGTTTTTCTTTCTCCAAAAGCTGAGAAATTGCAGGCATGGCCTTGATATTGGCCTCCATCTGACTGATTTCTGCATCGGTCGCACCAGGCAGGGCCTGGAGCATGAAGCCACCGGCAATCTTGACGCTGTCCTTGCCTTCATCGAGCAGGACACTCATCCCGACAGAGGCAGGCGTCTGCTCAGAGCTGAGGAAATACCAGGCCAGGTCTTCAGCAATCTCGCCGGTAATCAGGTCAACCTGGCCGGTATAAGGCTGTTTCAGGCCCATGTCCTTGATGACGACAAAGAAGCCATTGCCGACAAAAGGTGCCACCAAGACCTCTCCCGTAGAGGCTTTTTTGTAGTCTAAATCTGTGTTTTGCACGTAGCCCTTGACCTTACCGTCTGGTGTGGCTACAGCGATGATGGCTCCCATGGCCCCGTCGCCCAAGACTTTGACGGTAATCTTTGCGTCGCCCTTTTCATTGGCCGCCAAAATCTGGCCGGCAATCAGGGTTCGGCCCATGGCGACGGTCGAAGTCGGCATGCTGTCATGACGTTCTTGTGCTTTACGGACGGTCTCGGTGCTATCGAGGGCGAAGGCACGGAAGTGGCCGTTTTCTGAAATTGATTTAATGATTTTATCCATGTCCCTATTTTAACATATTTCATAAATTAGAGTTTTCTAATTTAATTCAAATCTTTATTTCATGTATATGGTTTCACAATATCGAAAACAGCGTCTATAATGGAATTAGGATAGATGATTCAGAAAATAAAGAAAGGAAGTCCTATGATCAACAAAAAAATCCTAGTTACACTGAGCACGCTCGCCGTCCTCTCCTCAGGCTTCCTCGCCTTTGCCTTTACGAGAAATGATCAGGTCGCTTCTCAACCAGAAGTCAAGACCGAGCAGCAATCCAGCCAAGCCCCGCCAAAATCAAGCTCGCAAAAGACCGAGGAATCTGCCCCAGCCCCCTCTGAGCCAGCAGTAGAAGCTCCTGCTCCCGAAGCTGTAGTAGAAGAGCCTGCACCAGAGCCTGTAGAAGAGGTCGCTCCGGCTCCAGAGCCAGAACCAGCCCCAGAGCCCGCCGCTGAAGCCGAAGCCATCGTAGAAGCTCCCAGTCCTGCCCCTACTCCTGCTCCAGAAGTCGCTCCAGCTCCCGCCCCAGCAGTCGTCAGCCAGACCATCAGCTTCCTAGGTGCTAGCTACCATTACGCCATGGGAGGCCGTGCTGGCGGTCAGGCAGCCATCGACAGCAATCCTGGCCAGGCCTCAACCTGGGGGGGAGAAGCTAGCGGTAACGTTGCTGACGGCCTCTCAACCCACTTTATCGGCCACGAGTACGGTGCCTTTGCACCGGTGCTGAGTCTTTCGGCGGGCCAGGTTATCACGGTGGTCGATAGCAACGGACAATCCCGTAACTATACCGTGAACGGGACAGTGGATGTAGACGACCACGCCATTGGTGTCAATGATAAGGTCGACTACTGGGACCAAATCACTGGTGCTGGTGGCGGAGAACGCATTGTCCTCCAGACCTGCATTACGAACACTATCAACCGGATTGTCTTTGCAAGCTGATTTTTTGACTTCAATAGAAAGATGGGTTAAAATAAGTTTACAAACGTAAACAAACATAAAGGAGTCTTTCATGAAAAAAATTGGATTCTTGAGTTTTGGATTTTGGCATGACGGTCCTGGGCCGGTTTCATCGGCAACAGAGGCCTACCAGCAGTCGCTGGAGCTGGCTGTCGGAGCTGAGCAAATCGGCCTCGATGGGGCCTGGTTCCGGGTCCATCACTTTGCCCAGCAGATTGCAAGTCCTTATCCCCTGCTCTCGGCGATTGGGGCAAGGACCAAGACATTGGAAATCGGGACCGGCCTGGTCGATCTCCGCTATGAAAATCCAGCGATGATGGCTGAAAATGCCTCTGTTGCTGACATCATGGCTGGTGGTCGAATACAGCTCGGTATCGGCCGTGGTTCACCTGAACAAGTGATTGATGGTTGGCAACACTTTGGCTATGATTATACTGAGAAGGAGATGGAAAACATCGCGCGTGAGCGTGGCTTAGAGTTTCTTGATCTTCTCCGTGGTAAGCCTTTTGCTGAGCCTAATCCTCGTCCAATGTTTCCACAAAAGCCAGGTCTCTTGAGACTAGAACCTTATGTTCCTAAGTTCCGCCAGCGAATCTGGTGGGGTGCTGGCTCTCAGAAGACGGCGCTTTGGGCGGCTGAGCACGGTATGAACTTGATGAGCTCGACTCTGGTTGACCATGAAAGTGAAGACCCTTTCCATGTTCAGCAGGCTAAGCAGCTCCGTCTATATAAGCAGGCTTGGGCCGAGGCTGGTCATGACTTTGAGCCAAGAACCTTGGTGACGCGCTCAATCATTCCAATCCGAAATGACAAGGATCTCTACCATTTCGGCGGCCGCCGCAATGGTGAGGATTCTGTCGGCTACTTTGAAAACTACAGCAATCCAACCATCTTTGGTCGTGACTATGTAGGCGATGTGGAGACACTCGTCAAAGAGCTGAAGGAAGACACGGCAATCCAAGAAGCAGATACGCTTCTTCTTGCCATTCCTAACAGTCTTGGTGTAGACTATAATCTCCACCTTCTCGAAGGAGTAGTGAAAGAGATTGCACCTGAGTTGGGCTGGAAGTAAAGACGAACATTATTAAATAAAAAAGATAAATTTCTGGTTGAGCATTTTGCTGACCAGTTTTTTTTGATATAATATCAGCAAATAAGGCATGAATAGCTCAACTGTGGGCTAGAAAACAATAAAATCAAAAAACAAACAAAAAGTTCACAAAAAAATTCACGAAATGAACCAACCCTTAAAAGTTGGACTTTTAGAACGTATAGAACAAGAATTGAGATGGGGATATCTCAATTCTATTTTTGAGGAAATAAATGATAATGTCTTTGTCAACTTTGTGGTGGTAAATCGATAAAATGAGTTGAAAAACATGGGAAAGTCGTCAGATTTGACGGCTTTTTTATTTACGCTTTGACAAGATTTGTTGGAGCAAAATCTGTTTTCTGAGATAATCAGTCGTCCAAATCCAAAATCAATCCATTTGATGAGTTTGGGCAAGTTATTCTGATTCTGTCAACTCTTCGTTTGCTAGTAAATATTTGCTTCCCCATTCATTCATTTCTGAAATAACTGGAAGTAGACTGTTTCCAATATCAGTAAGAGAATATTCAATATTAAAAGTTGTCAGCTCAGAAGTTTTATTTTTATACACTATACCAGCCTCAATTAACTCTTTCAATTGCAATGCAAGCATTCTTCTCGTACAATCAGGAATACGTCGACTGAGCTCATTAAAATGCAAATTTTCTTGCATTAATCTGCAAATGATTATTGATTTCCAACGCCCAGACAAAATTTTTATCGTTGTGTCAAGTGGGCAAACTTCAAAGTGAGTCGTGGCACTCGAAATATATTCGTTTTTCATGATACAAATATTATACCATGTATCTAAAAATATAGAGAGGATAAAAGCAGTATAAACCTTGTTACTGGTATGCTTTACTTCACTTGATAAGAAAAAATTATCCATTTACAATTAAGGTAAAAAGAGGTGGAAATATGACTTTTAACACATCAACATTAAATTTCGTCGAAAGTGGAGTAGAAATATCAGAAACAGCAATAGCTGACAATGGGGTTTGGATTAGATATGGTTCAGTTATAACGAATTCTATCATACTTGAAAATGTATTTATAGGGTTTAAATGCCAAATTCAAAATGCTCAGATTAATCAATCAGTAGAAATTGCTACTGGAGTAAAAATTCTAGGAACTAGGGATCATCCTGTACGTATCAATAAATTTTCTTGGGTGGGTGCAAAAGCAACGATTCAGCAAGGCATTAAGATTGGAGAAGGTTGCATTATAGGTGCTGGAAGTTTTGTAAGAGATAATGTTGCAGACTATACAATAGTCATTGGAAATCCAGCAAAAATTTTGAAAGTAAGAAATTCAATTATAGATAAATTCCCAGTATTTCAAGAGTTTCTTTCAAAAGTCAAAGCAGATTATTCAAACCATCGTCCTGATTATACAAAAAAGTATCTGAATTTGACAACTCAAAAATTTGATGATAGTCAAATAGGAAACGATACCATACTCCAAGGCAAAAGATCCTCAGCTTTCCCGAATGCAGGAATAAAGCTTGGCGACATGTCATATATTGGGAATAATTGTGTTTTTGAGAGTTCGGGAGGAATTAATATTGGAAACAATTCTTTAATCGCAGACAAGGTAACTTTGGTTTCAATTAGTCATGATTATAAAAAACTATCACTTCCTACAATTGTTGACAGTATTCATATTGGAAATAATGTAAAAGTCGGTAAAAATTCTTTAATTCTTTTAGGAGCGAGGATTCGGGATGGAACTATTATTCCAGAGGACTCCATTGTATTAAAAGATAAGATAATAGAAAGTGTGTTATAAATGAAAAATAATATTGCATTAGTCCCGACAGGGACAGGGACAGGGCATAGTATGCGAATGTTTGCTGTGGCACAAGCGATATATGCTAAAAATCCAAATATCAATATTTACGTATATTTAGAATCAGTGCAAGATACCTTCCAACAATTATTTGAGGGCATTGGAGCTACAGTAATAAATCTTAAACCGAATAAAGTGGATGATTACTCTAAGCATTCAGCGTTAGGAGGGAAACTTACATGGGAGTCAACAATTCCTAATTTTCTCGGGAAGTCATTTTTCAATAGTAATAAAGTACTGCTTTTGCTCAAGGAATTTGAAAACAATAAAATCAATCTTGTTGTTTCAGATTTAGATGCTAGTGGAATATTTGCAGCTAAAATACGAAAAATTCCATCAGTATTTGTAACAGAGAGATTTAATATGCCATTCGCTTCTATGACTGAAGATCAATTTGTAGAAGCAGGTTTTGAGTTTGAATCAAAGGAATTGGAGTCAATAAAATATATAAATAATATTATTTATAATTGGGCTATTACGGAAGCAGATGAAATCTTAACAGACTGTCCTTACGTTGAAGGCATAGATAATTCACCCGTCTTTTCTAATTTTTTATCAACTGGAAAAGCAAAATTTATTGGTCCGATGATTCGCCCAACAAATGAAATCATGGATATGACCTCCTTTTTAGAAAAAGAAGGAATAAAAAAATCTGATTTTCTCATCGTTGCAGCAATAGGTGGCACGTCTATGTTTGTAGAAAATAAATATGCAATGCAAGACGCATATGTTGAACTCTTTAAAGAATTGCATAAATGCAATTCAGCAATAAAAATGGTTTTGTTGGCACGAGAAAAATTCGAAGTTCCAGAAGGAATGGTTTGCCTTGATTATTTACCTGATTGGTATGGCTTATTGACGCGAAGTAATTTAATGTTATCACATCCTGGATGGATTAGTGTAACAGAATTATGCGCCTTAAAAGTGCCCGCAATATTCGTTTTGAGTTCAAAAAAAGAATATCATGAATGGGAAGAGTTAGAAAAATTAAAAGCATTGGGATTCAAAACCAACATTGGTCTCAACATTGCTGAGTTAAAGAAAGAGATTGCACCATTTATTGACAATGAAAACTATAAAAAAGAAGCATTAAAAGTATATTCGAAAATCGCTCCATGGGTAAATGGTGCCGAACGTGCTGCGGAAAATATAATTGAAAAACTAAGAGGTGCCGATGATGACATTTAAAAAAACAATCATTATAGCTGGATTATTCATCGCTGTCTTTACTTCAGGAGCTGATTCCTTCATCATCTCTCCACTACTTCCTGAAATTGCACGTGAGTTTGGGAGCTCAATCAGTCAAACGGCTTTAGGAGTAACAATTTATGCGCTTTGCTATGCTTTTGGTGCTCCTATATTTGGACCTTTAGGAGATCGGTATAATCGCCGAAAATTACTCCTCTCTGGTCTTAGTATATTCTTAATAGGGACTTTGCTATGTGCTTTTGCAAATTCATTGGTTGCTTTTTATATTTTCCGTGCGGTTGCTGGAATTGGTGCAGCATTATTTCTTCCCAACGTTTGGGCTTTTATTGGAGGATACTTTGAAGGAAAACAATTAAATAAAGTGATGGGTATTGTTATGTCGGCGCTTTCTTTATCCATTGCTGTTGGAGTTCCTTTAGGAACATTTCTTTCTCAGCTTAGTGACTGGCATATGGCTTTCTTTGCTTCAGCAGGAATTGCTGTTTTAGCTTTCATCATTCTGCTAACTATTTTACCCAGCACAAAACCCTCTGGAGCTACGAACAAAGGATATGTTGCAAATTTCATAACAGTTGCTAAAACTAAAAATGCAATCCCAGCCTTGCTTATTACTCTATTTTGGATGTTTGGTTTTTATAGCATATATACCTTTCTTGGCTCTTTTGTAAATGAAAAGTTTCATTTAAATTTAGTAGCCATAGGTTATATTTTTGTAACTTATGGTCTTTCAAATTTCGTAGCTAGTTTTTTTGGCGGAAATTTGATGAATAAAATTGGGCATAAAACAAGCGTAATCGTAAACGGAATAATATCTATATTATTCATAATTTTAATGGGTTTTTCCGAAAATAGCTTAACGCTTCTCATTATTTGTTTGATTGTCTTAGCAGTTGCTCAAGGATTTGGAGTCACTGCTTTGACAACATACATCGTTGGTATTGTTCCTGATAATAGGTCAACTGTTATGGCGTTTAACAGTTCTGCTTTATACTTGGGGCTGACTTTTGGATCAGCAATTGGTGGATTAATTTTTCAATCTATTGGCTTTAACGGTTTAGCTGTGGGATCAGCAATAGGATTAATCATAGCTGTGCTTATTACTATAAAACTAAAGGAGACAAAAAATGCATAGTAGCAAAGAAATTATTGAAACAACAGAAAAAATTCTGAAAGATAATTTTTGGGATAATGAGTTTGGAGGAGTATATGCTGCAAATGATAACTACAATACTCCTGTTACTTTAGAAAAAAAGATACTGGATCAGGCCTATACACTCCTTTATTCATTCAGTTACAAAAATGAAATTCTGTATGACATTAAGTCAAGAAACTAGACACCAAAATAGGTAAATTACCTTTCTGCCTATGCGGCTAATTTTTGTTGTTTATGTTCAAATTCATTGGGCGTTAAATAATTGAGCCCTTGATGAATCCGATTTTGATTATAGAAGCTCTCAATATACCAAAACACC